>NZ_LZSX01000025.1 GCF_001665835.1 Mycobacterium colombiense | reverse complement strand
TAGATCGTCGGCAGCGTCAGATGTGTATAAGAGACAAGATCGTCCGGGTGGCCCTTGGGGCCCAGGTGGCCCGGGCGGACCGCCACCGCCTCCAGGCTGGCACCCCTGATCGATAAGCCACGCAACCGAATGCGCCCTGCCGATATCCGGCAGGGCGCGTTTGCGTTTCAGCGCTAGATGACTCCCAGCACGGAGTACACCTCGTTGGACAGGACCAGGCTGCGCGGGTCCGCGTTGGCCTTGGTGGGGTCGAAGTGATTGGCCACATACGCGTACCCGATGCGGTGCTCCAGGTCGACGAACCCGAAGGACCCGCCCAGCCCGCCGTGGCCGAAGATCCGCGGGTTGGGTCCGTTGACGCAGCGCTGGTTGAGCATGTAGCCCAGGCCCCAGCCGTGGTCGGCGACCCGCGGGCCCAGCACCAGGTCGGTGTCCAGCCCGCCCTGGCAGACCCGCACCACGTCCATGTGCTCGCGGCTGAGCACCTTCTCCTGGGCGAGCGCGTTGTAGAACGTCGCCAATCCCAGCGCCGAGACCTGCCCGTTGGTGCCTGGGAACTCGAGTTCGCGCCACAGGTTCAGGTCGTGCGAGCCGAGTTCGTCATCGGGGGCGAACCCCATCGAGATGGACAGTCCAGCCTTGGGGTGCTGGTCCAGGCTGGTCGGATAGCCGGGGGCTTTCGCCTCGGCCAGCAGGTCGCGGGCGTGCGGCTTGTTGACCCGCTCGGCGCAGCGCTGCTGCTCGCTCAGCGGCAACCCGATATGAACGTCGGCGCCGAACGGTTCGGCGATCTCGGTGCGCAGGTATTGGCCGATGGTCCGGCCCGTCACCCGGCGGAACACCTCGCCCATGATGAAACCGAAAGTGGTCATGTGGTAGCCCTGCGCAGTGCCCGGCTCCCACCACGGCTCGGCGGCGGCCAGCTGATCGCAGACGTAGTCCCAGTCGGCGACCTGCTCCCACCGCATCCGGGTGCGCGGGCCGATCACCCCGGAACGGTGGCTCATTACCATCGCCAGCGTGATGTCTTGTTTGCCGGCCTGGCCGAACTCGGGCCAGTAGTGGGCGACCGGGGCTTGCAGGTCCAGCTCGCCGCGGTCGGCGAGTTGGTGCACGCAGGTGGCCGACAGGCCCTTGGTGCCGGACAACACGGTGGCGAGGGTGTTCTGCCGCCACGGCCGGGTGCGGGCCCCGTCGGCCCAGCCACCCCACAGGTTGACGACCAAAGACCCGTCGACCCACACCGCGACGGCGGCGCCGACTTCATCGCCCAGTGTGAAATTGCGCTCGAACGCGTCGCGAACTCCGGCAAAGTCCGAGGCGCATGACCCGTGAATTGACACGTCGGTCTTCAGGTCGCTCATGGCGCCTTTCTATCGAGCAGATAGTTAGCCCGAGCGGGCGACGGGAATCGAACCCGCGTAGCTAGTTTGGAAGACTAGGGCTCTACCATTGAGCTACGCCCGCATGTATTTAGTCGAGCGTGACTGTAGCTGGCGACGAAGATCAAATCTAATCGACTCGGTTTTGTGATCGCTCCGTGAGGTCTGCGACGTCGCTGCGAAGCCCGTGGCCAACTCGGTGTTGAGGGGCCTTAGGATCATCGAGGTCAGCGCGGGGTGTAGCGCAGCTTGGTAGCGCATCCGCTTTGGGAGCGGAAGGCCGCAGGTTCAAATCCTGTCACCCCGACCAGCACGACCGGCCCCGTGCCATGCGCACGGGCCACCGGCCGCCAACAACGAGCAAAGAACGAGCACTGAGGAGCACACCCGTGAAGAGCACCATCGAGCAGTTGAGCCCCACCCGGGTGCGCATCAACGTGGAGGTCCCTTTCTCGGAACTCGAACCCGACTTCCAGCGCGCCTACAAGGAGCTGGCCCGGCAGGTGCGACTGCCCGGGTTCCGGCCGGGCAAGGCGCCGGCGAAGTTGCTGGAGGCGCGCTTCGGCCGCGAGGCGATGCTCGATCAGGTCGTCAACGAGGCGCTGCCCGCGCGGTACGGTCAGGCCGTCGCCGAATCCGAGGTGCACCCGCTGGGCCAGCCCGAGATCGAGGTCACCAAGAAGGAGTACGGCGCGGAGCTGGCCTTCACCGCCGAGGTCGACGTCCGCCCCAAGCTGACCCTGCCGGACCCCGGCGCGCTCAAGGTCTCGGTGGACCCGATCGAGGTCAGCGACGAGGACGTGGACGCCGAACTGCAGTCTCTGCGTGCCCGATTCGGCACCCTGACCGGGGTGGACCGCCCCGTCGCCGACGGTGACTTCGTCTCGATCGACCTGTCGGCCACCATCGACGGCGAAGAGATTCCGGGCGCCGCCGCGCAGGGCCTGTCCCACGAGGTCGGCTCGGGCCGGCTCATCGCGGGCCTGGACGAGGCGCTGCTCGGTCTGTCCGTGGACGAGTCCAAGGAGTTCACCGCGCAGCTGGCGACCGGCGAACACGCGGGCAAGGACGCTCAGGTGACCGTCACGGTCAAGTCGATCAAGGAACGTGAACTGCCCGAGCCCGACGACGAGTTCGCGCAACTGGCCAGCGAGTTCGACACCATCGAGGAGATGAAGTCCAACCTGCGCGAGCAGGTCGGCCGCACCAAGCGCGCCCAGCAGGCCGAGAACATTCGCGAGGCCGCCCTCGACACGCTGCTCGAACAGGTGGAGGTGCCGCTGCCGGAGGCCATCGTCAAGGCCCAGGTCGACAGCGCCCTGCACAACGCCCTGCACAGCCTCGACCACGACGATTCCAAGCTCGAGGAAGTGCTGGCCCAGCAGGGCAAGTCCCGCGAGGAGTTCGAGACCGAGACGCGCACCGCCGCCGAGACGGACGTCAAGCGCCAGCTGCTGCTGGACGCCCTGGCCGACGACCTGGAGGTCCAGGTTGGCCAGGACGACCTGACCGAGCGCCTGGTGGCGACGTCGCGGCAATACGGCATCGAGCCCCAGCAGCTGGTGGCATACCTCCAGGAGAACAACCAGCTGCCGGCCATGTTCGCCGATGTGCGGCGGGCGCTGGCCATCGCCGAGGTGATCCGGGCGGCGACCGTCACCGATACCGCCGGAAACGCCATCGACACCAGTGAATTCTTCGGCAAGCGAGCGGAGGCCGACGCAGCCGAGCCGGCTGGCGAGGCGGAGGAGGCCGACAATTCGAATGGGGCGGCCGACGAGGACTCGGGCGAGGCCGGCGAATCCGATGAGGCCGATGCCGGGGAGTGACCGCGCCATGACGCTGTGAGCGAACGTGCCCGTTTCAGGGGTGCGTGGCCGCGAAACAGTCGGCTCGGTTGGTTAGTGTCGTGAATACGGATCTCGAGAAAGCAGGTAACCCAGTCGTGACTGACATGCGTTCAAACTCGCAGGGTCTCAACCTCACGGACTCGGTCTATGAGCGCTTGCTGTCCGAGCGCATCATCTTCCTGGGTTCGGAGGTGAGCGACGAAATCGCCAATCGGCTGTGCGCGCAGATTTTGCTGCTCGCCGCCGAGGACGCCACCAAGGACATTTCGCTGTACATCAATTCACCCGGCGGATCGATCAGCGCCGGGATGGCGATCTACGACACCATGGTGTTGGCGCCGTGCGACATCGCCACCTACGCGATGGGCATGGCCGCGTCGATGGGTGAGTTCTTGTTGGCCGCCGGCACCAAGGGCAAGCGGTACGCGTTGCCGCACGCCCGCATCCTGATGCACCAGCCGCTCGGCGGGGTGACCGGTAGCGCGGCCGACATCGCCATCCAGGCCGAGCAGTTCACGGTGATCAAGAAGGAGATGTTCCGGCTCAACGCGGAATTCACCGGCCAGACCCAGGAGCGCATCGAGGCCGACTCGGACCGCGACCGCTGGTTCACCGCGCAGGAGGCCCTGGAATACGGCTTCGTCGACCACATCATCACCCGCGCCGCCCACATCACCAATGGAGAAGCCCAGTGAACCCCGAAACCCAGCCCCAGGCGCGCTACATTCTGCCCTCGTTCATCGAGCACTCCAGCTTCGGTGTCAAGGAGTCGAACCCGTATAACAAGCTGTTCGAGGAACGCATCATCTTCCTCGGCGTCCAGGTCGACGACGCGTCGGCGAACGACATCATGGCGCAGCTGCTGGTGCTCGAGTCGCTTGATCCCGACCGCGATATCACCATGTACATCAACTCGCCCGGTGGTGGATTCACCTCGCTGATGGCGATTTACGACACCATGCAGTACGTGCGCGCCGACATCCAGACGGTGTGCCTGGGTCAGGCCGCCTCGGCGGCGGCGGTGTTGCTGGCCGCCGGGACGCCGGGCAAGCGGATGGCGCTGCCCAACGCCCGGGTGCTCATCCACCAGCCCTCGCTGCAGGGCGTGATCCAGGGGCAGTTCTCCGATCTGGAGATCCAGGCCGCCGAGATCGAGCGGATGCGCACGCTGATGGAGACCACGCTGGCCCGCCACACCGGCAAGGACGCCGCGACGGTCCGCAAGGACACCGACCGGGACAAGATCCTCACCGCCGAAGAGGCCAAGGATTACGGGATAATCGACACCGTGCTGGAGTACCGGAAGCTTTCGGCGCAGACCGCCTAGCGGTTTCGGCGAAGGTCGGCAATGTCGGTGGGCCCGACCCGGCAGCATCCGCCGACGATGCGGGCCCCGGCTGCAATCCACTGTCCTGCCAGGTCCGTGCTGAACCGCGACCGGCCGATCCAGTTGTGCCGCAAGGCGTCCCAGCGTTCACCGCTGTTCGGGTAGACGATGACGGGCTTCCCGACGGCTGCGGCGCGCGCGATCGCGGGCAACACGTCATCGGGCGCGCAGCAGTTCACCCCGACCGCGACGATCTCGTCGACGCCGGCCGCCACCGCGAACGCGTCGGACAGCGACTGCCCGGCGCGGGTCCGGTCGCCCTCGATGGTGTAGCTCAGCCAGGCCGGCTTCCCGACCGAGCGCACCAGCTCGACCAGGGCCTGCGCCTCGTCGATGTCGGGCACGGTCTCGCACGCCAGCAGGTCCGCGCCGGCGTCGGCCAGGGTCTCCAGCCGTGGGCGGTGCCATCGTGCCAGGGCCGCGACCGACAGGCCGTAGCGCCCGCGGTACTCCGATCCGTCGGCCAGCGCCGCGCCGTACGGTCCGATCGAGGCGGCGACGAGCAGCCCACCGCCGCCGGATTCGTCCCGCGCGGCCTTGGCGAGCTCGACGCTGCGGCGCAGCAGCCCGGCCGTCTCCCGGCGATCGAACCCGCGGGCGGCGAACCCCTCGAACGACGCCTGGTAGCTGGCCGTCGTCGCGATCGTGGCCCCGGCGCGAAAGTAGGCGGCGTGCACGGCGGCGATCTCCTGCGGGGCGTCCGCGAGCAGCCTCGCCGACCATAGCGGGTCGGACAGGTCATGGCCGCGCGCTTCGAGCTCGGTGGCCAAGCCGCCGTCGAGCAGCACGGATCCGTCGGGCCATGCAAAGCCCCCCGCCAAACCCACGTCGCCACTGTAGGGTGAATTCTTGGGGGTCCGCCCAGGCCTCGCGCGATTGATTGGCGTTGGGTTGGCACCTCCACACCGAAGCAAGGTCGGAGGGCAGTCGGCCTCGATCGCATTACGACCGCGACACGCCAAAGACACGCAAAGCGCGCCTTTCGCGAGTGACGGGCACCGTCTGGCTATATGTTTCATCCAGACGGACACGCATGAATACCACCGACGCGATTCGGCCTTTATGGTCGCGTCGGGCCCGAACAAACGGGTAGCGTCGGTGAATACATGCGGGGACAGGCAAGACCAACGGCGAACAGGAAGTAGGCCCTCAGCACCATGGCGCGCATCGGAGACGGCGGTGACCTGCTGAAGTGCTCGTTCTGCGGGAAGAGCCAGAAGCAGGTCAAGAAGCTCATTGCTGGCCCCGGCGTATACATCTGCGATGAGTGCATCGATCTCTGCAACGAGATCATCGAAGAGGAGCTCGCCGACGCCGACGACGTGAAGCTTGATGAACTTCCCAAGCCGGTCGAGATCCGGGAGTTCCTCGAGGGATACGTCATCGGGCAGGACACCGCCAAGCGGACGCTGGCCGTCGCGGTCTACAACCACTACAAGCGGATCCAGGCCGGTGAGAAGGGCCGCGACTCGCGGCACGAGCCGGTCGAGCTGACGAAGTCCAACATCCTGATGCTCGGACCGACCGGTTGCGGCAAGACCTACCTCGCCCAGACGCTCGCCAAGATGCTCAACGTCCCGTTCGCGATCGCCGACGCCACCGCCCTGACCGAAGCCGGTTACGTCGGTGAGGACGTCGAGAACATCTTGCTCAAGCTGATCCAGGCCGCTGACTACGACGTCAAGCGCGCGGAGACCGGCATCATCTATATCGACGAGGTCGACAAGATCGCCCGCAAGAGCGAGAACCCGTCGATCACCCGCGACGTCTCCGGAGAAGGCGTCCAGCAGGCCCTGCTGAAGATCCTGGAAGGCACCCAGGCCTCGGTTCCCCCGCAGGGCGGGCGCAAGCACCCACACCAAGAGTTCATCCAGATCGACACCACCAACGTGCTGTTCATCGTCGCCGGGGCCTTCGCGGGCCTGGAGAAGATCATTTACGAGCGCGTCGGCAAGCGCGGCCTGGGCTTCGGCGCCGAGGTGCGCTCCAAGGCCGAGATCGACACCACCGACCACTTCGCCGAAGTGATGCCCGAGGACCTGATCAAGTTCGGCCTGATCCCCGAGTTCATCGGCCGGCTTCCGGTGGTCGCCTCGGTCACCAACTTGGATCGCGAGTCGCTGGTCAAGATCCTGTCCGAGCCGAAGAACGCGCTGGTCAAGCAGTACACCCGGCTCTTCGAGATGGATAACGTGGAGCTCGAGTTCACCGACGACGCCCTGGAAGCGATCGCCGACCAGGCGATCCACCGCGGCACCGGCGCCCGTGGCCTGCGGGCCATCATGGAAGAGGTCCTGCTGCCGGTGATGTATGACATCCCGAGCCGCGATGACGTCGCCAAGGTCGTGGTGACCAAGGAGACCGTCCAGGACAACGTCTTGCCGACGATCGTGCCGCGCAAGCCTTCCCGTTCCGAGCGCCGGGACAAGAGCGCCTAAGTCCGTCCAGTCTCCCGGCGGGGCCGATTGTGCGGACCGCCTGACGTGTTTTGCTGCCCGTGCGACGCACGTTGACGTGACCAACGCCACAGTTTGCTGGGCTACTGATCAGTAGCACGTCGCTGACGTCGCCTTTTGGATGCCGACGCGGCCGAGATGACGGCTCAGGGACGGCGATGCCGACCGGAAATCAGTGCCATAATTGATACTTCCAGTGACATCAAACCCAGACGGCCGGAAAGTCACTTTCACGGGCGTAATCTAGTTTGCGCGCAGTGTCTGTCCGGTGAACAAAGTGGAGGGCAAAGACGTGGATCCGAACGGCAGCGGAGCCGGATCACACTCACAGAATGGGGCTTCCCCCAACGGATCTGCCCGTCAGCGCCTCGAGCAGGTCGTCATTCGCTTCGCCGGGGACTCCGGCGACGGCATGCAGCTCACCGGTGATCGCTTCACGTCCGAGGCAGCCCTTTTCGGCAACGACCTGGCCACCCAGCCCAACTATCCCGCCGAGATCCGCGCCCCAGCAGGCACGCTGCCCGGCGTCTCGTCCTTCCAGATTCAGATCGCCGACTACGACATCCTGACCGCCGGCGACCGGCCCGACGTCCTCGTCGCGATGAATCCCGCTGCGCTGAAAGCCAATCTCGGCGACCTGCCCCGTGGGGGAATGGTGATCGCCAACTCCGACGAGTTCACCAAGCGCAACCTGACCAAGGTCGGCTACGTCACCAACCCGCTCGAGACCGACGAGTTGTCCGACTACGTTGTGCATTCCGTCGCGATGACCACGCTCACGCTCGGGGCGGTCGAGGCCATCGGCGCTACCAAGAAGGACGGCCAGCGCGCCAAGAACATGTTCGCGCTGGGCCTGTTGTCGTGGATGTACGGGCGGCCGATCGAAACCAGCGAGAAGTTCATCCGGGAGAAGTTCGCCCGCAAGCCCGAGGTCGCCGAGACCAACGTGCTGGCGCTGAAGGCGGGCTGGAACTACGGCGAAACGACCGAGGCCTTCGGCACCACCTACGAGGTGTCCCGGGCGACCCTGCCGTCGGGCGAATACCGCCAGATCTCGGGCAACACCGCGCTGGCGTACGGCATCGTGGCGGCCGGTCAGCTGGCGGACATCCCGGTCATGCTCGGTAGCTACCCGATCACGCCGGCCTCCGACATCCTGCACGAGCTGTCCAAGCACAAGAACTTCAACGTCATAACCTTTCAGGCCGAGGACGAGATCGGTGGCATCTGCGCGGCCATCGGCGCCTCCTACGGCGGTGCGCTGGGCGTCACCACCACGTCCGGCCCGGGCATCTCGCTCAAGTCCGAAGCGCTCGGGCTGGCCGTGATGACCGAGCTGCCGCTGCTCGTCGTCGACGTGCAGCGCGGCGGGCCCTCGACCGGGCTGCCCACCAAGACCGAACAGGCCGACCTGCTGCAGGCGTTGTTCGGCCGCAACGGCGAGTCACCCGTCGCGGTGCTGGCCCCACGCTCACCCTCGGACTGCTTCGAGACCGCGCTCGAGGCGGCGCGCATCGCGGTGTCCTACCACACCCCGGTGATCGTCCTGTCCGACGGCGCGATCGCCAATGGGTCAGAGCCGTGGCGCATTCCGGACGTCAGCACGCTGCAGCCCATCACGCACACCTTCGCCAACCCGGACGAACCGTTCCAGCCCTACGCGCGTGACCCGGAGACGCTGGCGCGGCAATTCGCCGTGCCCGGCACCCCGGGGCTCGAGCACCGCATCGGCGGGCTGGAAGCGGCGAACGGCTCCGGCAACATCTCCTACGAGCCGGTCAACCACGACCTGATGGTCCGGTTGCGCCAGGCCAAGATCGACGGGATCTCCGTCCCCGATCTGGAGGTCGACGACCCGACCGGCGACGCCGAGCTGCTGCTGATCGGCTGGGGCAGCTCGTATGGCCCGATCGGTGAGGCCTGCCGGCGCGCGCGGCGCAAGGGCATCAAGGTGGCGCACGCCCACTTGCGCTACCTCAACCCCTTCCCGGCCAACGTCGGTGAGGTGCTGCGGCGCTACCCGCAGGTGGTGGCGCCGGAAATGAACCTCGGTCAGCTGGCGTTCCTGCTGCGTGGCAAATACCTGGTCGACGTGCAATCGGTGAGCAAGGTGCAGGGTGTCGCCTTCCTGGCCGACGAGATCGGCCGCGTCATCCGCGCCGCGCTGGGCGGGACGCTGGCCGAAGTGGAGAACGACAAGACCATGGTCGCCAAGATGGCGGCAGCAACGGTCGGAGCCGGCGCATGAGCGCAGTGGTTCCGGTCGGCAACGACAAGAGCGAAGCGATGAGGGAGCGGTGCTCGTGACATGCGCCGCGACAATGCAGAGCGAAGCGATGAGGAGGAGCGGCGCTCGTGACTGACGTGATCGGCAACCTGGCGGGCAAAGACCTCGGTGTGACCGCGAAGTTGACCAAAAACGACGGGGTCCCCACCACGGACCAGCCGCAGAAGTCCAAGGACTTCACCAGTGACCAAGAGGTCCGCTGGTGCCCGGGCTGCGGGGACTACGTCATCCTGAACACCATCCGCAACTTCCTGCCCGACCTCGGGCTGCGCCGCGAGAACATCGTGTTCATCAGCGGCATCGGCTGCTCGAGCCGGTTCCCGTACTACCTCGAAACCTACGGTTTCCACTCGATCCACGGCCGCGCACCGGCCATCGCCACCGGTTTGGCGCTGGCCCGCGAGGACCTCTCGGTGTGGGTGGTCACGGGTGACGGCGACGCGTTATCGATCGGGGGTAATCACCTGATTCACGCGCTGCGCCGCAACGTCAACATCACCATCCTGCTGTTCAACAATCGGATCTACGGTCTGACCAAGGGGCAGTACTCGCCGACGTCAGAGGTCGGCAAGGTCACCAAGTCGACCCCGATGGGATCGCTGGACCACCCGTTCAACCCGGTGTCCCTGGCGCTGGGCGCCGAAGCGACCTTCGTCGGCCGCGCGCTGGACTCCGACCGCAACGGGCTGACCGAGGTGCTGCGCGCCGCCGCCGGGCACCGCGGCGCCGCCGTGGTCGAGATCCTGCAGGACTGCCCGATCTTCAACGACGGCTCGTTCGACGCGCTGCGCAAGGAAGGCGCCGAGGAGCGGGTCATCAACGTCCGCCAGGGCGAGCCAATTGTGTTCGGCGCCAACGGCGAATACTGCGTGGTGAAGTCGGGCTTCGGCCTGGAGGTGGCCAAGACGGCCGACGTGTCGGTCGACGAGATCGTGGTGCATGACGCGCACAGCGACAACTCGGCCTACGCCTTCGCCCTGTCCCGGTTGTCGGACCAGAACCTCGATCACACCGTGCTCGGCATCTTCCGCAACATCAGCCGGCCCACCTACGACGACGCGGCACGCGCACAGGTGCAGGCGGCCCAGTCGGCGAAGGCGTTCGACTCCGCCGCGCTGCAATCGCTGCTGCGCGGGCGCGACACCTGGACCGTCGACTGACGTGGGCGACCAGATGCCCGACACAGAGAAAAAGGCCGGGTCGCTAGCGGGCATCGTGCTGGCCGGCGGTGAATCGCGGCGCATGGGCCGCGACAAGGCCACCCTGCCCGGCCCCGGCGGCGCCGCCACGCTCCTCGAATACGTTGCGGGGGTCCTCGCGCAGCGCTGCGAGCCGGTTTTCGTGATGGCAGCGCCGGGCCAACCATTGCCCGCGGTGCAGGCGCAGGTCGTCCGCGACGAGGTGCGCGGCCAGGGACCGCTGCCGGCGACCGGACGCGGGTTGCGGGCGGCCGCGGAGGCGGGCGCCCGGTATGCCTTCGTCTGCGCCGTCGACATGCCGCTGCTGTCTGCGGAATTGATCGACGAGCTGGTGCAGCTGGCCACCGAGACCAACGCCGAGATCGTGTTGCCGTGGGACGGTCGCAGCCACTACCTGGCTGCGGTGTACCGCACCGACCTGGCCGGGCGGATCGATGGCCTGGTCGCAGGCGGCGCCCGTTCCATGCGCGCCCTGATCGACGCCTCGGACGCCCAGCAGATCGTGCTGCCGGAATCGCGCTTCCTCGCCAACGTCAACACGGAGAGCGACCTGCTCGCTCTGGCGCAGTCGCGGAACTGACGGCGAAGCGCCGGGCCGATCGAGCCGGCGGACTCTACGCTTCGGCAATTCGACGCCACTGACAACGCGCGCCGTAAACACGGCGATTATTATTTCGCCATTCCTGGAATTTGCGCCGCGCATTTCGGTATGAAGGCGGAGGCCTCAATCCTGCATATTTCTTGGCTGGGCATCGTGATCTGTTGCGGCAGTGGCGATTTGAGGGACCTCTGAATTGCATCGGCCGCGTCGGGCGGCGCACCACGCCCGGGGCTTCAGCTAAGAGGCGTAAGCCTTTTCAGCAAAATCGACTTTTTGAAATCGCGCGCCCCTCTCGATCGGCGTTACCCGGTTGGTGGCGCCTCGCTGGGTGTCGATCGTGAGTCCTTGACTGTGTCGGAAGCACGCTCGAAAACTGTTGGAGCCGTGCATTATTAGTGAAAAGCGTTGTCGAGCACGGCAATACGTCGAGCAAGCGCTGTCAGTATGGAAGACGCGGTCGCGCGCGATGGCGTCAATCGAATTGTGCTGGCGCGCAGTGGAAGTAAATATCATCCGGCGTTCGTGATCGCTCAGTTGGGCGGGTGCCTTGCGGCGCGCATAACTTCCGGTATTCTGCGCTGGTTTGCGGCCAGCGTGTTCGGATCCATTGAAGCGCTGGCCAATCGGTGGCAGCACGGCAAATAAACGTGCGCCAGCTCACAAAACTCTGGTGATTCGGCTCACCATTTGTTTGGCCGTTCCGCCCGAGCGCCGTTTCGGAAAACGCCGCTATGACCTGCACAAATGGGCGGGATACCGGGGTGTAATCGGCCCGTTACCGAAACGAGATATCTGATTCCCGAAGATGACGAATGGGCCGAGGTCTTCTACGGTCCCTGTTAGCCCAGAACGGGTTACGGAAGAGTAATCAAATAATTGAATCCACGGACCCGCGTGCGAGCGGCGCCATGGACGGCGAAAGCCCGACCGTGGTCGGTGGGTAACACCCGCCGGGCAGACTTGGCCCGCCGCTGCCGTGCCTGACCCAGACGGCACGTTTCAAAGCAGGCATCAACCAGACAGCTTCAGCCCACATCCGTGGGCTTGCTTTGGCGCGCGCGCACCGCGAAAGGAACAAACTTGAAGAACGTCCGAAAGACGCTCATTCTTGCAGCGGTCACGGGCACGCTCGTGACCATCCCATCGGCCACCGCGCACGCGGACCCGGAAGCGGTGGGCTTCGACCCCAACGCGCCGGCCGCCGGCCCCGCACCGGACGCTCCGCCGCCGCCGGCTCCAGACGCTCCGCCGCCGCCGGCTCCAGACGCTCCGCCGCCGCCGGCTCCGGACGCTCCGCCGCCGCCGGCTCCGGACGCTCCGCCGCCCCCGGCTCCGGACGCTCCGCCGCCGCCGGCCCCGGCTGCACCTCCGCCTGGCCCGGACGTCCCGCCGCCTCCCGCCCACCGCGCGTACAGCGTGAACTGGGATGCCATCGCGCAGTGCGAGTCGGGTGGCAACTGGGGGATCAGCACCGGTAACGGCTTCGCCGGTGGCCTGCAGTTCACCCCGAGCACCTGGCGCGCCAACGGTGGGTCGGGTTCCCCCTCAGGCGCGAGCCGCGACGAGCAGATCCGGGTCGCCGAGAACGTGCTGCATTCGCAGGGCATCGGCGCGTGGCCGGTCTGCGGCCGCCGCGGCTGAGCCGCAGCCGACGGCTTCGCTGTCATACATATAAGGAGTGCCGGGCCTCACGCCCGGCACTCCTTAGCTCCAGGGGGTACGACACCCGGCGTCGGGTAGCGTCGGGCCCGTGACCGCAACGCCGCGCGAATTCGACATTGTGCTGTACGGGGCGACCGGCTTCGTCGGAAAACTCACCGCCGAATACCTGGCCGGCTCGGCACCGGACAGGCGGATCGCGCTGGCCGGAAGATCGGCCGACCGGTTGCGCGCCGTCCGCGACACGCTCGGCGACAGCGCGCAGTCGTGGCCCATCCTGAACGCCGACGCGTCGTCGCCCTCGACTCTCGACGAGATGGCCGCCCGCACCCAGGTCGTCATCACCACGGTCGGGCCCTACACCCGCTATGGGCTGCCGCTGGTGGCTGCCTGCGCCGGCGCGGGCACCGACTACGCCGACCTGACCGGCGAGGCGATGTTCGTCCGCGAAAGCATCGACCTGTACCACAAGCAGGCGGCGGACACCGGCGCCCGGATTGTGCACGCGTGCGGATTCGATTCGGTCCCTTCGGACCTCAGCGTGTATGCGCTCTACCGGGCGGCGCGGGACGAGGGCGCCGGAGAGCTCGGCGACACCGACCTGGTGGTCCGCTCCTTCTCCGGCGGCGTGTCCGGCGGAACCGTCGCGTCGATGCTGGAAGTGCTCGATACGGCCTCCCGCGATCCCGACGCCCGCCGCCAGCTCGCCGACCCGTACACGCTGACCACCGACCGCGGCGCCGAACCTGAAATCGGCCCCCAGCCCGATCTGCCCTGGCGCCGGGGTCGTCGGATCGCGCCGGAGCTGGCCGGGTTGTGGACGTCGGGCTTCCTGATGGCTCCCTACAACACGCGAATTGTGCGGCGCAGCAACGCATTGCTGGACTGGGCCTACGGACGCCAGTTGCGGTACAGCGAAAGCATGAGCCTGGGCTCGTCGCCGCTGGCTCCGGTGGCGTCCGCGGTGGTGGGCGGGGTCGGCGCCGCGACCTTCGGATTGGGCAGCCGGTATTTCCGGCTGCTGCCACGCAAACTGGTGGAGCGCATCGTGCCCAAACCGGGAACCGGCCCGAGCGAGGCCACCCGCGAACGCGGCTATTACCGGATCGAGACCTTCACCACCACAACCACCGGCGCCCGTTACATGGCGCGCATGGAACAGCGCGGCGACCCGGGCTACAAGGCGACTTCGGTGTTGCTGGGGGAGTGCGGCCTCGCGCTGGCCGTGGACCGCGACAAGCTCCCGGATCTGCACGGCGTTCTCACCCCCGCGGCCGCGATGGGCGACGCGCTGCTGGACCGGTTCCCCGCCGCGGGCGTGGCATTGGAGGTCGAGCGGCTGCACTGATCCGGCTGCGTTGCACCGCCCACCGCGAGGGCTGTTGTGTGGGGCCGCATGAGTCTAGTGTCGTATCTGACTTGGCTCATACATCCAGCGATAGAGGCGGGTGACCCCCGATGGCCGGTCTTGATGATCTGTACGCCCAGATCCCTACATCTGAAATCGCGACAAGGCTCGGCGCGAACGAAGACGAAGTCGTGAGCGCGGTTCACACACTGGTGCCGGTGCTGCTGAGCGGCCTTCACCAGAACTCGCAGGATCCCGCGGCAGCCGACCGGATCGAGTCCGCTGCCACGAGCCACGCCGCCCGTGGCCTGCTCGACGCCGGCGGCGACGTCGGGCAGGTTGACGCCGGCGACGGTCGGCAGGCGATCGCGACGATCTTCGGTGGCAACGACGCCGATCAAGTCGCGTCGGCCCTGGCCAAGGGAGGCGCCGGTAACAGCGACATGCTCAAGCAGTTGCTGCCGGTCTTGGTCCCGATCGTGTTGGCATACATCGGAAAACAGATGAATTCGGGGGGCCGGGGGTCGCCGGAAACGGTTCCTCGGACAACGCAGGCCGCTTCGGGTGGCGCCCTGGGTGAAGTTCTGGGCAGCATCCTCGGTGCCGGTTCCGGTGACAAATCCTTTGGCGGCATCCTCGGAAACGTGTTGGGCGGCAAGGGCGGTGCGCTGGGCGACATCCTCGGTGGGTTGCTCGGCGGCAAGAAGTAGCCGAGCGCCGCAAAATCCACGCGGAGTCTTCACCAGCATTTCCCGGGTGATGTCGATTGCGTCGAGGGAGGGATGCCCAGGCCCCAATAAGAAATCGAACAGCCCCTAGCGGGTACGAGCAATGTTCGGCCTTGGCGTGGCCGGACTGCGTTGATGAGAGAGGTAATGCTATGTCAGACACGCTTACTGGTGGTCAAAAGCTTGTGCGCGGGGAATCGCTCGCCTCCAACAACGGCGCCTACACCTTGACCCTGGAGGACGACGGCAACTTGGTGCTGGCCTCGCGAGGTCAGGCTTTGTGGTCCACGTCGACCGAGGGCCAGAATGTGGTGCGCGCCGAGGTGCAGCCCGACGGCAACTTCGTCCTCTACACGGCGGACAAACCGGTCTGGCATACCGACACCAAGGGCAAGAAGGACGTCAAACTCGTGCTTCAAGACGACCGCAACTTGGTGCTGTATGCCTCCGACGGGCCGGCATGGTCGACGCACACAGAGACCGACAACCCGCCGCCACCGGCACCCGAGGCCGCTGCCGACGAGCCCGCCGCACAGGCCGAGGATGCCGCCGCCGAAGAGGCCCCGGCCGAGGTCGCCGCAGAGCCGGAGCCAGCGCCGGAGCCCGCGGCGCGGACCTACACCGTCGCCTCCGGCGATACCCTGTGGGCGATCGCGGAGCGCTTCTACGGTGACGGCAACCGATATCAGGCGATCGCCGACGCCAGCGGCATCTCCAACCCGGACCTGATTCAGCCCGGCCAAGTGCTCACGATCCCCTGATCACCGGGCAACCGACCCGGCCACCTGCGGGTTTGGGCGCTTACATGAAGGTAAACACCGCTCCCTAGAATTGACGGGTGACCGCCAGCCGCAGCCCCGCCACCGACCTGCCCAAGTCGTGGGATCCCGCTGCGGTAGAAAGCGCGATCTACCAGAAGTGGGTGGACGCGGGCTACTTCACGGCGGACGCCAACAGCACCAAGCCCGGCTATTCGATTGTGCTGCCGCCGCCGAACGTGACCGGCAGCCTGCACATGGGCCATGCGCTCGAACACACCATGATGGACGCCCTGACCCGGCGCAAGCGGATGCAGGGTTATGAGGTGCTGTGGCAGCCGGGCATGGACCACGCCGGGATCGCGACGCAGAGCGTGGTGGAAAAGCAGCTCGCGCTCGACGGCAAGACCAAAGAGGACTTCGGTCGAGAGCTGTTCATCGAAAAGGTCTGGGACTGGAAGCGAGAGTCCGGCGGCGCCATCGGCGGCCAGATGCGCCGGCTCGGCGACGGCGTGGACTGGAGCCGCGATCGCTTTACCATGGACGAGGGCCTGTCGCGGGCGGTCCGCGCGATCTTCAAGCGCCTCTACGACGCCGGACTGATCTATCGGGCCGAGCGGCTGGTCAACTGGTCGCCCGTGCTGCAGACGGCGATCTCGGACATCGAGGTCGACTATCAAGAGGTCGAAGGCGAGCTGGTGTCGTTCCGGTACGGCTCGATGGACGACTCGCAACCCCACATCGTGGTGGCCACCACCCGGATGGAAACGATGCTCGGCGACACCGCGATCGCGGTGCATCCCGACGACGAACGCTACCGGCAGCTGGTCGGCACCAGCCTGCCGCACCCGTTTGTGGACCGTCAGCTGCTGGTGGTTGCCGACGAGCACGTTGATCCCGAATTCGGCACCGGCGCAGTCAAAGTCACGCCCGCGCACGACCCCAATGACTTCGAGATCGGCGTTCGGCATCAGCTGCCGATGATCTCGATCATGGACACCAAAGGCCGGATCACCGACACCGGAACGCAATTCGACGGCATGGACCGATTCCAGGCCCGGGTCGCGGTGCGCGAGGCACTGGCGGCCGAGGGCCGGGTCGTCGAGGAGAAGCGGCCGTACCTGCACAGCGTCGGGCACTCCGAGCGCACCGGCGAGCCGATCGAACCGCGCCTGTCCCTGCAGTGGTGGGTCCGGGTGGAATCGCTCGCCAAGGCCGCCGGTGACGCGGTGCGCAACGGGGACACCGTGATTCACCCCGCCAGCCTGGAACCGCGCTGGTTCGCCTGGGTCGACGACATGCACGACTGGTGTATCTCGCGTCAGCTGTGGTGGGGCCACCGCATCCCGATCTGGTACGGCCCCAACGGTGAACAGCGCTGCGTCGGTCCCGACGAGACGCCGCCGGAGGGTTGGGAACAGGATCCCGACGTGCTGGACACCTGGTTCTCCTCGGGGCTGTGGCCGTTCTCCACGCTGGGCTGGCCCGATAGGACCCTGGAGCTCGAAAAGTTCTATCCCACAAGCGTTCTGGTTACCGGCTATGACATCCTGTTTTTCTGGGTGGCCAGGATGATGATGTTCGGCACCTTCGTCGGCGACGACGAGGCCATCACCTTGGACGGCCGCCGCGGTCCGCAGGTGCCGTTCACCGATGTCTTCCTGCACGGGCTGATCCGCGACGAGTCCGGTCGCAAGATGAGCAAGTCCAAGGGCAACGTCATCGACCCGCTGGACTGGGTGGACGCTTTCGGCGCCGACGCGCTGCGGTTCACGCTGGCCCGCGGCGCCAGCCCCGGCGGCGACCTGGCGGTCGGCGAGGACCACGTCCGCGCGTCGCGCAACTTCTGCACCAAGCTGTTCAACGCCACCCGCTACGCGCTGCTCAACGGCGCGAAGCTGGCCCCGCTGCCCGCGGCGGCCGAGCTCACCGACGCCGACCGGTGGATTCTCGGGCGGCTGGAAGAGGTTCGCGCGGAGGTTGATTCGGCGTTCGACAGCTACGAGTTCAGTCGCGCCTGCGAGGCGCTCTACCACTTCGCGTGGGACGAATTCTGTGACTGGTACGTCGAATTGGCCAAGACGCAACTGGCCGAAGGGATCACGCACACCACGGCCGTGCTGGCGGCGGTGCTGGATACCCTGTTGCGGTTGCTGCACCCGGTGATCCCCTTCATCACCGAGGCGCTGTGGCAGGCGCTGACCGGCGACGAGGCCCAGGAATCGCTGGTGATCGCCGACTGGCCGCGGTCGTCCGGGATCATCCTGGATAAGGTTGCGGCACAGCGGATTACCGACATGCAGAAGCTGGTTACCGAGGTGCGCCGGTTCCGCAGCGATCAGGGCCTGGCGGACCGGCAGAAGGTGCCGGCGCGGATGGCCGGTGTCGACGAATCCGATCTGAGCACCCAGGTGAGCGCGGTGACGTCGCTGGCGTGGCTCACCGCCGCGGGCCCGGAGTTTCGCCCGTCGGCGTCGGTGGAGGTGCGGCTCAGCGGCGGCACCGTCGTCGTCGAACTCGACACCTCCGGCACCATCGACGTCGCCGCCGAACGTCGCCGGCTGGAAAAGGATCTGGCCGCGGCGCACAAGGAGCTGGCATCGACCACTGCCAAATTGGCCAACGACGAATTCCTGGGCAAGGCCCCGCAAAACGTCGTCGACAAGATCCGCGATCGTCAGCGCCTGGCCCAGGAGGAAACCGAGCGGATCAATGCGCGGCTGGCCGGGCTGCAGTGAGGGTCCGATGACCGAGCCGCCCGACTGGCCGCAGGACCCCGACTGGCCGCAGGGCGAGGTTCCCGCCGAGATCCCCGACCCGGCCCCCACCCCGGACGAGATCGCGTCGCTGTTGCAGGTCGAGCACCTGCTGGACCAGCGCTGGCCGGAGACCAAGATCGAGCCGAGCCTGACCCGGATCAGCGCGCTGATGGACCTGCTGGGCTCGCCGCAACTGGCCTACCCGTCGATCCATGTCGCGGGCACCAACGGCAAGACCTCGGTGGCGCGGATGATCGACGCGCTGATCACCGCGTTGCAGCGGCGCACCGGGCGCACCACCAGCCCGCACCTGCAATCGGCGGTGGAACGCATCTCGATCGACTCCAAGCCGATCAGCCCGGCGCAGTACGTGGCGACCTACCGCGAGATCGAGCCGTTCGTGCAGATGGTCGACGCGCAGTCGCAGGCCGAGGGCGGCCCCGCGATGAGCAAGTTCGAGGTGCTGACCGCGATGGCGTTCGCCGCGTTCGCGGACGCCCCCGTCGACGTCGCCGTGGTCGAGGTGGGCATGGGCGGACGCTGGGATGCCACCAACGTGATCAACGCCCCCGTCGCGGTCATCACTCCGATCTCCATCGACCACGTCGAATACCTGGGCGACGATCTCCCCGCCATCGCGGGGGAGAAGGCCGGCATCATCACCCGGGCGCCCGAGGGTGCACCCGATACCGTCGCCGTCATCGGGCGTCAGGCCCCCGAGGCGATGGAGGTCCTGTTGACCCAGACCGTCCAAGCCGACGCCGCGGTGGCCCGCGAGGACTCCGAGTTCGCCGTCCTGGGCCGTCAGGTCGCGATCGGCGGGCAGGTGCTGCAGCTGCAGGGCCTGGGTGGGGTGTATTCCGATGTCTACCTGCCGCTGCACGGCGAACACCAGGCGCACAACGCCGTGCTGGCCCTCGCGGCCGTCGAGGCGTTCTTCGGCGCCGGCGCGCAGCGTCAGCTCGACGTCGAGGCGGTGCGCGCCGGCTTCGCCGCCGTCACCAG
Organism: Mycobacterium colombiense; assembly: GCF_001665835.1. GTDB lineage: Bacteria > Actinomycetota > Actinomycetes > Mycobacteriales > Mycobacteriaceae > Mycobacterium > Mycobacterium colombiense_A. The sequence continues at coordinate 223,606 of NZ_LZSX01000025.1, read as the reverse complement.
CCCCGGCCGGCTGGAGCGGATGCGCAGCGCCCCCACCGTGTTCCTCGACGCCGCGCACAACCCCGCCGGTGCGACCGCGCTGGCGCAGACCCTGGCCGACGAATTCGACTTCCGCTATCTCGTCGGGGTGCTCAGCGTGCTCGCGGACAAGGACGTCGACGGCATCCTGGCCGCCCTGCAGCCGGTGTTCGACGCTGTCGTGGTGACCCACAACGGATCCGCGCGGGCGCTCGACGTCGAGTCGCTGGCCCTGGCGGCGCGCGAGCGGTTCGGGCCCGACCGGGTGAGCACCGCCGAGAACCTGCGCGAGGCCATCGACGTCGCGACCGCACTGGTCGACGACGCCGCGGCGGACGGACCAGCCGAAGCCTTCTCCGGCACCGGCATCGTCATCACCGGGTCGGTGGTGACCGCCGGGGCGGCGCGGACCCTGTTCGGTCGTGATCCGCAATGACGGACGTGCCCGAGAACCCCGAGGAGCGGGCCCAGGCGCCGGCCGACCCGTGGCGCAGCTTCGGCGCGGTGATGGCCCTGACGCTGTTTCTGGAAGCGATCGTGGTGCTGCTGGCGATCCCGGTGGTCGGCGCGGTCGGCGGCGGCCTGACGACGGCGTCGCTGGTGTACCTGATCGGGCTGGCCACGCTGCTGATCTTGATGGCCGGGGTGCAGCGCAAACCCTGGGCGATCTGGGCCAACCTCGGCGTGCAGGTGATCCTGCTCGCCGGCTTCGCGGTCTACCCGGGGGTGGGGTTCATCGGCGTGCTGTTCACTGGCCTGTGGGGCTTGATCGCCTACTTCCGGGCCGAGGTCCGGCGCAGGCAGCAGTAGGCCGGCAGCAGACGCGGAAACCACCCGAGCAGGGCCCGGCCGCCGTCGCCCGACCCAATGCCTCCTGGTTATGTACGCTGTCCGCCGTGACCGAACGGACATTGGTACTGATCAAGCCCGACGCCGTGCAGCGGCAGCTGGTGGGGGAGATCATCGCCCGCATCGAGCGCAAAGGCCTTTCCATCGCTGCGCTGGAGCTGCGGCCCGTCGGCCGCGACCTCGCCGCCCAGCACTACGCGGAACACGACGGCAAGCCCTTCTTCGAGTCGCTGCTGGAGTTCATCACCTCGGGACCGGTGGTGGCGGCCATCGTGGAGGGGCCGCGGGCGATCGCGGCGTTTCGGCAGCTCGCGGGCGGTACCGACCCGGTGGAGAAGGCGATCCCCGGCACGATTCGCGGCGACTTCGGGCTGGAGACCCAGTTCAACCTGGTGCACGGGTCGGACTCGGTGGAGTCCGCGAAGCGCGAAATCGCGCTCTGGTTTCCCAACGCCTAGAGCTGCGGCGACGCCGTCCCGAGCGACTTTGCTGAAGCGGGCAGCATCAGGTGTGGCTGGGACGGCTACGTGATGTGGGATACTGGTCTCGGGTGAACGTCGCCGGACCGGTGTCAGACACCCGAATGAAGACTTAGACAAGCGCGATCATAGCCCCGTCGCCTTGGTTCGCTGCATGTCAGGCCGTCATTCAGCACGGCGCCGAGTGGGTCCTGATCCTGGGCCGCTCGGGGCGAGACCATTACAAGCCCGGGAGAAGTGGCCCGGGTCCATAGCGAAGCCCTCGCGTGGCCGCGTCGCAACAGACGCGCCCGGGGGCTTGAGGAGAATACGTGGTAGACGGTGCACCGACTGCAGACCCATCAGAAGAATCGACTCGGCCCGGGGAACTGCCGGACCGCTTAAGAGTTCATTCGCTGGCCCGAACGCTGGGAACCACCAGCAAGCGGGTGCTGGACGCACTGAGCGAGCTGGACGGGCGAATCCGCAGCGCACATTCCACCGTGGACCGCGATGACGCGGTCCGGGTGCGCGACCTGCTGGCGTCCGCGCAGCCCCCGGTGAGCGCGGAGGACGCGGACAGCGCACCGGCGGCCGGCGGCGCCGAGGCCGACGAACCCGAATCCCGGTTGCTGCTCGAGACCCCGGACAACGCCGCGGAGCGGCCGCATTACATGCCGCTGTTCGTCGCGCCGCAGCCGATCGATGCCCTCGAGGAGGACGCCGGCACCGACGACGGCGCCGACTCCGACGATTCCGACAGCGACGACGACGAGCAGTCCGACCGGCCGTCGAACCGGCGGCGCCGCCGCGGCCGTCGCGGCCGTGGCCGCGGGCGCGGTGAGCAGGGCGGATCCGACGGCCAGGACGACGGTGACGACGACGAGGGGCAACCGCGGGGCAAGAAGGGCGGTCAGGCCGACTCCGAGGACTCCGACGGTCAAGATTCCGACGATTCCGACGACTCCGACGATTCCGACAACGGTGACGACGGTTCGGGAGACGGCGGCAACCGCCGTCGCCGCCGGCGCCGACGGCGCAAATCCGGATCGGGCGACGACAACGACGAGAGCTCATCGCCGGACGACCCGCCCAACACGGTGGTGCACGAGCGGGCGCCCCGTAGCGGCAAGGGCGGCGGAGATGATTCCGGCGGGTCGAACAACGAGATCAAGGGCATCAACGGCTCCACTCGGCTGGAAGCCAAGCGGCAGCGGCGCCGGGACGGCCGCGACGCCGGGCGGCGCCGCCCCCCGGTGCTGACCGAGGCCGAATTCCTGGCCCGCCGCGAGGCCGTCGAGCGGATGATGGTCGTGCGCGACCGGGTCCGCACCGAGCAGCCGCATCAGGGGTCGCGCTACACCCAGATCGCGGTGCTCGAGGACGGCATCGTCGTCGAGCACTTCGTCACGTCGGCCGCGTCGGCCTCCCTGGTGGGCAACATCTACCTGGGCATCGTGCAGAACGTGCTGCCATCTATGGAAGCGGCATTCGTCGACATCGGCCGCGGCCGCAACGGTGTGCTCTACGCCGGCGAGGTCAACTGGGAAGCCGCGGGGCTCGGCGGGTCCGACCGCAAGATCGAACAAGCGCTCAAACCCGGCGACTACGTCGTCGTCCAGGTCAGCAAGGACCCGGTCGGGCACAAGGGCGCGCGGCTCACCACGCAGGTTTCGCTGGCGGGCCGCTACCTGGTCTACGTGCCGGGGGCGTCGTCGACCGGGATCAGCCGCAAGCTGCCCGACACCGAGCGCCAGCGGCTCAAAGAGATCCTGCGTGAAGTGGTGCCGTCCGACGCCGGGGTGATCATCCGGACCGCGTCCGAGGGCGTCAAGGAAGAGGACATTCGCAGCGACGTCACCCGCCTGCAGGAGCGCTGGAAGCAGATCGAGGCCAAGGCGATCGAGATCAAGGAGAAGGCCGCCGGCGCCGCGGTGGCCCTCTACGAAGAGCCCGACGTGCTGGTCAAGGTGATCCGCGACCTGTTCAACGAGGACTTCGCCGGCCTCATCGTCTCCGGTGACGAGGCCTGGACCACGATCAACGACTACGTGAATTCCGTTGCCCCCGACCTGGTTTCGAAGCTGACCAAGTACGAGGCGCCCGCCGGGCCGGAAGGGCAGGCCGGGCCGGACGTGTTCGCGGTGCACCGCATCGACGAGCAGCTGGCCAAGGCGATGGAGCGCAAGGTGTGGCTGCCGTCGGGCGGCACGCTGGTGATCGACCGGACCGAGGCCATGACGGTGGTCGACGTCAACACCGGCAAGTTCACCGGGTCCGGGGGCAACCTCGAGCAGACGGTCACCAAGAACAACCTGGAGGCGGCCGAGGAGATCGTGCGCCAGCTGCGGCTGCGCGACATCGGCGGCATCGTGGTCATCGACTTCATCGACATGGTGCTGGAGTCCAACCGCGATCTGGTGCTCCGGCGGCTGACCGAGGCGCTGGCCCGCGACCGCACCCGCCATCAGGTGTCCGAGGTGACATCGCTCGGTTTGGTCCAGCTGACCCGCAAGCGGTTGGGCACCGGCCTCATCGAAGCCTTCTCGACGTCGTGCTCGAACTGTGGTGGGCGTGGCATCCTGCTGCACACCGACCCGGTGGATTCGGCCCCGTCGAACGGGCGCAAATCCGAATCCGGTGGGGGCGGCCGCCGGGGCAGGCGCAAGAAGAACAAAGCCGAAGAGCAGGTGGTGGCCAAGGTGCCCACCCACGCCCCCGGCGAGCACCCGATGTTCAAGGCGATGGCCGCCGGCTCCTCCACGCAGTCCGAGGACGACGAGTCCGACGAGACCACCGAAGAAACCACCGACGAGCTCGACCAGGAGCAGGCGGGACGCGCCGGCGGCGTCGCGGACACCGACCAAGAGGACTTCGACGACACCGACGACGAGGACTCGGACGACGATTCGGACGAGGACGACGACGACACGGATGACGACGACGATTCGGACGATGACGACGACCTCGACGACGATGACGATGACGATGACGATGACGACGATGACGACGACATCGACGATGAAGAGGACCTCGGCGACGATGACGAGGACCTCGAGCTCGACGACGACGATCTGGACACCGAGGACGACGATTCGGACGACACCGACGCCGGGCAGGCCTCCGCTCGGGCCGGCCAGGCCGGCTCGGGACGCCCCAGGCGCCGACGCGCTGCGGGTAGGCCGGCCGGACCGCCGATCCACGCGGACTGACCTGGCTGACCGGACATGTCCGGTTTGACCCTGTAGCCGCTGGTCACGTACCCTTGGACAGTTGTCGTCAGGCCGGCGGCTAAACTTTGGCCGGCGGCAGCGGGACTCCCGGGGAATCGGCGCAGACCCGCAACCCAGACCCACCACGCGCACCGCGGCTGGTTCGCGCGCGACGCGCAGAGCAGCGGCTAGCAGAAGGAGCAGAGCGACGATGGCGACCTACGCAATCGTGAAGACGGGCGGCAAGCAGTACAAGGTCGCCGTCGGGGACGTGGTCAAGGTCGAGAAGCTCGAATCCGAGCCCGGCTCGAACGTGTCGCTGCCGGTCGCCCTGGTGGTGGACGGCGCCAAGGTGACCACCGACGCGGCCGCGCTGGCCAAGGTCGCGGTGACCGGCGAGGTGCTAGAGCACACCAAGGGCCCCAAGATCCGTATCCACAAGTTCAGGAACAAGACCGGCTACCACAAGCGTCAGGGGCACCGTCAGCAGCTGACGGTCCTGAAGGTCACCGGAATCAAGTAGCGAAGGCGACAGAACATGGCACACAAGAAGGGCGCTTCCAGCTCGCGCAACGGTCGCGATTCCGCCGCACAGCGGCTGGGCGTGAAGCGATTCGGCGGCCAGGTCGTCAAGGCGGGCGAGATCATCGTTCGGCAGCGCGGCACCAAGTTCCACCCGGGCGTGGGTGTTGGGCGCGGCGGGGACGACACGTTGTTCGCCAAGGAGGCCGGCGCCGTGGAGTTCGGCATCAAGCGCGGCCGCAAGACCGTCAACATCGTCGCGGCCGGACAAGCCACCGACTGACCCGTGTTTCCGGGCCCAGCCCGGTGATTTCGGCGCCCGGTGGTAGGTGAGAGGATTCACGATGCCTCGGTTCGTCGACCGCGTCGTCATCCATGCGCGCGCCGGTGCCGGGGGTAACGGCTGCGCCTCGGTCCATCGCGAGAAATTCAAGCCGCTCGGCGGCCCCGACGGTGGCAACGGCGGACGCGGCGGCAGCATTGTCTTCGTCGTCGATCCGCAGGTGCACACCCTGCTCGACTTCCATTTCCATCCGCACGTCACCGCGCCCTCGGGCAAGCAGGGGATGGGCAACAATCGGGACGGCGCCGCCGGAGCCGACCTGGAAGTCAAGGTGCCCGACGGCACCGTCGTCCTCGACGAGAACGGTCGGCTGCTGGCCGACCTGGTCGGCGCGGGCACCCGCTTTGAAGCCGCCGCGGGTGGGCGCGGCGGGCTGGGCAACGCCGCTCTCGCGTCGCGGGCGCGCAAGGCTCCCGGCTTCGCGCTGCTGGGCGAACAGGGCCAGACCCGCGACCTGACCCTGGAACTCAAGACCGTCGCCGATGCCGGCCTGATCGGTTTTCCCTCGGCCGGCAAATCGTCGCTGGTGTCGACGATCTCGGCGGCCAAGCCCAAGATCGCCGACTACCCGTTCACCACGCTGGTTCCCAACCTCGGCGTGGTGTCGGCGGGGGAGCACACCTTCACCGTCGCCGACGTGCCCGGCCTGATACCGGGCGCGTCCGAGGGCCGCGGCCTGGGGCTGGACTTCCTCCGGCACATCGAAAGATGCGCGGTGCTGGTGCACGTCGTCGACTGCGCCACCGCGGAACCCGGCCGTGACCCGATCTCCGACATCGACGCGCTGGAGGCCGAACTCGCCGCGTATACGCCCACCCTGCAGGGGGATGCGACGTTGGGTGATCTGGCCGAGCGACCCCGCGCGGTGGTACTCAACAAGATCGACGTGCCCGAGGCGCGCGAGCTCGCCGAATTCGTCCGTGACGAGATCGCCGAGCGCGGCTGGCCGGTGTTTTTGGTGTCGGCGGTCGCGCGAGACGGCTTGCAGCCGTTGATCTTCGGATTGTGGAAGATGATCTCGGAGTACCAGGCCGCCCAGCCGGAGATCGTGCCGCGCCGTCCGGTGATCCGTCCGGTTCCCGTTGACGACAGCGGTTTCAGCGTCGAGCCGGATCCGCAGCAGCCGGGCGCCTTCGTGGTCAGCGGCGCGCGCCCCGAGCGGTGGATCCATCAGACCAACTTCGACAACGACGAGGCCGTCGGGTACCTCGCCGACCGGTTGGCGCGCCTCGGTGTCGAAGAGGAATTGCTGCGGCTGGGGGCGCGACCGGGTTGCCAAGTGACCATCGGGGACATGACGTTCGATTGGGAGCCGCAAACGCCTGCCGGACAACAGGTTGCGCTGTCGGGACGCGGAACCGACGCGCGGTTGGAGCGCACCGACCGCGTCGGCGCCGCGGACCGCAAGGCCGCCCGGCGGCAGCGCCGCGAACACGGTGACGAGTCGTGAGCGCCGGTGACGATGCGGAGCGAAGCGATGGGGGAGAGCGGCGCATCGTAAGCGCCCACCGCGACGTCATCCGCACTGCGCGCAGCCTGGTCGTCAAGGTGGGGACCAACGCGCTGACCACACCGGCGGGGGTGTTCGACGCCAGCCGGCTGGCCGGACTCGTCGACGCGATCGAGGCGCGGATGAAGGCGGGCACCGACGTCGTCATCGTGTCGTCGGGAGCCATCGCCGCCGGCATCGAGCCACTCGGATTATCCCGTCGCCCAAGGGATTTGGCGACTAAGCAGGCCGCGGCCAGCGTCGGCCAGGTGGCGCTGGTGAATTCGTGGAGCGCCGCGTTCGCCCGCTATGGCCGCACGGTCGGGCAGGTGCTGCTGAGCGCGCACGACATCTCGATGCGGGCCCAGCACACCAACGCCCAGCGCACGCTGGATCGGCTGCGCGCACTGCACGCGGTGGCGATCGTCAATGAGAACGACACCGTGGCCACCAACGAGATCCGGTTCGGTGACAACGACCGGCTCTCGGCGCTCGTGGCCCACCTGGTCGGCGCCGAGGCGTTGGTGTTGCTGTCCGACATCGACGGGCTCTACGACTCGGATCCGCGAAAGACCGACGGCGCCAGGTTCATCTCGGAGGTGTCGGGCTCAGCGGACCTGATCGGTGTAATCGCCGGGCCCGGAAGCCATTTGGGTACCGGTGGGATGACCTCGAAGATGTCGTCGGCGCTGCTGGCCGCGGACGCCGGTGTGCCGGTGTTATTGGCCGCAGCGGACGACGCCGCGACCGCGCTCACCGACGCCTCGGTCGGCACGGTGTTCGCCGCACGCCCGGTACGAATGTCTGCACGCCGGTTCTGGGTGCGTTACGCCGCTGAGGCGGCCGGCGAGCTGACTCTGGACGAGGGTGCGGTGCGCGCGGTGGTGCGGCAGCGTCGTTCGCTGCTGCCCGCCGGGATCACCGCGGTGGCCGGGCGGTTCTACGCCGGCGACGTCGTCGAATTGCGCGACCCGGACGCGGTGATGGTGGCTCGCGGTGTGGTCGCCTATGACGCGACCGAACTGACCGCCATGATGGGCCGCTCAACCTCTGAGCTGCCGGGCGAGTTGCGCCGGCCCGCGGTGCACGCCGACGACCTGGTGGCGGTGTGAAGCGCTTTCGCCGACGCGGGTGAACAAGGCTCTGAGGATCAAGGTCAGCGCTCTGAGGTTGGCTTGAGATACAGTGCGCCCCAGACGATTTCGGCCAGGGTCGCGGCCAGCTCAGCATCGTAGTCGGGCGGCTTCGCCGGCAGGTTCTGCTGGCAGGCCCGTTCGACCATCCAGGTCAGCGCGCTGGCGGTGGTCAGCGGCGCCAGCGCGGGGCGGATCGAACCGTCGGCCTGGCCGGCCTCGATGACGTGGGTGAGCTGCTCGGAGATGCCGGTCAGCAGTTCGCGATACGTTTCCGCCGTCAGCGGGTCATACGCGGCCATCTCGTTGAGCGCGACCAGCACCGCCTGGTGGCGCCGGTAGGTGGCGATGATGCGGCTCATCGCGCTGCGCACGTCGTCCGGGTCATGCCGCCCGGCCACGCTCCACCAACTCCGCGCGCCGTCGGTCAGATCGCCGAACACCTGGCCCGCGAGGCGGCGCAGCAGATGGCCCTTGTCCTCGAAGTAGATGTAGAAGCTGGCCCGGGAGATGCCGGCCTCGCCGGAGAGCCGATCCACGCTCAGTTCGGTGAAGCTCGCACCGTCGCGCATCAGCCGCTCGGTGGCGTCCAGCAGGCGGCGCTCCATTTGCTCGCGCCGCTGCTCGCGCCCCAGGCTCCGGTGGCCCTGCGGCTTGCGGGTGAGCGACGGCATGCGCCGAGCATAGCCGAGTAATCGACATATTGACTAGACACACTGTCTAGGCATATCGTCGCGGGGAGTTTGTGACCGGGGTCATACGAGACGGAGGACCACCATGGCCGTGCTGACGGGTAAGTCCGGGACCGACAAGTCCGGTCGTGCCTACGACGAGATCGATCTGTCCTCGCGCGCGTTCTGGTCCACCACCGCGGTGGATCGGGAACGCTCCTTCGCCGTGCTGCGCGCCGAGCGCCCGGTGAGCTGGCATCCGCCGGTCGAAGACTCGCTGATGCCCGATCCCACCGATCCCGGATTCTGGGCGGTCACCCGGCGCTCCGACATCGTCGCGGTCAGCCGCAACAACGACGTCTTCCTGTCCGGCCAGGGCGTGATGTTCGAGAGCATTCCGGTGGAGCTGCTCGAGGCGTCGCAGTCATTCCTGGCGATGGACCCACCGCGACACACCAAGGTGCGCAAGCTCGCTCACGCCGCGCTCAGCCCCCGGCAGGTCCGCCGCATCGAGGACTCGATCAAGGCCAACGCCAAGACCATCGTCGAAGAACTGCATGCCGCCGGCAGCGGTGCGGATTTCGTCGACCACTGCGCCAAGGAACTGCCCATCCGCACCCTGTCGGACATGATGGGGATCCCCGAATCCGAGCGTGAGCGCATGGCGCACGCCACCGACGCCCTGGTCTCCTGGGCCGACCCGGAATTCCTCGACGGGCGCCCGGCGATGGAAGTGCTGGTGGAAAACCAGCTATATCTGCACCAGGTCGTCGGCGCCCTGGCCACGGAACGTCGCGAGCACCCCGGCGACGACCTGATCAGCAGCCTGGTCACCGCCGAGGTGGACGGCGACCGACTGGAAGACGGGGAGGTGGCGGCGTTCTTCGTGCTGCTCTCGGTGGCGGGCAACGACACCACAAGGCAGACCATCAGCCACACGCTGCGCGCCCTCACCGACTTCCCCGACCAAAAGGCTTGGCTGCTCGAGGATTTCGACAACCGCATCGGCACCGCCATCGAGGAGTTCATCCGCTGGGCGACGCCGGTCATGACCTTCCGCCGCACCGCCGCAACGGATGTCGAGCTGGGCGGTCAGACCATCCTGGCGGGTGAGAAGGTGGTCATGTTCTATCCGTCCGGCAACTGGGACGCCGAGGCCTTCGACCACCCGGAACGCCTGAACCTGAGCCGCGACCCGAATCCGCACGTCGGCTTCGGCGGTGGCGGGCTGCACTTCTGCCTCGGTGCGCACGTGGCCCGCGCGCAGCTGCGGGCCATCTTCGGCGAGCTGTTCCGTCGGCTGCCCGACATCCGCGCGGGTGAGCCCGCCTACCTGGCGGGCAACTTCGTGCACGCCATCCGCAGCATGCCGTGTACCTTCTAATGCGTTGCCAGGGGCGCTAACTCGTCGGCCAGCAGCGCGAGCAACTCCGAGCACCCGCCCTCGACCTTGACGGTGGCCAGGTCGTCGCCGCGGGTGGCGCCGCGATTGATGATCGCGATCGGAATGCCCAGCGCGGCGGCGTGCCGCACAAACCGGTACCCGGAGAACACCGTCAGCGACGAGCCCGCGACCAGCAGCGAGTCGGCCCGCTCGACCCACCCATAAGCTTCCGCCACAACGTCGTTGCGAACGTTTTCGCCGAAATAGACGATGTCCGGCTTGAGCATGCCGCCGCAGCGCTCGCAATCCAGGTAGCGGAACGACGCGGTATCGGCGACGACCGCGTCGGCGTCGGGAGCCACCGCCAGTCCACCGATCGCTTCGGCGCGCTCGATGAAGCCGGGGTTGAGTGCCTCCAGCCGCTCGCCCAATGCGGCCCGCGTCATGGTGGACCCACAGTCCAGACAGATCACCTGAGCGTAGGTGCCGTGCAGGTTGATGACATTGTGGCTGCCGGCCTTGGTGTGCAGCAGGTCGACGTTCTGGGTGATCACGCCGGTGACCACCGACGCGTCCTCGAGCGCGGCGAGTGCCCGGTGGCCGGCGTTGGGCATCGTGTCGTCCATGTGCCGCCAGCCGACGTGGTTGCGTGCCCAGTATCGCCGCCGAAACGCCGGATCGCTGGTGAACTGGCGGATCGTCATGGGATTGCTCGGTGGTGAGTCCGGCCCGCGGTAGTCGGGAATGCCCGAATCGGTGGAGATGCCCGCACCCGTCAGCACCGCGATCCGGCGACCGGCCAGCAGCGTGACCAGTTCAGGCGATTCTGCGCGGCCGACGGTCACCTCATCCAGAGTACGGATCAGCCCAGGCAGTCGGCCGCCGTCGTGAGTTCGGCGGACATATTCTGCTTCATCATCTTGCACGCCGCCTCTCCCAGGTCGGGGTCGATGTGTGCGACGGCATCGGTCGGGATCACGACCGAGAAGTGCCGGACGTACGCATCCAGCGCCGTGTAGAGGATGCATTGCTCGGTGACCTGACCGGTGATGATCAGCCGCTTGGTTTCCAGCCGGTTGAGCAGATACGCCAGCGCCGTCGCATAAAACGCGCTGTGCCGGACCTTCGTCATCACGCGGCACTCCTCGGTCGGCAGGATCGGCTTGACCAGATCGAGCCGGGCCCCGTCGCACGCGGCGCGGACGATGTCGGAGAACTCCGCGGTGAAGTCGCCGTAATTGTCGTTGACATAGACCAGGTCGACGTCATCGGCTTCACGTGCCCGCCGAACCAAATCGGTCAAAGGCTCAATGATCTTCTCGACATTGGGTATTAGATTTTCAGCGTCGGGATGCTGATACGTGTTCATCATGTCGACCACTAGGACAGCGGTGTCACTCATGCCGTCCGGGATACCCGGCGGCCACCGGTTGACACGCATGGGACGACAATGGAAGGGCGATGGACTTTTACAACGCTTACAGCCAGGGCTTCGCCCGCGTCGCCGCATGCACCCACCACACGGTCATCGGTGACCCGGCCGCGAATGCCGAATCGGTTCTGCGGATGGCCAGGGAGTGCCACGACGATGCCGTCGCGCTGGCCGTCTTCCCGGAAATGACGCTGTCCGGGTACTCCATCGAAGACATCGTGCTGCAGGACCTGCTGCTCGACGATGTCGAGAAGGCCGTCGCGGAGATCGTCGCGGCGTCGGTCGAATTGCTGCCGGTCCTGGTCGTCGGGGCCCCGCTGCGACATCGGCACCGGATCTACAACGCCGCCGTGATCATCCACCGCGGCGCGGTGCTCGGGGTCGCGCCGAAGTCGTACCTGCCCACCTATCGGGAGTTCTACGAACGCCGCCAGATCGCACCCGGAGACGACGAGCGCGGCACCATCCGCGTCGCCGGCGCCGAGGTGCCGTTCGGTCCCGACCTGCTCTTCGAGGCTTCCGACGTACCCGGGCTGGTGCTGCACGTGGAAATCTGTGAGGACATGTTCGTGCCGATCCCGCCCAGCGCCGAGGCCGCGCTGGCGGGTGCGACGGTGCTGGCCAACCTGTCCGGCAGTCCGATCACGATCGGCCGCGCCGAGGACCGCTGCCTGCTGGCTCGTTCGGCCTCGTCACGTTGCCTGGCCGGCTACGTGTATTCGGCTGCCGGGGAAGGTGAATCGACGACCGACCTGGCCTGGGACGGTCAGACCATGGTGTTCGAGAACGGCGTGATGCTGGCCCAGTCCGAACGATTCCCCAAAGGCGAGCGACTCAGCGTCGCCGACATCGACATCGAATTGCTTCGCTCGGAACGGCTCCGGATGGGCACCTTCGACGACAACCGGCGTCACCACCGGACGACGACGGACAGCTACCGGCGCATCGAGTTCCGGCTGGACCCCCCGGGGGGCGACATCGGGCTGCGGCGCGAGGTCGAGCGTTTTCCCTTCGTTCCCGCCGATCCGCAACGGCTGGAACAGGATTGCTTCGAGGGCTACAACATCCAGGTCGCCGGTCTCGAACAGCGGCTGCGCGCACTGGATTTCCCGAAAATCATCATCGGGATATCCGGCGGACTGGACTCGACGCACGCCCTGATCGTCGCCGCCCGCGCGATGGATCGCGAACAACGGCCGCGCAGTGACATTCTGGCGTTCACGCTGCCCGGCTTCGCGACTGGGGACCACACCAAACGCAACGCGGCCGAACTGTGCCGCACGCTGGGGGTGACGTTCTCCGAGATCGACATCCGCGAGACCGCGGGGCTGATGCTCAAGGAGATGGACCACCCATTCGGCCGGGGCGAGAAGGTGTACGACGTCACCTTCGAAAACGTCCAGGCCGGTCTGCGCACCGACTACCTGTTCCGGCTGGCCAACCAGCGCGGCGGCATCGTGCTGGGCACCGGCGACCTGTCCGAGCTCGGGCTGGGCTGGTCGACATACGGTGTCGGCGACCAGATGTCGCACTACAACGTCAACGGCGGCGTGCCCAAAACGCTGATCCAGCACCTGATCCGCTGGGTGATCTCGTCGGAACAGTTCGAGCCGGAGGTCGGCGAGGTGCTGCAGTCGGTGCTCGACACCGAGATCACCCCCGAGCTGGTTCCCAGCGGCGAGGAGGAGGAGCTGCAGAGCAGCGAGGCGAAAGTGGGCCCGTTTGCGCTGCAAGACTTTTCGCTGTTCCACGTGCTGCGTTTCGGATTCCGGCCGTCGAAGATCGCCTTCCTGGCCTGGCATGCGTGGAGCGATCCCGAGCAGGGCATCTGGCCGCCCGGTTTCCCCGAGAACAAACGGCCGTCCTACTCGCTGAAGGAGATTCGGCACTGGCTGCAGGTTTTTGTGCAGCGGTTCTACTCCTTCAGCCAGTTCAAGCGTTCGGCCCTGCCCAATGGGCCCAAGGTGTCGCACGGTGGTTCGTTGTCGCCGCGGGGGGATTGGCGCGCGCCGTCCGACATGTCGGCGCGCATCTGGCTCGACGAGATCGACCGCGAGGTCCCCGAGGACTAGCCCGCGCACTCATAGGCCCGCTCGGACAGCACCGAGCGGGCCTATGAGCGTTGGGACTCAGGCCTTCGCGCGGCGCCAGCCCTGGTACTGCACTTCCGCGATCACCAGCGTGCCCACGCCGGCGGCCAGGTTCAACACCACGCCGGTCGACGTCAACGGGAAGACGTCGGCGAGCACCAGCACGATTGCGGCCACCGTGTACGCCACGTTCGCGATGATGACGGCCAGGCCGGCGCGCCGCACCGACGGCAGGGTGGCCAAACCGAACACGACGACGCCGTAGGCGATCAAGAACGCGCCCATGCCGTATTCGAACGCCTTCGTGGTGCCCGAGATGTCGGCGAGCCAGCCGGCCAACGGCATACCGGCCAGGCCGACCAGCCCGCTGATGGCGGCGTCGGCGCGCATGGCAAGGCGAAGCAAGCCGTCCCGGGTGCCCGTGCGGTCAATCGTGGTTGCGGACATGATGTTCCTTTCTCGATGGCGGACTGCGATCACCACCGACGCTGCTCGCGAACCACTGCCAGATCGACGCCAGGCGCTGCCAAACACTGCCAACCGCAGGTCAGCGGGTATCTCGTCCGTTCAGCGCTCGTAGGTTCCGGTCAGCGTGCCCCGCGCGAGCACGTGCCCGCGCATCGCGGCCAGCAGTCCCTTGGCGGTGGTCACGGTGTCCGGGAGGGCGGCGTCGAGCGCGAACACGTGAAAGCGGTAGTGGTGTGGACCGTGGCCGGGAATCGGTCGTGGACCGGCGTAGCCGTGGTGACCGAGGTCGGCCCGCAGGAAGCGGATCCCCGCGCATCCCGGTTGCAGTGCGCCCGCGGCCACGCCGTCGACGCGCGGTTCGATCACCGCGGCGGTGTGCACGAGCGGGCGGGGGAGCGGGACGTCGACGTCGTCGATGAGGAGCGCCAGCTGACGCGTGCCGGGCGGTGGCCCCGCCCAGCGCAACGGCGGTGACGTGTTGTCACCCACGCCTTTGCCCGCGCTGGACGCCGGCATGGCGCCGCCGTCGCCGAACGCGGTGCTGGTGACCGTGATGCTGGTGGGGACGGCGAATGCGCCACCGGCGAGCGGACTTCGGTGGGCACCCGCGCGCACGCCGCGGAGCAGGCGGCCCAGCCGCTCGATCATGCGCCGCTGCCCGCGCCGCGCATCGCCACCGCGGGTGAGCGCAGCAGGTCGCCCAATTCGCCGGGCAGGTAGTCCTGCCGGGCGAGGCGGGGCAATACGCCGCCGCTCTCGATGATGTCGAGGATCAGGTCGGGCAGTTTTGCGACGGTGCCGGAGGCGCCGGTGGTGTCGTTGCGCCAGCTGCCGTCGACCAGGTCGAACGTTGCGGTGTCGCCGTCGCTGAACGCCGAGGTGGCGTCGGGGACGGTGATCGCCGGCAGCCCGGAGTTCACGGCGTTGCGAAAGAACAGCGAGTTGAATTCCTCGGCGACCAGGCCGGCGACGCCGAGCTCGACGAACAACGCCGCCACGGGCCGCGAGGAGCCGAGCCCGAAGTTCTTGCCGGCCAACACGATATCGCCCGGCGACACCTCGTCGGTCCAGCCCGGCCGCACCTCGTAGAAGACGTGCCTGGCGGCCTCGGCGGGTTCCATCTTCATGGCGAACGCCGGATACATGGCGTCGGTGTTCAGGTTGTCGCCGAACACCCAGACTTTGCCGCTGAAACGCAGCGTCATTCGATCACGCTCCTCGGGTCGCTGATGTAGCCGGTGACCGCGGACGCGGCGACGGTGGCCGGGGAGGCCATGTAGATCTCGGCCTCGGTGCTGCCCATGCGCCCGGTGAAGTTGCGGGTGCTGGCCGTGATGCACACCTCGCCGGGGCCCACCACGCCCATGTGGTAGCCGAAACAGGCTCCGCAGGTGGAGTTGGTGACGACGGCGCCGGCGTCGGCGAGGTCCTGAAGGTAGCCGCGCCGCATGGCCTCGCGGTACACGGCCTGCGAGGCGGGCGTCACCAGCAGTCGCACGCCGGGTGCGACGGTCTTGCCGCGCAACACCTGCGCGGCGATCTGCAGGTCCTCGAGTTGCCCGTTGGCGCAGGAGCCGATGAAGGCCTGGTCGATTTTCTGTTTGCCCAGCTGCGATACCGGCGAACCGTTACGGCTGACGGTGCCCGGCCGCGCCACGTAGGGTTCCAGCGCCGCCAGGTCGATGCGCCGGATGTCCCGGTAGGCGGCGTCGGAATCCGGTGTGACGGCGTCGAATCCGACGGTCCCGCGTCCGCCGAGGAACGACGCCAACACGTCGTCGGGCTCGAACGTGCTGAAATCGGCCGAGACCTCGGCGCCCTGCGTCGCGATCGTTCGCCTATCGTGCATCGGGATGCCGGCCAGGCCGGGCCCGCCGAACTCGAGGTTCTGGTTGGGCGCATCGCCGTACTCGTTGGCGATGTGCAGGAAAATGTCCTTGCCGCTCACCACTTCCGGTTTGGCGCCGTGGAATTCGTAGCGGATCGTCGGCGCGACCTGGAACCAGGTGGATCCGGTGCACATGATCGAATAGATCTCGGCGGGGCCCAGCCCGCGGGCGGCGGTGTTGTACGCGCCGGCCGCGCAGGTGTGAGAGTCGGTACAGGCCAGCACTTCTCCCGGGCGGGCCAGCCCGTTTTCCGCGATCACCTGATGGCAGATGCCGTGCCGGCCGACGTCGTAGAAGCGCTCGATGCCGAAGTCGGCGACGAATTTGCGGGCGTGGCGGCCGCCCTCGGCATCCTTGATGGTCGGGGCGGGCACAGCGTGATCCATGATCACCGCGAGCTTGTCGGGGTCGTGAATCCTGTTGGGCTGTATCCACATGGTGGCGAACTGCAGGTCGATCAGGACGGTCATGTCGACGTCGACCACGACGGTGTCACCCGGTGCCACCGAGTCCAGCCCGGCCTTGCGGGCGAAGATTTTTTCGACGATGGTCATGCCCATGTGCGGTCCTTGGTGTGTGCGTATTTCTCGTCGAGCGCCCGCCATTCCGACATGCCCACCAGGTTGAAGAAGTCAACCGGGGAGGTGGGTAGCTGGGCGGCGAGGTCGGTGCCGTTGAGTTCGCAGAGGCTTTGCAGCATGGCGAACGTCGTCTGCATCAGCAGATTGCTGGGGTGGATGGCGATCGCGTAACCCAATTCCTGCAGTCGTGACGCCGACTGCAGCGGTGTCAGGCCGCCGAGCACCAGGTTGATCAGCAGGGGAGCGTCGACTTCGTGTGCGATGCGCTCGATTTCGCCGACGTCCTGCGGCGCCTCCACGAAGATGATGTCGGCGCCCGCCTGCGCGTACCGGTTGGCGCGCTCGATCGCCGCGTCCAGACCGAGTGGTGCGCGGGCGTCGGTGCGGGCCACCAGCAGCAGGTTGTCATCGGATCTGGCGTCCAGTGCGGCCGCCAGCGTCTGTTCGAACACCGCCGCGTCGACGACCTGCTTGTCCGGCAGGTGCCCGCAGCGCTTGGGGAACACCTGGTCCTCCAGCTGGATGGCGGCGACCCCGGCCGCGTCGTAGGAACGAACCGTGCGCACAACGTTCATCGGTCCGCCGTAGCCGGTGTCGGCGTCGGCGATCAGCGGGACGTCACCCAGCGCGCCGGTGATCATCGCGACCCGATCGGCCATCTCGGTCGCGGTGACCAGGCCGATGTCGGGCAAGCCAAAGCCCGACGCCGCCACACCTGCGCCGGTCATGTACGCGGCCACATGCCCGGTGCGCCTGGTCAGGTGCGCGGAGAGGCCATCGAAAACGCCTGGCGCGACGATGAGTTCGCGTTTGTCCAGCAATGCTCTGAGCCGGGTGCGGGCCGGTGTTGTCGCCATCGTGCGTCCTTTCAGTCCAGCGCGCCGGCGACGGGGCCGGCGAGCAGGTCGATCAGGTGGTTGACGTCGGTCAGGTCGTCGAGCCCGACCACCGCGCGCTCGATCGCCGCGGCGCGGCCGCGATCGGTGACCCGGTCGGCCAGCGCGTGGAACTTGGCCACCAGTTCCTCGTTGGTGACCGGATCGTTGGGCGCGCCGTGCGGCAGGGCCACTCGCGCGCGGTGCACGGTTCCGTCCCGGGTGGTCACCGCGACATCGGTGCGGAATTTCTCGGCGATGCCGGCGCCGGCCAGTGATTCGTCGAGATGCACCGTGGTGGCCGCGATCAGCGACCAGATGTCGTCGGAATCGAGCCGGGCCGGGGTGAACTGTTCGGGCAGCACGTTGCCGTCGAGCAGCGCCGCCGCGGTGGCGTACCCGATGTTCATCTGTGCCCCGATCGGGGTGAGCGGGCGCTCCGGCAGCCACCAACCGTGCTTGTACACGGTCTCTCCGACGGTGATGTCGACCGACGAGATATCTTCCGGTGCAACCGAATTCCGCAACTGCCGGGCGGCGTCGATGGCACCGTGCAGCCCACCCATCGCGGCGTAGGACTTGACCATGATGAGCGAGGTCTCCCAGCGGTGGCCGAGACCACCGGTCAGCAGTGCGGCATCCGGTTCGTGGCCCTCCCCGAAAACACTGAGGAAACCGCCATATTCACGTTCGAACACCCGCTTGATCCCGGTGTACCCGGCGGCTGCCAGACCCGCCGCGTAGAAGCCGTTGCGCGCGGCCAGCCCGTGGTGCATCCGCTTGCTCATCGCTTCGTACTGCGCGGCCATCAGACCCGCCGACTGGGTTGCGGCCAGGCCCAGGGCGTCTTCCAGTTGCGCCGGTGGCAGTCCGCGCAGCTTGCCGGACGCCATCGCCGCCGAATGGGTGCCGAAGACCGGGCCCGAATGCCATCCGCGGTCGAGCATTTGGGTGCCGTGCAGGGTGTAGCCCACGCGGGGTCCGACCTCGAACCCGGCGGTGGCCGCGAGCAACAGGTCGGCGCCGGCCGTCGGAACAGGACGTGTCGACGCCGTCGACAGCAGCGCCGGGATGAGCAGCGAGCAGCTGTGCAGCGGGGCCAGCGGGTGGAAGTCGTCGAGTTCAAAGCCCTGGATGAACGTGCCGTTGAGCACCGCGGCCGCGGGCGCGCTGGTCCGCTGGCCGGTCCCGATGACGGCGCAGTCGCCGGGGCCCTCCAAACCCAGCACGGCGCCGGTGGCGACGCGTGACCACGGCAATTGGGCCCCCACCAGGGCGCAGCCGATGCCGTCGAGCAGCAGGTGTTTGGCGCGCTCGACGACGGTGGAGGGAACGTCGTCGAGCGTGAGATCGGCGACCCAGGTGGCAAGGCGCCCGGTGGGCCCGGCCGGATCTGTGGCGGCCCGCTGCTGCACCGCGGTCATCGCGACCCCCTGTGGATGGTTGACTAGTTGTTATATGTTTATAACAACTGATCGGATCGCGCAAGGGAGGCGGTGTGACAGCATTGAGTACCGTGCAGCAGCGCAGCGAGAAGTCCGGGCCGGTGTCCGCGACCGCCGGCGTGCCGTTGCACCGGCAGCTGTACTTGGTGCTGCACGACGAGATCGACCGCGGTGTCATAGCTCCCGGCGAGGCGCTGCCCACCGAGCAGACCCTGTGCGATCAGTTCGGGGTTTCTCGCATCACCGTGCGGCGCGCGCTGGCCGACCTCGCCGAACAGGGCTACATCGAACGTCGGCATGGCGTCGGTTCGTTTGTGCGCCAACATGATCCAACCGAGGCGCCAACGGGCCGCTCATATCTGCAAGAACTGCGCCAAACCCAATTCGAGACCGAGGTCGAGGTGGTCGAGCTGGGCACGCGGTCGCCCACCCGGGTCGTCGCCGAAACCCTCGGGCGCACCGGCGAGTTGCTGCACATCGTCCGCGTGCGCCGGCAACGCAGGACCGGCGAGCCGTTGCTGGTGACCGACGCCTGGCTGCCCCCGGAACTGGCCCCGGTGCTGACCGAGGCCGCGTTGCGGCGCGCACCCCTCTACGAGCTGCTGTCCGGCGGCGGCATCACCATGAACCGGGTGCGGCACGAGATCACGGCCGAAATCGCGGGCCCGCGCAACGCGCGCCTGCTCGGCATGCCGATCGGCGCGGCCCTGTTACGGGTCAACCGCCTCGTCTACGCGGCCGACGCCCCGCATCACTATCTCTCGGCCCTACTATCGCCGAGCCGAAGTCGCGTGCTGCTCACCCAGGCGGCGGGCGAGATGGAGACCGGCGACGGTCTGAGAATCGCGCACGACGTCGGCGGGCGGGGCGGCTAGGACGCGTCCCGCAGCGCCTTGTCGATCGCCCTGACGTCGGGTGCGCAATCACCGGCGCCGGCGACCAACGTCGCCAGCGCACCCGCCGCGCACGCCCGCTGCAACGCGAGCCGCCGTTGATGCGGCGAGCCAGGATTGGACGGCCAATTCGCGGCCAGCACCCCGGCGAACACGTCGCCGGCCCCGGTAGTGTCCACCGGATCCACTGTCGGAGCCGACACGGTGTACTCGCCGTCCGTGCCAACGTAGCGGGCGCCGTGCGCGCCCAGCGTGATCACTAAATGCTCTGGACACCAAGGCCATTCGTCGGCCTCGTCTTCGTTGGTGATCACGACGTCCGCCGCGGCCGCCAATTCGCCCAACGAGCGGGGATTCTGGCCGGCCGGCGAGGCATTCACGACGACGATCGCCCCGGCCGAACGCGCGTGTTGGGCCGCCGCGACGGCCGTGTCCACCGGAATCTCCAACTGGGTCAACATCACATCGCAGTGCGCGACGACCGCGCGCGCACGGTCGTCGGTCAGCGTGAAACGACCGTTGGCGCCCGGCGCGACCACGATGGTGTTCTCGGCGTTTGCGTCGACCACCACGATGGCCGTGCCGCTGGGGCCGGGAATCTCGACGGCTCCGTCGAGCCCGACACCGTTGGCCTCGAGGTGCGCGCGCAATTGTTCGGCGGCCGCGTCATCACCCACCGCACCGACGAACTGCACCTGCGCGCCCGCGCGTGCCGCCGCCACCGCCTGATTGCCGCCCTTTCCGCCGGGAGCCTGAGTCAACGACGACGCCAAAACCGTTTCGCCAGGCCGCGGAAGGGCGTCGACACCCAACGACAGATCGAGATTCACGCTGCCCACTACACAAACCCCAGCCATGACGCCGACGTTAGTCGCGGCGGGATGGCAAAGCACACCAAAGCCAGCAGCACTTTCGATGCCGAATCGGGTCACGGCAAACGCTGAATAACTCGATGGCCGCGCGATATTCTGCTGCGTTAGGGGTGCTGGATCCCAAGAAAAGGGGCAGGCGGTTGACCACGAGCGAGCTAACGGACGCTGAACCCCATATAGATTCCGAACCGGCCCAACCGGCCACCAAGCGCCCGCGTCAGCGTGCCCTGGCCCGATTCCGGTTCGGTATCCAATCCAAGATTCTGATCACCATGCTGCTGTCGAGCATCCTGGGCGTGGCGGTGATCGGCGCCATCGGGGCGGCGTCCGGGCGCAACGCGCTGCGGCAGGTCGAGTCCGAACGCCTGATCGAGATGCGCGAATCCCAGAAGCGAGCGGTGCAGGCGTTGTTTCGCGAGGTGTCGAACTCGCTGATCGTCTGGAGCGGCGGGTTCGGCATCAACCAGGCGGCGACGGCCCTCACGGCGGACTTCGCCCAATTGAACAACGCGACCATCACGCCGGAACAACAGCAGTCGCTGGTCAATTACTACGACAAAGACATGATCAAACCGATCAAGCAAATCACCGGGGACACCATCGATATTCGGGCCGTCCTGCCAAGTTCCAACGCGCAGAAATATATTCAGGCGTATTACACCGCCGCGCCCCGGTCGAACCCCGATGCGTTGCCCGTCCTGGACGCCGGTGACGGCAGTGCCTGGTCGGCGGCGAACGCGCGCTTCGACTTCTACATGCGCGGCATCGTCAATCGTTTCGACTATCGCGACGCTCTGCTGTTGGACATGCAGGGCAATGTCGTCTACAGCGTGCTGAAGGGTCCCGATCTCGGGACCAACATTCTGACCGGCCCGTATCGCGAGTCGAAGTTGCGGGAGGCGTATCAGAAAGCCTTGGCGTCCAACGACCTCGACTTCGTCTGGATCACCGACTTCCAGCAGTACCAGCCGGCACTCGACACCCCCACGGCGTGGGTGGTGTCACCGATCGGCATGAACGGCAAGTTCGAAGGCGTGATGGCGCTGCCGGTGCCGGTCGCGAAGATCAACAAGATCATGACCGCCGACAAGCACTGGGACGCCGCCGGGATGGGGCCCGCCACCGAAACATATCTGGCCGGCCCCGACGACCTGATGCGTTCCGATTCACGGGATTTCATCGAGGACCCGAAGGAATACCGGCGCGCGGCGATCGATGCCGGCACACCGCCCGACGTGGTGGACCGGGCGCTGCGGCTGGGCACCACGACCCTGGTGCAGCCGGTTGACACAGTCGGCCTCCGCGCGGCCAAACGCGGCGAGACAGGAGTGGTCAGCGCCACCGATTACCTGGGCAACAGGGAGCTGGAAGCCTATGCCCCACTGAGCATCCCGAACTCCGACCTGCACTGGTCGATCCTCGCGACGCGCGACAACTCCGACGCGTTCGCCCGACTGGGCAGGTTCAGCAAGACGCTGGTGATCGCGGTCGCCGCAATGATCTTCGCCATCTGTGTGGCCTCGATGTTCGTCGCTCAGGCCGCGGTGCGGCCGGTCCGGCGCCTCGAAGAAGGCACCCGGAAGATCAGCTCCGGCGACTACGAGATCAACATTCCGGTTCGGCGGCGCGACGAGATCGGCGATCTCACGGCGGCTTTCAACGAGATGAGCCGCAGTCTGGCGATCAAGGATGAGCTGCTCAACGAGCAGCGTCGGGAAAACGACCGCCTGCTGCTGGCGTTGATGCCCGAATCGGTGCTGCGCCGCTATCGCGAAGGCGAGGAGACCATCGCGCAGAAGCATCAGGACGTCGCCATCATCTATGCCGACATCGTCGGCCTGGACGAGATTTCCAGCGACGTGCCGGAAGACGAGTTGGTCGCCACCGTCGACGATCTCTTCCGGCAATTCGATTCGGCCGCCGAAGCCCTTGGCGTCGAACGGATTCGAACATTCCACAACGGCTATCTCGCCAGCTGCGGGGTGGTGACCCCGCGGCTGGACAGCATTCACCGCTCCGTGGACTTCGCCCTCGAAATCGGTCGCATCATCGATCGATTCAACGGCCAATCGGTGCACCAGCTGGGCCTACGAGTCGGCGTCAACACGGGCAACGTGGTGAGCGGGCTGGTCGGCCGCTCCAGCCTGGTTTATGACATGTGGGGCGGCGCCGTCAGCCTGGCCTATCAAATGCACAGTGGCGCACCGCAACCGGGCATCTACGTCAGTTCGCAGGTGTATGAGGCGATGCGGGACGTACGGCAGTTCACGCCGGCGGGCACCATCTCCGTCGGCGGCGTCGATCAGGCCATCTACCGGTTGCAGGAGCGCTGATGAACCTCTTCAACTCGACGTGGTTCTACTGGGCGATCGGCATCGCGGTCGGACTGCCGGTCGGGCTGATCGCGCTGACCGAGTTGCACGACGCGCTGCTGCGCCGGAACAGCCCACTGGCCCGGCAGGTGAGCCTGTTGCGCAACTACCTGCTCCCGCTCGGTGCGCTGTTGCTGCTGTTGGTCCAGGCCTCGCAGGTTCCGGCCGGCGACGTTCCGGTGCGCGTCCTCACCACGGTGTTCGGCCTGCTGGTGCTGGTGCTCGTGCTGTCCGGACTCAACGCGACGATGTTCGAAGGCGCACCCGAAAAGAGTTGGCGCAAAAGGCTACCCACCATCTTTCTGGACTGCGCCCGGTTCGCGGTGATCGGTGTCGGTCTGGCGGTGATGTCGTCCTACATCTGGGGTGTGCGGATCGGCGGCATCTTCACCGCGCTGGGCGTCACGTCGGTCGTGATCGGTCTGATGCTGCAGAACTCCGTCGGCCAGATCGTCTCGGGTTTGTTCATGCTGTTCGAGCAGCCCTTCCGCATCGATGAGTGGCTGGACACCGGCACCGCGCGCGGACGCGTGGTCGAGGTGAACTGGCGCGCCGTGCACATCGATACCGGCAGTGGAATTCGGGTGATGCCGAACTCGATGCTCGCCAGCACCGCGTTCACGAATCTCAGCCGCCCGCCGGGCCCGCACAAGCTGGCGGTGACGACGACGTTCTCCAGCGTCGATCCGCCCGACCGGGTGTGCGCGCTGCTGTCACGGATCGCCCAGGGATTGCCGCAACTCAAGGCCGGCAGCGTGCCGCGCACGGTCCCGGTGGGCGCGGGCGAGTACCGCACGACCATCGGGGTGAACTCACCGGCGGACGCCGGCGCCGCCAAGGCCACGTTCCTGCGCTGGGCCTGGTATGCGGCCCGCCGGGAGGAATTGCACCTCGATGACGCCGACGACGACTTCTCCACCATCGAACGGGTCGAGCACGCGTTGCACACGGTGGTGGCGCCGGCGTTGCGGATCGGCGCCGAGGAGCAGCGATCGCTGCGGTCGGCGGCGCGGATCGTCCGCTACGGCGCCGATGAGGTGGTGGAGTACGCCGGCCAGGTGCCCGCGGCCATGACGTTCCTGGTCTCCGGGCGCGTGCAGCTGACCGCGGCTGCCGACGACGGGTCGCTGGTGCCGATCAGCACGCTGGTCGAGGGCTCGTACCTGGGGCTGACGGCGCTGACCCGGCAACCGAACCTGGCCAGCGCATACGCGCTGGAAGAGGTCACCGCGCTGGAGATTGACCGCGAACACATCGAGCACCTGGTGACACGTGCGCCCCTATTGCTGCAGAACTTCGGCAACATCATCGAAGAGCGGCGCAGCAAGGTGCGCAATGCGCGGCGCGGTGAGCGAGTCGGGTAGCGGCGATCGCGAGCGCGGCGGTGCCGGGCGAAGCGGGTCGCCACCATCGGGTAGCGGCGATCGCGAGCGCGGCGGTGCCGGGCGAAGCGGGTCGCCACCATCGAGTCGCACGAATCGGGTCGCCTCACCCGGGGTTTTGCCGCCGGATACCCTGGTTCAATGAGTCTGCAAGCACCATCGCTTCCTGACTTGCGTCAGGAGGTGCACAACGCCGCACGCCGCGCCCGCGTTGCGTCACGTGTTCTGGCGTTGTTGCCGACGGTTGCCAAGGATCAGGCACTGCGCTCAGCTGCCGACGCGGTAGCCGCCCACAGCGATTTGATCCTGTCGGCCAACGCCGAAGACCTCGACGCCGCCCTGGCCGCCGGAACGCCGCCCGCGATGCTCGACCGGTTGGCCCTGGACTCCAAACGCGTCGAGGGCATCGCCGCCGGCCTGCGTCAGGTCGCCGGGCTGCCCGACCCGGTCGGGGAGGTGTTGCGCGGTTACACGCTGCCCAATGGGCTGCAGCTGCGCCAGCAGCGGGTTCCGCTGGGCGTCGTCGGCATGATCTACGAGGGCCGGCCCAACGTGACCGTCGACGCCTTCGGTTTGGCGCTGAAGTCCGGCAATGCCGTGCTGCTGCGCGGAAGTTCGTCGGCGTCGCGGTCCAACCAGGCGCTGGTGCAGGTGCTGCGGGCGTCGCTGGTCAGCGAGGACCTGCCCGCCGATGCGGTGCAACTGCTTTCGGCCGATGACCGCTCCACGGTGACGCATCTGATCCAGGCCCGCGGCCTGGTCGACGTGGTGATTCCGCGCGGCGGGGCGAGCCTGATCGACGCGGTGGTCCGCGACGCGCAGGTGCCCACCATCGAGACCGGCGTCGGCAACTGTCACGTCTACGTGCACGAGGGTGCCGATCTGGATGTGGCGGAGCGAATCCTACTGAATTCCAAGACCCGTCGGCCCAGTGTGTGCAACGCCGCCGAGACATTGCTGATCGACGTCGGGATCGCCGAGGAGGCGCTGCCCCGGCTGGTGGCCGCCCTGCAAGACGCCGGCGTGACCGTGCACGGTGGATTTTCCAAGGACGCGCACGAGGACGACCTGCGTCGCGAGTACCTGTCGATGGACATCGCGGTGGCGGTGGTCGACGGTATCGACGCCGCGATCGCTCACATCAACGAGTACGGCACTGGACACACCGAGGCCATCGTGACTACCAATATGGCTGCGGCGCAGAAGTTTACGGACGGCGTTGACGCCGCCGCGGTGATGGTGAACGCGTCCACGGCCTTCACCGACGGTGAGCAGTTCGGCTTCGGCGCCGAAATCGGCATCTCCACCCAGAAACTGCATGCCCGCGGCCCGATGGGGCTGCCCGAATTGACGTCGACCAAATGGATTGCGTGGGGAGACGGACAAACTCGTCCGGCCTGATACCCCGCGTGCAGCAAGTGTTTTAGGAGAACCGATTGTGAGTGTGCCCGCCCGGTCCAAGCCGTTGTTCGATGACATCGACGACGTCTCGCGGCGGTTGGCCGAGACCGGCTACCTGCCCGACACCGCCACCGCGACGGCCGTGTTCCTGGCCGACCGGCTCGGCAAGCCGTTGTTGGTGGAAGGCCCGGCCGGCGTGGGCAAGACCGAGCTGGCCCGCGCCATCGCCCAGGCCACCGGCTCGGGCCTGGTGCGCCTGCAGTGCTACGAGGGCGTCGACGAGGCGCGCGCGCTCTACGAGTGGAACCACGCCAAGCAGATCCTGCGCATCCAGGCCGGTTCCGGGGACTGGGACCAGACCAAGGACGACGTGTTCAGCGAGGAGTTCCTGCTGCAGCGTCCGTTGCTGACCGCCATCCGCCGCACCGAGCCCACGGTGCTGCTCATTGACGAGACCGACAAGGCCGACATCGAGATCGAGGGCCTGCTGCTGGAGGTGCTGTCGGACTTCGCCGTGACCGTTCCCGAGCTGGGCACGATCACCGCCGAGCGCACGCCGCTAGTGGTGCTGACCTCCAACGCCACCCGCGAACTGTCCGAGGCGCTCAAGCGTCGGTGCCTGTTCCTGCACATCGACTTTCCCAGCCCCGACCTGGAACGCCGCATCCTGTTGTCCCGGGTCCCCGAGCTGCCCGCGCACCTGGCCGAGGAGCTCGTTCGCATCATCGGCGTGCTGCGCGGCATGCAGCTCAAGAAGGTGCCGTCCATCGCCGAGACCATCGACTGGGGCCGCACGCTGCTCGCGCTGGGCCTGGACACCATCGACGACGCGGTCGTCGCCGCCACGCTCGGCGTGGTGCTCAAACACCAGTCCGACCAGCAGCGCGCAACCGGCGAGCTTCGGCTGAACTAGGACGACTGCGATGGCCACCCGCCGTATCCGACCCTCCCGGCCGCTCGCCCCGCACGGGCTGCCGGGCCACCTGGTGGGATTTGTGGAAGCGCTTCGCGGGGCGGGGATTTCGGTCGGTCCGTCGGAGACGGTGGACGCCGGGCGGGTGATGGCGACGCTCGGCCTGGGTGACCGGAAGGTGCTGCGCGAGGGCCTCGCGTGCGCCGTGCTGCGCCGCTCGGATCACCGCGAGACCTACGACGCGATGTTCGACCTGTGGTTCCCCGCGGCGCTGGGCGCCCGCGCGGTGGTCACCGACGAGGCCGACGACGCGCCGGCCGACGACGCGTTGCCGGCCGACGACATCGAGGCTATGCGCCAGATGCTGGCGGACCTGCTGACCGAGAACCCCGACCTCGCCGACATGGACGAGCGCCTGGTGGCAATGATTGCCCAAATCGTCGAGGCCTACGGCAAATACAGCTCCAGTCGCGGTCCGTCGTTCTCGTCGTACCAGGCGCTCAAGGCGATGGCGCTGGACGAGCTCGAGGGCAAGCTGCTGGCCGGGCTGCTCGCCTCGTACGGCGAGGAACCCACTCCCAGCCAGGAGGAGATCGCCAAAGCGCTTGCCGCGCAGCGGATATCCCAGCTGCGCAAGCTGGTCGACTCGGAGACCAAACGGCGCACCGCGGAGCAGCTGGGCCGCGATCACGTCCAGATGTACGGCATTCCACAGCTTTCCGAGAACGTCGAATTCCTGCGCGCCTCCGGTGAGCAGCTGCGCCAGATGCGCCGGGTGGTGGCCCCGCTGGCCCGCACGCTGGCGACCCGTCTGGCGGCGCGGCGGCGACGCGCACGTGCGGGGTCGATCGATCTGCGCAAGACGTTGCGCAAGTCGATGTCCACCGGCGGCGTGCCGATCGACGTGGTGCTGGCCAAGCCGCGCCCGGCACGGCCGGAGCTGGTGGTGCTGTGCGACGTATCCGGCTCGGTGGCCGGGTTCAGTCATTTCACCCTGCTGCTGGTACACGCTCTGCGCCAACAGTTCTCGCGGGTGCGCGTGTTCGCCTTCATCGACACCACCGACGAGGTGACCCACATGTTCGGCCCGGAGGCCGACCTGGCCGTGGCCATCCAGCGGATCACCCGGGAGTCGGGCGTGTACAGCCGTGACGGGCATTCGGATTACGGCAACGCGTTCGCGTCGTTCGTGCAGGCGTTCCCCAATGTGCTGTCACCGCGAACGTCGCTGCTGGTCCTCGGGGATGGCCGCACCAATTACCGCAACCCGGAGATCGAGCTGCTCACCCACATGGTGACCGCCAGCCGGCACGCGCACTGGCTGAATCCCGAACCCAAGCACTTGTGGGGTAGCGGCGACTCGGCGGTGCCGCGCTATCAAGAGGTCATCCCGATGCATGAGTGCCGGTCCGCCAAGCAGCTGGCCGCGGTGATCGACCAGCTGCTGCCGGTGTAGGGGCGGGCGCCGCGTCGTTTCACACCGGCCGTCGGCGGGGGTGTTGTTTGTGCCCGCCTCACAGCGACAACCGCGGGTCCGCCCCGCGCAGAGGCTGGTGTGACAGGTGTGACCGGCGCCTGGGAAATCGGGTCGTAACACCGGCTCAAGTAAGCTGGCAAATCGTGCAAAAGCAGCTTCGCAGGTTAGGAGTGATGGGTGGGACGTTCGACCCCATCCATTACGGCCACCTGGTTGCCGCCAGTGAGGTCGCCGACCTGTTCGACCTCGACCAGGTGGTGTTCGTGCCCAGCGGGCAGCCCTGGCAGAAGGAGCGGCACGTTTCCGCCGCCGAGGACCGATATCTGATGACGGTGATCGCCACGGCGTCCAATCCGCGCTTCTCGGTCAGCCGGGTCGACATCGACCGTGGCGGCCCCACCTACACCAAGGACACACTGCGCGACCTGCACGCCCTCAACCCGGACTCCGAGTTGTACTTCATCACCGGGGCCGACGCACTGGCCTCCATTCTGTCGTGGCAGGGCTGGGAGACGGTGTTCGACCTGGCGCGGTTCATCGGCGTCAGCCGGCCCGGTTACGAGCTGCGCCGCGAACACATCACCGGCGTCCTCGGTGAGCTGCCCGAGGACGCCCTGACGCTGGTCGAGATCCCGGCGTTGGCCATCTCCTCGACCGACTGCCGTCAACGCGCGGCGCAGCGCCGGCCGCTGTGGTACCTGATGCCCGACGGCGTCGTGCAGTACGTCTCCAAGCGCCGGCTCTACCGCGATGAGGGGCCGCCAGTGATCGTCAACGAAACACGCCTGAGCACAGGGGAACACCCGTGAGCGCCACCCAGGAGGCCATCGACATGGCAACGGTGGCCGCCGGCGCCGCCGCCGCGAAGCTGGCCGACGACGTCGTCGTCATCGACGTGTCGGCCCAGCTCGCCATCACGGACTGCTTCGTGATCGCCTCGGCGTCCAACGAGCGACAGGTCAACGCCATCGTCGACGAGGTCGAGGAGAAGATGCGCAAGGCCGGCTACAAGCCGGCGCGTCGCGAGGGCACACGGGAAGGCCGCTGGACGCTGCTGGACTATCGCGACATCGTCGTGCACATTCAGCACCAGGAAGACCGCGACTTCTATGCCCTGGACCGGCTGTGGAGCGACTGCCCGACGGTGCCAGTAGAGCTGGACGAGAGTCCCGAGAACTCTGAAGACTCGGGCGCGCAATGAGAATTCGTCGTCTGATCATGTTGCGGCACGGGCAAACCGAGTTCAATGCCGGTAGCCGGATGCAGGGCCAGCTGGATTCCGAACTGAGCGAACTCGGGCGGGCGCAGGCGGTCGCCGCCGCCGAGGTGCTGGGCAAGCTGCAGCCGCTGCTGATCGTGTCGTCGGATCTGCATCGTGCCTACGACACGGCGGTCAGGCTGGGGGAGGTGACCGGTGTGCCGATCCGGGTGGACCAGCGATTGCGGGAAACCCATCTGGGCGACTGGCAGGGCCTGACCCACACCGAGGTCGACACGCAGGCCCCGGGTGCACGGCTGGCCTGGCGCGAGGACGCCACCTGGGCACCGCACGGGGGCGAGAGCAGGGTCGACGTCGCGGCCCGCAGCGTGCCGTTGGTCGCCGAACTGGTGTCCGGCGAGCCGGAATGGGGCGATCCCGACGGGCCGGATCGCCCGGTCGTGCTGGTGGCCCACGGGGGCCTGATCGCCGCGCTGTCGGCCGCGCTGCTGAAGCTTCCGGTCGCCAACTGGCCGATTCTGGGTGGCATGGGCAATGCCAGCTGGGTGCAACTGTCCGGACACAACGACGATCCCGCCGACGAATTCGACAGCATCCGTTGGCGTCTGGATGTGTGGAACGCTTCGGCGCAGGTGTCCAACGATGTCCTCTGAACGGCCGCCGAAGCCCACACTGCTGATTTTCGCCGACTCGTTGGCCTACTATGGGCCGACCGGGGGGCTGCCCGCCGACGATCCCCGTATCTGGCCGAACATCGTTGCGGCGCAATTGGGTTGGGATGTCGAGCTGATCGGCCGCATCGGTTGGACGTGCCGCGACATCTGGTGGGCGGCGACCCAGGACCCGCGGGCGTGGGCGGCGCTGCCCAGGGCCGGCGCGGTCATCTTCGCCACCGGCGGCATGGATTCACTGCCGTCGGTGCTGCCGACCGCGCTGCGCGAGCTGATCCGCTACGTGCGGCCGCCCTGGCTGCGGCGCTGGGCCCGCGACGGGTATGGCTGGCTGCAGCCCAGGCTCTCGCCGGTGGCCCGATCGGCCCTGCCTCCGCACCTGAGTGCGGACTACCTCGAACAGACCCGTGGCGCAATCGATTTCAACCGCCCCGGCATCCCGATCGTGGCCTCGCTGCCGTCGGTGCACATCGCCGACACCTACGGTCGGGCTCACCACGGGCGCGCGGGGACGGTGGCCGCGATCACCGAGTGGGCGCAAAACCACCAGGTACCCCTGGTCGACCTCAAAGCCGCTGTTGCCGAGCAGGTTATGAGTGGCCGCGGAAACCCCGACGGCATTCACTGGAATTTCGAGGCTCACCAGGCGGTCGCGGAGTTGATGCTCAAGGCGCTCGCCGAGGCCGGCGTGCCCAACGAGAAGCACCGCGGATAGCCATGTCCGTCGTGGTGGTGACCGATTCGTCGGCGCGTCTGCCGGCCGACCTGCTCGAAAAGTGGGGGATCCGCGTCGTTCCGCTGCACATCCTGCTCGACGGCAACGATCTGCGCGACGGTGTCGACGACGTCCCCGGCGACATCTACAAACTCGCGGCCACCACTGCGGCGGCCACTCCGGCCGAACTGGCCGACGTCTATCAGCAGGCGCTGACCGACAGCGGGGCCGACGGGGTTGTGGCCGTGCATCTTTCGTCGGCGCTGTCGGGCACCTGCCGGGCCGCCGAACGCACCGCCGCCGATCTCGATCCGAACGTGCGCGTCGTCGATTCCAAGTCGGCCGCGATGGGCACCGGCTTCGTCGCGTTGGCCGCCGCGCGGGCCGCGGCCGACGGTAAAGACGTCGACGCCGTCGCCGCCGCCGCGCGCGCGGCCGTGGACCGCGGACATGCCTTCATCGTGGTGCACCGGCTGGACAACCTGCGCCGCAGCGGACGCATCGGCGGGGCGAAGGCGTGGCTGGGCACCGCGCTGGCCCTCAAGCCGCTGTTGCGCATCGATGACGGCAAACTCGTTCTGGCCCAACGGGTGCGCACCGTCAGCCATGCGACGGAGGCGATGATCGATCGGGTCTGTCAGGTCGTCGGCAACGACACCGCCGCCCTGGCGGTGCACCACGTCAACAACGCGGACGGCGCCCGTGAGGTGGCGACGGCCTTGGGCGAGCGGCTGCCGGCGTGCGAGCCGGCGATCATCACCGAGCTGGGGCCGGTACTGGCGCTGCATGTCGGTGCGGGCGCGGTCGCGGTGAGCGTGGCGCTCCCAGCGGATTAGGCGGTCACCGGCCGTCGCGCGTTGTCACCGCGCGGGTGCACCACCTGTGGCCACCAGAACCACCGCCCGAGCAGCGTGGCGATCGAGGGCATCAGTAGCGTTCGCACGACCAGCGTGTCGAGCAGCAGACCGATGCAGACGGTCGAGCCGAACTGACCCAACACGCGAAGATCGCTACCCAGCATGGATGCCATGGTGAACGCGAACACCAGACCCGCGGCCGTCACCACACCACCGGTGCCGGCCATCGACCGGATGATTCCTGTCTTGAGCCCGCGATGGATCTCTTCGCGGAACCGGGAGACCAGTAGCAGGTTGTAGTCGGATCCGACGGCCAGCAGGATGATGACCGACAGCGCCATCACGATCCAGTGGATCCTGATGCCGAACAGGTCCTGCCAAATCAGCACGGACAGACCGAAAGACGCCGCGATCGAACTGGCCGCGGTGCCGACGATCACCAGCGCGGCCACCACACTTCGGGTCAGCAGCAGCATGATCATGAAGATCAGCGTCAGGGCCGACACCACCGCGATCATCAGGTCGTATTTCTCGCCGTCGGCCATGTCCTTGAAGGTCGCGGCGGTTCCGCCGAGATACACCCTGGCATCCGACAGCGAGGACTGCTTCAACGCCTCTTGCGCGGCAGTGCGCTCGGCGTCGACCCTTGCAATGCCATCTGGCGACATCGGATCGCCCTGATGTGTGATGAAGAACCGCGCCGACTTACCGTCGGGCGACAGGAACATCCGAAGACCCGTCTGGAAGTCGGGGTTGTCAAAGGCTTCCGGCGGGAGATAGAAGAAGTCGTCGTTCTTCGACGCGTCGAAGCTTTGTCCCATCACGATGGCGGTGTTGCTCATCGCCTCCATCTGGTCGATCATCGCCTTGAACGTCTGGTACAGCGTCAGCGTGATGCCCCTGGTGGTCTTCAGCGTGGTGATCAGCGTGGGAAACAGCGCAGTCAGGTCGCGTGAGGCTTTGGCGGTGTGCGCGATGTCTGTCGTCAAATAGTGGAACTGCTCGGCTAGTTGGTCGAACCCGTCGAACGTGTCGAAAAGGGACCGCAGCCCGATGCACACGGGAATGTCGTAGCAGTGCTTTTCCCAGTAGAAGTAGGTGCGGACCGGCCGGAAGGTGTCGTCGAAATCCGCGATGTGGTCGCGCAGGGTATCAGTGATCTGCGACGTCACCGCCGTGGTCTTTGCGCTGTCGTCGGCGGCGTTGGCCAGGTCCAGCGACACCTCGTATTGGCGCTGCGTGGTGTCGATCTGGGTCTGCAGGTCGTCGGCCATCTTCAGGATGTCGTTCATGCGCTCCTTGAGGAAGCTCATGTTCTGCATCGTGGTTTGGCTTTGGACGCTGTTCTGGAACGGAATCGAGCTGTGCTGAATCGGGATGCCCAGTGGCCGCGTGATGTCCTGGACCATGGCGATGCCGAGCGTGCGCATCTCGTTCTTGGCCACCCGGTCCAGCACCAGCATGTCGGCCGGGTTGCGCATGTCGTGGTCGGACTCGACCATCAGCAGGTCGGGATTCATCCGTGCTTCGGAGAAATGCCGATTCGCGGCCTCTTGCCCTTGATTGGACGGGGCGGACAACGGCAGGTAATGGCGGTCGTTGTAGCTCGTGTGGAAGCTCGGCAGGGCGATCATGCCGACCAGCACGACCGCGGCGCTGACGGCCAAAACCGGTGCGGGCCAACGCACTACGGCGGTGCCGACCCGTCGCCACAGCCGACCACGTTTGGCCTGCTTTTCGAAGAGGTGGAAGCGACTGCCGATGAAGACCACCGCGGGGCCCAGCGTGAGGCCGGCCAGCACCACGACCAGCATGCCGATCGCCACGGGCGCGCCCATGGTGTTGAACCACGGTAGCCGCGAAAAACTCAGGCAATAGGTCGCGCCCGCAATCGTCAGGCCCGACCCCAAGACGACCGGGGCGACACCCTTGAATGTGGTGTAGTACGCGGTTTCTCGATCCTCGCCCTCGGCCAACGCCTCCTGATAGCGGCCGAGCAGGAAGATGCCGTAGTCCGTTCCCGCGGCGATCGCCAGCATGGTGAGGATGTTGGCGGCGAAGGTGGTGAGCCCGAATGCGTTGTGGTACGCGAGAACCGCGACGACGCCGCGCGAACAGGCCAGCGCGACAAAGGTCATGAACAGCTGGATCAGCGTGGTGACGATGGACCGGTAGACCAGCAGCAACATGATCGCGATCGCGCCCAGGGTGAACAGCGTGATCTTGGCCAGGCTCGCGTTACCTATGATGTGCATGTCGTCGGACAGCGCTGCGGGACCGGTGACGTAGGCCTTCACACCGGGTGGCGCCCTGTTCTCGTCGATGACCTTGCGTACGGCGTCGACGGATTCGTTGGCCAGCGTCGTGCCCTGGTTACCGGCGAGGTTCACCTGCACATAGGCGGCCTTGGCGTCGGCGCTCTGGGCGCCCGCGGCGGTCAGCCGGTCGCCCCAGAAGTCCTGGATGTGCTGAATGTGCTTGGGGTCCTGGCGGAGTTGGCGAATCAGCTTGTCGTAGTACTGGTGCGCGTCCGGGCCGAGGGGGTGCTGGCCCTCGAGCACGATCATGACGGTGCTGTTGGAGTCGAACTCGTGGAAGTTGTGGCCTAGGCGCATCATCGCCTTCATCGACGGCGCGTCCAGCGGTGTCATCGGCGCCGAGTGCGCCTCGCCGACTTTTTCCAGCGTGGGGACGACGACGTTGACCAACACGGTGATGGCCACCCAGCCCAAGATGATCGGTATCGCGAAGATGCGGATCGCATGGGGAAGGTAGGGCCGGTGGCCCCGCTCGGCCTTGGACAGGCCCCCCGTTTTGATCGGGCCGGTGTCGGCGGCGCTCAGGTCGCGCTCGGTCTTGTTGCTCGTGTCGCTCATGCGGACTTCACCAGGCAGAAGGTCTGGGCGTTATGGCCGTTGGAGTTCTGGTTGTCGCGGACGATGCCGTCCACGGTGATCTTGCAGCTGATCGCGCTGCCGTCGCCCTGCGCCATGATGTTGGCGCTGACCGAGGGCAGCGTGGTCGAGATCGTGGTCGTCCAGGGCAGTGGGGCGTTGTTGACCTGATGCGTGTTGGCGTTTTCGTCCCAGTAGTTGATGTTCGCGGTCGTACCCGGGTTGCCGGAGATTTCGTAGACGACGACCTTCGGGTTGAACTGCACGATTTCGATCCCCTTGCCGGCGTTTGCGTTGAGATCTTCCGAGCCGAAGATCTTGTGCAGCCGCGACACGATCAGCGCCGAGATCGCCAGAACGACCACCAGCAGCAGCGGGATCCACCCTTGTTTCAGCACGCGGGTCACAATGCCGGGGCGGGCACCTGAGTCCGGACTAGCCACCACCTGACCGCCTTCCGCAAAGCTCACCAACCGTCGCCGACGACACCACTGTCAACGGAACATTTGCTCAGCTAGGGATCCTAACCTTAGTGCACGCAAGCGTTCCTCCTGGGGCCGCCGGTTGTGGCGAACCGCATATCCGCTAGTAGGCGACCCGACCGGTGACGGGCGGCAAATCCGCGAGCGTCACGATCCCGGGCTCGGCGGCCACCACCGCCGGGACGGCATTGGTAACCGGCATCGCGGTGTAAATCATTCCCAATCCCATGAACCCGGGCTCTGTCCAATCCTTGGGCGGCAGGCAGTGCAACACGGTGCGCATGTTGGGCAGCCCGAACACCTGGATGACGTGGCCGTGCTCGAGTGGTTTGGGTGGGACGACGTGACTGCCCATGGTCCAGTTGAACCCGACGCTGACGACGTTGCGATCGCCGACCCAGCCGCGGTGGTAGCCGTAGACGCTGCCGACCGTTCCGGCGGGAATCTTCATGAAGCCCAGATCGGAGTCGCCGGT
Organism: Mycobacterium colombiense; assembly: GCF_001665835.1. GTDB lineage: Bacteria > Actinomycetota > Actinomycetes > Mycobacteriales > Mycobacteriaceae > Mycobacterium > Mycobacterium colombiense_A. The sequence goes on along the minus strand of NZ_LZSX01000025.1, from coordinate 188,124 downwards.
GGCCGCGGTGAACGTGACGTCGAAGGTCATCTTGTCCAGCTTCGCCCCGATCGCGTCGGCCATCATCGCGGCCGATTCGGCGAAGACCTCGCTTTCCCGCCGGACGTTTTCGGCCAGCCCCGGGGTATCGGGATCTTGCGAAAACCCCATGGCCGTCTGGGTTTCCGCCGACTCGTAGGTCGAGCAGTCGACGGACTCGGTGATCCGGATCTCGTCGACGCGCTCGCACGAGGCAGACAGCACCATGCCCACCATGTTCGTCATGCCCGGGTGGGCACCGCTGCCGAAGATCGTCGAATTGCCGTTCTGGCAGGCGTCCTCGATGCGCTTGCGGTCCTGCGGTGTCTGCTTGCCGCCGGTGATCCACGCCGCGCTGGTGCACACGTTGACTCCCGATTCCAGCAGCCGCACCAGCTCATCGACGTTGGGCCACAACGGGTTATAGCAACACACGTCGGCGTCCAGGGCCAGCAGCGCGTCGATGTCGTTCGTCGCGTGCACCCCGGTCGGCTCGGGCCAGCCCGCCAGGTCGGCGGCGTCGACGCCCACCTTGTCCGCGCCGTGCGCATACACCCCGGCCAGTTCGAGGTCGGGCCGTCCGATGATGGCGTGCAGCGAACGACGACCGATGTTGCCGGTCGTCCACTGGATCACCCGCAGCGGACGGTCTGTGCTTGCCTTGCTCATCGCGGCTCCTTTGCCAGTGCGGTTGGACTCATTATCAGTCAGCGGCTAACGCGGCGTTTCCAGATAAGGTCAAAGCCCGGCCGTGCCGACCGCCACGAAAGCGCAGCCGGCCGCGGCCAGCACGAGTGCAACGTCGGCGCGTCGACGCGATCGAATCCAGCCGTGCAGCGCCGCCACCCACCTGGCGGTTGCCTCAGGTGCCAGCAGATGGGCCAGCAGCGGAATTTCTATGAGGGCGAAGGCCACGGCGTTGAACATCAACACCACTGTGACTTGCGCCAGGGCTGTCGCGCCGGAGGCGAGAATGACGGCTAGCGCGGCAAGGTAGTCCACCGACGGCAATGCGATGCCGAGGCCGGCGATGCCGGCAACCGTCAGCGAATGCCGGCTCAGCAATCGCTGGAACGGCGTCGCCAATCTTGTCGGCCGCGAGCCCAGCCGCGCAGGGAGATTCGCGGCCACGACTGCCGCGACTGTCAGTGCCAGCAGACCAACCAGAATCTGCACCTTGGGCAACGCGAAGTAGCTCGAGCCCAGCATCCTGCGCCGAAAGGCGAACAACACGACCAGACCCACCGCCGTTCCCATTGTGAAACCGCCGGACAGAAACGCGAGCAGTTGCAGCGCCGGGCGTGGTCTGTTCAGCATCAGCACGGTCATGCCGATTCGGAACGGTTCGACGCTGACTGCAACGGCCATCACCAGGACAGTGACCAACATTGGCATTGTGGAGGCGCGCCCGCCGCCCCCGGCTCAGGCGTCCAACCGGGCGAATTGGTGCCGGTGGTACTGCTCGACACAGGCGGCGCGCCGGATCTTGCCACTCGTCGTGGTGGGGATCGAGCCGGGCGGTACCAGGACGAGGTCCCCTACATTCACGCCGTGCGCATTGGAAATCGCCGAGGTGACGTCCCGTTTGACGCAGGTCAGCGAGTGCATGGCCTCCTCGTTGGACTCGCCTCGCTTTTTGAACTCGACGACGGTGACGAGCTTCTCGGTACTGTTCACCGGAACCGATATCGCCGCGACCCGGCCACCTGTGATCTCTTGGACCGTCGCCTCGATGTCCTCGGGATGGTGATTCCGTCCACGGATTATCAGCAGATCCTTGATACGCCCGACGATGAACAGCCCGCCCTGGTAGACGAAACCCAGGTCGCCGGTCTTCAGCCAGGGGCCGTCAGGCGTACCTGGCGACGGCTCGACGAGCATCGCTCCGAAGCAGCGCTGTTCCTCCGGCGGCTTGCGCCAGTAGCCCTCGGCCACATTGGCGCCGTGTACCCAGATCTCGCCCACCACGCCCTGCGGGCACTCGCGGTTGGTGTCGCCGTCGACGATTCGCAGTGTCGGTGATTGCGGTACCTCGTACTTCACCAGCGATGAGCCAGTCCCGGCCGCGCCGGGCCGAGCGCGACCTGCGGACAGCTCGTCGATATCGAAGTGAACCGTTGACGAGTCACTCCAGGTGCCACTCGCCACGAAGACGACCGCCTCCGCCAAGCCGTAGGACGGACGCATCATGTTGTCCCGAAAGTTGAAGTGGGCAAACCGATCAACGAAGCGGTTCAAGGTGGCCGGCTCGACGCGTTCGGCACCACTGATGATGCCCAGCACCCCGCCGAGGTCGAGCCCGGCCAGGTCACGGTCACGTGTTTTGCGGGCCGCCAAGTCGAAGGCGAAGTTGGGCGCCGCCGACCACGAAGAAGTATTCGCGGCCAGAGATTGCACCCATCTGGCCGGCCGTTCCAAGAACGCAACCGGACTCATCAGCTCGCCGCGCCAGCCGCCCAGGATTGGCGCGCAGACTCCCAGCACCAAACCCATGTCATGGTAGAAGGGCAGCCACGACACCATCGTGGTGTCCGACGGGGCTTGCATGTGGGACTCGGTGAAGAAGCTGCGCATCAGCTGCTCGAAATTCACTTGGAGATTGCGGTGCGAAATCTTCACGCCGGTCGGCGTTCGGGTCGAACCTGAGCTGTATTGCAGATACGCGATGTCAGGCAAATCGGCCGCCAGAACGCTGGTTCCGCCATCGGCGTCCAGATTCATCGAATCGATTTCGACGATCTTTGGAACATCGTCCATGCGTGCCCGATCGACGTATTCAGCGACATCTTCGGCGACCGCGGACGTCGTGAGAACGACCGAAGGCGACGTATCGGCGAGCACCGCGCTGACCCGCTCGTCGCTCGATCCGCGATGCGGCAGCGGGAGCGGAACTGCGATGAGCCCGGCCTGCATGGATCCCAGGAACGCCGCAATGTAATCAAGACCCTGCGGCGCCAGAATTACCGCCCTGTCGCCGACCGACCCATGCTCGCCGAGGTCGCGCGCCACATTGAATGTCCGGCGGGACACTTGCGACCACGTGAGGCTCTCGGGAACACCGTCGGCGTCGTCCTGGTAATCGGTAAACCTGTACGCCACATCGTCGGGCCGCAGGCTGGCACGTCCGTGCAGCATGGAGAGAATCGATGGTCCAGACATAGGCGCGTTGTCAGCCGGTGCCGTTGGAAAGCGCGGACGTGGCGCCGCTGACGATTTGCGAAAGAGGGTCGCCGCTGCCGAGTGCCGCCTGGTTGACTGGCGCGATAACTTGCGCTGGGTCGAAGCCGTGCACGGGATCCACCTGAACCGGAGCGGTCGATGGGTCGTCATTTCGCGCGTAGCCCGCATTCACTCGGGGGATCAGGATCGCGTCGAGCTTGTTCAGGGTGTCTTCCGGGATGCCGAGGTAGGCCAGCGGCATGACGAGCGGAAGGTGCTTTTCCGGAACCATGATGGTGGTGTCTTTCGCGCCCCTGGAGTTCGTCGTCGTCCTGATGTTCTGGGGCGGCACCATGCTCGGGTTCGTAAAGGCCACCGCCGTGTGACCGGTGGCCAGGCCCAGCAGCGTGTTGGCCAGAGCGAACATGTTGTCCGGCCGATCGGGGAAGTCCGCGATCAAGTCGTATGCAGCCACGAACCTGTTCGTGTCGTACTGGCTCTCATACGTCGGTGGCATGGTGTAGTCCAGAGCGGGAACAACGCTGCCGACCGGGAACATGGCGGTCAGGAAGCTCTGACCGAAGGCGTGATGCCCAATCGGGTCGCCGAATGTGGCGAAGTTCAGTTTGTCCGCCGGGGGAGCAGCCGGGTCATTCGCCAGCCGAGCCTGCTCGCCGTCGACCACGAACCCGCCCTCGGACAAGCCGATCGCCGTACCCGGGTGTCCGGTGCGGATCGCTGCATCGAGGTTGCCTATTCCCTCGACGACAGACTCGCCGATGCTGGGGCCGTCCACACCCAGGCCCGGGAACTGCTCATCGATCTTGCCGATGCCCGGGAAGAGTCGCTCCAGCACGTGGCCCTGAATCTGGCCCGCCGGGTAGGGGACGATTTCGCGCTTCTGGCCGGGGAACCATTGGGCGCCCTCCTGACGTATGTACTCGTCGTAGGGGATGCCCGCAACGTGAGCGCCTCCGAGGGCGAACGCTGTCTGGTCGCCCGGCGCCCCGGGGGTCGGTGGACCGCCGATGGGCGCATCGTCTGCCGTCGCGGTATTGACGCCGAAACACCCTGTGGCACCGACGGTTACCAGCGCCGTAACTCCGGCGAGTAGTTTCTTCATCCCTAGTCCTGACCGCTCGGATTCGCCTCGTAGTCTCACATACATCATGTGCGGGTGCTAACCGGGCCGCGCGTCGGCGCGTCCCTCCGGCGACCGCAACGACGGCCGTCGCACGCCCACTGGGGACGGCCACCAGTTCGCCCGTCCGACCAACGCGGCGATGGCGGGAACCGTGATGGTGCGAACCAAGAAGGTATCCAGCAGGATTCCCACCCCGATCACGAAACCACCCTGGACCACGGTGCTGATGCTGGAGAACAAGAGACCGCACATCGAGGCTGCGAAGATCAGACCTGCCGCGGTGATGACACCGCCCGTCGAACCCAGGGTCCGGATGATGCCGTAACGCACGCTGTGTCCAGACTCCTCCCGCATTCGCGAGACGAGCAGCATGTTGTAGTCGGCCCCCACCGCGACCAACACGACGAACGCCAGCGGGGGAACACTCCAATGTAATTGCTGGCCCAGTACGTATTGGAATACGAGCACGCCAATACCCACCGCCGACAAATACGAAATGACCACGGAGGCAACAAGATACAGCGGCGCAACAATCGCGCGCAGCAGCGCGATCAAGGTCAGTAGCACGACTAAGAGGGTTACCGCGATGATGAACCGGATATCGTGTTGGTAGTAATCACGCGTGTCCTTCAGGGCGACGGTGTATCCCGCCATCGATACCGTGGCGTCCGCCAATGCGGTGTTCGGTTGAGCCCCCCGAGCGGCCGCTTCGATCGCGTTGACCTGATCCATGGCTTCGGTGCTGAACGGATTGAGTTTGGTTTGAACTAGGTACCGCACGGAGTGGCCGTCGGGCGAAATGAACGCCTTGGCGGCCTTCTGGAACTCCGCTAGGTGCAGCAGCTGGGGCGGGATATTGAACCCAGCCATAGCCGGTTGTGCCGCGTCGCGTTTCAGCGACAACAAAAACGCAGCTGACTCATTGAGCCCGCTACCGAGCTGTTTGACTTGGTCGACGACTTGAGCCACTGCGTCGGCCACTTGGCGGCTCCCACCGGCGAATCGGTTTGCGCCATCTTGCAAGCTGTTCAGGTTGGTCTGTAGACCACCGGGCTTATCCATCCCCAGGGAATGCAGCACGTTGGTGAGCTTCGCCAATGCGGCACGCAGGCGGTCGGTCGACGCTTTCAGCGCCCGTTTGTCCGGGTACTCCTGCAGTTGGTGGGCCAAATCATTGATCGCGTCTAGGTCTGCTTGATCGCGTGCGCCAACCAGTTGCTCAAATGTCCCGCGGGTGGCGCTGCACGACGGGTCGACGTCGCATCTCGGGTTACCCTGCAGCGCCGCCAGCACCGGGCCGATCCAAGCGAACATGTTCTTGGCCGCTGAGAAGTTCCAGCCCATCGCATTGCTGAGCGCGTTGACATGGTCTACGAGCTGGGCCGCGATGTCGACCTCTTTCACCAGCGCGTCGCCGCTGTACTGGTTCTTCGTCGACGAGAAGGCGCTCTCCACCTCCTGCACGCTGGCAGCCAGCTGGATGACCTGGCCCCGCATATTGCCGAGGTTGTCGGCGAGCGTACCGGCCCCATCTACCAGCCGATTGAGGTCATTGGTGTGGTCTTTGATCAGGGTGGATCCGCCGGCCAGCAAGGTGCCGATGGCGCCCGCTTGATAGGTGGCCCTGAATTGTTCTGGCACATTCCCGGTGGGACGCGTAATGCCGCTGACTGCAGCAACGTTCGGCAATTGACTGACTCGGTCCGCCATTTGTTCCAAGTCCGCAAGGGTCTTCGGCGTGCGAAGGTCATGCGGTGATTGGACCAGGATGTACTGCGGAATGGACTGGTTCACCGGGAAGTGACGGTCCAGCGCCGCGTACCCGACGGAACTCGGGGCGGAAGACCGCAGTGCCTTGCGATCGTCGTAGTTGTAACGCACCAGGCCGGCGCAGCTGGCCAGGATGATCAACACAAGCACGCTGGCAATCAGATTGACCTTCGGTCGCCGCACGATGCGGATGCCCGAACGCCGCCAGAACCGGGCGGTCAGCTCGCGCCGTGGCTGGACCCAGCCACGCCGCCCCGCAAGCACCAGCACTGCCGGCAGCAACGTCACCGCGGCGAGGAATGCCACTCCGATCCCGATCGCCGCCGACACCCCAACCGTTTTGAAGACTCCCATTCGGGCGAAGCTGATGAGGAGAAACGTGATTCCGACGGTGGCGGCGGAGGCGGCGATCACTTTTCCGATCGAGAACATCGCGCGCTTGACCGCCTGATCGGAATTCGCACCCGACCGCAAATAGTCGTGATACCGGCTGATGAGAAAGACTGCGTAATCCGTTCCGGCGCCGGCCATTATGGCGCTCAAGAACACGACGGACTGGTTTGAGACGCCCGCGCCGGTTAGTTGTGAGTAGCCCGCTACCACCGCCTGCGCGATCACCAGGGAAATCCCGATCGTCAGCAACGGCAGCAGCATCGTGACCGCACTGCGGTAGATCACCAGCAGGACGATGAGCACCAGCACCGCGATCGCCAGCTCGATCGGCATCCGATCCCGAGCGCCCGCGACCGTGAGGTCGGCGACGGTCGCTGCGGGGCCGGTAAGGTTCGCCGTCAGCGGCGTGCCGCTGACGGCGCGTTTGACGACGTCGCCGATCCGGTTGAAAGCCGCATACGAGCTGGGAGTGCCCAACTCGCCCGCAACGCCGATCGGTACCACCCACGCTTTGTGGTCTTTGCTGGTAACGACCGAGCGCAACGCCGGTGTGCTGATGAAATCCTGCACCATGACCACATCTCGCGTGTCCCGGCGCAGCGCGTCCGCAAGTTTGCCGTAAGCGGCTTCGTCGGCGGGGCCGAGCCCCTTGTCGTCGGTCAGGACCACCAACAGGAGGTTTTCTGAGCCCGATTCGTGAAACGCCTCGGTCATCTTTCGGGCGGTGACGCTCGATGGCGCATCGCTGGGCAGGATAGCGAGCGGATGCTTCTCGGCCATCTCGCCCAGCGAGGGAAGAGCCAGCGGTAGCGCGACCGCAATCGCGACCCAGATCCCGACCACTACCCAGGGCCACCGCACCACAGAATCGGCTAGCCGTCGCATACCGCCCTCATCCCCGGGTTTCGCAGTCGGGTGTGCCCGCCGGCGACACTCGGCCGCATCGCCCGAGCCCGGTTAAACCACGCAATTTCGCCTCGCGAGCCATCGAAGTGCTCCACGCTACGCGACGCGTCCCCAACTCCCGCTGCCGGCGACCCGCACGCAGACCGACTTCATCGCTTCCATGTAGCGGACAACCGACTTCCGGGCGACCGGGTTGTCGGGATGCATGATCGCCATGACCGTGCCCTCGCCGTACCGGAAGATATAAATGGTCAGTTGATATGAATACCGGCCGTCAGGATAGATTCCGATATTGTTCGCAAGCCCTAGGTCGGCTGCGGCAAGAATGGCATTGAGCGGAGCAGCGCCGCCATGAAAGAAGTTCGATACCGGAAAGTTGGGCCGTGGCCAGCGCAACCACGGCGCCAGTTCCAACACGCGATAGTAGGGAACTTTCGCCATGTCCAGACTTGAATCGAAGGAAGTCTGCGCCGCCCACGCGGCATCGCCAAAAGAGGCCGCAGCTATGGGCACGGTGATGGGAATCAAACCGGTAAACCAGCCTTGCGTCATGAAATTGTCCGTGGCTTTGCGGGAATCCCTGGGCGTAAGCGCGTAATACGTAAGAGCCCCGGTAAATTCGTGCTCCACCAGGGCGAGGCAGGCGAACAGACCCCCGACAAAGCGCGCGCCGACCGCCGCGCAGGCCGATTCGAATCGCTCCGTCTGTGTCGCGTCCATCAGGAGTTCCGAGGTCATGTCGCTGCTACTGGACTCCCGCGGGTTACCCAGCGGGAGCGGGAACTCGGGGAAGCCACCGTTATTGTTCTCGGCGAAGTCGATCCACGCGCGCACCTCGGGCGAATCAACGGTCAGCGTTGACGTGTATTCGCGTTCGCGGGTGCAGAAATCATCGAAGCTGCCGGCATCGGGAAGCGCAAGGGCCTCACCGCCTCCGCTCAACGCCGTATACATGCCGTTGGCTTCCATCATCGTGGTGCCTATTAGCGTCGCGTCCCCGTGGACATGATCCATGGCGGCAAAGAAAGTGAAGTGGCTCTCGCTTTGGATAATCCCGAAGGTGAAGCAGCCCCACTCCAGCGGGCTCGGGATGGCCACGGCGTGAGCGTGTATTTCGTCAGCCGTCATCCCGCCGTGCTCGATCGGCGCGAATTCAATATCGGCAGGATCGCTCATGGTATGGCGGACGAACTCTCCGTTACCGGTGTGCTCGAACCAACTGCGGAACGTGTCATGCCGACGCAGGTACGCGTTGACAGCGTGGTTCATGGCGGGGACATCGCACATCCCCGGCAGTTCGCAGGTAGCGATGATCTGCCGGGAGAAATTCAGCCCCGCGGCCGTCCGTTCACAGTAGTTACGAAGATGTTGGCCCTGCATATGGCTGACCGGCACAGAGCTCACCGGTGCTTGCCGGGCTTTTTCGATTGCCGCGGCCGTCGGGTGCCATGAGGTGACCGAGCCAGGGGTCAGCGTCCAATCGTCGAGTGCGCCGATCGTAATCTTCCCGATGCGCAAAACTTCGTCCTCCTCGGTTTGAACGGCTGCGGCCACGCTGGCGGCGAGACCAAGATAACCCTCCCGGCGATCACCTTGGCAGGCATGCGCGGGCCACCGCCTACACTCGCTCACGGAACCGGGTGGGCCGTTGTAGAGATCGAACGGCCGAGCGGGGACGCAGGGCGGCAGCCGAACCGGCTGTCGTTGCGCGGTGTGGGCGCGGTGTCGGCCTCCGGAAATGATTCTCCGAGCGCAACTGCCTCCCGCGGGGATCGATCTTGACCGGCCAAGAGAGGACAAGCGCATGCCATCCGTCAAGGGTTTGGAAGAGCCGGCATCGGGCTTTGCGATTGTCGGCTACGCTGCGCGATTTCCGGGAGCTGCTGATGCGGATGAGTTCTGGGATGTGTTGCGGCAAGGCCGAGATGTGGTATCTGAAGTGCCGCAGGACCGGTGGGATGTCGACGAATTCTTCGACCCGGAACCGGGTGCGCCCGGCAAGGTCGTCACCCGTCGTGCCGGTTTCGTCGACGACGTAACGGGATTCGACGCTCCGTTCTTCGGTATGTCGACGCGCGAGGTCAGGCTGATGGACCCGCAGCACCGGATCTTGCTGGAAACGGCGTGGCGCGCAGTGGAGCATTCGGGAACTGCGCCAACTGATCTGGCGAACAGCAACACTGGTGTCTTCGTGGGTTTGGCCACGCATGACTACCTGGGAATGGTGTCCGACGAGCTGACTTACGCCGAAATCGAGGCCTACCTGGCCATCGGGACGTCGAACGCCGCGGCGGCGGGCCGGATCAGCTATCGGTTGGGGTTGCAGGGTCCGGCAGTCGCCGTCGACACGGCGTGCAGCTCGTCGCTGGTGGCCATCCATCAGGCGTGCCAAGCGCTGCGTCTTGGCGAATGCGACCTGGCCCTTGCCGGCGGGGCGAACGTCCTGCTCACCCCGGCGACCATGATTACGTTCTCCAGCGCGCACATGCTTGCACCCGACGGCCGGTGCAAGACATTCGACGCGGCGGCGGACGGCTATGTACGCGGCGAGGGCTGCGGTGTCATCGTGATCAAGCGCCTCGAGGACGCGATCCGCGATGGTGATCGGATACGCGCCGTGATCCGCGGCAGCGCGATCAACCAGGACGGGGCTTCGGGCGGCTTGACCGTGCCGAACGGCGTTGCCCAACAACGTGTTATCGCCGACGCGCTGAAGCGAGCCAACCTCGAACCCCGCGACATCGGGTACCTGGAAGCGCACGGCACCGGGACATCACTGGGTGACCCCATCGAGGCCCAGGCCGCGGGTGCGGTACTCGGCGCCGGACGCGAACCGGGCCGGCCGCTGCTGATGGGCTCGGTGAAGACGAATATCGGGCATCTGGAAGCAGCAGCGGGTATTGCCGGCGTCATCAAAGTCATCCTGTCGCTCGAGAACGAACTACTGCCGCAACACCTCCACTTTCAGAACCCGTCGCCCCACATTCCCTGGGATCGGCTCGCGGTGCAGGTTGTCGAGGAGGCCACCGCCTGGGAACGCAACGGAGAGCCCCGCATTGCGGGAATCAGCTCATTTGGATTCGCCGGCACGAACGCTCACGTCATTCTCGAGGAAGCACCCGAGCAACCCGAAGCGCTTCTCGCGGCGCCGGTTCCCCTCGAGCATCCCGGGGACCGACGGTTCAGCATCCTGCCGCTCTCGGCGCGAACGCCCGCCGCATTGGCACGGCTCGCAGCTGACTACCGCAGTTGGTTGAGCGCGCACCCGGAGGCGACCCTGCGCGACGTATGCTTCACCGCCGGCGCTGGGCGAGCACACTTGGAGCAGCGGGCCGCGTTGGTGGTCAACTCGCGAGAATCTGCCGTGGAGCTACTCGGCGCACTCGCGGAGGATCGCCCGGCACCCGGTTTGTTCCGCGGCGAATCCCAGGACCCGCCGAAGACGGCGTGGCTGTTCACCGGTCAAGGCAGCCAATACCCCGGCATGGCTCAAGAGTTGTTCGACACCGAGCCGGTGTTTGCCGAGACACTGAATCGTTGCGCTGCTGCGGTCGCCGGCGTTCTCGAAAAGCCGTTGTTGGACGTAATTTTCGGCGGGAACAGCCCGGACGGCGACGCGACGCTGCAGCAGACCTCCTACGCACAGCCCGCGCTCTTTGCGGTGGAGATGGGCCTGGCCCGGCTCTGGCAATCATGGGGCTTCGAACCGGACGTCGTGCTGGGCCACAGCGTCGGCCAGTATTCGGCGGCCTGCGTGGCAGGCGTGCTCAGCCTCGAAGACGGCGCGCTGCTGACGGCCGAACGTGGTCGTCTCTTCGGCAGTCTGCCTGCGGGCGGCCGGATGGTTGCGGTGTTCACCGCCGCCGAGCGAGTCGAGCGACTGACCGACGATTTCCCGGCTGTGTCGGTCGCCGCCTACAACGGTGCCAACACCGTATTATCCGGCCCTGCAGCGGATCTGGAGCAGGCGGTGGCCGGACTGACGGCCGACGGTATCCGATGTGACTGGTTGGACACCAGCCATGCGTTCCACTCAGCGCTCCTGGACCCGATCCTCGACGATTTCGAATCGTATGCGGGGCAGTTCGACTTCAAAGCGCCTCAACGCATTTTGATCGACAACCGCACCGGCGCCGCGCTCGGCCGGAGCGTGAAGCTCGATGGCGCCTATTGGCGCCGGCACGCGCGACAACCGGTGGAATTCGCCAAGAGCGTGCGCACTCTTGCCGAGCTGAGCTGCAAGGTGTTGCTCGAGATCGGTCCCCGACCGGTGCTCACCGCCTCGGCTCTGAGTGCATGGCCTGATCCGGCCACCGCGCCGCGAGCGATCCCGTCGCTGCGCCGAAATACCGCTGACCACCGGCAAATCACCGAAGCGGTCGCCGATGCGTATGTCGCGGGTCACCTGCCCGACTTTGACGCTTTACGGAGGGCGCACACGCAAAAACTCGATCTACCCACCTATCCTTTCGAGCGTCGCCAGTACTGGTTCCGGAATGATCGTGAGCGCCCCGAACAACGACAGGACGTCGGCGCACCGCGTACCGAAGCCGTGCGCCTGCTCGAGGACGGCCGGATCCAGGAACTGGCGACCCTGATCGACGGTGCGAGCGGTAATGATCAGACCGTGCAGGTGCTCACCAAGCTTGCAGCACAACACAATCAACAGCGCACCACCCGGCCCGTCGCGGACGACCGCTACGAGATCCGGTGGGACAAAACAACAACTCCGCCTTCCCGCGCAGAAGTGGTCGGTGAGTCGAGCTGGATCATCGTCGGCGACGATACGGATTCCGTCCAGCCGTTGGTCGACTGGCTGACCGCACGCAGCCACCGGCATCGGGTCGTCGGGTTACCGGTGTCCGACGCCGACGAGGAACAGCTCGTTGGCGCATTACGCGCTGCCGCTGCAGACGATTCGACGCTACGCATCGTGCATGTCGCGGCTTTGGCGGCCGGGACCACACCAACGATGCGCTCACTGTTGCGGACGCAACACCGGATTCTTGGCGGAACACGGCGGCTCTTTCGCGCAGCGGTCGCCGCCGAGCTACGCAGCCCGATCTGGATCGTGACGCGCAGCGCGCAGCGCGTCACCGACACCGACACTGTGGCGCCGCATCAGAGTTGCCTGTGGGGTTTCGGTCGCGCCGCATCGCTGGAGCTGCCGCAGGTATGGGGCGGACTCGCAGATCTGGGCGCAGGGACTGCCGGCGAATGGTCTCGGCTCATCGACCGGATCAGCACGCCGCGCGACTCAGTCGCCAGGGAAGACCAGCTCGCACTGCGTGATGAGGCGGTCTACGTTCCCCGGTTGGTTCGACGCGCTGGGCCGTCGCGCGGTGCGCCGCTGCAGATACGGGACAGCGCAACGTATTTGGTGACCGGCGGGCTGGGTGCGATCGGGCTCGAGATCGCCGGATACCTGGCAGCGAACGGCGCCGGGCATCTGGTGCTGACCAGCCGGCGCGCACCAACCGATGCCGTCCAACAGCGCATCGATGCACTGGGCGAAGCGCACGGCTGCCAAATCCGGGTCGTCACCGCCGATGTCGCCGATGCGCACGACGTCGCCCGCCTGCTGGCAGGCGTGCAAGCCGAGCTGCCGCCGTTGGCAGGCATCGTCCACGCTGCGGGTGAGATCGGCACCACGCCGCTGAGCGCCCTTCAGGACGCCGAGGTCGACCGCGTGTTCGCCGGCAAGGTCTGGGGTGCTTGGCATTTGAGCGAAGCGGCGGCTGATCTGCAGCTCGACTTCTTCATCAGCACTTCCTCGATCGCCTCGGTGTGGGGGGGATTCGGCCAGAGCGCCTACAGCGCGGCGAACGCCTTCCTCGACGGTCTCGCCTGGCGCCTACGTGAGCAGGGCATCCTCGGCGTCAGCGTCAATTTCGGGCCGTGGTCGGCGGGCATGGCGGACGCGGAATCTCGTGCCCGACTGGATCAGCGTGGGATCCGGACGCTGGCACCGGCCGCTGCGCTTGCCGGTTTGGCCGATGTTGTGGCGGCCGCTCCGGCGCAGGGCCCCGCACACGCAGTTGTGGCCCGGATCGACTGGGACCGCTTCTTGCCGCTCTACCAGCAAGCGGGTAGGCGTGCGTTCCTGGCGGAGCTGGAGCGCGAGGTGCCCAGCCTGATGAATACCGCGGGGCCTTCCGCAACGCCCGCCGGGAAGACCCCGTTGGTCGAGCGGCTCACGAGCGCTCCGGTGCAGCAGCGCAAGAAACTGTTGACCGACTATCTCCGTGATGCGGTCGCGGAGGTGACGCGGGTCGATGCCGCGGAAATCCGCGAGGACGCAGGGTTTTTCGATCTCGGCATGGATTCGTTGATGGCGGTCGAATTGCGGCGCCGCATCGAACAAGGGGTGGGCAAGCAGGTCCCGGCCACCCTGGCCATGGATCACCCGCGGCTGTCCGACGTGGCCGACTACCTGCTCGGCGATGTGCTCGAGCTCGGTGATCAGGCGTCCTCCAAACCCAGACCTCAGCCGACAGCCGAGGTGACGACGCGCACGGATGAACCGATCGCGATCGTCGCGGTGTCGTGCCGTTTCCCCGGCGCGCCCGATCCGGAAGCGTTCTGGGAGGTGTTGTCCGGCGGTGTCGATGCGATCCGGGAGGTCCCGGAGGACCGGTTCGACATCGACGAGTTCTACGATCCGGATCCGGACGCTCCGGGCAAGACGTACACGCGGTTCGGCGGATTCCTCGACGAAATAGACGGATTCGATCCCGAATTCTTCGGCATCTCGCCCCGCGAGGCTGTCTGGATCGAGCCGCAGCAACGTCTGATGCTCGAAACGGTATGGGAAGGCCTGGAACGCGCCGGGCACTCGCCAGCGACGTTGCGCGGCAGCCGGACCGGAGTTTTCGTGGGTGTGGCGGCCAACGAGTATGCGCACCTGCTGTCGTCGGAGTCGATCGACAAGATAGAACCGCACTTCATCACCGGCAATGCGCTCAACGCCATCTCCGGTCGCGTTGCCTTCGCCCTGGGACTCGAAGGACCGGCGGTAGCGATCGACACCGCATGCAGCTCCGCGCTGGTGGCCGTCCATCAGGCCTGCCAGGCATTGCACTCCGGTGACTGTGACATGGCGCTCGCCGGGGGCGTGAACGTCTTGCTCAGTCCAGTGACCGTTGTTGCCGCCTCGCGCGCGAGAATGCTTTCCCCGGTGGGGCGATGCAAGACCTTCGACGCCTCCGCCGACGGTTACGTGCGCAGTGAAGGCTGCGGGATTCTCGTGCTCAAGCGACTGAGCGACGCCGAGCGCGAAGGTGATCGGATCTGTGCGGTCATTGCCAGCAGCGCGGTCAACCAGGACGGGGCATCAAGTGGCCTGACAGTGCCCAATGGTGGTGCACAGCAACGGCTTATCGGGACGGCGCTCGCTCGTGCCGGTCTGGCAGGCGGAGATGTCGATTACCTCGAGGCGCATGGGACGGGCACCCCGCTCGGCGATCCGATCGAGGTGCAGGCGGCGGCCGCCGCCTACGGCGGCTCGCGCGACGCGGACCGGCCGCTGCTGATGGGCTCGGTGAAGACCAATATCGGTCACACCGAATCCGCGTCAGGCGCAGCAGGTCTGATCAAAGTTGTGTTGTCGCTGCAGCACGACGTCCTGCCGCAAAGCCTCCACTTCGAGGAGCCGTCGCCGCACATCCCGTGGGATTCGCTGCCGGTACGGGTCGTGGACAAGGCGATGCCGTGGCGGCCCAACGGCAGACCGCGGCGCGCCGGCGTGAGCTCCTTCGGGTTCACCGGTACCAACGCGCACGTGCTGGTTGAGGAGGCGCCGGCGCGAGCTGTGTCCGCCGACGTGCACATCGCCGACAATGTCGCGACGGAGTCGGCGTCGCAAGCTCGCGCTGAACAGGTCAGGGTGCTGGCGCTATCCGCGCGGTCACCGGAAGCACTGATGGCGTTGGCGCAGCGTTACGAGGCCTGGCTGAGCTCCCACCCGGATGCAGACCTCGCCGAGGTATGCCTGACCGCCGGAACGGGCCGTTCACACTTCGAGCATCGCGCCGCGCTGGTCGTGGACTCGGTCGCGGGCGCGCGCGACGCCCTGGCCGAGCTGGCTGAGAACCGCCTGCGGCCCGGTGTCGTACGTGGCGAGCACGCGCACCACCCGACAACCGCATGGTTGTTCACCGGCCAGGGCAGCCAGTATTCGGCGATGGCGCATGAGTTATTCGACACCGAACCGGTTTTCGCCGAAACCGTGACGCGCTGTGCCGATGCGGTCAATGACATATTGCCGAATCCGTTGCTGGAGGTGCTGTTCGCCACCGATCGCGAAACCGGAGGCGAAGCCGGAGAAAGGCTGCGGCACACCTCGTTTGCGCAGCCGGCGCTTTTCGCCGTCGAGATGGGCCTTGCCCGGCTGTGGCAGTCGTGGGGGATCCAGCCCGACGTGGTGCTGGGGCACAGCGTGGGTCAATACGCAGCCGCATGTGTGGCAGGCGTGTTCAGTCTCGAGGACGGCGCCCGGCTAATGGCCGAGCGCGGACGAATGTTCGGCAGCCTGCCCGAAGGCGGGCGCATGGTGGCCGTGTTCGCCGACGCCAAGCACGTTGAGGAGGTCGCGGGCGAATTTCCGCGAGTGTCGGTCGCTGCGTACAACGGACCCAACACCGTGCTTTCGGGTCCGGGTGAGGACGTGGAGCAGATCGTCGCCAAGTTCGGTGACGAGGGATTCCGCTGCACCGGGCTGCAGACCAGCCACGCCTTCCACTCCGAGCTGTTGGACCCGGTGCTCGACGAATTCGAGGCGTACGCCGCGCAATTGCAATTTGCCGCGCCGAGCATGCCGCTGGTCTGTAACCGCACCGGTGCCGTGCTCACGAGCCAAACCCCACTCGACGCCCCGTACTGGCGGCGGCATTCCCGACAGCCGGTGCAGTTCGCCGAAAGTGTGCGCACCGTGGCGGCGCTGGGCTGCTCGGTGTTGATGGAGATCGGCCCGCAACCGGTGCTGACCGGTGCAGCGGTACAGGTTTGGCCAGAGCACCTTGCCGCACCGCGGGCGATTGTCTCGCTGCGTAAGGGCGTCGGCGATCGGCGCCAGATCGCCGACGCGCTGGCCGCGGCCTACGTCGGCGGCCATCGTCTCGATTTCGCTGCGCTGCATGATCAGCCTTGTCGCAGAATCGAACTGCCCACTTATCCGTTCCAGCGCCGTCGCTTCTGGCCTAAGACGTCCGGCATCGCGGTCGACGGTCCGGCCGTATCGGGAATCCTCGGTAATGCGAAAGACCTCGCCTCGGGCGACTCCGTCTACACCAGCAGGTTGTCCGTCAAATCGCAGCCTTGGCTATCCGATCACGTCATCTACGGCACGGTCGTCGTGCCTGGGGCGACCTACGCGGCAATGGCATTGGCCGCGGTCGGTACTCCGGCGCGGGCGAAGGATGTCTTCTTCTACGAGCCGATCATCCTGCCCGAAAAGAGTTCTCGTGAAGTACAGCTGACCTTGCATCCGATACAGGACGGCCGAGAGTCCAGATTCCAAGTGCACAGCCGTCCGTACGGCGAGCGTGGCGCCGAATGGTCGTTGAACGCCGAAGGCACCGTGGTCGCCGGCGTGGATGACATCGGTGACGAACCGGTATCCGACGGTGATCCGGTCGACGAAACGCTCGAGCGACTGAACCGCATGCGTCCTCAGGAGTTGTTCGAGACCTTCGCCGACTTGGAGCTGGCCTGGGGACCGACCTGGTCCGGTTCCCTGAAGTCGCTGTGGCTCGGCGAGGGCGAAGCGATCGGCGACATCCTCGTCGGCGAAGAACTCGCCGAACAACTCGGCAGCGAGCCGATGCACCCGGTGCTGATGGATCTGTGCACCGGAGTCGCTTTCCCCGCGTTCCCGGCGCTTCTCGCGGCCGAACAGGGCGTCAACGATCTGTTCCTGCCGCTGCGGTACGGGCAAGTGATGTTGCGGGAGAAAATGCCACGGCGGTTCTACTGCCGTGCGAGGTGGCACAGCAGCGAACTCAACAGCGAAACCCAGGTCTTCGACCTCGATTTCGTCGACCGGGATGGTCGCAAGTTGGGTGGGATTCGCGAGTTCACTGTCAAACGCGCACCGCGCGAGGCGTTGCTGCGCGGGCTCGGCGGCGATGCCACCCGGTTGCTGTACAGCCTTGGCTGGCACGAGGTGCCGCCGCCATCGCGCGAAGAAGCCGCAGAAGTCACCGGCACCTGGCTGATCGCCGGCTTCGACGAACTGGCGGCCACGGTGCCGGGCTGCGTCCCGCTCGACCGGAACATTGATCCGGAGCCGTTGGGACAGGTGCTGGCGCAGGCTGCCGAACGCGGGCTGCCGTTCACCGGCGTCGTCTGGCGCAGCAGCGGACCGAACAAAGAAGACGGCGCCGGCTCGGAAAACTGGGCCGGCCGCCTCGAAACGGAAATCACCAATCTGCTCAGCGCCGTGCACGCGGTGCAAGGCGGCGCGGTGAAACTGCCTGGCGGACTGTGGATCGTCACCGAACGGGCCGTGGCCACCGAATCCGGCGAACAGGTAGACCCGGTGCAGGCGGCACTGTGGGGATTCGGGCGCACCGCCATCAACGAGGAACCGGTACTGCGCGCCAAGTTGGTCGATTGCGACGGGTCACCCGAGGCCGTGCAGGCACTGGCCAACTTGCTGGCGACCCCGGTTGACGAACCGGAACTCGCGGTGCGACAAGGAAAGCTGCTGGCCTCCCGGTTATTGCCATGGTCGCGCAGCGGTCATCTCACGGTGCCGCGTGCAGGCGACTACGTCCTGGCACCCACCGAACGCGGCGCGATTGACAACCTGCGGCTGACCGAAGTGGACGTGGCGCCCCCGGACGCGGGCTACGTGCAGGTCCGGGTGGAGGCCTCGGGCCTCAACTTCCGCGATGTGCTCAACGTCCTCGGCCTCTACCCGGGCGACCCCGGGCCGATCGGCGGAGACTTCGCGGGTGTCGTCACCCAGCTGGGCGAGGGCGTCGCCGGAGTCGAGGTGGGCCAGCGCGTCTACGGCTTCATGCAGGGTGCGTTCTCCAGCCGGTTCAACGTGCCTGCCCAGTTGCTGGCGCCGATCCCGGACGGGGTGAGCGCGGTCGAGGCGGCGACGATTCCCGCTGCGGCGCTGACGGTTCGGCTCGCGTTCGACTGGGCGCAGCTGAAGCCCGGCGAGCGTGTGCTCATCCACGCCGCCAGCGGTGGTGTCGGCCTGGCGGCGATTCAGATGGCACAGCAGCGTGGTGCCATCGTCTTCGCCACGGCCAGCACCTTCAAACGCGCGACGTTGCGCAAGTTGGGTGTGGAGCACGTCTACGACTCGCGCACAACGGATTTCGCAGACCAGATCCTGGCTGATACCGATGGTGCCGGCGTCGACGTGGTGCTCAACAGCCTGACCAGTGAGGGATTCCTCGAAGCGACCGTGCGGGCCACCGCCCACAACGGCCGCTTCGCCGAGATCGCCAAGCGTGACATCTGGACGCCTGAGCAGATGGCACAGGCCCGTCCCGACATCGCCTACGAGATCGTGGCACTGGACACCGTGACCTTCCAGGAGCCCGAACGTATTCGGAACTTGCTGACGGAGGTCTCCGAAGGATTGGCCAAGGGCGAGTGGACACCGCTGCCCGCCGAGATTTACCCGCTGACCGAGGCGAGGGCCGCATTCCGCCGGATGCAGCAAGCGCGGCACATCGGAAAGATCGTGGTTCAGACACCGAATCCGCTTCAGCCCCAGGCGGATCGGAGCTACCTGATCACCGGCGGACTCGGTGCGATCGGTCTGCACACCGCGTCGTATCTGGCTCAACTCGGTGCGGGTGACATCGTGTTGTCCAGCCGGCGCGCGCCCGGTGCGGACGTGCAACAGGCAATCGACGAGATCGCCGAGCGCTACAAGTGCCGCATCCACGTGTTCTGCGCCGATGTCGGCTCGGAGTCCGACGTCGCGAAGCTGTTGGAGCGCATCCGCGCGGAGTTGCCCCCGTTGGCCGGTGTGGCACATTTGGCGGGCGTGCTCGATGATGCGCTGCTGTCCCAGCAGAGCCTGGAGCGATTCCGAACAACCTTGATGCCCAAGGCGTTCGGCGCGTGCCATTTGGACAGATTGACGCGGGACGATGATCTGGACTTCTTCATCGTGTCCTCCTCGGTGTCGAGCTTGTTCGGTTCGCCCGGTCAGTCCAACTACGCGACCGCCAATGCCCTGCTCGACGGCCTGGTCGCGCGGCGAAGGGCGCAAGGCTTGCCGGCCACCGGTGTCAACTTCGGTCCCTGGGCCCAGGGGGGCATGGCCTCTTCGGAGGCCGCAACCGCCAATATCAGTGCGCAGGGCCTGATTCCGCTGGAACCGTCGGCCGCGCTCGGTGCCCTCGTCGAGGTCGTGGCGAATGGAACGGGCCAGGCCACCGTGCTCAAGGCCAATTGGCAGCGTGCCGCGAAGGTGCTGGGCAGTTCGCGCCCACCGATCCTCGACCTCGTGTTGCCCAGTGCCGTCGGAGAGGTGACCGGTGACAGCGAATTGCTCAAGCAGCTGATGGAGATTCCGGTGCCGCAGCGCGCCGGCTTCGTGACCGAATTCCTTCAGCGGGAGGTGCAGAACTTCCTGCGACTCGCGTCGCCGCCTGCCGCAAGCAGTCGGTTCCTGGACCTGGGTACGGATTCACTGATGGCGATCGAACTCCGCAACCGGCTGCACAGTCAGTTCGGCGGCAAGTTCACGATCAACGCGACAGCGGTCTTCGACTATCCGACCATCGGGGGCCTTGCCGAATATCTCGTGGGTCAGCTGTCCGACGCGGACTCAGAGCCGGGCGAGGCGGAATCGATTGCCGCGCCAGAGTCCCGCTGATGTCAGGCGCTGATGTCGAATCCGGTGATGACCTTGGTTGGACGGACCCGTACCAATAGTTCGCCGGGTGCGGAGTTGCGGCGGCCGAACTCCTCGGCCCGCTCGGCGCCCATGTAGCGACCGCCGGTGCGGGTCGCGATGCGCAGCACGTCCTGCGGATCCTCCGTCACCGTCGCAACCCCCTGCACCTGCACAAACGAGTAGGGCGGGTGGGGGTCGTCGACACAGATCACGACTCGCGAATCACGAGCCAGGGCACGGCCTTTCGACGTGTCACGCCCGGTGTTGAACGCCAGCTGTCCGTCATCGACCACGAACCACACCGGCGCGACCAGCGGGCGGCCATCGGCGGCGAGGTAGCCCAGCATCCCGGTACGGGTGCCGGCTGACAGGAACTCGATGACTTTCTCGGTCAGCTCCGCGGGCTCGGCCATGCGTTACAGACGGGCCAGGTCGTAGTCGCCGAGGTGGTCAATGAGATTGTGCAGGTGCTCGCCCGAGGTGCCCAAAGTGTTTTCGATCGCGGTGAGCCGGGCGGCGTAGTGGCTGACCGGGTATTCCGCCGTCACGCCGATGCCGCCGTGCATCTGCACCGACTCCTGTGCGATGTGCCGGCCCGAGCGGCCGATCTGCAGCTTGGCGCGCGAGGCGATCACCGGGTCGATGTTGCCGTCGGCGATCGACATCGCCGCGTACAGCGTCATGCTGCGGGCCAATTCCAGTGACACGTACATGTCGGCAGCGCGCTGCGTGAGCGCCTGGAATTTGTTGAGCGTGACGCCGAACTGCTTGCGCGTCTTGAGGTAATCGGTGGTCAGCCGCAGCGATTCCTCCATGGCCCCCAGCGCTTCGGCGCACAGCGCCGACTGGATGCGCACGAGGGCGTCGCGGATGGCGCCCGAGGCGTCGACCGCCTCGCCCAGGGGTTCGGCGGCGGTGGAGTCCAGGTCGATCTGCGCGCCGCGCTGTCCGTCGAACGTCCGGTAGGGGTGCCTGGTCACCGCTGCCGCGTCGACCAGGAACAGCCCGGTGCCGCCGTTCGGCAGCGTGGCGCTGACCACCAAGGTGTCGGCGCAGTCCCCGGCGAGCACCGGGTTCTTCCGGCCGCTCACTGTCCACGAATCACCTTGCTGCTCAGCCTTGGTGCTCACGTCGGCGGCCGGCTTGCGCGGGCCCGGCTCGAGGTGGGCGAACGCCAGCAGCCGCTGCCCGCCCGCGACCTCGTCGAGCAGTTGCTTCTGCTCGGCGCTGCCCAGCTCGGCGATCAGCGCACCGGGCCCCAGCGCGGCGTGCAGCACCGGCTCGGGGGCCAGCCGGCGACCGACCTCGTTGAGCACCACCATGATCTCGATCTGGCCGGACTCCTCCGGCTCGAAACCCAGACCGAGAATTCCCGTGTCGGCGAGCTGATTCCACACCTCTCGGCTCCAGCCGAGATCGGAGCCGATGATCTTGTTGCGGCTTTCCGGGTCGTAGGTGCGCGACAACAGGTCGCGGGTGGTGTCGCGGAGCAGGGCTTGCTCGTCGCTCAATTGAAAGTCCATGGCTGCCTCACAATCCCAGAATCGTCGACGCGATGATGTTGCGCTGCACCTCGCTGCTACCGCCGTAGATCGAGGTCTTGCGGTAGTTGAGGTAGTGCGGCGCACTGTGTTGGGCCCAGGACGGTGACGCGATGTCTTCGCCGTTGGCGGGCAGCGCATCCGGCCCGGCTACCTCGACGAGCAGTTCGGTGGCCGCCTGCTGCAGCTGGCTGCCGCGCAGCTTGAGCACCGATGACGCCGGGTTGGGCTGGCCGTCCGCGGAGTCGGTGACCACCCGCGATTGGGTGAGTTCCAGTGCCAACAGCTCGTTTTCGGCCTCGGCCAGCCGCGCCGCGAACAGCGGGTCGTTGAGCACCCCGGTGGCGGCCGCGTGCTTCTTCACCTCGGCGAGGCGCACCTTGGTCCGCCCCACTCCGGCGATGCCCGTGCGCTCGTTGCCCAGCAGGTACTTCGCGTACGTCCAGCCCTGATTCTCTTCTCCGACAAGCTGGTTGGCGGGCACCCGGACATCCTCGAAGAAGACCTCGTTGATCTCGTGGCCGCCGTCGATCGTCTTGATGGGCCGCAGGGTGATGCCCGGTGTGTTCATGTCGAACAGCAGGAACGAGATGCCGGCCTGGCGTTTGGGAGCCTGCGGGTCGGTTCGGACCAGGCAGAAGATCCAGTCCGCGTACTGCCCGAGCGTGGTCCAGGTCTTCTGGCCGTTGACGACGTAGCTGTCGCCGTCGCGGACCGCGGTGGTGCGCAGCGACGCCAGGTCCGATCCGGCCTCGGGCTCGGAGAATCCCTGGCACCACCAGATGTCGAGGCTGGCCGTCGGGGGCAAGAAGCGTTGTTTGACCTCCTCCGAACCGAATTCGGCGATCACCGGGCCCACCATCTTGGTGTTGAAGTTCAGCGGTTCCGGGACGCACGCCAGCTGCATTTCGTCGGCCCAGATCTGATGCTGGGTGGGCGTCCAGTCCTTGCCGCCCCACTCGACCGGCCAGTTCGGTACCGCCAGGCCGTGCTCGTGCAGGATCTTGTGGCTGGCGACGATGTCGTCGTGGTTCACTTCCGCCGAGCCCCGGCGCACCCGGTCGCGCAGCTCCTCGGGGATCTTGGTCGTGTAGATGGTGCGGAGTTCGTCGCGGAACGCGGCTTCCTCGGGCGTGAGCGCCAGTTGCATGGCAGCCTCCTGTCGTTTCGGGGTGACCGTGACGACGCAGCGCCCAGAGCTGTTTTCTGGCGGTGCCGGTCGTTCGCTCGACTTCCATCTTGACCCATCCCTCGCGGGCCCCATGCACAGCCTCGGGTTAATCCACAGATCGGCCCCGCGGCGCCGTTGAGCGGGGCCGTTGTGGCGGTCCGCGGACCTACCGTCGGCCCATGCGAACAGAACTTCCGGCGGAGCGCCTGCAGCGACGGCTCAACGCTGAACCGGAGACCGATGCGGACGCCGGTCCCGAGGACGCCGGGTCGGCCCCGACCGGCGACGCCCCCGACGACGACCAGAATTCGCTGCTGCCGCGGTGGCTTCCCGACGCGTCGCGGGACCGGGGCTGGATGGCCAGGATGCGCGCCGACCCCGGACGCGCCGGCGCCATCGGGCTGGCGATCGTGGCGGCGCTGGCTGTGCTGGTCACGGTCTTCACGTTGCTGCGCGATCGGCCGGCGCCGGTGATGTCGGCCAAGCTGCCACCGGTGGAGAAGGTGTCGACGGCCGGCCCCAGGTCGTCGGCAAGTCCGGGTGCCGCGCCACCGCCGGAGCCCGACCGCCCGGTGGTGGTCAGCGTGGTCGGTTTGGTGCACACCCCGGGCCTGGTGACCCTCGCGCCGGGCGCGCGTATCGCCGATGCGCTTCAGGCCGCCGGCGGCGCGGTGAACGGGGCGGACACCATCGGACTGAACATGGCCCGACCGCTCGGTGACGGCGAACAGATCGTGGTCGGTCTCGCGCCCGCTCCCGGGCAGCCGACGGCGCTGGGCAGTTCGGTGGCCGCCGGAACGACGCCGACGTCGAAGGCCCCGACACCGACGCCGGGATCGGTCAAGCCGAAGCCGGGCCAGGCGGTCGACCTGAACACCGCGACCGTTCAGGAACTCGACGCGCTGCCCGGCGTCGGGCCGGTCACCGCCGCCGCGATCGTGGCGTGGCGGCAATCCAACGGCAAGTTCACCAGCGTCGACCAGCTCGCCGACGTCGAGGGCATCGGACCGGCGCGGTTGGAGAAGCTGCGCGCCCTGGTCCGTGTCTGACCCCGGTGGTTCCTCCCGGGCCGGGCGTATCGCCTTCCGGGCATGTCGATGTGCGCCTGGTGCCGGCGGCGCTGACCTGTTGGGCGGTGACCGCCGCCGGCATCTGGTGGCCGGCCGGCCGAATCCTCGCCTGGTGCTGCCTCACGCTGACCGCGGCGTCCGGTGTGCTGGCATGGCGCGCCGCGCACCGGCCCGGCAGAACAGCGCGGCTGCGGGCGATCGGCGCCGGGGTGGCCGCGGTCGGCGTGGTTGGTGCGGGATACGGCTTCGCCATCGGGCTGCGCACCGACGCTGTCGTTCACCACCCGATCACCGCGGCGTTCGGCAGCAGCGCTCCGGTCACCGTCACGCCCACCGAGAGCCCGGCGTCGCTGGGCGCCGGCCGGTTGATGTTCAAGGCCTCCCTGCGACGTCTGCGCGACGCCCAAACATCGGGCCGGGTCGTCGTGTTCGCGCGCGCCTCGGACTTCGGCGCTGTGATGGTGGGCCAGCCGGTGCAGTTCACCGCGCGGATCACCCGGCCGGCCCGTCGCGACCTGACGGTCGCGGTGCTCAACGCGTCAGGCCGGCCGACCATGGGCACCGCGAGCGCCGTGCAGCGCGCCGCGCACGGGGTGCGCAGCCGATTCGCCGCCGCCGTCCGCGACACGCTGCCCGGCGAGCAGGCGGCGATGCTGCCCGCGCTGGTGCTCGGCGACACCTCGGCGGTGCCGAGCGAGACCAGCCGCGACTTTCGCGCGGCCGGCATGACGCACCTGATGGCCGTGTCGGGCGCCAACGTGACGATCGTGTGCGCCGCCGTGCTGTTCGCCGCCCGGTTGGTCGGTCCCCGCGCTGCCGTCGCCCTTGCCGCGCTGGCGCTGGTGGCCTTCGTCATCGTGGTGCAGCCGACGGCGAGTGTGGTGCGGGCGGCGGTGATGGGTGCCATCGCACTGGTGGGGATGCTGTCTTCGCGTCGGCGCCAAGCCATTCCGGCCCTGGCCGCCACCGTGCTGGTGCTGCTGGCCGTCACCCCCGCGCTGGCCGTCGACGTGGGGTTCGCGCTGTCGGTGGTCGCCACCGCCGCGCTGATCGTCGTCGCGCCGGTCTGGTCGCGGCGGCTGGTGGGGAAGGGGTGGCCCAAGCCGCTGGCCGACGCGCTCGCCGTCGCCTGGGCCGCGCAGGTGGTGACCGCGCCTCTGGTCGCGGCGATCTCGGGCCGATTCAGCGTGGTTGCCGCGCTCGCGAACCTCGTGGTGGCCGCCGTGATCGCGCCGATCACGGTGCTCGGTACCGCGGCGGCGGCGCTCTGCGCGGTGTGGCCGGCCGCCGCGCGGCTGCTGATCCGTTTCACCGGTCCCGAGTTGTGGTGGGTCGACGCGGTGGCCCGCCGGGCGGCCAACCTGCCTGGCGCGACCCTGCCGGTCCCGGAGGGCCTGCCCGGCACGCTGATCGTCGGCGGTGTCACGGTGCTGGCGGTGGTGCTGTGGCGGTGGCGGCCATTCCGCCTCGCGGCCGGAGTGGCGGCGCTGGCCGGGCTGGCCTGGGCACTGTCCGGACTGGGCTAGGGCAGGTCGTCGTCCCGCCGGATCCCCGAGCGGCGCAGTCGGTGCGGCGTGACACCATCGTGGGGTGAGCGAGGTTTCGCCGTTGCACCTGGTCCTGGGAGACGAGGAACTGCTGGTCGATCGGGCGGTGGCCGACGTGCTGCGGTTGGCGCGGAAACGGGCCGGCACCGACGACGTTCCGATCAACCGCATGCGGGCGGGCGACGTCAGCACCTATGAGCTCGCCGAGCTGCTGAGTCCGTCACTGTTCGCCGACGAGCGGATCGTCGTGCTGGAGGCCGCCGGCGAAGCGGGCAAAGACGCTGCCGCGGTGATTGTTTCGGCCGCGAACGACATGCCGACGGGTGTGGTGCTGGTCGTGGTGCACTCGGGCGGTGGGCGGGCCAAGGCGCTGGCCACCGAGCTGCAGTCCCTCGGCGCCGAGGTGCATGCGTGCGCGCGGATCACCAAACTCAGCGAACGCATCGACTTCGTCCGCAAGGAATTTCGCGGCCTGCGGGTCAAGGCCGACGAGGACACGGTGACTGCGATGCTGGATTCGGTCGGTTCCGATCTGCGGGAGCTGGCCTCTGCCTGCTCCCAACTGGTCGCCGACACCGGCGGGGTGGTCGACGCCGCGGCGGTGCGCCGGTACCACAGCGGCAAGGCCGAGGTGAAGGGCTTCGACATCGCGGACAAGGCGGTGGCCGGAGACATCGAGGGAGCCGCCGAGGCGCTGCGCTGGGCGATGATGCGGGGCGAGCCGCTGGTGGTGTTGGCCGATGCGCTGGCCGAGGCGATCCACACGATCGGCCGGGTCGGCCCGCTGTCGGGCGACCCCTACCGGCTGGCGTCGCAGCTCGGGATGCCGCCCTGGCGGGTGCAGAAGGCGCAGAAACAGGCGCGGCGTTGGTCGCGTGACTCGGTGGCGACGGCGATGAAGGTGGTCGCCACGCTCAATGCGAACGTCAAGGGGGCGGTGGTGGACGCCGACTACGCCCTGGAATCCGCGGTCAGGCAGGTCGCCGAACTAGCCGCCCAGCGCGGCCACTAGGGACGGGACGGCGTCGGCCGGTAGGACCTTTAGATCTTGTTGAGGGCCTGCGCCAGCGCCGACTTCTTGTTCGCGGCCTGGTTCTTGTGGATCACGCCCTTGCTGGCCGCCTTGTCCAGCTTGCGGTTGGTCGACACCAGCAACTCGGCGGCCTTCTCCTTGTCGCCGGCGTGGGCGGCC
Source organism: Mycobacterium colombiense (assembly GCF_001665835.1). GTDB lineage: Bacteria > Actinomycetota > Actinomycetes > Mycobacteriales > Mycobacteriaceae > Mycobacterium > Mycobacterium colombiense_A. The sequence continues at coordinate 161,342 of NZ_LZSX01000025.1, read as the reverse complement.
TCGCGGAACGCGCGGACAGCGGTACGCAGCGACGACTTCACCGACTTGTTGCGCAGGCGGGCGCGCTCGTTCGTCTTGTTGCGCTTCTGCTGCGACTTGATGTTGGCCACGCGGGAGTTCCTTCTTCGATTAGACGTTTTGCGGGTCGCCGGATAACACCACAGCGATTGCCCAGGTTATCAGTGAGTTACGTTTTCTCCCAAAACGGGAACACCTGGGCTGCCAGAACGTCGACTTGAGGCAGCATCTGAACAGTGAGTCTTACGAACCAGCTTGACGACAGCAAGCGGGGACTTCGCGCTGCGCGTTCTGAGCGCATTTTCGGCGGCTACAACGGGTCTTCGGACGCCTACGACATGGCGTTCGACGAGATGTTCGACGCCCAGGGCACCGTCCGCGGCCCCTACAAGGGCATTTACGCCGAGCTTGCGCCATCGGACGCCTCGGAGCTGAAAGCTCGCGCCGAAGCGCTATCGCGCGCCTTCCTCGACCAGGGGATCACCTTCTCGTTATCGGGCCAGGAACGGCCATTTCCGCTGGACCTGGTGCCACGGGTTATCTCGGCCGCCGACTGGACCCGGCTGGAGCGCGGCATCACCCAGCGGGTCAGGGCGCTCGAGATGTATCTCGATGACATCTACGGTGACCAGGAAATTCTGAACGACGGCGTCATTCCGCGTCGCCTGATCACCTCCTGCGAGCATTTCCACCGCCAGGCGATGGGCATCGTCCCGCCCAACGGCGTGCGGATCCACGTCGCCGGCATCGATCTGATCCGCGACGAGAAGGGCGTCTGGCGGGTTCTCGAGGACAACCTGCGCTCGCCGTCGGGTGTGTCCTATGTCATGGAGAACCGGCGCACCATGGCGCGGGTCTTCCCGAACCTGTTCGCCACCCATCGGGTGCGCGCGGTCGACGACTACGCCTCGCACCTGCTGCGGGCGCTGCGCAACTCCGCGGCCACCAACGAGGCCGACCCGACGGTGGTGGTGCTGACCCCGGGCGTCTACAACTCGGCGTATTTCGAGCATTCGCTACTGGCCCGTCAGATGGGTGTGGAGCTGGTCGAGGGGCGTGACCTGTTCTGCCGCGACAACCAGGTGTACATGCGCACCACCGAGGGCGAGCGTCAGGTCGACGTCATCTACCGGCGCATCGACGACGCCTTCCTCGATCCGCTGCAGTTCCGCGCCGACTCGATGCTGGGCGTGGCCGGTCTGGTCAACGCGGCCCGCGCCGGCAACGTCTCCATCTCCAGCGCCATCGGCAACGGCGTCGGCGACGACAAACTCGTCTACACCTACGTGCCCACCATGATCGAGTACTACCTGGGCGAGAAGCCACTGCTGGCCAACGTGGAGACGTTGCGCTGCTGGCTTGATGACGAGCGTGAAGAAGCGCTGGACCGCATCGACGAGCTGGTCATCAAGCCGGTTGAGGGTTCCGGCGGCTACGGGATCGTGTTCGGTCCGGAGGCGTCGGCGAAAGAGCTCGCTGCCGTCGCCAAGAAGATTCGCGACGATCCCCGCAGCTGGATCGCGCAGCCGATGATGGAGCTCTCGACCGTGCCGACGCAGATCGGTAACACCCTGGCGCCCCGCTACGTGGATCTGCGGCCATTCGCGGTCAACGACGGCAACGACGTGTTCGTGTTGCCCGGCGGGCTGACCCGCGTGGCCCTGGTCGAGGGGTCGCGGGTGGTCAACTCCAGCCAGGGCGGTGGGTCCAAGGACACCTGGGTGTTGGCGTCACGGGCGTCGGCGGGCGACCATGAGCTCGGCGCGGCGGAGGTGGTGCGGTCGTTGCCCGACTCGATGCCGGACCCGCTGGAAGACTCGCCGCGGCTGACGTCTGTGACCTCGCAGCAGCCGCAGCCCACCGACCAGCCCCAGCGCGAGAAGTCCAAGCAACACCAACAACAAAAGGCGGTGCGCTGATGCTGGCACGTAACGCCGAGGCGCTCTACTGGATCGGCCGCTACGTCGAGCGAGCCGACGACACCTCACGAATCCTGGACGTCGCACTGCACCAACTGCTGGAGGACTCCAGCGTCGACCCCGACCAGGCTTCGCGCGTGCTGCTGCGGGTGCTCGGCATCGACCCGCCGGATCACGACTTGGATGTGTGGTCGTTGACCGACTTGGTGGCCTATAACACCAACACCCAAGGCGGCTGCTCGATCGTCGACGCGATCACCGCCGCGCGGGAAAACGCGAAGTCGGCGCGTGAGGTGACGTCCAGCGAAATCTGGGAGTGCCTCAACACGACCTACCACGCCCTGCCCGAACGCCAAAGTGCCGCCAAACGCCTTGGGCCACACGACTTCTTGTCGTTCATCGAGCGACGCGCGGCAATGTTCGCCGGGTTGGCCGACTCTACGCTTTCGCGTGACGACGGCTATCGGTTCATGGTGCTGGGCCGGGCGATCGAACGGGTGGACATGACGGTGCGACTGCTGCTGTCGCGGGTCGGAGACAGCGCTTCGTCGCCGGCGTGGGTGACGCTGTTGCGCTCGGCGGGTGCACACGACACTTACCTGCGCACCTACCGCGGTGTGCTGGACGCGGGCCGAGTGGTCGAATTCATGTTGCTGGACCGGCTATTTCCGCGTTCGGTGTTTTACTCGCTGCGGCTGGCCGAACACAACCTCGACGAACTGGTCCGCAACCGGCAGAGCCGGATCGGGGCCACGGCCGAGGCGCAGCGGCTGCTCGGTCAGGCGCGCAGCGAGTTGGAGTTCGTCCAGCCCGGCGTGCTGCTGGAATCGTTGGAGAGCCGCCTGGCGGGGCTGCAGAGCACCTGCCATGACGTCGGAGAAGCGTTGGCGCTGCAGTACTTCCACGTGACGCCCTGGGTAGCGTGGTCGGACGCGGGCCAGCGTGCCCGGCTGGTCAGCAGGAAAGGGGACGGTTGATGTGGCGGCTGCGGGTGGTGCACACCACGGGATACGCATACCAGTCGCCCGTGACCGCCTCCTACAACGAGGCCCGGCTGACCCCGCGGTCGAACACCCGGCAGAACGTCATCCTCAACCGCGTCGAGACCATCCCGGCGACGCGGTCCTACCGTTACATCGACTACTGGGGTACCGCGGTCACGGCGTTCGACTTGCACGCTCCCCATACCGACCTCACGGTGATGTCGTCCTCCGTCGTCGAAACCGAACGGGCCGAGCCGCTCTCGGCGGAGGTGGGCTGGAGCGACCTGCAGTCGGACGCCGTAATCGATCGCTACTACGACCTGCTGCGCCCCACCGAGCACACCCCGGCCAGCAAGCGGGTGGCATCGGTGGGCAAGAAGATCAGCAAGACCCACGAGCCGGCCGAAGCCGTTGTCGCCGCAGCCAATTGGGTGCGTGATGAACTCGAATACCTTCCCGGGACCACCAGCGTGGCCTCGTCGGGGCTGGACGCGCTCAAAGAGGGTAAGGGTGTCTGCCAGGACTTCGTCCACCTGTCGCTGATGTTGTTGCGCAGCATGGGAATTCCGGCGCATTACGTCTCGGGCTACCTGCATCCCAAACGTGATGCCGTCGTGGGTGACACGGTGGACGGGCGAAGCCACGCCTGGATTGAGGCGTGGACGGGAGCGTGGTGGAGCTATGACCCCACCAACGACGCCGACATCACCGAGCAGTATGTGGGCGTAGGCGCGGGTCGCGACTACGCCGACGTCTCCCCATTGAAGGGCATCTACTCCGGGGAGGGCGCCACCGACCTCGACGTGATCGTGGAGGTGACCCGGCTCGCCTAGCCGGGGTGCGTGCCGTCGTCGGCTCGCCTAGCCGCAGCGATACCGTTGCAGGGATGAGCGATTCAGCCGTCGGCGGGGCCCGGCGCGATGTGAACCGACCGAGGCTGGGCGGCTCGTCCCTGGCCGTGCTGTCCCTGGCCGTGCTGTCCCTGGTCTGCATCGGGCTGCTCATCGGCGGCATCACGATCGGGGTCGCCGTGGGCGGCGTGATGCCGTTGCCCTACGGCCCGCCAAGCGCCGTCGTGAGCTACGTCCGCGCCCAGCCGACAGCCGTGCGCATCATCGCGGTCGCGACGTTCGCGTCGTCGGTGCCGCTGGCGCTCTACACCGCGATCGCGGCCGCGCGGTTGCGCCGGCTCGGGGCGGGCGCCGGGTCGGCCGCGGTCGCACTGACCGGCGGCGCCCTGGCCGCCGGTGCGCTCGGCCTGGCCGGGCTGCTGGGTTGGGCGTTGTCGATACGGGACGTCGCGGCGAACGCGGCGGTGGTCAGGGCGCTCTACCTGCTGGTGTTTCTCACCGGCGGCCCAGGACACATCGTGGCGTTGGGCCTGCTGGTCGGTGCGCTCGCGGCGCCCGGCAAAAGATTGCTGCCCCGGCCGATCGCCTGGATCGGTCTGGTGACGGCTGCCCTCGCCGAAGCGACGACGGCGGTCCTGATCTGGCCGGCGCTGGGCGTCATCCTGCCGATCGCGCGGGTACTGGCGCTGACCTGGCTGATGGTGGCAGCGGTTGCGCTATCCCCTGCGGCACAACGAAATTCGGCAGCCCGGTGAGCCGCGGCGTCACGCAGGCGCGTCGACCTGGACCCGGTGCAGGTCGTCACCGAGTTCGATGCGGCCACCGAACTGCGCGGCCGCCAGGGCCCGCCACTGTTCTTCCTGGCCGGGCACCAGTGCCGGCACGTAGTGCGTCATGACCAGGGTGCCCACCCCCGCGCGGGCTGCGGTGGCCGCCGCTTCCTCAACGGAGGAGTGGTAGTCGCAGATGTCCTGCAGCCGCTGCTGGGGGATGTTGGCGACGATGTCCTTGCGGATCACCGTGTGCACCAGCGCGCCGGCGCCCGCCGCCAACTTGTCCAGGCCGGCGCACGGGACGGTGTCCCCGGCGAGCACCACCGAGGCGCCCTGGTAATCGATCCGGAAGCCGATGGTCGGGGCGACCGGTCGGTGATCGGTGGGCGCCACCCGGATGGCTATCCCGTCGCGGTCCCAGGCGGCGCCGTCGGTGTATTCGTGGACGTCCACCGCCGGCGGCTCATTGATGTCGCTGTGATGGGCGATCCGGTAACTGATGTCGTGCCGGAATGCGTTCAGCGTCGCCGCGACCACTTCCGCGGTGCCCGGCGGTCCGATGATCGGCAGCGGCGCGGGATCGGGGGTAAAGGTGCTGATCCACCGCGTGATGAGGACGTCGCCGAGGTCGCCGATGTGGTCGCTGTGCAAGTGGGTCAGCAACAGGGCCGTCAAGCCGGCCGCGCCCACCCCGACGGCGGCCGCGCGCTGCAGTACGCCACGCCCGCAATCGACCAGGAACGTCTGCCCGCCGGCACGCACCAGCGTGGACGGTCCGGCCCGGTTCGGATCGGGGATCGGACTTCCGGTTCCCAGCAGCGTGACCTCGATCATGGGCCTATCTTGCAAGCCCGCGGTGGCCGTGGTGGCCCAATCCGCCGATCCGCGCGGCTTTCACCGTTTGGACACGATCTGTTTGCAGGTTCTCTTAGTGGCTTTTCCGCCGCGCGAGTTAGCCGTAGCCTGATGTGAAGCGGATCACGACCCGGCTGGAGGCATCGATGCGGATAGCGGACGTCTTGCGGAACAAGGGCGCGGCGGTGGTGACCATCAACCCGGACGCGACGGTTCGCGAGCTGCTTGCGGGGCTGAACGACCAAAACATCGGCGCCATGGTCGTGGTGGGCGACGAGGGCGTGGTCGGCATCGTGTCGGAGCGCGATGTGGTGCGCCAGCTGCACACGCATGGCGCCAGCGTGCTGTCCCGCCCGGTGTCCAAGATCATGACGTCGATGCTGGCCACCTGCAGCAAGACCGACGAGGTCGACGCCATCAGCGTGTTGATGACCAAGAACCGGGTGCGGCACGTGCCGGTGCTGGATGGCAAGAAGCTGATCGGCATCGTCAGCATCGGTGACGTGGTGAAGACCCGGATGGAAGAGCTCGAGGCCGAGCAGCAGCAGTTGCAGTCCTACATCACCCAGGGCTGATCCCCCGGCGGCAGACTAGCCCCACTCGCCGAACGTGCACTCACGGCGAAGATTTTCGCGTTTTCTCGCCCTGACTGCACGCTCGTCGGCGCACTAGCGCCAGGAGTAGTCGGCCCGCAGCCGGGCGGCCACCGCATCGAAGATCTCGCGATCCAGAATGGCGCCCTCGCGGCGAATGCCCTCTTCGGGCACGTCGAGCACCCGGTCCAGCCGGACCCAGCTCGGCCTGCCCTCGTAATCCCAAGGGCCGGAACCGATTCCGACCCAGTCGTGATCGGCGGCGTGACGCTCCTGGCTGGACACCATCAACCCCAGCAGGACGCTGCGATCCCGCCCCACCACCAGCACCGGGCGGTCCTTGCCGCGGGTGGGGTCGTCCTCGTAGACCACCCACGTCCAGACGATCTCACCGGGATCGGCCCGGCCGTCCAGGCTCGGCGCGTACACCAGTTTGCGGGCGCGGTGCGCGGTCGGGAGGCTGCCGCTGGTCACCGGCCGGCCGGTGACGGGCGCCTCGGCAGGGGGCGGCGCCACCGCGGCGATGACGTTCGCGGTGATCCGCACGGCCTGCTGTAACTCGCGCAGCACAGTCTGCGAATTCTGCACTTGCCGGACCAGGCGCGGGGCCCCGTTGAACACCAGATTCTCCGCGAACCGCTGGAACGTCTTCCACTGGGATTTCCGGGGAGACGCCATATTCGCAGCATAGACGCGAGCGGCGGGCTGCGATTGTGTCCAAGTAGGTTCCGGCGGCCCTGTCTGGATACGCTGGACATACCCGCGAACCGCCCCGGAAACGGCCGCGACGCACCACGCAAGCTTCAGTGCACCAGGAGATTCCCATCAGCAGTTTCGCCGACAAAACCTTCACTGCGCCGGCGCAGATTCGGAATTTCTGCATCATCGCCCACATCGACCACGGCAAGTCCACGCTGGCCGACCGGATGCTCCAGCTCACCGGCGTCGTCGACGAGCGGTCCATGCGCGCCCAGTACCTGGACCGGATGGACATCGAGCGAGAGCGCGGGATCACCATCAAGGCCCAGAACGTGCGCCTGCCGTGGAGGGTCGGCGACACCGATTACGTGCTGCACTTGATCGACACCCCGGGCCACGTCGACTTCACCTACGAGGTGTCCCGCGCGCTGGAGGCCTGCGAGGGCGCGGTGCTGCTGGTCGACGCCGCGCAGGGCATCGAGGCGCAGACCCTGGCCAACCTCTACCTCGCACTGGATCGCGACCTGCACATCATCCCGGTGCTGAACAAGATCGACCTGCCCGCCGCCGACCCGGACCGCTACGCCGCCGAGATCGCCCACATCATCGGCTGCGAGCCGGGCGACGTGCTGCGCGTTTCGGGCAAGACCGGGGACGGCGTCGCCGAACTGCTCGACCACGTGGTGCGCGAGGTGCCGCCCCCGCAGGGTGTCGCCGACGCACCGCTGCGGGCGATGATCTTCGACTCGGTCTACGACATCTACCGCGGTGTGGTGACCTACGTCCGGGTGGTGGACGGCAAGATCACGCCGCGCGAACGCATCGCGATGATGTCCACCGGCGCCACGCACGAGCTGCTCGAGGTCGGCATCGTCTCGCCCGAGCCGAAGGCCAGCGGCGGCCTGGGCGTGGGAGAGGTGGGCTACCTGATCACCGGAGTCAAGGACGTCCGCCAATCCAAGGTGGGTGACACGGTGACGGCGGCCCGGCACGGCGCCACCGAGGCGCTGACCGGATACCGCGAACCCAGGCCGATGGTCTACTCGGGCCTGTATCCGGTGGACGGCTCCGATTATCCGGTTCTGCGTGACGCTCTGGATAGGTTGCAACTCAACGATGCGGCGCTGACCTACGAGCCGGAGACGTCGGTGGCGCTGGGCTTCGGATTCCGTTGTGGCTTCCTGGGTCTGCTGCACATGGAGATCACCCGGGAGCGCCTGGAACGAGAGTTCAACCTGGATCTGATTTCGACGTCGCCCAACGTCGTCTATCGCGTGGTCAAGGAAGACGACACCGAAATCGTGGTGACCAACCCGTCGGACTGGCCCGAGGGCAAGGTCCGCACCGTTTACGAACCGGTGGTCAAGACCACGATCATCGCGCCCAGCGAATTCATCGGCACCATCATGGAGTTGTGCCAGTCGCGCCGCGGCGAGCTGGGCGGCATGGATTACCTGTCACCCGAACGTGTCGAGCTGCGCTACACCATGCCGCTGGGCGAGATCATCTTCGATTTCTTCGACTCGCTGAAGTCGCGCACCCGCGGCTACGCGAGCCTCGACTACGAGGAGGCCGGCGAGCAGGAGGCGCAGCTGGTCAAGGTCGACATCCTGCTGCAAGGCGAGGCGGTCGACGCGTTCAGCGCGATCGTCCATAAGGACGGGGCATCGGCGTACGGCAACAAGATGACCACCAAGCTCAAAGAGCTGATCCCGCGCCAGCAGTTCGAGGTGCCCGTCCAGGCCGCCATAGGATCGAAAATCATTGCGCGCGAAAACATTCGCGCTATCCGAAAGGACGTGTTGTCTAAGTGCTACGGCGGTGACATCACCCGTAAACGCAAGCTTCTGGAAAAGCAGAAGGAAGGCAAGAAACGGATGAAGACCATCGGGCGCGTCGATGTCCCGCAGGAGGCGTTCGTCGCGGCGCTGTCCGCCGACGCCGCGGGGGACAAGGGCAAGAAGTAACCATGCGGATACGGGCGATGGCGGCGACGCTGATGGCGGTCGCCGCGTTGGCGACGGGCTGCGGTGGGGTCGTGGCGGGCACGGCGAAGCCGGCGCCGAACCTGAAGCCGCGACCGCTCAGCGGTGCGACGGTCAAACAGGTGCTTCTCGACGGCCCGACGCTGTCGCGGATGCTCAATCAGCCGTTCGTGGCGCGGGATCCGGCCGAATTCGGCGGGCCCGAAAAGCTGTACCAGGTCAAGCGATCGATGTCGCAGGCCGGTTGCCTGGGCGTGACGGCGATGCTGCAGCAGGGTGTGTACCAGTCCGCCGACGTGAAAGACGTTGCGTCGGAATCGTGGTGGAACAACGGCGAGCCGGCGCAGGTGATCGTGGTCGAGGAGGGTGTGGTCACGCTTCCGTCGCCCGCACAGGCCCAGGCGCTGTTCGCGCACTTTGCCCAGCAGTGGCAGCAGTGCAACGGCATGACGACGTCGGAACAGAGCGGCCCGATCAGCACCACGAACGTCATCAGCGATGTCCGCACCACGGATTCCACCATCGCGGCCACCAAAACCGCGACGTCGGTCCTGCCCAACATGCCGCCCCTGCGGCCCACCCCGCAGGCACGCGCGATCGGCATCCGGTCGAACTGCCTCGTCGAGGTTCAGGTGGTGTTCTTCGGCGGACGACGGTCCTCCGACCCGGGATCGGCCAACATCGATTCCAGCGCCATCGACGTCGCGCACGCCCTGATGGACAGAGTCAGCGCCCTGGGCTGACGTCACGCCGGCCACCGAAATGTGGGTGCACAAAGGTGATTCCGTGAAGGTCGGCAGCGTCCAGCAAGGCATCGTCGCGTTGCGGACGGACGCGGACGCCAACGCGTTATTCGCCAAATCCACCGCGCAGTGGCAGAAGTGCGACGGGACCACACTGACCGTGCAGCCCATCGATGCATGGGGTTCGGACGACATTTCCGACGTACGCGTCCGGGATTCGGTTGTCGCGGCTAAGGTTTCGATGGGATCCGGCCCACACTCAGTTTTGAACGCAATCCCCACGGCTCGGGCCCTCGGCGTCAAGGGGCCTTACTTGGTCGAGGTCACGGTCGAGTTCATGCCCATATTTAGTCCGGGAGATGCGGGGAACGGCGACATCAACACCACCGTCGGCCACCTCACCCGCGCGCTGATGGACAAACTCAGCGCCCGCAGCTGACGCGGCTTACGCGATGCAACTCTCTACATCGGTGCGTTCGCGGGCTGGAACATCCCGGAGCCGTCGGCTTCCTCCTCGGCGCGGATGACGTGCACCACCGCGTTGATCAGCGCCAGGTGGGTGAACGCCTGCGGGAAGTTGCCCAGCTGCCGGCCGGTGCGCGGCTCGATCTCCTCGGCGTAGAGGTGCAGCGGGCTGGCGTAGGACAGTAGCCGCTCACACAGCCGCTTGGCGCGCCGCACCTCGCCGATCTCGACGAGCGCCGACACCAGCCAGAACGAGCAGATCGTGAAGGTGCCCTCCTCGCCGGACAGCCCGTCGTCGGTTTCCTCGACCCGGTAGCGCAGCACCAGGCCCTCCTGGGTGAGTTCGTCGGCGATCGCCAGGACGGTGTTTCGCACCCGGGGGTCGTCCGGCGGCAGGAACCGCGTCAGCACCACCAACAGCAGCGAGGCATCCAGCGCGTCGCTGCCGTAGCGCTGGGTGAACACCCCGCGGGAGTCCACGCCGTGCATCAGGATGTCGTCCTTGATCTCCTCGGCGATCGCCCGCCACTGCTTGGCATAGCTCTTCTCGCCCTGCCGCTCGGCCAGCTTGGCCCCGCGGTCGAGCGCCACCCAGCACATCACCTTCGACGACGTGAAGTGCTGCGGTTCCCCGCGCACCTCCCAGATGCCGCGGTCCGGCTCGCGCCAGTGCTTGATCGCCTCTTCGACCTGCTTCTTCAGCACCGGCCACAACGTCTCCGGAACCTGCTCGCGTGACTTGGCGTGCAGGTAGAAGGAATCCAGGATGGAGCCCCAGATGTCGTGCTGGATCTGGTCGTAGGCGCCGTTGCCGATCCGCACCGGGCGGGCGTGGTCATAGCCCGACAGGTGGTGCAGCTCCTCTTCGACCAGGCTGCGTTCGCCGCCCACGCCGTACATGACCTGCAGCGGATGCCGTTCGTTGTGGTTGGCGCCGGAGACGTCGGCGATGAACGCGAAGAAGTCGTCGGCCTCGCGGTCCAGCCCCAGGGTGTAGAGACCCCACAAGGCGAACGTCGAGTCGCGTACCCAGGCGTAGCGGTAATCCCAATTACGTTCGCCCTGCGGCGTTTCCGGCAGCGAGGTGGTACTGGCCGCCAGCAGCGCGCCGGTGGGCGAGTAGGTCAGGCCCTTCAGCGTCAACGCGCTGCGCTGCAGGTACGCCCGCCACGGGTGATCGGGGAAGTTGCCGATGTTGATCCACTGCCGCCAACACTCGGTGGTCTGCCACATCTTGTCGGCGGCCTCTTGGTACGTCTGCGGCGCCGGGTGCTTGGTCCAGCTCAGGGCGACGAACACGTCGTCACCCTCCTTCATCCGGGTGCGCGCGCGTGCCTCGCGGCCCTCCAGCCCGATCCGCAGATTGCTGGTCAGCCGCAGCGTCGGGTGGGCGTCGGGTTCCCTGGTGGCACGTGCGACGGCCTCGCCGTACGCGTTGGCGGAGTACTCCCAGGCGGCGCCGACGCGGTGGTAGTCGAACGCCGGCTCGCAGCTCATCATCAATTCGACGGTGCCGCTGACGCAGCGCACGGTGCGCAGCAGGATGTGCTCGGCATCCCAGTCCATCGGGGTACGCCGATGCGTCCGCGACCGCCGCTCCAGGTCGTGCCAGGGGCCCATGACCAGCGCGTCACGCACGATCAGCCACCCGGTGTGGGTCTGCCAGGTGGTCTCCATGATGAGGCTGCCGGGAAGGTACCGGCGGGCCGACGGCACCGAGACGCCGTAGGGCCCCAGCCGGAAGTGACCCGCGCTGCGGTCCAAGATCGCGCCGAACACGCTGGGGGAGTCCGGCCGGGGCACGCACAGCCATTCCACCGACCCGGCCGGGGAGATCAGGCAGGTGGTTTCCCAGTCCGACAGGAACGCATAGTCGGCGATCGGCGGGAATGGGTTGCGTAAGGCGGCGCTGGGAGCGAGAGGCCCGGGCGTGCGCAAATCGATGGACGACGACATCGACGCTGCGGAGGCGGCTTGATAAGCGTCCTCGGGCATAGCGTCGGCCGGCTGGTCTTCGGGTTGGGCGTGCAGAACCATCTGGACATCATCGCTGCTCAGCGATCTCGCGTCCAACGTTTCGGCTAGCTGGCGTGGCGTGCGCCTATCCGTTCGCGCAGGAAGTCGGCGTGCTTTTCGATCACTGTGACGTTGGCGCCGGCGCGGGCCAACAGCAGGCCGGGCACCATGCCCGCCGGTCCGACCCCGGCAATCAGCAGGCCGTGACATCCGGAGCCGCAGCCGTGCGCCGCGGTTCACACATTGGTCTTCGACAGCAGGGCCGAATAGGGTGAGCCCGTGAACGCGTTCCTCAACTGGTGGGACGGCAACGAGCTGTGGCTCTCGGGGCTCCCTTTCGTCCTGCAGGCCATGGTGGTGGTGCCGGTCGTGCTGGTGGTGGCCTACGCCACAGCGGCCGCGCTGGATGGCGTGCTCGGCAAGGGCATCGAGCTGATGCGCCGTGCCCGCCACGCCGACGGGACGCCCGAGTAACGCCCATGCCCCGGTCGCACGTGACGCTGGTTCTCGTCATCCTGGTGGCGTTGGTGGTCGTCACGTGGTTGGTGACCTACCTGATGCACCACTAGCCGGCATCGCTGTTTGCTCAGCCACCGTCGCGGTGGCGGCAACCCCAATTCCTGTTAGGCTTCCCGCCATGCGCGTGGCATTTGGCATTCAGGGGTGCTATGCCTTCGTGCACTGTTGTCGCTGACTCCCAAACCCGTGCGCGGTCTGGTCTGGAGTTTTCGAACCCTCCTGAAGTTCTAGGTGCCTATCCGCAGAAACGGGACCGAAATCCCATACGTTCTGCGTCGGAAGGCCCTCAATGGACATCAGGACCGCATTGCACTGGCGGCCCGTCCTTGCCCTTGCCCTGATTGCCGGCCTCATCGCCGGATGCCACGGCGGGGCCAGCGATGCCGTTGGTGGCGGCGGGCTGTCCGACGCGCGCACCAGCATCACCCTGGTCGCCTACTCGGTCCCAGAACCGGGGTGGAGCAAGGTAATTCCGGCGTTCAACGCCTCCGACGAGGGCAAGGGCGTGCAGGTGGTCACCTCCTACGGGGCATCCGGCGACCAGTCCCGAGGCGTCGTCGACGGCAAGCCGGCCGACGTGGTGAACTTCTCCGTCGAACCCGACATCGCTCGACTGGTCAAGGCGGGCAAGGTTTCCAAGGACTGGAATACGGACGCCACCAAGGGAATTCCGTTCGGCTCGGTGGTCACGCTGGTGGTGCGAAAGGGTAACCCAAAGAACATCAAGGATTGGGATGACCTGTTGCGGCCGGGCGTCGAGGTCATCACGCCCAGCCCGCTCAGTTCCGGATCGGCCAAGTGGAACCTGCTCGCGCCGTACGCCGTCAAAAGTGAAGGCGGCGCCCACAGCGCCGCCGGTGTGGATTTCATCAAGAAGCTGGTGACCGAGCACGTCAAGCTGCGTCCCGGATCGGGGCGGGAAGCCACCGATGTCTTCGTGCAGGGCAGCGGTGACGTATTGATCAGCTACGAGAACGAGGCCATCGCCACCGAGCGGGCGGGAAAGCCGGTCGAACACATCAACCCGCCACAGACCTTCAGGATCGACAATCCGGTGGCCGTGGTCAACACCAGCCCGCACCTGGATGCCGCCGTCGCCTTCAAGAACTTCCAATACACGGCAGCGGCCCAAAAGGTTTGGGCGCAGGCCGGTTTCCGCCCGGTCGATCCCGCCGTCGCCGCCGACTTCCGAAACCAGTACCCGGCGCCGGCGAAGCTGTGGACCATCGCCGACCTGGGCGGCTGGGCCACCGCGGATCCGCAGCTGTTCGACAAGAACACCGGCAGCATCACCAAGATCTACACGAAGGCCACCTGATGACGGCCATCACGCCGGACCCGCTGGCAATTCGGCCCGAACTCAGCGGTGATACGCCACCGGGGCCCCTTCCCGGGCGCGGCCGCGGGACCACCGCCCTTCGGGTCGGGGCGGCCACGGTGTGGCTGTCGGTGATCGTGCTGCTGCCGCTGGCCGCGATCGCATGGCAATCCGCGGGCGGCGGCTGGCGCGCCTTCTGGCTGGCGGTCTCCTCCAATGCCGCGGTCGAGTCGTTCCGGGTGACCCTGACGATCTCGGCCGGGGTCACCGTGCTCAACCTGGTCTTCGGCCTGGTGATCGCGTGGGTGCTGGTGCGTGACGACTTTCCGGGCAAGCGGCTCGTCGACGCGATCATCGACCTGCCGTTCGCGCTGCCCACCATCGTCGCGAGCCTGGTGATGCTGGCGTTGTACGGCAACAACAGCCCGATCGGCCTGCACCTACAGCACACGTCATGGGGTGTGACGGTGGCGCTGGCCTTCGTCACGCTGCCGTTCGTGGTGCGCGCTGTCCAGCCCGTGTTGCTGGAATTGGATCGCGAAACCGAGGAGGCCGCGGCGTCGCTGGGTGCCAGCGGCCCGAAGATCTTCACCTCCGTGGTGCTGCCGTCGCTGTTGCCCGCGTTGTTATCCGGTGCGGGCCTGGCCTTCTCACGGGCGATCGGCGAGTTCGGATCTGTGGTGCTGATCGGCGGTGCGGTGCCGGGCAAGACCGAAGTGTCGTCGCAGTGGATACGCACGCTGATCGAGAACGACGACCGCATCGGCGCCGCCGCAATTTCGATTGTGCTGTTGGCCATTTCGTTTGTCGTGCTGCTCGTCCTGCGGATCGTGGGCGGACACGCGGCCAAGCGAGAGGAGCTGTCCGCATGACATCGTCTGCGGGAGTGCGCTATTGGCTGCGGTTCATCGCGCTCGGATACATCTTCGTGCTGCTGGTCGTTCCGGTGGCACTGATCCTGTGGCGGACGTTTCAGCCCGGGCTCGGCCAGTTCTACGCCTGGGTGAGCACCCCCGCCGCGATATCGGCGCTGAATCTGACGCTGCTGGTGGTGGCCATCGTGGTGCCCCTCAACGTCGTCTTCGGGATCCCCACGGCATTGGTGCTCGCGCGCAACAGGTTTCGTGGCAAAGGCGTGCTGCAGGCCGTCATCGATCTGCCGTTCGCGGTCTCGCCCGTCATCGTGGGCGTCGCGTTGATCGTGTTGTGGGGGTCGGCCGGTGCGCTGGGGTTCGTGGAGCAAGACCTCGGGTTCAAGATCATCTTCGGCCTGCCGGGAATCGTGCTCGCCAGCATCTTCGTCACGCTGCCGTTCGTGGTGCGCGAAGTGGAGCCGGTGCTGCACGAGCTGGGTACCGACCAGGAGGAGGCGGCGGCCACCCTGGGTTCGGGCTGGTGGCAGACCTTCTGGCGGATCACCCTGCCGTCCATCCGGTGGGGTCTGACGTACGGCATCGTGTTGACCATCGCACGTACCCTGGGGGAATACGGTGCCGTGCTCATGGTGTCGTCGAACCTGCCGGGGAAGTCGCAGACACTGACATTGCTTGTCTCCGACCGCTACAACCGCGGCGCGGAGTACGGCGCCTACGCGCTGTCCACGCTGTTGATGGGAGTTGCCGTGCTGGTATTGGTTTTCCAGGTGGTGCTCGACGCCCGCCGCGCACGAGCGGCCAGACAGGCCTGACGAGGGGAATGACCGTGACTGACGCCGGCACCAACCGCGACGACCTCGCCATCATCGTGCGTGACGCCAACAAGCGTTATGGCGATTTCGTCGCCCTCGACCACGTGGACTTCGTCGTGCCCACCGGCTCGCTGACGGCCCTGCTGGGTCCCAGCGGTTCGGGCAAGTCGACCCTGCTGCGCACCATCGCCGGCCTCGACCAGCCCGACACCGGAACCGTCACGATCTACGGTCGTGACGTGACCCGGGTGCCGCCGCAGCGCCGCGGGATCGGGTTCGTGTTCCAGCACTACGCGGCGTTCAAGCACCTCACCGTCCGCGACAACGTGGCCTACGGGCTCAAGGTCCGCAAGCGGCCCAAAGCCGAGATCAAAGCCAAAGTCGACAACCTGCTGGAAGTGGTGGGGCTGAGCGGGTTTCAGGCCCGCTACCCCAACCAGCTGTCCGGCGGTCAGCGCCAGCGGATGGCGCTGGCGCGGGCGCTGGCGGTCGACCCGCAGGTGCTGCTGCTCGACGAGCCGTTCGGCGCGCTGGACGCCAAGGTGCGGGAGGACCTGCGGGCGTGGCTCCGGCGCCTGCACGACGAGGTGCACGTGACCACGGTGCTGGTCACCCACGACCAGGCGGAGGCGCTGGACGTCGCCGACCGGATCGCGGTACTGAACCAGGGCCGCGTCGAGCAGATCGGATCCCCGACCGACGTCTACGACGCCCCGGCGAACGCGTTCGTGATGTCGTTCCTCGGCGCGGTGTCCACCCTGAACGGAACCCTGGTGCGCCCGCACGATATCCGGGTGGGGCGCAATCCCGAGATGGCGATCGCCGGCGGGGACGGCACCGCAGAGTCCGTCGGGGTGGTGCGCGCCGTCGTCGACCGCGTGGTCACGCTGGGTTTCGAGGTGCGGGTCGAGCTGACCAGCGCCGCCACCGGCGGTTTCTTCACCGCCCAGATCACGCGCGGCGACGCCGAGGCGCTGGCACTGCGCGAGGGGGACACCGTCTACGTGCGTGCCACCCGGGTTCCGCCGATCGCCCTCGAGGCCGCGGCCGCCGCCCGCCGCGCCGATCAGGCCGACGAGGACGAGAACACGCTGACGTCGGCCTGACGGCCGGATTCGTCCTCTCGCACGTCTGTTGCTACGACGCGTGCAGCCCGCATTCGGTCTTGGCCCGTCCCTGCCAGCGTCCGCTGCGCGGGTCGGCGCCCGCCAGCGGCTTGGCGGTGCAGGGGGCGCAGCCGATCGATGAATAGCCTTCGTAGATAAGCGGATTGACCAACACGCTGTGGTCGTCGATGTAGTTCTGCACGTCCTCGTCGGACCACGTCGCCATCGGGTTGACCTTCACCAGCCTGAAGCCCTCGTCGAAGCCGACCACCGGCGCGTTGGCGCGTGTCGCCGCCTCCGACCGGCGCAGCCCGGTCACCCACGCGGAGTATCCGCGCAGCGTCTTGCCCAGCGGCTCGACCTTGCGCAGCCGGCAGCACTCACCGGGGTCACGCGCGAAGAGGTCCTTGCCACGCATTTTGTCCTGTTCGGCGACGCTGTGTTCCGGGGTGACGTTGAGCACCCGGATGTCGTACACGGACTCGATCGCGTCCCGGGTGCCGATGGTCTCCACGAAGTGATAACCCGTGTCCAGGAACACCACCGGAACGCCCGGACGCACCTTGGCCGCCAGATCGACCAACACGGCCTCCTGCATGCTGGAAGCCACCACGTAGTTGCAGGTGGCCCAGCCGCGTGGTCCGTTGATGCCGCCGAACGTCTCGTCAGTCCAACGCAGTACGTCGGCGGCGCTGGCACCTTCCAGCTCGGCCGCCCCGCGGGCGGCTAGCGCCCGCAGTTCGGCTTCTGGAAGTTTGGTTGTTCGTTCGCTCATCGCAAATCGTCCTCGTCTGCCCTCATAGCCCACTGTGCGAAACGTTCACCCTCGCCGCGATATTTCAGGAAGTTACGTGTGACCCGCTCGATGTAGTCGACGAGCTCGTCGCTGGTGACCTTGTGCTGGCGCAGTTTTCGGCCAAAGCCGCTGTCCAGGCCCAGGCTGCCGCCCAGGTGCACCTGGAAACCCTCGACCGAGCCGCCCGCACCGTCGTCGACCATCTGGCCCTTGAGCCCGATGTCGGCGACCTGGATGCGGGCGCATGAATTCGGACAGCCGTTGATGTTGACGGTGATCGGCACGTCGAGCTGCTCGTTGATGTCCGCCAGGCGGCTTTCCAGCTCCGGCACCAAAGACTGCGCCTTGACCCGGGTTTCGGCGAAGGACAACTTGCAGAACTCGATACCCGTGCACGCCATCACATTCCGGCGCCAATGCGACGGCCGTGACTGCAGGCCCAGCGCCTCCAGGCCGGCGATCAGCTCATCGAGCTTGTCGTCGGGCACGTCGAGGATTACCAACTTCTGGTAGGGGGTGAGCCGGATCCGGTCCGAACCGGCCCGCTCGGCGAGGTCGGCCACCGCGGTGAGGATGGTGCCCGACACCCGGCCCGCGATCGAGGCGACGCCCACCGCGTTGAGGCCGTTCTTGAGCCGCTGCACGCCGACGTGGTCGATCGGGTGCTTCAGCGGCTCGGGAGCCGGGCCGTCGATCAGCGGACGCTTGAGGTACTCGGTTTCCAGGACTTCACGGAATTTTTCAATGCCCCAGTCCTTGATCAGGAACTTCAGCCGCGCCTTGGACCGCAGCCGCCGATAGCCGTAGTCGCGGAAAATCGAGGTCACCGCGTGCCACACCTCGGGTACCTCTTCGAGCGGCACCCAGGCGCCGACGCGCTGGCCCAGCATCGGGTTGGTCGACAGCCCGCCACCGACCCACAGGTCCAGTCCCGGGCCGTGCTCGGGGTGGTTGACGCCGATGAACGCGATGTCGTTGACCTCGTGCACCACATCCTGCAGACCGGAGATCGCGGTCTTGTACTTGCGCGGCAGGTCGGCGAAGTCGGGCTGACCGATGTAGCGTCGCGCGATCTCGTCGATCGCCCAGGTCGGGTCGAGCACTTCGTCGAGCGACTCACCGGCCAGCGGCGAGCCCAGGATCACGCGGGGGCAGTCACCACACGCCTCGGCGGTCTGCAGTCCGACCTCGGCCAGCCGCCGCCAGATCTCGGGGACGTTCTCCACCTCGATCCAGTGGTACTGCACGTTCTCGCGGTCGGTGATGTCGGCGGTGTCGCGGGCGAACTCGGTGGAAATCTGGCCCACGGTGCGCAGCGCGGCCGCCGACAGCGCGCCGCCGTCGCACCGCACCCGCATCATGAAGTACCTGGCTTCCAGCAACTCGGCGTTGTCGTCGCCGGTGAACGTGCCGTCGTAGCCCTGTTCGCGCTGGGTGTACAGGCCCCACCAGCGGAAACGCCCCCGCAGGTCGCTTTTGTCGATGCTGTCGAAACCGTTCTGGGCGTAAATGGTCTCGATGCGCTCCCGCACGTCGAGCGGGGCGCCGGCCTGCTTCATCTCTTCGTTCGGATTCAGCGGCTCACGATTTCCCAGTGCCCATTGGCCCTCGTTACGGGGCTTTGCGGCTCGGGCGGTGGTCATCGGAAGTTCTCTCCTCTAAAAAGATCGCCAGCGCGGCCAGCACAGTTCACCGGCACTTTCGGGCGGCGCGGAACCGTCGGCCAGCTGGAGACACAGGGGGCCTGGGTCTACCACGTCAAGGCAGACAGATACAGCTGCAAACGCGCTTGAGATCAATGTGCCGTCGAGCCACTAGCACAATGTGCGGGCTGGGCCGGTCGACAATCACGCCCACCATTGTGCCATGGATGCCGAAGGGCCATGCGAGCAGGTCAAATCTTGGCTCACGGTGATTAAAACTACCGCCCAATCCTGGCAGATCCACCGGCAAAGCCCGAGAAATTCATGAGACCGCGCTCTCGGCCTGCCGGTCGTCGTTGCGGCCGGGATCGACGCCCCGGCGTAGCCCGGACCGTCGTGGGATCATTTGGCATGGCCATACGCGAGGAACCGGTCGACCTGCCCGACGTCGGGGTGGTCGCCGGGCAGCCGTTTGGCATCTATGTGCATGTGCCGTTCTGCGTAACCCGTTGCGGCTATTGCGACTTCAACACCTACACCCCGGCCGAGCTGGGTGGCGTCAATCCGGACGCCTGGCTCAGCGCACTGGGACAGGAACTGGAACTGGCGGCCGCGAGGTTGCAGGCGCCGCCGGTGAACACCGTGTTCGTCGGTGGCGGGACACCCTCCCTGCTGGGCGGCCAGCGGATGGCGACGCTGCTGGGCATGGTGCGCCAGCACTTCACGCTGGCACCCGATGCCGAGGTCACCACCGAGGCCAACCCCGAGTCGGCATGGCCGGATTTCTTCGACGCCATCCGCGCGGCCGGCTACACCCGGGTATCGCTGGGGATGCAGTCGGTGTCGCCGCGGGTATTGGGTGTCCTCGACCGCATCCACACGCCGAACCGATCCGCGGCCGCCGCCCGCGAGGCGCTGGCCGCCGGCTTCGAGCACGTCAGCCTCGATTTGATCTACGGAACCCCGGGGGAGTCCGACGACGACCTGTTGTGCTCGGTCGAGACCGCGGTCGAGACCGGCGTGGATCACGTGTCCGCCTATGCGCTGGTCGTCGAGGAAGGCACCGCGCTGGCCCGGCGAGTCCGGCGCGGCGAACTGGCCGCACCCGATGACGACGTGCTGGCCCACCGCTACGAGTTGGTGGATGCGCGGCTGTCGCAGGCGGGATTGTCTTGGTACGAGGTGTCCAATTGGTCGCGGCCCGGCGGCGAGTGCCGCCACAACCTCGGCTACTGGGATGGTGGCCAGTGGTGGGGCGCGGGGCCGGGCGCGCACGGCTATCTCGGTACGACGCGCTGGTGGAATGTCAAGCACCCCAACGCGTATGCGGAACGGTTGAGCGCGGCGGCGCTGCCGGTGGCCGGATTCGAGCAGCTGGATGCCGACGCCTTGCACACCGAGGACGTTTTGTTGAAAACCCGTCTGAGCCAAGGACTCCCAGTCGAATTGCTGAATCCCGCCGAGCGGGAGCGCGCCGAGGGCGTGGTCGCCGACGGGTTGCTGGTGTCCGACGGTGACAGGCTGGTCCTGACCCCGCGGGGACGGCTGCTGGCCGACGCCGTGGTGCGAACGCTATTGGGGTAGCGGTGTTCTGAGCGTGGTCAGACCCCGAACAGATGCTCGAAGATGCGGGCGATCTCGATGTAGAGCGGGATCCCCACGGTGACGTTGTAGGAGAACGTCAGGCCCAGTGAGGCGGCCAGCGGCAACGTCGGGCTCGCTTCGGGGATCGCCAGTCGCTGCACCGCCGGAACGGCAATGTAAGACGCCGCACCGCACAGGACCGCGAACAAGACGTAGGTTCCGGTCTTGAAGTCGGTGTGGGTCAGCGAAGCATAGCTGCAGGCGACGATAATGCCCAGTGTCGCAAAGACATTCGGCGCCACCAGACCGAAGACGATGAATCCGGGACCGGCCGCGCGGAGATCCTTCAACTTGCGCGACGCCGTCATCCCCATCTCGAGCAGGAACAGACACAGCACGCCCTGGAAGGCGATGACGAAGAATTTGTCGTCGTCGGCAACGACCTTCTGTCCCTGTAGTCCACTGACCAGGCCGATGATGATGCCGCCCATCAACAGGACCAGGCCGGGGTTGAGGAAGACCTCCTGGAACAGCTCCCGGGAGAAAATGGGCATCTTCTTGCCCTTGGGGCGCGCCGGGCTCTGGTCGGGCTCCCAATCCGGGTGCTCCAGCTTTTCCAGCGAGAGCTCCAGCTCCTGCTCGATGGCGGCTTCCTCTTGGCTCTCCAGACTCTGCCCGTGCGGCGGACGCGCGGCGGTTCCGGGGCCGACCCCGACCTTGACCGGCGGCGTGTAACCGGGCTCGTCGGGCATGTAGCCGGCGGAGTCCATGCCCCGATGCCGCAGTCGGGCAACGAAATAGAGCGCCACCAAGCAGCCCGGGATCTCCATTACGGCCAACATCACCGGCATGTACGCGTTGAAGGCGATGTTCACCGCGGCCAGGACGGCCACGCAGGTGGCGAACGTTCCCGCCGAGTCCGACCCGTAGTAGCCGGCGACCGTTGCGCGGTCGACCTTTCGGAGTGATTTCAGGCGGCTGAGGCCCAGGTAGGCCAGGCCGCCGATCAGACAGTTCAGCACGAAGCCCAGGGCCATGAAGCCCACGATGACCCCGACGCTGGACGCGCTGACCTGCGCGAGTTCTTCCCCGCCGTGCCAGCCGATGGCCAGCAACAGGTACATGGTCAAGCCCTGATAGATGACGTAGGGGAATTCGAACCGCACCTTGAGGATGGGAATCAGGAACCCGAAGTAGAAGAACAACAGAAGCGGTTTGAACAAGTTATGGGTGAAGTTGTGCCAGAACTCTTGCAGCATCGATGCCTCCGTTGGTTATAGCGCTGATCTGGGGAAGCACCGTCCGCAAGCGGAACAACCACGAAACATCCCGACGACCGTCAAGAATTTATCCCCGCCGCGGGCCCGCCGCCAGTTGGCAGCACACAGGGTGTCGGACGCCCGCGTGGCTGGTGATAAGCGACAAACCTGCAGGTCACAGCGAAATCACCCGAGCGAAAGTCCGTACGCGGGCCCGCAATCGCTGCCCCTAGTTTGGTGTGAAAGTGCTGTGCATTTACTGTGGAGTCAATACGGGGTCAACGCGCCGACGGGACGAGCGAGGGCCTGACGCCTGCTCCCTTTTTGCGGTGCGTCACCGAAAGCCACGCCGACGGTGAGTAATGCGTCGTGATTTCCTCGAAACCGTCGACCCGCGAAACCGAAAGCACACCGGTCTGTGGATTGATTTCGAGCTCGTCGCCTTCGCTTGCGTGCACTTCCTCGCCGTTGAAAAGCCGGATTATGAACACGGTGTTCCTCCAATCCAGCGGGGTCGGCGGGCGGGCGGTGGGCGTTAGGAAAAGTCTGGCTGCCGGAGGCGCCTGGTGTGCGACCGCGACGTAAACGGTTGGGAAACCTTTGGAGTGGCGATCTTCACAGCGCGCGGCGGGATCTGCACCTCGACTGCGGAAGTTTAGCGGGCTCTACCTGCACAAACAGGTCTATACGGGTCGCGCCTCGCCAGGCTTCGAGCGGACGCGCCCTGCCGGTCGGCGCTTTAACTCTGCGGGAGTTTTAGCTGAATGCGGCAATCGAGGGGGAAGTTCGTGGGATCGGTTGCGCGCAGCTACATAGGTTAGGCTACATTTACTAATCGTGACCGAGGTCAGCGTCGAGACGAGTTCCGCAGGCTCTGAGTCGCCATCGATTCCGCTTCCCCTGCACGTCGATCCGGCGGACCTGGCGGCCGAGCTGGCCGTGGTGCTGTCCGAGCGCGTCGGGGAAGAGTATCTGCTCTACGAGCGCGGCGGTGCATGGGTGCTGGCCACCGGTGTGCGCGCGATGGTCGAGCTCGACAGCGACGAGCTGCGAGTGATCCGCGACGGAGTGACCCAGAGCCAACGATGGTCGGGCAGGCCCGGCCCAGTGCTCGGTGAAGCCATTGACCGACTGTTGCTGGAAACCGACCAGCTCTTCGGCTGGATCGCCTTCGAATTCGGTGTGTACCGCTATGGGCTGCAGCAGCGGCTGGCGCCGAGAACCCCACTGGCCCGAGTGTTTTGGCCGCATGGCCGCATCGTGGTGACCCGGGATGAGGTCCGGCTGTTCGGTGCCTCGGCCGGGCACCGGGACGACGTCCTCGGCGTACTCGGCGACGGCGTGCCCGATGTGCGCGAGGCCTCGGCGGTAGACGTCGTCGCCGACCCGTCCGACTACCGTGATCGTGTCGCGTCGGCCGTTGGTGAGATCGCCGCCGGCCGCTACCACAAAGTGATTCTTTCCCGTTCTCTCGAAGTGCCTTTCGCGCTCGATTTCCCGTCCACCTACCGCCTGGCCCGTCGGCACAACACCCCGGTGAGGTCGTTCCTGCTGCGGCTTGGCGGAATTCGAGCCGTGGGCTATAGCCCCGAACTGGTCGCGGCCGTCGATAACGACGGCGTTGTGGTGACCGAGCCGCTGGCGGGCACCCGCGCGCTCGGGCGTGGCGAGGTGCGCGACCGCCAGGCTCGCGACGACCTGGAGTCGAATTCCAAAGAGATTGTCGAGCATGCTATTTCGGTGCGAAGCTCGCTGCAGGAAATGACCGAGATCGCCGAGCCGGGCACTGCCGTCGTCACCGATTTCATGACGGTGCGGGAACGGGGGAGCGTGCAGCACCTGGGCTCCACGGTCAGCGGCCAACTGGGCACATCCAACGACCGGATGGATGCGCTCGAAGCGCTGTTCCCTGCGGTCACCGCGTCGGGCATCCCGAAAGCCGGTGGCGTCGAAGCGATCATGCGCCTCGACGAGGGACCGCGCGGGCTGTATTCGGGCGCGGTGGTGATGCTTTCGGCCGACGGCGGGCTTGATGCGGCGTTAACGCTGCGGGCTGCCTACGAACGTGACGGAAAGACGTGGTTGCGGGCGGGTGCCGGCATCATCGAAGAGTCCACACCCGACCGCGAGTTCGAAGAGACCTGCGAAAAGCTGTCCACGCTCGCGCCCTATCTGATTGCGCGCCAATAGCTACCGTCGTCACCACTTAGCACGCCGGCACTTTTGCGTTGCGCTCAGCGCACGAGGTGCCGGCGGCCGACCAGACTCAGACCGAAGAGCTCGATTCGAGATAGTCGGCCAAGATGCGGCCGACAAGCGACTCGATATTCGATTCGATCGACGATGCGAGCGTGGCGGTGACGGTCGCCACGGCTTGAGTCCGGAAGCGCACCAGCATGGTGATCAGCTCGGCGATTTCGGCGTCGGCCGGCAGCGGTTCGCCGGGCTTGATGCGATCCAGCACGTGTTCGGCCCCGGCGCGCACCAGCATGTCGCTGATCTTGTCGATCTCCGGGACAATCTGTTCGTGGAGGTCGATGAGCCTGTCGAATTTGACGCCGTAGCCCCGGATTTCGTTGAACGCTTCGATGAGTTTCGGGCGGGTGATGGTCGCTTGCGTCCCTTCGATCCGGATCACCTGGAGCGCCACCAGGCGGTCGAATGCTTGCGCGTCGTCGACCAGTCGCTGGGCGTCGGCCAGCGCCACCGTCTCCGGCTTTTCGGTGGTCCAGGTGCCAACGATGGCGGTTTCCAGGCCCAGCACGTCGCCGAGGTTTTTGCCTTCCTCCCACGCGCTGAGCATCTCTCGCACGTGTGCGATGTTGTAGCCGCGGTCGAGCATCGAGGTGATGAGGCGCAGCCGGGTCAGGTGTGTGTCGTTGAACAGCGCGATTCGTCCCACCCGCAGTGGGGGCGGTAGCAGCCCGCGGTCCCGGTAGACGCGGATATTGCGGGTGGTGGTGCCGGCCAGTCGGGCCAGGTCGTCGATCCGGTACTCACCGGAGTTTGCGGCGCCGTGCGGGTGCCGGGCGGCCGCGTCGAAAAGCTGGGACACCGCCCCCTCGATGAGTTGGCGGTACTCCCGCGATTGGCGCCGAACCCGTTTGGGTGCGCGCCGCACGTTGTACAGCACGCTGGCGATGGTGCCGGGTTCGGGCCGCGATGCGCGGTCGGTGGCCATGTCAGTGCGGCATCTCAGGCCGACGCGGAGGCTTGCGTCTGGGTGTTATGTGCCACCGCCTGGTAGTCCTCGTACCGGAAATCCCTCATTTGGCGAAGATACTGCGTGGCGAAACCGGGGTACATCGACCCGTTGAATCCGTCCTTGGTGAGGTACCAACTACGGCACCCCGACATCCAGGTCGTCTTGGTGAGTCGGCGTTGCAGGCCCTCGTTGTGGCGACGCTGGACCTCGTCGCGCACGTCGAGGTAACGCAGGTCGTCGTTGAGGACGGTGGTGATCCCGCGTACCGCGTAGTCCAGCTGGCCCTCGATGTACACCAGCAGCGAGTTGTGGCCAGGCCCGGAGTTGGGGCCGGTCATGACGAACAGGTTCGGATAGCCGTGCACGTTGATGCTCTTGTAAGCCTGTGCGCCATCGGCCCATTCGGTGGCCAGCGACCGGCCGTCCAGTCCGGTGACGGTGAAGGGCGGACCGGTCAGGTGCACGTCATAACCGGTGGCGAACACGATGCAATCGAGATGATGCTCGATGCCGTCGCTGGTGCGAACGCCGGCCGGGCTCAACGTGGCGATCGGCCAGTCGATCAGCTTGCAGTTGTCGCGCTGCAGTGCGGGGTAGTACTCGCTGGACACCAGCATGCGTTTGCACCCGGGCCGGAAGTCCGGCGTCAACTGCCGCCGCAACCACGGGTCTTTGACCTGGGCGCGCAGGTGCGCCCGGCCGAGCCGGGCGACCAGCGACGTCAACGGGGTGTCCCACACCAGCGCCGTCGCGCTGGCTTCGTGGCCCCAGTACAGTGCTTGACGCGCAAGCTGTTGGGTGGCAGGGACTTTGGCGAACAGGGATTGCACGGCCGGCGGGGTGGCGACGTCGAGGCGCGGCAGCACCCAGCACGGCGTGCGCTGGAATACCTTGACGAACCCGGCCTGCTTGACCAGTTCGGGGATGATCTGGATGGCGCTGGCGCCGGTGCCGATGACCGCGACGCGCTTGCCGGTGAAGTCGTAGTCGTGATCCCAGCGTGCGCTGTGGATCTTGTGTCCGCGGTAGCTGTCCAGGCCCCGGATGTCGGGGAAGCTGACGTCGGACAGCGGGCCGGAGGCCAGCACTACGGTGCGGGCGCGAAACTTCTTGCGGTTCTTGGTGGTCGCGGTCCAGACGCCGGCTTCCTCGTCGAAGCTCAAGTCCTTGACCTCGTGGCCGAACTTAATGCGGCTGCGGATGTCGAACCTGTTCGCCATGTCCTCGAGATGCCGGTAGATCTCGGGCGCGGGCGAGTAGGTACGTGACCAGGTCGGGTTCTTGACGAAGGAGTACGAGTACAGCAGCGACGGGACGTCGCAGCTTGCACCGGGATACGTTGTGTCGCGCCAGGTTCCGCCGACGCGGTCGGCGCGCTCCAGCATCACGATGTCGTCGACTCCGGCTTCGGCCAGGCGGATCGCCGCCCCCAGTCCGGTGAAGCCGGCTCCGATGATGAGCGCCGCATGGGCGCGGTTGTTCGCCATGGTCACGCCGCCGGCTCGTGGGTGAGTTCTGCAACCCAAGTCGGTACCGACGGAAGCAGGAGCCGCGGATATCGGTCGGAAAGCCACACCATCGAATTCGCCAGCAGGTGGTACGGGTGGCGTGGATTTGTGACCACTCCGGCGTAGCGCCTCAGGAAACGATAAGTCGGTACCCGCCTGGTCCGTTCGCCGCGATCACCAAGCTCTTTGAATCGTTTCACAGCCCTGTAAAGCCGCTCTGGCTCCATACCCATGGCGGTGATCTCGTTGCGGATCCTGTTGATCAGCGGTGCGCCCATGATCGCACCGATGATGAGACCCGGAGTGGCATTGTGACCGACGAAGTCGATCAACAGCCGTCGGATCTTCGCGTGCCCGATCATATCGAGAACTTCGAAATCGACCACCAGATGGCGTGATTCGTCATTATTGATCTTCTCGAAAACCTGGTGGCAAATGGGGTCGTGCACCTCGTCGAGGAGGAATTTCAACAGGGCGCCGTCCAGTGCGACTTCGAGCATCGGAATGACGGTGCCGAGCAGAGACAGCGGCATGTCGTCGGCCCAGCGGTCCAACCAGTCGATCGCCAGTCGGATGTTCACGTTCGGCTCGGGAATCTCACCGTCCTCGAGCATGCCCCAGCGCTTCATCAGCGCCAGTTCAGCGTTGGCGTGGCGCTGCTCCTCGGCGTGGAAGTATCGGTAGATCTCGGCGATGGTCGGTGTGGGTGCCTTCTTCGCCAGCGCCGCGAAGCCCCTGGCGCCGATGTTCTCGATCCAGCACAGGTCGGCCATGAAAGCCTTGAGCTGTGGCCGCTGTTCATCACTAATCATTTCGGCGCCTGGCGCGTCCCAATCGATGTCGGCAAGCGCCCACTGCCGATCCTTGATCTTGGCGAGCATGGCTTCCATGTCGATGGCCACCGGTAGCTCCTTTCGTCGGATGATCAGGGCAGGTTGATGCGGGACACCAGGCCGGCCGCACGTGTATAGGTCTGCGGGGCAAGCCGTTTGATGTTCCAGCCGATCTTGGCGTCGTATTGCGGCATGCAGTACAGTTCGCCGCGGTCGTGGGCGTCCAAGCAGGTGCGCGCGACTTTCTCCGCGGACAATCCCGTCCAGCGCATCAGTTTTCCGGCCAGCTCGCTGGATTGTTCGCTGATGCGACCGGATTCGAGGATGTTGGTCTTGACGAAGGTCGGGCACAGCACGGTGACTCGCACCGGCGTGCCGGCCAGTTCGGCGGCGAGGGTTTCCGAGAGTGAGAGCACACCGGCCTTGCTGACGTTGTAGGCGGCCATGCCGGGCGCCGCACCGAACGCCGCCGCCGAGGCCACGTTGATGATGCCCCGCGGCGCGTGCGACGGCTCGGCCTCGCGCAGGATCGGGGCGAACACGTGGCAGCCGTGGATGGGACCCCACAGGTTGATGCCCAAGGTCCATAGCCAGTCGTCCAGCGGCGCCTCGCCGATGGCGGCGCCGCCCGCGCCGACGCCGGCGTTGTTGATCACCAGCGTGGGTGGCGCCGCGAACCAGGACTGCGACTGTTCGGCGAGCGCCTGCACGTCCTCGAATCGCGATACGTCACAACGGATTGCCACCGCCTTGGCGCCGTGCTCGGTGATGGTGTCGGCCGTCCGCTGCGCTGCCGTCTCGTCGATGTCACTGCACACCACCGCGCCGCCGCGCTTGCCGAGTTCGATGGCGAAGGCGGCACCGATGCCGCTTCCGGCGCCGGTCACCACGGCCGAGGCGCCGCGGCTGGTTTTCGACCGGTTGAGCAGTCTGTCTACGGGGCCGAACATGGTCAGTGGATCTCCTCGGCGACGGCGCGTGCATCCTGCAGGGCGTGGGCGATGAATCGCGCGACATAGGCCATGGCCTTGGCGGCCTCGGGTGTCATGCGTGGCAACGCCTGGAAGACATGCACTTGGTGCGGCCAGATCTGCAGTTCGCATCGGCCGCCGGCGGTGCGGATGTCGGCGGCGAGTTGGCGCGCGTCCTCCTGCAACATCTCGGCACCACCGGCCTGGATCAGCGTTGGGGGAAGCGCTCCGCCGCCCGGGACGTCGAGCGTCAGCCGTTGGTGGGTGAGGTCGATGCCGCTGTGGTAGAGGCCGACCAGGCGGCCCGCGCTCGCCGCCCGGGTGGCGGGATCGCGGCGTATCCGTTCGCGCGCCAGCGACAGCTCGAACGTGAGGTCGTACAGGGGAGAGAGCAGCACCATTGCGGCGGGGTGACCGACCTCAGGCTGCAGCAGCAAGTCCACCGACAGGTGACCGCCCGCCGAATCACCCGCAATCACAATCTGTTTGGGTGGCACGCCGCAGGTTTCGACCAGCCAGTCCCAGCCCGTGCGGACGTCGTCGGCCGCGGTGGGGAAGCGATGACGCGGTGCGAGTCGGTAATCGATGCAGAACACCGGTAGGCCGGTCAGGGCCGACAGCCAGGATGTCAAGCGGCGGTGCGTCTTTGGCGAGCACACGGCGTACCCGCTGCCATGCACATAGTAGATCGCACCTTGGCTGATTGAGGAGCGTTCGGTTTCGCTTGTGGGCGTTCGCGGCCCATAGACCCATTCACCCTTGACGCGGCGGCCGTCGGGCAGCTTGACGTCGACCGATTCGACGCGGGTGCCCGCGAGCGAGGGGCCGAAAGTCCCCATGATCCTGGCGATGATCTGGCGCGATAACCAGAGCCCCCATGGCCGTTCGGGCGGGATCACGCTGGTGATCGGCCGAAGGGTGTACGTACTTACCGCTGCCGCGCAGCGGGATCGCAACGACCCGCGAGCCGGAACGCCGTCCGTCATAAAATGCAGTCAACACCAAATGGTGACATTGGTCAATGGCAGCTTTGCGGCAGCGGCAAGTCACGGTACGCGCGGACGAAGGTCGTCCGCGGTTTTCTGGACTTTCGTCCTGTCGTGGTCAAGGCGGCGACATTCGTCGGCATCCACACCGCGAACCACAATCGGGGAATCGCCCGTAGAGGGAGCCGGCAAGTCCTATCTCGTCTCCATTACGGGTGAACATGCCCTGTGGCTGAAGAACATTCGCGCACACCCTAGAGTGACACTGCGTTTCCGGCGAGACACGCTGACCGGAATTGCTCGCGACCCGCGCAATGACGCCGAACGCCAAGCAGCCCATGACGCCTTTTGCGGCAGCCCGCACCCGTTCGACTATGGAGAGAACCTGCTTCATCGCAAAGGGTTACCAACCCGGACCAAGATCATCGAACTGCACACGGCCTGGCTGGAGGGCGGAACACCCGTGATCGTGGACGCTACTCTGTGACGTTCACACCGATGGACAGCACGTGAGCATCGCCGACTGGAGAGTCGCAGGGCTGCAGAGAGGCTCGGCCCTGCTTGTCGCGAAGCGCGGCCCCATCAGCCGGGCCCCGGTTCCTGCTGGAGCTTCGGGTTCGGCCGACACAGCGCGGCGTGGGTGTTCGGTGCGCCGTGATCACCCCTTGACCAGCGTGAACTGCCCCAACTCGCTGATTCCCCGCGCGAAGAAGTCGCTGCAGCCCCGCAGATACTTCATGTACCGCTCGTAGATCTCCTCGGAGGTTGCGGCGACCGCGGCGTCGTGGTGGGCTTCCAGTGCCGAGGCCCACAGGTCGAGAGTGCGGACGTAGTGCTCGCTCAGGAGTTCCTTCTGCTCGACCGTGAACCCGGCGTCCTGCGACAGGTTGATGATGTCCTCATCGCACGGGATCGACCCGCCCGGGAAGATCTCCTTGGCGATGAACCGCATGAACCGCAGGTCGGTCATCGTGATAGGAATGCCCATTTCTGGCCAGCGCTTCAGCGGGTGTCCGAGGATCGCCTGCAACACCATCCGCCCGCCGCTGGGCAACATTCTGCTGCACGCCTTGAAGAACGGCGCGTATCGCTCCTGGGGAAACGCCTCGATGGCCTCGAGGCTGACGATTCGGTCAACGGATTCGTCGAACTGCTCCCAGCCCCGCAGCAAGACGCGACGCGAGCGCTCGGAGTCCAGCCCATCGAGCAACTTCTGAGCGAACTTGCACTGATTCTTGGACAGCGTCAGGCCGACGACGTTGACGTCATACTTCTCGACTGCACGCTTTATCGCCGAGCCCCACCCGCATCCGACGTCGAGCAGCGTCATGCCGGGTTTCAGGTCCAGCTTGCCCAATGACAAATCAATCTTCGCGAGCTGTGCGTCCTCCAGCGACATGTCGTCGCGGGCGAAGTACGCGCAGCTGTAGGTGCGGGACGGGTCCTGGAAGGTTCCGAAGAAATCGTCGGACAGGTCGTAGTGCGCCTGGACCTCTTCGAAGTGCGGCTCCATCGCCGTCGCTGATTCTGTCTCGTCCGCCATACTCACAACCGTCGCCACGTTGCTCCGCGATTGCTTTGCATGCGCAATAACGCTACTCCATCGGCACCAACCATGCCCACGCAAATGAATTGGCAGACGTCGGTATAGTTCTTGCGAAATAGATCTGCGCATTAGTCAGGTATTCCTGGAAACGCTCCTAGATCTCCTCGACGTGATCGCAATGGTCTCGTCCTTATTTCTCGAGATTGTCGATCCACTTGTCCAAGGTGCTTGTGTAGCGGGGCTGTAGGTGCTGCTCGCGCAATCTCATTCGGCGGTGGCTTTAAGTAGACCTGCTCGGCAATAGCGAATTCTGTTGTGTACGAGCGTAATAACGCGGCGCTGCCGAGAGGTTGATGGTGGCGGCCAGAGATGGTTACGTGCCGGCGATGTTGCGGCCGCGTCGCGGAATGCCAGTATCGCCGCGCGTACCTGTTTGCAGCGGGCTTTTAGCTGCTCACGACACACGGGGGGGCGGGGCCATCACCGATCGTGACCGTGTCGTGCAACCTCGCGCCGAGGTATGTCGCGCCGCCATGCCCTAATCGGCCCGGGGCCTGGTTGACCGCAATGTGTGCGCTGCGTGCAAGATGGGCGTATGGGGAATGGGTGGGGTCTTCGCGAGCGGCGTCGCCGTCAGACCAGCGGGGAAATCCGGGATGCCGCAGTGCGTTTGGTGTTGGAACGCGGGTTCGATGAGGTGACTATCGAGGAAGTCTGTGTCGAGGCGGGGGTTTCGACGCGCACCTTTTTCAATTATTTTCCCAGCAAGGAGTCCGCGATCGCTTACGGGCCCTCTGATATCCCCGCTGATCTGGCCGCCGACTTTGTAGCGCGTGGCCCCGGGCTGCATTGCGCGGTGCTGGAGGAGTTGATCGCGTTGGCGGCCGGCCATCTTCGTGGCATGGCGCCAAGACGCGAACGGGTCGCCGGCATGCTGGAACTCGCTAAATCTACGCCAGCGGTGTTGGCGGCGTTCCTCGCCGATTTGGAGCGGTTTCAGATGCAGTTGACCGAGATCGTTGCCCGACGCCAAGGGATGCGGTGCGACGATGAGATGCCGGCCTTGATTTCCGCGCTGGCGTCGGCGGCGGTGCGTTTGGGCTTTGAGCGTTGGGCCGGGGGTGAGCCCATTAATGGCGCCGAGGACACGCCGATGCCCTACGTCGAGCATGCGGCCGCACTGGTTAAGAGCATCTACGCGAAGACGGCCTAAGAGTTATCTAGGTCACGCATAGTTGCACAGTCTGCAAAGTGTGCAGTGTATGTATTAGGCTTAGGCGCGGGCACTCGACGCTTGTTGCCGTTACGAAATTGGTTGCAAGGAAGTATGTCTCACGGACCGGGTGCGCCTCAGGGCGTTACCCCCGCCCGCAGGCCATCACCACTTTGCGTGGTAGGGAGCAGCAGGAAGGAATGCACGCGGGTGCAGATTTCGAAAGTGGTGCGCAGCGCGTGGTTGCCGCTACTGATCGTGCTGGTCGTGGTGGTCGGCGGCTTTGCCGTGGTTCGGGTCAAGTCGTTCTTCGGCGCTCACGACACCGGTGTCATGACGAGCCCTCGGCTGGATGATTCCAAGCCATTCAAGCCCAAGGTCGTCAAGTACGAGGTCTTCGGCTCGGCCAGTCAGGCCAATGTGAACTACTTGGACCTGTCCGCCGACCCGAGGCGGGTCGACGGTGCGCCACTGCCGTGGACCCTGGTGCTCAGCACGACGGCCCCCTCGGTCTTTCCGAACCTCTCGGCGCAAAGTGACGGCGACTCCCTCGGCTGTCGCATCACCATCGATGACGAAGTCAAGGACCAGAACGTAACCCACGGCGTGCACGCCCTGACCTTCTGTTTGGTGAAATCCGCATGAGCACAACCGTCGACGAGGTCCGCACCGACCAGTTCTTGGCTGCCAACGAGCCGGTGCGTGAGAAGATCCCGCGTTTGATCCGCACGTTCGCCGTACCCATCATCCTTGGCTGGATCGCGATCATCGCGGTGCTCAACATCGTGGTCCCGCAGCTGGACGCTGTGGGGAAGATGCGCTCGGTGTCATTGAGTCCAGATGATGCGCAATCAGTCGTCGCGGCAAAGCGCGTCGGTGAGGTTTTCCACGAGTACAAGTCCAACAGCTCAGCCATGATCGTTTTGGAGGGGCAAAAGCCGCTGGGTGCTGATGCCCATGCCTACTACGACCAGGTCGTCAAAAAGCTCGGCGCCGACACCAAACATGTTGAACACGTTCAGGATATGTGGAGCGATCCGCTCACCGGGGCGGGTGTGCAAAGCAACGACGGCAAAGCCGCCTACGTCCAAGTCTATTTGGCTGGTAATCAGGGCGAAACCCTGGCCAACGAATCAGTCGAAGCCGTGCAAAACATCGTCGAAAGTGTGCCCACACCCGCCGGGGTGAAGGCCTACGTCACCGGGTCTGCAGCAATGTCGGCCGATCAAAACATCGCCGGCGACCGCAGTCTGCAATTAATCACGAGCGTCACGTTCCTGGTGATCATCGGCATGCTGTTGGCGGTCTACCGGTCGATCATCACGGTGCTGCTCACTCTGCTGATGGTGGTGCTTGAGCTGGCCGCCGCACGCGGCATGGTCGCTTTCCTGGGCTACTACCAACTCATCAAGCTCTCCACGTTTGCCACGAACTTGCTGGTGACGCTGGCGATCGCGGCCGCCACCGACTATGCGATCTTTTTGATCGGCCGATATCAGGAAGCCCGGGCTATGGGGGAGTCCCGAGAAGACGCGTACTACACGATGTACAAGGGCACCGCCCATGTGGTGCTCGGGTCTGGCATGACCATCGCCGGTGCAACCTTTTGCCTGCACTTCACCAACCTGCCGTATTTCCAGACACTGGGTATCCCGTTGGCCATCGGCATGGTGGTCGTGGTGGCGGCGGCATTGACGCTCGGCCCCGCCGTTGTTTCGGTGGCATCGCGTTTCGGTAAGACCCTCGAACCCAGGCGGTCGCAACGGATTCGCGGGTGGCGCAAGATCGGCGCCCTGGTCGTCCGGTGGCCCGCCCCGATCCTGGTGATGGCGATCGCACTGGCACTGGTCGGCTTGCTGACGCTGCCGGGCTACCGGACCAACTACAACGACCGCCACTATTTGCCCGCGGACCTGCCGGCGAACGAGGGTTACGCGGCCGCGGACCGGCACTTCTCGCAGGCGCGGATGAACCCCGAGATGCTGATGATCGAAAGCGATCACGACCTGCGAAACTCCGCGGACTTTCTGGTGATCGACAAAATCGCCAAGACCGTCTTCCGGGTGCCGGGAATCGCCCGCGTGCAGGCGATTACCCGCCCGCAGGGCACGCCGATCGAGCACACCTCGATCCCGTTCCAGATCAGCATGCAGGGCGTCACCCAGCAGATGAACCAGAAGTACCAAGCAGACCAGATGGCCGACATGCTGCACCAGGCCGACATGATGCAGACGACCATCGACAGCATGGAAAAGATGTCCAGCATCACCGCTCAAATGGCCAACGACATGCATGTGATGGTCAAGAAGATGCACGACATGACCATCGACATCAACGAATTACGCGACCACATGGCCGATTTTGAGGACTTCTTCCGACCCATGCGTAGCTATTTCTACTGGGAAAAGCACTGCTATGACATCCCGGTGTGCTGGTCGCTTCGCTCGGTCTTCGACGCCCTCGACGGCATCGACACGATGACCGACGACATCGAGAGCCTGCTGCCGATCATGGATCACCTCGATACCCTGATGCCCCAGATGGTGGCGCTGATGCCGTCGATGATCGAGAACATGAAGGCCATGAAAACGACGATGCTGACCATGTATTCGACCCAGAAGGGTCTGCAGGATCAGCAGAATGAGGCGCAGAAGAACTCCAGCGCCATGGGCAAGGCCTTCGACGCCTCCAAGAACGACGACTCGTTCTACCTGCCCCCCGAGACGTTCAACAATGCCGAGTTCAAGCGGGGCATGAAGAACTTCATCTCCCCTGACGGGCATGCCGTGCGCTTCATCATCAGCCACGACGGCGATCCGATGTCACAAGAAGGCATTTCGCACATCGACGCGATCAAGAAGGCCGCCTACGAAGCGCTGAAGGGCACGCCGCTGGAGGGCTCGAAGATCTACCTCGCGGGCACCGCCGCCACGTTCAAAGACATGCAAGACGGCGCCAACTACGACCTGTTGATCGCCGGAATCTCCTCACTGTGCCTGATTTTCATCATCATGTTGCTCATCACCCGAGGCGTGGTGGCGTCGGCGGTCATCGTGGGTACCGTCTTGCTCTCACTCGGCGCATCGTTCGGCCTCTCGGTACTGATCTGGCAGCACCTGATCGGCATCGAGTTGCACTGGATGGTGCTGGCAATGTCCGTGATCATCCTGTTGGCCGTCGGCGCCGACTACAACCTGCTGCTGGTATCGCGCTTCAAAGAGGAGATCCACGCCGGCCTGAACACCGGCATCATCCGAGCGATGGGCGGAACCGGCTCGGTCGTCACCTCAGCTGGGCTGGTGTTCGCCTTCACCATGATGACGATGGCGGTCAGCGAGCTCACGGTCATCGGCCAAGTCGGCACCACCATCGGACTGGGTCTGCTGTTCGACACCCTGATTATCCGGTCGCTCATGACGCCATCGATCGCCGCGCTGCTGGGCAAGTGGTTCTGGTGGCCACAACGAGTGCGGCAACGCCCGGTCCCCTCGGCCTGGCCGACGCCGGCCAAATCCGCCACCAACGCCTGACCGCGACGAGACTGTCCAATGCAGTGGGCCACCCGCCCTGGTTGCCCTGGTCTCCTTAGAGTTTAGATCCGGTGCGGTTCAATGGTGTTCGCACGATCTGTCCCCTCTGCCCGGCGGCTTTGCCCAGCGCGAACGCTGTCTCAGGACGCCCGACGTAATCGTCGGACGTCGTGTTCGGCGCAACCCACGCGGTCGGCGGCCTCAGTGACCGATAACGCCGGGTTGAGAAGGATCTGCAACTCCTCAGCAGTGAATGTTGGTTCGACGTCCCAGGGCGCCTCATCCCACCCGGTTTCACTGAAGCCGGAAAAAAGTTCATCGCACATAACTGTCCTCACGAAAAATGGAGTAGGAGCAAAGATTTCGATAGCCGCATCAAGGCCTCAGTCCCGGTTCGTAGGCTGCGTCGCCCTGCCGGAATGACCGCTTGGAGCGATAGTACCGACGCACGAGGTGGCGTGCACGGCATGTGTGGCCACCTCGCAGCGCGCCGGCCACGTGCCGGAGCACCGTTTCGCAGGGCGGGGCCTGGGAAAGAAGTCACACTGACGAAACCACCCGTGAGGGCGGAATTCTCATCTTCGTGGACATCGAAATGGCGGATCAGCCATGAAGATGAGAATCTGATAAGCGGCTCTAGGTATTAGCAGCCTGACGGTGTGCTAGTCCCGTGCCAGGGCGCCTGCGGCTTCTTTTTGGAGGTCGATGAAGGCTTCTTTGCTGGTGTCGACCGCGACGCCTTGAATCGTTCCGCCGGTGAAGGTTCCTGGGGTGCGGTATTGCTGGGAGACGCTGTCACCGCTGTCGAAGCCGACGCACAGCCCGTCGCCGGCGAGGGTGAACTTGCCTATCTGTGCCCGCATCGGGCCTTTGGTGACCGCTTTGTCGTCGACGTAAAGAGTTGTAGTGCCGATGGATTCGCCATTTTTGCCGGAGCTTTCGCGGGTGAACTCCATGCCGAGCGAATGCTTACCGGGCGTGAGTCGCTCGGAGACGAAGTCCTGCTCGGGCTTGATGCCGAGGAAGTTGTAGACGTAGTGCAGCTTGCCGTCCTTGATGAACAACGCGTGTCCGCCGAAGCGTGAGCCATGCGCGAAGATCACCCCTTGGGCGTGGTTCGTGATATCGACGTTGGCAATGATCTTGTAGGACCGGCCGCGGATGTTGACCGCCACGCCTTCAGGTACGGGCGACGTGTCGGGGTAGTACAGATAACGATTTCGCGGTGGTTCGAACTGCGGTCGCTGGATGGTGATCATTTCGGTCGCCGAGCGGTCATCCAGCGGTAGGACGTAGTTGTCTCTGGCTTCCTCGTTCCACGCGTTGATCAACTCGTTGAGCTTGTCGGGGTGCTGATCGGCGACGTTCTTCGACTCGGAGCGGTCTTCGTCAACGTGGAAGAGTTCCCACCTGTCCTGATCGAAATGACCCTTTCCGCCCAGCGGAGCATGCAGTGAGGACGCCTTCCACCCATCCGCCCAGATTCCGCGAGTACCCAGCATGGCGTAGTACTGCCGTTTTTTGGTGGTGGGCGCGTTGGCGTCGTCGAAGCTGTACCGCATCGACACACCGTTGAGTGGATACTGCTTGACGCCGTGATGTTCCTCCGGCATCTTGACGCCGGCCACGTCCAAGATGGTCGGCACGATGTCGGTGACGTGGTGATACTGATGGCGGATTTGCCGTTTTGCCTTGATGCCCTTGGGCCAGTGGATCACCAGTGGGTCACAGGTGCCGCCGGAGAACTGGGAGTAACGCTTGAACATCTGGAACGGTGTGGAGAACGCGACCGCCCAACCCGTCGGGTAGTGGTTGTAGGTGTCGGGGGTGCCGAGCTTTTCCAGATATTGCATATTCTCGGCCAGATCGTCGGGATAGCCGTTGAAGAACTTGTTTTCGTTCACCGACCCGTTCGGCGAGCCTTCGCCGGATGCGCCGTTGTCCGCACAGTAGAAGATGATGGTGTTGTCCAACTGTCCGGTCTGCTCCAAGTAGTCGATGATCCGTCCGACCTGAGCGTCGGTGTACTCGGAGAACCCCGCAAAGACCTCGGCCATCCGCGAGAAGAGTCGCTTTTCGTCGGGGTTGAGCGAATTCCACGGCCGCACCGAATCGGCTTCCACCGCAACGTCTGTGGGCAATGGGTTGATCGGCGTCAGCTGGGTGCCCTTGGGCATGATGCCCTTGTCAATCATCCGGCCGAGAACCCACTCGCGATATGCCTCGTAGCCGTCGTCGAATTGCCCTTTGTACTTGGCGGCGTATTCGGTGGGGCTGTGGTGCGGCGCGTGGTTGGCGCCGGGGCAGAACCACATGTACCAGGGCTTGGATGGATTGCTGGACCGCTGGTCGCGCAACATCCGGAGGGCCTGATCGGCGAGGTCTTTCGACAGGTGATAGCCGTCTTGGGGGCTGTAGGGCTGCTCGATGAATTTGTTGTCCTCGGCCAGATCCGGGTACCACTGGTTGGTCTCACCGCCGAGGAACCCATAGAACCGGTCGAAACCTTTCTGCAGCGGCCACTCGGATTTACTGCCGCCGCTGGAGACGTCCTCCTCGGGCACATTGTGGTCTTTGCCCACCCAGAAGGTGCTGTAGCCGTTGTCTTGGAGCACCTGGCCGATGGTTGCGCACTGGGAAGGGAGGCGGGCGGCGGCACCGGGGAATCCGTCGGACCCTTCGGTGATCGAGGCGAAGCGATTCACATGGTGGTTGCGGCCGGTCAACAAGCATGACCGAGTGGGCGAGCACAACGCGGTGGTGTGCCACTGCGTGTATGTCAGCCCATTATCAGCCAGGCGCTGCATGGTCGGCATGTCGATGCGTCCCCCGTATGGTGACCACGACGCCATCCCGGTGTCGTCGAACAGCACCACCAAAACATTGGGTGCATCGTCGGGGGCGTGCTTGAGTTCGAATGGGCCCCAGTCGGGTTTGGAGTCGCGAACGTCGAGTTCAATCTTGCCGTTGAAGCCCTCGTTGATCCCGGTCCCGTAGCTCGGGGGTCCCTCGGCGCCTTGATTCCCGCTATGCGAACCGTGACACCCCGCGACCACCGCAGAAGCGCCGGCGCTGCCCACCCCTAAAGCCGCGAGGCCGCCCAGCATGTGGCGGCGCCGTACCTTTGGGTGAATGTTGTCGTGATCGGAGTCGGATTCAACGGGTGCGGGCTGCGTCTCGTCGAAGAATTCCATGCCTACGCATTATTCGACACCTGCCGGACGATATCCAGCGATTGCAAGGACCGCGACGAGTTGAACTACTATCCCGGCACGTCCGACTTTCGGAGGGAGTGGCGCCCCAACATCCGGAACCGATCGTTGAAAATCCGTGCCGAGATCTTCTGCACCGGCGACGCGACGTCGGGAGTGTTGGCGCAACGCAGCAGGTTCGGCGGATACTCGGCCGATAACCATGAAGGAGAACGATGCCTGGAATAGCTGCGCTCACATTGGGGGCGGCCCCCATCGCCGGCGGAGCGTTGCTCGGGATCGCCGCAGGCGGCCTGAAGGGACCGGACTACCGCAGCCTGATCAAGCAGGATCTTGACCTCCTGGAAAGGATTCCGCAGGAGCAGGCGGACCGACGCGAAAGACTGCAGCAAAGCATCAACGACCGTATCGACGACATGATTGCAGCAAATGAGACGAGCCGTGCCCTACGCGAGGCGGCCTTCTCTTATCGCGGAAACTGGCGCGACAGTCTGGTTTTCATCTGCGCCGTGTTATTCACGATCGTCTGGTGGAACGTCAGCCACGACCGAGCGAACTGGCTGCTGATGTTCATCGTCATGGTTCTGCTTTCCGTCGTGTCCGCCATTTACGCGGCACGCGGCCTGCTACGCACGATGCAGAGGCTGCTGCGCGCCCGGCGCCGCGGTGAGGCAGGGCGGTAGCCGGATCGTAAAATATTGACCCTTTGCGGTTCCTGCAAAATTGATCCACCTGTCTTGGGGTGCCGTCGGTCGGTAAGGCGGGCGGTGGCTTCCCGATGAGGTCGGCGGGGCGCGATACTGGTCGATGGCCCCGAAGGGAGTCGACGATGAGCGACGAAACCGGCGAAATGGAAGAGGTCCCGCTTGGACTGGCCACGCTGCGTGGCGATGAGATGATGCAGACCCCCATCGGGGGCATCCGATTGATTGACAACTATTTCGACGACGAGGCGTCGCAGCGGTTGTTCGACGAGATGGACTACCAGCGCGCCCGCCAGGCATACATCTGGGCCATGCCGCTGGTGAGCATCACCGCATGGCGTAACAACCAGGGCAACGCCTTCGGGGTGGAGGACGAGACTGACTTCGTGGTCCTGGAATCGCTGACGGAGAAACGGGGCATCGTCACCGGCAACTTGACGACGCCCTACATCTTCAACTTCATCAGCCTTGAGGACGGTCCCCTGCAGATCACCTACCCGCCCGGCAAGACCGCTGGCGGGGTGTTGGACTTTTGGCAGCGCCCGGTCTTCGATCTCGGGTTGACCGGACCGGACAACGGTGGCGGCGCCACCTACATCGTTGTCGGTCCCGACAACGATTGACCCAATATCAGCGCGCCGGGGTGAACGTCTTCCAGAGCGCGACGAACAACATCTTCATCGGTTTGCGCATCCTAGACACCACGCCGGGCTACTTCGACCAGTTCGCCTCGGCCTACATGATGGCACGGTTGGACGGCCGGCAGGGTACCTGCCGCTTCATCACGGGCAAGGACGTCGAATGGAGCGCCACCGCGCCACGCGGGCTGGATTACTGGAAGCTGTTGTCGGACATCGTCAACGAGGAGCCGGTACGACCGGTCGATAAGGCGTGGATGGCGATGCTGCTGCCGCTGGGCATCGAGAAGGGTAAGCGGTTCGACCCGGATGAGCGCCAGCAGTCCGTCCTGCTCAAGGGCGCGGCGATGGGTGAGCTGATGAACCGGAACTTGCAGGTCAATCCGCGCTTCGCCGAGGCCTATTGGCCGGGGACATCCTGGTACAAGAGCTTCGATTTCCACATTGCGCAGGAGACCGACACCCACATCGAATTGGACGAGCGCGCGACGTGGTTTTACGAGGCCGTAACCAGCACCCAGGGCATGGTCAATCCCACACCGGGCGCCGGGCAGGTCGACATGACCACCAAGCGCGACAGCAACGTTTGCGGGGTGTAATTCCTGGAATGCACCGTGCTACTTCTGGATTGGAACATAATGCGTGCATGGCCGCAAACATGTCCAGGCAGGGGGATGGCCGATCAAGCCATCAGCGGGCCGCCGAAACCTGGAACGGCGCCCACCGGGATCAATGCGAATGCGATGACGAGAAGAATGAACAGCCGCAGGGTTTTTGGTGTGGGGGCTTGTTCGATCTCCGGTCGACGTGCGGCGAAGAGAATGAACACGATGGCGATATCGAACGCGACGATCGTCAGCCAGCGGGTCCAGTCGTAGCCGGTGAGGAAAACCGGTGCGACCAACAGCAGGCCGGCGGCAACCCAGGTCATCCGACCCTGCAACGCCTCGACGAACGCACGCAGCGGTACGCCGGAAAGCTCGCCGAGTCCCCACAGCGTCACCGCGACGGCAGCGGCACCGAAAATCAACGAGACCGTGAGGCCGAGTGCTCCGATATGGCCGACGGTGCGGATGGCAGCCACGATTCCGTTGTCGTAGTTCGGCATCACGTTGCGGCACACCCAGTCGTGATAGTCCGTCTGACTGGACCGTCCATCGATCACGAAGCGCAGCAGCGTCTCCGGTGACGTCACCGTCGCGAAGGGGTTGGGCATCAGGTGATGCGGCACGGCCGCGCACAGGCGAGAGGCGATGTCGTGACGACCGAAGACCGCCACCACGGCCGTGCTGATGACCCCCGGTGTGACAGCCACGAGTGCGCCAAGGCGCCGAGAGGAGTCCAGCGCACCGCCGAGGACGATGATCGCCAGCACCGCGCCCAAAGCGAACTGCAGCCCTATCGCCTCGTGCATCAGCGTCAGCACCGCGATCGCGGCGCCGTAGGCCGCGCACCAACCGGTCGCCACCGCACGAGAACGTGTGAACACCAACGCCGAGCTGAGCAGCGCCAGGGCCGCCCCGCCGAACAGGTCGGGGCGGGCCGAGAACGCCGCGAACGGAACACCGAAGGGCAGCAACGGAATCACCATCGCAACCAACAGCCGGCGCTCAGATCGATAGCGGCTGAAGAGCACCACACCCGCGACCGTGGCCAGGGCGCACAGGTAGACTGCGGTCGACAGCCAGCGCAGACCGAGTGTGGCCCCGAAGTAGTGTCCCGGGACCAACCGAACCAGTTCACCGGCGAGCCCGCGGCGGACGAAACCGTGCGTGTAGTCGGCGGCGTAATACGACATCCAGTACACGTCGAGCGGAACGACCTTGATCGCGCACCACAGCACGAGTGCGGTCCACGCCGCGATCGCGGCGCCGATACCCACAAGGCGCTTCCGGGCACGCGGATCCGCCTTAACGCCCAGGTCCACCATCAGTTCCGGCCCTCGTAAACGGTGGTGGCGGACAGCTGCAGGTCGGCCAGCGCGGCACACGCGAGCTCGCGCGTGGCCGTCGTGTTGCCGGCGCCGCTCTGGTACGCAACGACGGTGAGAAACCGGCTGCCGTTGACAGTGCCTGTGCCGCAGAATAATTGGCCCTGGGCCTGCTCGATGCGGGCCTGGGTGATGCCCTGCTCGGCCAGCCGCATGGAGACCTCGGTCGCATCCGCGCCATCTATGCGGCCGACGGCGCTGTCAAGGCTCCCGAGGTTGGAACACCCCACCGGAAGCTGGCCGGACGACATGGCGATGCCTTCGGCGCGCCGCACCAGCCAGCGTGGCGTGAAAGGAATGAGTGGCAGTCCGGCGAGCATTTCGTTGGGCTCTTGCTCCAGGGCCGTCAGCGATCTCTTGACGTCGGCGCGCACGGCGCTCAAGTCGTCGGCCACCGCGGCCCCGTCGACGGTCAGGGTGATCGAGCTCAGCGCGTTCGCGCGGTCGTCGTCGGGGGTGCGGTCGCTGACCGGAAGCACCACCGTCACGGAGTTTCCGCCGGGCAGCACCCTGCCCATCCGGTGAGCCAGGCGAGTGGCGAACGCGACGAAAAGTGCGTTGCCGCTTCCGTTGAGGGAACGCGCTCGCGCCTCCCACGCCTCGGCGTCGGTTTGGATCGTCACCGACGGCGAGGTGTTCGGGTCGTCGTCAATCGGCACGGGCCCCGGGGGCCGCTGCGCTTGTGAACGACCCCGCTGATCGGACGAGACCCTGAGCAAAATCAGCAGGGTAGCGATGAGCGCGCGGATCGCCGCCGGCAGGGCACGAAGGGCATCGACCAGGTCGTCCAACACCGCGCGCCCCCGGCCGCGTGAATGCGGCCGCGCATAGCCAAGATTGCGTCGTTCTCCCTTGACCGCTTCGGCGACGGCCAATACCAGCCCGAGGCCGTCGACCACGCAGTGCGATGCCACCAGCGTGACCGCGGCACCGCCGTCGTCCAACGGCAGAACGCCGAGATGATACGTCGGGCCGTGCTCGGGATCGACGCCCACCCGGGCGCGTCGTTCGAGCCAGGCACCAATCTCACCACGCGGTCGTGGTGGCTCCCATGCGATGTCGGGCGAGCGGCTGTCGAGCACCCAGCGATGACGCCCGAACGGGAGCGGCGAACGCTCGATCCGGCGTCCGAGCAAGCCGGCACCGAGATTGTCGTTGAAGGCCCGCAATTCATCTAGGTTCACGTCGCGGTCGTAGATCCACGTGGATTGCACGGTGCTGCCCTGACCGGTGGCGCGCAGCCGTAGGAACGCGGCCTGGTCAAGCAGGGCCAGCCTCGCCACTAGCACCCTGCCTCGGCCGCAGCCCGATACCCGCGCACCGCCACCGGAGCGAACACCGCGACCAGCAGGCCGCCCCACAGGCCGGCCTGCCACAGCGGCGACAGCACCGGACCGCCCTCCGCGAGCGCGCGCATCACCTCGATCGTCGGAGAGATGGGCGAAAATCGCACCACCGGTTGCAGCCAGCCCGGAAACACCTCGGCGGGTGCTACACCGGTGTTCAGGAACAGCAGCACTACGCACCCCGCACCCAGCCAGGTCACCATCGCCTTACCGTCCGCACGGGCAGCAATGGCGATGACCAATGTCGCCATGCCGG
This sequence comes from Mycobacterium colombiense, assembly GCF_001665835.1. Lineage (GTDB taxonomy): Bacteria > Actinomycetota > Actinomycetes > Mycobacteriales > Mycobacteriaceae > Mycobacterium > Mycobacterium colombiense_A. Next base: position 117,592 of record NZ_LZSX01000025.1, on the reverse strand, counting down.
CCGAAACCGCCACGGGCATCAGGACGAAAGCCAGCATTGCGATCCAGCCGTAGTTGAATCGCAGACCCAGGGCGATCCCGAAGACAGTGAGCACAATGGCGGACGTGATGGTTCGGGCGGCCTCGGCGACCAGTCGCCCCGCGACGGTGCTCGCCCGATGAACCGGCTGCACCCACAGTCTGGTCAGCACACCGGACTCACGTTCGGACGGCAAAGCCAGACCGGTGCCGAGCGTTCCGAACACCGCGCCGACCACCGCGCACATCGGGACCAGCCCGTACAGGCTGTCGTGTCCGGTGGCGGCCAGGACGGATTTGCCGACCAGCAGTTTGTAGATGATGAGGAGAAAGGTCGGAAACAACAGCGCTTGCACCGCGACAATCGGGTCGCGCCGCCAGCGGCGCAGCAGCCGTCCCGCCTCCGAGGCGCTTTGACTGACAAAGGCGGTCAGCGATGTATTGCACGGAATCTTTTGCCGTGCAACGTCACTAACAACCACCTGGGTCTGATCTGTGGACGCATCGCGCGCCGGCAACTCGTCTTGACCTGCCTTGCGGACGATCAGAGGTGCGCCCGAACTCCCAGCGCTGACGCGTCGCTGCATCCGCACCGCGAGAACGCCGAAAAGTGCGAGCAAGCCAAGGCACCACGTCAATGTCACCGTCAGATCCCGGCCGGTGATGTGACCGGTGGCAAGGGCGCGGAGCGTCTCGGTGACCTGAGATATCGGTTGGTTGCGAATGAACGGTCCGAGCCATGCCGGAAACGATTCCGCCGGAGCGATGCCGGTGGACAACAAGACCAGGACCAGTTGGGGGAGAAGCAGCAATTGGCTCGACGATTCGACGGTGCCGACCCGGGAACCCAGTGCATCCGCACCGAGACAGACCGCCATCGCGAACGCCACCGCGATGATCACGAACAGAACCGTGTCACCCGGGCCACCTTCCATCCGGAAGTCGAACAACCACCCGACCGCGATGGCCGCGATCAACGCGATGATCGCGCGTGCCAGGCAATAGAGCATCCGCGCGCCCAGCGGCACCGCTGCGGACACCGGCAGGGTGCGAAGCCGGGAACCGAAGCCGGACAACCGGTCTCGTGCAGCACGGTCGGCCGTGGTCATGGCCCCGAACAGCATCGCCTGCACGATGACCACCGGAACGACGTACTGCGGATAGCGCATCGGACCGGTGTGAATGAGGCCGCCGAGTACCAGGGTGAACCCCAGGAAACAGCCCACCGGTGCCAGCGCCGCGAAAAGCAGGTCGGCGTCGCGCCGAGAGGCTGACACCGTTCGCAGGGTGAGTGCCACCAGGGCACTCATACCGAGACCTCCGGCGACGCCACGACGGGAACTACATCACGCATCGATACGCAGTCCGGCATCGCACACCCGGGTGAACTCGGCACGCATCGTCTCGACGTAGCGCAGGACGGACCTGCGGGCGACATCGGTGCCCGGGTAGGCGACCACCAACTGCGTCTTGTCGTGCATGCGATTGACCCACATGCACACCGTCTCCGACAGCCGGTTATCTCCCCAGACGCCGGCGCGCAGGCCATCGAAGTAATCGCCGAACGGCAACTTGCGGATGTCGATGTAGGACAACATCGGGACGGGACGGTCGGGGACCTCGATGGGGTTCGACGACGGGTCGGTCGATTCGAGCAGGTGGTAGTAGGGCACGGCGCCCAGAGCGGTGTTGCCGTCGAAAGATGCCTGGGCGGCGCTGACCACCTCATCGAATGACGCACCGGCGGTCGGAATCGCCAGCGGGACGAAACTGGCCAGCCAACCGACCGCGGTGGCGTACGCGGGCTCCCGCCGGTTGTCGAATGGTGTGAGCCCGAAATACGTTGCGGCGCCGGTTAACCGGTGTTCGGTCAGCGCGGCGCAGGCGAACACCCCACCGCTGAAACGCGCACCCGCTGCACGGCACACCGCTTCGAACCGTCGGCCCTGGTCGTCATCGATCAGGTCGAACACGTCGATGGCTCCCGGCGTGTCCGCGTTCGACTCACCCAGTTCCAGCGGGAATTTCGGGAGTGCTCCATTATTCGCCGCGAGAAAAGCCCGCCACGACTGGATTTCGGGCGACTCCTCGTTCAGTCCGCTGGTGTACGCATGCTGATTCGCGCTGTATTCGCGGTGGCTCGGGGCGGGCGGCAGCGGGTTTTCCGCCCTCTGCAGCGCGGCGAAGTACATCGTCTGGATGTCGAGGAAGATCACCCCCGCCGACATGCCATCGGCGCGCAAGTGGTCGACGGCGATATAGATGGTGAACCGGTCTTGGGCCTGAATGATGCCGAAGGTAAAGCAGTCCCATTGCAGCGGGTCCGGTGTATCGAGAAGCAGTTTGCGAATCTGGTTCGGCGCCATTCGCCCGAGATCCGTTGGCGCCAAGGTGATTACCTCCGGGTCGGGAATGACATAGCGAAGGATCTCGTCGTTGTCGCCGAAGGCAAAGCGGTCGTGGTAGGTGTCGTGCCGCCGCAGATGACTATTCACGGCCTGCGTCATCGCATCGATATCGCAGATGCCGCTGATTTCCCAGGCCCCGATGCACAGCCGGGGGATATCACGGCCCCGGCTGACCTGACGACGGTAATAGCGAAGATGCTGCTCCTGCTGATAACTCACCGGGGCGGGGTGGCATTGCGCTTCTGCGGCGCGCCGATAGGTTGCCGCAGTGGGATACCAGGAGACGACGGTGCCCTCGGCTGTCCAGTCCTCAACCGTGCCCAAGAACATGCGCTACCTTTCGTCCGTCAGCTGGCGACGCCGGTCCGGATGACCTTAATGGCAACGCCCTCGTATTGCTGAGTGAGTCGGTCGCTGAAACGGCCCTGTCTCGTGGGCCTGGCAGGTGTCCTACGGCCCCCTTTGTCGACCAATGCACACCACGGATTGAGCTCACCGTGGTTTCAGTTGGTCGCCTGCATGCTGTTGAGCTGCGCAAATAAATGAGTCGCCGACGCTCCCGCGGCGCAATCATAAAATTCCTCTCTCGGGCTTGAGTAATCGCCCGGGAAGTTCCGCCAACCGAATGCATGCTCAGTGTGAGGTAGTCAACCTCCAGGGTCATTTAATTCATGCAGAATTCACAATGGGACTACCCAAACAAGCATTTATCTCGACGTGATGACCCCACCTGTCGATTCCCACCCACAGAGCGGGCGCTATCATGGCGAGCCCACGCTTGACGCTTGCGGACCTGCCGAAACGGCGCCCCGGTTACCATATCGTGATGTATGGCTGTATTGGAATAGTGTCAGCCAAAGATTTCTCGCGGCGGTGACCGGGGCAAACGACCAAAAGATCGCCAAAAGTGCCGCAGCACTGCGTCCTACGCTCCTGTCGATACCAACGCTCGCACGGGAGCTTGGGGAGAACGCCGAAGCGGAAGCAAACTGCGGCTCAGTCGGAATCCGGCATGGAGTCGCGATCTTCAGGTTGAATTCAGGTGCCGACAGCGGCTGCGCGCAGACAAAGCGCCCGGGATGGTCGATGATAGCCGGGACAACCCGTCGTTTCTCGTCACCGTGAATCTTCGCAAGAACGGATGTTGACGATGCCCGATGAGCTCCGCGGTACGGCCAGGTTGTTCGATGCGTTGACCACCAAAGGCACCGCCTACACCGAATCCGAGCGCCAGCGGTTGGGGCTCTTGGGTCTGTTGCCGACGACGGTGAAGACTTTGGAGCAGCAAGCCCAGCACTGCTGGCACGAATTCTCCACTCGGCGCGACGATCTCGACAAACACATCTACCTGCGGGCATTGCAGGACCGCAACGAAACACTGTTCTACCGGGTGTTGCGCGACCACATCCCCGAGGCGCTGCCGATCGTCTACACCCCCACCGTGGGTGAGGCCTGCGAGCGTTTCAGTGAGATCTACCGGCGGCCGCGAGGATTGTTCGTTTCCTACGCCGAGGGTGACTGTCTGGACGAGGTGCTGGACAACAGGCCGCAGCGCGACGTCGATGTGATCGTGGTGACCGACGGGCAGCGCATCCTCGGCCTGGGCGATCAGGGCATCGGCGGGATGGGTATCCCGATCGGAAAGCTCTCCCTCTATACCCTGATCGGCGGAATCGATCCGGCGCGCACCCTTCCGATCGTGCTCGACGTGGGTACCGACAACAGCGAACTCCTCGACGATCCCCAATACCTCGGCTGGCGGCATCGGCGCATCGACGACGACGATTACTACGCATTCATCGACAAGTTCGTCACCGCGGTACGCAAGCATCTGCCCAATGTGTTGCTGCAGTGGGAGGACTTCGCCACCACGCATGCGCTGCCGATCCTGGCCCGCTACCGCGATAAGCTCCTCACTTTCAACGACGACATCCAGGGGACGGCCGCGGTCACCGTGGGAGCGCTGCACGGCGCCGCCAAAGTCGCCGGCCGCCCGCTCTCGCAGCAACATGTCGTCATGCTGGGCGCTGGCTCCGCCGGCATCGGAGTGCTCGACATGATTCGCCGGCAAATGATGACCGAGGGCCTGTCCGAACAGGAGGCCTCGCAGCGGATTTGGGTCGTCGACGTAGTCGGCCTGCTTACCGATGACCGCACCGACCTATCCGACGCGCAGCGCGGATTCGCCCAGCCGGCCGGTCGCGTTGCGGATTGGGGTCTTTCAGGGCCCGCCCAGCTCGCCGACGTCGTTCACCACGTCGACGCCGGTGTGCTGCTCGGCCTGTCGACCGCCGCGGGTGCCTTCACCGAGAGCATCGTGCGCGAGCTGGCCGGCAAGACCGAGCGGCCGATCATCTTCCCGCTCTCCAATCCGACGAGCCGCGCCGAGGCGCACCCCGCGGAGTTGGATCATTGGACCGACGGGCGCGCCCTGATCGCTACCGGATCACCGTTCGCGCCGCTCCACCGAAACGGCGTGGAACGCCCAGTGGCCCAATGCAATAACGTCTATATCTTCCCCGCGATGGGATTGGCGGTGACCGCGGCTCAGGCGACGCGGGTCACCGACGAGATGATGCGGGTGGCCGCCGAGACCTTGGGCGAGGCGTCGCCGGCACTCGCCGCGCCCGACCAGCCGCTGCTGCCCGCATGGTCGGACGTGCCCGACATCGCGGTGCGGATCGCGCACGCCGTCGCCGTGCAGGCCGTCGCGGACGGCGTCGCCCCGACGCGCAGCGACGCTGAACTCACCGAACGCATCACGCGGGTGCATTGGCTCCCCGAATACCCCGAATCCGCGACCCCCGTGAACAACGGTGGCTCGTAGACCTGTACTCGTTGACGACGTCCGAGATCGACGACCCGCAATGGAGTCGATCCGCTACGGCTTGAGAGCTCATCCGGCAAACACTTCGGCTGTCGAAGCGACGTACCGCGGGTTACGGGTACTGGAGCGCGGTGTGAATATGTTCACTTTCCGCTCGCGCACCAGTCCTGGCTGTGGGCAACGACTTTGGTGGCCGCCCGAAATGCCAGCGCAGCAGGGCAATCGACAAACCGTGACGAGGGAACGCTGCTCCTGGCGCCGATTTTGCGCGCGGGATTGAGAATTGAGAGCGCGTGGTACCAAAGGGAGCGTGACCGGGGTCAGATGACCGACGCCCCCACGATCCCAGAGGAACTCAATGCACTTCGCGGTACTGCCGCCGGAGGTCAATTCCGGCCGCATGTATGCAGGCCCGGGCGCGGGCTCGCTGCTGGCCGCAGCCACGGCGTGGGATGAGCTGGCCAGTGAGCTGCACACCACGGCGGCCAACATCGAGTCGGTGATCTCGGGGCTCACCAGCGAGCCGTGGCAGGGGCCGTCTGCGGCGGCGACGGCGGCCGCGGCCGCACCGCAGGTGGCCTGGCTGAACGCCACCGCTGAGCAGGCCACGCAAGCCGGCACGCAGGCCAAAGCCGCTGCGACTGCCTATGAGTCGGCGTATGCGGCGACGGTGCACCCGTCGGTGATCGCGGCCAACCGTTCACAGCTGTCGTCACTGGTCGCCACGAATCTGCTGGGCCAGAACACGCCGGCGATCGCAACCACCGAGGTCGCCTACGGCGAAATGTGGGCCCAGGATGTTGCCGCGATGTATGGCTATGCGGGCGCGTCCCAGGCGGCCTCGCAGGTGACACCGTTCACGCCGCCCAAGCAGACGACCAATCAGGGCGGGCTGGCCGCGCAGACTGCTGCGACCACACAGGCCGCCGGTACGTCGGCCGGACAGGTGCAGTCGGCGCTATCGGGCAATACGATGTCCGCGGTGCCGAACGCGCTGCAAAGCCTCACAACGTCGTCGACGGCGTCCTCGGGACTGAGCGACTTCTCCGGCTTCATGAACCCCTACAACCTGGTGTCGCTCGGCTCTGCATTCCTCGGCAATGGCACGGGGCTGATCGGGGTATCGGGTGCCGCGGGGTTCATTTCCGACACTGAACACAAGATCGCGGAACCGGGCACCAAGTTGAAGGCCGTGCCGGAAAAGCCCGCAGTTTCGCGCTCGTCCGGAAAGGCGGCGACGGTGTCCGCGGGCATGGGACGTGCGAACTCGTTGGGCAGCATGTCGGTGCCGCAAGGTTGGTCCACGGCGGCGCCGGAAGTGCGTCTGACCGCGCTCGAGTCGCCCGCCGCCGGCGCCGTTCCGGCGAGTCGTGCGGGTTCCGGGCTGTTCAGCGGCCAGATGCCGCTGTTCGGTGGTGCGCCATTGATGGCGATGCCCGGCCGCGGCGCACCCGACTCCCGGGGTCGCCAACCGGCCGACACGAGCCACGCGCCCGGTCGCCAGGTCCCCGCGGGGGCGGCTCCGCAAGAGCGTGCACAGTCGCCGCGCAGCGCGCCGACCGGAACCGCCGCCGAACTGCGCGAAATCACCGACGTGCTAGGCAAACTCGCGGAACTGCGAGCCACCGGCGCGCTGACCGACACCGAATTCGCCGAACAAAAGCAACGCCTGCTCGGCACCGGCTAGCCGATCCTGCCCGCCGGTCCTCGTCGGATCGGCGGGTTTGCGGTTCATGTCCTACCGCCCGCGGTTGGCGGCGAGTCTTCCTGCCGCTCCGGCTCCTGTCTTCTGCGGCTTGACTTCATACATACAGTGTGTATGTTCATACATACGGTATGTATCTGGAAGGTAGGGGTCTCATGAGTGCCACGCTCGACGCTATAGCGGAAGAACGCAGAATCGTGCTGGAACTTTGCTCGCAGATGCCGGAACCGTTGTGGGCGAAGGAAAGTGGTTGCTCCGGCTGGTCGGTGCAGGACCTTGTGTCGCACATGGCGTGCAGCTTCTGGTTGGCGGTCGATCCGTCGACGCTGCCCAGCCCAGGCGGCATGCCCGCCGAACGCGCTGCGGACCTCTATGTCGACTCGCGACGCTCGATGACCCCCGAAGAGGTTGTGGCGGACTATGAATCGGTCAGCGCGCGGGGGCTGGAGGTGCTCGCGGCAATCGAGGGTCAGGACGTCGACATACCCATAGGCGACGTCGGCACCTACCCGGCCTGGGTGGTGCCGACAACGTTCGTCTTCGAGGCCTTCATTCACACTCGATACGACCTGTTTGCGCCGGACGGGCCGTTGGGGGGAGGCCCGCCACCCGTCGACGAGCTGCGGCTTGCCCCGACGCTCGATTGGATCGAAGCGGCACTGCCACAGCAGAATGTCAACCTGCTCAACGACTTACCCGCGGGCGTGGAGGTTCGCCTCGACGGTCTGTGTGCCCGGACCCTGCGTCTCGGCGGCCAGTCCGACGCCGCGGCACGCATCACGTCCGATTCCCAGGCCTTCGTGCGGTGGGTCACCCAGCGCGGCACCTGGGAGGGCTTGGGCGTGCAGGCCGAGGGTGATCCGTCAGCGCTGGATATCGTGCGCCGGCTCAGGGTGTTCTGAGGAACGCAGACCGCGACGCCCGGTCGGCGCTACCACAATCCGCGACCTGCATACGGTATGTATGAGAATGCATGGGGCGGTGTGAAAGGTAAGGGTTGATGGCGAAGGGCGGTCGCCGCACGCAGGCCGAACGCGCGGCCGTGACGCGTGATGCGCTGATGGGCGCGGCACGGCCACTGTTTGCGTCGGTGGGATTCGCCGACGCGTCCCTGGAAACCATCGTCCGCGACGCGGGGGTGACGCGCGGAGCGCTGTACCACCATTTCGCCGACAAGACAGAGCTGTTCGCGGCGGTCTTCGAGCAGGTGGAGGGCGAGATGGCCGCGCGGCTGGGGGAGGCCGTCGCCGACGCGGGGCACTCGGATCCGGTCGAGATCATGAGACTGTGTTCGGGGCTCTGGTTGGACGCGTGCTCCGAACCAGAGATTCAGCGCATCGTCTTGCTCGAGGCGCTGGCGGTGCTGGGATGGGAACGCTGGAGCGACATCGGGCACCGCTACAACATCGGATTCGTGACAGGGCTGCTCACCGAGGCCATCGAGTCCGGCAGCATCCCCCGTCAGCCCGTCGAGGCCACGGCGCTGACGATCATGGGCGCGCTGCGCGAGGCAACGCTCTACATTGCCCGCGCCGACGATCAGCGGCAGGCGCGTGCGGACGCCGGCGCGGTGATGGACCGACTGCTCGAGGCGTTGCGCGCCAACCATATTGGCTAGTTCGTTGCCAGCTGCGCGGCGATGAGCTTCGTCAAGCGGCGATGCTTCCGCCGCCGTCGGCCCGAATGATCTGACCGGTGATATAGCCCGCGTCCTCATCGAGCAGCGCGCAGATCGCGTGTGCGATCTCGCGCGGCGTGCCGACACGGCGCAGCGGAATGGTCTGCAGGACACGAGCTTCCCGCTCGGACCCGGCTGGGCTGAGTTCGCGGTACATCTCGGTTTCGATGGGTCCGGGCGCCACCGCGTTGACCGTGATGCCGGACTGCGCGAGCTCACCAGCCCAGATTCGGGTGCACGCTTCCAGCGCCGCCTTCGTGGCCGCATAGGGCGTGCGCTCCGCGGTGCCCAGGGTAGTCAGACTGGTGACGTTGACGATGCGCCCCCACCCGGCGGCGAGCATGCCGGGTAGCACCGCCTGGACCACCTGCACGGCGGTGCGCACATTCAGGTCGTACGTGGTGAACAGGTCGTCCAAATCGATCGAGCCGATCCGGCCGAACCGGGCGACGGCGACGTTGTTGACCACCGCATCGACGCGCCCGTTCGTCAGGACGCGCTCGAGCACGGCGTCCGTCTCCGCCCGGTCGGCGAGGTCCGCCTCGTAGAACTCGCCCGGGAAGTCGTCGGGCCGGGTGCGGGCGAGGCCGATCGGGATGTCGCCGGACGCCGCGATGCGGTCGGCGACCGCGCGCCCGATTCCCTTCGATGCCCCGGTGATCAGTACTCGCCGTGCGGTCATGGTGTCCTCCTTCGAAAGCATTCGTATGATTACTTAAACGTTTTGGAAAGCGGATAGCTAATAACTTTGTTGGTATGGGCGATGACATTGGTCTTATGGAGGATCGATGACGACGTTGTCGCAGCTCAAAACGTTCATTGCGGTGGTCGATCAGGGTGGCTTCACGGCGGCGGGCCGTCGGCTCGGGTTGTCGCAGCCGGCCGTCAGCCGCACGGTCGCCACACTGGAAAAGGAGCTGGGGCTGCCGCTGTTCCTCCGTCGCCGAGACGGACTGGCCCTCACCGAAGCCGGTGCCATCGCGCTGACGCATGCGCGAGAGGCGGTGCGCCAGCTGACGTTGATGCGCACCGAGGTCGCCGGGTTGGCCGGCGACGTCACCGGGACGCTGAGCCTGGCCAGCGTGCCGTCTGCCACCGCCTCGCTCGTCGCTCCGCAGCTACGGGCGTTCGCCCAGCGGCATCCGGCCGTCACCATCCGGCTGCTGGAGGGCAGCGAGAACGAGATTATGGATTGGCTCGACCAGGGGGCCGCCGAGGCCGGTGTGGTCAGCCTGCCCGTCAAGGGTTTGGACGTGGCGGTCCTGGGCGAACAGCAAATGGTTGCCGTAGTGCCGGCCGACAGCTGGCTGGCGTCCAACGACACCATCACCTACGCCGACCTGGCCAAGGAACCGTTCGTCCGTAGCACCGGTGGCTGCGCGGAGGTGTTCATGCCGATCGCGCGGCGCGCCGGGATCGAATTCGACCTGGCCTTCGAAGCGCGCGAGATGGCCGCGACGCTCGAGATCGTGCGCGCCGGGCTCGGGGTGAGCATCCTGCCCAGCGCCGGCCTGCCCGAACTGAACGGCGTCGCGGTGCGACCGCTGCTGCCCCAGACCGTGCGACGCCTCGGCCTGGCGATCTCCGCGAGCGCATCGGCGCCCGCGCGCGCGTTCCTCGATCAGATCGCCGCGCTCGGTCTGCACTGATTCGGTTCGGCGACCACGGTTTCCGATCCCAGACCTGGGTCGCGCCGGGCGTTACCGCGACGCCGCTTTCGGCGGTGCCGCCCCGGCGTGGTATCTTCGCCGACGTGAATATCGGCGTGCGCGCGTATTGGCGCTTTATCGTGGCTCCGGGTGGAGCCAGCGATGCAGCGTCTGGTTGACGCAACCGCACGACTGATACCCGGAGCCCGGCAGTGACCACAAGGTCGCTGCTTTTCGTTTTTCAGGGCATCGGGAACCAGCGGGCGTGCCCTGGGAGCCAGCAGAGAAAGGCACACACCCTCCATGTCCATCATCAATTGCGAGACGGCGGCTATCGATACGTCCGATCATCGGATCGTTTCGTTCCGGGAGCTCTCGGCGCCGGCGGCGATCCGCACCGAGCTGCCGTTGACGGCCCGGCGTGCCCAGGCCGTGCAGCGCGATCGCGAGGAGATCTCGGCGATCCTGGCCGGTGGTGACGACCGGCTGTTACTGGTGGTCGGCCCCTGCTCGGTGCACGATCCCGTCGCCGCACTCGATTACGCGCGCCGGCTCGCGCCGCTCGCCGCCGAGTACGCCGACCGGCTGAAGATCGTGATGCGGGTCTACTTCGAGAAGCCGCGCACCACCATCGGCTGGAAGGGACTCATCAACGATCCCAACATGGACGGCAGCTTCGACGTCGAACGCGGCATCCGCATCGCGCGCGGTTTGCTGCTCGACATCATCGACGTCGGCCTGCCGGTGGGATGTGAATTCCTGGAGCCCACCAGTCCGCAGTACATCGCCGACGCCGTCGCCTGGGGTGCGATCGGCGCCCGTACCACCGAGTCGCAGGTGCACCGCCAGTTGGCGTCCGGGCTGTCGATGCCGGTTGGATTCAAGAACGGCACCGACGGCAATATCCAGGTCGCCATCGACGGCGTCAAAGCCGCGGCCGCGCCGCACCATTTCTTCGGCACCGACAACGTGGGTCGCGCGGCCGTTGTGCAGACCATGGGCAACCCCGACTGCCACGTGATCCTTCGGGGCGGCACCGCTGGGCCCAACTACGACACCGCTTCGGTGGCGACCGCCATCGAACGGCTGAGCAAGGCGGGGCTTTCCGCACAGGTCATGCTCGACTGCTCACACGCCAACTCCGCCAAAGACCATGTGCGGCAGGCCGAAGTCACAGCCGAGGTGGCCGCACGCCTGGCCGCCGGCGAGCGCGGTATCGCCGGTCTGATGCTGGAGAGCTTCCTGGTGGCCGGTGCGCAATCGCTCGGCGGCGAGCTGACCTATGGCCAATCGGTGACCGATCAGTGCATGGACTTCGGGACCACGGCGGGCTTGCTCGCCGACCTCAACGCCGCGATGGGCTGATGGCGGACCGCCATCCGGCGGCGGGGTCAGCTGTCCAGGACGAAGATGGGCTTGCTACCTGCCTCATGTGAAGTCAGGATGCCTGGCGGCAAATACGACCTGACGACCGAGGCTGTTCGATGGACCGACGACGTCACCACGCGCATCCTGGGCAAAGAACTGAAAGCCGGACCGTTGGCCGGGCTGCAGGCATTCCTGGCGATGTGGCGAAAAGTGGTTCGGGAGAGCGATTTTCGCGCACCCTCGATCAGGTGGCGGCCGAACTGTCTCGCATTGTCGGCGAAATCCTGGAATAGCCGCTGGCGCGGATGTTCCCGGAAGCGGAGTTGTTCAGCTCGGACTGGCTGATGTCTGTTGCTCCGAAACCTGGCTGGCGATAGCCTTTTTGTCGATCTTGCCGATCGGCGTGGTCGGCAGCGAGGACATCGCAACCAGGACGTCGGGGCGGGCGTGCGCGGCCACACCACGGGAGTCCAGATAGCCGTTCAATTCCGCCAGCGTCAGTTCGGGAGCATTGAAAACGACTGCCGCACAAATTTTCTCGCCCAGGTATGGGTCGGGCAGCGCGACCGCGGCGGCCGAGGAGATCGCCGGGTGGCTGTGCATCTGCTCCTCGAGATCGGCCGCGGAAATCGTTTCCCCGGCACGGCAGATCACGTCTTTGACCCGACCGGTCACCACCAGATAGCCGTCGTTGCGCAGCCGCACCACGTCGCCGCTGCGGAAGAAGCCGTCGGGGTCGAAGCTGCGTTCGTTGTCGCGCTCGGCGCGGAAGTAGCCGTTGAACGTGTACGGCCCGCGGACCAGTAGTTCGCCTTCCTCGCCCGGGTCCACCGGTTCGCCCGCCGCGTCGACGACGCGCAATTCGTCGGCGGCCGACATCGGTCGCCCCTGAGTGTGTTCGGTGAATTCCGGGGGATCGTCGGGCCGGGTGTAGTTCAGCAGCCCCTCGGCCATCCCGAAGACCTGTTGCAACCCCGGGGTCAGGGTGCCGCGCACCAAGCGGGCATCCTCGGGTTCCAGCTTGGCGCCACCAACCTGCAAGAGGCGCAATGTCTTTGGTGTCACGGGTTCCCAATCGCAGGCTTGCGCCCACAACTTGGCCAGCGCCGGCACCAGGGCGGTCACCGTGACGCCGTGGCGTGCGATGGCGGCAAATGCCGCTTCGGGGCTGGGATCGGTGCCGAAAACGGTGGTGGCACCGACGGTCATCGCGCCGAGCAGGCCCGGACAGGCGAGCGGGAAATTGTGGCCGGCCGACAGCACCGCGAAATAGACGTCGTCGCAGGTGAGCCCGCAGAGTTCGGCGCTGGCCCGCGCGTTGAAAACGTAATCGTTATGGGTGCGGGGGATGAGCTTGGGTGTGCCCGTGGTGCCGCCTGAAACCAGCAGTAGCGCAGGCGATCCCGGGTCGGGCGCCGACGATGGCGTGCCGGCGGTCGCCCGGTCGCACAGCTGTGCCCATGAGGTGAACGGTCCCGGGTCGCCGTCGACGATGACGTGCTCGAGCGCGGCGTGTTGCTCGGCGAGCCCTCGCGCCATCGTGCGGTAGTCGAAACCCGCTGCGGTATCGGCGATCAGCAGTGCGGTGGCCTCGCTCACTTCGGCGAAATGCCCCAGTTCGGCGGCCCGGTGGCCGGGCAGGCACATCACCGGGATCGCCCCCGCACGCAACAGCCCGAACAGCGCCACCGCGAACTGGCAACCGTTCGGCAGCTGCAGCAACACCCGGTCTCCCGGCGCGACACCCGCGCTCCGCAGCCCACTGGCCGCGCGGTTAGCCTGGTCGTCGAGGTCCGCATAACTGAGGCCGGTGTCGCCCATGGCGTCGAGGACGGCAGTCCGGCCGGGCCATCGCTGGGCCGCGTCGGTCAGGATCGCGTCCAGCGGCCGTCCCGCCCAGTAGCCGGCCGCCCGGTAGGCGGCGGCCCGCTCAGCGGGAAACGGCACGAACCCGTCGAGGACTTCGGCCGGCGGCTGCGGTGTGTTCGGGCTCATGGCTCCTCTAGCGGGGGGCTTCGAACGGGGCTAGTAGCGGGGATGCAGGGAGTAAGGATAGGGTAACCAAAAAATTAGGGCAGCCTGTGCTAATTCAGGGAGGGTCTGTGGTGCACGCCTCGGCACGCTCGGAGGACATCCGGGCGGAGGTGGCCGAATTGCTCGGCGTCGACGTCGATGAAGTTCAGCCGGGTAGCAACCTCATCGGCCAGGGCCTGGACTCCATCCGGATCATGACGTTGGCCGGCCGCTGGCGCCGCCAGGGCATCGACATCGACTTCGCGACGCTCGCCGAAACCCCCACGGTCGAGGCCTGGGCCGGGTTGGTCTGCGCCGGCGGACAGGACGCCGACCGGCAAACCGTTTCGGCCGGAGCGCCCGGCGGCGCGGAGCTGTCCGGCGGGGACGAGCCGTTTTCCCTGGCTCCGATGCAGCACGCGATGTGGGTCGGTCGCCAAGACAACCAGCAGCTGGGCGGGGTTGCCGGGCACCTTTACGTAGAATTCGACGGCGGCCCGATCGATGCCGATCGGCTGCGCGCGGCGGCCACCGCGCTGGCGCGTCGCCACCCGATGCTGCGGGTGCGGTTCCTTCCCGATGGCACGCAGCGCATCGCCCCGGCCGACGAGAGCGGCGACTTCCCGGTCAGCGTCGAGGACCTACGCTCGCTGAGCGCCGACAAGGTCGAGCAGCGTCTCGCCGCGATCCGCGTTGCCAAATCGCACCAGCAGCTCGACGGCGCGGTGTTCGAACTGGCCGTGACGTTGCTACCGGCTGAGCGGTCGCGGCTGCACGTCGATCTGGATATGCAGGCCGCCGACGCGATGAGCTATCGCACCCTGATGGCCGATCTGGCGGCTGTCTACGGTGGCCAGTATCTCCCGGAGCTGAGCTACACCTACCGGCAGTACCGGCAAGCCATCGAAGCCGAAGACGCGCAGCCGCAACCCGCGCGCGAGGCGGACCGGGCGTGGTGGGCGCAGCGCGTCGGCGAGCTGCCGGACCCGCCGGCGCTGCCGTCGACGGGTGGCGGCGCCTCGAACCACAGCACCCGGCGCTGGCACTGGCTGGACCCGCAAACCCGCGACGCGCTGTTTGCCCGCGCCCAGGCGCGCGGCATCACCCCCGCGATGGCGCTGGCCGCGGGATTCGCCAACACCCTGGCGCGCTGGTCGACCACCTCGCGCTTTCTGCTGAACGTCCCGCTGTTCGGGCGTCAGGCCCTGCACCCGGACGTCGACTCGTTGGTCGGCGACTTCACCTCCTCGCTGCTGCTCGACATCGATCTCGTCGGCGCGGACACCGCGGCCGCGCGGGCGCGGGTGGTGCAGGACGCGATGCGCACGGCCGCAGCCCATTCCGCCTATCCCGGGCTGTCGGTGCTGCGCGACCTCAGCCGTCACCGCGGGACCCAGGTGCTCGCGTCCGTGGTCTTTACCAGCGCGCTGGGGCTCGGCGAACTGTTCAGCCCCGACGTGACCGACCAATTCGGCACACCGGGCTGGATCATCTCCCAGGGGCCGCAGGTGCTGCTCGACGCGCAGGTCACCGAGTTCAACGGCGGTGTCCTGGTGAATTGGGATGTGCGCGAAGGCATGTTCCCGCCGGGCGTCATCGACGCCATGTTCGGCTACCACATCGACGAGCTGCTCCGGTTGGCCTACGCCGACGACTCCTGGGACGCGCCGGGCCCCGCGGCACTGCCGGAAGCACAGCGATCGGTGCGCGAGGAGGCCAACGCTCGCACCGCCCAACCCAGCGGAGAAGCCTTGCACGACGGGTTCTTCCGCCAAGCCGAGCGGCAGCCCGACGCCCCCGCGGTGCTCGCGAGATCCGGCGACCTCAGCTACGCGCAACTGCGCGACCAGGCGCTGGCGGTGGCCGCGGCGTTGCGAACCGCCGGCATCACGGCCCGCGACACCGTTGCGGTGATGGGCCCGAAGACCGCCGAGCAGATTCCCGCGTTGCTGGGCATCCTGTCCGTCGGCGCCGCATATCTGCCCATCGGCATCGACCAGCCGCGCGATCGCGCCGAGCGCATCCTCGACACCGGTGCGGTGAGCCTGGCCCTGGTATGCGGCGGACAACGACTGTCGTTGCCGGTGCCCGAACTGGTCATCGCCGAGGTGCTTCGCGACGTGCGTGCCGGTGCCGAGATCGCCTCAGCAAGAATCGATCCCGACGAACTGGCCTACGTGTTGTTCACCTCCGGTTCCACCGGCGAGCCCAAGGGTGTCGAGGTCACCCACGACGCCGCCATGAACACGGTGGAATTCATCGGCCGCCATTTCGAGATCGGCCCCGCGGACCGATGCCTGGCCCTGTCCACCCTGGAAGGCGACATCTCGGTGATGGACGTGTTCGTCACCTTGCGCACCGGCGGGGCCATCGTGGTGGTCGACGAGGCGCAGCGCCGTGATCCCGACGCCTGGGCCCGGCTCATCGACGCTCACAAAGTCACGGTGCTCCACTTCATGCCCGGCTGGCTGGAGATGTTGATCGAAGTCGGCCGCGCTCGGCTGTCCTCGGTGCGGGTGATCCCCACCGGCGGCGACTGGGTGCGACCCGAGGTGGTGCGCCGCCTCCAAGCCGAGGCGCCCAACCTGCGCTTTGCCGGCCTCGGCGGTGCGACCGAAACCCCGGTGCACAACACCATTTTCGAGGTCACCGAGGCGATACCCGAGGACTGGACGGCCCTGCCCTTCGGCGTCCCGCTGCCCAACAACGCCTGCCGCGTGGTCGACGACACCGGCGCCGACTGCCCCGACTGGGTTGCCGGGGAATTTTGGGTGTCCGGGCGCGGCATCGCGCGCGGCTACCGCGGACGTCCCGATCTCACCGCGGAACGCTTCGTCGAGCACGACGGCCGAATCTGGTACCGCACCGGCGATTTGGTGCGCTATTGGCCGGACGGCACCCTCGAATTCGTCGGCCGTGCCGACCACCGCGTCAAGATCAGCGGGTATCGCGTCGAGCTGGGCGAGATCGAGACCGCGCTGCGGCGAGTGCCCGGAGTGCGGACTGCGGTGGCCGCGTTGTTCGCCGTGTCGGGGGAACCCGACATGCTAGCCGCGCAGGTGTGTACCGATGACACTTCTTTGACCGCCGAGCGGATTCGGCAGCGTCTCAGAGACCTGGTTCCCGCGCACATGGTCCCGCGCCACATCACGGTGGTGGAGCGGATCGGTTTCACCGATGCCGGAAAGCTCGACCGCCGGGCCGTCGCACGCGAATTGGAAACCGCCGTCTCGCAAGCGCAGCGGCCCGGTCACCGCCCACCATCGACGCCGTTGGAATCCGCACTGTCAATGATCGTCGGTGACCTGCTCGGCCGGGACAACGTCGGAGTCGACGACGACTTCTTCGCCCTCGGTGGCGATTCGGTGCTCGCCACGCAGGCGGTGGCGAGGATTCGGGCCTGGCTGGACGCGCCGGACATCATGGTCGCCGACATCTTCGCCAACCGAACCGTGGCGGCGCTGGCCGCGGTGCTCAGCGCCGGCGAGAACGACCCCGGCCGGCTCGACCAGGTCGCCGAGCTGTACCTGGAAGTGATCGGCATGGATGCCGAATCGGTTCTGGCCGACTCCCAGCGAACCGCGAAATCGTAGATAGCGCAATGGCATTGAATAATCTGATCACCGCCACGTTCCCGTCCTGGATCAAACTGACACGGGGCCGCAACAACATGCCATCCACCGGTGCCACCGTGGTCTTTCCGCACGCCGGCGCCGCCGCCGCGAGCTATCGGGTGCTGGCAACGGCGCTGGCCGCCGGCGGTGACACGTACATCGTGCAGTACCCGCAGCGGGCGGACCGCCTGAGCGAACCCGCTCACGACAGCGTGCACGACCTGGCCGCCAGCCTCTTCCAGGCCGCGCCATGGCCCAGCGTCGCGCCGCTGAAGCTATTCGGGCACAGCATGGGGGCCGTCGTCGCCTTCGAGTTCGCCCGCGTCGCCGAAACGCACGGCACGGCAGTGCAGAAGCTGTGGGTGTCGGCCGGTCCGCCGCCATGCGTCGTCGCCGACATGCCCGAACTCCCGACCAGTGATGACGGGTTGCTGGCCGACATCGCCGATTTGGGCGGTACGGACCCCGAACTGCTTGCCGACGAAGAGTTCTCCGAGTTACTGACCACCGCGGTGCGCGCCGACTACCGGGCCTTCAACGGGTATAACCCAAGCCCCGATGTCCGCATCGGCGTCGACATTCACGTACTGGGCGGCCACGATGACCACCGCATCGCCGCCGGCATGCTGCGGCAGTGGGAAAGGCACACTGCCGGATCCTTCGCCGTGTCGCTGTATGAGGGGGGCCACTTCTACGTCTATGACCATGTCGACGCGATCGCCGCGCAGGTGAATGCCGGGTGATACCAATGTCTGAGGACGGGTTCGACGCCGAGCGCGCCGACCCGGTCGTGATCGTGGGCATGGGCGTGGAAGCGCCCGGCGGCATCGAAACCGCGGACGACTACTGGGATCTGCTGGCACACGGCCGTGAGGCACTGGGCCCGTTTCCCACCGACCGCGGTTGGGCGGTGCGCGAACTGCTTACCGGCTCGCGCCGCAGCGGCTTCAAGGAGATTCACGACCGCGGCGGTTTTCTCACCGGGGCGACCACTTTCGATCCGGAGTTCTTCGGCATCTCACCCCGCGAGGCCGTCGTGATGGATCCGCAGCAGCGGGTCGCGCTTCGGGTGGCATGGCGTGCGTGCGAAAACAGCGGCATCAATCCCGACGACCTGGCCGGGCACGATGTGGGCTGTTTCGTCGGCGCCTCGGCCACGGGATACGGGCCCCAGATGGCCAAGTTCTCCGAACACAGCGGCCATCTGCTGGCCGGTACCGCACTCAGTGTGATCTCGGGCCGCATCGCCTACACCCTGGGATTGACCGGGCCGGCGCTGACCCTGGACTCGTCGTGCGCATCGGCTCTGGTGGCCTTCCATGTCGCGGTGCGCTCCCTGCAGAACGAGGACTGCGATCTGGCCATCGCGGGTGGCGTCAACGTGCTGGGGTCACCGGGGTTCTTCGTCGAGTTCTCCAAACAACATGCGCTCTCCGACGACGGATACTGCCGTCCCTACAGCGCGCAGGCCAGCGGAACCGTGTGGGCCGAGGGGGCGGCGATGTTTGTGCTGCAACGGAAGTCGGCAGCATTGCGTGCCCGTCGGCCGATCGTGGCCGAGGTGCGGGCCACCGCCATGAATCAGGACGGGCGCAGCGCCGGTCTGAGCGCACCCAGCGGCGACGCCCAGGTGCGGCTGTTCCGGCGGGCCATCAGCCAGGCCGGGATCAAGCCCGACGAGGTGGGGATGATCGAGGGACACGGCACGGGCACCCGCCTCGGCGATCGGACCGAGTTGCACTCGCTGGCCCAGACCTACGGCGAAACCGAACCCGGCGCCGGCGCACTGCTGGGATCGGTGAAATCCAACTTGGGCCACTCGCTGGCCGCCGCCGGCGCGCTGGGGCTGGCCAAGGTGCTGGTCTCCGCCGAACACGGCGCCGTGCCAGCCACCCTGCACGCCGGCGACGCCAGCCCCGAAATCGAATGGGACAAACAGGGTTTGCGGCTGGCGCAGACGTTGACACCGTGGCCGGCCGTTGACGGGCAGCGCACCGCAGCGGCGTCCGCGTTCGGGATCGCCGGCACCAACGCCCATCTGATCGTCTCCGTCCCCGAGGTCGCATGATGCTGAACCGTCGACTGCCGGACGGGCGCGTCCCGGTGCTGCTCAGCGCCCACCACCCCGAGCTGATCCGCCAAGACGCCGCGGCGATCGCCGCCTACCTGGGCCGCATCGACGACACGCCAGACCCGACCGCTGCGGTCGCCTCCACCCTGCTGCGGTTGCGGCGGGTGCGACGTCACCGCGCGGTGCTGCGAGCCGCCGACCGCACCGAACTGCTCGCGGGGCTGTCCGCGATCGCTCGCGGCGACGAACACGAGTTGGTCTCGCACTCCGCCATGGCGACGCCGCCGCGTATCGCATTCGTATTCCCGGGGCAGGGCAATCAGTGGCAGGCGATGGGGGCTGACGCCTACCGGCGACTGCCGGCCTACCGCGAGGCGGCCGACCGGTGCGCGCAAGCGTTCGCGTCCGGTGGATTTCCTTCTCCGCTGCCCTATCTGGTGGGCGACGAGAAGCGCGACTGGTCGCGACCCGAGATCCAGGGCGCGCAGTTCACCCACGCGGTGAGCCTGGCCGGAGCGTGGCGATTCTGCGGGGTGCTGCCCGACATCACCATCGGGCACAGCCTCGGCGAGGTGGCGGCGGCCTATGTGGCGGAAGCGATCTCGCTGCAGGACGCGGTCGCTTTAGTGGTGGCCCGCGCCGCCGTCGTCGGTCGGCTGACCGGCCGCTACGCGATGGCGGTGCTCGGCACCGGCCTCGACATCGCGGAGGCGCTGCTGGCCGAGACGCCGGGCTGGCTGGAAGTTTCGGCGGTCAACGGGCCGTCGTCGACCGTGGTCGCCGGCGATCACGAGGCGGTGGCCGCCGCGGCACGGCTGGCCCAACAGCGGGGGATCTTCAGCCAGCTACTGTCCGTCGACTATCCCGGCCACACCAGTGCGCTACGACCGTTGCGGGCGAGCCTGGCCGAGCTGACGCCGAAGTCGGCGTTCCGGGACGGCCCGGTGCGGTTCATCGGCTCCACGCTGGGCACCGAATTGGCTGGCACCACCGACTTCTCCGAGTACTGGTATGAAAACCTCTGTGGCACGGTGCGATTCGACCTCTCCGTACAGCACGCCCGTGCCTGCGGGGCCGACGCGTTCGTGGAGCTGTCCGCGCACCCGTCACTGCTCTACCCGCTGGGCGACATCGTCGACGACGAGTCGACCGTCATCGTCGGCTCGGGGCATCGCGACCGACCCATCAGCGATTCGCTGTCCGCGAGCATCGCCGCCGTCGCGACCGCTGACCCCGGCCGCAGGTGGGCCGACGCCGTCCCGATGGCCGACCGGCCTGCGCTGCGGGGGTTCCCGAACGCGCCGATGCGGGCGGTGCACCTGTGGGCGGCGCCTGAACGACCGACCGAAGCGGCGCCAGCGCCGGCGCTCACCGTGGCCGTCGAGGACTGGCAGCCGGCGACGGCGCCGATCACACCGAGCGCGAGCTCGGTCGACATCGGCTTCTTCGGTACGGGCGCGCTGACGCAGCGGCTCGTCGAAGTCGTTGCGGCACACGGCGGCTGCCGATCGGTGCCACCGCATGAGGCGGAAATCCTCGTGGTGGTCGCCCCGGAACTCGATCGGCTCGACGTCATCGCCACGATCGAGCAGATCGCGGGCCGGCCCGATGCGGGCCTACCCGATTACCCCGCGCTCATCGGCCCGCGATGCCGCGCCGTCTGGTTGCTCACCGCCGGTGCCGAACAGGTCGACCGCAATGACGCCAACGTCTCTCCGGCACAGGCGGCGCTGGCCGGCATGCACCGCAGCGTCGGCTTCGAATTCCCGGACCAGGCATTCGGGCATCTCGACCTCGCGCGCCGCGACATCGATGCCGCCACGGCACCAGCCGTCGTCGAGGTGCTGCTCGGCGAGGCGGCCGAGGTCGCGTTGCGGGGCACCGAATCGCCGCGACGCCACGTCCGGACGTTCCGCGCGTGCCGCGAACCGGCGACCCCGCGGCCCCTCGATGCCGCCGCCCTGAACGACGTGGTGATCACCGGCGGCAGCGGAGCCATCGGACTGCAGTACGCCCGGTACTGCCTGGAACGCGGCGCCCGGACCGTCACCCTGCTGAGCCGCAACGGCGTTGACCCGGCCGCACTGCGTGAGTTCGCCGACCGGTACGACGCCGAAGTTCATGCGCCGCAATGCGATATCACCGATCGCGCCGCGCTGGCCGCCGTCGCCGCCGACTATGGATCGGGCGCATCCTTGCTGATCCACACCGCCGGCATCGCGCGGGCGCGTCCGCGTGCCGAGCTCACCGGCTCCGATGTGGCGGAGGTCTGCGCGGCCAAGGTCCGCGGACTGGCGATGCTGGCCGACGTGTGGCCGCTGCGGCCGGACTGCCGGATCCTGGCCTGCTCCTCGGTATTCGGCGTCTGGGGCGGCTACACCCACGCGGCGTACGCGGCGTCCAACCGGATGCTCGACGTGTTGGCCGCCCGGTTGCGCGCCACGGGCCGCGACTGCACGGCGATCCGATGGGGCCTGTGGCAGGGCGCCGGGGTAGTGGTCGGCAACGAGATCACCCGCACCGAGCGCTCCGGTCTGGTGGCGATGGAGCCGGAACAGGCCATCGAAGCCAGCCTATATCGCTACGAGGGCGATCCACTGATTTTCGACGCGGACTTCGAGCGGCTGCAGGTGTTCTTCGAAAGCCAGGGAATGCCAATGCCGTTCACCGTCTCACGCGCCGGCGGGGACGAGGCGCACGAGGCCGCGGCGGGGAAGCCCCTCGCCGACATCGTGCGGGCCGAATTGGCCGCGACATTGCACCTGGGTGATTCGTTGTCGATCGACCCGGGCACGCCGCTCATCGACCTGGGTGTGGACTCGTTGCTCGCGCTCGATTTACGTAAGCGGCTGCGCCGCACGGTAGGCAACTCGGTTCCGGTATCCCGCATGCTCGGCGGCATCACGGTGACCGAGCTGATCGACGCGCTGCGTGCCGACTCAACCGGCGGGCCCGCCGCGCCGCCGTCATTCGAGCGCGCCGGAGCCGCCAACGGTGCGCACCACTCAACGCTCGCGATGCTAGAAAGGTTGGACTCCTAGCGTGACAGACACCACCGGCGTCAGCACCCGTCTCGACGATGAGCGGCTGGAATTACTGCGCCGCAAGCTCGCTGAACGCGGCCTGGCCAAGACGACGGCCGCGGTGCCCGTCGCGACCGACGACGAACCACGTATGTCGGTCGGCCAGCACCGGATGTGGTTCGTGCAGTCCGTCGATCCCGACAGCGCGCTGCTCAACATCTGCGTCTCCTACCGCCTGTCCGGCACCGTCGACACCGCGCAGCTGCACCGTGCGGTCGATGCCGTCGCCGCGCGACACCCGGTGCTGCATACGACGTACGCCACCGACGGCGAGGGCGATCCGCGCCCGGTGGTCCGCGAGGACCTGCGGCCCGAATGGGCCGAACACGACCTGACCGGGATGACCGATCAGGCGCGTCGGCTGCGGCTGGATGTGCTGGCGCAGCGGGACTTTCGCCGGCCATTCGACCTGAGCAAGGATTCACCGCTGCGAGTCACGGCGGCGCGGCTGGCCGACGACGAACTGATGCTGCTGATAACCGCGCACCACATCGCCTGGGACGACGGCTCGTGGGCGCCCTTCTTCGCCGATCTGACCCGCGCATACACCGACCCGGCCGAGTTCGCCGATGGCCGGGTGCTCAGGGACGTTGCCGCCGATGCGACCGCCATTCGTCAGGCGGACCTGGACTACTGGCGGCCGCGGATGGCCGACCTCCCGGATCCCCTCGAGCTGCCCGGGGCCAACGGTTCGGCGGTGCCCAGCACCTGGCGCGCACAGCGCGCGTTCGCGCCGTTGTCGGCGGACACCGTCGAGCGGGCGGCGGCGTTGGCCCGCGAGACTGGCGCCACCCCGTACATGGTGTTGATGGCCGCGTTCGCCGCGCTGGTGCACCGCTACACGCAGTCGACCGACTTCCTGGTGGCGGCCCCGGTGCTCAACCGCGGCGTGGGCACCGAGGATGTCATCGGGTATTACGGCAACACCGTGGTGATCCGGCTGCGGCCTGGGTCGCACCAGACGTTCCGCGAGCTGCTGGCCCAAACCCGTGAGGATGCGGTGGGCGCCTTCGCTCATTCGCGCGCCGACCTGGACTGGCTGGTGCGCGAGTCGAATCCCGACCGCCGGCATGGCGCGGACCGCATGACCCGGGTGAGCTTCGGGCAACGGGAGCCCGACGGCGCCGGCTTCTGCCCGCCCGGGGTGCGCTGCGAGCGCGGCGAATTGCGTGGCCATTTCAATCAATTGCCGTTGAGTCTGATGGTCGAGCTGGATCGGGCACCGGACGGCTCAGGCGGCGGCCTGGTCGAGGCGGAGTACCTGGTCGAGGTGATGGATCAGCAGTTGGTCGAGCAATTGCTGCGCCACTACGCCGCCTTGCTGGACGGCCTGCTGTCCGACCCCGACGTGAAGCTGTCGGCGTGCGCGTTGATGAGCGACGAGGACGCCGAGTGGTTGCGCGCTGTGTCGACCGGCGAGGAATTCGTCACCCCAGCCAGCACGTTGCCCGAGCTGGTCAGCCGGAGGGCGGGACTCACCCCCGATGCCGTCGCCGTGGTCTACGAGGGGCGCGCCTATTCCTACCGGGAAATCGACGAAGAGTCGAACCGGTTGGCGCACTGGCTCATCGAGCAGGGGATCGGCACCGAGGATCGCGTCGCGGTGCTGCTGGACAAGTCCCCCGAATTGGTCATCACCGCGCTCGGCGTGCTCAAAGCGGGCGGGGTCTATCTGCCGGTGGATCCCACCTACCCGCAGGACCGGCTGAGCTTCATTCTCGAGGACGCGGACGCGAAATTGGTGCTGCGCGAACCGGTTACCGACGCCGCGCGCTATCCGGCCAGCGCGCCAGCCGGGCTGATCCGACCGCTGAGCCCGCAGAACACGGCCTACCTGATCTATACCTCGGGCTCCACCGGGCTGCCCAAGGGCGTTCCGGTGCCGCACGCACCCATCGCCGAGTACTTCGTCTGGTTCGGCGACGAATACCGGATCGATGACACCGATAGGCTGCTCCAGGTCGCCTCGCCCAGCTTCGACGTGTCGATGGGCGAGATCTTCGGCACGCTGATCATGGGTGCCCGCTTGGTGATTCCGCGCCCCGACGGGCTGCGCGACATCGGCTACCTCACCGACCTGCTGGCCCGCGAGGGCATCACGTCGATGCACTTCGTGCCGTCGCTGCTGGGGCTCTTCCTGTCGTTGCCCGGCGTCAGCCAGTGGCGGACCCTGCGACGCGTGCCCATCGGCGGGGAGGCCCTGCCCGGCGAGATCGCCGACAAGTTCCACGCCACCTTCGACGCGTCGCTGCACAACTTCTACGGACCGACCGAAACGGTGGTGAACTGCACCAGCTACCCCGTCGAAGGCACCCAGGGAACCCGGGTGGTGCCGATCGGCCGGCCCAAGATCAACACGCAGGTGTATCTGCTCGACAACGCGCTGCAGCCGGTGCCCGTCGGCGTGATCGGCGAGATCTACATCGCCGGAACACATGTCGCGCACGGATATCACCGCAGGCCGCAGCTGACCGCCGAGCGCTTCGTCGCCGACCCGTTCACGCCCGGTGGCCGGATGTACCGCTCGGGTGACCTGGCCCGCCGCAACGCCAACGGCGACATCGAGTTCGTCGGTCGCGCCGACGAGCAGGTGAAGATCCGCGGTTTCCGGATCGAGCTGGGCGAAATCGCGGCCGCCATCTCGGTCGACCCCAGCGTCGGGCAAGCGGTCGTGCTGGCCATGGACCTGCCCCAGTTGGGCAGGAGCCTGGTCGGCTACGTGACGCCGGCCCAGGGCGCCGGCACGGAAACGGTTGACGTCGAGCGCATCCGGGCCCGGGTGGCCGCCGCGCTGCCGGACTACATGACCCCGGCCGTCTACGTGGTGCTCGACGAGATCCCGATCACCGCGCACCAGAAGATCGACCGCGCCGCGCTGCCACAGCCGCAGATCGCCGCGGCCACCGAATACCGCGACCCCGCCACCCCCACCGAACAGCGCATCGCCCAACTGTTTTCGGGCTTGCTCGGCCACGAACGCGTGGGCGTCGACGACTCGTTCTTCGATCTGGGCGGCCACTCGCTGGTCGCCACCAAACTGGTCACCGCGATCCGCGCGGAGTGCGGGGTGGAAATCGGCATCCGCGACGTGTTCGAACTCGCGACGGTCGGGGCGCTGGCCGAGCGGATCGACCAACAGGGTTCGGGCGGACTGGCGCAGTCGCGGCCCAGGCTGATCACCACCGCGCATGACGAACCCATGCCGCTGTCGGCGTCGCAGCTGCGCAGCTGGTTCGCCTACCGCGTGGACGGGCCCAGCCGGGTCAACAACATTCCCTTTGCGGCGAAGCTGACCGGGCCGTGGGACATCGATGCGCTGATCGCTGCCGTCGGCGACGTCGTTGCCCGGCACGAGATCCTGCGCACCAGCTACGTCGAGTTGGACGGCGTGCCCTACCAAGTCGTTGAACCGGCCGGCGTCGAGGTTCCGGTGCGCCGCGAGGAGGGGCCCGACGAGGCCTGGCTGCGACAGCAGCTCGACGTGGAGCGGTGCCACTGCTTCGAACTGGACGCGGAATTACCGATCCGGGTCGCGGTGCTGCGCACCGAGAACACCGCGGAGCACGTGCTGTCGCTGGTCGTGCACCACATCGCCTCCGACCATTGGTCGGCGGGCGTGCTGTTCTCCGACGTGATGACGGCCTACCGGGCCCGCCGCGGCGGAGAGGCCCCGTCCTGGGCCCCGCTGCGTGTGCAGTACGCCGACTATGCGGCGTGGCAGCGCACGTTCCTGGGCGACGCGGGCGGCCAGGAGTCCGCCATCGCCGGCGGCCAGCGGGAGTACTGGACCCGGCAGCTGGCCGGGATGCCGGAGGACACCGGGCTGCGCCCGGACTTCCCGCGCCAGCCGGTGCCCAGCGGCGAAGGGGAGTCCGTCGACTTCCAGATCGACTCGGCCACCCGCGCCAAGCTCGGTGAACTGTGCCGCGAGCTCGGCATCACCGAATTCATGCTGCTGCAAACGGCCGTCGCCGTGGTCTTGCACAAAGCCGGTGGGGGAACCGACATTCCGCTGGGAACCCCGGTCGCCGGCCGCACCGAAGCCGAATTGGACCAGCTGATCGGATTCTTCGTCAACATTTTGGTGCTACGCAACGACATGGACGGCAATCCGACGCTGCGCGAACTACTCAAGCGTGCCCGGGAGACCGCGCTGGCCGCCTACGCTCACCAGGACCTGCCGTTCGACCGTGTCGTCGACAGCGTCAGCCCGGTGCGCTCGCTGTCACGCAACCCGCTGTTCCAGGTTGTCGTGCACGTCCGGGATCACCTGTCCGCCACCCGGGTCATCGAGACCGCGGCCGCGGGCAGCGGCGAGCAGGACACCGTGTGCACCTCGCTGGACCCCGTCTTCGACATGGCGCACGCCGATCTGAGCGTCAACTTCTTCGGCACCGACGGCTCCGACGACATCGGCTACAACTGCAATGTCATCTACCGCACCGAGCTGTACGCCAGGACCACGATCGAGCGGATGGCGGAATGGCTGGCCCGCGCGCTCACCGAGTTCGCCGATGACATCGATCAGACTCTGCGCGATGTCCGGCTGATCGATACCGCGGAACAGCACCGCATTCTGCAGGACTGGAGCCGCGGCGAGCAGCCGCCGCACGACCGGCCGCGCACCATCCCGGAACTGCTGGAACCCAGCCGGGCGTGGGGCACCGACCGGGTCGCGGTGCGCTGCGGCGAGCAGAGCATCGATTACCCTGCGCTGCATCGCCGTTCGGATAACCTGGCCGCGCTGCTCGTCAAGAACGGAGTGGGCCCCGGGTCGCTGGTCGGGCTGTCGACCCGGCGGAGCATCGAGCTGGTGGTGGCGCTAATGGCCATCATGAAAGCCGGCGCAGGTTACTTCCCCATCGATCCCGGATATCCGCTGGCGCGAAAGCAATTCATGCTCGACGACGTGCAACCGCCGGTCGTGGTCGCGACGGTCGAAGCCGTGGACACCATGCCGCAGGTGCCCGGGGTCGAGCTGATCTCGCTGGACGATCCACAGGTACGCGCCCTGATCCTCAGCGACGACGTGGATACGCTGTCGAGGGACGTGCGACTGCCGCACCCCGACGACCCAATGTACCTGGTCTTCACCTCCGGGTCCACCGGCAAGCCGAAAGGCGCGGTGGGAACGCATCGCTCGATGGCCGCGCGGCTCGACTGGCAGCTGCGGCACTACCCGCCGCGAACCGACGACGTGCGACTGGCGCAGGCCTCGATCACCTTCCTCGAAGGCGGCATGGAGATGCTGGCCGGCCTGGCTGCCGGCGCGACCATGATCCTGGCCGACGACGCCGAGCACCGTGACCCGGAAGCCCTCGGGGACCTGATGAACCGGTATTCGGTCGCCCAGGTGACCGCGGTGCCCAGCCTGGTGTCGGCGCTGGTGGACAGCCGGCCCGACGCCGTGCGCGCGCTGTCGCGGCTGGTGTGCGGCGGGGAACCGGTGAGCACGGCGCTGCTGCAGCGGCTGGTATCGGTGTGCGCCGACCAGGGCGGCGCCGGCACCGAGCTGCTGAACAACATCGGTTCCACCGAGACCTCCGGCGCGGTGTCCCGCGGGCGGCTGGGCCTGCCGAATCCGCTTGTCGGAAAGCCGGTCCCGGGGGCGCAGGCCTACCTGCTCGACGAGGGGCTGCGTACCGTGCCGGTCGGCGTGGTGGGCGAGCTGTACTACGCCGGTGATCAGCTCGGTCGCGGATATTGGAAACGCCCGGGCCTGACCGCGACGCGGTTCATCGCCAATCCCTATGGCGCCGAGGCCGGTTCGCGGTTGTACCGCAGCGGCGACCTGGCCCGGTGGACCGAGGACGGCCAACTGGAATTCGTCGGACGTTCCGACCACCAGGTGCAGGTCCGCGGTTTCCGCGTCGAGTTGGCCGAGGTCGAGGCGGCCCTGGCGGGCGCCGATGGCGTCGCCGCCGCGGCGGCCCGCACGTGGGAGGTGCACGGCGGCACCTCGCTGGCCGGATATGTTGTGCCGCAACGCCCGATCACCGATGACGCCGCGAAGGCGACCTTCGCGGGCGAGGTGCGCGCGGCGATCGCCACGACCCTGCCGGGCTACATGCTGCCGTCGTCGCTGACCGTGCTCGACGTCCTCCCGAAAACCGAATCGGGCAAGCTGAACCGGCCCGGGCTGCCGCGGACGGCGGTCAGCACCGGCGGGCAGACTGAACCGACGCGCACCGCTACCGAGCGGGCGCTGGCCAAGGTGTTCGCGGAACTGCTGTCCACCCCGGAGGTGGGGCGCTTCGATGACTTCTTCGCCCTCGGCGGCGACAGCATCCTGTCCGTGCAGCTCGCGTCACGGGCCCGGGCGACCGGCCTGGCCGTGAGCCCGCGGATGATCTTCGAGAACCCGACGGTGCAGCAGCTGGCCGCCGCACTCGATGCTCTGGGCGACGAAGGGGCAGTCATCGAAGAGGACGAGCAGCCGACCGACACCCGTTTCGAGCCGATGAGTACCTCCGGACTGTCGCCCTCGGACCTGGCTGCCGTGACGCAACTGTTCTCGTCGTCGCGCGAAGGCACGACATGACAGCTGCCGAAACCGATGTCGCACCCGACATCGAGGACGTGATGGCGCTGAGCCCGCTGCAGGAGGGCTTGTATTCGCTGACCACGCTCGCCGAATTCGCCGACGGTGAAGCGGCGGACGACCCGTACGTCATCGGGATCGCGGCGGACATCTCCGGCGAACTCGACGTCGCGCTGTTACGTGAGTGCGCGGAACAGATGTTGGTGCGGCACCCGAATCTGCGGGCCAGCTTCTTCAGCCGGGGGATCCCGCGACCGGTACAGATCGTGCCGTCCCGCGTCGAACTGCCGTGGCGACTGGTCGCCGCCGCACCGGCGGCCGTGCCCACGCTGGAAACCGGCGAACGCCGACGACCGTTCGATCTGGAACGTGGACCGGCAATTCGCTTCCTGTTGATCGAATTGCCCGGCGCGCGATGGCGTTTGGTGCTCACCGCGCACCACATCGTGATCGACGGATGGTCGTTGCCGGTGTTCGTCAACGAGATGATGATCCTCTATCAGGCCGGCGGCGACCCGTCGGCGTTGCCCGTAGCGCCTCGGCCCTACCGCGACTACATCGGCTGGCTGGCGAGCCGCGACCCGGAAACCAGCCAACGGGTTTGGCGCGAGCACCTGGCCGGACTGCCGGGCCCCACCCTGCTTGCCGCCTCGCTGGGGTCCATCGAGACGGCTGACGGACAGCAGACGGCGTTGCCCCGCACCACCAAGCTGCGACTGCCGGCCGAGATCACCACGCGCTTGGTCGAGGACACCCGATCGCGCGGCATCACTGTCAACACCCTGATGCAGATGGCGTGGGCGCTGGTGTTGTCGCGGCTTACCGACACCCGCGATGTGGTTTTCGGGGTCACGGTCTCCGGTCGGCCGCCCGAACTGACCGGCGTCGAGACCATGGTCGGTCTGTTCATCAACACCGTGCCGCTGCGGGTGCGGCTCGACCCGGCCGCGACGGCCGGCGAGCAGTGCCGCGCCGTGCAGCGCGACGCGGCGCTGCTGCGCGAGCACAGCTATGTCGGGCATGCCCAACTCCGCGCCCTGGGCGGGGTCGGGGAGATGTTCGACACCCTGCTGGTCTACGAGAACTTCCCGATGGACGGGCTGACCGCGGGTGGCGAATTGACCGCCGGCGGTGCGACTTTCCGGCCGTCCGCCCTGCAAACTCTGTCGCATTTCCCGATCGCGATCGCCGCCCACATGGAAGGCGGCGAGCTGGTGGTGCTGATCGAAGCGATCGACGGAGCGCTGGGTGCCATACCCGCCGCCACATTCGGGCGGCGGGTGCTCACCGCCGCAGAGAGGCTGCTGCAGGGCTGGGAGCGTCCGCTGCGCGACGTCAGCGTACTGCTGGGCGATGAGGCCGACCCGCTGCGGGCCGAAAGCGGTGCATCAATACCGGTGTCGCCGTTGAGCATCCACGCCCGGTTCGCCGACGTTGCGGCCCGTACACCGGACAGCCGGGCGGTCAGCTGGGCGGGTGGCGCACTGAGCTACCGCGAACTGAATCTTCATGCCACCCGGCTGGCGGCGCGACTCGCCCACAAGGGGGTCAAGCCCGAAACTCCGGTGGGCATCAGGCTGTCCCGCGGCCCGCGGTACATCATCGCGATATTCGCGGTGCTCAAGGCCGGCGGCATGTGCGTGCCGATGGAACCGGGAATGCCCCCCGAGCGGGTGGACTCCATCCTGCGCCAATCGGGCGCGTCGATCGTGTTGGACGACGAGCTGACCGAGGAGCTGCTGGAGGCCGGCGAACCGCACGACCACGAGTTCAACCCCGTCGACGTTCCAGCCGCGCAGGCCGCGTATGTCGTGTTCACCTCGGGTACGACCGGAGAACCCAAGGGCGTCATCGGAACCCACGGCGCGGTGGGCGCCTACGCCGACGATCATCTGGACCGCGTACTGCGGCCCGCGGCAGCCAAACTCGGCCGGCCGCTGCGCATCGCCCACGCCTGGTCGTTCGCCTTCGACGCCGCGTGGCAGCCGCTGGTCGGCCTGCTCGACGGGCACGGCGTGCATGTCGTCGACGAGCAGACCCAGACCGATGCCGAGGCGCTCGTCGCGCTGATCGCCGCGCACGGCATCGACATGATCGACACCACGCCGTCAATGTTCGCCCAATTGCAGGCTTTCGGGTTGCTGAGCGAGGCGCCGCTGACCGTGCTTGCGTTGGGCGGCGAGGCGGTCGGCAGCGCGGCCTGGGCCCGGATCCGCAACACCTGCAGCACCTCGTCGATGACGGCATACAACTGCTACGGGCCCACCGAGACCACGGTGGAGGCGGTGGTCGCCGCCATCGCCCAGCACGACGAACCGGCCATCGGGCGGCCCACCCGGCACACCCGCGGCTACGTGCTGGATTCCGCGCTGCGCCCGGTGCCGTGCGGGGCGACGGGCGAACTGTATCTGGGCGGTGCCCAGCTGGCCCGCGGCTACCTGGGCCGCGCTCCGGAGACCGCCGCGCGCTTTGTCGCCGACCCGTTTGCGGCGGCCGAACGGATGTATCGCACCGGCGATCTGGTGCGCCGGTTGCCCGACGGCTCAGTGCAATACGTGGGACGCGCCGACGCCCAGGTGAAGATCCGCGGCCACCGCGTTGAACCCAGGGAGATCGCGGCCGCCCTCGAATCGCACCCGGCCGTGCGACACGCGGGGGTGCTGGTGCAGCAGCGCCGGGGCGTCGCGCGGCTCACCGCGTACGTTGCCACCGACCCGGCAGCCGGCCGGCCCACCACGTCGGAGCTGCGGGGCATGCTCAGCGCCCGGCTGCCGCGCTACATGGTTCCGCAACGCATCATCCTGGTCGACGAAATCCCGTTGACCCCCAACGGAAAGCTGGACGAGACCGCGCTGGCCGCCTTCGACCACGCCGAGTCCGAGGCCGGGGCGGCGACGCCCGAGACCGCCACGGAATCCGCGCTGGCCGAGCTGCTGGCCGAGCTGCTCGGGCAGCCGCGCATCGACGTCACCGCGGATTTCCTGCAGCAGGGCCTGGACAGCATCATGGCGTTGTCGGTGGTACAAGCGGCCCGCGCACACGGAATTGCGTTGCGCGCCAGGCTCATCCTCGAGTGCAGCAACATCCGCGAACTGGCCGAGGCGATCGACTCGGAAACCACGGCCGCCGGCCAGCAGGCGGACACCGGATCCGGACCAATGCCGTTGCTGCCCAACGGCCGGTGGCTCTACGAATTCGGCAACCCGCGCCGGCTGGCACAGACCGAAGCCATCCGATTGCCCGAGACGCTGCGCCGCGAGGAGTTGGACGCGGCCCTGGCAAGCATCGTCGAGGGTCACGAGGTGCTGCGCACCCGGGTGGACCGCTCCACCATGACCCTGGTGCCGGTGCCCACGGCCGACGTCGTCGGCACGCTCAAAGAGGTTGAGGTGGTTGGCGATCTGGCCGCGGCGGTACCCGCCCACGTCGCCGGGGCCGTCGACCGCCTGGACCCCGAGCGCGGAACGCTGCTGTCCGCGGTGTGGTTGCGGCCGCAGGCGGGGGAGAGCGTTCTGCTGCTGTCCGCGCACGTCGTCGCGCTGGACCCGGCGTCGTGGCGCGTGATCCTCGGTGAACTCAGTGCCGCCCTGACGGCCTCGGCCACCGGCCACTCGCCGGCGCCCATCCGCGAACACACCAGCTATCGGCGCTGGGCGGAAGCGCTGACCGCGCGGGCGCACCGGTTGGACACGGTGCAATTCTGGGCGTCCCAACTGGACGGCGACGATCCCGACCTCGGTGCCAGGAGGCTCGATCCGAGCCGCGATCGGGCTCGCGACCTGATCGTCCGCAACGCCGCCACCGACGCCGACGTCACCCGCCGGCTGCTGGATTCGGGCCTGCCGTTGCCCACGCTGCTGGTCGCCGCGACCGCGGCGACGGTGACGCGCTGGCGCGAGATGCGCAGACAGGCCACTCCGCCGCCGCTGCTGGCACTCGAAACACACGGCCGCGCCGACAGTTTGGTGGACGGACCGGGCGCACACACCATCGACACCGGCGACACGGTCGGATTGCTCAGCTCCATCTACCCGGTGCGGCTCGACTCGACGGATCCGCACGAGGTGGGGGAGAAGTTGGCGGCCATCCCCGGCGATGGACTCGACTATGGGTTGCTGCGCTACTTGCGGGACGACACCGCTCAGCGGCTCGCCGGTTATTCACCTCCGCAGCTGCTGCTGAATTATCTCGGCGCCGCGCACACCGACGGCGGTACGGGGCTGCGGCTCGAGCGCCAGCTACTCGCCGGGTCGTCGCCGGTGCCGGAGCCGGAACTGGCGGTGCGCCACGAGTTGACCATCGCCGCGATGGTGCTGAGCTATGACGGGGAGCGGGTTCTGGCCGCGCAGTGGCGCGCCCTGCCCGACATTCTCGATTACACGGATATTGCTGCGCTGCAGGAGATTTGGGTTGATTCGCTGCGGGAGATGGTGAAATGAGCACACTTGCGATCGTGGGTGCCGGCGCCAAGGCGGTGGCTGTGGCAGCCAAGGCCTTCGCGCTGCGCGAAATGGGCGTCGAGGTTCCCGACGTGGTCGCGGTGGAGCGGATCGGCGTCGCGGCGAACTGGCAGGCCAGCGGCGGCTGGACCGATGGCGCGCATCGGTTGGGCACCAGTCCCGAAAAAGACGTCGGGTTTCCCTACCGCTCGGCGCTGGTGCCGCGCCGCAACGCCGAACTCGACGAGCGGATGACCCGCTACAGCTGGCAGTCCTATCTCATCGCGACGGCCTCGTTCGCGGAGTGGATCGACCGCGGCAGGCCGGCGCCGACGCATCGCCGGTGGAGTCAGTACCTGAATTGGGTCGCGCACCACGTGGGCATGAACGTGGTGCACGGTGATGTCGAACGATTGGCGATCGCCGGAGACCGCTGGGCGCTGCACACGCACGAGACCGCCGTGCACGCCGACGCGTTGATGATCACCGGTCCCGGCCAGGCCGAAAAGTCGTTGCTTCCAGGCAATCCGCGCGTGCTGTCGATCGCCCAGTTCTGGGACCGCGCGGCCAATCACGACCGGATCCATGCGGAGCGGGTGGCGGTGATCGGCGGTGGCGAGACGGCCGCGGCGATGCTCTATGAGCTGTTCAGGCACCGGGTTTCCAGCATCACCGTGATTTCGCCACAAGCCACATTGTTCACCCGCGGCGAGGGGTTCTTCGAGAACTCGCTGTTCTCCGATCCCACCAACTGGCCGGCCCTCACGCTTGCCGAACGCCGTGATGCGTTGGCGCGCACCGACCGTGGGGTGTTTTCGTCCCATGTGCAGGAAGCGTTGCTGGCCGACGATCGCATCCACCACCTGCGTGGCCGCGTAGCCCACGCGGTGGGCAAGGAGGGGCAGATCCGGTTGACGCTGTCCACCAATCGCGGCAGCGAGAATCTGGAGACGGTACACGGTTTTGATCTCGTCATCGACGGCTCCGGCGCTGACTCGCTTTGGTTCGCACCGTTATTCAGCCAAGAAGCCCTTGATCTGCTAGAACTCGGTCTGGGTGGGCCCCTGACTTCGGAACGGCTGCAGGAGGCGATAGGTTATGACCTGGCCGTCCCAGACGTGACACCCAAGTTGTTCCTGCCGAACCTGTCAGGACTTACCCAGGGGCCCGGGTTTCCCAACCTGAGCTGCCTTGGGCTGCTATCCGACCGGGTGTTGGGATCCACCGTCAGCCCGTCCGAGTATCCCGTGAGAAGGAGACACGATGAGCGCGAACCCCTTTGACGACGACAACGCGACCTTTGTGGTGCTGGTCAACGATGAAGACCAGCACAGCCTGTGGCCGACCTTCGCTGACGCGCCGGCCGGCTGGCGGGTGGCGTTCGGTGAAGCCAGCCGCGCGGACTGCCTGCAGTACGTGGAACAGAACTGGTCCGACATCCGGCCCAAGAGCCTGATCGAGGCGCTCGCCGGGGAGTAGCAGGGGTCTGCCGGGGGCGAGATTTTTGCCGCTACACGCTTGCGGCACAGAATAATTAGCGTGATTTCACACGTCGCGGCCGTAGCGTCGTCGTAACGTGACCGACCTGAGACACAAATTCCGGAGTCACGGGGCACACTTACACCATCTTCAACCAAGGAGACGTGTGACCGTGTGCGGCGATCCGCAGGATTTCCGCCACGGTCCATGTGCATCGAAGGGGGACCTGTGAAATCCGTGAAGTCCATTGCCACGGGCGTGGCGGCACTGACCGCCATTGGCGGCGCCGCCGCCGGTGTGGCTTCCATTGCAGCACCGATCGGCCTGGATCAGGTGCAACTGGCTGCAGTCGGCGCGCCACTGCCGCAAGACCCGCCGCCGCCTCCTCCGCCCCCGCCGCCGGGAGCGCCGGGGCAGTTGCCGACGGCGGATCAGTTGGCCAACCTCTGCACGCAAGTAACCGACCCCGGGGTTAACTACAGGGACAAAAACAACCTCGTTGAAAACGGCGTCAGTCAAAACGAGGGTATGGTTGCTGACCACGACCTGCGCAAGGCCTACCGGAACGGTAACTTCCCCGAGCAGTTCAACGTGACGAACATCGCGCCGGCCGGCCCGAATATGGCCCAGGCCGACGTGGCCATCACGGGGCCGAAGTTCGCCGGGCCGGTCAACAAGCACCTGGTGTTCGTCAACCAGAACGGAAACTGGGTCTTGCAGCACGACGCTGCGCTTGCTCTGCTGCAGGCGTCGACGGCGACCAACTAAGACAGTTCGGCGAATTCGTCTCGCAACACCGACGTTTCAAGCGGACCCCATGCGCCTCCGTGAGGCGGCGCTTGGGGTTTGCCTTTCAATTCCCCCGGCTCGCGGTGGCCAGCCGCCCAGCGGCCTTCCAATGCACGTCCTCGCACAGCCGGCGCACAGTGTGCTCTTGTTTCTCCCACATCGGATCGCCGTAACGTATCGGTGCCGAGACACGAAGTACCAGACGCAACGGGCACGCCTACACCATCCGAGCCGCCAGGAGAGGCGGCCGCGGATTGCCAACCGAGCGTCGAAATTCGTGCCCACCGAAGGGGGAACCATGAAGACCGTCAAGACCCTTGCTACCGCGGTGGCAGCGCTGGCCATCGTCGGGGGCGCCGCCGCCGGCGTGGCTTCCGTCGCGACGCCGAGTTCGCTGGCCGCCGGGGTGCGGCTCGCCACCGTCGGTGCGCCGCTTCCGCAGGATCCGCCCCCGGCCCAGCCGGTCGCCGGTGCCAACGTGCCGACTCCCGATCAGCTGACGGGCGTGCTGACCAGCCTCGCCGACCCGAACGTGTCGTTCAACAGCAAAGGCAATCTGGTCCAGGGCGGCATCAGTGGCATGGAAGCGCACGTCGCGGACAAGAAGCTGCAGAAGGCCGCCAAGAACGGCGACCTGCCGCTGTCGTTCGACGTCACGAACATCCAGCCGGCCGCGGCCGGTTCGGCGACCGCCGACGTTGCGGTCTCCGGCCCCAAGCTGACGTCGCCGGTCACGCAGAACGTCACCTTCGTCAATCAGGGCGGTTGGGTGCTGTCGCGGGCGTCGGCGATGGAACTGCTGCAGGCCGCCGGTCAGTGATCGGCGCCCAGCGCGCGCAGGTCTAACCGGGCGATGCGCGCCGGATCCGCGAGCACGTCGATCGCGCGGATCCGGCCGTCGCGCACCACGAAACCCATGACGGATGCCGCTCGGCCGGCGATGAAAATCACCGCGCCGGCGGCGCCGTTGATGGTCGCGGCACGCGCCTCGCGCTCCGAGCCCGCGTAACCGCGGGCCAGCTCGGCCACCGAGGCCGCGCCCTGGGCGCGGAAGACGGCCGCGGCGGCGCCGAAGTCACCCCGCAACACCACGTCGGGATGGAGGACCGCGACCAGGCGGTCGAAGTCGCCACTGCGCCCCGCCGCGAAGAAGGCGTCGACCACCTCGCGTTGCGCGGCCAACGTGCCGTCGGGAACCGGATCGGCCTGCTCGATCCGGCGTCGTGCCCGGCTGGCCAGCTTGCGGGCCGACTCGGGCGTCCGGTCGACGATGGCCGCGATCTGATCGAACGGCACGGTGAACACGTCGTGCAGGACGAACGCCAGCCGCTCGGCCGGCGGCAACGTATCCAGCACCACGAACAGCGCCAGCCCCACCGCGTCGGCCAGCATCGCGCGGTGTTCGGGGTCGAATTCACCCTCTGCCTCCACGATCGGATCCGGCAGGTGACCGATCAGCTCCTCGCCGCCGCGAGTGCGGCGGTCGCGCAACATGTTCAGGCAGATGCGCGCCACCACCGTGGTCAGCCAGGCGTCCAGGTTGGCGATGCCGTCCCCGCCGTCCGATTCCGCGGTGCGGCTCAACCGCAGCCACGCCTCCTGCACCGCATCCTGAGCGTCGTCGATCGAGCCCAGCATGCGGTAGGCGATGGCGCCCAGTTGTGGTCGGGCCGCCTCGAAGCGTGCCGCCAGTGACGCCTCCGCCGTCACGGCCGATCGGTCTCGGGTAAGGCGCACACCCGGTCACCGGAAAAGCCCGACGACCCGATGTCGAGCGCGATGTTGAAACGGGCCCGAAGGTTGCCCAGCGTGATCACGTGGGTCAGGCCGACGAGCTGCGGGGTATCGAAATGCGCGCGCAGCGCGTCGAACAGTTCGTCGCTCACCTCGACCGGGGTCCGGCTGATCGCCGTGGCGTACCGCAGGATCAGCTTGTCGACGTCGGAAAAGCACGGCGCGTTCTGATAATCGGCGAGGGCCAACAGCTCTTGGTCGGTCATGCCCCAGCGGCGCGCGATCTGTGAGCCGAGGTCGATGCAGTATTCGCAGCGCACCGTCGTCGCCGCCTTCAGCTCGGCCAGTGCCCGCTGGCGGGGACTGAGGACGTCCAGCTTCGACTCGGCCTGCTCCAACTTGCCGTAGGCGTTGAGTAACCGCGGGATGTGCGCATACATCCGCAGTGGTTCCAGCATCCCCGCGGTTTCCAGCCCGGTCATCTGCGCGAGCTTGCGCTTGGTGAAAAAGAAAGCGATCTTGGCGCCGAGGCCTGCGTCGCGGTCGGAGACTCCGTGCAGCCGTGGCATGGCGATCCTCCTGGCAAGTTGTGTTGTTGACCAACGTCCTTACTAGGTCGACACGCGGCGAGGCCCGAACGTGACAACTACCCGGGCGCGCGCAGCGGCATATCCATGTCAAACACCCGGGCGTGCAGCACGGTGCGGTTCCGCAGCGCGGCGCGCACCGCACGATGCAGGCCGTCTTCGAGATAGGTGATGCCCTTCCACCGCACCGCGTGCGGGAAGAGATCGCCGTAGAAGGTGGAGTCCTCGGAGAGCAGCCGGTCCAGTGCGAGCACCGTTGTGGTCGTGACCAATTCGTCGAGCCGGATCTGCTGCGGCGGTATCTGGGACCAATCCCGGTAGGACAGGTTGTGTTCGGGATACGGCTTGCCGTCGCGTACGCCCTTGAAAATCATCGGCCGACCTTTCCCGGCTCATTGCTGTGGCCCGACCGGTTCATTCTGAAAAGGCTAGCCGGAGCGACTTTCGTCAGCACGGACGCGTGCGAACAAAGTCTGCCGAGCGCCCCCGCCTTCCTCGCGGCGACGACGGGCCGTGATCCCCGCGGCCACCGAGTCCGCCGAACCGCCGCTGAAAACTATCGGCACCGCCCGAGCCCGTAAAATGAATCCGGTCAAGACGGTATCGAAGGAGGTGGTGGCCGGTGGGAAGTGCCGATGACCGTCGGTTTGAGGTGTTGCGCGCCATCGTCGCCGACTTCGTCGCCACCAAGGAACCCATCGGTTCCAAGGCGTTGGTGGAGCGCCACAACCTGGGCGTCTCGTCCGCCACCGTCCGCAACGACATGGCGGTGCTCGAGGCCGAGGGCTACATCGCCCAGCCGCACACCAGTTCCGGGCGGGTGCCCACCGAGAAGGGCTACCGCGAATTCGTCGACCGGCTCGACGACGTCAAGCCCCTGTCCTCGGCCGAACGGCGCGCGATCCAGAGCTTCCTCGAGTCCGGGGTCGACCTCGACGACGTGCTGCGCCGGGCGGTCCGGCTGCTGTCGCAGCTGACCCGGCAGGTGGCCGTGGTGCAGTACCCCACGCTGTCGTCGTCGACGGTGCGCCACCTCGAAGTGATCGCCCTGACCCCGGCGCGGCTGCTGATGGTTGTCATCACCGACTCGGGCCGGGTCGACCAGCGGGTCGTCGAACTCGGTGACGTCATCGACGACCACGAACTTTCTCAGCTGCGGGAGATGCTCGGCCAGGCGCTGGTCGGCAAGAAGCTGTCGGCCGCCTCGGTCGCGGTCGCCGACCTCGCCGGACAGCTGCGCAGCCCGGACGGCCTGGGCGACGCCGTCGGCCGATCGGCGACGGTGTTGCTGGAATCCCTCGTCGAACACACCGAAGAGCGCCTGTTGCTGGGCGGTACCGCCAACCTGA
Source organism: Mycobacterium colombiense (assembly GCF_001665835.1). Taxonomy (GTDB): domain Bacteria; phylum Actinomycetota; class Actinomycetes; order Mycobacteriales; family Mycobacteriaceae; genus Mycobacterium; species Mycobacterium colombiense_A. The sequence continues at coordinate 78,241 of NZ_LZSX01000025.1, read as the reverse complement.
CCCGGAACGCGGCCGATTTCGGTGGCTCGTTGCGCTCCATCCTGGAAGCGCTGGAAGAGCAGGTGGTGGTGCTGCGGTTGCTGGCCGCCCAGCAGGAAGCCGGTAAAGTGACGGTGCGCATCGGCCACGAGACGGCCGCCGAGCAGATTTTGGGCACCTCCGTGGTCACCACCGCCTACGGCACGTCCGACACCGTTTACGGGGGAATGGGTGTGCTGGGGCCCACCCGGATGGACTATCCGGGAACTATCGCCAGCGTTGCTGCGGTTGCCCTTTATATCGGCGAAGTCCTGGGTGCTCGATGAACGCGCACCCGAAGGATCGGTTGGCGCGGGGTAAAGACCAGGTATAGGAGAGTCAAGCGTGGCACGCGATTACTACGGGCTGCTCGGCGTGAGCAGAAACGCCAGCGACGCGGAGATCAAGCGCGCGTATCGCAAAATGGCGCGCGAACTGCATCCCGACGTCAACCCCGACCAAGCCGCGCAGGCGAAATTCCAGGAGATCACCGTCGCCTACGAGGTGCTCAGCGACCCCGAGAAGCGGCGGGTCGTCGACCTGGGCGGTGACCCGATGGAGGGCGCGGCCGCGGCGGGCGGCGGCTTCGGGGCCGGCTTTGGCGGCCTGGGCGACGTGTTCGAGGCCTTCTTCGGCGGCGGCTTCAGCGGCGGCGCGACCTCCCGCGGCCCCATCGGGCGGGTGCGGCCGGGCTCGGACTCGCTGCTGCGGATGCGACTCGACCTCGAGGAGTGCGCCACCGGCGTCACCAAGCAGGTCACCGTCGACACCGCGGTGCTGTGCGACCGATGCCAGGGCAAGGGCACCAACGGTGATTCGGCGCCGGTGCCGTGCGACACCTGCGGTGGCCGCGGCGAGGTCCAGACGGTGCAGCGCTCGCTGCTGGGACAGGTGATGACCTCACGGCCGTGCCCCACCTGCCGTGGCGTCGGCGTCGTCATCCCCGACCCATGCCACCAGTGCATGGGCGACGGCCGGGTGCGGGCCCGCCGCGAGATCAGCGTCAAGATCCCCGCCGGTGTCGGCGACGGCATGCGCGTGCGGCTCGCCGCCCAGGGCGAGGTCGGGCCCGGCGGCGGGCCGGCCGGTGACCTGTACGTCGAGGTGCACGAACAGCCCCACGACGTCTTCGTCCGCGAGGGCGACGACCTGCACTGCACGGTCTCGGTGCCGATGGTCGACGCGGCGCTGGGCGCCACCGTCACCGTCGACGCCATCCTGGACGGCGTCAGCGAGATCACCATCCCGCCCGGCACCCAACCGGCGTCGGTCATCACGCTGCGCGGCCACGGCATGCCGCACCTGCGGTCCGGCACCCGGGGCGATCTGCATGTGCACGTCGAGGTGGTGGTTCCGGCCCGGCTGGATCACCGCGACACCGAATTGCTGCGCGAGCTCAAGACGCGCCGCAGCCGCGACGTGCCCGAGGTCCGCTCGACCCACGCCGGCGGCGGACTGTTCAGCCGGCTCCGCGAAACCTTCACCGGACGCTAGTCGGGAGCCGCGAAGGCGCGCACATGGTCGCGACCCTGTTCTACCTCGATGCTCTGCCGCAGCCCGGCTCGCTCGCCGTGCTGGGCGGTGACGAGGGCTTTCACGCCGCCACCGTGCGACGCATCCGTCCCGGCGAGCGGCTCATGCTCGGCGACGGCGCCGGAGCCTTGGCCCACTGCGAGGTGGAGCACGCCGGGCGCGACGGTCTGCGCGCGCGGGTGCTCGAGCGCTGGAGCGTCCCGCCGGGATCCCCGGCCGTGACGATCGTGCAGGCGCTGCCCAAGTCGGAGCGTTCGGAGCTGGCCATCGAGCTGGCCACCGAAGCCGGCGCCGACGCGTTCCTGGCGTGGCAGGCCGCGCGGTGCGTGGCCAACTGGCAGGGCAACCGGGTCGACAAGGGGCTGCGCCGGTGGCGCGCCGTCGTCCGTTCGGCGGCGCGGCAGTCCCGCCGGGCGCACATCCCGCCGGTCGACGGCGTGCTGTCCACCGTGGAGCTGACGCGGCGGATTCGCGACGAGGTGGCCGCCGGCGCGACGGCGCTGGCCTTGCATGAGTCGGCCACCGACCGGCTCGCGGATATCGAGCTGGCACAAGCGAAATCACTGCTGCTCGTCGTCGGCCCAGAAGGTGGGATCGCCGACGACGAGATTGCGGCGCTGTCCGACGCGGGCGCGGTGGCGGTGCGGCTCGGTCCCCAGGTGCTGCGGACGTCGACCGCCGCGGCGGTGGCCCTGGGCGCGCTCGGCGTGCTGACCCCGCGTTGGGACCGGCGCGGCGAGATCCCGGCAAACGGCCTCACGCTGCAGGTTCGCGACACCACACCGTCGTCGAGTACGTTGCTGAACACTGACCAACCCGGGCCCTCGGCGTAGACTGAGACGGCCCAGCAACCCACCGACAAGCCGAGAAAGCAGGCATCGAGAGCCACGTGACGCCCCGCGAGACCAGCGCTGCTGACGCAGCCGGAGCCGTCCCGGCCACTGCTCAGGTTCGCAGCAGCATCGACGTTCCGCCCGATGTCGTCATGGGCCTGTTGGGTTCGGCGGACCAGAACCTGCGGGCCCTGGAGCGCAGCCTCAATGCCGACCTGCACGTGCGTGGCAACGCGGTCACCGTCGCGGGTGAGCCGGCCGACGTGGCGCTCGCCGAGCGGGTGATCTCCGAGCTGATCGCCATCGTCGCCGGGGGCCAGTCGTTGACGCCGGAGGTGGTCCGGCACAGCGTCGCCATGCTGGCCGGCACCGACAACGAGTCACCGGCCGAGGTGCTGACGCTGGACATCCTGTCGCGGCGCGGAAAGACGATCCGGCCCAAGACGCTCAACCAGAAGCGCTACGTCGACGCCATCGACGCCAACACCATCGTCTTCGGGGTCGGCCCGGCCGGCACCGGCAAGACCTATCTGGCGATGGCCAAGGCGGTGAACGCCCTGCAGACCAAACAGGTCAGCCGCATCATCCTGACCCGCCCGGCCGTGGAAGCCGGTGAGCGCCTTGGCTTTTTGCCCGGCACGCTCAGCGAGAAGATCGATCCGTATCTGCGGCCGTTGTATGACGCGCTGTACGACATGATGGATCCCGAGCTGATCCCCAAACTGATGACCGCCGGGGTCATCGAGGTGGCGCCGCTGGCCTACATGCGTGGCCGCACCCTCAATTCCGCGTTCATCGTCCTCGACGAGGCGCAGAACACCACCGCCGAGCAGATGAAGATGTTCCTCACCCGGCTCGGCTTCGGGTCGAAGATCGTTGTCACCGGCGACATCACGCAGGTCGACCTGCCGGGCGGCGCCAAGTCGGGCCTGCGCTCGGCGATCGAAATCCTGGACAGCGTGGAAGACATCCACGTCTCGGAGCTGACCAGCGTGGACGTGGTCCGCCACCGGCTGGTCTCGGAGATCGTGGACGCCTATGCGAAGTTTGAAGAGCCCGGTCTGACGATGAACCGGGCGTCGCGGCGGGCGACGGGCTCGCGCGGTCGTCGATGATGGTGCGGTGAGCGGGTTTATGAGCATCGAGGTATCCAACGAATCGGGTATCGACGTCTCCGAAGCCGAGCTGATCAGCGTCGCGCGGTTCGTCATCGCCAAGATGGACGTCAACCCGGCGGCTGAGCTGTCGATGGTGCTGCTGGACACCGCCGCGATGGCCGACCTGCACATGCGCTGGATGGACCTGCCCGGGCCGACCGACGTGATGAGCTTTCCGATGGACGAGCTCGAGCCCGGTGGGCGTCCGGATGCCCCCGAGCCGGGCCCCTCGATGCTGGGCGACATCGTGCTGTGCCCGGAATTCGCGGCCGGCCAAGCCGCCTCGGCGGGGCACAGCCTGGGGCACGAGCTGGCGCTGCTGACCATCCACGGGGTGCTTCACCTGATCGGCTACGACCACGGCGAGCCGGACGAGGAGAAGGAGATGTTCGCCCTGCAGGACCGGCTGCTCGAAGAGTGGGTCGCCGATCAGGTCGAGGCCTACCGCCAGGACCGCCAAGAGGAGCGGGACCGTCGATTGGTCGACAAGTCAAGGTATTTCGACAATTGAGGCCACTCAAGATCCTGGCGGCAGCCGCCATCGCGTTCGCACCGCTGTCGGTGTTGGTCGCCACCTCCGCCCCGGCGGCGCAGGCGGCCCCGTGCGCCGGCGCGGGATCCAACCCCGTCTCCTGCCAGCACTGCATGTTCTACGTGAACGCCTATCACACGGCGAACGTGTGCAACGAGGACCGCCGCGGGGTGCAGGGGCCCGCGAGCAACGCGCCCACGCGGGCCCCCGAAGTCCCCATCCCGGTGTACGAGCCGCCGCCGATGCCGCCGCCGGCGCAGAACCCGCTGGTCCTCCCGCCGCCCAACTCGGGTCAGAACGTGCCGGTGCTGGAGATCAACCCGCCCGGGCCCGACGCGCCACGCAACGCCCCGGTGGTGGCACCGCCGCGCGGGCTGGATGCGCCGTCGCTGGCGATCGCGGCCGCCAAGGCCGCGCCGGTGACGCGCGTCGACCCCGCCAACCCGCCGAAGCCGCCCACCCAGATCGATTTCGACCAGCAGGTGCAGAACGTCGTGAGTTCGCACCGGGACAACGTCGACATCCTCAAGGTTGACGACCAGAAGTTCGTCCGGCCGCGCCACTGGGACTACCTCGACTACGACGACGCGTACCGCCGCCCGACCATCTACAACCCGCTCAATCAGCCGATCACGTTCCGCTACTTCTACAACGGCGGCTACCAGCAGGCGTACCTGCCGCGCGGAGCGCGGATGGTGCTCGACACGACGACCGTCGGCGTCGTCCCGTTCACCGCGGTCGGCGACAGTTACGTGGCGGCCGGCAGCTTCTACGGCGGGGGTTCGATACCGCTGAACGGGTACAACGGTCCGCCGCCGCCCGATTACAAGCCGCCGGCGCCCCCGAAGCTGTACGAGAACGTCACCGTGTTCGTCCCCGCCAAGGGCGAGACCGTCGAAGTGGGCCACGTGTCGGTGGTGGGCCACGACGGCAGCCAACCCGCGGGCGGCCAGGACACCTTCCTGCTCGACGACTCCACCCTGGCCTGGGGGCAGATCGACAACTCCACCAGCGCCCCCTCCCAGGTCCGGGTGATCAAGACCCAGCCGACGCCGGGCGTCGGCCCGACCGACGATGGCAGCTTCTTGGTGCTGCTCGCCGTCCACCACCAGGAGCCCGGTCAAGCCAACCAGTCCGTCTGGACTATGGCGCTGCGCTACGGTGGATTCGCGGTCGTGGTGTGCCTGATCGCCTGGCTGCTCGCTCGCCGGAGCCGGACCGAGGAGCAGGACGCTGACACCTAGGTATGTCGACAATTGACCGGCTGGTCTGAGCTGCTCGGCGCAGTCGCGCTGATCGCGCTGGGCGGACTGTTCGCGGCGATTGATGCGGCCATCAGCACGGTGTCGCTGGCCCGGGTTCAGGAGCTGGTGCGCGACGAGCGGCCCGGCGCGGTGGCGTTGTCCAAGGTGATGTCGGAGCGGCCCCGCTACATCAACCTGGTGGTGCTGCTGCGGATCACCTGCGAGATCACCGCGACCGTGCTGCTGGTGGTGTTCCTCTACGACAACTTCGGGCTGCGCTGGGGCTTGTTCGGCGCCGCAACCATCATGGTGGTGACCAGCTTCGTCGTGATGGGGGTGGGGCCGCGCACCCTCGGCAGGCAGAACGCCTACTCCATCGCGTTGACGACGGTGCTTCCGCTGCAGGCGATCTCGTGGCTGTTGATGCCGATCAGCCGGTTGCTGGTGGTGCTGGGTAACGCGGTCACTCCCGGGCGAGGCCTGCGGAACGGGCCGTTCGCCTCCGAGATCGAGCTGCGTGAGGTCGTCGACCTGGCCCAGCAGCGCGGCGTGGTCGCCGCCGAAGAGCGCCGGATGATCCAGTCGGTCTTCGAACTCGGTGACACCCCGGCCCGCGAGGTGATGGTGCCGCGCACCGAGATGATCTGGATCGAAAGCGACAAGTTCGCCAGCCAGGCCATCAACCTGGCGGTGCGCAGCGGGCATTCCCGCATCCCGGTGATCGGCGAGAACGTCGACGACATCGTCGGCGTCGTGTACTTGAAAGACCTTGTCCAGCAGACGGTTTTGTCCGGTGACGGCGGCCGGACCCCGCCGGTGTCGAAGGTGATGCGGCCGGCGGTCTTCGTGCCCGACTCCAAACCCCTGGACTCGCTGCTGCGGGAAATGCAGCGCGACCGCAACCACATGGCGCTGCTCGTCGACGAGTACGGCGCGATCGCCGGCCTGGTCAGCATTGAAGACGTGCTCGAAGAAATCGTCGGCGAGATCGCCGACGAGTACGACCAGGCGGAGACGGCACCGGTAGAAGACCTGGGCGACAAGCACTTCCGGGTGTCGGCGCGGCTTCCGATCGAGGACCTGGGCGAGCTGTATGACGTGGAATTCGACGACGATCTCGACGTCGACACCGTCGGCGGCCTGCTCGCCCTGGAATTGGGCCGGCTTCCGCTGCCGGGCGCCGAGGTGGTGTCACACGGTCTGCGGCTGCAGGCCGAAGGCGGCACCGATCACCGGGGCCGGGTACGGATCAACACCGTCCTGCTCAGCCCGACCGAATCAGACGGTTCATCCGATGGCGAGGAATCCGAGCAGCATGACTGAATTCCGTTCCGGTTTCGTATGTTTCGTCGGTCGACCCAACACCGGGAAATCGACCCTGACGAACGCGCTCGTCGGGACCAAGGTCGCGATCACGTCGATGCGGCCACAGACCACCCGGCACACCATCCGCGGCATCGTGCACCGGGACGACTTTCAGATCATCCTGGTCGACACGCCGGGCCTGCATCGGCCGCGCACCCTGCTGGGCAAGCGGCTCAATGACCTTGTGCGCGATACCTATTCCGAAGTCGACGTGATCGGGCTGTGCATCCCGGCGGATGAGGCGATCGGTCCGGGAGACCGGTGGATCGTCGAACAGATCCGCGCGACAGCACCGAAGACGACGCTGGTCGCCATCGTCACCAAAATCGACAAGACGCCCAAGGACCGGGTGGCCGCGCAGTTGGTGGCGGTCAGCGAGTTGGTCGGTGACTCGGCCGAAATCGTGCCGGTGTCGGCGGTGACCGGCGCGCAGGTCGACATCTTGATCGACGTGCTGGCCGCCGCGCTGCCGCCCGGCCCGGCGTACTACCCCGACGGTGAACTGACCGACGAACCCGAAGAGGTCCTGATGGCCGAGCTCATCCGGGAGGCCGCGCTGGAAGGTGTCCGGGACGAGCTGCCGCACTCGCTGGCGGTGGTCATCGACGAGGTCAATCCGCGGGAGGATCGCGACGACCTGATCGACGTGCACGCCCTGCTCTACGTCGAACGCGACAGCCAGAAGGGGATCGTCATCGGCAAGGGTGGTGCCCGGCTGCGGGAGGTCGGCACCGCCGCGCGCGCTCAGATCGAGAAGCTGCTGGGCACCAAGATTTACCTCGACCTGCGTGTCAAGGTTGCCAAGAACTGGCAGAGCGACCCCAAACAGCTTGGCCGACTGGGCTTTTAGCGGTCACAGCCGTTCCGCGCGGCCGACCGCCGCACGCCCGACCAATAGGTGACTTTCATTCGTGCTAGCGCCGGTGCTAGCGCATTTGGGAAAGACCATATGCCAGGCAGAGGCGACGCATGTGGCTCATGTGAAATGCGCTGGATCGCCTCGTCAGGCCAGCACCCGGACCGTCTGCAACGACGGGTCGGCCGCGTCGGGAAGGTTCATGCCGGCGTTGACGCCCGAGCGCAGGTAGTCCAGCACGGCATCGTTGAGACGCTCGCCGGGAACGACGGCGGGAATGCCCGGGGGATAGGGCGTGATTTGTTCGGCGGCGATCCGGCCGCCGGCGCTCTCGGTGGGTATCGCCTCGACCCGCCCGAAGAACGCGTCCCGCGGCAGTTCGACGGTTTCCAATTGCAGGTCCGCCGGCGAGGGCAGCGCGATGCGCGGCGCCGGCTCGAAGTCGTCGGCCGCGGTTCGCCACGCCCGCAGCGCATCGGTGAGACGTCCCAGCGTCTCCTTGTCGTCAGCCATGGACAACGTAGCCAGAATGCGACGGTGATCGCTCATGCCCAAGTCGATGTGCGCGTTCGCGCGCAACCAGTCGGAGGCCTGGTAACCCGATGTGCCCGTGGCCGATACGTCGATCAGCACCTGCATCCGGTCGAGGTCATGGGAGGCCTGCACGCCGAGCAGTTCCTCGTCGAGCACCTCCACGTCGGGGATGAGTTCGATCTCCTCTCGCGCCTGCCGTGTCAAATCCAATGCGGCACTCAGTAATTCGTGACCATGCTGCACCATCTGCCGGCGCCACCCGTCCATGGCCGCATACAGCAGGACATTGGGGCTGGTCGTCATCAGCAGATCAGCGCAACCGGAAAGGCGTTCCTGATCGATCAGGTCGCCCTGCACGTGGAACACCGAGCCCTGCTCGAAACCCGCGCCCATCTTGTGCACGCTCACCACACAGACGTCCGCGCCCGCATCCATCGCCCAGGTCGGCAGGTCCTCATGGAACGGCAGGTGCGCGCCCCACGCTTCATCGATGATCAACGGCTTCCCCCGCCGATGGCACACCTCGGCGATGCCGGCGATGTCGGCGCAGGTGCCGTACGGGCTGGGACTGACGACAAGCGCACCGGAGGCGTCGGGGTGCTCGGCCCAGGCCTTCTCGACCTGCTGCGGTGAGGGCGGATGAGAAAAGTGGTGCTCGGCGTCCCATTGCGGCGTGATCCAGCGCGGCTGCACGCCGGAGAAGATCAGCCCCGCCACGATCGACTTGTGGCTGTCGCGGCTGACCAGGAGGCTGCCGTCCCCACCGGCGACGGCCATCATCGCCGCCCTGACCGATAGTGAACTGCCGCAGGTGGAAAACCAGGCGATCTCGGCGCCCACGGCTTCGGCCATCAGGTCTTCGGCGCGCTTGAGGTATCCGTTGCTGGTTCTGCGGTCGTCCAGGCCGCCGCTGGCCAGCACGTCGTCCAGGAACGGCTCGCGGCCCAAGACCGCCAGGACCCGGTCGTCGGCGCCGCGGCCTTGCCGGTGGCCTGGCGGGGTGAATCCGTACCGGTTCTGGTTCCGATAATCGGCCAGCGCATCGAGCAGGGGAGCGGTCGATTGGTCCATGACGTACGGGTACCCGGGTTGTCAGTGGCTAATTGGCGCCGGGCGCATCGGTGGTCTGGTCCCACCATGACTGGGGCTGTTGGCTCGCCCATCCGCAGACGGCCTCGAGCTCGGCGGCCAGCGAAATCAGCATGCCCTCGCTGTTCGCCGGACCCATCAGCTGCACACCGATCGGCAGGCCGTCGGAGGTGAAGCCCGCCGGCACGTTGATCGATGGCCAGCCCAGTACGTTCCACGGGAACGTCAGCGGGCACGCCGCGACCATGGCGCGGTCCGTGCCGAAGCCACTCAACCGGTCGAAGGCGCGCGCCAGCGGTGGCGGCTGCGCCGTGGTCGGCGCCAGCACCACGTCGACGATGTCGAAGATCGACCCCACCCGGCGCTGGTCGGCCGCTTCGTGGCGGCGGGCGGTGCGCAGGATCGCCTGTCCCAGCACCGCGCCCATGCGCAGGTTGGACAGGGTGCGGGGGTCCAGCACGACGCCGTCGCCCAGCCGCTCCTCCCAATCGCGGAGGCCCGAGGTGGAGCGGGCGAGGAAGTCCCAGGACAGCCGCATGCCGTAGTCGGGGTTGCCGGGCACCACGGTGTGGCCGAGCAATTCGAGTTGCTTCCCGACGGCCCGCGTCGCCGCCAGGATCTCCGGGTGCAGCTTCGGCCGGAAGCCGGTGTACGGGAAACGGGTGGACAGCGCGATGTTCAGCGGGCCGGGCGCCTTGCCCACATAGTCGGACGCAGTGAGCGGGGGCGGCTTGTGCCGGTCGCCCTCGACGTTGCCCGACGCCGCGTCGAGCACCAGCGCCGCATCGGCCACGGTCCGGGCCAGCACGCCGTTGACCGTGATGCCGTTGAACGCCTCCGGCAACGGCCAGGTCGAGATGCGTCCGCGCTGCGGCTTGATGCCCACCAGGTGCGTCCACGCCGCCGGAATCCGGATGCTGCCGGCGCCGTCGGAGCCGATCGCGGCGGTGACCAGTCCGGCGGCCACCGCGGCGGCGCTGCCGCCCGACGATCCGCCGGGGGTGTGCCGGCGCGACCAGGGGTTGCGGGTATGCCCGAAGCCGGGGCCGCTGGTGAACGGCCATTGCCCGAGTTCGCAGGTGTTCGTCTTGCCGACGATCACCGCGCCGGCCGCCTTGAGGCGGCGCACCACCTCGGCGTCGTGCGTGGCGGGGGCGACCGACCCCTCGGTCCCGAAGGCGGTGGGCACCCCGGCGATGTCGACGTCGTCTTTGACGGCGATCGGGACCCCCAGCAACGGGGCGGTGTCACCGGCCGCGCGGCGCCGGTCGGCCTCCGCCGCGTCGGCCAGCGCCGACTCGGTGAGCACCACCCGGAAGGCGTTCAGCGTGGGCTGGCTGGCGTGAATGGCGTGCAAGGAGCGACCCACCAGGGTGGTGGATGTCACTGAACGACTGGCCAGCTGATAGAGCAGGTCAGTGAGTGTGGGCAGGCGCCGGTGGCCGGATCCGGAAATGGACCCAGGACCCGACCCAGAAGCGCCAATCACGGGGTACGAGACTAACGGCGCGGATACCCGTAATGTCGCGGCGGGGTGCAAAACTATTGTGATGCGGCTATACCGAGACCGAGCTGTTGTGTTGCGCCAGCACAAGCTCGGCGAAGCCGACCGGATCGTCACCCTGCTGACTCGTGATCACGGGCTGGTCCGCGCAGTGGCCAAGGGCGTTCGCCGCACCCGCAGCAAATTCGGTGCGCGGCTGGAGCCGTTCGCGCACATCGACGCGCAGCTACATCCGGGCCGCAACCTCGACATCGTCACCCAGGTCGTCTCCATTGACGCGTTCACCACCGACATCGTCAACGACTACGGCCGTTACACCTGCGGCTGCGCCATGCTGGAGACCGCCGAGCGCCTCGCCGGTGAGGAGCGCGCGCCCGCCCCGGCCCTGCACGGGCTCACGGTGAGCGCGTTGCGGGCGGTGGCCGACGGCCGCCGGTCCCGGGACCTCCTGTTGGACGCCTACCTACTGCGCGCGATGGGCATCGCCGGATGGGCGCCCGCGCTCAATGAGTGCGCCCGTTGCGCCACGCCAGGTCCCCATCGGGCGTTCCACGTCGGCGCCGGCGGCAGCGTCTGCACACACTGCCGCCCGGCCGGTTCGACGACGCCGCCGCCGGGGGTGCTGGATCTGATGTCCGCGCTGCACGACGGCGATTGGGAGTTCGCCGAGCAGACGCCGCAATCGCACCGCAACTACGTCAGCGGTCTGGTGGCCGCGCACCTGCAGTGGCATTTGGAGCGACAGCTCAAGACGTTGCCACTCGTGGAACGGACGTATCACGTCGACCGGACCATCGCCGACCAGCGCGCGGCGCTGATCGGGCAGGATATGGACTGTGGCTAAACTCTGGGCCGGCGACTCTGGTCGAAAGGCCGAGCGCGCCACGGCGTCAGCCGATTTCCCGCAGCTGCCACCCGCGCCCGACGACTATCCGGTGTTTCCCGACAAGTCGGCCTGGCCGGTCGTCTTTCCGGAGCTGCCGCCGTCCCCCGACGGTGGGCCGTCCCGGCCGCCGCAGCACATCTCCAAGGCGGCCCCGCCCAAAATCGAGGCCGATCGACTGCCCAATCATGTGGCTATCGTGATGGACGGCAACGGCCGCTGGGCCACCCAGCAGGGGCTGACCCGGACCGATGGCCACAAGGCGGGTGAGGCGGTTGTCATCGACATCGTCTGCGGCGCAATCGAACTCGGTATCAAATGGCTCAGTCTCTACGCCTTCTCCACGGAAAACTGGAAGCGTTCTCCTGAGGAGGTCCGCTTCCTGATGGGGTTCAACCGGGACGTGGTGCGCATGCGCCGGGTGAACCTGAAGACGATCGGGGTCAAGATCCGGTGGGTGGGTTCGCGGCCGCGCCTGTGGCGCAGCGTGATCAATGAATTGGCGATCGCGGAGGACATGACGAAGGACAACGACGTCATCACGGTCAACTATTGCGTCAACTACGGTGGGCGCGCCGAAATCGCCGAGGCCACAAAGGAAATTGCGCGGTTGGCCGCCGCCGGCCGGCTGAACCCGGAACGCATCACCGAGTCGACGGTGGCGCACCACCTGCAGCGGCCCGACATTCCCGACGTCGATCTTTTCCTGCGGACCTCGGGGGAGCACCGGTCCAGCAATTTCATGTTGTGGCAGGCGGCGTACGCCGAATACGTCTTTCAGGACAAGCTGTGGCCCGACTACGACCGCCGCGATTTGTGGGCGGCCTGTGAGGAATACGCTTCCCGCAACCGCAGATTCGGGAGCGCATAGTGCCATCGCTGCAGGAACGCCTGGTGTCGATACTCGGCGACGTCCTCCCGCTCGAGGAGGAGACCGACGGCGCGATCACGGTCCGCCACGACGGCACCATCGCCTCGTTGCGGGTGGTCAACATCGCCGAGGGCCTCGACCTGGTGTCGCTCACCCAGATATTGGCGTGGGACCTGCCGCTGACCAAGAAAATCAGCGAGCAGGTGGCCAAGGAGGCCCGCGACAGCAATTTCGGCAGCGTGAGCCTGATCGAAAAGGTCAATGAGAAGGCCGTGCAACGCAATTCGGGCAAGGGCGCCTCGAAGACCGCCGACGTGATGATGCGCTACAACTTCCCCGGCGGCGGCCTCACCGATGACGCCCTGCGGACGCTGATCCTGTTGGTGCTGGACACCGGGGCCGGGATACGCGGGAAGCTGACAGCCTGACCGGCTATCGGCCCCCGCAGTCCGAACAGGTGCCGAAGATCTCGATGGTGTGGCTGACGTCGGAGAAGCCATGTTTGGCAGCCACTTCCGCCGCCCACTCCTCGACCTCGTGATCGCCCACCTCGATGGTGGCGCCGCAGGTGCGGCACACCAGGTGGTGGTGATGGTGCTCGGAACACCTGCGGTACACCGATTCACCGGTGTCGGTGCGCAGCGTGTCGATCATCCCCGCCGCGGCCATCGACTGCAGCGTCCGGTAGACGGTCGTCAGGCCGATGTTCTCGCCGCGGCGCCGCAGCTCGTCATGCAGCTCTTGGGCCGAGCGGAACTCGTCGAGCGTCTCCAGCAACGTGGAGATCGCTGCACGCTGCCGGGTGGAGCGGACGCTGGTTCCGGTCATTGGCGCGGCTCCTCACCGGCGTGCGCGACGGCGTCCACCACGATATGCGCGAGGTGGTGATCGGCGAGCCGGTAGAGCACCTCGCGACCGGACCGCTCCCCGGTGACCACCCCGGCCGCCTTCAGAATCTTCAGGTGCTGGCTGACCAGCGGCTGGGGGACGCCCAACGCATCCACCAACTCGTGCACGCAGCGGTGGGACTCGCGCAGCTGCAGCACGATGGCGATCCGCACGGGCGCGGCCAGCGCGCGCAACAACTCGCCTGCGGCATCGAGGATGTCACGCGGCGGCGGGACCGGATAGGCGGAGACGCCGGAGTGCCCGGCGGCGCCGAGCGCGTCGTGGTCGTGGGCGACCACGCCGGGGTCCGAGTCGCCGTCGTCGGCGGTCGGCATCGATGCGGATGGTGACGGGGACGTCATCATGGGAGCGGCATCACCTCGAAAATTGCCAGGTAGTGGGAAAGTATCCGCCGTTGAATATCGTTGTCGGCTGCCCTCCACTGTCACATGCATGATGACGCATGTCAAAGAGCGCTGCGTCGATCGCTACCATGACTGATGCTCTGCGCACCGCGGTTGACCGCCGCGCGTGCCCGCCCGAACCCGGAAAGGGAGTGCACCGCCCCGTGGCGTCCGTCATCGACACCGTAGTGAACCTGGCCAAACGGCGCGGCTTCGTCTTTCCCTCGGGGGAGATCTACGGTGGCACCCGGTCGGCGTGGGACTACGGCCCGCTGGGCGTGGAGTTCAAAGAGAACATCAAACGGCAGTGGTGGCGCTCGGTGGTCAGCGGTCGCGACGACGTCGTGGGCCTGGATTCGTCGATCATCCTGCCGCGCCAGGTGTGGGTGGCCTCCGGCCACGTGGAGGTGTTCCATGACCCGCTGGTCGAGTCGTTGATCACCCACAAGCGCTATCGCGCCGACCATCTCATCGAGGCCTACGAAGCCAAGCACGGACACCCGCCGCCCAACGGGCTGGCCGACATCCGCGACCCGGAGACCGGCGAGCCGGGCCAGTGGACCGAGCCGCGCGAGTTCAACATGATGCTCAAGACCTACCTGGGTCCGATCGAGACCGAGGAGGGCCTGCACTATCTGCGCCCCGAGACGGCGCAGGGCATCTTCGTCAACTTTGCCAACGTGGTGACGACCGCCCGTAAGAAGCCGCCGTTCGGTATCGGCCAGATCGGCAAGAGTTTTCGCAACGAGATCACCCCGGGCAACTTCATTTTCCGGACCCGCGAGTTCGAACAAATGGAAATGGAGTTCTTCGTCGAGCCGTCGACCGCGAAGGAATGGCATCAGTACTGGATTGACACCAGGCTGCAATGGTATGTCGACCTGGGCATCGATCAGGAGAACTTACGGTTATTCGAACACCCCGCCGACAAGCTGTCGCACTACTCCGATCGCACCGTCGACATCGAGTACAAGTTCGGCTTCGCCGGTAATCCGTGGGGCGAGTTGGAAGGCGTCGCCAACCGCACGGATTTCGACTTGTCGACGCATGCAAAGCATTCCGGCGTCGACCTGTCCTTCTACGACCAGGTCACCGACACCCGGTACACGCCCTATGTCATCGAGCCGGCCGCCGGCCTGACGCGGTCGTTCATGGCGTTCTTGGTCGACGCCTACGTGGAGGACGAAGCCCCGAACGCCAAGGGCAAGATGGAAAAACGAACGGTGCTGCGTCTGGACCCGCGCCTGGCTCCGGTCAAGGCTGCGGTGCTTCCGCTGTCCCGTCATGCCGACCTGAGTCCCAAGGCGCGGGACTTGGCCGCCGAGTTGCGCAAGTTCTGGAATATCGATTTCGACGATGCCGGTGCGATCGGGCGACGTTATCGGCGCCAGGACGAGATTGGTACGCCGTTCTGCGTCACGGTCGATTTCGACTCACTCGAGGACAACGCCGTGACGGTGCGCCGGCGCGACGACATGTCCCAGGACCGCGTCCCGATGAATGCCGTGGCGGATTATCTGGCGGCGCGCCTGAAGGGCTGTTAATCGGCCAGTTGTGGCGCGGTCTTGTATATTGTCTGTCCCGTTGCGCCGCCGCACGTCTGAAGGCCCCGCGCGGGTGGCGATGCGCCATCATTGACGCGGGATTTGCGAAATAAGGTTTGTTTAAAGTTCGGCCTTTCGTGGTGCCGGTGCCTTAGGATCCCCTCTGGGGCATAAGTAGATAGCTAATGGCCGCGGGCGGACTTCGGGCTGTCCGGGGTAGGTGCCGTTGACTCGGTCGGTTGGGGTTGCAAATGATTCCCGCGTTTGTGTTCTTCCCTCCTGAGATCAACTCGGCCTTGATATTTGGCGGCCCGGGGGCCGGACCTCTGTTCGAGGCGGCCTCGGCCTGGGATGGTCTGGCGGTTGAGCTGTCATCCTCGGCGTCGTCGTTTCACACCACGGTTTCCGATTTGGCCGGCGGCGCCTGGACGGGGCCGTCGTCGATGTCGATGACCGCTGCCGCGGCGCCCTACGTGGAATGGCTGATTATCGCCGCGGCGCAAGCAGAGGTGGCTGCCCTGCAGGCCCGGATTGCGGCGCTGGCTTTCGAGGGCGCTCTGGTGGCGACCGTGCCGCTGCCGCAGGTGCTCGCGAACCGGGCCCGGCTGCTCGTGCTGATCGCGACCAACTTCTTCGGCATCAACACGGCGGCCATCGCACAGACCGAGCTCGAATACGTCGAGATGTGGGCGCAGGATGTAGCCGCGATGTTGGGCTATCACGCCGGGGCTCAATCGATGGCGCAGGCATTGCCGGAGTTCAGCGTGCCGCCCGCGGCGCTGGGGGGTGGTGCCGCACCATCCGCGGACCTGGCGGGCCTGGCCGGATTGGTGACGGCGCCCCTGAGTTTCGCGTCGCAGTTCTTCCAGGGCCTGTCCTCGCTGGGGACCGCGTTCGCCTCCGAGCTGCAGTCGGTGTTCGGGGCGCTCTCGCCGGCGGTCTCGTTGCTTACGTCGACGCCGGTGGCCACGTTGACGACGGTGGCGCAGGCCGGGATGTACCCGGCCACCGCGTTGATGACGCCCATGGCGACGCTCGCCCACAGTGCGGGTCCTGCCGGCCCCACCGCGGCGCCCGCGGCTGCGCCGTTACTGGCGCCGTCGTTGGTCGGCGCGACCAGCGCGCCCCTCGGTGCGTCACACAGTTCGGGTAGCGCGCTATCCGACCTGCAGCCGTTGGCCGGTGGGGGGTTGGGCGCCTTGGGCGTTGCCACGGCGGGCCTGGGTGGCGCGCGGTTCATCGGCTCGATGTCGGTGCCCGCCGCGTGGGAAGGGTCGATGCCGGCCTACATCGCCACTCCGGCAATGTCGGGCGTGGGCTCTGGCGCGCCGGCCGCCGCGGCGACTACCGGGTCGGGCAGTGGCGTGCCGATGGCCGCCATGCCGGTCGGCGAGAAGGGCCCCGAGGGCGAGGACCGCGGAACCCGGGCTCAGGTGGTGAGGTCTCGCCCCAAGGTGGTTCCGCGCAACCGCCCGGGATAGCGGCGACGGTGCCGCTGTTGCAGTCGTGAATGTTGTGCAATGGGGCGCGAATTCAACACTTTGGTTATGCGGGCATACGCGGCAATGAGCGTTGTATGGCGCGGCGGAATTCATCTGTTGCGCCTTGTAAAAATTCGCAGCCCGTCTACTCGTTCAGGGGACGAATCGGGCGAGACCGACTACCGCGACTCGCCGCAAAACCTCGTCCGGCCGTCGGGGTGCGACTTCGATGATAGCCCTAAAATATTGCGCGCCAACGGATATAGGTTCGGCAATCCGCCGCATGGCGCCTCGAGTCGGGCATCGGCACACGACGCCGTCGATGCGGGCGACGGTGATCGGCGGCTGCCGTCGTGGACCCGGCGACGGATCACCCGCGGTTGAGCGCGTGCCCAAAAAATGAACATTGGCAATTCCCGCATATTTTCTTCATTTTGTCTTACGATGTGACCGGTTGGTGTAAATAGATTCGCCACAGCGCCCGAACGCTCTATCGGCTGTGGAAGGGGGCAGGGGTGCTTTTGCCTCTCGGTTCGCCGTTGCCGGATGACACGGTGTCGGCAGTTCGAGGTGAGTCCGGCATGCTCGGTGGCCTGTCGGTTCCACTCAAGTGGGGCGTGGTTGTCCCACCAGATGACTATGACCACTGGGCGCCGAAGTCGGACGTCAGTGCCGAAGCTTCCGAAGAGATGGCCGACGTTCCCCGCCCGACAGCCGTTGCGGACGGTGTGTGGAGCGGGTGGGAAGGTGACACCGTCCCGCGGGCCCCGGGCGTGATACCGCATTCCCCGGCAGCGGGCTGAGACCGGAGCAAAGCCAAAAGCTGATCGCCGGCGTCAAGCGCTGCTCAGAATCGGCCGCCGCCGCCCATGAATCCGCCGCCGGACGAACTCGGGCTGCCGCCGAAAGAGGTCGGGCTCCAGCCGCCGAATCCGCCCCGTATGCCTCCGCTGAGGACGTTGCCGATGATGATCCCGCCGAGCATCGCGCCCATGTCGCCGCCGCCGCGACCCATATAGGCACGCTGCGCCAGTTGCACGTCGTCGTTGGCCAGGGACTGAGCCGTGGCGGCCAGCGTCGACGCCGCATTGGCGTGGGCGATCGCCTCGGTCGGCAGCGTCGACCGTTTATCCTCCGCGGCTTGGAGATGCCGCCTGGCCTCGGCCAGCCGGGTGCGCGCCTCGGAGCCGATGCTGCCCCGACGCGTGTCGACGTAGTCCGACACCGCGCGCGCCCTCGACTGCGCGGTGAACAACGCCTGCTCCAATGACCGGTTCAGCTGTTCGGCGGCGGCCTGCTCCTGGGCCAGCGTGGCCAGTCGCCCGTTGAGGCCCGCGTCGGCCTTGGTCAGCTGACTGAACTCGCCCAACGGATCGTCGGATGCGCCGGCTCGTGCGCTCTCGACGGCCCGGACGGCCGCGTCGCGCGCCGCGACCAGATCACCGCGGTGCGCGGTTTTGGCGTTCGGTGTCTTCTTCAGCAGTTCGTCTGCGCGCTCGATGTCGTTTTGGATGTCGGTCATCACCGACGGCAACCGGTCAATGGCGTGCTGAATGTCGCTGGCGCCGTTGTCCACCGCGTCGAGCAGCGCGCGCGCCTGGCCCAGCGCCGACTCGGCGGCGCGGACCGCATCGACCAGACCGGCTTGCTGCCCGCTGACGGCTTGGGCGGCAAGCTCACGGGCGCTGCCGATGTTGCGGTCGGCGAACGCCAGGCGCTCCTTGGCCGCCGTGACATTGCCGGCCACCGAAGTCAACGCCGCGGCACTGAAGTCCTTGTGCAGCGCGGCAAGTCGTTCCTCGGCCGGGGCGATGCGGGTGGTGAGTTCCACGTACTGCTGCGTCAGCGAGTCCAGCCGGGTGGGGGCGTTGATCACCAAATCGCGCAACTTCTCGAATGCCTCGGTCTGTGACTCCAGTTCGCGGTCGGCTCGCGCCGCCGAGACGATCACCTGGGTGAGCAACTCGCGGCGCTGCGCCGGCGTCTCGGGCGTCGCGTCGTCGAGCTGCTGGCGGATCGTGAATGCCTGGGACAGAGCAGCTTTCGCATTGGTCACGGCCTGGGTGAATGGCTGGGTGCGGTCTTCGCCGAATTCGCTGACCGCCAGGTCCAATTCGTTGGCGCTGGTGCGTACCGCGTTGTCGACGTCCACCACCAGCGCGCGGGACAGGTCGTCGAGCGCCTGCGGCGGCACCGCGGCCAGCGCATCGGCGTCGGTGGGGTCGACCCGGCGTGCCGCGGCCAACGCCGCGGCGCGGCGGCGCCGGCCCCGATAACGCATGACCAGCAATAGGACTGCCAACGAGACGACGATGCCCGCCAGCACGGCCAGCAGTGCCGCCCGGCCCGACGAACCGGGGGAGGCGTCGAGCCCGTTGGCCGCCGCGACGGCGGCTCCGCTCCAATCCCCGTTGTGCAGGGCGGGCTCGATCTTGTTGCGCCGCAACTTGTCGACCTGGTTTGCGTTGATGCTCTTGATCGTGGAGGGCACCAGGAACGCGTATTCGCGGCTGGTGGTGCCGACGGCCAGCAGCGCGTCGTAGTCGCCCAGGTCGCTGCTGCTCACGGTGCGTTGTGCCCATTCGGCCGCGGTCTGCCCGGAGAAGTTGTCGACGTAAACCACCCACAGCCGGATGTGGCGGTCGGTGTACAGCTTGTTGAGGGCGGAGTTGACCGCGCTGTGCCCGGAATTCGATAAGGCTCCCGCGGGATCAGTGATGTAGTCGGCCAACCGGAATGGTGGTTGCGCGCCGGCGGACGGTGCCAGGAGCAGGCTGCCGCCGAAGCCGACCGTGAGGATCGTCGCGATCATGGCGATTATGCGAGCGGTGCAACGCATAGGGCCAATCTAGCCCCGTGACGACACACGCCAGTAGCCCTGAGTCGAGCCAGACTTCGGCGGGCATTCCCTGGCAGACTGTGCGTCGGTGACCGGGAATCAGCACGACCCATACGACGACTTCGACCGTCAGCGACGGGTGGCCGAAGCGCCGAAGACTGCGGGTCTGCCGGGTACCGAGGGTCAGCACCGCACCGACTTCGCCCGCGATCGCGCGCGCGTTCTGCACAGCGCCGCGCTGCGCCGGTTGGCCGACAAGACCCAGGTGGTCGGGCCCCGCGAAGGGGACACGCCGCGCACCCGGCTGACGCACTCGCTCGAGGTCGCCCAGATCGGGCGGGGGATGGCGATCGGGCTGGGCTGCGACCTCGAGCTGGTCGAGCTGGCGGGACTGGCCCACGACATCGGCCACCCGCCCTATGGCCACAACGGTGAACGTGCGCTCGATGAGGTCGCAACGGATTATGGCGGCTTCGAGGGCAACGCCCAGAACTTCCGAATCCTGACCAGTCTCGAGCCCAAAGTCCTTGACGAACAAGGCAATAGCGCGGGACTGAATCTGACTCGCGCGTCGCTGGACGCGGTCACCAAGTATCCGTGGCCGCGCGGCGAAGGGCAACGCAAGTTCGGGTTCTACGACGACGACCGCGAGCCGGCCGCCTGGGTTCGGGCGGGCGCGCCGGAGGGCCGGATGTGCCTGGAGGCGCAGGTCATGGACTGGGCCGACGACGTGGCGTATTCGGTGCACGACGTCGAGGACGGTGTGGTGTCCCAACGCATCGACCTGCGGGTGCTCGCCGACGACGACGAGGCCGCCGCGTTGGCCAAACTGGGCGAGACCGAATTCTCCCGGGTGCGTGCCGATGACTTCATGGCGGCCGCGCGACGGCTCGCCGCCCTGCCGGTGGTCGCCGCCGTCGGCAAGTACGACGCCACGCTCGCCGCTTCGGTCGCGCTGAAGCGGTTGACCAGTGAGCTGGTCGGCAGGTTCGCCTCGGCCGCCATCGCCACCACCCGCGCGGCGGCCGGCCCAGGGCCCCTGGTCCGCTACCGGGCCGAGCTACAGGTTCCCGACCTGGTGCGTGCCGAGGTCGCCTTGCTGAAAATCCTGGCGCTGCAATTCATCATGTCCGATCCGCGGCATCTGGAAACCCAAGCCGGTCAGCGCGAACGCATCCACCGGGTTGCGCACTGGCTGTATGCCGGAGCGCCCCGAACGCTCGATCCGGTCTTTGCTGCGGCCTTCAACACCGCGGCGGACGACGGCGCGAGATGGCGGGTCATCGTCGATCAGATCGCCTCGTTCACCGAGGGACGGCTCGAACGGATCGACGTCCGCCAGGCCGCGCCGTAGTCGCGGCGGGCATCAAGTCGTCCGGTCCGGGACTCGGCGGGGCCGCCGCGAGTTAGGCTGCCCGACATGAAGAAATTCAGCGGCTCGCCCTTTTTGGCCTCCTTCTTTATGGGACTGCCCGTCGTCGCCATGGCGGCCTGCAGTTCACCGCAGCATGCGAGCACCCAGCCGGGCACTACCCCGCCGGTGAAGAGTGCCGCTCCGACGTCCTCCGGTGAGACGACGACCCCGGCACCGGCCGGCGGCTCGCTCAACGCGGACCTGAAGACGCCCGATGGCCGCTCGGCGGCCACCGCGACCTTCGACTTCACCGGCGGCTACGTGACCGTCACCGTGAAGACGGCGGCGCCGGGCATCCTGACGCCCGGCATCCACGGCCTGCACGTGCACGAGATCGGCAAGTGCGAGCCGAACTCGGTGGCTCCCACCGGCGGTGCACCCGGGAACTTCCTGTCCGCCGGCGGTCACTACCAGGCGCCCGGCCACACCGGGAAGCCGGAAAGCGGCGATCTGGCGTCGCTCGAGGTCCGTCAGGACGGCTCGGCGTACCTGGTCACCACCACCGATTCGTTCAACCGGGACGACCTGCTGGCCGGCAACAAGACCGCGCTGATGCTGCACGGTGCGCAGGACACCGAGAACGCGATGGACCGGGTCGCCTGCGGCGTCATCGGTACCGGCTAGCTTTCGCCGTCGCGCCCTTAGACTGAGCCGATGTCAAGCCCGGCAGGTTCACGCGCGGAGGGCGATGGCCGTGCCCGGGGGCGCGGCCGGATTCCCGACCGCGACATCGCGGCCATCCGCGAACGGGTGCGCATCGACGAAGTCGTCGGCGATTACGTCCAATTGCGGCGCGCCGGCGCCGATTCACTCAAGGGCCTGTGTCCGTTCCACGACGAGAAGTCGCCGTCGTTTCACGTCCGCCCCAACCACGGCCACTTTCACTGCTTCGGCTGTGGTGAGGGCGGCGACGTGTACGCGTTCATCCAGAAGATCGAACACATCAGCTTCGTCGAGGCGGTCGAACTGCTCGCCGACCGGATCGGCCACACCATCAATTACTCCGGCCCGGCGACCAGCGTGCAGCGCGACCGCGGCAGTCGCAGCCGGCTCGTCGCGGCCAACGCGGCCGCGGCGGAGTTCTATGCGGCGGCGCTGGAATCCGCCGAGGCCGCACCGGCGCGGCAGTACCTGACCGAGCGGAACTTCGACGCCGAGGCGGCCCGTCGCTTCGGTTGCGGCTTCGCGCCGTCGGGCTGGGATTCGCTGACAAAGCACTTGGTGCGCAAGGGCTTTGAGTTCAAGGAGCTGGAAGCGGCCGGCCTGTCGCGGCAGGGGCGCCGCGGACCGATGGACCGCTTCCACCGCCGATTGTTGTGGCCCATCCGGAGTTCGGCCGGTGAGGTGATCGGCTTCGGGGCCCGGCGGCTGTTCGACGACGATCCGATGGAAGCCAAGTACATCAACACGCCCGAGACGCTGCTGTACAAGAAGTCGAACGTGATGTTCGGGATCGACTTGGCCAAACGCGACATCGCCAAGGGGCACCAAGCCGTCGTCGTCGAGGGCTACACCGACGTGATGGCGATGCATCTGAGCGGGGTCACCACGGCCGTCGCCTCGTGCGGCACCGCGTTCGGCGACGAGCATCTGTCGATGCTGCGCCGACTGATGATGGACGACAGCTTCTTTCGCGGCGAACTGATCTACGTTTTCGACGGTGACGCGGCCGGGCGGGCCGCCGCGCTCAAGGCCTTCGGCGGCGAGCAGAACCTGGCGGGCCAGTCGTTCGTGGCCGTCGCGCCGGACGGCATGGATCCGTGCGATCTCCGGCTGAAGTCCGGCGACGGCGCGCTGCGCGACCTGGTGGCGCGGCGAACCCCGCTGTTCGAATTCGCAATACGTTCGGCGCTCGCCGAGATGGATCTGGACAGCGCCGAGGGCCGTGTTGCCGCGCTGCGCCGCTGCGTGCCGATGGTGAGCCAGATCAAGGACCCCACGCTGCGCGACGAGTACGCTCGCCAGCTCGCCGGGTGGGTCGGCTGGGACGATGTCGCGCAGCTGATCGACCGGGTGCGCAGGCAGGCCAAGAGCTCTAACGCCCAGGCCCGCGGCGGTTCCGCGCCGAAGGCCTCCCGCCGCGGGGCCGAGCCGGCACCGGCCGCGGCCCAGGCAGCCGCCGCCGGCCGTCCGGACCCGCGTGATCCCACCCTGTGGCCACAACGGGAGGCGCTCAAGGCGGCCCTGCAGTACCCGGCGTTCGCGGGGCCGGTGTTCGACACGCTGACCATCGAGAGCTTCACCCATCCCGGGTACGCGGCCATCCGCGCGGCCATCGAGACCGCGGGGGGTACGTCGAGCGGGGTCACCGGCGGGCAGTGGATCGAGGCGGTGCGTGATCAGGCCTCGTCGCCCCTGACGGCCGGTCTGGCCAGCGAGCTGGGTGTGGAGGCCATCCAGGTCGACGAGGAGAAGCTGCCGCGCTACATCGGCGGCGTGCTGGCCCGGCTGCAAGAGGTGTGGATGGGCCGGCAGATCGCCGAGGTGAAGTCGAAGCTGCAGCGCATGTCGCCGATCGAGCAGGGCGACGAGTATCACGCCCTGTTCGGCGACCTGGTGGCGATGGAGTCCTACCGGCGCAGCCTGTTGGAGCAGGCTAGCGGCGACGATTAGACGGCGCGAGCGCGTCGTCGGCCGAGCCCTCGACGTCGCGTTCCATGATGGCCGTTTTGTCGTCGATCTCCGTCAGCGTGACGAAACCGGCGTCGGGGGAGATCCGATTGGCGACCTTGCGGCGTCCCCCCTCGATCATCGACTTGGCCACCGGACTGCTGGTCAGCGCGCGATAAGTGCCGACGAGCTGCTCGTATCGGCGACGCCCGGCCTTCGAGCCCAGCACGTAACCCAGTCCAAGCACCACGACATACCGGATCAAAACGGTCCTCCCGACTATCGATGGCTCCATCCTGCCTCACCGCCCGGCGACCCGCTGCGTCCGGCCACGCCGCGCTGGCGATCGCCACTGGTCCGCAGTTGGGTGCGGTCGTGCCAGTACGCTAGAGTCGTCCCGCGATCGGGTTAGTCCCCTGTAGCTCAATTGGCAGAGCATTCGGCTGTTAACCGAAGGGTTCCTGGTTCGAGTCCAGGCGGGGGAGCAAAATTCACTGTGGCAGGCACTCTGCCGGCTCTCATTGGCCGATGGCGATACCGGCTGGATTTCCCGCCCACCCCGGCGTGGGTGACAGGCCCAGATGCTCGCGCAAGGTGTGGCCGCGGTATTCGGTGCGGAAGCTACCGCGCTCCTGCAGCAGCGGCACCACCTTGTCGACGAATTCGTCGAGGCCGTGCGGCGTCAGGTGCGGCACCAGGATGAAGCCGTCGCAGGCATCCGCCTGCACGTAGCGGTCGATCTCCTCGGCCACCTGCTGCGGAGTCCCGACGAACTGCTGGCGGCTGGTCACTTCGATGATCAGCTCGCGGATCGACAGGCTTTCGGCCTCCGCTCGGGCCCGCCAGGTTTGGGCGACCGTCTTGGGGTCGCCGTGCCGTACCCGTCCTCGCGTGATGTTCGGGTTCTCGACGGGGTCGACGTCGGGCAGCGGCCCGCCGGGGTCGTAGGCCGAGAGGTCCACGCCCCACACCTGTTCGAGGAACGCGATCGCGGTCGGGCCGCTGACCTGCTGCTCGCGGATGTGGCGGGCGTTGTCCTGCGCCTCGGCGGGGCTGTCACCCAGCGCGAACGTCGCACCGGGCAGCACCTTGAGCTGGTCGGGATCCCGCCCGTAGGCCGCGGCGCGGCTCTTCACGTCGGCGTAGTAGCGCTGGCCCGCCTCGAGCGACCCGTGCAGCGTGAACAGGGCATCGGCGTGCCGGGCGCCGAAGTCGCGGCCGTCGTCGGAGTCGCCGGCCTGCAGCAGTACCGGGTGGCCTTGCGGCCCCGCGGGCAGCGAGGCGACGCCTCGGACATCGAATTGCGGGCCGCGGTGCTCGACGCTGCCGATGCGGGCCGGATCGGCATAGATTCCGGCGTCGACGTCGGCGACGACGGCCTCGGCCGCCCAGCTGTCCCAGAACCGCCGGGCCACGGTGATGAATTCCTCGGCCCGGTGGTAGCGGTCTGCGTGGGCGAGAAAGCCGCCGCGGCGGAAGTTCTCCCCGGTGAACGCGTCCGAGGAGGTGACCATGTTCCAGGCCGACCGCCCGTCGGAAAGGTGGTCCAGCGTCGCGAATTGCCGTGCCACCTCGTAGGGTTCGTTGAAGGTGGTGTTGATGGTGCCGGCGAGCCCGAGCCTGTCGGTGACCGCGGCGAGCGCCGCCAGCACGGTGAAGGTGTCGGGTCTGCCGACAACGTCGAGGTCGTGGATCCTGCCGCGATGCTCACGCAGCCGCAGGCCTTCGGCCAGGAAGAAGAAGTCGAACAGTCCCCGCTCGGCCGTCTTGGCAAGGTGCACAAACGATTCGAACGCGATCTGGCTGCCCGCGCTGGGGTCCGACCACACCGTGGTGTTGTTCACCCCGGGAAAGTGCGCGCCCAGATGAATCTGCTTGCGGCGGGCCGCTTCTCGAACGCTCATCCGGTCAATCCCCATCGCTTGGCGATCAATTCATGTGAGCGCAGCCGGTCGACGTGCCGGTGCGTCACCGAGGTGATCACCAGTTCGTCGGCATCGGTGGCTTGGCGCAGTAGCTCGAGCCGGTCGGCGACCTCGTCCGGATTGCCGACGAATTGTGTTGCGGTGCGGTCGGCTACCAGCGCCTGCTGCTCGTCGGTCAACGGCTCGCAGAAGTCGGGGTCCGGGTAGGGGACCGCGCCGCGGCCGCTGCGGATGGAATGCACCCAGCGGCCGTAACCGGACGCGAGGTGTCGTGCGGTCGCGCTGTCCTCGGCAACCACGACGTCGGCCGAGACCACCACGTACGGCTCGGAGAGCCGGGCGGACGGCCGGAATGCGTTGCGGTACGCGGTGATCGCATCGAGCGCCGTGCCGGGGGTGATGTGGTAACTGGCGACGAACGGCAGCCCGCGGGCGCCGGCCACCTCGGCGCTCTGCCCTTTGGTGCTGCCGAAGATCCACGGTGTCAACTGGGCGTGCTCGCCCGGAACAGCATGCAGCTCATGGCCATTGACGCTGTAGGTGCCGTCCAGCATCGCCTCGATGTCGGCCAGCTGTTCGGCGAAGTCGGGGGGTTGTGCACAAGGCTGGGCGAGCACCGACGCCTGGGCCCGGATCCGGTCGCTTTTCATCAGCGGTGACTGGTCGAAGGGTGTGGGGATGACGACGCCGGCCACCTCACGCCACGGCGTGGGAGCCGGTTCGGGTACGGCCGGAGACGACGAGGCCGCCTCTCGGCGCCGCTGCCCGGACCGGCCCAGCCCCATGTCGATGCGGCCGGGGTAGAGCGCGTCGAGGATGCCGAAGCTTTCCACCACGGCGAGCGCCGTCGTGTGGCCGACCTGCACCGCGGCCGATCCGACGTGGATTCGTTCTGTGGCCGCGGCGATTTGGCCGATCAGCGTCACCGGTGACGAGCTGGCCACCGCGACGAAGTGGTGCTCGGCGAGCCAGTAGCGCCGGTAGCCCCAGCGCTCGGCGTGCTGGGCCAGGTCGATCGTGTTGCGCAGTGCCGTCGCGGCGTCGCTGCCGGCGCTGATGGGCGCGAGGTCGAGGATCGACAGGGGAGTGACGGTCATGACGGCACCGTCGCGTACCGGTTAAGTGCGGGCGCCAGGCCCAGGCGTTCGCGCAGCGTCTCGCCGTCGCGATAGCCGGCGCGGAATCGGCCGGCGTGCTGCAGCCGCGGCACCAGGTCGTCGACGATGGCGGGCAGGTCGATGGCGTTGATCGCGGGCCGCAGCCGCACGCCGTCGACCCCCGCGTCCTGCCAGGCGAGCAGAAACTCCGCCAGATCGCTTGTGTTGCTGATGAATACGTGCGCGTCGGAGGAGATGGCCGCCGCCGGTGCCAACGGATCGTCGGCCAGCGACACCACCAGGTCCGCATAGACCTGGATCTCGCGGCCCGCGGCGCGCCGCGCGTGGCTGACGTCGGTCAGGATCGCACGCAGGGAGTCCTCGTCATGCGGGGTGACGAACACCAGGTCGGCGTTGGCGGCAGCGAACTCGTAGACCCGCGGTGCGTGCGCCAGCGCCGTAACCACCGGCTGGCCCTGGGGTGGCCGCGGGGTGATCGAGGGCCCCTTGACCGAGAAGTGCTCGCCGGTGAAGTCGATGTAGTGCAGCTTGTCGCGGTCGATGTAGCGACCGGTCGCGACGTCACGGATGACGGTGTCGTCCTCCCAGCTGTCCCACAGGCGGCGCACCACCTCCACGGCGTCGGCGGCCTCGTCGAACAGTTCGTCGGCGGCGGGGGCGGCGCGCCGGCCGAACAGCGCCGCTTCGTGCGCGGTCGGGCTCACCCGCACCTGCCAGCCCGCCCGGCCGTGCGAGACATGGTCAAGCGTCGCAATCGCTTTGGAGATGTGGAACGGCTCGGTATGCGTCACTGTGGCAACGGGAATCATGCCGATGTGTTTGGTCACCGGCGCGATACGGGCGGCCACCAGCGTGGCATCGGCGCGACCCGCCAGGCGCCGCGGGGAGATCTCGGCCCGGCGGCCCGGCTGCACGTCCAGGCTGTCGTCGATGGTCAGGAAATCCAGCAGCCCGCGCTCGGCGGTGCCCGCTAGTCCGGCCCAATAGCGACCGCTGAGCTGCCCGCCACCGGTCGTGTTGTGCGCGAACGCGTATCGCCACGCCTGGGGGTGCCAGCCGTAGCCATCCAGGCCGACCGCCAGATGTAGCTCGGTCATCGTCGGCCCCCGAAAGTGTCGCCGTCGCGCGCCGTGGTCATAACCCACTGTGCAACGCTGTGGACGGCGATGCATTCCACGAGCGGGTTAAGTTCAGCGTGAGTAATACTTCGCCGAGCTCAACCCCCGCGGAACGCGCCGATGCGGATTCGGTGCAGGGTGGCGAATACCGGCGATCAGGGCGTGTTCAGCTGGGCTCCACGATCTTTCACAGATCAGATGGAGAAGTCCTCGCCGTGCCAGACACCGGCCTCGGGCGGCCTGATGACGTGATTGCTCTGGTTGCCGTCTGCCCGGGCTTCGAGTCTGGTCACCCGGGTCATCAGCGACTGCAGGCTGACGCCGACGAGGTCGGGCATCATCGAGTCGTCCGGACTGCCGGGACGGCTGCGGCTGATGACCTGCCCGGGCACCCCGACGACCACCGAGCACGACGGAACCTCTTTGACCACCACGGCATTGGCGCCGATGCGGCTGTCGTCACCGATTTTGATCGCGCCCAAGATCTTCGCCCCGGCGCCGATCGTCACCCGATCGCCGATGGTGGGATGGCGTTTTCCGGTGTCCCTGCCGCTGCCGCCGAGGGTGACGCCGTGGTAGAGGGTCACGTCTTCGCCCACCTCGGCGGTCTCGCCGATCACCACCCCGGTCGCGTGGTCGATGAAGAGACCGGGACCCAGGACGGCACCGGGATGGATCTCGACGCCGGTCAGGATCCGGGTGATTTCGGCGGTGATGCGCGCGACCAGCCTTGCCCCGCGCTGCCACAGCCAGTGATTGATGCGGTGACCCCAGATGGCATGCACGCCCGGGTAGGCGAAGATCACCTGCAGCGTGGTCGGAACGGCCGGGTCGCGCTCCCGGGCCGCTCGTATGTCACGTCGGATGGCTTCGAGCATGGCTAATCGGCCAGATCGGCGAACAACGGCGTGCTGAGGTACCGCTCGCCGAAGTCGGGCAGCACCACGACGACGAGCTTTCCGGCGTTCTCGGGCCGGCGGGCTACCTGCAGGGCGGCGACCACCGCCGCCCCCGAGGAGATGCCGACCAACAGTCCCTCTTCCGCGGCCAGCCGCCGGGCCAGGGTGATGGATTCCTCGTTGCCGACGGCGATCACCTCGTCGACCAGATCCATCGCGAGCACCGGCGGGACGAACCCGGCGCCGATGCCCTGGATGGGGTGCGGTCCCTTCTGTCCGCCGGACAGCACCGGGGACCCGGCCGGCTCCACGGCGATGAATTGTGCGGAGGGCTTGCGTTCCTTGATCACCTGGGCGACGCCGGTGATGGTGCCACCGGTGCCCACGCCGGCGACGAAGATGTCGACTTTACCGTCGGTGTCGCGCCACACTTCCTCCGCGGTGGTGGCGCGGTGGATGGCGGGGTTGGCCTCGTTCTCGAATTGCTGTGGCACGAAATAACGTTGGTCGCTCTTGGCCAGTTCCTCGGCCTTGGCGATGGCACCCGGCATGCCATCGGGACCCGGCGTCAGAACGATCTCGGCGCCCAAGGCGCGCAACAACATTCGACGCTCGACGCTCATGGTCTCCGGCATGGTCAGCACGCAACGGTAGCCGCGGGCCGCGGCCACCAGCGCCAGGGCGATGCCGGTGTTCCCGCTCGTCGGCTCCAGGATGATGGTGTCCGGTTTGATCAGGCCCGCCTGCTCGGCCGCGTCGATCATCGCGACCCCGATGCGGTCCTTGACGCTGTTGCCCGGGTTGAAGAATTCCAGCTTGGCGACGACGTCGGCGACCGCACCTTCGGTGACCCGGTTCAGCCGGACCAGCGGGGTGTTACCGATCAATTCCGTGACGTTCTCCGCGATGCTCATCTACCTATTGTCTCCAACGACGTAGGACCAGGCCTCTGCCTGCCAGCTAATACCGAACTCTATGTTCATCTCGGTGGGGATGGCTAGCGCCACCGGGGTAAAGCGTTGCGACGCTTCATCCAGCGCCACCCCGGTGAGCACGCGTCCATGCAGATCGGCAACCGTTTTCGCGGTGAGCGTTATTCCCCAAGTGTCGGGCGCCTGACGTAGATGGAAATCCGTGCCGGGTTCGATCGGCCCAGCGACGGCGAAGCCGTCCGCATCCAGCTCTTCGTGACTGGCGTTGGCACTGAGTATGAGCGGGATTCGCACCTGAAACGCTCCGACAAGCGCCGCATCCGCCGTGGCGCGCGCCATCGGCGCCAGGGCACGGTCGGGCTCGGACAATACGGTCATGGGTAGGTGGTCTTCCTGAAAGGCGATCCGCGGGCCCGCGTCGTCATTCCGCCGGCAGACCCGGCGATACCGCCCTGACATGGGCGAGCGGGGATTTTTACAACGTCAGAGCGCTTGAGGAAATCAACAACAACAGCAACAACAGTCCACGACGATGCGGCGCGACGGGACAAAGCGCGGCTGTACGGGGTGTTGCATATCACGAGTATAGGCCATCGGCCGTGGTCGATCGTTGGGCTCAACCCGGCTTTAGGCCTTCTGGCCAGGCCATACCCTTACCTTCGCTCGGCGCGTAGACCCGCTGCGGCGAGCGAGCACGGCGGGTCAGATGATCTCCGGCGACACACTGGAGCGGTCGCTGGACCAAGGGCACCGACCAAGTTCGAGGCCGGCACCGGGAACATCGCCGACGCCGTCGGGCTGAGGGCAGGCCCTGCGCTACCTCGAGCGGGGGAATCGAACGCATCGCCGCCCACGAGCACGCATTGCTCGAGTACGCGACGCCGCGGCTGGGCGACGGTCCGGGTGTGCGCCTGGTGGGGTACCGCCGAGGAGAAAGCCAGCGCGCTGTCGTTCGTGCTGGCCGGACACGAACCACTCGAGGTGGGCAAGGTGGTCAACGCGGAAGGCATCGCGGTGCGGGCCGGCCACCACTGCCTGAAGGCGGTGAGCCGGATCGCCGAAGGCGGCGCTAACGTCGGCTGAGTGGCGCCGCCCAGCCGGGCGAATTGCGTGACGTAGTCGGGCCGGAAGAACCTTTAGGTTCCTGCGCCCCAACCTAATACGCGTGACGTCAGCAACACGATGCCGAGCGAGACCGTGGCGACGACGGTGAGCCCGATGACCGCGACCACCAGCGGACGCCACCCGGTGCGCGCGATCTGACGGATGTCGGTGTTGAGTCCCACACCGGCAAAGGTCAGCAGGAACGCCCATTTCGACACGTTCGCGAGGTTGGCGGTCTGACCCTTCGTCAGCCAGCCGGCGGTGGCGATCGCCGAGACCACCAGGAAACCGAGCACGAATTTCGGGAACTTGTTCCAGACGAACGCGGCCTTGGCCTTGGCGCCCCGCGCGATCTCGTCGGCTTGCCCCCGACCCGCCCAAAACAGCGCGAAGCCCAGCACGACGAACCCGATCAGCGCGTTGCGGGTCGACTTCACCAGCACCGCGATCTTGCCGGCATGGTCGGAGTACAGGTATCCGGTGGCGGTGGTCTCGGCGGTGTTGTCCACCGAAAGCCCTGCCCACAAACCGAATTCGTGGTCGGTGAGACCGATCGCATGGCCTAGTGGCGGCAGCACGAACAGTGACACCGCCCCCAGCGCCAGGATCGCGGCGATCGCGTAGCTGACATCGGAGTTGCGGGCCCGGATCGCGCCCTTGGCCGCCACGATGGCCGACACCCCGCAGATGGACGTGCCTATCGCCAACAGCGAGCCGAGCTTGCCCGACAACCCGAACGCGCGGGCCACCACGATGATGATCGTTCCGGCAATGGTCATGTCCACCAAGATCTGCACCAGGCTGATCCCGCCGAGCTTGGCGATATCGCCCAGCACGAATCGCGAACCAAGCGCCACGATGCCGACCTTGAGCCAGAATTCGTAGGTCAGCACGCCGGGGCGGAATATCTTGTGCAGGCCGATGGTGTTGGTGATGAGCAACCCGATCACGATCGCCCACAACACATATTCGATGTCGGGCACGGTCCAGTGTTGGTGCTTGCCCAGCGCGTTCCACCAGATCTGGGCGTACTTGCCCAACACCCCGACGCCGATCAGGAGCAGGATGCCGGGCACATAGTCGAGCGGACGGGCGCTGGTGAAGGTGGCTTCATCCGACGTTTCGTCGGGCTCCACCTGGACCGTGCTCACGCCGGTCACCAGGGGACCTTCGGGAGCACGTTGGCCACGGCCAACGCGACGATCACACCCGCCACCGCCGTCGCCCACGAGTCCACCGACACCGAACCGAGCCGGGCCGCCCAATCCGGCCGCTGCGAACGGTCGGGGTCTCTTCCGTCAGTTGGCGCGCCTTCACCCACGATGACCGCTCCTCAAGCGCCCATGGCGGCGTCTCCCAGCCGCACCCGTCGACTCCGAATGGTGGCGTCCGCGCGCGCCACATCCAAGTGATTGGCTCGGGCTGAATTTAGCTCTGCCGGTCGATCAGGTTGGCAGGCCGTGCTTCTCGGCATCGGCACGGTAGCGGTCCACCCACTCGTCGGAGCGATGGTCGGCCTGGCGCTCCAGCACCGGCTGGGGCGCCAGTTGCGGGTCCATCCCCAATGCCTCGAGGATGGATCCCACCACCTGAGTCAGGTTGCGCCACAACACCGGATACGAGATGTCCATCGGCTTGATGTCTTCCTCGGCGAACCAGTTGCGCCAGCCCGCTTCCTGCGCGCGCAGCATGGTGACGACGTGGGCGATCGCTCCGGCGTGATAGGTGGCGCGCGCGTCCCGGACCGGATCGGGCCTGCCCCGCCAGACCCGCGTCTGCACCGCCCGCCAGAACGACACCGCCTGCGAGACCACATCGGGCCGGTAGACGTGGATCAGCAAGGGCTGCTCGCCCACCACGTCGGTGATCGCCGCCAGCAGGCCGTCGCCACTGCGGTCCGGGAGGTTCTTCGCACGGTCCAGCAGCAGCGGCGTCTGGTTCCACATCAGCTTGCCGCCCCACACCCCGTTGGGTGTCCGTCCGACCGTGCGGATGTAGGCGCGCCAGATCTCCGGCGCCGCCAGGTCCGGCGTCCCGACGTCCAGCGGGTCGAGCAGGCTCAGGATCGACTCGTCCTCGACGCCGGCGAACCACTCCCGTGGCTGCGGGGACTGGCTGGTGGACGGGAGGTATTGGAAGAACTCCTGTGGCTCGCCGGCCACGCCGGTGGCGCGCAGCGACTCGACCAGCAGCGTGCTGCCGCTGCGCTGCGACGCCAACACCAGATATGACGACGGGCTATTGCTCACCGGCAGAGTGTATCCAGAACGCTCAATTCGTATCCGGAGCTGGCGCGCTTAGGGTCAGCCTGAAGGAAACCCTTGCGTTGAAACAGACTTGCCCGAACTGTGGCTTTCGGCGACGACAGCCGAACGGGACGGTGGCCGTGGGTGCTCATCTGGTTTCGGAGGGGACGGAAAGCCGCGTCAGCGGCGCGACCCGTGCTGCGTTGAGAAGCGTTGCATTGAGAAGCGCTGCGTTGCAATCTATTTCCGGCGGCCGCCCGAGTTTATCCGCAGATCGATCCCGCCGCCTGCGTGCGCCACCGGCTGGGCATCGGCCCGTCTGCCCGAAGCCGCCGCGCGGCCGGTGTTGTCCTCTTGGGCACGACGGTTGTGGCGGCTCCCGCCGCGCGGGCCGACAACAAGCGGCTCAACAGCGCGGTCGTGTCCGCCGTCTACACCCTGCAGCACCAGGCGGGCTGCACGAACGACGTCATCAGGAACAACGCGCTCACCCTCGCCGCCGAGTGGCACGCCGACGACATGATCAACAACCGAAACATCAACGACGACACCGACTCCGACGGCTCGACGCCGCAAGACCGCGCCAACGCCGCGGGCTTTCGCGGCAGGGCCGCCGAGACGGTGGCCATCAACCCGGCCATCGCCATCAGCAGCCTGGAACTGGTCGACCAGTGGTATTCCAACCCGGATGTGGCGGTGTACGGTCAGCCCGACCAGCCCAAACGGTAAGCGGCAGAAGGAAGTTACTCCGGGGACGCGTTTTCGAGCGCGGACAAACGCGTTTCCCCGCCGTCACGCTCGTCGGCCGCCTCGCAGACGCACACCAGGGCGCCGTGTCGCCACGGGCCGAACTGCGTACCGCGCCGGCGCAGCAGATGCTGCGCCAAGACCTTGTCGCGTTGGCCCCGCGAGAACGCGAAGTCCAGGTTGACGGGCAGCCCCGCCCAATCGACCTGGTCACTGACCAGTTCGTCGGCCGTCCCGCCATACCGCAACCGGCATTGCAGCGGGCAGCCGTTCTTGATGACCCGATCGGGTCCATCACACTCCCGAGCCACGATGACGTCACTCCTTCAGGTGCGCGACCTTGTGAGTGCATCGTGCGACGCCGAAGTTTCGGCGGCGGTCGTGTGTTGTTTCCGCCGTGTTACGGCTTTGGCGGCAGCGGCCGATCGGCGCTAGTAGACGTCGCGGTGGTAGCGCTTGTCGGCGCTCAACGACTGGACGTAGTCCTTCGCCGCCTCCGGGTCGAGCTTGCCGAATTCGGCCGCGATCTCGCAGAGCGCCCGGTCGACGTCCTTGGCCATGGGATCCGCGGTGCCGCAGACGTACAGCTGGGCGCCGTCCTGCAGCCAGCTCCACAACTGCGCCCCACGATTGCGCATCAGGTGCTGCACGTAGACCTTCTGCTGCTGATCCCGGGAGAACGCCAGGTCCAACTCGGTGAGGAACCCGTCGTCACGCATCTGCTCGAGCTCGTCGCGGTAGTAGAAGTCGGTGGCGGCGTGCTGCTCGCCGAAGAACAGCCAGTTGGGTCCGGTGTGGCCGAGCGCGCGCCGTTCCTGCAGAAAACCGCGGAAGGGCGCGATACCGGTGCCGGGGCCGATCATGATCATCGGCGTGTCCGACTCGCTCGGTGGCCGGAAGTTGCTCGACTGCTGCAGATAGACGGCGACTCGATCGCCGGGGGAGCGGTCGGCCAGGTAGGTCGAACACACACCGCGGCGTGGCACGCCCTGGAAGTTGAAGCGCACCGGGGAGACCGTCAGGTGAACTTCGCCCGGACACGCCTTGGGGCTCGACGAGATCGAGTACAGCCGTGGCTGAAGGCGCTTGAGAACCCGCAGCCACTCGTGCGCCGACGCGGAGACCGGCAGCCTCGACAGCAGGTCGATGGACTGGCGCCCCCACGTCCAATCCGCCAGTGCGCGTTTGTTTTCCGGCTTCAGCAGCTCCGCGAGCGTCGAGTCACCGGTGCGCTCCTGGACGAACCGCACCAGGTCCCGGCTGATGTGGGCGATCTCGATGCGCTCGGTGAGCGCGGAGCGCAACGACATCAGGCCGTGCTCCCCGACCTCGACCGGGGTCTGGCCGTTCAGCCCGGTCACCGACAGCCATTCGTCGACCAACTCGTCGCTGTTGCGCGGCCACACGCCGAGCGCGTCGCCGGCCTCGTAGGTCACGGATTCTTCCGGCAGGTCGAACACCAAGTGCCGCACGTCTTTCGTCGATTCCGGCTGACTCAACACGGTGTTGCGGACCATGCCGGTGATCAGCGGGTGCTTCTTGCTGTAAGCGTTCGTCGCGTGGCCATTCTGGTGAGACGGTGCCGCTACCGGGGCAGTGCGGGCCGGCGCCACCGCGGCTCCGTCGCCGCCGACCGACGTGGGCGTCTTGGTCAGCGCGTCGACGACGTCGCCCAACCACTTCGCCGCGGTGTCGTCGTAGTCGGGTTCGCAGTCCACCCGATCGGTGATGCGGGTCGCCCCCAGCTCGGCTAGGCGGGCGTCCAAATTGCGACCGTGACCACAGAAATCGTCGTAATTGGAGTCGCCCAGCGCGAGCACGGCATAGCGGGTGTCGGTGAATCGCGGCGCACCCTGGCCGGTCAGCGCCCGCCAGAGGCCGGCGCCGTTGTCGGGCGCATCGCCGTCGCCGGTGGTGCTGGTGACGAACAACAGTTCCTTCGTCGTCGCCAACTCGGCCACAGGGAAGTCGTCCATGCTCTGCAGCGCGACCGGGAGTTCGGCGGCGCCCAATTGCGCGGCGATCTCGGCGGCGAGTTCCTCTGCGTTCCCGGTCTGCGATGCCCACAGCACCACGATGGGAGCGCGCTCGGCCGCGGGCTTCGCAACTGCCGGCGCGGCGGGCGGTTGCTGAGCGGCCGGCGTCGGTAGGGCCCCCTCGGGCAGCGCCACCGGCGGGGGCCCGTCGATGCGCGAGAACAGTCCCGCCAGAAGGCCGTCCACCCATAGCCGGGTGCTGGCATCGAACGGCGCGCTCAGCGGCAGGGTGGGCACCCCGCCGGTGCGGCGTCCCGCGTCCGAACGAAGCCCGGACAGCATGCCGGCCAGGTAGGTGCGACCGATCTCGTTGAATTCCGGCCTGGGTTGTGTTGCCACACCCAGCAATTCGCCGAGGGCGTCGACTTGTGACACGCTGATTTCTCGTACCTCCGTGGGCGCGGATTCTGGTGTGTCGGTGGGCGCCGGCGTCTCGGTGGCCGAAACGGGTTGAGAGACAGCGATCTTCGTCAGCGTGACAGCGCACGCCTTGAATTCCGGCTGGCTAGAGATCGGGTCGACCGCATCGTTGGTGACGGCGTTGATCGACAGGTATTCGCCGAAGGCATCGTTCCAGTGGAAGGGCGCGAAGCAGTTACCGGGACGCACCCGGTCGCTGACGACGGCGGGCAGCACGGCACGCCCTCGGCGGGAAGCGATTTCGATCTGATCGTCGTCGGCGATCTGCAGGGCCGCGGCATCGTCGGGGTGGATCTCGACGAACGGCCCGGGATTGAGTTTGTTGAGTTTGGCGACCTTGCCGGTCTTGGTCATGGTGTGCCATTGGTGCGGCAGGCGACCGGTGTTCAGCAGGAACGGGTATTCGTCGTCGGGCATTTCCTCGGGCAGCAGGTGCGGGCGGGCGAAGAACATCGCGCGACCCGTCGCCGTGGGGAAGGCCAGCCGCGGTACACTGCCGTCCTCGCGGACCAACCGCGTCTGGCTGACACCGTCGTTGAGATAGCGAATCGGGTTGCGGTAACCCTCGCCCTCCGGTGGGCACGGCCACTGCAGCGGGCTCTGACGCAGCCGCTCATAGCTGACGCCGCGCACGTCATAACCGGTCTTCGGGTTCGAGAACCGCTTGATCTCTTCGAAGACTTCCTCGGCGGAGTTGTAGCTGAACGCATCCGAAAAGCCCATCTCGCAGGCGATCCGGGCGATGATCTGCCAGTCGGGCAGGGCGTGGCTCGGCGCCTGGACCGCGGGCTGGAACAACGTCATGTTGCGTTCCGAATTGACCATGACCCCTTCGGACTCCGTCCACAGGGTCGCCGGCAACAACACATCGGCGTATTCGTTGGTCTCGGTCTCGAAGAACGCGTCCTGGACCATCACTAAATCGGCGCGTTCCAGTCCGGCCAGCACCGTCTTTCGATTGGCGACGGAGGCAACGGGATTGGTGCAGATGATCCAGCAGGCCTTGATCTGCCCGTCGGCCATCCGGGAGAACATGTCGATGGTGCCGCTGCCCACCTCGGTGCGCAGCGTGCCGCGGGGAATGCCCCACAGGTTTTCGACGAATTCGCGGTCGTCGTCGGATGCCACCGAACGCTGCCCCGGCAATCCCGGCCCCATGTAACCCATCTCGCGACCGCCCATCGCGTTGGGTTGTCCGGTGAGGGAGAAGGGGCCGCTGCCCGGCTTGCAGATCGCGCCGGTGGCCAGGTGCAGGTTGCAGATGGCGTTGGTGTTCCACGTGCCGTGGGTGCTCTGGTTGAGGCCCATCGTCCAGCAGCTCATGAAATTCTCGGCTTCGCCGATCATTTGAGCCGCCGCGCGGATGTCCTCTTCGGGGATGCCGGTCGCCGCGCTGACCATGTTGGGGGTGTACTGCTCCAGGAAACTGGGCATCACCTCCCAGCCTTCGGTGAATTCGGCGATGAATTCGGCGTCGGTGTGGCCGTTCTCGACGATCAGGTGCAGCAGTCCGTTGAGCAGTGCCAGATCCGATCCCGGTGCGATCTGCAGAAACAGATCGGCCTTGTCGGCGGTCGCGGTGCGGCGCGGGTCGACGACGATCAGCTTTGCGCCGGCCTTGACCCGGTCCATCATGCGCAGGAACAGGATGGGATGGCAGTCGGCCATGTTGGCGCCGATGACGAAAAAGACGTCGGCACGGTCGAAGTCCTGGTAGGACCCGGGCGGTCCGTCCGCGCCCAGTGAGAGCTTGTAACCAGATGCCGCGCTGGCCATGCACAGTCGCGAATTCGACTCGATCTGGTTGGTGCCGATGAAGCCCTTGGTCAGCTTGTTCGCCAGGTACTGCGCCTCGATGGACATCTGGCCGGACACGTACATCGCGAAGGCGTCCGCGCCGTGCTCATCGACGATCGCCCGTAACCGCTTCGCGCACTGGGCGATCGCCTGGTCCATGTCGATGGGATCGAGTGGTTCACCGCGGTCGGCCCGCGCATGCGCCGAGTCCATCCGGCCCGGCGCGCCGAGCATGTCCGCGGTGGTGGCGCCCTTGGTGCACAACCGGCCGAAGTTGGCCGGATGTTGCTTGTTCCCAACCGACTTGGCGACGTGATCGCGGCCCGTTTTCGGATCCGTTGTGATCTGCAACACCATGCCGCAACCGACGCCGCAGTAAGCGCACATGGTGTTCACGGCGTTCTCAGGCGCCATGGACTCCCTCGCCACGCTCACATCCCTCCGTCGAGTGCGCACGGGTTAGCTCCGTATCAGGTCAGTTCATTGTGGAGCAGGCATGTTTCGGCATCGCTGCCCGAAATGTCCCCCGGTTTACTTCTTCCTCTCAACGGCCAATGCGCCGGTGTGAAATCGTCGGGGGAATTCACCGCTCAGGATTGCATTAGTGCAGGTCACCATTGACCGTCCGTCTCGCTTGAGGTTAGTCAGCGCGACCCTCGAAACGCTTCTCAGAACGGGGTTTTTGACCAAACCGATGGGACATTCACAGTCTTCGCTAAGCTCACCGCGTGCGTCAGCTCATTGTGATCCTTCTGGTTTTGCTGGCTTCCGGCTGCGGCTGGAAGCCGACCGCGCCACCGCAGGCCCGACCCGACACCTGCAAGGAGTCCGATGGGCCCACGGCCGACACCGTGCGCCGGGCCATCACCGCGGTTCCCATCGCCGTCCCAGGCACCATCTGGGTCGAGATGGGCCGGGGGCACACGCGAAACTGCCGGTTGCACTGGGTGCAGATCATCCCGACGATCGCCAGCGAATCGAGTCCGCAACAACTGCTGTTCTTCGACTACAACACGCCGCTCGGTAGCCCTACCTCGAACCCGAAGCCGTATATAACCGTGCTACCGCCTTCGAATGACACCGTCACCGTTCAATACCAGTGGCAGAAGGGAAATGATCAGCTGTGCTGTCCCACCGGGATCGGAACGGTGAAGTTCCGGATCGGCCCGGACGGCAAGCTGCAGACCCTTGGCAAGGTCCCGAATCAATAACGTTCCACGCCAATGACTTCCCTGCGCACCCGAGGGTTCGCCGGAATACCAATGGCGTTGTGTGACAGTCTGATCACGTCGGCGGGGGCCGCGTGGCCGCGGCCAAGCGCGACCCAGGATTCAAAACCACCCGGGGCGAAGGCATTTCGGCTCGGCCGCAACAGCGCGCGACCCGGCATCCGCGTGTGACGTCTACGAGCAGTGAGGCTGGAAGGCAGGTTTGATGGGACGGTCACGACGGATCTCGCACTGGGACCCCGAAGACGACGTGGCATGGGAAGCCGGTAACAAGGTCATCGCCCAGCGCAATCTGATCTGGTCCATTGCGACCATGCACGTCGCCTTCTCGATCTGGTACCTGTGGTCGGTGATGGTGCTGTTCATGCCGCAGTCCGTCTACGGTTTCTCCACCGGCGACAAGCTGTTGGTGGGCGCCACCGCGGCGCTGGTGGGGGCGCTGGTGCGCATCCCCTACGCCATGGCCACGGCCCGGCTGGGCGGCCGCAACTGGGCGGTGTTGTCGTCGCTGGTGCTCCTGATCCCCACCGTGGCCGCCATCGTGCTGTTGGCGCACCCAGGGCTGCCGTTGTGGCCGTATCTGATGTGTGCCGCGTTGACCGGCCTGGGCGGCGGGAACTACGCGGCTTCGCTGGCCAACGTCGAATCCTTCTTCCCGCAGCGTCGCAAAGGCTTCGCGCTGGGCCTCACCGGCGGGATCGGCAACCTGGGCGCGGCGAGCATCCAGGCGGTCGGGCTCGTCGTACTGGCCACGGCGGGCAACCAGGCACCGTACTGGGTGTGCGCCGTCTACCTGGTGCTCTTGGCCGTCGTCGGCGTCGGCGCCGCGCTGTTCATGGACAA
Source organism: Mycobacterium colombiense (assembly GCF_001665835.1). Lineage (GTDB taxonomy): Bacteria > Actinomycetota > Actinomycetes > Mycobacteriales > Mycobacteriaceae > Mycobacterium > Mycobacterium colombiense_A. The sequence goes on along the minus strand of NZ_LZSX01000025.1, from coordinate 38,228 downwards.
CCTGGATCACTTCATCGAGGTCGCGCACGTGCGCTCCGTGCTCGCGGTGCCCGACACCTGGGCAATCTCGTTTCTCTACATGTGCGCCTCGGGCTCGTTCATCGGGTTCGCCTTTGCGTTCGGCCAGGTCATCGCGCACAACTTGATCGCCGGCGGGCAGACCCATGCGCAAGCGGCCCTGCACGCCGCGGAGATCGCCTTCATCGGACCGCTGCTCGGGTCGGTGGCGCGGGTGATCGGCGGCAAGCTGGGCGACCGCTTCGACGGCGGCCGCGTCACGCTCACCGTGCTGGCCGCCATGATCGCCGCCGGCGGGTTCCTGGTCGCTGTGAGCACTCACGACGACCTCACCCGCGCCCCCGGCGCACCGGTGTCGATCTACACCACCGCCGGCTACATCGCCGGATTCATCGCCCTGTTCATCTTCTGCGGCGTCGGCAAAGGCTCGGTGTTCAAGCTCATCCCGTCTGTCTTCGCCGAGCGCAGCCGCGAGCTGGACCTGGATAACACCGAGCGCCGCCACTGGGAACGCGTCAGGTCGGCGGCGTTGATCGGGTTCGCCGGATCGTTCGGCGCGCTGGGCGGCATGGGGATCAACCTGGCGCTGCGGGAGTCCTACGCCACCACCGGCACCGAGACGCCGGCATTCTGGGCCTTCATGATCTGCTACGTCGCTGCGGCGTTCTTGACCTGGACGAGGTACGTGCGGCCGCAGCGCTCAGCCCGCGCACCCGGCCGGGAGGCGATCGCCGGGCAGCGCGTCAGCTCCTGAGGGCCTCCGCCAGGTTCTCCGGGTGCAGCATCTCGACGTGACGCAGCGGCTCCGGGATGCCGAAACCATCTACCAGCGTCTCGGCGTGCGGGCGCAGCGCGCGGCACCGGTCGTTGATCCCCCGGGTGACCGCCTTGGCGCGCTCGGTGGACAGGTAGCGGTGCTCGATGTACCACGCCTTGTCGTCCTCGATCACCGACAGCGCGTACAGGTCGCACAGGATGCCGAGCAGTTCGCAGGCCTGCTCGTCGGGGCACGCGTCGATCCCGGCGACGAACGCCTCCAAGATGACTCGATCGATGTGCGCGCTGGCCGCATGCAGCACGTGATCCTGCACCGAGTTGAAGGCGTCGAATGCCGACATCTCTTTGGATTTGGCCTGCAGTCGGCGGGCCACGGATGCCAGCAGATATTCCTCGCGGTCTTCGAACATCTTGATCTGGGTGCCGCGGTTGAACAGGCTGCCCTCTTCCTCGCTGTCTTGCCGCGCATCCACGATCGTCTGGATGATCGTTTCTGCCGCAGTGCGTTTGACGACGCGTTCGCCAACGGTGTTGGCGGCGAAGCGAACCCATTCGACCGGGCTCATGCTCTTGATGTCGTCGGCGTAGGCGGTCAACAGTTCCTTGGCCACCAGCTGGGTCAGCACGTGGTTGTCGCCCTCGAACGTGGTGAAGACGTCGGTGTCACCCCGCAGCCCGATCAGCCTGTTTTCGGCCATGTAGCCGGCGCCGCCGCACGCCTCGCGAGACTCCTGGATCGCGCGGCTGGCGTGCCAGGTGTTGGCGGCCTTCAGCCCGGCGGCACGCGCTTCCAGTTCGCGCTGCTCATCGGCGTCGGGGGCGTCCGCGCTCTGCACGTCGTGACACTTGCCGACCAGCTCGTTCTGGGCGAACTGCAGCGCGTATGACTTCGCGATCAACGGAAACAGTCGCCGCTGGTGCACCAGGTAATCCATGATCAGCACCTCGGAATCGTCATCGGGTGCGCTGAACTGCCTGCGCTGCAACGCATATCGGGTGGCGATATCCAGTGCCACCCGGCCGGCGGCGCCGGCGCTGCCGCCCACGGTGATCCGGCCGCGGACCAGGGTGCCCAGCATGGTGAAGAACCGGCGATTCGGGTTCTCGATCGGCGAACTGTACGTGCCGTCGGCCGCGACGTCGCCGTACTTGTTCAGCAGGTTGACCCGCGGTACGCGGACATGGTCGAACACGATGCGCCCGTTGTCGACGCCGGGCAGCCCGCCCTTGTATTCGCAATCCGACGTGGTGACGCCGGGCAGGTCGTTGCCCTCCTCGTCGCGGATCGGGACCAGGACGCAGTGCACACCGTGATTGACCGGCTTGCCGTCCTCGGTGGTGATCAGTTGCGCGAAAACCGCTGCCATGGTTGCGGTTTCGGCGGCGCCGCCGATGTAGTCCTTGCGGGCCGACGGCGTGGGGGAGTCGATGACGAACTCTTGGGTCTGCGGGTCGTAGGTCGCGGTGGTCTCCAGCGACTGCACGTCGCTGCCGTGTCCGGTCTCGGTCATCGCGAAACAGCCGCGCAACTCCAGGCTGATGATCTTGGGCACGTAGATCTCGTGGTGGCGTTCCGTGCCCAGATTCTCCACGGCCCCGCCGAACAGCCCCCACTGCACGCCGGCCTTCACCATCAGCGACAGGTCCGACATCGCCAGCATCTCGATCATCGTGATCGCCGCACCGACGTCGCCGGTGCCGCCGTGTTCCTTCTTGAAACTGTCGGCGGCCGCGCCGAACGCCGCCATGATTCGCATCTGCTCCGCCACCTTGGTGCGGGCGATCACGGTGTTCGGTGTGTAGTGGGGGCGGAACAGGTCCTCGGTGAGCGTGTCGCGCATCCGGTTTCTGACATCGCGCCAGCGCCCGTCCAAGGCGTTGCGCAGATACTCGGCAGTGGTAGTCGTTTCAGGCGCCATAAGGCCGACAGTAATGGGCAGTTCGCGTCGCGGCGAACATCGACGACAGTTCATGCGGCCGAACGAAACTTCGCGGCGGCCGTCGGCCGCCGGGCGCCGGAAACTCAGCGCTCGGGACGACCGGTTTGTGGCTCCGGATCGGGGGACGGGCCCCGGCTTTGGCCGAGGGGCGACCGCAGCCGATAGAGCGTGAACCCGGCCGCGATGATTCCGAACAACACGAGCATTCCCATGTCGAACACCCACCAGCCGCTGTAGTGGGTCCACGTCACGACGTCGGCGGCCAGCGAGTCGACCCTGCGCAGATTCGCGGTGGACGCCGCGGCCGCGAACCCCCACTGGGCCGGGACGAACCAGCTGATCTGCTGCAGGCCGAGCACGCTCACCAGCTGCACCAGGCTCCCGTTGAACAGCGCGGACGCCAGGATTACCGGAACCACAAGCGGCAGCACCTCGCGCAGCGACTTGCCCAGCGACGACAGCGCGAGGCCGATGACCCCAGCGACGATCGCGGTGACGGCCACGCTCACGTAGAGCTCGACCGTGGCGTTGTGCAGCAAGACGGCGCTGCGTCCCGGCTCGCCCTTGACCGCGATGACGATCGCGAACACGACGGCCGTCCAGATGGCCGCGGCCAGTCCGTACACGGTGAGCTTGGCGGTCAGGTAGGCCGGCGCGGACAGGCCGACCTCCTGCTCGCGGCGGAACACGCGATGCTCGCACACCACCGCGCGGATGGTCAGCGCCGTGCCGATGATCACCGCGGCGATGTTGAAGGCCGCCAGGATTTCGATGGCTTCGTGCGCGTTGGTGCTGCTGCCCGGCTCGGGCCGCGTCAGGCCGGATTCACCCGGGATCAGCAGTGCGAGCCCCGCCAGCACGAACGGCAGGATCGCCAGAAACGCAAAGTAGATGCGATCGCCGAGCAGCAGGCGAACCTCGCGCCGGGCCAGCAACCGGATCTGCCGGTTCCTGGACAGCCCGGGTGGCGGTGGACCGGGTGCTGCGACTTCGGGCGGGGTGGTCGGTGCCGCCGTCTGCGGCCGCGCGCGGAAGGCGCGGTGGGCGCCCTCGGGATCGGCGCCGACCTGCGCGAGCACTCTCGACCATTCGGTGGTGCCCATCGCGGACTCGACCTGCAGGGGCGTTCCGAGGTACGCGACCTTGCCCGCGGCGGTGAGCACCAACACCTGGTCGCACGCGTTCACGTCGGTGAGCGATGTGTGTGCCGAAATCGCAACCACCACGGCGCAGCCGATGTTGGCCTGGTGCCGCAGCATCGCCATGACGTGACGCTGCTGGGCCGCGTCCAGCCCGGCGGTGGGTTCGTCGACCACGAGCAGGCTCGGCCGGCTGACGAGCTCGACCGCCAGCGCGGCGCACCGACGCACCTCGGGCGAGAGTTTGCGGATTCTGGTGTCCCGGTGCGGCGTCAGCTCGAGTTCGTCGAGAACCTGGCTGACCACGTGGTCGCGCTGCTCGGCCACGGTGTCCGGTGGCAGCCGCAGTTCGGCGGCGTACCCCACCACCTGCGCGACGGTGAGCTGCCGGTGCAGGCGGTCGTCGCGGGGGACCACCCCGATGCGGGTGCGCATGAACTCCGGATCGGCGTGGACGTCGTGTCCGTCCACGATGACGCGCCCGGCGCGGGGTTCTCTGGTGCCGGCCAGCAGCGCGAGCAGCGCGGAATTGCGCGCCGCCGACGGCCCTATGACGGCGGTCATGGCGCCGGGACGCGCGGTGAACGAGATGCCCGACAGCGTCTCGCGGCCATCGACCGTCAGCCCCAGCTGGTAGGCCGTTGCCCCGGTGGTGCGCGACGCGGTTCGCAACGGCAGCCGAAAGGTGGAGTTGGGTTCTTCGGTGCGGAAGGAGGGGCGCTGGACCCGCAGCTTGCTGGTCACCATCCGCTCGATCAGGCTCGGGCCCTTGTGCTGCTCGGGTTCCGCGGCGGGCGGGGGGACCGGCGGAGCCGGCGGCTGAGCCGGGGGTGCCGCGGGCGGGGGAACCGCGGCGGGAGGCGGCGGTGGCGGTGGGCCGGGCTGGACAGGCCGCTGGACGGCGGGCGGCGGAGGCGTAACCACGGGCATGCGCTGGGTGGCGCTCTGCGTGGGAACCCGCGGGTTGGGCTCGTTCGGACGACCTGGCGGCGCAGCTCCGGGTGGAATGGGAGGCGGCTGCGGTGGATACGCCGGGCCGGCTGGCGGGGGAGGCCCGGGCGGTGCGGCCGAGGGCGCGGTTTGAAAGACCAGGCGCGGACCGTGCTGCGGATCCCCGATGCTGATCCCCAGGCCGTCGCGGATCTCGAGGGCGGGCACCCGCGACCCACCGGCGAAGATGCCGTGGCGGCTCAGATCGATCGCCACCCAGTGAGTCCCCGTGAACCGCAGGATCACATCCACCCGGGGCGCATGGAGCGGTCGCGGGGGATTGCCCATGTGCTCTAGCGGAATGTCACAACCCGGGCCGTAGCCCACGAGCACATCGCGGCCCGGGGTGAAGACGTACCGCGTCGGTCCGGCCCATACGGTCAGCGAGGCCGGAAAGGCCGAAGCCTCGGTCGGCATGGCCGCCACCTTTCGTCACCGGGTCAGCTCGATTTGGTCTCGCCGTCACGACTGCCTCGCCCCAGGCGTCGGTTGCCGCGCTCGTTTAAGTGTCTACCCCTGCCCGAGCTTCAACCGCCAGCGTCGCGCCGCTCACAGTGGGTTGCGGCGGCCCGCAAGGGAGGTGGCAACCGAGGCGTTGTCGAGCAGCCCGCGCAGCACCTCGACCGCTTGCATCAGCACCTGCCGGTCCGCGTCGTCGAGCAGCGCCAATTGCGGTTCGATCGCGGCGGCACGGTCGGCCCGAACCGCGTTGAGCGTGCGCCGGCCCTCGGCCGTGATGCGGATTCGGACCGCACGCGCGTCCCCCGGGTCGACCATCCGGGTGACCAGGCCCGCCTCCTCGAGGCGGCGCACCTGCGTCGTCATCGTCGGTTGCGAACAGTGGTCGACGGCGGCCAGGTCACCGATGCGGGCTTCGCCGTGAGCTTCGATGGTGGCCAGCAGCCTGGCCTGCGCTGCGGGCAAGGGCATCTGGATGCGCTGGGTGGCCATGCGGTTGAGCCGCGCGACCACGGCGAGCAGGTCGGCTCCCAGTCCCTGCGCTCCCTCGAGCTTTGCGGGATCGACGACGTTGTCCATGTATCCATGGTTGCATAGCTTTGCTAAGCGAGGCCAAAAGGACGACGCGTGCCGCGCAAAACCCATCTTCAGCGGACACTCCTGCTACCGGCTGGCAGAATCGCCCAGGTGACCTTGCTGCGTTTCCGGCGATCGAAGGAAGGGGCGCTGCGGCCGAATGAGTTGGCACAGGCCGCGGTCATGGGGGCCCTCTGCGCGGCGATCGAGATCCTGGCCGCGGTAATCCCATTCGCTCAGGGACTCGGCGTGCTGGGCACCGTGCCGATGGGACTGCTCGCCTACCGGTATCGCCCCCGAGCGCTGATGGCCGCGACGGTGGCCGGCGGGGTGATCGCGTTTTTGATCGCGGGGCTGGGCAGCCTGTTCATGTTGATCGACTGCGCCTGGGTCGGCGGATTGTGCGGCATCGTCAAACGCAAAGGCCGCGGCTTGCCGACGGTCGCCCTGTTGTCGTTGGCCGCCGGAGTCCTCTGGGGCGCCGGCTGGGTCGCGGTGCTTGCGGTGCTGACCCGGCTGCGGCAGTTGTTCTTCGACGTCATCACCGCCAACGCCAACGGCGTCGCGGCATTCCTGAATTGGGTCCACCTGCAGGGCGTCGGCGCGGGGCTGAAGCGGTACGTCGCCGACGGGATACAGCACTGGCCGTTGCTGATTTTCCCCTACATGGTCCTGTTGGTCGTCATCGTTGCGTTCATCAGTTGGTCGGCACTGTCCCGCCTCCTGGAGCGGATGCGCAAAATCCCTGACGTCCACAAGCTGGACACCTCCGATGACGCGCAGGCGCAAGGCAGTCCGGTGGGGCCGGTGCCGGTGCGGTTGGACAAGGTGCGGTTCCGGTACCCCGGCGCCGAGCGGGACGCGCTGGGTGAGGTCAGTCTCGACGTCCAGGCCGGCGAACACATCGCGGTGACCGGCGCCAACGGTTCAGGCAAGACGACGTTGATGCTGATCTTGGCCGGCCGGGCACCGACGGCAGGCACCGTCGAGCGCCCGGGAACGGTGGGACTGGGCGAGATGGGCGGCACGGCAATTGTGTTGCAGCACCCCAAAAGCCAGGTCCTGGGCACCCGGGTCGCCGACGACGTGGTGTGGGGATTACCCCCGGACGCCGAGATCGACGTCGACCAGCTACTGCACGAGGTCGGCCTCGAAGGGCTGGCCGAACGCGACACCGGAAGTTTGTCCGGCGGGGAACTGCAGCGCCTCGCGCTCGCGGCCGCACTGGCGCGCGATCCGGCGCTGCTCATCGCCGACGAGGTCACCACCATGGTCGACCAGCAGGGGCGAGATGCCTTGCTGAGCGTCCTGTCTGGCCTCGCGAAGCGACACCAGACGGCGTTGGTGCACATCACCCATTACGACAACGAGGCCGCATCCGCGGACCGCATCATCAAACTCAGTGATTCGCCGGACAACACGGTGACGAGCGACGCCGCGACCGCGCCGGCCCAGACCACCGCCGTCGGTCACAGCTCGCGGACGCCGGTGCTGGAACTCATCGATGTAAGCCACGAATACGCCAGCGGCACACCGTGGTCCAAGGTCGCCCTGCGTGATATCAGCTTCGTGGTGGAACACGGTGACGGCGTGTTGATCCACGGCGGCAACGGCTCGGGCAAGTCGACGCTGGCGTGGATCATGGCCGGCCTGACGACCCCGACGGCCGGCACCTGCCTGATCGATGGCGAGCCCACCCACGAGCGCGTGGGCGAGGTCGCGCTGTCGTTCCAGTCCGCCCGGTTGCAGTTGATGCGTGATCACGTCGACGCCGAAGTCGCATCCGCAGCGGGGTTTTCGCACCTCGACACCGATCGCGTGGCTGAGGCGCTGATCTCGGTCGGGCTGGACCCGGCGATGGGCAAGCGCCGGATCGATCAGCTCAGCGGCGGCCAGATGCGCCGCGTGGTGCTGGCCGGGCTGCTGGCGCGCTCCCCGCGAGCGTTGGTCCTCGACGAGCCGATGGCAGGACTGGACATCGGCAGCCAGCGCGGCCTGCTGCGGCTGCTGGAGAACCTGCGCAAGGAACGAGGCCTGACGGTTGTGGTGATCTCCCATGACATCGTCGGGCTCGAGGAGCTCTGTCCGCGAGCGCTGTTCCTGCGCGAAGGCACGCTGGAAACGGCGTCGACCGCGGCGGGGGGTATGTCGTGACCGCACCCGCGGGCACCAAGTCGGCACCGAGCCGCACCAAGCGCACACGCCGTCCGGTGGTGCTGTTGGTGCCGGTGCCCGGCACGTCGACGATCCACGAGTTGTGGGCCGGCACCAAACTGCTGGTGGTGCTGGGTGTTTCGATACTGCTGACCTTCTATCCGGGCTGGGCGACCGTCGGGCTGATGTTGGCCTTGCTGATCACCGCGGCCCGGCTCGCCCACATTCCCCGCGGCGCGCTGCCGTCGCCGCGGCGCTGGATATGGATCGCCCTGGCGGTGGGCGCCATAACTGCCGCGCTCGGCGCCGGTAGTCCGGTGATCGAGATAGCCGGAGTGCACATCGGGCTGGGCGGGACGTTGCACTTCGTGCGGGTGACCGCGCTGTCGATCGTGTTGATCGGGCTCGGCGCGATGCTGTCGTGGACCACCAACGTCGCCGAAATGGGGCCCGCGCTGGCGGCTTTGGGACGACCGCTGCGGTGGCTGCGGATCCCGAGCGACGAGTGGGCCGTCGCCCTGGCGCTTGCGTTGCGTGCCTTCCCGATGTTGATCGAAGAATTCCAGGTGCTCTACGCCGCCCGGCGGTTGCGCCCCAACCAGGAACCGCGGAACCGCAGGGCCCGGCGGCGGCAGCAGGCCCGCGACATGATCGATTTGCTCACGGCGGCAATCGTTGTGACGCTGCGACGGGCCGACGAGATGGGCGACGCGATCACCGCCCGGGGCGGCATCGGCCAGCTGGCGGCCGCACCGGCGCGACCGAAGCTGGCGGACTGGGTGACGCTCGGCATCACCACCGCGGCCGGCGCCACCGGCGTCGTGATCGACTCGCTATTGCAGTTCCACTAGGCAACCCGTTGCCCGGCCGCGTGAGCAGATGACCGAAGTCCAGCGCACCGACCCGATCGAAGCCGAGAACCGTTGGACCGATCCCCCGAGCGGAACAATCCGTGGCCGTACGCATCTCGCCGTTCGACGGCGGCCCGTCCGCGGCCGTCCCGGCTGCTCGGCCGGCACTGACCGCCGAGCATTACGGCCGCATCCGGTCGATCAGGTTGGACAACACGACGATGCTCTCACTGCGCTCGATGTCCGCACTGGACCGAATTTTCTCCAAGGCCGTCTCCAGATGCCGCATGTCGCGGGCCAGTACATGCAGGATCGCATCAGGGGTGCCGGTGACCGTCGCGGCGCTGAACACCTCGGGGATATCCACCCAGGCCGCTCGCAGCTCATCGGGTGCGATCCGGCCGTGGCAGAACACCTGCACGTAAGCCTCGGTGTTCCAGCCGAGCGCGTTGCGGTCGATGACCGTAGTGAAGCTCTTGATCACGCCGCTGTCCAGCATCCGATCCACGCGCCGCTTCACCGCCGGCGCAGACAGATTCACCTTTTCGCCGATCTCGGCGAAGGTGGCGCGCGCATGCTCGGTCAGCTCGGCGAGGATGCGCTCGTCGGTCTCGTCCAAGCGGTCCATGGCCGCCCCTTCCCGGTGATAAACAACAAATCGACGATTGCAGCACTCTAGCGCAATAAATCAACAGTAGACACGCAATATTCGTGGTTTGATTAACGACAGCACCCTAAATATCGTTGATTCATGACGGAACAACCTGTGCTGGCGCCCCGTACCGCCAGGTCGGCCGCGCCCGTCGCGCTCGGTCGCACGCCGAGCGTCCGTCGGTACGCGATGACGCCGCCGGCCTTCTTCGCCGTCGAATACGCGATCAACCCCTGGATGGACATCACCAGACCCGTCGATGCCGGCCTCGCGCAAGCGCAGTGGGAACGCCTGCGTGACACCTACCTACGGCTGGGGCATCACGTGGAGGTGATCGAACCCGTGCCCGGGCTTCCGGACATGGTCTATGCGGCCAACGGCGGGTTCGTCGCTCACGATGTCGCGATCGTCGCCAGGTTCCGGTTCGCCGAGCGGGACGGCGAATCGCGCGCCTACGCCCGATGGATGTCGTCGCTCGGTTACCGGCCGCTGTGCACCCGCCACGTCAACGAAGGGCAAGGCGACCTGCTGAAGGTCGGCGACATCGTGTTGGCCGGTTGGGGATTTCGCACCGACCGGCGTGCGCATGCGGAAATCTCCGCGGCGCTGCGTGCGCCGGTGATCTCCCTGGAGCTGGTGGACCCTCGCTTCTACCACCTCGACACCGCCCTGGCCGTTCTCGACGATTACACCATCGCGTTCTACCCGCCGGCGTTCAGCGCCGACGCACAGGATCAGCTGGGCGCGCTGTTCCCGGACGCCATCATCGCCGACACGGCCGACGCCTACGTGCTGGGTCTCAACGTCGTCTCCGACGGCCTGCACGTGGTGCTTCCCAGCGCGGCAACGGGTTTCGCCGCTCAGCTGCGCCGGGCCGGCTTCGAGCCGATCGGTGTCGATTTGTCCGAGCTGCTCAAGGGCGGCGGTTCCGTCAAGTGCTGCACCCTGGAGGTATTCCCATGACGATTCTCGATGCGCAGACGTCGCAGAAGGTCACCGCCAGCCGGATCGACACCGCGATCAGGTTGGCGGAAAGGCGCGCAGCGCACAACTATTCGCCGCTTCCGGTGGTCGCCGCAAGCGCCGAGGGTGCATGGATCACCGACATCGACGGCCGCCGCTACCTGGATTGCCTGTCCGCCTATTCCGCGGTGAACTTCGGTCACCGCAACCCGGAGATCACCGCCACCGCGCATGCGCAACTCGACACCGTGACGTTGGTCAGCCGCGCATTTCATTCCGACAAGCTCGGCCCCTTCTGCGCCGCCCTTGCCTACCTGTGCGACAAGGACATGGTGCTGCCGATGAACTCGGGCGCCGAGGCCGTCGAAAGCGGCCTCAAGGTCGCCCGCAAGTGGGGCGCCGACGTCAAGGGCGTACCCGCGGATCAGGCCAACATCATCGTGGCCGACAACAACTTTCACGGCCGCACGATCAGCATCGTCAGCTTCTCCTCGGATCCCGCCGCGCGAAATGGGTTCGGGCCCTTCACGCCGGGATTCCGATCGGTTCCGTTCGGTGACCCCGCCGCGCTGGCGCAGGCGATCGACGACAACACCGTCGCGGTGCTGTTGGAGCCCATCCAGGGCGAGGCCGGGATCATCGTGCCGCCCGACGACTACCTGCCGACGGTCCGCGCGCTGTGCAGCGAGCACAACGTGCTGATGATCGCCGACGAGATCCAGTCGGGCCTGGCGCGCACCGGCTATACGTTCGCCTGCGATCGATGGCGGGTGATCCCCGACGTCTACCTGCTGGGCAAGGCGCTGGGCGGCGGAGTGGTCCCGCTGTCGGCCGTGGTGGCCGATCGCGACGTCCTCGGCGTGTTGCACCCCGGCGAGCATGGCTCCACCTTCGGCGGCAACCCGCTGGCCGCCGCCATCGGCACCACGGTGGTGTCCATGCTGGCGCGCGGCGAATTCCAGGCCCGGGCGACCGCGCTGGGCGCGCACCTGCATCGGCGGCTGCGACAACTGATCGGCCACGGTGTCCAGGAGATACGGGGCCTGGGCTTGTGGGCAGGCGTCGACTTCGACCCGTCGCTGGGCACCGGCAAGGAGATCAGCCTGCGGCTGGCCGACCACGGCGTACTGGTGAAAGACACCCACGGTTCGACGCTGCGCTTTGCTCCGCCTTTGGTGGTCACCGCCCAGGAGATCGAGTGGGCGGTCGGCCGCCTTGCTGCGGTATTGCGGGAGGCTGCTTCATAATCAGCTGATCCGGCCACAGGAGGGGCGCTTGCCAGCCACGTCGATCAGCCTGAAAGAGCAGATGCTACGGCGGCGCCCGGTGGTGGGCGCGCACGTCGCACACGGGACCGCCGATCACCTCAAGCGCGGTATCGGAACCTTCCAGCTGACCATGTTCGGGGTCGGCTCGACCGTCGGCACCGGCATCTTCTTCGTCATGGCTGATGCGGTGCCCGAGGCGGGACCGGGAGTGATCGTCTCCTTCCTCTTGGCGGGCTTCGCCGCGGGGCTGGCGGCCGTCTGCTACGCCGAATTGGCTTCGGCGGTGCCGGTTTCGGGGTCGTCGTATTCGTATGCCTACACCACCCTCGGTGAGGTGGTGGCAGTGGGCGTGGCGGCGTGCCTGCTGCTGGAATACGGGGTGGCCACCGCGGCGGTCGCCGTCAACTGGAGTGGCTACCTGAACAAGCTGCTGAGCAATGTCCTGGGATTTCGGCTGCCGCAAGCCTTGTCGGCCGCGCCGTGGGATTCCCAACCCGGGTACGTGAACGTGCCGGCGGTCATGCTGATCGTGATGTGCGCGTTGCTGCTCATCCGCGGCGCCAGCGAGTCGGCCAAGGTCAACGCGATCATGGTGATGATCAAACTCGGCGTATTGGTCGTCTTCGCCGTCGTCGCTTTCACGGCGTTCGACACGAGCCATCTCCGTGACTTCGCGCCCTTCGGCGTTTCCGGTATCGGTTCGGCCGCCGGCACCATCTTCTTCTCCTACATCGGCCTCGATGCCGTGTCCACCGCGGGTGACGAGGTGAAGAATCCGCAGAAAACCATGCCGCGCGCACTGATCGGCGCGCTGTTGACCGTCACCGGCGTCTACGTCCTCGTCGCGGTGGCTGCGCTGGGCGCCCAGCCGTGGCGGAACTTCGCCGGCCAGCAGGAAGCCGGGTTGGCCATCATTCTCGACAACGTCACGCACGGTGGCTGGGCCGGCACGATTCTGGCCGCCGGAGCGGTCATTTCGATCTTCAGCGTCACGCTCGTCACCATGTACGGCCTGACCCGCATCCTGTTCGCCATGGGCCGCGACGGGCTGCTGCCCGCGAGGTTCGCGACGGTGAACGCACGCACCATGACGCCGGTGAACAACACGGTGATCGTCGCCATCGTCGCCTCGGCCCTGGCCGCGTTCATCCCGCTGCAAAAGCTCGCCGACATGGTGTCGATCGGCACGCTCACCGCGTTCATCGTCGTTTCCGTCGGGGTGATCGTCCTGCGGGTGCGCGAGCCCGACCTGTCACGGGGATTCAAGGTGCCGGGTTACCCCGTCACGCCGATCCTTTCGGTGGCGGCCTGCGGCTACATCCTCGCCAGCCTGCACTGGTACACCTGGATCGCGTTCAGCGGCTGGGTGTCACTGGCGTTGATCTTCTATTTCGTCTGGGGCCGCCGCCACAGCGCGCTCAACGACGAGACGGTCGAGCAGTCAGCGGACAACGTCCGGTGACGGGCCCCTACTGGCGCGCCGCAGCGGTGTTGGCCGCCGCCTGAGCCCGCTGCAACGTCGCCGCGACATCGCCGCGGCCCAAGAACATTTCGTCGAAGTACGGCTGCAGGGCGTCGTTGCCGGCGGCAAAGCCCGCACCGCCGGGCGCCGCGATGCGCGGACCGTTCAACACGGCGAAAAAGGGCGTGACGTCCACGCCCCGCGCGGCCCAGTACTGGAAGTAGACCGGTTGGGCCGAGGACACCGCGGGGATGGCCGCGCCGTAACGCCCCAGGTATTCGTTGCCCTGCTTGCCGCCCATCCAGGCCAGCACCTGGCGCACCGCGTCGGGGTGCTTCGTCGCCGCATTGCCCGCCGCGGCAATGCCGTTGGTGACGCTGACCCGGCCCGCCGGCCCGGTGGGCATCATCGCCACACCCCAGTGGAAGCGGGCATCGTGCGCTACCGGCGCCAGGTTGTAGGTGCCGGACTGAAAGAGCGCCATCCTGCCGGCCAGGAACTGGTTGCGGGAGAAGTCGCCGTTGTCGTTGGTGTTGGCGGCGGGCGGCGCGACATGGTCGCGGTTGATCAGGTCGACCAGATACCGGAAGGCCGTCACGGCGGCGGGGTTGTCGAACGCGAACGTGTCGCCCCGCTGGAACACGCCGCCGGCCGATCCGATGTAGTTCAGGTAGATGCCCTGCGGGTCGTTGGCCGCGTTGTACGCCCACTGTCGGACCCGTCCGGCGTCGAAACGGGATGTGTCGCCGCGGTTTCCGTCGGCGTCGACGGTGAGCCGGCCCAGCATGGGACGCAACGTGTCGCCGCCGTCAGGGCTCCACCGCAAGGTGTTCAATTGAGCGGCATCGACGCCGGCTTCGGCGAGGAGATCCGCGTTGTAATACAACGCGATTCCCGCGTCGGTCAGTTGCGGCACGCCCCACAGCGTGCCGTTGCGGGTGAACTGCTCGACGACCGGCCGCTCCCAATCCGCGGCGGCTTTGGGCCCAAGCACTTCGCCGATGTTCAGGAGTCGGCCGCTGTCGGCATACGCCGCGAGGTAGGCGTTGGACAACCAGAAGATGTCGTCGGCGCTGCCGCCGGCCACATCGGTGCGCAGCGTGTTGAAGTAGGTCGAGTACGCCACAAGATTCAGGTGCACCTCGATGTCGGGATGCGCGCGACTGAAGGCTTCGAAGGATTGCCGATAGGCCGCGCCGATCTGATCGCCCCAGATGCGCACCGTGACGACGGTCTTGCCGCCATGCGGCTGGCCGGAGTAATCCAGCAGCACCGCCATCGCCGCCAGCAGCACCGCCACCAGCGCAACCGATCCCGCGACCAGTGTGGAAAAGCGGGGCCGGGTCACTTGAGTCCCGAAACGACGATCGACGCGACGATGTGGCGCTGGAAGACCACGAACAGCGCGATCAGTGGGGCGATCGCGACCGTGGTCGCCGCCATCACCAATGTCCACTGGGAATTGAACCGCGACTGCAGGTCGGCCGTCGCGACTGTGAGCACCCGCCATTTGTGCCCGCTGGTGATCACCAACGGCCACATGAAGTTATTCCATTGCGAGACCACGGTGATCAACGCGAGCGCGGCCAGGACCGGGCGACTGGACGGGATCACCACGTGCACGATCACGTCCAGGGTGTTCGCCCCGTCCAGGCGGGCCGCGTTGATCAGGTCGTTCGGGATGATGCGGAAGTGCTCGCGCAGCAAGAAGATCGCGTAGGGCGAGCCGAACATGAACGGCAGCACCAACGCCCAGAACGTGTTGCGCAGGCCGAGCTGGGCCATCATCAGATACATCGGCACCACCGTGACCGTGCCCGGCACCATCAGCGTCGCGATGTACACCCAGAACAGCGCGTCACGGCCGGGGAATTGCAGGCGCGCGAAGGCATATCCGGCCAGCACCGAAAAGGTCAACTGGCCCACCAGGATCACCGCCGTCACCAAGGCCGTCACCGCCGCCGCCCGGCCGAACCCGGCCCCGGCCAGGTTGGTGAAGTTGGACAGCGTGGGTGGCCGCGGCAGCCGCAACGGGGTGCCCGTGACGAATTGGTGCGCCGAGGTGAATGACGTCATCAATCCAAGTGCGAACGGCGCCAACGTGATCAACGCGCCCAGCGACAGCCCGGCGTAAATCACCACATTCGTGGCGCGACTAGGTGAGGTCATAGCTGATCCGTCGCCGGAAGTACAGATGCTGAACCAGGGTGACCCCGATCAGGATGACGAACAGCACCACCGCCATCACCGACGCCCGGCCGATGGACGCCGAAGCGAACGCCTCCGCGTAGATGCGATGGGCCACCAGGTCGGTGCTGCCGGCCGGTCCGCCGCCGGTCAGCGCGTAGACCATGTCGAAAACCTGTGCGGTGCTGACGATCCCGGTCACCAGCACAAAGAAGGTCGTAGGCCGCAGCATGGGCATGGTGATGCGCCAGAACCGCTGCCACGCGGTGGCGCCGTCGGTGCGTGCCGCGGCGTGGACGTCGTCGGGAATGGCCAGCAGGCCCGCCAAAAACGACAGCGAGACGTAGCCGACGTTGGTCCACACCACCACGGCCGAAACGAGCGGCAACGCAAAGCTGGGATCCGACAGCCACTCGATGCTGTGCCCGAGCACGGTGCTCACGACGCCGTCCGTTGGGGCCAGGATCCAGCGCCACAGCACCGCGATTGCCAGCGGCGCGCAGATCCACGGCAGCACAAACAGGGTGCGAAACAGATTGGTGCCGCGGAGCTGGCGGGCCAGCATGGTCGCGGCCAGCAGCCCCAGCACGGTCTGCGCCGGCACCACAATCGCCACGAAGATGGCCGTGACGATCAGCGAGTTGCTGAACCCGGCGTCGGTCAGAACGGACCGCCAGTTGGACAGGCCCACAAAGTGCAGGGGGCCGAGCAGATCCCATCGGCACAGGCTCAGCCAGAGCACGACCAGGATGGGCAGCAGCAGAAAAGCGAGCACGCCGAACAGGCTGGGCGCCAGCAGCGCATAGCCCAGCGCGGTGGATCGAGGTTGTTTCCTCAGCACCGCGCTGGCCATGGGCTAATTAAAGCGGGCGCCGCCGGGGTTTGGGGTGACCGGCCGTTACGGTGGAAGCGTGACACCGAACCGGGGGATCGATGCCGACTTCCTGGACCTGCCACGCCACGACTTGGCCGAAGCCGCGCTCTCGGCGGCCAAGGCGGCCGGGGCGACGCACGCCGACCTGCGGGTTCATCGCATCATTACCGAGATCATCCAGCTGCGCGACGGCGAGCTGGAAACCGCGGTGATCAATCGTGAGGTCGGCCTGGCGGTGCGAGTGATCGTTGACGGCACGTGGGGATTCGCCTCGCACGCGGAGCTGGTGCCGTCGGTGGCGGCCGAGACGGCGCGGCGTGCGGTCCACGTGGCCACCACGTTGGCGACGCTGAGCACCGACCGCGTCGAGCTGGCGCCCGAACCGGTATACGCGGACGCGGCCTGGGTGTCGGACTACCGGATCGACCCGTTCGACATTTCGCCCACCGACAAGATTGCCGTGCTGGAGGACTACTCTGGGCGGCTGCTGAGCGCCGACGGCATCAACCACGTGTCGGTGATCATGACCGCCGTCAAGGAACAGACGTTCTACGCCGACACGTTCGGATCCTCGATCACCCAGCAGCGGGTGCGGGTGCTGCCCTCGCTGGAAGCGGTAACGGTCGACCCCGCGGCCGGCAGCTTCGATTCGATGCGCACGCTGGCGCCGCCGATGGGCCGGGGCTGGGAGGTCCTGGCCGGCGACGAGGTGTGGAACTGGACCGACGAGCTGGCGCAGCTGCCGTCGCTGCTGGCCGAGAAGATCAAGGCGCCCACCGTTGTTCCAGGGCCCAAAGACCTGGTGATCGACCCGACCAACCTGTGGCTGACCATCCATGAATCAATCGGGCACGCAACCGAATACGATCGCGCGATCGGCTACGAGGCGGCCTACGCCGGCACGTCGTTCGCCACGCCGGACAAGTTGGGCACCATGCGATACGGGTCCCCGGTGATGACGGTGACCGCTGACCGCACCCTCGAGTTCGGTTTGGCCACCATCGGTTACGACGACGAGGGGGTGGCCGCGCAAAGCTGGGATCTGGTGCGCGACGGCATCTTCACCGGCTACCAGCTCGACCGGGTGTTCGCGCAACGACTGGGGCAGCCACGCTCCAACGGATGTTCGTATGCCGACTCGCCGCACCATGTGCCGATCCAGCGGATGGCCAACGTGTCGCTGCAGCCGGCACCGGACGACATCAGCACCGACGACTTGATCGGCCGGGTCGAGGACGGCATCTACATCGTCGGCGACAAGTCATGGTCAATCGACATGCAGCGCTACAATTTCCAATTCACCGGTCAGCGATTCTTCCAGATCCGCGACGGCCGGCTGGACGGTCAGCTGCGTGACGTCGCTTATCAGGCCACCACGACCGAGTTCTGGAATTCGATGGAGGCCGTGGGGGGCCCGTCGACCTGGCGCCTGGGCGGTGCGTTCAACTGCGGCAAGGCCCAGCCCGGACAGATCGCGGCGGTCAGCCACGGCAGCCCGTCGGCGTTGTTCCGCGGCGTCAACGTGCTCAACACCCGCACCGAGGGCGGGCGCCAGTGATCCGCGCCGGCGACGATGCAGAGCGACGCGATGCTGAGGAGCGGCGCCGATGATCACTGCACAGCATGTCGTCAACATCGTGCTCGATGAGGCGGCCAAGCTCGGCCGCGCCGACGAGACCATGGTGCTGGTCACCGACAAGGTCGAGGCCACGTTGCGCTGGGCGGGCAATTCGATGACCACCAACGGGGTTTCGGTTAGCCGCAGCGTAACGGTGATTTCGGTGGTGCGTCGGGGGTCCGGCGCGCGCATCGGCACGGTGGTGTCCGCCGAGGCCGACCCCCGGGTGCTGCCCGGGCTGGTGGCCGCGTCGCAGGAGGCAGCCTGCGCGGCGCCGGAGGCCGGCGATGCCGCGCCGCTGCTGAGCGATACCGGGGTGCCCGTCGATTGGGACGCGCCGGTGCCCGGCACCGGGCCGCTGGTCTTCTCCGACGTCGCCGACTCACTGACCCGCGGCTTCCGCGGCGAAGACCGGCTGTATGGCTTTGCTCACCATAGTGTTTCGACGACCTTCCTGGCATCGTCGACCGGATTGCGGCGACGTTTCACCCAGCCCACCGGGGCGGTGGAGATCAACGCCAAACGCGGCGACGCCAGCGCGTGGGCGGGCGTCGGGACACCCGACTTTGTCGATGTGCCAACCGATTCGCTGCTCGAGCAGCTGTCGACGCGGCTGGGCTGGGCGCAGCGCAGCGTCGAATTGCCGGCGGGACGCTACGAGACGATCATGCCGCCGTCGACGGTGGCCGACATGATGATCTACATGGCGTGGTCGATGGCCGGCCGCGGCGCCCAGGAGGGCCGGACCGCGTTCTCGGCGCCCGGCGGCGGAACCCGGGTGGGGGAGCGGCTCACCGATCTCCCGCTGACGCTCTACTCCGATCCGATGGCGCCCGGCCTGGCCTGCACGCCGTTCGTCGCGGTCAGCAGTTCCTCGGAGACGGTGTCTGTGTTCGACAACGGTGCGGAGATCAATCAGGTGGACTGGATCCGCGAGGGAGTTATCAACGCGTTGGCCTATCCGCGGGCCACCGCTGCCAAATACGACGTCGGCGTCGCGGTGGCCGCCGACAACCTGGTGATGACCGGCGGGACGGCCAGTCAGGGCGACATGATCGCGGCCACCGAGCGCGGCCTGCTGCTGACCACGCTGTGGTACATCCGCGTCGTCGACCCCACCACGTTGTTGTTCACCGGGTTGACCCGCGACGGCGTCTACCTCATCGAGGACGGTCAGGTGACCGCGGCGGTCAACAACTTCCGGTTCAACGAGAGTCCGCTGGACCTGTTGCGGCGGGCCGCCGAAGCCGGCGTCAGTGAAAAGACCCTGCCCCGTGAATGGGGAGATTGGGCCACCCGCGCCGCCATGCCGTCGCTGCGGATACCCGACTTCCACATGTCATCGGTGAGCCAGGCCCAGTAACGCATTGCCGCCGGAGGACGAGCGTTCTAGCGTGTGACGAATGGCGGCTCCGGTTTCTGTTCAAGAAGACCAGCTCACGCGGTTGGTGTCGTTAGCTCCGGGCGACGGTCGCCTGGCGGCGCTGGTTCGCCGGGTATGCGCGCAGACGATGTCGCTGCCGCCGTTGCCCGCGAGCGTCGAGTTCGACGAGCCGGAATCGGAAGCCGAGGCCGCCGTCGCCGAGTTCGCCGAGCAATTCAGTGCCGACGTCTCGTCGGTGACGGTCGAACAGCGGTCGCGGTTGTGGAAGCAGCTAGGGGACCGCACTTTTGAGATCGTCGTGCAGATGTACATCGCCGACTTCATCCCCCGGGTTCGGGCCGGGCTGGAAGCGCTCGGGGTCGGCGCGCAATACCTCGGCTGGGTCGGTCAACCAATCGCCTGGGATCACACCACCGACCCGGCTTATCTGGTCTTCAATAAGTTTTTAATCGCCGTGGCGCGAATGCGTGCGCTTGACCCCGTGACCTCCGAATTGGTTCGGCTGCGCGGGGCGGCGCAGCACAACTGCCGCCTGTGCAACTCGCTCCGCGAGGGCGGCGCGCTCGATGCCGGCGGATCGGAAACGCTGTACGAGGAGATCGCGCGTTTCGAATCGTCGAGTTTGCTCGACGACCGCGCTAAAGCAGCGCTTCGCTATGCGGATGCGTTAATTTGGACTCCTGCGCACCTCGTCGCCGACGATGTCGCCGAGGTGCGCTCCCGGTTCTCCGAGGCGGAGGCCGTGGAGCTCACCTTCGACATCATGCGAAATGCCAGCAATAAAGTCGCCGTGTCATTGGGCGCCGATGCGCCGCGCGTCGAGACCGGCACTGAGCGGTACTTGCTCGCCGCCGACGGCCAGACGGTATTCAGCTGACGTTTGCGAATGCGCGCTCGCTGGCGCGGGCCGGACGGGTCTTCGCTGACGGCGCGTGACGTTCGGTCGTAGCTGGCCACAGGTGTTGTGACGCGGAGTGGTTGAGGGCTCACCGGCCCGCCGGCCCGGGGCGAGGGCACGAAATGTTAACCATTCGTACACTGCCGCGCAAGCATCCGTTTCCGCTGTATGTGAGGGTCATTCGCTAACTTAAGCGCGGTCACTGAGACTTATGTGAACAAATATGTGGCGGTAACGAGATGGCAGCGTGGCCCGAGCCGGACGGCCATGGATCGTGCGTCGTTTGGCCCGCGGTCCGGATGGCATTCCGTTCAGTTGTTTGCAGGATTTCTAGCTTGGGTTTGCGTCGGAAGCGACTGCGTGCCCGCGCAGAGGGAGGTTCGGAAATGACAAGCACCCGCACACGCTCGCGCGTTCGAGTGTCATCGGTGTGGGCCGCCGGCGTCGCGCTGGGCGCCTCGATGCTCGGCGGCGCGGTGCTGTCGGCTCCGCTCGCCTCCGCTACTTGCAATTTGAGTCCGGCCGACGAGCAATACATCAAGCTGCTGGCGCAGAACAAGATGGTGCACAACGCCGACTACAGCGATTGCCACGAGGCCGCCGAGGGTCGTTGGTTCGCCGACCAGGTTCGGGCCAACCCCAATCCGTTCGGCGAGGGCCAAGAGCTGGTCAACATGATCACCAACACCACCCCGATGACCCAGGCGCAGGCGGAGTGGGAGGTCGAGTCGGCGATTTACGTTTACGCGCCAGACTTGATCCCCAAGATCAAAGACCAGGCCGCAAACGCGAACTGGCCGGCGGCGTAGCGAGAATCATTGGGGCGCAACGGATTCTGTTGTGCTGAGAGCGTAAGCGGCCGTGAGGGCTGTGCCCTCCGGCCGTTTTCGTGTTCGTATGCCAGCTAGCTTGAGTCTGCCCGGAAGCGGAACCCTTGATACGGGTTTCGGCAAGGCGCGCCGCATTCTTCGTACCGGTCGTGCCCAGTTACCGATTTAGACCCGAACAGTTTCTCGCACAGTAATTTTAGCTAATTGCTGTTCACGCGTTGTTTGTTGGAATCGTCGTTTGCCGCGCTTAACACCGGTGGTACCCGAACTCTGGTGCAAGAGGGAAGCTAGCAAATTTCACGATAAGGGGGTCCGGAGAGGTGAGAACGACACGATCGCGCGTGCGGGTGCTGACGGTGGGGGCCGCCGGCCTTGCGTTGGGCACCGCGATGCTCGGTGGTGCTGTGGTGTCAGCGCCGCAGGCGTCGGCGGCGTGCAATATGACCCCAGCCGACGACCAGTACATCAAGCTGCTGGCGCAGAACAAGATGGTGCACAACGCCGATTTCAATGATTGCAGCGAGGCCGCCGAGGGTCGTTGGTTCGCCGATCAGGTTCGGTCCAACCCCAATCCGTACGGAGAGGGCCAGGAGCTGATCAACATGATCACCCGCACCACGCCGATGAGTCAGGCCCAGGCCGAGTGGGAGGTCGAGTCGGCGATTTTCGTCTACGCGCCTGAGATGATCCCCAAGATCAAGGGTCAAGCCGGGCAGCCGGGGCCGGCGCCTGCGTGATCTTGAGGACGTAGAGATGGATTGCCGGTGGGCGCTCCGGTTACGGGGCGCCCACCGTGCATGTCGGCTCAGGTCGAGGTGGCGCCGCCGCCCGACGCACCCTGACTCCCGTCTTCGGCTACGGTTTCCTACGGACAACCTTGTCGGGGGCGGTAGCTCAGTTGGTTAGAGCCGCGGACTCATAATCCGTTGGTCGCGGGTTCGAGCCCCGCCCGCCCCACCGGAGCCATCCGGCGACATCCGAGCCGTGGCAGTCTTGGCAGTGTGACCGACCTCGTGGAGGACTTCGAGGCTCAGCGGCCGCGCCTGTTCTGGTTGGCCTACCGCCTGCTGGGGTCGGCGAGCGAAGCCGAAGACGCGGTGCAGGATGCATACCTGCGACTACACGGCGCAGACTCAGCGCTCATCGAATCGCTGCCGGCGTGGCTTACCAAGGCCGTCACGAACCTGTGCCTCAACCGGCTCACGTCGGCCCGCGCTCGACGGGAGGTCTATCCCGGGCCGTGGCTTCCGGAGCCAGTCCTCACCGACGACCGGACACTCGGCCCGCAGGAAACCGCCGAGCAACGCGAGTCGGTGTCCATCGCGTTGCTGAGCTTGATGGAGCAACTCAAGCCCAACGAGCGGGCGGCGTTCGTGCTCAGAGAGGCGTTCGCGTACAGCCATTTAGAGATCGCCGAGATCCTCGAGATGTCGGAAGCCAACGTCCGGCAGCTGTACCGGCGAGCGAGGCAGCGACTGGGTGAACCCCGTCAGCCGGTGCACCAACCGGATCGGGCACAGTGGCGGTCCCTGGTCGATCGCTTCTTCACCGCCGCCAGCGCGGGCGACGTGGCCGGACTCGTCGAAATCTTGACAGCTGATGTGACCTCCACGGCCGACGGCGGCGGCAAGGTGGCGGCCGCCCGGCGCCCAATCTCGGGCCGCGACCGGATGGCCCAGTACGTGGCGCGGGTGTTCACCAGAAACCTGGCGCAGATACAGCTGCGTCTCGATGCCGCCGAGGTCAACGGCGAGCCGGCGATGCTGGCATTCGACGGCGACACACTGGCGGGTGTCTTGTGCTTCGAGATCACGGGCGAGCGGATAGCGGCCGTGCGGATCCTGGCTAATCCCGACAAACTGCGGTTTCTTGCCCAGCAGTTGTCACATCCTGCGGGCCTGTCCGGTTCATAGGGTATGACGAACTCTGTACTCGTAACCGGCGGCACGGGAACCGTGGGCCGCATCGTTGTCGACAGTTTGACGGCGGCGGGGGCGGAGGTCCGCGTTCTCAGTCGCGGGCGGCGCCCCCAGCAGTCCACCGATGTTCGGCATGTCCTGGGGGACGTGCAGACCGGTGATGGGCTCGACGCGGCCGTGGACGGCGTCGACACAATCGTGCACTGCGTCTATCCCGTCGAGCAGCTGGTCGCGGCGGCGAAACGGGCGGGCTCACCGCATCTGGTTTATGTCTCGATCGTCGGAATCGACCGCATCCCATTCGCCCTCTACCGCATGATGCTCGCCAACGAACGCACGATCGCCGAGTCGGGCCTGCCGTGGACGGTGCTGCGGGCGACCCAGTTTCACGATCTGATCGCCTTCCTATTGCGCATGCTCGCGAAGCCGCCGGTCATCGCGCTGCCGTCGGGCCTGCGGTTCCAACCGGTCGACGTGCGCGACGTGGGCGAACGGTTGGCCCGGTTGGCGCTGGGCGAGCCGATCGGGCGTGCGCCGGATTTCGGCGGCCCGCAGGCGCGTGCGCTCGACGATCTTGCCCGCAGCTACCTGGCGATCGTCGGTAAGCGCCGACCCATCGCCCCGATCCGCTTGCCCGGCAAGGTGTTTGGCGGGATACGGGCCGGCGGACTGCTAGCCCCCGAGCACGCCGCCGGCACGATCACCTTCGAGCAATACCTCAATGAACAGCAGGCCGCCGGCCAACGGCCGTACCGCGACGCCATCCGCGCTTACCTGCCCCTACCGCATCGCCGACGCAAGAGGTCGCGGTGAACGCCCGGCTGATCGTGCTTCGCGCCGGGGTGTGGTTTCTGACATTCGTGGAGATCGTGGTCGGGCTTGTCGCGACACTGGCGCCTCGGGCGTTCTACGACTACGTGCCCTGGGTGGACCTCATCCCGCCGTTCTCCGAGCACCTCATGCGCGACTACGGCGCCATGAATCTCTCGCTTGCGCTCGTATTCGTTGTCGCCGCAGTCACGATGGAGCGCCGCATGGTGCGAATTGCGCTGGGCGCGTACCTGCTGTTCGCCATCCCGCACCTGATCTTTCATCTCACACACCTGGAACACTTCACGACGGGGGCCACGGTCTGGCAAACGATTCTGCTCACGGTCGCCGTACTGCTGCCGGTTGGTCTGCTGATCCTCACGGGCTTGCGGCCAAGGCGAGCCGTCACATAGTGGACGGTTGGCTCCGACCGTTCGGCCATCAGCGAGACGCATTGAGCAGGTCAGCCCCCGACCTTTTACCAGGGTGTTAGCGCCAGACGGGACTGCGAAATGAGGTCGGGCGGGCGGGGTGGTGGGCGGTTGTTCGACTCGCTTAAGTTGTGGGCGTGGCAACTCGCGCCGTCCTGGTTACTCCGCTGTCGGGGCCGCTGGCCAGATTCGGGAAAGCGGGGGCGAGCGCCCTTGCTCTCTGGGCCGACCGTTCCGGAGTAAGTCTCGAGGTCCTCGACGCTTACCCCTCCGCGGCGTCCGCGATGCGGGCCGCCGAGGCTCGCCGGCCCGACGTGGTGTTCGGGCCCTACGGTTCGGGGCCCGCGCTCGCGGCCGCGGCCGCCAGCAAAGGGGTCGTCTGGAACCACGGTGGCGCCACCGCCCGGCTGGCGCGGCCGGCGTATCCGCGTGTTGTCAACGGGGGGTCTCCCGCTTACCGCTATCTGGCCGCTGTGCTCGAAACGCTTGTGGCCGAAGGTCTTGGTGAGGGGTCGCAGGTGGTAATAATGCATGTCGACACGGGGTTCGGCCGCGAGGTGGCCGAAGGGGCGGCGACGGCAGCGCGGCGACTTGGTCTGCGGCGGCGGGCGGTCACTTTTCGGCCAGGCCGGGCAAGAGACGTGCTGGCGCAAGTCCCGGCGGGCGATGTGCTGTTATCGGCCGGTTCCTTCGACGATGACGTCGCCATCGCACAGTGGTGCAGCGAACGCCGTTGGCGTGCAGTTGGATTGGTCGCCGCGGGGGTCGATGAGCTCCGGCATGCCATCGGTGATCTCGTTGAGCGGTTTTACGGACCGTGCCAGTGGTTCGACGACGGGACAGATGATCCCGTGGACGGGCCTAACAGCGAGTGGTTCAGCCGTTGTTACCGGGGCGCGAACAGTATTGAGCCGCCCTATCCGGCTGCTGCGGCCTTCGCCGCGGGTGTCGTTTGGCAGCGCTGTGTGAAGGAAGCCGGCACTGTTGAATCCTTGCCGGTGCTGGCCGCGTCACAACGACTCGATACCACCACCTTGTTCGGTCGCTTTCGTGTCGACCCGGTCACCGGCGTGCAAACCGGCCATCAGATTCGCGTCGTTCAGTGGCGAGACGGACAGCGGGTGCTGGTCGATCGGCCACCTCGTCAAAAGTGAGCGTCAAAGTCACGTCACCTCGCGCGTGGGTCGGCGTGTTGGCGGCGGTTGACACGGATGGTTTCGATCCTGATGCTTCCGCTGCCCGCCGAACTCTGGGCCGAGCGGTCGGCGCCGTCAAGCCGGGGCGAGCAGCTCTTTGCGGCTGCGTGCGCGGCCCGATGCTTCGTTGCGGAAGACCGCCGAGGAGGTGACTGGCGGGCTGGCGGGGCAGACGCATTTCATTGGCATGCCCCGAGCAGCTCGCCGATCATGTGATCGCTTGGCAGACGCGGGCGCGGTCAACGGGTTCACCATCATGGGTTCGACACTGCCGCACGAGCTCACGACGTTTGTCGATCACGTCGTGCCCATCCTGCAGCGCCGCGGACGATTCCGCACCCAGTACGCTGGGCCCATATTGCGCGATCATCTTGGGCTTGAGTGGCCGGCCAAATAGCCTCTTCGTGCAGACACGCTTCGTGGCATGCATCACACCACCATGCTTTAGTGCGCTATTTCACTTCTTCGCGATCAACGACGAAGCGAACCTGGCAGCATTTGTGAATGTTGCCGGGGCGGAAGCCCACAACTTCGGTGTCGACGATACGGAAGCCAAGGCTACTAAATAATGAATGCCACTCGCTAATTTGTTTGAACTGAAGACCGAAATTCATATCGACAAGCCCCTGGGCAACGGCATTACCGAATAAATCAATAAGCACGAGCGCTTGGAATTGAGCGCTATCATCCAATTTGTTAAAGTCGGTTAGCTCAGTTTGTTCCCGTACACGCCCGAGCGACGCAGCCGGGACAGCGTAAGTGTCCTCCTCGATGATCAGCCGCCGCGCAACACGCCGCAAATTGATCAATAGCGGAGTTACATCGGGCTCATCAACGTGATGGAGAACCGTTTTGACAATCGCGCTGTCGAACGAGTCGTCTGGGTAGGGGACATCGACAGGGGATGCCATCTGCCGAAAGGGTAGGACACCAGCGTCGGCGCAACGGTAGTCCATGACGTCTGTGGTGTAGCAGTCAAAGCCGGCACGTGCGATCAGCAGCGCTAAATGACCGCGGCCACAGCCGAAGTCGAGTACGGTTCTACCGCTGATGGCGTCTGCGAGATTATTGAAATCCTGTTTCGGCTTACGCTGTGATTTGTACCTCGAGTAGCCCTCGCTGAACCATGATCCGGTTCCTTCGGATGTGAAGAACTGCTCATGTACCTCTCCACATACTTGATATAGTTCGTGCCCGTCGCTAGCTCCCAGCAGGTACTTCCACGCGTTCTCTAAAAGGACACTCACCTCGCGAACATGGCCAGGAAAGTTAGATTTATAACTCTTCTCGAACAGCGACATTGTGAAGTCCAGTGCGGCCGTTCCCTGCTGTAAAGTCTCATGAATGAACTCGTATTGAGCCATTTTGGTGGCTGTCGGCACCAAGAAATCCTTTCGTCGCCCACGCTGAAAATGCCTGACGCGGCGTCGTTGGGTAGCGGCAGGCAGGGGCCAAGCAGTTGATTGAATGCATGATATCAGGACGACGCAAATTGAAGATGCTGGGACAAAGTAGTTAAATTTCCTTCGATTCACCTTTACAAAAGTGCGTAACCCGCGTATTAGCAACGATGGTCAACCCAGCGAAGGGGCGGATCGCGTTAATCAACGCTGTAGCGAATAGCCCGCTTGACGTGCGTTTTTCACCGGATAGTGGCCTGTTCCTAGTGGCCTGGACATCGCCGAGCGTCGCCATAGACGGCAAACGAAGGCTTGCCGCCTCCGCCCAGCGCACCTCAGGTCGCCGGCTGGGAGAGGTGTGGGGACGCACCTGTTTCGTAGGACACACCCTCGGATGCACGGGCCCTACCCCCATTAGGGTTGCAGTCGATGGCGGTACTGCACGGCAAGAGAATCTTGTTCGACATCGATGGCACCCTGGTTGACTCAACCGCCACAGTCGAACGGTCCTGGGGTACCTGGGCCAAGGAATACGGCGTCGACTATGAACCGGTCCTCAAGGTCTGTCATGGCAGGCGAACCGAAGACACTGTCGCGCAATTCGTGGCACCACAGCAGCGCGTCGCAGCCACAGCTCGGCTACTCGCGCTGCAAGAGTCCGCTGATCTCGATGGTGTAGTGGCGTTACCGGGAGCACATCGGCTGCTCGATGCCCTACCGCGTGGTCACTGGGCGGCGGTGACCTCCGGGCCCCGCTCGTTGATGGCTGCGCGCCTAGCGGCAGCAGGGTTGCCAGATCCCAAGCTGCTGATCGGCGCAGAAGACGTATCAGCCGGCAAGCCGGACCCCGAGAGCTACCTCAAGGCGGCTGCCGCGCTGGGCTTCGAGGCACGCGAGTGCCTGGTGGTGGAGGATGCGCCTGCGGGCGTCGGTTCTGGTCGAGCCGCAGGGGCGCAAGTACTGGCCGTCACCACCACTCACCGCGCGGACGAACTGGCGGATGCCGACGTTGTCGTAACCGATCTATCCCGCGTCAGTCTCAACGTCACTGATAGTGGTGTCGACTTGCTGATCACCTAAAACGGTTGACCCATGCCCTTTTAACGTTGCGAAATCAGGCGCGTAGCTCCATCCATCAACGCTGGTAGCTCATCGCACAGAATGAGCGGCACGGCCGCCACGAACGTGGAAGTGGATGTGGCTTTTGGATTGTCAGTGCTGGGATATGCCCTACGACTCAGCGGCCCGTGCATGAACAACAACGGCACTCCGCGGCCGTCGACCGAAAGTCCGATCCGGCGCCCGTCGTCGAGTTCCACGACGTGATGACTCAGGCGGATGCGGCTTGGTGATGTCTCCGTCATGGCCTCGGCCGAATTCCCGGCCGGCCGGCCGTTAAATGGGATTGCAGACAGACCCCGCTAGTCGCTGCCGGGGAGCACACGCTTGCGGGGCCGCACCTGGGGGTATCCGGCTGAGCAAGATGGCGCAAATGTCCAATCGGAGCACGGACGAAATCGACCCTTGCGTGCGTGTTTACGGGACGCGGGTCCACAACCTGCGGGGTGTCGACGTCATAGCGCCGCGTGACGCGCTGGTCGCGTTCACCGGAATCTCCGGATCCGGCAAATCGTCGTTGGCCTTCGGGACCATCTATGCCGAGGCCCAGCGCCGCTACTTCGAATCGGTTGCTCCGTACGCCCGTCGGCTGCTACTGCCAACCGGCGCACCAAAGGTGGATGACATCACCGGGCTACCGCCTGCCGTCGCACTGCAGCAGCGCCGGGGTTCGGCGACGTCGCGGTCGACCGTCGGCACCGTCACCACGCTGTCGAACCTGCTGAGGATGCTGTTCTCCCGCGCCGGCACCTACCCGACCGGCGCTACGGAACGACTGGACTCCGATGCGTTCTCGCCGAACACCGCGGTGGGGGCGTGCCCCGAATGCCACGGGCTGGGCCGAATCCATCGGGTGACCGAAGAGACACTGGTACCGGACCCCTCGCTGACCATCCGCGAGGGCGCCGTTGCCGCATGGCCGGGCGCGTGGCAGGGCCAAAACCTCCGCGACATCCTCGTCACGCTGGGGTACGACATCGACAAGCCATGGCGCAAACTCCCTAAACGGCAACGCAATTGGATCCTGTTCACCGACGAACAACCAACGGTCGAAATCGATCCAAGCCAGCACCCCGTGCAGGCCGATTATTACTACAACGGCACGTTCTCCAGCGCCGAGCGTCATGTCCGCCACACGTTGGCCAATTCCCATAGCGCGATGATGCGTCGCCGGGTACTGCAATTCGTCGACAGCGTCGAGTGCCCAGTATGCGACGGTTCCGGGTTGCGGCCGGAGGCGCTGAAGGTGACATTCGCCGGGCGCACCATCGCCGACTACACCGCGATGCCGTTGGCCGACCTTGCTGAGGCGTTGCGCCCGACGGCTTCTCGGACCGATGCCGCCGCCGCGTACGAGTCCACGAAATCCGGTGAGCTGACGGAAGTGGCGACCATGATCGCCGCCGACCTCGTCGCGCGCCTGCAGGTACTCATGGATCTCGGCCTCGGCTATCTCACGCTGAGTCGCCGCACTCCGACGGTGTCACCCGGCGAACTTCAGCGGTTGCGGCTGGCGACTCAACTGCGGGCCGGCTTGTTCGGCGTGCTCTATGTGCTGGACGAGCCGTCGGCCGGACTGCACCCCGCCGACGCCGAACCGCTACTCGAGGTGCTCGATCGCCTGCGGCGCGCGGGCAATTCGTTATTCGTGGTCGAGCACGACATGGACGTGGTACGCCGCGCCGACTGGATCGTCGACGTTGGGCCCGGGGCCGGAGAGCTTGGCGGGGGCGTGCTCTACAGCGGGCCGGTGCCGGGTCTCGCTGACATCGAGGGGTCGGTCACTCGTCGGTACCTTTTCGACGGGGCCGGGCCGCCGCCTCGGCAACCGCGCACGCCGTCCGGGTGGCTGCGGCTGCGCGGGATCTGCTTCCACAATTTGCGAGAACTCGACGTGGAGCTGCCACTCGGCGTGTACACCGCGGTCACCGGAGTGTCCGGATCAGGCAAGTCGACGCTCGTCGTCAAGGTGCTCGGTGATGTCGTGCACAGCCATCTCGGCATGGGACGAGCAGCCGAACCGGCCGAATCCGATGACGACGAAACCGACAGTGGGATCGTCGATCTCGATCACGACGCGAGTGTCGGTGTGACGGCAGAGGGGGCCGAGCAGATCAACCGGCTGGTATCAGTCGACCAGCGCCCGATCGGACGCACGCCGCGCTCGACGCTGGCGACCTACACCGGCCTGTTCGACGCCGTGCGCCGTGAATTCGCCGCGACCCCGAAGGCGCGTCGCCGCGGTTGGACAGCGGGCAGGTTCTCGTTCAATGTGGCCGAAGGTCGCTGCCCCACCTGTCAGGGGGAGGGGTTCGTCTCGGTCGAATTGTTGTTCTTGCCAGGCACATACGCCACATGTCCGGCGTGTCAAGGAGCGCGTTACTCCGACGAGACACTCGAGGTGCGCTATCGCGACCGAACGATCGCCGACGTGCTCGCGATGACGGTCGACGAGGCCTCGGAGTTTTTTGCCGACGTCACCACCGCAGCGCGGAGCCTGACCACGCTGCAAGAGGTCGGACTGGGGTATCTCCGTCTGGGACAGCCCGCGACCGAGCTGTCGGGTGGCGAGGCGCAGCGGATCAAGCTCGCCGCCGAACTGCAGAGACCCCGACGAGGGCACACCCTCTACGTCCTCGACGAGCCGACCACCGGGCTCCACCCCGCCGATGTGGATCTGCTCGACCGCCAGCTGCACCGCCTGGTCGACGTGGGCAACACCGTCGTGGTGGCCGAACACGACATGCGGATGGTCGCGGGTGCGGACTGGGTGATCGACCTGGGACCGGGGGCCGGCAGCGACGGCGGACGAATCGTTGCGGCGGGCCCGCCGATCGAGGTGGCACGCGCGAAACACAGTCGCACGGCGCCGTATCTGGCGAAGCGGTTGGCGCGCGCCGAGCACTTACCGGTTTGAGCGCCACCGCAAATCGCCTCAGGCAATCTGGACAACCGCTTGTTCGAAGTACTGGTTGTAGGCAAGGTAGACCGGTTCCTTCCCGGTCCGGTCCAGAAACTCCTGGAATGCCCTGAACTCATGTTCCTCGGCGCCCGGATAATTATAAAACTCATCAAATACGATCACGGTACCTGACACGATGTTGTCGACCAACTGGTTGAAAATCTCTTTCGTCGATACGTAAATGTCGCAATCGACATGTAGGAACGCGATGGGAGTGGATTTCAGAATTTGCTTTTTGAACTCCGGAAGGGCGTCGTGGAACATGCCCTTTACCAACGCTACGTTATGGAGCACCGGGGGCATCCACCCCTCGACGTTCGCTCGAAAAGTACCTTGGGGGACAGTGATATCGGTGCGAGCCCATCGTTCAGGAAGGCCGTCGAAGGAATCGAACCCCCAGATGCGTTGCCGGGGGTTGAGCGCGGCAATGAAGTTGATGGTTCTGCCGGTGCATACGCCCATCTCCAAAAACGCGCCGCGCAACGTAACGTGGTCAGAGCCGAATTTGAGCAATTCCGCATCGGTGTCGAGAGCCTGTGCATTGCCGAAGTGCTCGGTCACCATCGTCCGCGCTGCCGGTGATTCTCGATAATTCTTGTCCATCGGGTAGAAGTTGAGGATTTGGTGTCCATGATGCCACTCATCGCTCACGATCGGCATCTTCACCAATTGAGCCCAATTGAATCCGTTGCTACACGGATAATCTGACGCCACCGACGGCTCCATGCGCTCAACCTCCTCGCCGGAAGACGCAGCATTATCGGCAGCGTAGAGGCTTGGCACGTAATTCACGATGGATTGTGAAATCCGGTCGGCACCGGTGGTAGGTCGTCCAGATCCCAGCGCTCGACGGCCACACCCACGCTCGCCATCGCCGCGAACTACCGTCACCTCCCAAGCCGCCCGGCCTGGCCGCCGGTATTGCGGCGACATTGCTACTTCGACACGAAAATTTGATCCACCAGAACGGCCGACAGCGCAGTACTCTTATGAGCCAGCATCTCCATAAAGGAGCGGGATCGTGGGGTCTCAGAGAGTCGTCGTCAGTCGACCGGATCGGCTCCCGTTCGCCGCTCGCGCGTCCGCGGTGCCCGCAACAATCCTCGACCTGGGCGGTCGTTATCCGGGAGCCGCAGTGTTGCTCGCGGCGCCGCTGACAGTCGCCGGTATCTGGGGAATGGTCACCCGCCCATCCTTGGCCCTGCCGCTGGTACTGCTGGTCGGCGTGGCCTTGGTATTGGCCGATTTCCTCGCCGGCCCATACAGAGTGGCCGAGCAAAAGGCGCGGGCCGCGGCCGGCGCCCCGATGCGGAACCGTCAGCCGCTCGTCAATCAACCCAGGCCGCCGACCAAGCCGAAGCCGCCGCGACCCAAGGCGGAAGCTGACGCGGGGGCGCAGGCGGAAGCCGCCGCGGCGCAGGCGTTGGCCGCGGAAGCCGAAGCGGTGGCCGCCGCAGCGCGGGCGCGGGCTGACGCGGCCGCAGCCGAAGCCCTGGCCGCGGAAGCGGAAGCTCTGGCCGCGGAAGCCGAAGCGCTGGCCGCCGAGGCGCGGGCGCAGGACGAAGCCGCCGCGGCCGAAGCGCTGGCCGCCGAACCCGAAGCGGTGGCCGCGGAGGCGCAGGCACAGGCAGAGGTCGCCGTGGCGGATGCGCTGGCTGTGGAGGCGCGGGTGCGAGAGCAGGCGCGCGCGGAAGCCGCGGCCGCCGAAGCGTTGGCCACCGAGGCGCACAAGCGGGCAGAAGCCGCCGAAGCCCAGGCCCGGGCCGCCGAAGCAAGGAAGCAGGCCAAAGCCGCCGAAGCCCACGCTCTGGCCGCCGAAGCCCGGAGGCGGGCGAAAGCCGCCGAACCCGAAGCTTTGGCTGCCGAGGCGCGGGCGCAGGCAGAAGCCAGCGAAACTCAAGCCTTGATCGCCGAGGCGCGGGAACGGGAGCGGGCGCGCGCAAAAGCTGCCGAAGCCGAGGCGTTGGCCATCGAGGCGCGGAAGCAGGCGGAAGCCGCCGAAGCGCAAGCGCACGCCGCCGCGGCGCGAAAGCGGGCAGAAGCCGCCGAAATCGAGGCCCTCGCGGCCGAAGCGCGCAAGCGGGCAAAAGCCGCCGAAGCAGAAGCGCTGGTGGCCGAGTCGCGGGCGCGCGCCGAAGCCGCCGAAACTCAGGCCCTGGCCGCCGAGGCGCGGGCGCGGGAGCGGGCGCGCGCGGAAGCCGCCGAAGCCGAGGCCCTGGCCGCCGAGTCGCGGGCGCGCGCGGAAGCCGCCGAAACTCGCGCTCGGGCGGCCGAGGTTTGGGCGGGAGCAGAAGCCGCCGAAGCCCAAGCTCGGGCTGCCGAGGCGCGGGCGAAGGCAATCCGGCTGCGGCTCGAGGCTGAAGCCAAGAACAAGTGGCCCCCGCAAGGGAATTAGCCGTAGCAGTGGTGCGGCGCTCGCGAACACGCTGAACAGGCGCGAGCAGCGTCGTGTGGCCGGAAGTGTGGAAAATCGGCACCTGGGTATCCCAGCGGGCGTATGTCTACAGCACGGACACAACCGGATCAGCGCGAACTCGACGGCGTCCAACGGATCGTCGACGCCATCTCCCAGGCGTTCGCCGCCAAGATCGTCGGGCAGCGTGAGCTTCGGGAGTCGCTGCTCATCGGTCTGCTCGCGGGCGGCCACGTCCTGCTCGAAAGCGTGCCGGGCCTGGCCAAGACCACCGCCGCCAAGGTGCTCGCCGAGTCGATTCATGGCCGCTTTCAACGCATTCAGTGCACACCCGACCTGCTGCCCAGCGACATCATCGGCACCCAGATCTACGACTCGGCGACCAACTCCTTCGTCACCCAACTGGGTCCGGTGCACGCCAACATCGTGCTGCTCGACGAGATCAACCGGTCCAGTGCCAAGACGCAGAGCGCGATGCTCGAGGCAATGGAGGAGCGGCAGACCACGATCGCCGGGCAGGTCCACCCCCTTGCGGATCCGTTTCTGGTCATCGCCACCCAGAACCCTGTCGACCAGGAAGGTACCTATCCGCTCTCCGAGGCGCAGACCGACCGTTTCCTGCTCAAGGAGGTCGTGCGCTACCCCTCCCCGCAGGAGGAGGTGGAAGTCATGTCGCGGATCGACGCCGGCATCTACGACAGGGGACACCCGACGGCGCCGGTGGTCAACCTCGACGACGTGTTGCGCCTGCAGGAGGTGGTGCGCCACGTCCATATGGACCGCGCGCTGATGCTCTACGCCAGCCAACTGGTCGACGTGACCCGCCATCCCGCGCGGGCGCTGCCCAAGCAGATCGCGCGCCTAGTCGAGTACGGTGCCAGCCCACGGGCCACGATCGCGTTCTGCAAGGCGGCCCGGGCGCAGGCGGTGCTGGCCGGGCGCGCGCACGTGCTTCCCGATGACATCGCGAACCTCGCGCACCGGGTGCTGCGCCACCGGCTCATCCTCGGTTTCGAAGCGGCCAGCGCCGACATCACTCCCGAGGTCGTGATCGACGCCGCGCTGCGGGCCGTTCGCGTGCCCTGAGGCCAATCGTGGGTAAGCACCTCAACCGGGCCAGGGCGCACTTCGGCACCGACACCCGCGGTCTGCTCGAAGGCGGCCGCTACGCGCTATTGCATACGCGCAGCATGGAATTCGACGACCTACGCCCGTACGTTCCCGGCGACGACGTCCGAGACATCGACTGGAAGGCTTCCGCACGCTCGGGCGGCGTGCTCATCAAACGGTTCGTGTCCGAAAAGCACCACAAGATCCTGCTCGTCGCCGACGCCGGTCGCAACATGTCGGCGCTCGCCCCGAGCGGGGAGTGCAAACGCGACGTCGCCGCGCACATCATGGGTGCGGTGGGATTGATCGGCCTGCGGCGGTCCGACCAGATCGGCATAGTCTACGGCGACCACCGCGGCAGCGTGAACATCCCGCAGCGGCGCGGCGAGTCGCACATCGAGGGACTGCTGCACCGCTGGTATCAACACACCACGAGCGGCCCCGGTCGTAGCGACGTCACCGCCCAACTCGACTATGTCGCAACGCATTACCGGCACATCATGCTGATCATCGTCGTCTCCGACGAACCGGAGGTCGATGACCGGCTCAGCGAGGTGCTCACCAGACTGACCGGGCGCCACGACATCATGTGGGCGATGGTGTCGGACATGCCCGCGGTGGGTCCCGACAACACCGACGGCTACGACGTCGCCACCGGTCGCTTCGTCCTGAACGGAGCCGACCTCGGGCCTCGGGTGGTCACCGCGTACCGCCGCGCCGAGCGGACGCGACGCAACCGCCTCGATGCGTTCCTGACCGCCCACGCCATTCCGCACGCGACTATCGCCGGCAGCAAGGACATTCGGCGCGAGCTCGTTCTCCTGACCGAGGTGGCCGCCCGTGCCGGATGACCTGCTGCGCTATGTGTTCGGCCCGCAGCCGTACTCGTCGTGGTGGCTGTGGCTGGCCGTGGTGCTGATCCTCGCCGTGTTCGGTTGGTATGTCGGTGTTTTCGTGTGGACGCTGCCGTCGGACAGGTTGCGACGCATCCCGGTTGCGCGGCGAGTGCATGCCCGGCTGATCCGCGACCGATTCGCCCGCTGCGTGCAGGGGATCGCCGACGAGCACACTGCCGGGCGGATGCCGGCTCCGGCGGCGTGCACGGCGATCAGCCGGACGCTGCGCAGTTTTCTGCATCAAGCGACCGGCACGCGGGCGCAGTATCTGCAGATCGCCGCCATGGCCGGCGGGGACCTGGCCGCGGCCGCGCCGCTGCTCACCCGGCTCGGTGACGGGCAGTTCAACGCCGAGACGCGGGTCGACGTCGACGACGTGAGTGCTCGGGCGCAGGAGTTGATCCGCTCGTGGACCTGAAGTGGTGGCCTGTCGCGCTCATCGGATTGATTTGCTTCGCCGCAGTTGTCGCGCTGGCGGCGTTGCTGTCGATGACCGCTACCCGCCGCCGGTTGCGCCCGCTGGCCAACGTCGCACGACTGACCCGGTTGCCCGAGTACGCGAAAGTAGCGCGGCTGCGGTCGCTGTCGACAATTGTGACGCTGGTGGTCCTGACGGTCATGTTCGGCGCCGCGACCTGGGCTGCGGCCCGTCCGAGCGTGGCGACCAACGATTTCGACGCCGCCCACCCCGAGGACATCATGTTGTGCGTCGGGCAGCCGGTGGCCGATGCGTCGACGGCGGAACTGCTCGACTACTTCGCCCGCCAGACCACGAATTCCCCTCAGGCCCAACGGATCGGCCTGACGTCGGCCAACCGCCGCCTGGTGCCGCTGACGCGCGACCATCAATACGCCGCCGGCCGGTTCGGCGACTACACCGGCGTCCACGAGACGCCTTCGGCGTCGTTCGCCCCTGCCGTGCCGTATACCGACTACGCCGTAAGCGTGAATGACGTTCTCGCGTTGTGCCTCTCCGGCTTTCCTGCCGCCGAGCAGCGCGCCACGCACCGACGCTCGGTGATCTATCTCGGGCCGTCGGATCTTCGTGCCGCGGGGGAGCAGCGTCCCGCATTGTTCACCGATGCCAGTGTCCGGGCCTTGGTCGAGCGGGCCGGGGCCCAAGTCAATGTGATCGAGACTGCCGCCTCACCCGCGAGCGCTGAGCTGGTCACGCTCACCAAGCAGACCGGTGGCCGGTATGTCGCCCCGGGAGCCAAATCGGTGACCGCGGCGCTCAACGAAATTTGCGCGCACGCCCCACCGGCGCGCCTTGCCGATGGCACCGTCGTGACCGCGGACTTCCGGGACGCGCCGGTGGCACCGCTGGTGATCGCCTTGTTGTCGGCGGCCGTGCTGTCGGTGGCCCTCTTGGTGTTGCGCCGATGACGTTTCAACCAATACTGCCCTGGCCAATCCTTGCTGTCGTGGCCGGCGCGCTGTTGCTGGCGCGCGTGGTGGCGCTGCGCCAGGTGCTGCTCTCGGCGGGACACCGGCGGGGCCGCGCGGTACTGCGCTGGAGTGGCGTGACTTTGGCGGTGCTGTTGCTCATCACGGCGACCACCCGCCCGGCGCTCCTTGACAATGGAAAGGGCCAGGGCGCAAGGGCCGCCGCCGGCGCCAATCTCAACGTGTTCCTGGTGGTCGACCGTTCGGCAGGCGCAAATGCCGAGGACTACGGCAATGGCGAACCACAGATCGCGGGCATGCGCGACGACATCGCGGCGTTGATCAAGCAGTACCCGGCGGCTCGATACGCGCTCATCGGCTTCGCCTCGAAAGCCTCCTTGGATTGGCCGCTGTCCGAGGATGTTTGGAGCCTGCGACCAACCGTCGCGGCGCTCGGCTCGCAGAACACGGGTTCCGACGTGAACGCGAGCGCGGCGGACAACGTGCTCCGATACCAGCTGATCCAGGCGACGCAGCAATATCCGGGTTCGCGGAACGTGGTGCTCTACTTCGGCTCCGGTGCGCCCG
The DNA here is from genome assembly GCF_001665835.1 of Mycobacterium colombiense. Lineage (GTDB taxonomy): Bacteria > Actinomycetota > Actinomycetes > Mycobacteriales > Mycobacteriaceae > Mycobacterium > Mycobacterium colombiense_A. The sequence continues at coordinate 958 of NZ_LZSX01000025.1, read as the reverse complement.
GGTCGCGCGCGCCGCAGGGCGACTTCAACCTCATGGGGGGTTCGGTGGCCGGGGGAGCGGTGCTGGGTTACGGCAGCGGCGACGCGATCGATGAGCCCGAATTGCACAGAATCGCAGCACAACTCGACGTTCCGTACGTACACCGCGGTCTCGGCCAGCCCTTCCAGGTTGGACTGCCCGACGCGCCGGGTAGGGGTGGGGATGCGTCCGACCAGACCGAGCTGTATTGGCTCCCTGCGCTGCTCGCGGCGGGGCTGCTGCTCGCTGAGATCTACCTCTCGGTCCGAGAGTTCCGGCGCGGCCGCATTGCTCGACGGGACCTGGCGTCATGACGGGCAGACCGGCTCGGTTGCGGCTGCGACGGCGGCTGCTCGTCTACTCGGCTCCGCTCGTCGCCGTCGCGCTGCTGGTTGCGATCAAGCTGTTGTCGGTTGTGCTGGCGGGCAATTCGGCGGCTGGCGCGTTCGCGAGCCGTGACGCAGACGCGGTGCGGTCCGACGCGGCGATCCTCGGCGTCGCCAACGTGGTGGAACCGGCGAGGGCGCCGTTTGTCGCGGGCGCAGCCGCCGTGCTCGACGGCCGGCTCGAGGACGCCGACTCCCACTTCACCGACGCACTGACCCGAACCGACGTGGCGGGCTCCTGCCCGGTGCGCGTCAACCTCGAACTCGTCCGCGAAACCCAGGGCGACCGGGCCGCGGCCGCAGGCGACCGCGCACACGCCGACGAGCGCTACGCGAGCGCGCTTGCCGTCGTCGACGCCGCGCCGCAAGCGTGCTTCGCCGGCAACACCGACCCGGACCCACAACGCCACGCCCTCCGAGACGACGCCGCAAACCGATTGGCGGCCAAGAGGGCTGCGCTCAACGCCCCGCCGCCGGCAACACCAAGGCCGTCTACATCGGGCTGTGAGCTATTTGGCGCGCAGCCGCTCAACGAAATGATCGGGCCGAGTAAA
>NZ_LZSX01000024.1 GCF_001665835.1 Mycobacterium colombiense | reverse complement strand
GCCACGATCGCGGCGACACCCACCACCCACGGCCAGCGCGCGGTGCTGCGCTCGTCGTCAGCATCGGCGGACTCGTCGAAGTCGTCGTAGTCGTAGAGACCCAGATCGGCCGGCATGTAGGGGCCGCTGGTGAAGTGCTCGGACTCCGGAGCCGAGTAGGCCCGCGAGTAGGCGTCCGTCTCGTCGGTCTGGTTCGCAGCCAGTTCGGCGCTGTCCTCGAACGGTTCCGGCTCGGCCTCGCCATCGGCGGCGGCGCCGCGTTCCAGGTCGTCGTCCGGCGCGTCGCCGGGGTCCGGTTCGTGGCTGATCGGGTCGGCATGGTCGGGTTCGTCAGGATCCCATCCCGGGGGTCTCGACCCGCTCATCTTTGCCTTTGCCTACCCTGTTCGACGGCCTCACCTGCGCACAAGACTCCGCGATCACATCGTGGCGGGCGCGCTGGGACGCTTCTCGTTTGCCTGGGCAAAACACTACCGAACCCCAAAGGGGCAAAGCCGTCGTGGCGAACGGCCCACCAATCACGTGATCTGATTGTGACCTTTATGCCGCGAATCAGTGCTTCTCGGGACCGATGTAGTACTCGAAGACCAGCCCGGCCACCGACGTCAGGACGAACATCACCCCGGCGACGATCAGCCACGGCAACCACAGCGCGATGCCCACCGCGACCACCGAAGCCGACAGCGCGACCAGAATCGGCCACCAGCTGTGCGGGCTGAAGAAGCCCAATTCGCCTGCTCCGTCACTGATCTCGGCGCCCTCGTAGTCCTCGGGCCGGGTGTCCAGCCGGCGCGCAACGAACCGGAAAAAGGTCGCCGTGATCAACGCCAGGCCACCGGTCAGCACCAGCGCGGTGGTGCCCGCCCACTCCACACCACCGGTGGCGAAGATCGCGGTCAGCACCCCGTAGAGCACCGCAACCACAATGAAGAACCCGGCGATGACTTCGAATAGCCTGGCTTCGATATGCATTTGGTGTCCTAACCTACTGGCTTCCGGCCAATTGACCGCGCTTGGTGTCGAACGGATGAGTGGTCACCGCGAGCGGGGGCTGTCCGATCGCCTGCAACGCCTCGGCGTTGCTCTTTCCGTTCATCCGCTGCTGCAGGTAGGCCTTGAAATCGTTGGGCGCCACCACCCGAACTTCGAAGTTCATCATCGAGTGATAGGTGCCGCAGAACTCGGCGCAGTGGCCCACGAACGCACCCGGCGTCTGGATCTCTTCGGTCTGGAAGACATGCACCGAGTTGTTGGCGTCGGCGTTGGGGATCACGTCGCGCTTGAACAGGAACTCCGGCACCCAGAACGTGTGGACCACGTCCGCGGACGCCAGGTCGAATTCGATGCGCTTGCCGGTGGGCAGCACCAGCACCGGGATCTCCTCGCTGGAGCCCAGCGTCTCGACCTTGTCGAAGTTCAGATACTGCCGGTCCGAGGTGTTCAGCCCGCGGACGGGACCCACACGCTCCTCGCCGTGGGCGTCCTTGCCCTCCGGCTTGGACACCATCGCCTTCTTGCGCGCCGGGTCGGTGCCGTCATAGGTCAGCGTGCCGTCTTTGAAGTTGACCTTCTGATAGCCGAACTTCCAGTTCCACTGGAAGGCCGTGACATCGATCACAACCTCGGGGTTCTTGTCCAGGTGCAGCATCTTCTCCTGCACCACGACGGTGAAGTAGAACAGCACCGAGATGATGAGGAACGGCGTCACCGTGAGCACCAGCTCCAGCGGCATGTTGTAGCCGAACTGCCGGGGCAGCACGGTGTCGGTCGCCTTCTTGCGGTGGAAGATCGAGGCCCAGAAAATCAGGCCGAACACGATGAGGCCGACGACCAACGACGCGATCACCGCGCCGATCCACAGTTCACGGTTGAGGTGGGCCTCCGGGGTGATGCCCCGCGGCCAGCCCAATGCCAGCGCGTCCGCCCAACTGCTGCATCCGCTCAGCAACAACGCCAGCACGCCCAGCGTCAGGGCCAGCGCGAAGGGCCGAAGACGACGGGAAAGACCCTTCGCTTGGCGCCCGGAGCCCCCGGAATGGCGCCGAAACCTGCCCTGCGACAAACGTTGCGAACGGTCCTGCTCGCGAGGGGTCACGTTAGCGCCTCCTGCTCGGATATCGAATACTACGCAGCGTAGACCACGCGCCTGAGCCGGGCGACGAAACCCCGGCCCGCCGGTGCGCCCGGCCATTCACGACGTGCCGGGTGCGAGGTCCACGCACGCCCCCGAAGTGGGGCATACTGGGGCGCCGTGTGTGGTCTGCTGGCGTTCGTTGCTGCCCCGGATGGCTCCGATAAAGAAGCGGCCGCCGCCCGCGCCGACGATGCCATCGCGCGCGCGTCGCACTCGATGCGCCACCGCGGGCCCGACGAGCCGGGCACCTGGGTGGACCCAGACACCGACGGCTCCGTCGTCTTCGGCTTCAACCGGCTCTCCATCATCGACATCGCGCATTCGCATCAGCCGCTGCGCTGGGGGCCGCCCGAGGCGCCCGACCGTTACGTGCTGGTGTTCAACGGCGAGATCTACAACTACCTCGAGCTGCGCGAGGAACTGGCCGGCCGGCATGGTGCCGTCTTCGCCACCGACGGTGACGGCGAGGCCGTCGTCGCCGGGTACCACTACTGGGGCACCGACGTCTTGGCGCGGCTGCGCGGCATGTTCGCGTTCGCGCTGTGGGACACCGTCACTCGCGAATTGTTCTGCGCCCGTGACCCTTTCGGCATCAAGCCGCTGTTCATGGCGACCGGCACCGGCGGCACGGCGGTGGCCAGCGAGAAGAAGTGCCTGCTGGACCTGGCCGAGCTGATCGGGTTCGACATCGGAATCGACGAGCGGGCCGTGCAGCACTACACCGTGCTGCAGTACGTGCCCGAGCCCGAGACGCTGCACCGCGGGGTGCGCCGGCTGGAATCGGGCTGCTACGCCCGGATCCGCCCAGACCTCCTGCAACCGGAGGTCACCCGGTATTTCGTGCCGCGCTTCGCCGCGGTGCCGATCACCCGCGACACCGAACAGGCCCGCTACGACGAGATCACCGCGGTGCTCGAGGACTCGGTGGCCAAGCACATGCGCGCCGACGTCACCGTCGGGGCGTTCCTGTCCGGGGGGATCGACTCCACCGCCATCGCGGCGCTGGCCATCCGGCACAACCCCCGGCTGATCACGTTCACCACCGGCTTCGAGCGGGAGGGCTTCTCCGAGATCGACGTCGCGGTGGCCTCGGCCGAGGCGATCGGGGCCCGCCACATCGCCAAGGTGGTCAAGCCCGACGAGTTCGTCGCCGCCCTGCCCGAGATCGTCTGGTATCTCGACGAGCCGGTGGCCGACCCGGCGCTGGTGCCGCTGTTCTTCGTCGCCCGCGAGGCCCGCAAGCACGTCAAGGTGGTGCTGTCCGGCGAAGGCGCCGACGAGTTGTTCGGCGGCTACACGATCTATCGAGAGCCGTTATCGCTCAAGCCCTTTGACTATCTGCCGCGGCCGCTGCGGCGATCGGTGGGCAAGATGAGCAGGCCGCTGCCCGAGGGGATGCGGGGCAAAAGCCTGCTGCACCGCGGCTCCCAGACGCTCGAGGAGCGCTACTACGGCAATGCCCGCAGCTTCTCCGACGCGCAGCTGCGCGGCGTGCTGCCCGGGTTCCGCGAGGAGTGGACCCACACCGACGTCACCGCGCCGGTGTACGCCGAATCGGCGGGCTGGGATCCGGTGGCCCGCATGCAGCACATCGACCTGTTCACCTGGCTGCGCGGCGACATCCTGGTCAAGGCCGACAAGATGACGATGGCCAACTCGCTGGAGCTCCGGGTGCCGTTCCTTGATCCCGAGGTCTTCGCCGTCGCCTCCCGGTTGCCCGTCGAGGCGAAGATCACCCGCACGACGACGAAGTACGCGCTGCGGCGCGCGCTGGAGCCGATCGTTCCGGCGCACGTGCTGCACCGGCCCAAGCTCGGGTTCCCGGTGCCGATCCGGCACTGGCTGCGCGCCGGCGAGCTGCTGGAGTGGGCCTACGCGACGGTGGACGCCTCGCAGGCCGATCGCCTGGTCGACAAGGCCGCCGTGCGCCGGATGCTCGACGAGCACCGCAGCGGCGTCAGCGATCACAGCCGCCGGCTGTGGACGCTGCTGATCTTCATGCTCTGGCACGCGATCTTCGTCGAGCACAGCGTGGTGCCCCGGATCAGCGAGCCGGTGTACCCCGTGCAGCTCTAGGGCTGGCCCGCGGTGTCGCTCCGGGCCTCTAGGCCAGGACCGCGGTGATCTCGGCGGCCGCCTCGTCGCCGTAGGCGTCGGCCAACCGGGTCTTGGCGACCGCGAGGTCCCACGTCCACTCCTGGGTGCCGGTGGACTCCAGCACCAGCACCGCGACCAGCGAGCCCAGCTGCGCCGACCGCTCGAGGCTCAGCCCGGCGGTGCGGCCGGTGAGGAAACCCGCCCGGAACGCGTCGCCGACGCCGGTGGGGTCGGTCTGGCTGGTCTCGGGCACCACGCCGACGTGAGTGGTGGTCCCGTCGCGCTCGACGATGTCGACGCCCTTGGCGCCCAGCGTGGTCACCCGCAGGTCGACCTTCTTCTGCACGTCGGCCTCGGACCAGCCGGTCTTGGAGCGCAGCAGCTCCCATTCGTAGTCGTTGGTGAACAGGTAGGCCGCGCCGTCGACGAGTTTGTCGATCTCCTCGCCGGACAGGCGGGGCAGCTGCTGGGACGGGTCGGCGGCGAATGCCAGGCCGAGCTTGCGGCACTCCTCGGTGTGCACCACCATCGCGTCCGGGTCGTTGGCACCGATGATCACCAGGTCCGGCTTGCCCGCGGACGCGATGTCGGCGAGCTTGATGTTGCGGGCCTCCGACATGGCGCCGGGATAGAAGGATGCAATCTGGGCCATGTCCTCATCGGTGGTGCAGACGAATCGCGCGGTTTTCGCGGTTTGCGAGATCAGCACGTGGTCGCAATTGACGCCGTGCGACTGCAGCCACTCGCGGTACTCGCCGAAGTCGTCGCCGGCCGCCCCGACCAGCGCCACGTCGCCGCCCAGCACGCCGATGGCGAAGGCGATGTTGCCCGCCACGCCGCCGCGGTGAATCACCAGGTCGTCAACCAGAAAACTCAGGGACACCTTCTGCAGGTGCTCGGCCAGCAGGTGCTCGGAAAATCGGCCGGGAAACCGCATCAGATTGTCGGTCGCAATCGAACCTGTCACCGCGATTGTCACGAAAACTCCATCCTTCGTTAGTAAGGTTATCTAGCTTACCCACGGGCCCTGACCGTCGCTGTGTGCACGGTCGGCGCGAGGCCGTGCGCTAGCCTCCCTAGGGAACTCACTCAAGTCGCCGGGATCACATTGCTCGGGCCGCAACCCGCTTGCAGTCCCGTCTACCACCGTAGGAGAACCACGATGGCAGGTCCGCACTCGCCGAACCACACCGTCGGCGGCGACAGCGGGGGCCCGAGCGGACATGAGCCCCCACGCGAATCCCAGCCAGTCGAGTTCCCCGATGACCCCAACGTCGGTGACCCGGGCTTCGGCGGCCCAGTTCCGCAGGCCGGACCTGCTCCACCCAATTATGCCGGGCAGCCTCCCGCGCCGGTCCCGTACCCGCCGCAACGGTCCAAGCGGGGGCTGATCGTCGGCGTCGTGCTGGCCATCGCGCTCGTCGCGGTGCTGACGGTGGCCATCGTCTACGGGGTCCGCACCAACGGGGCCAACACCGGCGCCACATTCTCCGAGAGCGCGGCGAAGACGGCCATCCAGGGCTATCTGGACGCGCTCGAGCGCCGCGACATCAACGAGATCGCGCGCAACGCGCTGTGCGGGCTGTACGACGGCGTCCAGGACAAACGATCCGACCAGGCCCTGGCCAAGCTCAGCAGCGACGCGTTCCGCAAGCAGTTCTCCGAGGTCGAGCTGACCTCGATCGACAAGATCGTCTACCTGTCGCAGTACCAGGCTCAGGCGTTGTTCACCATGCGGGTGTCCCCGGTGAGCGGCGGCCCGATGCACGGGCAGGTGCAGGGCATCGCGCAGCTGCTGTTCCAGCGCGGGCAGATCATGGTCTGCTCGTACGTGCTGCGCACCGGCGGCTCGTACTGAACGCACACCGTCAGCCGGACTGCACAGCCCGGCTGACGGATTTGCGGGATCTAACCGATCAGTTGAACGAGTCGCCGCAGGCGCACGAGCCGGTGGCGTTGGGGTTGTCGATGGTGAAGCCCTGCTTCTCGATGGTGTCCACGAAGTCAATGGACGCGCCTTCGACGTAGGGCGCGCTCATCCGGTCCACCGTCAGCTTCACACCGCCGAACTCCGCGGTCAGGTCGCCGTCCAGCGCCCGGTCGTCGAAGAAGAGGTTGTAGCGCAGGCCGGCGCAGCCGCCCGGCTGCACCGCGATACGCAGCGCCAGGTCGTCGCGGCCCTCCTGGTCCAGCAGGGACTTTGCCTTGGTGGCGGCGGCCTCGGTCAGGATCACGCCGTGCGTCGTCGTGGCGTTCGACTCGTTCTGCACCGTCATTGCTTCTCCTACATGCCTCATCGTTGGGTGGGGTCGATCAAGCCCGAAATCGCCGGCTTGCGCCGGGCGATCCGGACCGCCCGAAAGTCCACTCCATCAACGGTACCTTGCAGGACCGCTATTCCCGAGTCGCGCCGCAACTACGGATGCCAGCCCCATGAGCTGGTTGGCCGCGTCGGCCTGGGCCAGCCGCACCGATCCGGCATGCTCGGCGATGGATAACGCCGCCATGATGCCCGACGAGCGCACCGTCGCGTTGGCCAAGTCGACCTGGCCGGCCAGCACAACCACCGGAATCCCCCGCGGCCGGGCCGCGTCGGCGAGAAAACCCACCACCTTGCCGTGCAGGGACTGCTCGTCGAACCGGCCCTCACCGGTGACGATCATGTCCGCCGTGTCCAGGTCGTCGGACAGCCGGGTGTGCTCGGCGATGATGGCCGCCCCGGACTCGCAGCGGCCGCCGAGCGCCAGCAGCCCGGCGCCGATGCCGCCGGCGGCACCGGCGCCCGGCTCCGCACTCACGTCCCGTCCGGCCACCGCTTCCAGGATCAGCGCCCACGCCTGCAGCCGAACTTCCAGCGCCGCGACGGTGGCCGTGTCGGCGCCCTTCTGCGGCCCGAACACCCGGGCCGCCCCCCACGGGCCCAGCATCGGGTATTCGGTGTCGGAGGCGGCGATCAACTCCACGTTGCCCAGTTGCCGGCGGGCGGTGTCCAGGCCGCCGAGTTCGGCGATCATGCCCTGCCCGCCGTCGGTGCAGGCGCTGCCGCCCAGGCCGACCACGATGCGCGTCGCCCCGACCCGCAGCGCCTCGGCGATCAGTTGCCCTACACCTTTGCTGTGCGCCGCCATGGCGGTCTCCGGGGTGGGCGGTCCGCCGACCAGCGCCAGGCCGCACGCCTGCGCGCACTCCAGGTAGGCGGTGGCCGCGCCGCGGTCGAACACCCAATCGGCTTCGACCATGGCTTTCAGCGGTCCGGACACCCGCAGGCGCCGCGGCTCGCCCAGCCGGCTGGCGAGCACCTCGACGAAGCCCGGGCCGCCGTCGGATTGCGGGGCGACGATGAACCGGTCACCAGGACGTGACCGGGTCCAGCCGGTCGCGATCGCGGCGGAGGCTTCCAGCGCCGACATGCTGTCGGCGTAGCAGTCCGGGGCCACCAGGACCTGCATGGCGGGCAGCTGAAGGCGGCCGGGGGCCAGGCCGGGACCATCATCATCCGAGGCCATCGACCCGTCGTCCATCAAAGGGTGCCGTTCATCACGTGTAAGAGTAGGGCCAAGTGCGGTACTAACGCAGGTCTAATAGCAAGGCATTCCAGGCGAATTCCAGCGCGCGTCACCCGCGAAGTAACCTGGCCACTGTGAAGCTGTTGGGCCGTAAGAAGGGTCAGGACACCGATCTCGACGAGAGCGGCACCGCGTCGGGTGCCGCCGGCGTTGCTGGCGCCTCGGGCGACGCGACCCGTGAGGCGCAGCGGACCGGCCCGAAGGGCCGCCCCACGCCCAAGCGCAATGACGCCCGCCGCAACGCCAGGAAGGGACCGATCGCGCCCGCGCCGATGACCGCGTCCGAGGCGCGGGCCCGGCGCAAATCGCTGGCCGGACCCAAGCTCAGCCGCGAGGAGCGCCAGGCGGACAAGGCCGCCGGCCGCGCCCGCATGTCGGATCGCCGGGCGAAGATGATGGCCGGCGAAGAGGGCTACCTGTTGCCGCGCGACCAGGGCCCCATCCGCCGCTACGTGCGCGACGTTGTCGACTCCCGGCGCAATCTGCTGGGCCTGTTCATGCCGTCGACCCTGTTCCTGATGTTCGCCATGTTCGGCGTCCCGCAGCTGCAGCTGTGGGTGTCGCCGGCCATGCTGGTGCTGATGGCCGTGATGAGCGTCGACGGCCTGATCCTGGGCCGCAAGGTCAGCAGGCTGGTCGACGCCAAGTTCCCCAGCAACACCGAAAGCCGTTGGAAGCTAGGCCTTTACGCCGCCGGCCGGGCGTCTCAGATGCGCCGGTTGCGCGCGCCGCGGCCCCAGGTCAAGCACGGCGCCAGTGTCGATTAAAGCTCGCCAGAAAGCGGGCTGACACCGGTGCGCACCCTGGTGCTCGGCGGGATCAGGTCAGGCAAATCGCAGTGGGCGGAGGAAGCCATCGCCGACGGGTTGCCGCCCGGGCAGGCGGTTCACTACCTGGCGCCCGGGCCGGCCGGGCACGACGACGCGGCCTGGGCGCACCGGATCGCCCAGCACCGCGGCCGCCGGCCCGAGCACTGGTCCACGATCGAAACCGACGACATCGCAACGCAATTGCGCCAGTCGCCGGGCACCCCCACTCTGGTCGACGACCTGGGCACCTGGCTGACCGGCGCCCTGGACCGCACCAACGCCTGGGATGGCGGCTCGGTCGCGGCTCCCGTCGATGACGTGCTGGCCGCGGTCGGCGACTTCGCTTCCCCGCTGGTGCTGGTCAGCCCGGAGGTCGGGTTGACCGTCGTGCCCGCGACCGCCGCCGGACGCCGGTTCGCCGACGAACTGGGCAGCCTCAACCAGCGCCTCGCCCGGTTGTGCGACCGGGTGGTGCTGGTGGTGGCCGGGCAGCCGGTGCCGATCAAACCGGCGGGGGCCTGATGGAATTCGCCACCGTCTCGCCGCCCGATGCCGGCGTCGCCGCCGCCGCCCGCGCCCGCCAGGACACCCTGACCAAACCCCGGGGGGCGCTGGGCCGCCTCGAGGATTTGTCGGTGTGGGTCGCGTCGTGCCAAGGGCAGTGCCCGCCAAAGCAATTCGAGCGCGCCCGGGTGGTGGTGTTCGCCGGCGACCACGGCGTCGCCCGGTCGGGCGTGTCGGCCTATCCGCCGGAGGTGACGGCGCAGATGGTCGCCAACTTCGATGCCGGCGGGGCCGCGATCAACGCCCTCGCCGACATCGCCGGGGCGACGGTGCGGGTCGCGGACCTGGCGGTCGATGCGGACCCGCTGACCGAACGGATCGGCGCGCACAAGGTGCGCCGCTCCAGCGGCGACATCCGGGTCGAGGACGCGTTGAGCGACGACGAGACCGCTCGGGCGCTCGCCGCCGGCGCCGCCATCGCCGACGAGGAGGTCGACGCCGGCGCCGACCTGCTGATCGCCGGCGACATGGGGATCGGAAACACCACGGCCGCAACGGTGTTGGTGGCGGCCCTGACGAACGCCGAGCCCGTCGTGGCGGTGGGCTTCGGGACCGGGATCGATGACGCCGGGTGGGCCCGCAAGACGGCCGCGGTACGTGACGCCCTGTTTCGCGCGCGGCAGGTGCTGCCCGATCCGGTCGCGCTGCTGCGCCGCGCCGGCGGCGCGGACCTGGCCGCGATGGCCGGCTTCTGCGCGCAGGCCGCGGTGCGGCGCACGCCGCTGCTGCTCGACGGCATGGCGGTGACGGCGGCCGCGCTGGTCGCCGAGCACCTGGCGCCGGGAGCGCGGCTGTGGTGGCAGGCCGGTCACCGGTCCACCGAGCCCGCCCACGGCTTGGCGCTGACGGCGCTGGACCTGGAGCCGATTCTCGACCTGCGAATGCGGCTGGGCGAGGGCACCGGCGCCGCGCTCGCGCTGCCCGTGCTGCGCGCCGCGGTGGCCGCCCTGTCATCGATGGCGACGTTCGCCCAGGCCGGTGTGTCCGACCGCGCCGACGGTGCCGATCAGGCCGCTTCCCCGTCGTGATCCGTTCGCTGGCAACGGCTTTCGCGTTTGGGACCGTGCTGCCCATCCCGGGCAACGCGCCGATGGGCCGCGGCGCCATGACCGCGCTGCCGGTGGTGGGCGCCGCGCTGGGGGCGCTGGCCGCGGCCGTGACCTGGGGTGGCGCGTGGGTCTTCGGCCGGTCCAGCCCGCTGCCCGGGCTGCTCGCGATCGCGGTGCTGCTGCTTGCGACCCGCGGCCTGCATGTCGACGGCGTCGCCGACACCGCCGACGGCCTGGGCTGCTACGGGACGCCGCAGCGGGCGCTGGCGGTGATGCGTGCGGGGTCGGCCGGGCCGTTCGGCGTCGCCGCCGTCGTCGTGGTGATCATGCTGCAGGCACTGGCCTTTTCGGCGCTGGGGGCCACCGGACGGGTCGTCCCCGGGGTGGCCGCGGTGGCCGTGGCGGTTTTCGCGGGCCGGGTGACCGCGGTGCTGGCCGGCCACCGGTCGGTGCCGGCCGCCGACGGCAGTGCCCTGGGCGTCCGGGTCGCCGGAAGCCAGCCGACGCTGGTGGTGGCGGCCTGGGTCGCGGTCCTGCTGGCCGCCTCGCTGCCGGCCGGGCCACGGCCGTGGCAGGGACCGGTGGCGGTGCTGCTGGGGTTGGGCTGCGGGGCAATCCTGGTGCGGCACTGCGTGCGCCGATTCGGCGGCATCACCGGTGACGTGCTGGGCGCCGCGATCGAGCTGACCACGACGGTGACCGCGGTGCTGCTCGCGGGTGCGGTGCGGTTCTAACCCAGCCGGGCCATCCAGCCGTGGGTGTCGGCGAAAGTGCCGCGTTGGATCCCGGTCAGCGTGTCCCGCAACGCCATCGTCACCTCGCCGGGCTGGCCGTCGGCGACGGTGAATTCGGCGTCGCCGTATTTCACGTGCGAGACCGGCGTGATGACCGCGGCGGTACCGCAGGCGAACACCTCGGTGATCTCCCCGGCGGCGGCCTTCTTCTGCCACTCGTCGATATCGATCTTGCGTTCCTCGACGGAGAATCCGGCGTCAATGGCCAACTGCAGCAAGGAGTTCCGCGTGATGCCGGGCAACAGCGAGCCGGACAGCTCCGGGGTGACCAGCCGCGCCGATCCGCCGCTGCCGAACACGAAGAAGATGTTCATCCCGCCCATCTCTTCGACGAAGCGCCGCTCGACGGCGTCCAGCCACACCACCTGGTCGCAGTCGTTGGCCGCCGCCTCGGCCTGGGCCGACAACGAGGCCGCGTAGTTGCCGCCGAACTTGGCCGCGCCGGTGCCGCCGGGGCTGGCCCGCACGTACTCCGTCGACACCCAGACGGTGACCGGGCTGATGCCGCCCTTGAAATAGGCGCCGGCCGGCGAGGCGATCACCAGGTAGCGGTACCGCTTGGACGGCCGCACACCCAGCCCGGGCTCGGTGGCGATGACGAACGGCCGCAGGTACAGCGCCTCCTCGCCGCCGGCCGCCGGAACCCAGGCGTTGTCGACGGCGATCAGCTGGCGCAGCGACTCCATGAACAGCTCTTCGGGCAGCTCCGGGATGGCGAGCCGCCGCGCCGAGGACCGCAGCCGGGCGGCGTTGGCCTCGGCGCGAAACGACACGATCGAGCCGTCGGCCCAGCGGTACGCCTTGAGCCCCTCGAAGATCTCCTGCGCGTAGTGCAGCACGATCGCCGACGGGTCCAGCTCGATGGGGCCGTACGGGATCACGCGCGCGTTGTGCCAGCCTTCGCCGGCGTCGTCGTAGTCGATCGACACCATGTGATCGGTGAAGTACTTGCCGAAACCCGGCTCGGCCAGGATGGTTTCGCGTTCAGCGTCGGTTGCCGGACTTGCCGAGCGCGAAACCGTGAACTCGAGGGAGCCACTGGTCATTGGCCGATTGTATATCCGCCTACCGAATCGGATTTCGCCCGCGCAAGCGGCGCGGCTAGCGGGTTTTCACCGCGACGAACGGCGGGCGCACCACTTCGCACGCGGCGGGGCGGCCGCGGACGTCGACGGTGACCTCCTGACCGTCCTGTACTCCGGCATCGGCGTCGATGAGCGCCAAAGCGATCCCGGCTTGCAGCGTCGGGGAGAACGTGCCCGAGGTGGTGACCCCCACCGGCATGTCGCCGGCGAGCACCGTGAGCCCGGCGCGCAGCACTCCGCGGCCCACCATCCGCAGCCCGCGCAGCAGTCGTGCCGGGCCGGCCTCCTTCTCGGCCAGCAGGGCGTCGCGGCCGAAGAACGCGTCCTTCTTCCAGCCGATCGCCCAGCCGCAGCGGGCCTGCAGCGGGGAGATGTCGAGCGCGAGTTCGTGGCCGTGCAGCGGATAGCCCATCTCGGTGCGCAGGGTGTCGCGCGCACCCAGGCCGGCCGGCTCGCCGCCTGCCGCGCTGACCGCATCGGCCAGCGCGTCGAACACCACACCGGCGGAGTCCCACGGCGGCAGCAGCTCGTAGCCGTGCTCGCCGGTGTAGCCGGTGCGGCAGACCCGCACCGGCACGCCGGAGAACGAGGTGTCGGCGTACGCCATGTAGTCCATGTCGGTGGGCAGGCCCAGCTGCCCGAGCACGTCGGCCGACCGCGGTCCCTGTACGGCCAGCACCGCGAACGAGCGGTGCTGGTTGGTGATGGTCAGCCCGGCCGGGGCGGCGGCCTGCAGCGCCTCGACCACGGCGGCGGTGTTGGCCGCGTTGGGCACCAGGAAGATCTCGTCGTCGTCGACGTAATAAGCGATCAGGTCGTCGATGACGCCACCGGATTCGGTGCAGCACAACGTGTATTGCGCCTTGCCGGGCCCGATCCGGTTCAAGTCGTTGGTGAGCGCGGAGTTGACGAACTGCGCCGCCCCCGGCCCGCGAACCAACGCCTTGCCCAGGTGGCTGACGTCGAAGAGGCCGACCGCGTTGCGCGTCGCGTTGTGCTCGCTGACGGTGCCGGCATACGAGACCGGCATCAGCCAGCCGCCGAACTCGGCGAAATTGGCGCCCAAGCTCCGGTGACGGTCTTCCAGTGGGCCCTTTAGCAGTTCCGGCGCATCGCTCACGACGCCCCACCCTAATCGGCTATGCGGCTGGCAGACTTGGCTAGGTGTCCGATTTCCTGGACTTCGAGGCCCTGGAAGCCGCCGGAATCGCCAACGCCCGCGAGCGGGCCGACCTGATCAAATACTTGAGCGAGTTCGGCTTCACGATCGAGGAGATGGCCGAGGCCGAACGGCGAGGCCGGCTGTTCGGGCTCGCCGGTGATGTCCTGCAATGGTCGGGACCGCCCACCTACACCCTGCAGACCGCGGCCGAGGCGCTCGACGTACGCCCCGACGATGTCGCCCGCGCCTGGGCCCTGCTCGGCCTGACCACCGCGGGTCCCGACATCCCCACGCTCAGCCAGGCCGATGTGGACGCCCTGGCTACCTGGGTGGCGGTCAGGGCCGTGGTGGGTGAGGAAGGCGCATCGGGGATGCTGCGGGTGCTGGGCGCCGCAATGGCCCGGCTCGCCGAGGCCGAGTCGTCGATGATCCGCACCGGGATGCCGGACATCCAGATGGACCAAACCCACGATGAGCTGGCCACCGCGCAGGCCTACCGCACGGCCGCCGAGTTCATTCCCCGGCTCGGGGCGCTGATCGACACCGTGCATCGCCACCACCTGATCGGCGCACGAACGTATTTCGAAGACGTCGTCCAGGACCGGTCGACGAGCGTGACATGCGGCATCGCGTTTGCTGATCTGTCCGGTTTCACCGCGCTGACCCAGACGCTCACACCGGACAAGCTGTCGCGGTTGCTCAACGAATTCGGCGCCACCGTCGCCGACGTGGTGCACGCCGACGGCGGGCGGGTGGTCAAGTTCATCGGCGACGCCGTGATGTGGGTGAGCTCGTCGGCCGAGCGCCTGGTCCAGGCGGCGGCCCACCTGGTCGACCACCCCAGGGCGCGCGAGGCCGGACTGCAGGTCCGCGCCGGACTCGCCTACGGCACGGTTCTGGCGATCAACGGCGACTACTTCGGCAACCCGGTGAACCTCGCCGCGCGACTCGTGGCGGCCGCGGAGCCGGGACAGATACTCGCCGCGCCGACGTTGCACGAGAAATTGCCGAACTGGCCCGCGGTCGCTCATGACCCGTTGACGCTCAAGGGATTTGACGACCCGGTGCCGGTTTTCGACCTGAGCCCCGGGACGCCGCCGAGCTGAGGTCGCTTCGCGGTGACTAGGGTGGTTACGCGTGAGTACCGAACCGGGATACCAGGCCCCTTCTGTCACCGTCGCCTCCTCGCTGCCACGGCGTGCCGCCGCGTCCACCGTGCTGATCGTGCCCGTCGTCTCGACCGGCGAGGAAGACAAGCCGGGCGCGGCCGTTACGGCGGCCGAGCCGTTCCTGTCCTTCGACGCGGTCGCCGAGATCGAATCCGGTCTGCGGGCGCTGGAGGCCACGGGTGGCGCCGAGCAGGTGCACCGGCTGGTGGTGCCGTCGCTGCCGGTGTCCAGCGTGCTGACGGTCGGCCTGGGCAAACCGCGACCCGAATGGCCGGCCGACACCATCCGTCGCGCCGCCGGTGTGGCCGCGCGGTCGCTCGGCAAGACCGAGTCGGTGATCACTACCCTGGCCGAACTGCCCGGTGAGCGCGTCACCTCGGCCGCCGTCGAGGGCCTGATCCTGGGCAGCTACCGGTTCACCGAATTTCGCAGCGACAAGACTGCACCCAAAGATCAAGGGCTGCGCAAAATCACGGTGCTCGCCACCGCGAAGGACGCCAAGAACGACGCCGCGCACGGCGCCGCCGTCGCGGCCGCGGTCGCCACCGCACGCGACTTCGTCAATACCCCGCCCAGCCACCTGTTCCCCGCCGAATTCGCCAAGCGCGCAAGGGCTTTGGGTGAATCCGTCGGCCTCGAGGTGGAGGTGCTCGACGACAAGGCACTGCAAAAGGGTGGCTACGGCGGGATCATCGGCGTCGGACAGGGCTCGTCGCGGCCACCGCGGCTGGTGCGGTTGATCCACCGCGGGTCGAAGCTCGCCAAGAAACCCAAGCACGCCAAGACGGTCGCGCTGATCGGTAAGGGCGTCACGTTCGACACCGGCGGCATCTCGATCAAGCCGGCTGCCTCCATGCACCACATGACCTCGGACATGGGCGGGGCCGCCGCGGTGATCGCGACCGTCGCGCTGGCCGCGCAGCTGAAACTCCCGATCGACGTGATCGCCACCGTGCCGATGGCCGAGAACATGCCATCGGCCACCGCGCAGCGCCCCGGCGACGTGCTGACGCAGTACGGCGGCATCACGGTCGAGGTGCAGAACACCGACGCGGAGGGCCGGCTGATCCTGGCCGACGCCATCGTGCGGGCGTGCGAGGACAACCCCGACTACCTGATCGAGACGTCCACCCTGACCGGCGCGCAGACGGTGGCGCTGGGCGCCCGGATCCCCGGGGTGATGGGCAGCGACGAGTTCCGCGACCGTGTCGCGTCGATCTCGCAGCAGGTCGGCGAGAACGGCTGGCCGATGCCGCTGCCCGACGAGCTCAAGGAAGACCTGAAGTCCACCGTGGCCGACCTGTCCAACATCAGCGGGCAGCGCTTCGCCGGCATGCTGGTCGCCGGCGTTTTCCTGCGTGAGTTCGTCGCCGACGGCGTGAGCTGGGCGCACATCGACGTGGCCGGCCCGGCCTACAACACCGGCAGCCCGTGGGGCTACTCGCCCAAGGGCTCCACCGGCGTACCGACCCGGACCATGTTCGCGGTCCTGGAGGACATCGCCGAAAACGGCTAGCCGGTCAGCCGTTTGAGCGCGGCCCGGCCCAGCTTGCGGCGCGGCCAGCCGGTCGCGCCGTCGGCGGCCAGCGCGGCGTTGGCCGCGTTGCGCCCGCACGCCCCGTGCACCGAGCCGCCCGGCGTCGCCGACGCGCTGCCCAAATAGAGCCGCTCGACGGGTGTTTCGGCTCGGCCCATCCCGGGCGCGGGGCGAAAGACCGACATCTGATGCAGCTGCGCGGTTCCGCCGTTCAGCGCCCCGAGATGCAGGTTGGCGTCGTTGGCCTCCAGGTCCGACGGCCGTTGCACGAACCGGCCGATCACCGCCGATCCGAAGCCCGGTGCATGCTCTTCGATGACCCGGTCCACCGCCGTGGCCAACCGGTCCGCAGACGCATCGTCGAACACATTCCGCGGCAAATGCGTGTAGGCCCAGACACTTTCGGTGCCGGCCGGCGATCTGCTCGGGTCGGCCGTGGTGGTCTGGCCCAACAACATGAACGGATGCTCGGGTATCACCCGGGTGTTCAGGTCGGCCATCCAGCGGGTCAGCCCATCGCCGTCGGCCCCCAGGTGCACGGTGCCCACCGAGCGCAGGTTTTTCGCCCGCCACGGAATCGGCTCTGCCAGAGCGTAGTTGACCTTCACCACCGGCGGATCCCACTCGTAGTGCTGGAGGTCGCGACGCAGCGCTTCGGGCACCACGTCGGCGGGCAGCATGTCGCAGAACAACCGCGGCGCCGTCACGTCGGCCACCACCGCACGGCGGGCCGTCACCGATCGGCCCTCGGAGGTGGTGACCCCGACCGCGCGGCCGGCCTGCACGTGGATGCGAGAAACGTTCTGATTGCATTCGATTCGCGCCCCGGCCGAGCGGGCGCGTTTCACCAGCGCCGCGGTGAGCTGGCCCGATCCGCCGACCGGAACCGGCCAGCCGCCATCCTGGGCCAGCATCGTCATCAGGAAGCCCATGGCGCCGCTGACCGGCGCGTCCGGGGGGACGTCGGCGTGCATTGCATTGCCCAACAACAACACTCGCGGCGCCTCGCCCTCGAACAGTTGACTCGCCATCGCGTTGGCTGGCTGCACCAGCAGACGCGCGACCCGGACCGCTTCCGGCGTGCCGAGCCTGCGCAGCAGTCTGAGCAAGGGACGCACTGGCGGGAAGGGGGCCAGCATCGCGTCGAGCAGTGGGCCCTTGATCGTGTTCCACAGCTCCACCAGACGCCACCAGTTCTCGCCGTCGGCGGGCGTTCGCCGCGCGAATTCCGCTGCCGTCTGGGCGGGATCGTGGTACACGATGGGCGGGTCGTCATCGACGCCGTTGCGCGGGTGCCCGACCACCGTCGGCGCATGCGACCACCGCAGCCCGTGATCCTCCAACCGCAACGCCGCCATCGCCGGGGACGCGACCGTCATCGGGTAGAAGGAGCTGAACAGGTCGGTGATGTAGCCCGGCGTCAACTCGGCGCTGCGCACCGCCCCGCCCGGTTCGGACTGGGCTTCCAGCACCAACACGTCCCAGCCCGCGTCGGCCAGCATCGACGCCGCCACCAGGCCGTGGTGTCCCGCGCCGATCACGACGGCATCGGCGGTGTCATGCACGGTCACTTCACCTGGCTCGGCTCCAGGCGCTCCGACAACGCCGCCAGCCGCCACAGGCACTCCTTGTTGCGCGGGTAGGCCGCCGCCAGCGCAAGGGAATCGGGAATGGCCGCCATCGGACCCTCGGCGGGCACCTCGATCATCTCGATCCGGCAGCCCTGCGGAATCTCGTGCAGCAGCATGGTGATTCGCGCGGCACCCAGCGGCCCCAGCCGGGCAAGCAG
The DNA here is from genome assembly GCF_001665835.1 of Mycobacterium colombiense. GTDB lineage: Bacteria > Actinomycetota > Actinomycetes > Mycobacteriales > Mycobacteriaceae > Mycobacterium > Mycobacterium colombiense_A. The sequence goes on along the minus strand of NZ_LZSX01000024.1, from coordinate 3,300 downwards.
CACCAGCTTGTGCGGCGGTTCGCTCTCCTCCACGATGGTCGCATCGTCGATCACCAACGGCCAGATCCCGATCGAGTGCCTGATCGAGGAACCCGGCTCCGGCCAGTTCGGATCGACGGCCCGCATGCGGCTGTTACCCACCACCCACTGGGTGTAGGTCCAGCCCTGGGCGAGTACCTCCCACACCCGCTCACACGACTCGGGCACGTCACGCGTTGCAGTGATCACCTCAAAAACCCTCCATGTCGTTGGTTACCGCGGCGGATACCCGGCAATCGGGGGGTTATTCGGCCTCGACCTCGGGTTTACCGGGAGTGGACCGCGGTTAATCTCCCAGCGGTCGAAATCCTCGACGACGAAAGGCGAAACCATGACGATGCGACGGTTGATCATCGGTGTGGGCGCCGTGCTGCTCTTGGCCGGAGTCATCGGGCTGTTGGCTCCGGTATCGGTTTCCGACAGCAACGGCCATTCGGTCGGATGCGGAAACGCCGTGGCGACGGACCTTTCCGCGGCCAGAAGCGCGAACAACAGCAGTGGGGCCAATATCCCCATCCTGAACCAGATCATCCCGCACACCGACTATGTCGCGCAGTGCCAGTCGTCGGTGGGTAGTCGGCGCGCGTGGGCGATACCGCTGGCCGTGCTCGGGGTCATCGCGATCGGCGCGACGTTGTTGACCGGACGTCGCGGGGCGAAACCGGGTCTTTAGCCCGCCTCAGATCACCCGCATCCGCGCGGCGTTGCGCAGCCCCTGTGGCGCCAGGCGCGAAAGTCCGTACAGCGCATAGGCTTCCGGCGCCACCGGGCGAATCGGCTTCTTCTTTTTAACGGACGACAGGATCGCGTTGGCGACCTTGTCGGGACCGTAGTGCCGCAGCGCGAACATCTTGCCCAGCTGCCCGCGGCGGCCGTCGACGTCGTCGGACTGCCTTCCCGCCGGTGCGTCGAATCGGGTGGTGTTGATGATGTTCGTGTCGATGACGCCGGGGCAGATCGTGGTGAGCCCCACCCCCGCGGCGTCGAGTTCGGCGCGCAGGCAGTCGGAGAACATGTAGGTCGCCGCCTTGGACGTGCAGTAGGCGTTCAGCGACTGCAGCGGCGCGTAGGCCGCCATCGAGGACACGTTGACGATGTAGCCGCCGGTGCCGCGCTCCACCATCCGCCGGGCGAACGAGCGGCACCCGTTGACCACGCCACCCAGGTTGACGTCGAGCACCCGGTCGAACTGCTCGGGCGGGGTATCCAGGAATCCGCCCGCGTGCCCGATGCCGGCGTTGTTGACGACGATGTCAGGGACGCCGTGCTCGGTGCTGACCCGCTCGGCGTATGCCTCCACCGCCTGCGCGTCGGACACGTCGAGCACGTAGGCGTGCGCGACGCCGCCGCGGGTGGCGATCTCGGCCGCGGTGGCCTTGACGGCCGCCTCGTCGATGTCGCTGATCACCAGCTCGGCGCCTTCGCGCGCGAAGGCGAACGCGGTCTCGCGGCCGATGCCACTGCCGGCGCCGGTGACCGACACCAGGGTGTCGCCGAAAGCGCCGCGGGGACGCCCCACCTGCGCGCGCAGCAGCGCGCGGCTCGGTTGCCCGCCCTCTGCCTGGTCGGCGAACTCGCGCACGGCCGCCGCCATCACCTGCGGGTGTGACATCGGTGAGAAGTGACCGGCCTGGATGTCGCGGCGCCACAGCCGCGGCACGAAGCGCGGGGTGTGGTCGTAGCCGTAGGGCCGCACGTACTTGTCCTTGGTGTTGACGATGAGCTGCACCGGCACGTCGATGACCGCGACGCCCTGCTTGCGACCGGAGAAGGACCGAAAGTAGTTGGCGGGATAGGTTTTCACCGACTGGGCGGCGTCTCTGGCCAGTTTGTCGGAGTGGTGGATCTGTTCGACGGGGATGTTGTCGACCGCGTTGCGCCGCAGCGCCGGAATCGACAGGGTCAGCCGGAGGACCAATGGAGCGAGCACCGGGATCGACAGGAAGATCATGTAGGTCAGCCGCAGCGCCTGGCTGATCGCCCGGACGAACGTGCGCGGCTTCCACGGGGCCCGCAGGCCGCTGAAGATGTAATCGACCAGCTGGTCCTGGGCGGGCCCGGACACCGACGTGAACGTGGCGACCCGGTCATGGGCGCCAGGACGCTTCAGGTAGTGCCAGACCCCCACCGAGCCCCAGTCGTGGGCCAGCACGTGCACGGGCCGGCCCGGGCTCAGCTCGCCGGTCACGGCGGCGAAGTCGTCGGCGAAGCGGTCCATGCTGTAGGCCGACACCGGCTTGGGCACCGAGGACAGGCCGACGCCGCGATTGTCGTAGCGGATGATCCGGAACCGCTCGGCCAGCAGCGGGACGACCCCGTCCCACAACACGTGCGAGTCGGGGAAGCCGTGCACCAGCACGACGGTGGGGCCGTCGGGGTTGCCCTCTTCGTAGACCGCGATGCGGGCGCCGTCGGCGCTGTCGACGAAATGCTGGCGTACTTGTTGTGATGGCGGCATCGGGACCTCCCCGCTCTGGCTGCAGTGGCCACACCGTAGCAAGCGTGATGGGCGTCACCCGACCAACGCGAGGTATCTGCCCTGGATGTGTGCCGACGAGGGCGCAGTGACAGGATAGTTTTGGATTGCTAGTTCGCCTTCCGCAAGAGCTGATCGACCCGCCCCGACCCACGAGCGATCGAGGAGTCAAAAAAGATGGCCTTCTCCGTCCAGATGCCGGCACTCGGTGAGAGCGTCACCGAGGGGACGGTCACCCGCTGGCTCAAGCAGGAAGGCGACACGGTCGAACTCGACGAACCGCTCGTCGAGGTGTCCACCGACAAGGTCGACACCGAAATTCCGTCGCCGGCCGCGGGTGTGCTGACCAAGATCGTCGCCCAGGAGGACGACACCGTCGAGGTCGGCGGCGAGCTGGCCGTCATCGGCGACGCCTCCGAGGGTGGCGCGGCAGGTGGCGACTCACAGCCGGCCGCGCCGGCGCCGAGCCAGCCGGAGCCGCAGGCGCAGGCCCCTGCCCAGCCCGAGCCCCAGCCCGAGTCGCAACCCCAGGCCCAGCCGGAGCCCGCGCCCGCCCAGCAGAGTTCCGGTGGCGGCGCCGCGACCCCGGTGTTGATGCCCGAGCTCGGCGAGTCGGTCGCCGAGGGCACCGTGACCCGCTGGCTCAAGAAGGTCGGCGACTCGGTCCAGGTCGACGACGCGCTCGTCGAAGTGTCCACCGACAAGGTCGACACCGAGATCCCGTCTCCGGTGGCCGGTGTGCTGATCAGCATCACCGCCGAGGAAGACGCCTCTTATACACATCT
>NZ_LZSX01000023.1 GCF_001665835.1 Mycobacterium colombiense | reverse complement strand
ATCGGCCGGCTGCCCAAGCACCTGGACGAGAAGGTGGCGCGCATCCACGTGGAGGCGCTGGGTGGCGAGCTGACCAAACTCACCAAGGAGCAGGCCGAATACATCGGCGTCGACGTCGACGGCCCCTACAAGGCCGACCACTACCGCTACTGAGGTCGGCGCCATCACCGAGCACACCAGCGTTGATGTGTCCGGACGTGCGCATGACTGGTTTCGGGAAGGTTGTTGGCGACGACGTGAGCTTCGTTGCCGTGGCGGAAGCCCGGCGTTGGTGTGCCGACCTCAGACCCTCAGGACGAACAGGAGCCGTATGACTCTCAACACCATCGCGCTTGAGCTCGTGCCACCAAATATGGACGGTGGTCGCGAGCGGGCGTTCGAAGAAGCGCGCAAAGTGGCGCAGTACTCGAGCGATTCCGGGCTCGACAGCTGGATTCGGCACGTGATGATCCCAGGCATAATCGCCGAGGACGACGACCGGCCGGTCCCGGTGCAACAGAAGCTGGACGTGCTCGACTTCTGGTCGATCATCAAACCGGAGCTGCCCTGGGCCAAGGGACTGTGCACCCAGGTCACCGCTTTCATGGATGAGTCGTCGCTGGGTAACCGCCTCTTCGACTTGTGCCGAGCGGGTATGGAAGGCGTGGTGTTCGTCGGCGTCCCGCGCACGATGAACGACGGCGAGGGTTTCGGCGTCGCGCCCACCGACGCACTGTCGATCTATAGGGGCCTGGTGCCCAACCGTGGCGTAATTCTGATCCCGACACGCGAAGGCGAGCAGGCCCGGTTCACACTCAAATGCGACCGGGGCGCCACTTACGGCATGACACAGTTGTTGTATTCGGACGCGATCGTGGGGTTCCTGGCCGACTTCGCCGACAACAGCGATCATCGGCCCGAAGTGCTGCTGTCGTTCGGTTTCGTGCCCGCACTCGAATCCCGTGTCGGACTGATCAATTGGTTGATCCAGGACCCGGGAAATGCCGGGGTGGCCGATGAGCAGGCTTTTGTGAAGAAGCTGGCCGGCAGCGAACCGACAGAGAAGCGTCGCCTCGTGGTGGACTTGTACAAGCGCGTGATCGATGGCGTCGCCGAGCTTGGTTTCCCGATGAGCATCCATCTGGAGGCCACCTACGGGGTGTCGGGATCGGCATTCCAGACGTTCGCCGAGATGCTCGCCTACTGGTCACCCGCCCGGTCGTCATAGCATTACTGCTGGTAGCGCGGTCCGGTCGAGCCGAGCGAAGCGGTCGCCAACCGACCGGCCAGCACGCCAGTCGCCGGGAAGTAGCCAAATGACTGATCAAAACGGGGTAGATATCGCACGACCTCAGGAGCCGGCGCTTTCCTCCTAGTGTCGGTGCCAGCGACGTTATACGTGGCGCAATTTCATTGGAGCCATACCGACGCTATCCATTAGCCGGATCGGGCGAAAATTGCTAATAGCAGGTGCTCTTGGGCCAGGCTGAGAAGCTCTGGTATGCGGGCTCTTGTGTAAGTGAACCCAAAGATAAGTTGACTCGTTGTGAAGGCGCACTGACGGCGATCACCTTATTAATTTAGCGACGTTCAAAACTGCAATCAGTGCGCCCGCTTGAGCCTAGGCTAGGACAGTGCATCTCGGGGGATCCTAGCCGCTTCGCCGCAGGTGATCGACCACCTTGAGGTTATAGTTCTGCGTAGGGTTGACTCTTCGGAAATAGCCAGGTTCTCCGAAGCGAATTGACAGGAATGGTGGAATTAGGGGCCCGCTTTATTCCGGCCTGACTGTGCCAGACTTTACGAAAATTAACAGTATCTTCCGAGCCGCCTGATAGAAAAGGAAGGTATCGGAAATTATTGTGTGTCAGATGCATTAAATACTCCTCACCGTGTTGCGGAGAGCGCCGCTGCTTACCTAAACTAACTCACCATGCCTACCTTTAATGTAAATACTGTGAACTGGGATGAACTGTATGAGGGCAAGGCGTCATACGCCCCCGGAGATCCCGGTTGGAATATTGGCGAGTTACAACCTGCTTTAGCTGCTCTTGAACGGAAGGGCCTTTTTGAGGGGCCTGTCCTCGATTCCGGATGCGGCGTGGGCGTTACTTCATTGGCATTGGCCGAAAAAGGGTATGAGGTTGTCGGGTTGGATCGGTCCGTCAACGCCATCGAACGGGCGACGCAAGCAGCAGCGCATCGGGGCCTGACTGTGAAGTTCGACGTGGCCGACCTGAGTCATTCGACCGGCTATGAAAAACATTTCAACACCGTTATTGACGGCCTGGTGTTTCACTGCCTGCCTGAAGGACTCAGACACGGATACATCGAATCCAGCGCACATGCGCTGAAGCCAGGCGGCAATTTTTTCGCTCTTGTCTTCGCCACTGAGGCCTTCCCGCCCGACGCCGATTTTGGCCCGCGCCCGTTCACTGAGCGCCAATTGCGTTCCATCGTCGGCGAGCACCTCGTTGTGGATGACATCCAACCCGCCCGTGCGTGGATCAACGTCCCGACTGTGTTGCCCGAAGGTTTCGAATATCGCAACGTCATCATCGGACAGGACGGTCGTGCACAGCTACCGTCATGGCTGGTGAGTGCACACCGCGCTTAACCGAAGCGGCAATACACCGCGAAGAGAAACGGGAACTCTGTCGCGACCCGCTTATCAATGTGTGGCGGCGTGGAGCGGACATGGCGAAAGCGATGGCTGCATGTCCGCCCACATTCGGGCCAGCATCCGCTATCGTGCACCCCGCTCAACACCGGTAATTGTGACGCATGTTTGGATCGAATGGGCCGCAATAAGACTCTGGTGGTGATCCGCACCGGGGCATGGCACCACACCCGAAGTGTTCCAGGTTTGTGCATCGGCTGCGGGGGGACACCAGAATCGGATTCGTGAAGGCCACATAAGAAGTTGTTTTGGCATATCGAGGACTATGGCCTTCTCGGGCGAGTTGCTCACCACCTAACTAATGTCACGCGGACCTTGAGCTAGTCCGCGGCTCTTGCGGGTTAACGAGAAAGGATTGTCATTGTGAGCGAAAAGGGTCGCCTGTTTACCAGTGAGTCGGTGACTGAGGGACATCCCGACAAGATCT
>NZ_LZSX01000022.1 GCF_001665835.1 Mycobacterium colombiense | reverse complement strand
CGCCATCGACGGTCTGGCCATGGCGCTGGTTTGCCGCCGGGTTGCAACCATTTACTCCGCGATGGTGGCCGGAAAGCCGATTCCGGACGCCTACTTCGGTTCGGTGCAGGACTTGGTGGACTTGGAGTCGGGGTACGAAGCCTCCGACGACTACGCCGAAGACAAGGCCTATTGGAGCGAGCACCTGCCGCCGGAGAGCGGACCGGTTGACCGCCTGCCCGAGGCCGTCGGCGAGCGCGACCATTACTCGCCGTCCGCGTCCGTCCAGTTGGACCCCTCGGTTGCCAACCGCATCAAGGAGCTGTCGAAAAAGCTTGCCATCAGGCGCTTTTCGGTCACCACCGCCGCGTGCGCCCTTTTGGTGCGCGGCTGGTCCGGTAGCGGCTCGGAGGTGGCGCTCGACTTCCCGGTCAGCCGGCGGGTGAGTCCGGAGTCGAAAACGCTTCCCGCGATGCTTGCCGGCGTGGTGCCGCTGGTCCTGGCGACGGAGCCGCAATCGACCGTCGCCGATTTCTGCAAGCACGTCGACAAGCGCATCCGCGAGCTGTTGCAGCATCAGCGCTTCCCGGTGCACACCCTGGACGGCGACGGGCTGCGGCAAGCGCCGAATCGGGTCGGGATCAATTTTCTCCCGATGAGATTGACCCTGGACCTCGCCGGCTCGCCGGCCACCGCGTCGTATACGAACCACGGCCCGGTCGGGCACTTCGGACTGTTCTTTCTCGGCGCGGGTGACCAGCTGCACCTCAGCACCGCGGGCCCGGGCCAGCCGTTCGCCAGCTTCGGCGTCGCCGACCTGGCGGGCCGCTTGCAGCAGATCCTGGAAGAGATGATCGCCGACCCGGAGCGGCCGCTGTCGTCGATCGATCTTCTGACACAAGACGAGCCCGCCCTCCTGGACGAGTGGAGCAACCGGCCGGCGCTGCACGAGCCCGTGCCCGCCCCCGAGTCGATCCCCAAGGCATTCGCCGAGCACGTGCAGAGCACGCCCGAGGCGGTCGCGGTGACATTCGCCGGCCGCTCCATGACATACGCGGAACTCGACGAGGCCTCCAACCGGTTGGGCCATCTGCTCGCCGACCACGGAGTCGGCCCGGGGGACTGCGTGGCGGTGCTGTTCCCCAGGTGCGCCGACGCCATCGTTTCGATGATGGCGGTGCTCAAGACCGGGGCGGCGTACGTGCCGATCGATCCGGCGCACGCATCGTCACGGATGGATTTCGTGCTCGAAGACGCGGCACCCAGCGCCGTGATCACGACGGCGGAGCTGCGCTCGCGGCTGGACGACCATGACGTTCTGGTCGTCGACGTGCACGACCCGGTCGTCGACAGCCAGCCCAACACCGCCCTGCCGCTGCCGGCTCCCGAGAACACCGCCTACATCATCTACACCTCCGGAACCACCGGAACCCCCAAAGGCGTTGCGATTCCTCACTTCAACGTCGTGTGGCTGATGGAGTCGCTCGACGCCGGCTTGCCCAAGGGGGATGTGTGGACGCAATGCCACTCCTCAGCCTTCGACTTCTCGGTGTGGGAGATCTTCGGCGCCCTGCTGCGCGGTAGGCGGCTGCTGGTCGTACCCGAATCGGTGGCGTCCTCGCCGACGGATCTGCACGATCTGCTGGTCGCGGAGAAAGTCAGCGTGCTGACCCAGACCCCGTCGGCGGTGGCGATGCTGCCGGCCGACGGCCTGGAGGCCACGGCGCTGGTGGTAGCCGGCGAGGCCTGCCCGACCGACGTCGTCGATCGGTGGGCAGCGCCCGGGCGGGTGATGCTCGACGCCTACGGTCCGACCGAGACCACGGTATGCGCGTCGATCAGCACGCCGCTGGTGCCCGGATCGCCGGTGGTGCCGATCGGCTCCCCGATAGCCGGTGCGGCGATGTTCGTACTTGACCAGTGGCTGCAGCCGGTCCCCGCCGGCGTGGTCGGCGAGTTGTACCTGGCGGGGCGCGGGGTCGGGCACGGTTATGTGCGCCGGCCCGGCCTGACCGCATCGCGGTTCGTGGCCAACCCATTTGGCGGCCCGGGCGCGCGGATGTACCGCACCGGCGACCTGGTCTGCTGGGGCCCCGACGGGCAGCTGCAGTACCTGGGCCGCGCCGACGAGCAGGTCAAGATCCGCGGCTACCGCATCGAACTCGGCGAAATCCAGGCCGTGTTGGCCGGACTCGACGGAGTGGACCAGGCCGCGGTGATCGCCCGCGAGGACCGCCCCGGCGACAAGCGTCTGGTCGGCTACATCACCGGAACCGCCGACCCCGCGGCGCTGCGCGCCGCGCTGGCCGACAAGCTTCCGCCCTACATGGTCCCGACCGCCGTGATGGTGCTGGACACCCTGCCGCTGACCGGCAACGGCAAGCTCGACAAGCGCGCCCTGCCCTCGCCCGAATACGCCGCGAGCGAGTACCGGGCCCCGGCCGACGCGATCGAGGAGATCCTGGCCGACATCTACGCCCAGGTGCTGGGCGTGGAGCGCGTCGGCGTCGACGACTCTTTCTTCGATCTCGGCGGCGACAGCATCCTGTCGATGCAGGTGGTGTCGCGGGCCCGCACGGCCGGCGTGATCTGCCGCCCGCGAGACATTTTCGTGGAGCAGACGGTCGCTCGCCTGGCACGGGTGTCCGAGGTGGCGGCCGACGGCGAGTTCGGTGCGGCCGACGAGGGGATCGGGCCCGTGGTGGCCACCCCGATCATGCGCTGGCTGCAGACCATCGACGGCCCGATCGACGAGTTCAACCAGACCATGGTGCTGGCGGCTCCCGCCGGCGTGAGCGAAGCGGACGTGGCGGCGGTGCTGCAGGCGCTGCTGGATCGTCATCCCATGCTGCGGCTGCGCGTGCAGGACGACGGCGCCGGCGGCTGGTCCCTGGAGGCGCCCGAGGTGGGCTCGGTGCAGGCCGGCGACTGCCTGCGCGTGGTCGAAACGTTGTCCGACGCGGCGCTGATCGAGGCCCGCGGCCGGCTCAATGTGGCCGACGGGGCGTTGGTGAGCGCGGTATGGGCAAGTGCGACAAGCCAATTGGCGTTGGTCATTCACCACCTTGCCGTCGACGGCGTCTCGTGGCGGACCCTGATCGAAGACCTCAACATCGCCTGGGCCCAGCTGCACAACGCCCAGCCGGTGGCCTTGCCGGCGCCCGGAACATCTTTTGCCCGTTGGTCTTCGCTGCTCGCCGACTACGCGCAGACCCCTGCGGTGACCGCGCAGGCCGACGCCTGGCGGCAGGTGGCCGCCACCCCGGCGGCACTGCCGGCGGTGCAGGCCGAGGACACCTACGCGACCGCGGGGCAGTTGACGGCGTCGCTGGATGTCGACACGACGCGGCTGCTGCTGGGGGAGGTGCCCGCGGCGTTTCACGCTGGGGTGCAAGACATTCTGCTGATCGCGTTCGGGCTGGCGTTCACCGAATTCTTGGGCGAAGCCGCCCCGATCGGCATCGACATCGAAGGTCACGGCCGCCAGGAAGAGGTGGCGTCGCGCGTGGACCTGTCGCGCACGGTCGGCTGGTTCACCACCAAATACCCTGCGGCGCTGAAGATCAACGGCACGCTGAACTGGTCGCAGGTGGTCGCCGGTGAGGCCGCGCTGGGCGCGGTGATCAAGGACGCCAAGGAGCAACTGCGCGCCCTGCCCGACGGGCTGACCTACGGGCTGTTGCGTTACCTGAACACCGAAGTCGACCTGGACGGTCCCGACCCGGTGATCGGGTTCAACTACCTGGGCCGGTTGGGGGCGGGAGCCGATCTCTCCGAGGATTTGTGGCGCGTCAGCGAGGACAGCCTGTCGTCGGCCGCCGTGGCCACCGCGGTCGCAATGCCGTTGGCGCACACCGTGGAACTCAACGCCGGCACCATGGACACCGAGGCCGGGCCGAACCTGCACGCCAACTGGCGGTGGGCCCCGTCAGCGCTGACCGACGAGCAGGTAAACCGGTTGAGCCAGTTGTGGTTTGAGGCCCTCACCGGGATCTGCGCGCACGTGCGTGCCGGGGGCGGCGGGTTGACCCCGTCCGACATCGCCCCCGCCCGCCTGGACCAGCAGCAGATCGACGAGCTCTGCCGGCAGCACCAGATCGCCGACGTGCTGCCGCTCAGCCCCGTCCAGCAGGGCCTGCTCTTCCACACCAGCTTCGCGCAGGAACTCGAAGACCTCTACGCGGTGCAGCTCGGCATCACGGTGAGCGGTTCCCTTGACCCGCAACGGCTTCGCGACGCGGTGCAGGCCGTCGTCAACCGCCACCCCAACCTGGCGGCCCGGTTCCTCGACGAATTCGGCGAGCCCGTGCAGATCATCCCGGCCAAGCCGGTGATGGCGTGGAACTACGTCGAGCTGACCGGCGGTGACGTCGACGAACAGGTCGAGCAGCTGTCCGCGGCCGAGCGCACCGCCGTCTGCGACCTGGCCGGCCAGCCCGCCTTCCGGGCCGCGTTGATCCGCACCGCACCCGATCGGCACCGGTTCCTGCTCACCATTCACCACATCGTCATCGACGGCTGGTCGTTGCCGGTCCTGATGCGCGAGGTGTTCGCCGGCTACTACGGCGAGCGGCTGCCCGCGCCCCCGTCGTATCGCAGCTACCTGATGTGGCTCGCCGCTCAGGATCGAGCCGGCGCCCAAGCGGCCTGGGCCGAGGCGCTCGACGGATTCGAAGCACCCACGCTGGTGGCGCCGCCGGGCAAGATCGGCCGGCGCGCCGTTGCCACCTATACGGTCTCGGCGGACACCACCCGCGCCCTGAGCGAATTGGCCCGCTCCAGCCGGACCACCGTCAGCACCGTGCTGCAGGGTGCGTGGGCGCAACTGCTGACCTGGCTGACCGGCCAGCACGACGTGGCCTTCGGCACCGCGGTCTCGGGCCGGCCAACCGAATTGCCCGGCGCGGACGCCATGGTCGGTTTGTTGATCAACACCGTTCCGGTGCGGGCCAACATCACCGCCGCGACCACCGTCGCCGACCTGCTCGAGCAGTTGCAACGCGTCCACGCCGAGACTCTCGAGCATGAACACTTGGCGCTCAACGAGATTCACCGCGTCGCCGGCCACGACCAACTGTTCGACACGCTCTTCTTGTACGAGAACTACCCGATCGATGCGGGTGCGCTGCTGGGCGTCCAGGAGTTGGCCGTCACCGAATTCAGCAGCCGCGAATTCAACCACTACCCGCTTTCTGTGGTGGCCACGCCGGGTCACGAACTGAGCCTGCGCGTCGAGTACGACACCGAGGTGTTCGAGGCGTCCGGCGTCGAAAGGCTGATCGAGCGGTTGCGTCAGGTGATGGCAGTCATGACCGCCGATCCCGCACAACGGCTTTCGTCGATCGATCTGCTCGAGGCCGCCGAGCACGAGCGGCTCGACGCCTGGGGCAACCGGGCGATGCTGACGCGCCGGCCGCGCGAGCAGGCGTCGATTCCGGAGTTGTTCGCCGCGCAGGTGGCCCGCGCCGCCGATGCGGTGGCGATCACCTGCGGCGAGCGGTCGTGGACATACCGCGAGGTCGAGGAGTCGGCCAACCAGCTGGCGCACTTGCTGACGGAGCAGGGCGCCGGTCCGGGGCAGCGGGTGGCAGTGGTGATCCCGCGGTCCGCCGAAGCGGTGATGGCGATCTTCGCTGTGCTCAAGACCGGGGCGGCCTACGTGCCGATCGACCCGGGCGTGCCGGCGGCGCGCCTGGAGTTCGTGCTCGGCGACGCCGCACCGGTCGCGGCCGTGACCACCGCCGAGGTACGCTCCCGGCTGGACGGGTTCGACGGCCTGATCGTCGACATCGACGACCCCGCCGTGCGCACCCAGCCGACGACCGCCCTGCCGGTGCCGGCATCAGAAGACATCGCATACATCATCTACACCTCGGGCACCACCGGAACCCCGAAGGGCGTCGCCATCCCGCACCGCAACGTGACGTTGTTGCTGGAGACACTTGATGCTCAACTCGGGTTGGGCCAAGTGTGGACGCAATGTCATTCGCTGGCGTTTGACTTCTCGGTATGGGAAGTCTTCGGGTCACTGCTGTACGGCGGACGCCTGGTGGTCGTGCCGGATGCCGTGGTGCGCTCCGCTGAAGACCTGCATGCGTTGCTGGTTCGCGAGCAGGTCAGCGTCCTGAGCCAGACCCCGTCGGCGTTCTACGCGTTGCAGAGCGCCGATGCGTTGGCGCCCGAATTGGGTGAGCAGCTGAAGTTGCAGACGGTGGTCTTCGGTGGTGAGGCGCTGGAGCCGCACCGGTTGTCGACGTGGCTGCACCGTCACCCGGGCCTGCCCCGCATGATCAATATGTATGGCATCACCGAGACGACGGTGCACGCCTCGTTCCGCGAGATCGTCGACGGAGACGTCGACGTCAACGTCAGCCCCATCGGGGTGCCGCTGGCCAACCTCGCCTTCTTCGTGCTCGACGGCTGGCTGCGCCGGGTGCCCGTCGGCGTGGTCGGCGAGCTGTACGTCGCCGGCGGCGGGCTGGCCGCCGGCTATGTCGGCCGCCCGGGACTGTCGTCCACGCGATTCGTGGCCTGCCCGTACGGGGCCCCGGGTGCGCGGATGTACCGCACCGGGGATCTGGTCCGCTGGGGTGCCGACGGGCAGCTGCAGTACCTGGGCCGCGCCGACGAACAGGTCAAGATCCGCGGCTACCGCATCGAACTCGGCGAAATCCAGGCCGCGCTCGCCTCGCTGGACGGCGTCGAGCATGCGGCGGTGATCGCCCGCGAGGACCGCCCCGGCGACAAGCGCCTGGTGGGCTACGTGACCGGAGCCGCCGACCCGGCGGAGGTTCGCGCCCAGCTCGGCGAGCGGTTGCCGAGCTACATGGTGCCCACGGCGGTGGTGGTGCTCGACGCGCTGCCGCTGACGGTCAACGGCAAGCTGGACACCCGCGCGCTGCCGGCGCCGGAATACCAGGACGCCGACCGCTACCGGGCGCCGGTGAGCGCGATCGAGGAGATCCTGGCCGGCATCTACGCCCAGGTGCTGGGGGTGGAGCGCGTCGGTGTCGACGACTCCTTCTTCGACCTCGGCGGCGACAGCATCCTGTCGATGCAGGTGGTAGCGCGCGCCCGGGCGGCCGGAGTGGTGTGCCGCCCGCGGGACGTCTTCGTCGAGCAGACGGTGGCCAAGCTGGCGCGAGTCGCCACGGTGGCCAGCGGCGACGACGACGTGGTCGACGAGGGGCTCGGCGCAGTGGTGGCCACCCCGATCATGCGCTGGCTGCAGAACATGGACGGCCCGGTCGAGCAGTTCAACCAGACCATGGTGCTGGCGGCGCCCGCGCAGGTCACGTTCGACGACGTGCCGGTAGTGGTGCAGGCGCTGCTGGATCGGCACGCGATGTTGCGGATGCGCGTCGAGGACGACGGCGTCGGCGGCTGGTCGCTCGAGGTGCCCGAGGCGGGCTCGGTGCAGGCCGGCGACTGCGTGGAGTCGGTCGACGTGTTGTCCGAAGCGGCGCTGGTGGACGCCCGGTCGCGGCTGAACCTGGCCGACGGTGTGCTGGTGCGTGCCGTATGGGCAAGTGCGACAAACCAATTGGCGTTGATCATTCACCACCTGGCCGTCGACGGGGTGTCCTGGCGGACCCTGATCGAGGACCTCAACATCGCCTGGGCGCAGCACCACAGCGGCCAGCCGGTGGCGCTGCCAGTGGGCGGCACCTCGTTCGCGCGGTGGTCGTCGCTGCTGGATGAATACGCGCGCCGGCCCCAGGTGGTCGAGCGGCTGGAGGAGTGGCGGCAGGTGGCCGCCATCCCGGCGGTGCTGCCGCAGGCGCAGCCCGAGGACACCTACGTGACGGCCGGACAGCTCTCGGCGTCGTTGGACGTCGAGACGACCCGGCTGCTGCTCGGTGAGGTGCCCGCGGCGTTCCACGCCGGTGTGCAAGACATTCTGCTGATCGCGTTCGGCTTGGCCTGGACCCAGTTCGTGGGCACCGGCGCGCCGATCGCCATCGACGTGGAGGGCCACGGACGCAACGAAGAGCTGGGCCCGCAGGTGGACTTGTCGCGCACGGTCGGCTGGTTCACCGCGAAGTACCCGGTGTCGTTGCGGATCGGTGGACTGTCCTGGGGCCAGGTGATCGGCGGTGACGCGGCCCTGGGCGGGCTGATCAAGGACGCCAAGGAACAGCTGCGCGCGTTGCCCGACGGCTTGACCTACGGGCTGCTGCGCTACCTGAATCCCGAAGCGGCACTGGATGTTTCGGATCCGGTCATCGGATTCAACTACCTGGGTCGGCTCGGCGGCGGCGCCGCCGAACTGTCGGCGGATCTGTGGCAGCTGGATCCGGACAGCTTCGAGCTGGCCGGTGCGGCCTGGGCGGTGGCGCTGCCGTTGCCGCACACGGTGGAACTCAACGCCGGCACCATGGACACCACGGACGGCCCGCACCTGCAGGCCAACTGGACGTGGGCGCTCTCGGCGCTGGACGAAAAGCAGATCAGCCGGCTCAGCGAACTGTGGTTCGACGCCCTGGCCGGCATCTGCGCGCACGTGCGCAACGGCGGCGGCGGCTTGACCCCGTCCGACATCGCGCCTGCCCGCCTCAGCCAGCGCGACCTCGACGAACTGCAGCAGCAGTACCAGATCGCGGACGTGCTGCCGCTGACCCCGTTGCAGCAGGGACTGTTGTTCCACACCGGCACCGCCCAGGGCGGCGAGGATCTCTACGCGGTGCAGCTCGACATTTCCGTGACGGGCGCAGTGGACCCGGAGCGGCTGCGGGAGGCGGTGCACACCGTCATCACCCGCCACCCGAACGTGGTGGCCAGATTCTCCGAGGACTTCGGGGAGCCGGTGCAGGTCATGACGACCGATCCGGAGCTGGCCTGGCAGTACGTCGAACTGGACACCGACTCCGACGTCGCGGAGCAGGTCGAGCTGTTGTCCACCGCCGAACGCGTGGCGGTCTGTGACCTGGCCGGGCAGCCGCCGTTCCGGGGTGCCCTGATCCGCACGGCGGAGAACACGTACCGGTTCGTGCTCACCAATCACCACATCGTGCTCGACGGCTGGTCCAAGCCAGTCCTGCTGCAAGAGATCTTCGCCAGCTACTTCGGGGTGCGGCTACCCGCGCCGGTGCCGTACCGCAGCTTCATCACCTGGCTGTCCGAGCAGGATCGTGCCGCGGCTCAGGCGGCGTGGCGCGAGGTGCTCGAGGGCTTCGACACCCCGACGCTGGTGGGCCCGTCGGGGCGCATGGCGCTTGGTCCGCGCGGGTTTGCGGAGTTCCACGTGTCCGCGGAGACCAGCCGTCTGTTGGGCGAATTGGCCCGCTCGTGTCGCACCACCGTCAGCACGGTGCTACAGGCGGCCTGGGCGCAGCTGCTGATGTGGCTGACCGGACAGCACGATGTGGTGTTTGGCACAGCGGTTTCGGGCCGTCCGACCGAATTGGCCGGATCCGAGGCCATGGTGGGCCTTTTAATCAATACCGTCCCGGTGCGGGCGACTATCGGCGCCGAAACCACCATCGCCGACCTGCTTGACCAGCTACAACGCACCTACACCGACACCTTGGATCATCAGCATTTAGCACTGAATGACATCCATCGTGTAACGGGACATGACCAAATTTTCGACACAATGTTCGTGTATGAGAACTATCCCATCGATACTGCCGCGCTTTCGGCCGTCGACGAGTTAACTATTACTGGATTCACCAATCGGGAATACAACCACTACCCGCTTTCGGTACAAGCCGTGCCAGGCCACGAAATAGGCCTTCGCGTCGAGTTCGATACAGACGTATTTGGCGAGGCGAGGATCGACAAGCTCGTAGAGCGGTTCAAGCGGGTGCTGGAAGCCATGACCGTGGACTTGGAGGAGCAGTCATGACCGTCGGTGCGGGACGGCGATTGTTGTCGATCGATCTGCTGGACGGCGGCGAGCACGATCGACTCGACGAGTGGGGCAACCGGGAGGTACTGACCAAGCCGGTCAAGACCCCGTTGTCGATCCCGGAGAGGTTCGCCATCCAGGTGGCGCGTGCTCCGCAGTCGGTGGCGCTGACCTTTGGCGATCGCTCTCTGACCTATCGCGAACTCGATGAGGCCGCGAACCGGCTTGCGCACCTGTTGGCCGACCAGGGCGCGCGCCCGGGCGAATGCGTTGCGCTGCTGTTCTCCCGTTCTGCCGAGGCGATCATCTCGATCCTTGCGGTGCTGAAAACCGGCGCAGCCTACCTGCCGATCGACCCGGCGCTGCCGTCGGCGCGGATGGAATTCATGCTCGGCGATGCCACTCCGATCGCGGTGGTGACCACGGCCAGCCTGCGCACCCGGCTGGACGGGTTCGACCTGCCCGTCGTCGATGTCGACGAAGCCGCGGCGGACGGCCAGCCCAGCAGCGCGCTGGCGGGGCCGGCGCCCGAGGACATCGCGTACATGATCTACACCTCGGGCACCACGGGGACGCCCAAGGGCGTCGCGGTCACGCACCGCAACGTGACCGAGTTCCTGCGGACGTTGCACGCCGATCTGCCGACCGGGCCGGGGAAGGTCTGGTCGCAGTGGCACTCGCTCGTCTTCGACGTCTCCGTCTGGGAGATCTGGGGCGCGCTGCTGCACGGCGGGCGCCTGGTGGTGGTGCCCGAGTCCGTCGCGGGCTCGCCCGACGAGCTGCACGCCCTGCTGGTCGCCGAGAAGGTCAACGTCCTGAGCCAGACCCCGTCCGCGGTGGGCATGCTCTCGCCGGAGGGTCTGGACTCCACGGCACTGGTGGTCGCGGGTGAGGCCTGCCCGGCCGAGGTGGTTGACCGGTGGGCGCCGGGACGCGTGATGATCAACGCCTACGGCCCGACCGAGGCCACCGTCTACGCGGCGATGAGCACGCCGCTGGCCGGCGAGTCGGGGGCTCCGCCGATCGGATCGCCGGTTCCCGGCGCGGCGTTGTTCGTTCTGGACAAGTGGTTGCGGCCCGCGCCGGAAGGCGTGGTCGGTGAGTTGTATGTGGCCGGCCGTGGTGTCGCCACCGGGTATGCCCGCCGGGCCGGACTGACGGCATCGCGCTTCGTGGCGTGCCCGTTCGGTGGGCCGGGCGCGCGGATGTACCGCACCGGTGACCTGGTCCGGTGGGGCGCCGACGGGCAGCTGCAGTACCTGGGCCGCGCCGACGAGCAGGTCAAGATCCGTGGCTATCGCATCGAGCTCGGCGAGATCCAGTCGGCCCTCGCCTCGCTGGACGGCGTCGAGCAGGCGGCGGTGATCGCCCGTGAGGACCGCCCCGGCGACAAGCGTCTGGTCGGCTACATCACCGGGACCGCCGACCCGACCGAGCTGCGCACCCAGCTGGGCAAGCGGCTGCCGGCCTACATGGTCCCGGCTGCGGTCGTCGTGCTGGAGACCCTGCCGCTGACGGTCAACGGCAAGCTGGACAAGCGCGCCCTGCCCGCGCCCGAGTACCACAAGCGGGGCGGCCAATACCGCGCCCCCGGCAACCACACCGAGGAGATCCTGGCCGGCATCTACGCCCAGGTGCTCGGCGTCGAGCGGGTCGGTGTGGACGACTCGTTCTTCGACCTCGGTGGGGACAGCATCCTGTCGATGCAGGTGGTGGCCCGGGCCCGCGCGGCCGGCGTGATGTGCCGCCCGCGTGATGTGTTCGTCGAGCAGACGGTCGCCCGGCTGGCCCGAGTGGCCACCGACGGCGCCGACGAGGCCGACGTGATCGACGAGGGGATCGGGCCGGTGCTGGCCACCCCGATCATGCACTGGCTGCAAACCGTGCAGGGCCCGATCGACGACTTCAACCAGACCATGGTGCTGGCCGCACCCGCCGGCGTCACCTCCGAGGACGTCGTGGTCGTGCTGCAGGCGCTGCTGGACCGTCACCCCATGCTGCGGCTGCGGGTGGAGGACGACGGCAATGGCGGCTGGTCGCTGCAGGCGCCCGAACCGGGCACCGTGCAGGCGGCCGACTGCCTGCAGTCGGTCGACCAGCTGTCCGACGCGACCCTGGTGGCCGCCCGGTCGCGGCTGAACCCGGGCGCCGGAGTGATGGTGAGCGCCGTCTGGGCAAGCGAGACAAGCCAATTGGCGTTGATCATCCACCACGTGGCCGTGGACGGCGTGTCGTGGCGGACCCTGATCGAGGACCTCAACATCGCCTGGGCGCAGCACCGCAGCGGCCAGCCGGTGGCGCTGCCCACGGGTGGCACTTCGTTCGCACGCTGGTCCTCGCTGCTGGCCGAGCACGCACAGAGCCCGGCGGTGGTCGAGCAGGCCGACGCCTGGCGCGAGGTGGTCGCGACGCCGGCCGTGCTGCCGGCGGTGCGCCCCGAGGAGGACACCTACCAGACCGCCGAGCAGTTGTCGGTGTCGCTGGATGTCGAGACGACCCGGCTGCTGCTGGGTGAGGTGCCCGCGGCGTTCCACGCCGGGGTGCAGGACATCCTGTTGATCGCGTTCGGCTTGGCCTGGACGGAGTTCCTGGGCAGCGGCACGCCGATCGGCATCGACGTCGAGGGCCACGGTCGTCAGGAAGAGCTCGGCCCGCACGTCGACCTGTCCCGCACCGTCGGCTGGTTCACCACCAAGTACCCGGTGTCGCTGACGGTCGACGGCCTGGATTGGGCGAATGTGGTCGCCGGCGACGGCGCGCTGGGCGCGGCGATCAAGGCCACCAAGGAGCAGCTGCGCGCCCTGCCGGACGGTTTGACCTACGGCCTGCTGCGCTACCTGAACCCCGATATCGACCTGGGTGGATCCGACCCCGTGATCGGATTCAACTACCTGGGACGGCTGGGCGCGGCCGCCGATCTGCCCGGTGAGCTGTGGCGGCTGAGCCCCGACAGCCTGTCGCTGAGCGGCGCGGCCGCGGCGGTGGCGATGCCGTTGATGCACACCGTCGACCTCAACGCCGGCACCATGGACACCGAAGACGGCCCCCACCTGCACGCCAACTGGACGTGGGCGGCCTCCGCGATGGACCGCGAGCAGATCAGCCGGCTGAGCCAGCTGTGGTTCGAGGCGCTGACCGGCATCTGCGCCCACGTGCAGGGCGGTGGCGGCGGGTTGACCCCGTCGGACGTCGCGCCCGCGCGCCTGAACCAGCCGCAGATCGACGAGCTGAGCAAGCAGCACCAGATCGCCGACATCCTGCCGCTGACCCCGCTGCAGCAGGGGCTGCTGTTCCACGCCAGCTTCGCGCAGGACCCGGGCGACGACGTCTATGCGGTGCAGCTCGGTATCACCGTGACCGGTGAGCTGGACTCGCACCGGCTGCACGACGCCGTGCACACCGTGGTCAACCGCCACCCCAACCTGGCCGCCCGGTTCTGCCCGCAGTTCGGTGAGCCCGTCCAGGTCATCCCGGCCGATCCGGTCATGGCGTGGCGCTACATCCAGCTGGGCGCGGAGGATCTCGACCCCGAGCAGCGGGTCGAGGAGCTGTGCGCCGCCGAGCGCGCCGCGGTGAGCGACCTGGCCAACCGCCCGGCATTCCGGGCCGCGCTGATCCGCACCGCGGACAAGAGGTACCGGTTCGTCCTCACCAACCACCACATCGTGATGGATGGCTGGTCGCTGCCCATCCTGCTGCGCGAGATCCTGGCCAACTACTACGGCGACCAGTTGCCCGCGCCGGCCACCTACCGCAGCTACCTGACGTGGCTGGCCGGACAGGACCGCACCGCCGCGCAAGCGGCGTGGCGCGAGGTCCTCGACGGGTTCGAGACGCCCACCCTGGTGGGCCCGGCGGGCCGGATGCGGCTCGGCCGGCGCGCCGTGGAGTCCTACCGGCTGTCCGCGGAGACCACGCGCGCCCTGGGCGAGCTGGCCCGCTCCTGCCACACCACCGTCAACACCGTGTTGCAGGCCGCCTGGGCGCAGTTGCTGATGCGTCTGACCGGCCAGCATGACGTCGCGTTCGGTACCGCGGTGTCGGGCCGACCGGCCGACCTGATCGGCGCCGAGTCCATGGTGGGTCTGCTGATCAACACCGTGCCGGTGCGGGCCAGCATCACCTCGGAGACCACCGTCGCCGACGTGCTGGAGCAGCTGCAGCAGCACCACAACGACACCCTCGAACACGAGCACCTGGCGCTGAGCGACATCCACCACGTCACCGGTCACGACGCGCTGTTCGACACCTTGTTCCTGTACGAGAACTACCCGATCGACACCAGCGTGCCGTTGGGCTTCCACGAGTTGGCCATCACCGATGTCACCAACCGGGAGTACAACCACTACCCGCTGTCGGTGATGGCGCTTCCGGGTCGCGAGCTGGGCCTGCGCGTCGAATTCGACACCGATGTGTTCGACGCGGCCGGCATCGAGAAGCTGACCGAGCGGTTCCAGCGGGTGCTGTCGGAGATGACGGTCGACCCGGCCCGACGGCTGATGTCGCTGGACGTCGTCGACGAGCACGAGCACGCGTGGCTCGACGAGTGTGGCAACCGCGTGGTGTTGAGCCAGCCGGCGACCGGCAAGTCCATCCCGGCCATGTTCGCCGCACAGGTGGCCAGCACCCCGGACGCGGCGGCGCTGACCTTCGACGGCCGCTCGATGACGTATCGGGAGCTCGACGAGGCCGCCAACCGGATGGCGCGCCTGCTGATCGAAGAGGGCGCCGGTCCGGGCGAGCGCGTCGCGCTGCTGTTCTCCCGCTCCGCCGACGCCATCGTCTCGATCCTTGCGGTGCTCAAGACCGGGGCGGCCTACCTGCCGATCGACCCGGCGCTGCCGGCCGCGCGGATCGAGTTCCTGCTCGCCGACGCCGAGCCGGTCGCCGTGGTCACCACCGCGGGACTGCGGGGCCGGCTGGACGGCTGCAGCCCGACGGTCATCGACGTCGACGACCCGGCGCTGGCCACCCAGGCCAGCACGGCGCTGCCGATCCCGTCCTCGGACAACATCGCCTACGTCATCTACACCTCGGGAACCACCGGCGTGCCCAAGGGCGTCGCGGTGACCCACGCGAACGTCGCGCAGCTGCTGGAGACGCTGCACGCCGACCTGCCGGAGGCGGGGGTGTGGGCGCAGTGGCACTCACTGGTGTTCGACGTGTCGGTGCACGAGATCTGGGGCGCGCTACTGCACGGCGGCCGCCTGGTGGTGGTGCCCGAGTCGGTCGCGGCTTCGCCCGACGACCTGCACGCGCTGCTGGTCTCCGAAGGGGTCACCGTGTTGAGCCAGACCCCGTCGGCGGTGGGCATGCTCTCGCCGGAGGGTCTGGAGTCGACGGCGTTGGTGGTGGCCGGTGAGGCCTGCCCGGTAGAGGTTGTCGACCGGTGGGCGCCCGGACGGGTGATGATCAACGCGTACGGCCCGACCGAAGGCACGGTGTACGCGGCGATGAGCGCGCCGCTGCAGAGCGGAACGGGATCGGCGCCGATCGGTTCGCCGGTGCCGCGCGCCGCGCTGTTCGTGCTGGACCGGTGGCTGCGCCCGGCGCCCGAGGGTGTCGTCGGCGAGTTGTACATCGCCGGCCACGGTGTGGCCACGGGTTATTCGCGCCGGCCTGGTCTGACGGCGGGGCGCTTCGTCGCCTGCCCGTTCGGCAGCCCGGGTGGGCGGATGTACCGGACGGGCGACCTGGTCCGGTGGGGCCGCGACGGTCAGCTCGAGTACCTGGGGCGGGCCGACGAGCAGGTCAAGCTGCGCGGCTACCGCATCGAGCTCGGTGAGGTGCAGGCGGCCCTCGCCGCACTGGACGGGGTCGAGCAGGCCGCGGTGATCGCCCGCGAGGACCGTCCCGGCGACAAGCGGTTGGTCGGTTACATCACCGGAACCGCCGACCCTGTAGGGATCCGCATCCAGCTGGCTGAGCGGTTGCCGGCCTACATGGTGCCGGCCGCGGTAGTGGCCTTGGATGCGCTGCCGCTGACCGTCAACGGCAAGCTGGACAAGCGCGCCCTGCCCGCACCGGAGTACCAGAAGCGCGGTGGCGAGTACATCGCGCCGGCCGACCCGACCGAAGAGATCGTGGCCGACATCTTCGCCCGCGTCCTCGGCATGGAGCGGGTGTCGGTCGAGGACTCCTTCTTCGAACTGGGTGGGGATTCGTTGTCCGCGATGCGGGTGATCGCCGAAATCAACACCGCCGTCGACGGCGCCCTGTCGGTGCGCACCCTGTTCGACTCGCAGTCGGTGCGCGCCCTGGCGCACCGGATCACCAGCGGTCCCGACACCGAGGGCGCCGCGGGACCCGGCTTCGCGGCGGTGCACGGCGCCGACGCCAAGGAGGTGTTCGCCCGCGACCTCACGCTGGACAAGTTCATCGACGCGACGACGTTGTCGACCGCGCCGACGCTGCCCGGTCCGAGCGCCGAGGTTCGGACGGTCCTGCTGACCGGGGCGACCGGTTTCCTGGGTCGCTACCTGGCACTGGAATGGCTCGAGCAGCTGGAACAGGTCGACGGCAAGCTGATCTGCCTGGTGCGGGCCAAGTCCGACGAGGACGCCTGGCGCCGTCTGGAGAAGACCTTCAACAGCGGTGACCCGGAACTGCTGCGGCACTTCCAGGAACTGGCCGAAGAGCACCTGCAGGTCGTCGCCGGTGACAAGGGCCAGGCCAACCTCGGCCTGGACGAGGAGACGTGGCAGCGGCTGGCCGACACCGTCGACCTGATCGTGGACTCCGCGGCCGTCGTCAACGGTGTCCTGCCCTACAACGAGCTGTTCACCCCGAACGTCGGGGGCACCGCGGAGCTGATCCGGTTGGCGCTCACCACGAAGAAGAAGCCCTACGCGTACGTGTCGACTTCGGACGTGGGCCGCCAGATCGACCCGGCCGAGTTCACCGAGGACGCCGACATCCGGGTCATCAGCGCCCGGCGCGTCATCGACGGCGGCTACGCCAACGGGTACGGCAACAGCAAGTGGGCAGGCGAGGTCCTGCTGCGCGAGGCCAACGACCTGTGCGCGCTGCCGGTCTCGGTGTTCCGCTCCGACATGATCCTGGCCGACACCACTTACGCCGGTCAGCTCAACGTGGCGGACATCTTCACCCGGATGATCCTGAGCGTCGTGGCCACCGGCACCGCGCCCAAGTCCTTCTACCAGCTGGACGCCGACGGCAACCGGCAGAGCGCGCACTTCGACGGCCTGCCCGTCGAGTTCGTCGCCGAGGCCATCGCCAAACTGGGCGCCCAGGTGATGGACGGGTTCGAGACGTACCACGTGATGAACCCGCACGACGACGGCATCGGGCTCGACGAGTACGTCGACTGGCTGATCGAAGCCGGCTACCCGATCGAGCGGGTCGGCGACTTCGGCGAGTGGCTGCAGCGCTTCGAGACCGGCCTGCGCGGCCTGCCGGAACGGCAGCGGCAGAACTCGGTCCTGCAGATGTTGACGTTGCTGCTGCGGGATCCGAAGAACCTGCAGGCCGCCGAGCCGGCCCGCGGTGCCTTCGCCCCGACGGATCGCTTCCGCGCCGCGGTGCAGGAAGCGAAAGTCGGTTCCGACAACGACATCCCGCATGTCAGCGCGCCGGTGATCGTCAAGTACGTCACCGACCTGCAACTGCTCGGCTTGCTGTAATCACTTCCGACGAACGCGAATGCGGCGTGGTCCATCCGGACCGCGCCGCATTCGTTTATCCGCCATTGGCGCTATTGGCATGTCGGGCTAGCCACGGCCTGCCGCCTATAACCCTGCGATAACGGTCGATGCGGCGATGAGCGGCATTCAAACGCCGAATGTCGCGCAGCCAATCCATACCGTATGTTGCTGGACTATCCATGATCAGTACTGAAAGTATGCACAGGCTGCTAATGCTGAGTCTTGATCTATCGTCTGGGGTAATTCACAGGACATTAAGTTTGAATAACACTGGACCTACGGGGTAGTCGTCTACTAGCCTTCCCAACTGTTGCACTCGTGTTGACTAGACGGTCTTTGGAGTCGGCGAGCCTCGCCAGTTCGATGGCGAATCCGACGGCATTGAACAAGCCGCGGTGCTTGTCCGTGAAGATGTCGGCGATATGCGTCTCGTCGGCTATGTGACCGGAGCCGCTGACCCGGCCGAGATTCGGGACCCGTCGGGTCAGCGGCTCCCCGCCTATATGGTGCCTTCGGCGGTGGTGGCGGCTTACGTCTCGGACATCTTCGCCCCGGTTGGTGCTCGGCATGGTGGGCAACGGCGTTTCCGCGCCGCGGTGCAGGAAGCCAAAATCGGCCCCGATAACGACATCTTGCAGATCGGCCCGTCGGTGATCGTCAAGTACGTGACCGACTTGCAACTGCTCGGGCTGCTCGAGCCACCGACCTGACGTCGCAGCCGCGGCGCGCTAGCGTGGCTGAGATGGCCGGCGAAGCGCAGCGCAGCTGGGAGTTCGTGGTGGCGCCGACGCGGATTGCGCCCGGCGTCACGTCGATGGTGGGTTATCGCGCGCTGGAGGTGCCCGAGACCGTGCATCGCGGTCTGCCGTCGTCGATGCTGACGTTCATCGTCAGCCTCGACGACGGGGTGGAGGCCGCACCCACCGCCGATGCGCTGGCGAGTTCTCGACCCAACCCGTTGGTCCTCGGTGGATTACACGTGCGGGCCAGCCGTGTGCGGCAGCGGCGTGCCCAAGCGGGCGTGCAGCTGGCGGTGCATCCTTTGGCGTCACGCGCACTGTTCGGTGTGCCCAGCGCCGAGCTGCCCGTCACCGCCTACGACGGCATCGATGTACTCGGCCGTCGCGCCATCGAACTCGCCGAGCGTGTCGCCGAAGCGCGTCAGTGGCCCAAGGTCTTCGCAACTGTGGCTGATTACCTCGTCGACGCCCGGCGCCGCCGCGACGATGTGACCGTGCGTCCCGAGGTCGCGTATGCCTGGCACCTGATGGAGCGCACTCAGGGACGAATTCCTTTGGGCGTGTTGGCAGATCGTGTCGGGGTGAGTGCCAGATGGATGAGTGCGCTGTTCCAGCGGGAGGTTGGCAGATCTCCAAAGACGGTGTCGATGCTCATGCGATTCCAGCACGCGACGGCCAGGATCGCGGCGTCGGCGCGTCGCAATGGCCGGGTCGACCTCGCCGCGGTCGCAGCCGATACCGGGTATTGGGACCAGGCCCACCTGACCCGCGAGTTCGGCCGGTTCGCCGGGGTGCCGCCGCGGGCCTGGCTGACCGAGGAGTTCCGAAACATACAAGACGGCGGACACTCGCCCGGTTCAGGATGGGACCATGACTACATCGAATCCGACCGTCTGGTTGACGCTGCAGGCACATAACGCTCTCAAGCTCATCGACTACTACGTCGACACGTTCGGCTTCGTCGTCGCGGCCCGATACGGCGACGGCGACAGGGTCGATCACGCCCAGCTGAATTGGCCGGAAGGCAGCGGTGGGATCATGCTGGGCAGCCACAAAGCCGGCGCGGACTGGTCGCGTGAACCGGGAACCGCCGGCGGCTACATCGTCACCGGCGATCCCGCTGCCCTCTACGAACGGGTGCTCTCACACGAGGCGGAGATCGTTCGCCCGCTCGCTAAAACCGATTACGGCGCAACAGAATTCGCCGTTCGCGATCCTGAAGGCAACTTGTGGTCATTCGGGGACTACGTGGGCGAACCAATGCCAAGCTGATCACCGAGACCTCCGCGCCTGACTACCATGACCGTAGAACTCGACGGTCCCGCCAGCACGGAGGAGTGCTCATCCGATGACAACAGCGCGCCTGCCTCGACTGCCACTCGCCGAAGCCAAGGCCGCCGCCGACGAAGCGGCCGTCCCCAACTACATGGCCGAGCTCAGCATCTTCCAAGTGCTGCTCAACCATCCGCCACTGGCCCGTGGCATCAACGACCTGCTGGCCACCATGCTCTGGCACGGGACGCTCGACTCGCGGCTACGCGAGCTGGTGATCATGCGGATCGGCTGGCTCACCGCCTGCGACTACGAATGGACACAGCACTGGCGGGTCGCATCCCGGCTCGGCGTTCCGGCCGACGACCTGCGGGGCGTGCGGGATTGGCCGAACCACGTGGGGTTCGGGCCCATCGAGCGGGCCGTGCTCGCGGCCACCGACGACGTGGTCCGCGACGGCGCGGTGAGCGCCGCGAGCTGGTCGGCATGCAAACGCGAATTCCAGGGTGACACAACGGTTCTCGTCGAACTGGTGACGGTCATCGGCGCCTGGCGGATGGTCGCGTCGATCCTGCAGAGCCTGGAGGTGCCGCTGGAGGAGGGCGTGTCGAGCTGGCCGCCGGACGGCCGGTCTCCCCGCTCTTAGCGCCGACGCGCACACCTGAGTTGCCCACGCGCCGTGGCCGATTGACTTAGCAGTCGATAACTCTTAGCGTCGGGCAATGAGAACCAGGGTGGCCGAGATGCTCGGTGTCGAATTCCCGATCTGCGCCTTCAGCCACTGCCGCGACGTGGTGGCAGCGGTGACCAATGCGGGCGGCTTCGGGATCTTGGGCGCCACCGCGCACAGCCCCCAACGCCTGCAGAGCGAGTTGACCTGGATCGAGGAACAGACCGGGGGCAAGCCCTACGGGGTCGACCTGTTGCTGCCGCCCAAATACGTCGGTGCCGAGCAAGGCGGCATCGACACCACGCAGGCCCGCACCCTGCTGCCCGACGAGCATCGCGCGTTCGTCGACGACCTCCTGGCCCGCTACGGCGTCTCCGCGACCGCCGAGGAGCCGCGCGCGTCGCTGGGTGGCCTGAACATCTCGCCCAGGACGTACGAGCCGCTGCTCGACGTCGCCTTCTCCAACAACATCCGGCTGATCGCCAGCGCGCTCGGCCCGCCCCCGGCGGACCTCGTCGAACGCGCGCACGACCGGGACGTGCTGGTGGCCGCGCTGGCCGGCACCACCCGGCACGCGCAACGGCACGCCGCCGCGGGTGTCGACCTGATCGTCGCGCAAGGCACCGAGGCGGGCGGGCACACCGGCGAGGTGGCGACCATGGTCCTGGTGCCCGAGGTCGTCGATGCGGTGGCGCCGGTGCCCGTGCTCGCCGCCGGCGGAATCGCCCGTGGGCGTCAGATCGCCGCGGCGCTGGCCCTGGGCGCCGAAGGCGTGTGGTGCGGCTCGGTGTGGCTGACCACCGAAGAGGCCGAGACGGTGCCCGTGGTCAAGGAGAAATTCCTGGCCGCCAGCTCGTCGGACACGGTGCGGTCGCGCTCGATGACGGGCAAGCCGGCGCGGATGCTGCGCACGGCCTGGACCGACGAGTGGGAGCGGCCGGAAAACCCTGATCCGCTGGGCATGCCGTTGCAGACCGCGCTGATCACCGAGCCGCAGGTGCGCATCAACCAGGCCGCCGCCCATCAGGGCGCCAAGGCGCGTGAGCTGGCGACCTACTTCGTCGGGCAGGTGGTGGGCTCGCTCGACCGGGTTCGCCCGACGCGTTCGGTGGTGCTGGACATGGTCGAGGAGTTCATCGACACCATCGGCCGGCTCGACGGCCTGGTGGAGAAGTGATTCGGGGGGGCCGGGCCAACCGCGCGAAATTGACGGATTCCTGACGGCTGGCGCGCGTATGCGCAGCTCAGCGGCGTGAACCTGACCGAATGCTGTGTGCGCCCCTAATGAATGCGTACAGAATCTCCGACACGCTATCCAGGGATTTGACCGCGTCATAGCCGTCGTGCATCATCGGTCGGGTAAGCACCTCGTTAGGTGAGGCGTCTACACGAATAGAGGCCACTGACCCCGAACGTCGAAAGACGCCCCGGGTCAGGACAGCTCCTCCCGGCTTAAGGGTTGAGCCCAGGTGGCTTCCGGAATTCCGGACACGTCGTGTGGTGCCGAATCTCTGACGAGTGGGGTGCGGATCCCCGACGGTCGTCGGGTTCTGCTCCTTTGCTGCGCATAGATTGCATGCGACCCGCGCATGCGTCGTGACCGCGAGGAGGTGAGGGACACATGAGTTCTAGCGACAGTCCGGACCGAAGTCCGAACTGTGTTTCGTCCCGATCCGGTCTCCGGCGCGACCTTCTCGGCTGAGTCGTCGCAACGCTAAGTGGTTATCGGCCAAGCGTTCTGAGATCGCACGGGATGGGACACGTCAGTCCAGTCAGTTCCCGTTGGATCTCCCCTCTAGGAGGCGATGATGACCGCAGTTTTCTACGACGAAGTGCTCACCGTAGCTCCCGCCCCCACGCTGACCGTGGTGCGCGACACCGACACGATCCCGGCTCCCGCTCAGGCTCCCGTGGCCAAGGCCCGCCGCGGGTCCGACAACGCACCGTTCGGCGCCGGGAGCGACCCGCTGGTCGACGGCGCCGCCCGTCTGCTGAGCGTCCCGCTGCGGCACGTGTACGCCGCGCTGTGGCGGGTTGGCGTCCTCGAAGTCCGGGCCTGAAAGCCGAACTTCGATGGACGTCGAGTACCTCCTGCTCCAAGGGGTCGCCTGGCCGCAGACGTAGTTCTGCGCCTTGGCGACCCCTTGGAGTGCACCCGGATTTGCGGGTCTTCGTAGAATCGATCTACTGGCGTCGATCCGGCCATCACCGGGGAGCCTTCGGAAGAACGGCCATCCTGGCTCAGTAGAACCGAACGGGTAGGCCCGTCACAGCCGTCATCGAGCGGCCACGCGAAAGCGCGGCAAGCGGGGTGGTACCGCGGCGCTCGCGCAGCCAGCGCGTCGTCGTCCCCGGTTTGCACCGTGGCACAGGAGACAACGCGCATCGTGACCGACACACCAGGCCCCGAAGCTGACCTCGAGACTCAGCCGGTGGACTCCGTCCAGGCCTACCCCAAGCTGGCCGGCGGAGCGCCCGACTTCCCGGCGCTCGAGCTCGAGGTGCTGGACTACTGGGCCCGCGACGACACCTTCCGGGCCAGCATCGCCCGCCGTGACGGCGCGCCGGAATACGTGTTTTACGACGGGCCGCCGTTCGCCAACGGGTTGCCGCATTACGGGCACCTGCTCACCGGATACGTCAAGGACATCGTCCCGCGCTACCGCACCATGCGCGGCTACAAGGTGGAGCGCCGCTTCGGCTGGGACACCCATGGGCTGCCGGCCGAACTCGAAGTCGAGCGCCAGCTGGGCATCACCGACAAGTCGCAGATCGACGACATGGGCATCGCCGCGTTCAACGACGCCTGCCGCGAATCGGTGCTGCGCTACACCGACGAGTGGCAGGCCTACGTCACCCGCCAGGCGCGCTGGGTCGACTTCGACAACGACTACAAGACGCTGGACCTGCCCTACATGGAGTCGGTGATCTGGGCGTTCAAACAGCTGTGGGACAAGGGCCTGGCCTACGAGGGCTATCGGGTGTTGCCCTACTGCTGGCGCGACGAAACCCCGCTGTCCAACCACGAATTGCGGATGGACGACGACGTGTACCAGAGCCGCCAGGACCCCGCACTGACGGTGGGATTCAGGGTGGTCGGCGGCCCGCTGGACGGGGCGCACCTGCTGGTGTGGACGACGACGCCGTGGACCCTGCCGTCCAACCTGGCCGTCGCCGTCAACCCCGACGTGACCTACGTCGAGG
Organism: Mycobacterium colombiense; assembly: GCF_001665835.1. Lineage (GTDB taxonomy): Bacteria > Actinomycetota > Actinomycetes > Mycobacteriales > Mycobacteriaceae > Mycobacterium > Mycobacterium colombiense_A. The sequence continues at coordinate 21,249 of NZ_LZSX01000022.1, read as the reverse complement.
TCAGCGCCGAGGGCAGGCGTTTCGTCCTCGCGGAGCCGCGGCTGGGCGCCTACGCGCGCGAGTTGGGCTTCGAAAAAGGCGGTGCGCCCGAGATTTTGGCCACCTATCGCGGCGCCGACCTGCTCGGCACCCGCTACCTGCCGCCGTTCCCGTACTTCATGGATACGGACAACGCATTTCAGGTGCTGCCCGGTGAGTTCGTCACCACCGAGGACGGTACCGGCATCGTGCACATGGCGCCGGCCTACGGCGAGGACGACATGGCGACCACCGACAAGGTCGGCATCACCCCGGTCACGCCGGTCGATTCCAAGGGGCGCTTCGACGCCACCGTCCCGGATTACCAGGGGCAGCACGTCTTTGACGCCAACCCGCACATCATCCGCGACCTGAAGAACGGCAGCGGTCCGGTCGCGGCCAACGGCGCGGTGCTGCTGCGCCACGAAACCTACGAGCACCCCTACCCGCACTGCTGGCGCTGCCGCAACCCGCTGATCTATCGGGCGGTGTCCTCGTGGTTCGTCGCGGTCACCGAATTCCGGGACCGGATGGTCGAACTCAACCAGCAGATCACCTGGTACCCCGAACATGTCAAGGACGGCCAGTTCGGCAAGTGGCTGCAGGGCGCCCGCGACTGGTCGATCTCACGAAACCGCTACTGGGGCACCCCGATTCCGGTGTGGAAGTCCGACGACCCCGCCTACCCGCGGATCGACGCCTACGGCAGCCTCGACGAACTCGAACGCGACTTCGGGGTGCGGCCCACCAACCTGCACCGGCCCTTCATCGACGAGCTGACCCGGCCCAACCCCGACGACCCGACCGGGGCCAGCACGATGCGCCGCATCCCCGACGTCTTCGACGTGTGGTTCGACTCGGGATCGATGCCGTACGCGCAGGTGCATTTCCCGTTCGAGAACTCCGAGTGGTTCGACACCCACTACCCCGGGGACTTCATCGTCGAGTACATCGGGCAGACCCGCGGCTGGTTCTACACCCTCCACGTGCTGGCCACCGCGCTGTTCGACCGTCCCGCCTTCAAAACCTGTGTGGCGCATGGCATCGTGCTGGGATCCGACGGCCAGAAGATGAGCAAGTCGCTGCGCAACTATCCCGATGTCAGCGAGGTGTTCGACCGCGACGGCTCCGACGCCATGCGCTGGTTCCTGATGGCCTCGCCGATCCTGCGCGGGGGCAATCTCATCGTCACCGAGCAGGGCATCCGCGAGGGTGTGCGCCAGGTGCTGTTGCCGTTCTGGAACGCCTACAGCTTCCTGGCCCTCTACGCGCCCAAAGTCGGTACCTGGCGCACCGATTCGACGCAGGTGCTGGACCGCTACATCCTGGCCAAGCTCGCCGAGCTGCGCGACGACCTGACCCACGAGATGGACACCTGCGACATCTCGCGAGCCTGCGAGCAGCTGCGCCAGTTCACCGAGGCGCTGACGAACTGGTATGTGCGACGGTCGCGTTCCCGGTTCTGGGAGGAAGACGTCGACGCCATCGACACCTTGCACACCGTGCTGGAGGTGACGGCGCGGCTGGCCGCGCCGCTTCTTCCCTCGGTGACCGAGATCGTCTGGCGCGGCCTGACTTCTCAGCGGTCGGTGCACCTCACCGATTGGCCGCAGGCCGGCGACGTGCCCGCCGACCCCGACCTCGTCGCCGCAATGGATCAGGTGCGCGAGGTCTGCTCGGCCGCGTCGTCGTTGCGCAAGGCCAAGAAGCTACGGGTGCGGCTGCCGCTGCCGAAACTGACGGTGGCGGTGGATAATCCGGAGCGACTGGAGCCCTTCGCCGACCTGATCGCCGACGAGCTGAACGTCAAGAGCGTCGAGCTGACCGACGCGATCGACACCTACGGCCGCTTCGAACTCACCGTCAACGCGCGGGTGGCCGGGCCGCGGCTGGGCAAGGACGTGCAGGCGGCCATCAAGGCGGTCAAGGCAGGGGATGGCATCGTCAATCCGGACGGCACCCTGACCGCCGGACCCGCGGTGCTGCAACCCGAGGAATACAGCTCACGACTGGTCGCCGCGGACCCGGAATTCACCGCGGCGCTGCCCGATGGCGCCGGGCTGGTGGTGCTGGACGGCACGGTGACCCCGGAACTCGAGGCCGAGGGCTGGGCCAAGGACCGGATCCGCGAGCTGCAGGAGCTGCGCAAGTCGACGGGTTTGGATGTGTCCGACCGGATTTCGGTGGTGATGGCGGTGCCCGGCGAGCGGGCCGACTGGGCGCGCACCCACCGCGACCTCATCGCGGGCGAAATCCTGGCCACCAGTTTCGAATTCGGTGATCCGGCCGACGGCGCCGAGATCGGGGACGGCGTGCGGGTGAGCATCGCCAAGGCCTGAGCGGCCGCAACCGGGTCAGGCGCGAGATCGTAGCGCCCGATGGGCATGCGGCCAGAACGGCATGCCCACCACCACCGTCGCCCCGGTGGCGATCAAGCCGACTGCGACGTCGACGCTCTTGCGACCATCCGATGCCCAGTAGACGTCCTTGAGGTCCAACAGCAGCGCCAGCTCGTCGACGATCATGGCGTTCGCGGCGCCGTACGCCACCGCGGCCGCGGGATGCCGCCGTTGCTCTTCGCTTCCGCGCAGCCCCACGCCGGCCACCGTCGCCAGCATCCCGATGCCGATGTTGTAGTGGTGGAAGTGCTTGCCGCCCAACGACACACCGCCGCCGGAGGGTCCGTGGCCGGCGCGGATCCAGTGGGTGAGGCCGCGCAGGCTCGCGAAGGTGAGGGTGAACGACGCCCACGCCAGCACCGTGGTCTGCTCCCCGGGTTGCAGGCGTTCGTTCCATTGATGGCGCAGTCGCGCCCATCGCGTCGGGGGCGGCGCGCCCCCGTGCGGAACGGCCGCGTCGCCGGACCCCATGGCCATGACAAAACGTTAGTCCAACTGGCCCTTCGTGTGGGGCCCTAGCATCGAGCGTGTGGAGTCGCGGTGGGTGCTGCACCTGGACATGGACGCGTTCTTCGCCTCCGTCGAGCAACTGACCCGCCCGACGCTGCGCGGGCGCCCGGTGCTGGTCGGCGGTGTGGGCGGGCGCGGCGTGGTGGCCGGGGCCAGCTACGAGGCGCGCGTGTTCGGGGCGCGCTCGGCCATGCCCATGCATCAGGCCCGCCGGCTGGTCGGGGTGAGTGCGGTGGTGCTGCCGCCGCGCGGCGTGGTGTACGGGCTGGCCAGCAGGCGCGTCTTCGACACCATCCGCGCCGTGGTGCCCGTGGTCGAGCAGTTGTCCTTCGACGAGGGATTCGGCGAGCCCGCGCAGCTCGCCGGGGCGTCCGCCGAGGCCGTCGAGGCGTTCTGCGAGGACCTGCGGCGACGGGTCCGCGACGACACCGGCCTGATCGCCTCGGTGGGCGCCGGCTCCGGCAAGCAGATCGCCAAGATCGCCTCCGGGCTGGCCAAGCCCGACGGGGTTCGGGTGGTGCGCCGCGCCGAGGAACCGCTGTTGTTCGGCGGGCTGCCGGTGCGCCGGCTGTGGGGGATCGGCCCGGTCGCCGAGGAGAGGCTGCATCGCCTCGGCATCGAGACCATCGGCGAGCTGGCCGCGCTGACCGAGGCCGAGGCGGCCAACATTCTGGGCGCCACGATCGGGCCTGCGCTGCACCGGCTCGCCCGCGGGATCGACGACCGCCCGGTCGCCGAGCGCGCCGAGGCCAAGCAGATCAGCTCCGAATCGACCTTCGCCGCCGACCTGACCAGCCTGGAGCAGTTGCGTGAGGCCATCGAGCCGATCGCCGAGCACGCCCATCACCGCCTGCTGCGCGACGGCCGCGGCGCGCGCACCGTCACCGTCAAGCTGAAGAAATCCGACATGAGCACGCTGACCCGGTCCGCGACGCTGCCCTATGCCACCACCGAGGTCGCCGCGCTGGTGGGCATGGCCCGCCGGCTACTGCTCGATCCGCGCGAGATCGGGCCCATTCGCCTTCTCGGCGTGGGCTTTTCGGGGCTGAGTGACGTGCGCCAGGAATCGCTGTTTCCGGACTTGGATCTGGCGGCGCCGCAACCGGATTCACCGGCGGTGGAGACCGCGACCGAGACCATGTATGGGCCCGGACCCCAGACAGCAGAGGCTGCCGGGTGGCGGGTCGGCGACGACGTCGCCCACCGCGAACTCGGGCACGGCTGGGTGCAGGGCGCGGGCCACGGCGTGGTCACGGCGCGCTTCGAAACCCGCAGCTCCGGCCCCGGTCCCGCCCGGACGTTTCCCGCCGACGGCGGTGACCTGGTGCGCGCCAACCCGATCGATTCCCTGGACTGGCCCGATTACGCCGGGGGGCTGCAGGCCGATGCGCTGTCAGCCCCACCGGGCGACGACGTCGGCGACCGGTAGCTGCGCGGCCAGCGCGGCGATCAGCAGGACGCGCGCCTGAGGCGGTCGCAGCCGCTTCACCATCACCGCCCCGGCCGCCGCCATGTCATGGCCGGGGCCGTAGCTGGCGCCGACCCGCCCGCCGGGGACCCGGGTGGACACCGCCACGGCGACCCCGTCGCCGCAGTGCCGGCGCACCGCGTCGACCACCGCGGGTCCGGCGTTTCCCGAACCCAGCGCCTCGAGCACCAGGCCTCGCGCCCCGGCGGCCACGCACGCATCGAGGGCCACCGCGTCGCTGCCCAGGTATGCGGCGACGATGTCGACGCGCGGCGCGTCGGCGGCCCGCAGATCGCCGATATAGGGGCGGGTCTTCGGGCCGTCGAGGGTCACGTCGCCGGCCACGGCGCCCAGCAGCCGGCCGGTGAAGCCGCTCAGGTCCTCGGTGGCCACCTTGCTCATGCCCAGCGGTTGCAGCACCCGGCCGGCGAAACACAGCACCACGCCCAGGTCGCGGGCGGCCGGGCTGGCCGCCACCGCCAGGGCGTCACGCACATTCGCCGGGCCGTCCGCGTCGGGGGCGTCGGCGCTGCGCATGGCGCCGGTCAGCACGACCGGGGCCCGGCCCGCGTAGGTGAGATCGAGCCACAGCGCGCTCTCCTCCATGGTGTCGGTGCCGTGCAGCACCACCACACCGTCGGCCCCGCCGTCGACCGCGGCCGTCACCGCGTCGCGGATCCGGTCCCAATCGGCCAGCGTCAGCTCCGAGCTGTCGACCGCCAGCAGGTCGACGACGTCGACATCGTGTTCGTCGCGGAAGGGCGCCGTCAGGTCCGACCCGCTGTACGAGGGTCGGTGCACCCCGTCGACGCCGGTGCCGGTCGATATCGTGCCTCCGGTGGCGATCACGGTGAGGCGGGCCATGGTGGCATCATTGCGCATCGCCGCTGCGCGAACATGGCTAGCCTGCGTGGGGCAGTAGGGGATGATGGGGAAGTGCCTGAAGAACCAACGAAATCGACTGAGCCGGTGACCTCAGCCGAAGAGCCTGGTGAGGCCGCCCCGGTCGAGCGGGACGCGGAGCCCGAAACCGCCGCCGCGCCCGAGCCCGCCCCACGGCGGCTGCGGTTGTTGCTGTCGATCGCGGCGATAGTCCTGGCCCTCGATGTCGTCACCAAGGTGCTTGCCGTCAAACTGCTGCCGCCCGGCCAGCCGGTGCCGATCATCGGCGACACGGTGACCTGGACCTTGGTGCGCAATTCGGGTGCGGCCTTCTCGATGGCGACCGGATACACCTGGGTGCTGACGCTGATCGCGACCGGTGTGGTGGTCGGCATCTTCTGGATGGGGCGCCGGCTGGTGTCGCTCTGGTGGGCGGTGGGCCTGGGCATGATCCTCGGCGGCGCGATGGGCAACCTGGTCGATCGCTTCTTCCGCGCCCCCGGACCGCTGCGCGGGCACGTCGTGGACTTCCTGTCGGTCGGCTGGTGGCCCGTGTTCAACGTTGCCGATCCCTCGGTGGTCGGCGGGGCCATCCTGCTGGTGGTGCTGTCGATCTTCGGGTTCGACTTCGACTCGGTGGGCCGGCGCACCGGGGCCGCCCGGCGCAAGGACGAGGACGACGCCCAGGACAGCGCGGGTGAGTGACCGCTCAATGCCCGTCCCGGAGGGACTGGCGGGCATGCGTGTCGACGCCGGGCTGGCCCGCCTGCTGGGGTTGTCGCGCAGCGCGGCGGCCGCGCTCGCCGAGGACGGCGGCGTCGAACTCGACGGCGTCCAGGCCGGCAAGTCCGACCGGCTGACCGGCGGCGCCTGGTTGCAGGTGCGGCTGCCCGAGGCACCCGCGCCGCTGCAGAACACGCCGGTCGACATCGAGGGCATGACGATCCTGTACTCCGATGACGACATCGTCGCGGTCGACAAACCCGCGGCGGTGGCCGCGCACGCGTCGGTCGGCTGGACCGGGCCCACGGTGCTCGGCGGCCTGGCCGCCGCCGGCTACCGGATCACCACCTCGGGGGTGCCCGAGCGGCAGGGGATTGTGCACCGCCTCGACGTCGGCACGTCCGGGGTGATGGTGGTGGCGCTGTCCGAGCGCGCCTACACCCTGCTCAAGCGGGCGTTCAAACAGCGCACCGTCGACAAGCGCTATCACGCGCTGGTGCAAGGACATCCGGACCCGTCCAGCGGGACCATCGACGCGCCGATCGGGCGTCATCGCGGCGGCGAGTGGAAGTTCGCGGTCACCAAGGACGGCCGGCACAGCCTCACCCACTACGACACCGTGGAGGCCTTCGTCGCCGCCAGCCTGCTCGACGTGCACCTGGAAACCGGCCGCACGCATCAGATTCGGGTGCATTTCTCCGCGCTGCATCACCCGTGCTGCGGTGACCTCGTCTACGGCGCCGACCCCAAGCTCGCGAAAAAGCTTGGGCTGGAACGCCAATGGCTGCATGCCCGCTCGCTGTCGTTCGCCCATCCGGCCGACGGCAGGCGGATCGAGATCGTCAGCCCCTACCCGCCCGACCTGCAACACGCGCTGGACGTGTTGCGCGACGAGGGCTGACTCAGGCGGGCTTGCGGGCCTCGACGAGCACCCGCGTCGGGTAAGTGACGAACGGCCCGTCGGCCTCGATGCGCTCGTGAAGTTCGCGTAGCCGGTCCCGATAGCGCTGCACACTGAAGTCGGGCACCGTCCAGATCACCTTGCGCAGGAAGTACACGACGGCGCCGATATCGAAGAACTCGGCGCGCATCCGCTCCATCCGCAGATCGACGATCTCGAGGCCGGCGGCCTCGGCCTGCGCGCGCACGGTGTCCGGGTGGAACTCGGCCCACTTCTCCGGCTGCGGCCCGATGAAGTACTCGACCAGCTCACCCATGGTGGCCGGGCCGATGTGCTGCGCGAAGTAGGTGCCGCCGGGCCGGAGCACCCGGCGGATCTCGGTCCACCAGACCGAGATCGGGTGACGTGTGGTCACCAGGTCGAACGCGTCGTCGGCGAACGGCAGCGGCGGCTCGTCGCGGGTCGCGACGACCACCACGCCGAGCACGTGCAGGCGCCGGGTGGCCAGCGCCGCGTTCGGCGGCCACGTCTCGATGGCCGCCATGGTCGGCGGGAAGGGTGCCGCGCCGGACAGCACCTCCCCGCCGCCGGTGTGAATGTCCAGCGCGGCCGACACCGTCGCCAACCGCCCCCGGAGCAGCCGCTGGTAGCCCCACGACGGGCGTTCCTCGGTGGCCCGGCCGTCCAGCCACGAAAAGTCCCAGCCCTCGACCGGGGCGGCCTCCGCCTCGGCGATCAGGTCGTCAAATGTTCGCCGCATGTCAGGCATGCTAGGCGGCGAACCTGGCCCGCGACATGCCCAGATTGCCACCGTGGTCGTGCTGGAGCCGCACTCGCAGCCCGCACGGCAATCTCGGCGCGCGGCCCGCCTGAAACAGTCAGACCCGGACCCTGCCGGCGTCGCCCGTGGCGATCTCGGGGGCCAGCGGCGCGATCGCGCCGAGTATCTCGGTGACCGTCTCCGAAGGCACCCCGGCGGCGGCCAGCGCGTCGGCCAAATGCCCGGCCACCAAACCGAAGTGGTGCATGGTGATCCCGCGGCCCTGGTGCACCTGCTTCATCGGGGCGCCGGTGTAGGGCTCCGGGCCGCCCAGGGCGGCGGCGAAGAATTCCACCTGTTTGCCCTTGAGACGGTTCATGTTCGTACCGGTGAAGAAGCCGGACAGTTCATCGTCGGCAAGCACGCGAACGTAGAAGTCCTCGACCACGACTTCGATCGCCTCGTGCCCACCGATCCGGTCGTAGATGGGGGCCGGTGCGGCCTTGCGGAAGCGCGCCAGAATTTTCATAAGAAGGATTGGAACATTCCGGCGTTGCTCGTCAGTTAGTGCGCGATCACGCCCGGATTGCGCTGTGTAACAAGCGGATTGCCCACAGCTGGCGGCCGTTTCGGGCGAACCGTGAGACCCGGCGTCGCGTTACATGACGGCAATCTGCATCGAGGTGAGGGACTGATGTCATAGGTTGGCTTAATGACGCACGTCACATCACTCGCGCAGCCCCGCAAGGCGGTCGTGGTCAACGGGCAGGCCAGTTGCGGTCGGGGGGCTCACATCATCAGGAGCGCAAGCCGATGAATCTTGGTGACTTAACGAACTTGGTGGAGAACTCGATCGGGAACCTGGTGGAAAAGCCACTGGCCGCGGTGTCCCACATCGTCAACACCCCGAACTCGGCCGGACGGTACCGGCCGTTCTATCTGAGGAATCTGCTGGACGCCGTGCAGGGCCGCACGCTCGAGGAGGCCGTCGAGGGCAGGACCGCACTGATCACCGGGGGATCCTCGGGTATCGGTGAGGCCGCCGCCAAGAAGATCGCGGAGGCCGGCGGTGCGGTGGCGCTGGTGGCGCGCACCCGGGAGAACCTGGAGAAGGTCGCCTCTGAGATCCGCGCCGACGGCGGGACCGCCCATGTCTACCCGTGCGACCTCACCGACATGGACGCCATCGCCGCGATGGCGGATCGGGTGCTCGACGACCTCGGCGGCGTCGACATCCTGATCAACAATGCGGGGAAGTCGATTAGGCGCTCACTCGAGTTGTCCTACGACCGGATCCACGACTACCAGCGGACGATGCAGCTGAACTATCTCGGCGCGGTCCAGCTGATCCTCAAGTTCATCCCCGGGATGCGCGAGCGGGGATACGGGCACGTGCTCAACGTGTCCTCGGTCGGCGTGCAGACCCGCGCGCCGCGCTTCGGCGCCTACATCGCCAGCAAGGCCGCGCTGGACAGCTTGTGCGACGCGCTGCAGGCCGAGACCGTGAACGACGACGTGCGGTTCACCACCGTGCACATGGCGCTGGTGCGCACGCCGATGATCAGCCCGACCACGCTCTACGACAAGTTCCCGGCGCTGACGCCCGAGCAGGCGGCCGGGGTGATCACCGACGCGATCGTGCACCGGCCGCGGCGGGCCAGCTCGCCGTTCGGGCAGTTCGCGGCGGTCGCCGACGCGGTCAACCCGGCGGTGATGGACCGGGTACGCAACCGGGCGTTCGCCATGTTCAGCGATTCAAATGCCGCGAAGGGTGACGAATCTTCAACCGAGGCAACGACATTCGATAAGCGCAGCGAGAACTTCGTCCGGGCGACCCGAGGGATACATTGGTGACACGATGAGCCTTCCAAAACCTGACATTCAGACCACCGTCGTCATCACCGGCGCCTCGTCCGGCATCGGCGCCGAACTGGCTCGCGGGTTGGCCCGCCGCGGCTTCTCGCTGTTGCTGGTCGCGCGGCGCCGCGAGCGTCTCGACGAGTTGGCCAACGAGGTGGGCCAGGAGTACTCGGTCGCCGTCGAGGTGCTGCCGCTGGATCTCAGCGACGGCAAGTCCCGCGCCAAGCTGGCGAGCCGGCTGCGCAGCGAGCCGATCGCCGGCCTGTGCAACAGCGCCGGTTTCGGCACCAGCGGGGTGTTCCACGAGCTGCCGGTGGAGCGCGAGAGCGAAGAGGTGACCCTCAACGCCCTGGCGTTGATGGAACTCACCCACGCGACGTTGCCCGGCATGGTCGAGCGCGGCGCCGGCGCCGTGATGAACATCGCGTCGATCGCAGGATTCCAGCCCGTCCCCTTCATGGCGGTCTATTCGGCCACCAAGGCCTTCGTGCAGACGTTCTCCGAGGCGGTGCACGAGGAGCTGCACGGCACGGGGGTGTCGGTCACCTGCCTGTGCCCGGGACCGGTGCCGACCGAGTGGGCCGAGATCGCCAACGCCGAGCGGTTCAGCATTCCCATCGCGCAGGTGTCGCCGCGCGACGTGGCCGAGGCGGCCATCGGCGGCATGCTCGCCGGCCGGCGCACGGTGGTGCCCGGCGTGGTGCCCAAGGTGGTCAGCACCGGCGGTCGGTTCGTGCCGCGCAGCCTGCTGTTGCCGGGCATCAGGCTCGGCAATCGATTCCGCGGGGGGCCCAAGAACTGACGGGCCGGCCGTTGGCGGTCGCGGGATCACATTCGTCGCACCCGTCTCTCCGGGGGCAACTAACCACGTGCCTCGGCGATGGGACCGCAGTGGCGGATGTGACGAAGCGCTACGCTCAGCCGGTGGCTGCTGTGGACCTGACCGCCGACGTCCCGATGACCCCGCAGGACATGTGGGACCACGTCTCCGACCTGTCGGACCTGGGCGACTGGCTGATCATGCACGAGGGATGGCGCAGCGACCTGCCCGACGAGATCGCCGAGGGCACCCAGATCATCGGCGTCGCGCGGGCCAAGGGCCTCCGCAACCGGGTGACCTGGACGGTCACCACGTGGGACCCGCCGCACGAGATGGCGATGTCGGGGTCCGGCAAGGGCGGCGCCAAATACGCCGTCACGCTCACCGTGCGGCCCACCGGCGAGGGGTCGACGCTGGGTCTGCGCCTCGAACTGGGCGGACGGGCGCTGTTCGGTCCGGTGGGCTCGGCGGCGGCGCGCGCCGTCAAAGGCGACGTTCAGAAGTCGCTGAAGAACTTCGTCGAGTTGTACGGATAAACCGGTCGAGACACACGACGCGACACGCCGAACTCGTGTCGGTCCGCGGTCATAGACTGGCGTCCCTATGACCGGTTCGTCTGCTCCGAGCGCGAGCGCTCCTCGCGGGTCGTCCTTCGTGCACCTGCATAACCACACCGAGTATTCGATGTTGGACGGTGCCGCGAAGATCGCGCCGATGCTGGCCGAAGTGGACCGGCTGCAAATGCCCGCGGTCGGGATGACCGACCACGGAAACATGTTCGGCGCCAGCGAGTTCTACAACGCGGCGACCAATGCCGGGATCAAGCCGATCATCGGCGTCGAGGCCTACATCGCGCCGGCCTCGCGCTTCGACACCCGGCGGATCCTGTGGGGTGACCCGGGCCAGAAGTCCGACGACGTGTCGGGCAGCGGCTCCTACACGCACATGACGATGGTGGCCGAGAACGCCACCGGCCTGCGCAACCTGTTCAAGCTGTCCTCGCTGGCGTCCTTCGAGGGCCAGCTCGGCAAGTGGTCGCGGATGGACGCCGAGATCATCGCCGAACACGCCGAGGGCATCATCGCCACCACAGGCTGCCCGTCGGGGGAGGTGCAGACCCGGCTGCGGCTGGGGCACGAGCGCGAGGCGCTGGAGTCAGCCGCCAAGTGGCGCGAGATCTTCGGCGCCGACAACTACTTCCTGGAGCTGATGGACCACGGGCTGTCCATCGAGACGCGGGTCCGCGAAGGCCTGCTGGAGATCGGCCGCAAGCTGGGCATCCCGCCGCTGGCCACCAACGACTGCCACTACGTCACCCGCGACGCCGCCCACAACCACGAGGCGCTGCTGTGCGTGCAGACCGGCAAGACCCTCTCGGACCCCAACCGGTTCAAGTTCGACGGCGACGGCTACTACCTGAAGTCGGCCGCCGAGATGCGCCAGATCTGGGACGACGAGGTTCCCGGCGCCTGCGACTCCACCCTGCTGATCGCCGAGCGGGTGCAGTCCTACGACGAGGTGTGGGCGCCGCGCGACCGGATGCCGATCTTCCCGGTGCCCGAGGGGCACGACCAGGCCACCTGGCTGCACCACGAGGTGCTGGCCGGGTTGCAGCGCCGGTTCCCGTCCGGCGTCGGGCGCGACTACATCGACCGGGCCGAGTACGAGATCAAGGTCATCTGCGACAAGGGCTTCCCGTCCTACTTCCTGATCGTCGCCGACCTGATCAACTACGCGCGATCGGTCGATATCCGGGTGGGGCCGGGGCGTGGCTCGGCGGCGGGCTCGCTGGTGGCCTACGCGCTGGGCATCACCAACATCGATCCGATCCCGCACGGCCTGCTGTTCGAGCGCTTCCTCAACCCGGAACGTCCGTCGGCGCCCGACATCGATATCGACTTCGACGACCGTCGTCGTGGCGAGATGGTGCGCTACGCCGCCGAGAAGTGGGGCTCGGACCGCGTCGCCCAGGTCATCACCTTCGGCACCATTAAAACCAAAGCGGCGCTGAAGGATTCGGCGCGCATCCACTACGGCCAGCCCGGGTTCGCGATCGCCGACCGGATCACCAAGGCGCTGCCGCCGCCGATCATGGCCAAAGACATTCCGCTGTCGGGCATCACCGACCCGGGCCATGAGCGGTACAAGGAGGCCACCGAGGTCCGCGGCCTGATCGAAACCGACCCGGACGTGCGCACCATCTACCAGACCGCGCGCGGCCTGGAAGGCCTCATCCGCAACGCCGGCGTGCACGCGTGCGCGGTGATCATGAGCAGCGAGCCGCTGACCGAGGCCATTCCGCTGTGGAAGCGGCCTCAGGACGGCGCCATCATCACCGGCTGGGACTATCCGTCGTGTGAGGCCATCGGCCTGCTGAAGATGGACTTCCTGGGCCTGCGGAACCTGACGATCATCGGCGACGCCCTGGAAAACATCAAGAGCAACAGGGGAATTGACCTCGACCTGGAATCGGTGCCGCTGGACGACAAGCCCACCTACGAGCTGCTCGGCCGCGGCGACACCCTGGGCGTGTTCCAGCTCGACGGCGGCCCGATGCGAGATCTGTTGCGCCGCATGCAGCCCACCGAGTTCAACGACATCGTCGCGGTGCTGGCGCTGTACCGCCCCGGCCCGATGGGCATGAACGCCCACAACGACTACGCCGACCGCAAGAACGGTCGTCAGGCGGTCAAGCCGATCCACCCCGAGCTCGAGGAGCCGCTGCGCGAGATCCTGGCCGAGACGCACGGCCTGATCGTCTACCAAGAGCAGATCATGTTCATCGCCCAGAAGGTCGCCTCCTACACGATGGGCAAAGCCGACGCGCTGCGTAAGGCGATGGGTAAGAAGAAGCTCGAGGTGCTCGAGGCCGAGTACAAGGGCTTCTACGAAGGCATGACCGCCAACGGATTCTCCGAAAAAGCGGTGAAAGCCTTGTGGGACACCATCCTTCCGTTCGCCGGGTATGCGTTCAACAAGTCGCACGCGGCCGGGTACGGATTGGTGTCGTATTGGACCGCCTACCTGAAGGCCAACTATCCGGCCGAGTACATGGCCGGCCTGCTGACCTCGGTCGGCGACGACAAGGACAAGGCCGCGGTCTATCTGGCCGACTGCCGCAAGCTGGGCATCACCGTGCTGCCGCCGGACGTCAACGAGTCCCTGGTGAACTTCGCCTCGGTGGGCCAAGACATCCGGTTCGGCCTGGGCGCGGTGCGCAACGTCGGCGCCAACGTGGTCGGCTCGCTGATCGGCACCCGCAACGGCAAGGGCAAGTTCACCGACTTCTCGGACTATCTCAACAAGATCGACGTCGCGGCCTGCAACAAGAAGGTCACCGAATCGTTGATCAAGGCGGGCGCCTTCGACTCGCTGGGTCACGCCCGCAAGGGCCTGTTCCTGGTGCACACGGACGCGGTCGACTCGGTGCTGGGCACCAAGAAGGCCGAGGCGATGGGGCAGTTCGACCTGTTCGGCGGCGACGACGGGTGCACTGAGTCGGTATTCAACATCAAGGTGCCCGACGACGAGTGGGAGGACAAGCACAAGCTCGCCCTGGAGCGAGAGATGCTCGGCCTGTACGTGTCCGGGCATCCGCTAAACAAGGTGGCGCACCTGCTGACCGCGCAGGTCGACACCCAGATCCCGGCCATCCTCGACGGCGATGTGCCCAACGACACCCAGGTGCGGGTGGGTGGCATCCTCGCCTCGGTCAACCGCCGGGTCAACAAGAACGGAATGCCTTGGGCGTCGGCCCAGTTGGAGGATCTCACCGGTGGCATCGAGGTGATGTTCTTCCCGCAGGCGTACTCCGTGTACGGCGCCGACATCGCCGACGACGTCGTGGTACTGATCAAGGCCAAGGTGTCGCTGCGCGACGACCGGGTCGCGCTGATCGCCAACGAGCTTGTGGTGCCCGACTTCTCCAACGCGCAGCCGAACCGGCCGCTGGCGGTCAGCCTGCCGACGCGGCAGTGCACCATCGACAAGGTCACCGCGCTCAAGCAGGTGCTGGCCCGCCACCCCGGCACGTCGCAGGTGCATCTGCGGCTGATCAGCGGGGACCGGATCACCACGCTGGAACTGGATGCCTCCCTTCGGGTTACGCCGTCGCCGGCGCTGATGGGGGATCTCAAGGCGCTGCTCGGCCCGGGCTGCCTGGGCGGCTAAACGCCACTACGCGCCACGGCGGATCGCCGATCTCCGCGAGCGTGAAGTTAGTTTCACACTCGGCGCTCGAACGTGAAGCTAACTTCACGTTCGAGCGCCGAACGGCTACCCGGCCAATCGCAACGCCGCCTGGTGGTCGTGGGTCGGGATGATCGTGACCGCGTGCCGTGCCAGGTGCAGGCGCTGCAGGGTCCTGAAGGTCTCCTCGCGATCCTCGTCCACCAAATTGCCCGGGAAGCTTGCCTTCTGCCGGACCTTGTCGATTTGCAACTGGTGCCAGGCGGCGTCGCCGGCGATGAGAATCCAGCCCCGCGCGGTGTGCGCGAGCACCCCGACGCTGCCCGGGGTGTGGCCCGCCAGGTCCACCAGGATGACCGAACGGTCGCCGAAGACATCGCGGCTGGCGGTGAAGGTCAGCACCGGCGGCCCGTCCAGGTCGTATTCGTTGACGGGCCGGTCGCGCAGCGAATCGCGCACGCCGCCAACGGGCGCGACCGGACCCGAGCCGACCCAGTCGTGTTCGCGGCGGTGCAGGTGCACGGGCAGATCCGGCAGGTCCAGCAGACCCGACACGTGGTCCCAGTGCGCGTGGGTGGGGAGCGCGAAATCCAGGCGTGCCGCGTCGGGCGACCGGTTCAGTGCGGTGCGGGTGGGGATGGTGCCGGTCGGCGGGCGGACCGCGACCCGCAGCACGGCGGGCAGCTGGGCGATCGCGCGTCGCTCGACGTCGACGCAGACCGCGGGGTCGACGATGAACGTCGCCTCCGGGTGGGTGACGACGAACGAGGTCAGCGAGTTCTCGACGCGCGCCGGGGTGAAGGTGCCCTCGACGATGGCGGCGGTCGGCACCGGGCGTGGCAGTTGGGGCAGCGCGGTCACCGTCACGGTGCGGCCGGGAGTCGGCAGGCCCGCGTCGACGACGCTGCGCAGGAACCGCGCGTCGGGCCGCTTCGGGCGCACCATGCCGAGCGCCAATCCCGCTGCGGCGGCGCAGCATTGGCGGAAGCCGGGGGAGCGGACGGGATCGGACACCGTTGCGCGCGTCATGGCAGGTCCACCCGCACGATGACGCTGTCCGGCCACACCCCGCGGTCGCGGGCGCGCCGCAACTTCTCGCGCGCGCACAGGTCTTGGTGCACGTTGGTCACGCCGGGCACCTTGATCAGCGGGACGATATTCCACTGCCAGCCGTAGCGCCGGTGCAGCACGCGGTTGGCGCGGGCGGCCTCGGCGCCGGACAGCACCGTGGCGCACCCGGCCACCGACGTCGCGCCGGGGCGCGCCCGGCCCCGATGGTCGCAGGCCGCGAGTTCGACGTCACGGCGGGCGGCCAGCCGCCTGGTCTTCGGGCCCACCTTGGTCCGGAACAATAGGCCGGCGTCGTCGAACGCGAACCAGATCGGGGTGTCGACGGGTGTGCCGTCGCGGCGAAACGAACGCAGCAGGGCGTAGCGAGAACGGCCGAGTTCCGCGTGTTGGGGGATGGTCATGACCCCAGTCAAGGACTTAGAGTTGGCTCGAAGTCAAGCATCGAATTCCCGGGAGGCTGCGATGACGCCAAGCCTGACGATCGGGGAGGTGGCGCGCCAGGCCGGGGTGGCCGCGACGGCGTTGCGCTACTACGAGCAGATCGGCCTGGTGCCGCAGCCGGTGCGGCTGGGCGGTCAGCGCCGCTACGACGACTCGATTCTGGCCCGCCTCGAGGTGATCGCGCTGTGCAAGGCCGCCGGGTTCTCGCTGGAAGAGATCCAGCTGCTGTTCGCCGACGACGCCCCCGGGCGGCCGGCCAGCCGCGCGCTGGCCGAGGCCAAACTCGCCGAGATCGACGCCCAAATGGACTCGCTGGCCCGCGCCCGCGCCGTCATCGAGTGGGGGATGCGCTGCACGTGCCCCTCAATTGACGCCTGTACCTGTGGCATTCACCCACCCCACGCCGGCAAGGAGCCCACATGACCCAGCAGCACCCCATCGCCGTGCAGAATTTCTCGCACATCTGCATCGGCGTCTCCGACATCGAGGCGTCGCTGGCCTTCTACACCACGGTGTTGGGCATGGACGTGGTGTTCGACGTCGAACTTGCCGGGGCCGGATTGGATTCGGTCACCGGCGGCGCCGCCCAGCAGGGCCGCATGATCGGCGGGCTGATCGGGGCGGCGATGGTGGAGCTGTTGTCATTGGGCGCGGTGCCCGAGTGCCCGAGCGGCCCGCACCTGGGCTACACGAACATGTCGTTTCGTGTCGATGATCTCGACGCCGCCTACGACACCGTGACGCGCCACCACCCCGGCGTCCGGACCGACCCGCCCGTCGACATCGGGGGCGTGCGGATGTTCTTCATCCACGACCCCGATGGCACGCCGATCGAGCTGGTGGAACTGCCCGGCGGCGCGACGAGCACGGTGCAGCTCTGGCGCCCGGGGGCATGACCGGTGAAGTCACGCGATATGTTCCCTGCCCCTGTGCTCGGACGTAGGCTCACGAGGCAGTACTGATGCGGCGCCGAGGAGGACGGAAATGACGACAGCCCAGGATCCGGCCACCTTGTGCGAGGCGTTTCAGCGCAACGCCGCGGTTGACCCCGACGCCGTCGTGCTGCGCACACCCGGTGCAACCCAGACGATGACGTGGCGCGAGTGCGTCGAACAGGTGCGCAAGGTGGCCGCCGGCCTGGCGGGGTTGGGGATCCGGCGCGGCGACGCCGTGTCGCTGATGATGGCCAACCGGATCGAGTTCTATCCGCTCGAAATCGGTGCGCAACACCTTGGGGCGACGTCGTTTTCGGTGTACAACACGCTGCCCGCCGAGCAGCTGACGTTTCTGTTCGGCAACGCGGGCACCAAGGTCGCGATCTGCGAGGAGCAGTACGTAGACCGCATTCGCGCCAGCGGGGTGCCGATCGAGCACATCGTCTGCATCGACGGCGCACCGCCGGGCACCCTGTCGGTCGAGCAGCTGTACGCGGCGGCCGAAGACGACTTCGACTTCGAATCAACCTGGCGCGCGGTACAACCCGACGACATCGTCACGCTCGTCTACACCTCGGGAACCACCGGAAACCCCAAGGGCGTGGAGATGACCCACGCCAACCTGCTGTTCGAGTCCCAGGCCCTCAACACCGTGCTTCCGTCGAAGTTCGGTGACCGGGTCACCTCCTATCTGCCGACGGCGCACATGGCCGACCGGGTGATGGGGCTCTACGCCCTGGAGGTGTTCGGCGCCCAGGTCACCGTCGTCGACGATCCGCGGGCCATCGCCGCCGCGCTGCCCGACGTGCGGCCCACGGTGTGGGCCGCGGTGCCGCGGGTCTGGGAAAAGCTCAAGGCGGGAATAGAATTCACCGTCGCCAATGAGGCCGACGAGGTCAAGCGCCAGGCGTTGCAGTGGGCGATGGCGGTGGCCGCCAGGCGCGCCGACGCCCTGGTGACCGGTGGCCGGATGCCGGACGAGCTGGCCGCCGAATGGGCCCGGGCCGACGAGCTGGTGTTGTCGAAGCTGCGCGAGCGGCTCGGGTTCGGCGATCTGCGCTGGGCGGTCTCGGGTGCGGCGCCGATCCCCAAGGAAACGCTGGCCTTCTTCGCCGGCATCGGCATTCCGATCGCCGAGGTGTGGGGCATGTCGGAGCTGAGTTGCGTTGCGGCCGTGAGTCACCCGCGCGACGCCCGGCTGGGTTCGGTCGGCAGGCTGCTGCCCGGACTGGAGGGCAGGATCGCCGACGACGGCGAGTACTTGGTGCGGGGTCCGCTGGTGATGAGGGGCTACCGCAGGGAGCCGGCGAAGACCGCCGAGGCGATCGACGCCGAGGGTTGGCTGCACACCGGCGACATCCTGGAGGCGGATGCCGACGGCTACCTGCGCGTGGTGGACCGCAAGAAGGAGCTGATCATCAATGCGGCCGGAAAGAACATGTCCCCGGCCAACATTGAGAACGCCATCCTCGCTGCGTGTCCCATGGTCGGCGTGATGATCACCATCGGCGACGGGCGGCCATACAACACCGCACTGATGGTCTTCGACGCCGACTCGGTCGGCCCGTACGCGGCCCAGCGCGGCCTGCCCGACGCCTCGCCGGCCGCGCTGGCGGCCGACCCGGAGGTCGTCGCGCAGATCGCGGCCGGGGTGGCCGCGGGCAATGACAAGCTCTCCCGGGTGGAACAGATCAAACGGTTCCGTATCCTGCCCACCTTGTGGGAGCCCGGCGGTGACGAGATCACCTTGACGATGAAGCTCAAACGCAAGCCGATCATGGCGAAGTACGCCGACGAGATCGAGCAGCTCTACGCGGATCAACCACATCCTGAGGTGCACGAGCCCTCCCTAGCCGCCGCGGTGCAGCCGGCATGAGCCGGGGCCCGGTGGGGACCGCCCGCGACATCAGCCGGGCCGGCATGCGAAAGCTGTTGCAGCGCAGCGGCATCGTCGAGGAATCAACGTCGCCGCTGTCGACGGACCCGGCCGAGGTCGGCGAATTGCTGCGCGCGCCATGGTATGACGAGCGGCTGAGCCAGCTGGCCGACGAGCTCGGCCGCGAGCTGGGCAGCGTGCGCGCCGAGGCCGCCTGTTACCTGCGCGAGATGGCACCCTCGCTCGACGAGCGGGCGGTAAAAGCCTGGCGCAGCTTCAGTTGCTGGCTGATGCGGGCCTACGACGTGCTGACCGACGAGGATCAGATCGCCCAGCTGCGCAAGCTGGACCGCAAAGTCACGCTGGCGTTTGCCTTTTCGCATCGCTCTTACCTGGACGGGCTGCTGCTACCCGAGGTGATCCAGGCCAATCGGCTCTCGCCCGCGCTCACCTTCGGCGGGGCCAACCTGAACTTCTTCCCGATGGGCGCCTGGGCAAAGCGCACCGGAACCATCTTCATCCGGCGCCAGACGAAAAACATTCCCGTCTACCGCTTCGTGTTGCGCGCGTACGCAGCGCAGCTGGTGCAAAACCACGCCAACCTGGCCTGGTCCATCGAAGGCGGCCGGACCAGGACGGGCAAGCTGCGGCCGCCGGTGTTCGGGATTCTGCGGTACATCAGCGATGCGGTCGACGAAATCGACGGTCCCGAAGTGTATTTGGTGCCGACCTCGATCGTGTACGACCAGCTGCACGAGGTGGAAGCCATGACCACCGAGGCCTACGGTGCGACGAAGAGGCCTGAAGACTTTCGCTTCCTGATCCGGCTGGCGCGACAGCAGGGTGAGCGGCTCGGTCGCGCATACCTCGACTTCGGTGAGCCGTTGCCGCTGCGCAAGCGCCTCGAGGAGTTGCGGTCCGAGGAGTCCGGCACGGGCACCGAGATCGAACGCATCGCGCTGGACGTCGAACACCGGATCAACCGCGCCACGCCCGTCACCCCGACCGCGGTAGTCAGCCTCGCCCTGCTGGGAGCCGACCGCTCGCTGTCCATCAGCGAGGTGCTGGCCACCGTGCGCCCGCTGGCGAGCTACATCGCGGCGCGCAACTGGAAGGTGGCCGGCGCCGCCGACCTGACGAATCGCTCCACCATCCGCTGGACGTTGCACCAGTTGGTCGCCTCGGGCGTCGTCAGCGTGTACGACGCCGGCACCGAACCGGTCTGGGGCCTCGGGGCGGAGCAGCACCTGGTCGCCGCGTTCTACCGCAACGCCGCCATCCACATCGTGGTCGACCGCGCGATCGCGGAGACGGCACTGCTGGCCGCCACCGAGGACGCCGAGGCTTCGGTGGACGGGCTGGTGCAACCGATGGCTGTGCGCGATGAGGCGCTACGTCTGCGCGAGTTGCTGAAATTCGAGTTCCTGTTCTCGGCGCGCGCGCAGTTCGAGAAGGAACTTGCCGACGAGGTGCGCCTGATCGGGCGGGTGGACGACACCAGCAAGGCGGCCAGCGCGGCCGACGTGCGCGGCCTACTGGAAAAGGCCGACGTTCTGCTGGCGCACCTCGTGCTGCGCCCCTTCCTCGACGCTTACCACATCGTCGCCGACCGGCTCGCCGACTACGAGGACGAATCGTTCGACGAGGACGAATTTCTCGCGGAGTGCCTCGAAGTGGGCAAGCAGTGGGAGCTGCAACGCAGGATCGCCAGCGCCGAGTCGAGGTCGATGGAGTTGTTCAAGACCGCGCTGCGGTTGGCGCGCCACCGCGAACTGGTGGACGGCGTGGAGCACCTGGATATCGCCCGGCGACGCCGCGAGTTCGCCGATGAGATCGCGGCGGCTGTCCGGCGGGTCAACACCATTGCGGAGCTGGCCGGGACGCGGTGAGACGCGGTTCGACGACCGCACGGTACAACCCTGTGGCGCAACGTGATCGGATCAGAAGGGTCACTGGTGAATCAACCCCTCACCGATGCGATTCGAAGGGCACCGTCGCGGGAAGTTCGGCTCCTTTCGGTAGGACGAGCCGGCCGTCGGTGTTGTTGTAGCCGGACCGTTTCGTGGGCATCGGCAACACAGGGTTGGGGCAGGGCTGATCGGTGCCGTCACCGCAGATGCCACCGTTGAGGTAGGAACGCTTCTGAACATCTTCTGGCCAGGGGTCGGCATGCATGCCGATCCATTGCGCCGGGAGATTGTAAAAAAAGAAGAAGCAGGCGCTCACCGCGGCGAAGATCGCCAGGAAACGGGTCAATTGAACTTTCGCGAATCCGCCTCGCACATGGTCGAGTCCGCGCTCAGCGACGGTACGGCCACGGTCGTCGGTGAAGAAGCGTAGACAACACAGCGCGGTCAGGACACCGCCCCACATGAGCCCCTGTCTCTTATACACATC
>NZ_LZSX01000021.1 GCF_001665835.1 Mycobacterium colombiense | reverse complement strand
AGGCCCATCGAGACCATGAGCATGCCGTCGAGGGTGATCCGCCTCTCGCGGCGCCATGGTCGAATAATGAACCACCACAACGCTATTGGAATGCCGATCCACGCCAAGACCGCATTCGCCACAAGAGGCACTTTCATATACATCGGCGGGTCATCCGGGCCGGAAGCCACCCGTTCGAAATACGGGCCCGTGATCCACCCGATCCACACGTACAACTGAAGCGCGAGAAGCGCGCCACCGACTGCCGCCCAAATCTTGACGGGTTTCACCGAGGCCTCGGTCTGCCCGCCGCTTTCGGTCACCTTGCCAACCGCAACCCCGGTAGGCGGCGCCTTGGTCTTGCTCGATAGATCACTCATCGCGCGCTGTGTCCTCCTGGGTCGCAAAGAGGTTCGTCGCGCCTCGACGCGACCCGCAGCGGGGTCGGCGATTGAGGGCGGGAGCCAAGGTTCGTCAGGCCGCCCGTAAATATACCCATGGGTATCCAAGAATCGGAAGAGGTTCCAACAATGCCAGCAGAACCTACGCGTGGCCCGTCAGTGCCCTCGAGTATGTGCGCACAAGCGCTGGCCCATGCCGCCTAAGCATTTCAGCGAGACGGGTCAACGGATTCCAGGCAGCTTGGCCATGGATGAAATCGGTTGCGCTCAAGGCAATTTGATGACGGACACATACATTTCGAGCGTGGGCCGGTACAGATCGATGTCATCGAGCTTGCTGCCCAGCATGACGGAATCAGTGGTGGCGACGAGGATGTGGGCGAATGTCAATGGAGGGATCAGCAGCGCTCCGCCCAGCCGGTCTATGCCTTCGACGATGAACTTGGCCAGTGCCTCGACGACTTCTGAGCGCTTCGCGGCCACCCGTTCCCGTGCGTCGGGGTTGCGCAGAAGATACAGGGTGAATTCGTGTCCCAACGCGGCGTGCTCGGCGCCGCGGTCGTGGCTTAGTTTTCGCCATCGCTCGGCGATTTGGTCGAGTTCGCGCGCCCCGAGCTGGGTGGCGGTCGACATAACCTCGGCGAAGTTGTCGAAATACCGACGCCAGTACCGGTCGCTCACCGCCAGGAACAGGTCTTCCTTCGCGGTGAAGTGTTTGTAGATCGCGCCTTTCGTGTAGCCCGCGGTGTGTGCGATGTCGTCGAGAGACGCTGCCATGAAGCCTTTTTCGGCAAACACCTCCTCCGCGGCGTCCAACAGCAGCGAACGAGTGTGCTCAAGGCGCCGCTCTCGCGTCCAGCGCTCAACCATGCCGCGATTCTGCCACAGAATCTGAGAATATCCTTGGTTATTGAGATACCGATTGGTATGTTGGCCGGAGGCCCGGGTGTCAGGGCTCCGCGATTGATCACCTCATCGCGAGCGTGGGCATGCCTCTCGCGGGCGCGCCATGGCCGGTTCGCGACTCGGGTGCAGTCAGGTTCGCGGACGCTGTATCACGACGAATCAGGAGGGGCAGTGTCATGACAGAACTGTCGAGCAGCAAGAGCGCGCCGGTCATTACCGAGTCGCTCGGGGACGTGGCTTCACTCGGGACCAAGGCTCCTGCCAAGTCCAAGCCCGTGCAAATCTGGGCCATCGCCGGGGGCATCATTCTCGCTTTTCAGCTGTACGTGTGGATCCGCTGGATCGCCGGACCCCATTTCGAGCGGGTTCCTCCGGGACCGAGCGATCCACCGACCTTCATGAAGGCGATCCTTTTCACCTGGACCGCAGTGATCGTCGTCGGGCTGCCGGTTGCCTTCTGGTGGTTCATCATTCGGCCCTGGCGCCGGGAGGGGCGAATCACCCTGGACGGCATGCTCCTGATCTCGTGCGGCCTGCTGTTCTTTCAGGATCCGCTGCTGAACTACTTCAACACATGGAGCACGTACAACACCTGGATGTGGAACCGGGGCTCGTGGGTTCAGGACGTTCCGGGTTGGGTGTCGTTCGGGAAACCGGGCGCCATGATGGCCGAACCGTTCCTGATGAACGCTCCCGGCTACTTCTTCGTCCTACTGTGCACGATGCTCGGGTGCTGGGTGATGCGCATAGCCAAGCGGCGGTGGCCCAACATCAACACGTTCGGCCTGATCGGGGTGGTGATCGCCTGGACCTTCGTCTTCGATTTCGTCATCGAGGGTCTGTTTCTCATGCCGATGGGGCTTTTCACCTACCCGGGCGCGATTCGGGCTCTGTCGGTCAATCCCGGCACGTACTACCAGTGGCCGCTCTACGAAGGGCTCATGTGGGGCGGTGTGCAGGCCGGCCTGTGCTGCATGCGCTACTTCACCGACGACCGAGGACGGACCTTCGTCGAGCGCGGACTCGACCATGTGCGAGGCGGATTCGCGAAAGTTCAATTGACCCGTTTCCTGGCGATCTTCGCCGCGGT
>NZ_LZSX01000020.1 GCF_001665835.1 Mycobacterium colombiense | reverse complement strand
ACCGCGGCGAAGATCGCCAGGAAGCGGGTGAGCTGCTGTTTGACGAGACCGCCTCGAACGTGGTCGAGTCCGCGCTCGACGAAGGTCCGTCCTCGGTCGTCGGTGAAGTAGCGCATGCAGCACAGGCCGGCCTGCACACCGCCCCACATGAGCCCTTCGTAGAGCGGCCACTGGTAGTACGTGCCGGGATTGACCGACAGAGCCCGAATCGCGCCCGGGTAGGTGAAAAGCCCCATCGGCATGAGAAACAGACCCTCGATGACGAAATCGAAGACGAAGGTCCAGGCGATCACCACCCCGATCAGGCCGAACGTGTTGATGTTGGGCCACCGCCGCTTGGCTATGCGCATCACCCAGCAACCGAGCATGACGATCAGCAGGTTTCCGAAGGAATAGCCTGGCACGTTGGTCAACAGTGGTTCCACGACCTGGTGTCCGGGCACCTCCGGCGATACCCACCCCGGAATGTTCGACGACCAGGAGCCTCGATTGGGCATCCAGGTGTTGTAGGTACACCAGGTGTTCAAGTAGTTGAGCAGTGGATCCTGGAAGAACATCAGGCCCATCGAGACCATGAGCATGCCGTCGAGGGTGATCCGCCTCTCGCGGCGCCAGGGCCGAATAATGAACCACCA
>NZ_LZSX01000019.1 GCF_001665835.1 Mycobacterium colombiense | reverse complement strand
GATCAGGTAGGCGATCTCCTCCGGGGCCGGCGCCGGCAAGCCCGTGCACGGGTGGCCGGCAATGCGAGGGTCGTCGAGATCGATGACCGGCAGGCCCCGCCCGTCGAACCGGTCGGCCAGCCCAGTGGTGGTGATCGCGGCGATCGGTGCGGCATCGGCGACCATGAACTCGATCCGTGCCGTCGGCACAGCCGGGTCGATCGCCAGATAGGCGGCCCCGGTTTTGAGCACCGCCATTATCGCGACGACCGCCTCGGCCGACCGTGGCAACAGCAGCGCCACACGCTTACCCGGGCCGGCGCCCAGGCCGGCCAGTCGATGCGCCAATCGGTTCGACGCTTCATCGAGCTCCCGGTAGGTCATCGTGTGGCCGTCGAAGGTCACCGCCGGCGCTTCGGGCGCACGCATGACTTGGGCGGCCCACAGGGCCGGAATCGACAACGGTGTGGGCGCGGGCCGGGTCAACGCCGCCCGGTTGCCCCACCGATCGAGGCGGCCGTGCTCAGCGTCAACGAGCACATCCACCGACGACAACCGCTGGCTGGGATCGGCGGTCATGGCCGCCAACACTCGCCGCAACCGCTCGATCAGCATTTCGATGCTCTGGGTGTCGAACACGTCGGTGCGGAACTCCACCGTCCCGCCGATCCCGGCGAGTTCACCGGCCTCGCTCCAGCGTTCGGCCAACGAGAACGTCAGGTCCATCCGGGCGGTGCGCATGTCCACCGGCATCGGCGTAGCCTGCACATCACCCAATGCGAGCCCGGCGGTGGGGTCCCCGGCGAAGTTCTGCCACGCCAACACCACCTGCACCAGCGGATGATGGGCCATGCTTCGGGTCGGGTTGAGCCGCTCCACCAGCACCTCGAAGGGCACGTCCTGGTGTTCGTAGGCGGCCAGGCTGCGTGCTCGCACCTGGGCCAGCAGCTCGGCGACACTGGGATCCCCGGCCACATCGACGCGCAGCACCAAGGTGTTGACGAAGAACCCGACCAGCTCATCGAGTGCGGGGTCACCGCGCCCGGCGATCGGGAACCCCACCGCCACATCAGAACTGGCGCTGAGCTTGGCGAGCAACACCGCCAGGGCGGCCTGCATCACCATGAAGCTGGTCGCGTT
>NZ_LZSX01000018.1 GCF_001665835.1 Mycobacterium colombiense | reverse complement strand
CGGCCAGCCGCAGCCCAGCGAGGTAGGCGCTCTCGGTCACCCGGCAAGCCTAGTGGCGACCGCCAGCGCGGCGAAGCCGGGCGCAGCGGGTCGCCACCATCGACCTAGTGGCGACCGCCAGCGCGGCGACGCCGGGCGCAGCGGGTCGCCACCATCGACCTAGTGGCGACCGCGTGTGCGACGAAGCGCGCCACCGCCTCCGGCGCCGCGGCCGGATGGGTGTGCAGATACGACGCGTGCACACCGGCGTGCACGACACCGTCGCGCACGGGACCGCCCTGCCGGTCGGCGTCGTGGGCCCGGTACATCCAGGCGGGCTGATAGGCCTGCGTGAATGTGACTGTGGTGCGGTGGAATTCATGCCCCACCGCGCGCTGGCCTTCGGCATACAGCGACGAATCCGCGACGGCGACGGCGTCGCGATAAGCCAGGGTCAGGTGCGACGTGAACCGCGCCTGCCCGGCCAGTACACCGCACATCGGATGGCCGTCGAGCTCGGAGACCAGATAGATCAGCCCGGCGCACTCGGCGTGTATCGGCGCCCCGGCGGCGGCCAGTTCGCTGATCTGGCGGCGCACGACCGCATTGGCCGAGAGCTCCGCGGTGAACTGTTCGGGAAACCCGCCGGGCAGCAACACCGCGTCGGTGCCGTCGGGCAAGGCGTCGACGAGCGGGTCGAATTCGACGACGTCGGCGCCGGCGGCCGCCAGCAGCTCCGCGTGTTCGGCGTAGCCGAAACTGAATGCCTTGCCGGCCGCCACCGCGACGGTGGCGCTGCTCCCGGGTGTCTCCCCCACCGCCGCCGCGGGATCCCACGGCGGCTGCGCGACCCGGCCGCCGGCGACCGCGGCGATGGCCGACAAGTCGACGTGGCGCGCAACCAATTCGGTCATCGCCGCCACCGCTAGCCGCGCCCGCTGCCCGTACTCCACTGCGGTGACCAGCCCCAGATACCGTGTCGGCAGCTCTAATTCAGCCACCCGGGGGATTGCGCCCAGCACCGGGACACCGGCCTGTTCACAGGCCTGCCGCAGCACCTGCTCGTGCCGGGCCGATCCGACCCGGTTGAGGATCACACCGGCGACGCGGGTCGCGGTGTCGAACGTCGAAAAGCCGTGCAGCAGCGCGGCAATGCTCTGGCTCTGCCCGCGCGCATCGACGACCAGGACGACCGGTGCGCCCAGCAGGCCGGCGACGTGGGCCGTCGATCCGGCCGCGGGAGTCGTGGCGGCGGGCCCGATCCGCCCGTCGAACAGCCCCATCACCCCTTCGACCACGGCGATGTCGGCGCCGCTTGCGCCGTGGGCGTACAGCGGGCCGATCAGGTTCTCCCCCACCAACACCGGATCGAGGTTGCGGCCGGGCCGGCCGGCGGCCAGGCCGTGGTACCCGGGATCGATGAAGTCCGGGCCGACCTTGAACGGCGCCACGGTGTGGCCCGCCTGCCGCAGGGCGCCGATCAAACCCGTTGCCACCGTGGTCTTTCCGCTACCGGAGGCGGGAGCGGCGACGACGACGGCGCGAACACTCACCACTCGATGCCCTTCTGCCCCTTACGACCGGCGTCCATCGGGTGCTTGACCTTGGCCATCTCGGTCACCAGGTCGGCCGCGTCGATCAGGCGCTGCGGCGCGTCGCGTCCGGTGATGACCACGTGTTGATGTCCGGGCCGGGTGGCCAACGTCCCGACCACCTCGTCGACGTCCACCCAACCCCACTTCAGCGGATAGGTGAACTCGTCCAGCACGTAGAAGTCGTGACACTGATCGGCCAGCCGGTGCGCGATCTCCGCCCAGCCGTCGGCCGCGGCCGCCGCGTGATCGACGTCGCTGCCCGCTTTGCGGGTCCAGGACCAGCCCGCGCCCATCTTGTGCCATTCGACGGGCCCGCCGACCTGGTGCTGGTCGTGCAGCCGGCCCAGCTGGGTGAAGACCGCCTCCTCGCCCACCTTCCACTTGGCGCTCTTGACGAACTGGAACACCGCGACGGACAGTCCGGCATTCCAGGCCCGCAGCGCCATGCCGAATGCCGCCGTGGACTTTCCCTTGCCGGGGCCGGTGTGCACGGCCAGCACGGGCGTGTGGCGTCGCGCCCGCGTGGTGAGGCCGTCGTCGGGAACTTGAAGTGGAATACCTTGTGGCATAAGCGTTTACCCTTTCCGCTCAAGCCGCGTCGCGCACCGCGCGCGTCAGGCAATCCGCGTGCAACTGCTCGAGCCGGATCGCCGGGGCGCCGAGGTGGCGGGCGAGTTGCTGGGCCAGGCCCAGCCGCACAAAGGACGTTTCGCAGTCGACGACCACCGCCGCGGCGCCCTCGGCGACCAGCCGGGCCGCCGCGGTTCGAGTGCGGCCCAACGGATCCGGACCGGCGGTGGCCCGGCCGTCGGTCAGCACCACCACCAGCGAACGCCGCGCCCGGTCACGCGCCTTCTCCCGCACGATGAGCTCACGCGCGGCCAGCAGGCCTTCGGCCAGCGGGGTTTTGCCGCCGGTGTCGAACCGGGCCAGCCGCCGACCGGCGATGTGCGCCGACGACGTCGGCGGCAACAACAGCCGCGCCTCGTGTTGCCGGAACGTGATCACGGCGACCTTGTCGCGCCGCTGATATGCGTCGCGCAGCAGCGACAGCGCGGCACCGCTGACCGCGGACATGCGGTCGCGTGCGGCCATCGAACCCGACGCGTCCACCACGAAGATCACCAGATTGCCCTCGCGCCCCTCGCGCACGGCGCGGCGCACATCCTCGGGCTGCGGCCGCAACGGCCCGGCACCGCCGCGTTCGGCGGCCGACAGCAGGGTGGCGAACAGGTGCAGTCCGTGCCCGGCGCAACTGGCGTCGGCCGCGTCGGCGGCCGCGATGACGCTGCCGCTGGCGTTGCGGGCCCGCGACCGCCGCCCCGGCGCGCCTTCCCCGACCCCCGGAACCCGCAACGCGCGGGTGCGGAAGGTTTTCGCCGGGGGCGCGCTGGGCCTGGTCTTCGGCGGCCGCGGCGTGCCGATTTCGGATGAATTCTTTTGCGGCGCATCCTGTTCGGTTTGAGTGGACTCGCCACTGCCGGGTGGGTCGGGATCGGGGTCGGGATCCGAGCCGGCCTGCGCCAGGGCCTCGTCCAGCTGGTCACGGTCGATGCCCGGGTCGTCGAACGGATCGCGGCGGCGCCGGTGTGGCAGCGCCAGCTCGGCGGCCACCCTGATGTCTTCTTGCTCGACGGTGCGCGCGCCGCGCCAGGCCGCGTGCGCGACCGCGGTGCGGGCCACCACCAAATCGGCGCGCATGCCGTCGACGTCGAACGCCGCGCACAGCGCCGCGATCCGCCGTAATTCGTTGTCGGGCAACACCACGTCGTCAACCAGCGCACGTGCCGTGGCGATCCGCCGGGCCAGCTCCGCGTCCGCGTCGGCATAGCACTCGGCGAAACCATCCGGGTCGGCCTCGTACGCCATCCGCTGCCGGATCACCTGCACCCGCACGTCCACGTCGCGCGACGCGTGGACGTCGACGGTGAGCCCGAACCGGTCCAGCAGCTGCGGACGCAGTTCGCCCTCTTCGGGATTCATGGTGCCGATCAACACGAACCGGGCCTCGTGCGAGTGCGAGATGCCGTCGCGCTCGATGTGCACCCGACCCATCGCCGCGGCGTCGAGCAGCACATCGACCAGGTGATCGTGCAGCAGGTTGACCTCGTCGACATAGAGCACACCGCCGTGCGCGCGGGCCAGCAGGCCCGGCGAGAACGCGTGCTCGCCGTCGCGCAGCACCCGCTGCAGGTCCAGCGAGCCGATAACGCGGTCTTCGGTTGCCCCGAGCGGCATTTCGACCAGGCCGGCGTCGCTGCCGGTGGCCTCGGACAGCAACGCCGCAAGGCCGCGCACGGCCGTCGACTTGGCGGTGCCCTTCTCGCCGCGGATCAGCGCGCCGCCGATCTCCGGACGCACGGCACACAGCAGCAGGGCCAGGCGCAGCTGGTCGTGCCCGACTATGGCGCTGAACGGGTAGGGCTTCACGGCGTCGCCGCCAAACCCGACCCGGGGCGCAGCATGGGCACGTGCGGGACGCCGTCGTCCAGGAAATCGTCGCCGTCGCGCACGAATCCGTGCTGGGCGTACATGTCCGCCAGATAGGTCTGCGCATTGATCCGGCACGGGTAGTCACCCACCTCGGCCAGCGCCGCGCGCAGCAACCGGGTGGTGTGGCCCTGGCCGCGCGCATTGCGTTTGGTGCACAGCCGCCCGATCCGGAACACCTTCTCGCCTCCGGCGTGCTCCTCCATCAGCCGCAGTGTGGAGATCACCTCGCCGCCGGACGTCTCCAGCCAGAAGTGCCGGGTCTCGGCGAGCAGGTCGCGCCCGTCCAGCTCCGGATACGGGATCGCCTGTTCGACGACGAACACCTCCACCCTGAGCTTGAGTAGCTCGTAGAGTGTCTGGGCGTCAAGGTCTTTGGCCCAAGTACGTCGCAGTGCTTCTGTCACTGGCGCCGCTCCTCCTCATCGCTTCGCTTGTTGGCGCGGGTCATGACACGCCCAACCCCAGCGCCTTCGTTCCCCAGGAAAAAACCTCGTCGTACAGCGCCGGCTCGTCCGACAGCGTTGCCCCCAGCGACGGAACCATCTCCTTGAGCGTGGGCATCCACGATTGAAAGCGGTTGGCAAAGCAGCGTTCCAGCACCCCGAGCATGATCGGCACCGCCGTCGACGCTCCCGGGGAGCCGCCGAGCAGCCCCGCGATGCTTCCATCGGCGTCGCCCACCACGGTGGTGTCGAAGTCGAGCGCCCCGCCCCTGCGCTTGTCCCGCCGGATTACCTGCACGCGCTGACCGGCCACCGTCAGTTCCCAGTCCGAACCCGTTGCGGTGGGTGCGAATTCGCGCAGCATGCGCAGCCGGGCCGGTTCGGAGAGCCGCAGCTGGCCCAGCAGGTACCGGAGCAGCGACAGCTGGCTGACACCGACACCGAGCAGCGAGGCGAGGTTGTCCGGCCTCACGGAACGGGGCAGATCGGTGAGGTGCCCGTGTTTCAGGAACTTCGGCGACCAGCCGGCGTAGGGGCCGAACACCAGCCACGGCTTGCCGTTGACGTAGCGCAGATCCAGATGCAGGGCGCCGAGCGGCGGCGCGCCCGGCGCCGGAGCGCCGTAGACCTTGGCCCGGTGGGCGGCGGTGAGCGCGGGGTTGGCGGCGCGCAGGAACCGGCCGCCGATCGGAAATCCGGCGAAACCTTTGATCTCGCCGATGCCGGACTTTTGCAACAGCGGCAACGCATCACCGCCGGCCCCGACGAACACGAATTTGGCGTTCAGACGGCGCTTTTCGCCGGTTCGCCGGTTGCGGATCGACAGTGTCCAGCCGCCGTCGGACCGGCGGGACAGGTTGCGCACCTCGTGGCCGAACAGGGCCGTCGCGCCGCCGCGCACGCAGAACCCGACGAGCTGCCGCGTCAGGGCGCCGAAGTCGACGTCGGTGCCGTGCGCGGCCCAGTTGAGCGCGGTCGGTTCGGAGAAGTCGCGCCCGGCCGCCATGAACGGCAACCGGCGGGCGAACTCTCCCGCGTCCTCGATCAATTCGATGCCGGCGAACAGCGGATTGGACGCCAGGGCCCGCTGCCGGCGCCGCAGATAGTCGACGCGTTGCGCGCCGCGCACGAAGCTCGCGTGCGGGATCGCGGTGAGGAAGCGGCGATCGGTGAGGATCCCGTTCTGCACGGCGTAGGCCCAGAACTGGCGGGTCACCTGGAATTGCTCGTTGATGCGCACCGCTTTGCCGATGTCGATGGAGCCGTCGGCGCGCTGCGGGGTGTAGTTCAGCTCGCACAGCGCCGAATGGCCGGTGCCCGCGTTGTTCCACGGGCTGCTGCTCTCGGCCGCGACGGCGTCCAGACGCTCCACGAAGGTCATCGACCAGTCCGGCTGCAGCCGGCGCAGCAACGCTCCCAGTGTCGCGCTCATGATGCCCGCGCCCACCAGCACGACGTCGGTCGACGTGGTTCTGGCTAGCGATGACACCGGCTTGCTGGTCCTTCCCTCGAGTGGGCCGATCCCAGGTTATCCCGAGGCAAAGTGGCCGCGAACGACGTGCGCCGCCCGACGCCCAGCAAAAGCTCTAAGCTGGCCACGTGACTGGCAGGGTGACCGGCGAAGTGTCCGGCTGGGTGCCCGACGTCCTCCCCGGTTATCAGCAGCGCACCATCGCGCTCGGGTCCGATCCCGCCGGTGAGGGCGACATCGTCGCGACGCTGATACGGCGCGGACCCGAACCGCACCAGGCGGGCCGCGGGACGGCGCCCGCCGGGCCCGCGGTGCTGGCGGTGCACGGCTACACCGACTACTTCTTCCACACCGAGCTGGCCGATCGTTTCTCGGCCCGCGGCTTCACCTTCTATGCGCTGGACCTCCATAAGTGCGGCCGGTCGCGGCGCGACGGCCAGACGCCGCACTTCATCACCGACCTCACCAACTACGAGGCCGAACTCGATCAGGCGCTGGCCGGCATCGCGGAACGCGACAAGGTGCTGCTGTACGCGCATTCGGCGGGCGGGCTCATCGTGTCGCTGTGGCTGGACCGGTTGCGCCGGCGAAATCCGGCCGCCTACGCCCGCGTTGGCGGCCTGGTGCTCAACAGCCCGTTCCTGGAACTGCCCGGCCCGCCGATCCTGCGGCACTCCGTGACCGTGGCGCTGATCGCCGGCCTGTCCCGCGTGCGGTCCAAGGCCGTGGCCCGGTCGCCGGGTGAGGGCGGCTACGGCACCACCCTGCACCGCGAGTATGGCGGCGAATTCGACTACAACCTGCAATGGAAACCCGTGGGCGGCTTCCCCATCACCTTCGGTTGGCTGCACGCCATCCGCCGCGGCCAGGCCCGGCTGCATCGCGGTCTCGACGTCGGGGTGCCGAATCTGATTCTGCGATCGGATCACAGCGTGCACGAGAGTGCCGATTCCGCATCCATGCAGTGCGGCGACGCGGTGCTCGACGTCACCCAGATCGCCCGCTGGGCCGGCTGCATCGGCAACCGCACCGCCGTGGTTCCGGTGGCCGACGCCAAGCACGACGTGTTCTTATCGCTGCCGGGGCCGCGCGAAGTCGCCTATCGGGAACTGGATCTCTGGCTGGACGGCTACCTGCGCACCGACAATGATGCCTCGGCCTGGCTGCGAAAGGGGTGACGGCTTGGAGACCTACGACGTCGCGATCATCGGAACCGGTTCGGGCAACAGCATTCTCGACGACCGTTTTGCCGACAAGCGGGTGGCGATCTGCGAACAGGGCACCTTTGGCGGCACCTGTCTGAACGTCGGGTGCATCCCGACCAAGATGTTCGTCTACGCCGCCGGGGTCGCCGATTCGATCCGGAGCGCGGCACGCTACGGCGTCGACGCGCGCATCGACCGGGTGCGCTGGGACGACATCGTCTCACGCGTCTTCGGGCGCATCGATCCGATCGGGGTCGGCGGTGAGGACTATCGCAGCGCCGCCCCCAATGTCGATGTGTACAAGCAGCACACCCGATTCGGCCCGGTCCAGGCCGACGGCCGCTACCTGCTGCGCACCGATGCGGACGACGAGTTCTCGGCCGACCAGGTGGTGATCGCCGCAGGGGCCCGGGCCGTGGTGCCCCCCGCGATCCTGGAATGCGGCGCCCGGTACCACACCAGCGACACGATCATGCGAATCCCCGAGCTACCAGAGCATCTGGTGATCGTCGGGGGTGGTTTCGTGGCGGCCGAATTCGCGCACATCTTCTCCGCGCTGGGCTCGCGGGTCACCCTGGTGGTCCGGGGCTCCACACTGCTACGGCACCTCGACGACGTTCTCGGCGAACGCTTCACCCGCATCGCGGCGAACAAGTGGGAACTGCACACCCATTGCAACGTCGTGGGCGCGGAGAACCAGGGTTCGGGCGTCGCGGTGCAACTCGATAACGGCCACACAATCAACGCCGACGCACTGCTGGTGGCGACCGGGCGGGTGTCCAACGCCGATCAACTCGACCTCGAGCAGGCCGGTGTCGCGGTCGAGGACGACCTGGTGGCCGTCGACCAGTACCAGCGGACCTCGGCGCGTGGGGTTTTCGCCCTGGGTGACGTCTCCTCGCGGTATCAGCTCAAGCACGTGGCCAACCACGAGGCGCGCGTCGTGCAGCACAACCTGCTCTGCGATTGGGACGACACCGAGGCGATGGCCGTCACCGACCATCGCTTCGTGCCGTCGGCGGTCTTCACCGATCCGCAGATCGCCAGCGTCGGACTGACCGAAAACGAAGCAATCGCACAGGGTTTCAAGTTATCGACCAAGATTCAGGACTACGGCGACGTCGCGTACGGCTGGGCGATGGAGGACACCACGGGCATCGTGAAACTCATCGCCGAGCGCGGCACCGGGCGCCTGCTGGGTGCGCACATCATGGGCCATCAGGCCTCGTCGATCATCCAGCCGTTGATCCAGGCGATGAGTTTCGGGCTCACCGCCCCGCAGATGGCGCGCGGACAGTACTGGATCCACCCCGCGCTGCCCGAGGTGGTGGAGAACGCGCTACTGGGCCTGCGCTGACCTCAGCGCCGGCGCGGCCCCTCCGCGGGCTTGTCCTCCTGGCACTGCGGGCACAGGCCGTGCAGCGTCAGCCCGGCCGCCTCCGACAGCGCGAACGAGCTACCCGCCATCGCGTGTTCGAGCGCCGAACTCAGCTGGCGGGCGGGCACCTCGATGATGGTGGCGCACTTCGTACATACGGCGTGGTGGTGCGGCGCGGTGGCCAGACCGTAGGTCGTCACGCCGCCGTCGAGCGTCAACGCGTGTAGCACTCCCTGATCGACCAGCGTCGTCACCGTGCGGTACACCGTGGCCACATCGGGCGCGTGGGTGCCGGGCGGCAGGCATTCCCGCACTCGCTTGTCGATCTCGGCGACCGGCAGGTGGCCGTTGACGGGCTCGAGCACCGCCAGCACCTGGATCCGCGAGGCCATCCGCCGCAGCCCCCGGGCGCGCAGAAAATTGCCGATCCTCTCGGTGACCGACGCATCCAGTACCGGCGACTTGGGCGCCACCGGTTCAGTGTCGCGCCGCAGCGGCGGGATTGCCAGTCCTCGGCGCCATCAAGACACCCTGATTCCTGCGACTCACTTGCATCTGGCGAGCCGCGGTACTTACAGTCGTGCCGGTTGTTCTCAGCCGATACCGCAAGGACGCGCCGGAAGGACCCCAGTGGCCAGCACCGAGATCGACTGGCGGTCGTCACGGACGACGAGGCTTCTCGGCGCCCTGTCGCCGGCGGAGTGGTGGCGATTGGCATCGATGCTGGCGGTGATCGTCGCACTGCACCTGCTCGGCTGGTTCACCATGGTCGCCTTCGTCGCTCCGGCCCAATACAGCTTGGGCGGCAAAGCTTTTGGCGTCGGTGTCGGATTGACGGCCTACACCCTGGGCATGCGTCACGCCTTCGACGCCGACCATATCGCCGCCATCGACAACACCACCCGCAAGCTGATGAACGACGGGCAGCGCCCGCTGGCCGTCGGCTTCTTCTTCTCGCTGGGCCACTCCACGGTGGTCTTCGGGCTGGCGGTGCTGCTGGCGTGCGGGGTGAAGGCGGTGGTCGGACCGGTCAGCGACGACTCCTCGACGCTGCACCACTACACCGGACTGATCGGCACCAGCGTCTCGGGCGTCTTCCTGTACGCGATCGCCCTTCTCAACGTCATGGTCCTGGTCGGCATCCTGCGCGTCTTAGCCCGGCTGCGCCGCGGTGAATACGATCCCGACACCGACGCGGCCGAACTGGAGCGGCACCTGGACAACCGCGGATTGATGAACCGGTTGCTCGGCCGCGTCACCAAGTCGATCACCAAATCCTGGCACTGCTATCCCGTCGGATTGCTGTTCGGGCTCGGCTTCGACACCGCCACCGAGATCGCGCTGCTGGTGCTGGCCGGCACAAGCGCCGCCGCCGGGCTGCCCTGGTACGCCATCATGTGCCTGCCGGTGCTTTTCACCGCCGGCATGTGCCTGCTGGACACCATCGACGGCTCATTCATGAATTTCGCCTACGGCTGGGCCTTTTCCAACCCGGTGCGCAAGATCTACTACAACCTCACCATCACCGCCCTGTCGGTGGCGGTCGCGCTGCTGATCGGCAGCATCGAACTCCTCGTCCTGTTCGCCGACCAGTTCGGTTGGCGCGGCGCGTTCTGGAGCTGGATCGGCGGGCTGGACCTGAACGCGATCGGCTACGTCGTCGTCGGCATGTTCGTCGTCACGTGGTCGGTGGCCCTGCTCGTCTGGCGCTACGGGCGCATCGAAGAGAAGTGGACCTCCTGAGCCGAGCGGCACGAGACTGACCGCAACCGGCCATTCGGGTGTAAAACAGTGCTCATGGGCTTTTCGGCCTGCGCCCAGCTCGCGGATCGGCGGTGATCGGCGGTGCATGAGCTGTCGCTGTGCGAAGCGATCGCCGGCGTGGTCAAGGATCACGCCGACGGCCGGCACGTCGACGTGGTGCGGGTGCGGGTGGGCGCGCTTCGTCAGGTGGTGCCCGAGTCGCTGTCCTTCTGCTGGACGCTGGTCCGCGAAGCCGAGGACATGCCGGACGCCGAGCTGGAACTCGAATGCGTCGACGCCGAGGTCCGGTGCCGTGCGTGCGGCGGGCAGTCCGGGATCACTTCACCGTGGTCGATCTGGTGTCCCCGGTGCGACAGCTCCGACGTCGAGGTGCTGCAGGGCAACGAATTCTTGGTGACGTCATTGGATGTCTCGTGAAAGGCGTTGGCGATGGGTAGATTTCATCGGCACGACGACGGAACCGTGCACACCCACGCCCACGATCACCTTCCGCACGATCACGATCACGACCACGGCGATCACAGCCGCTATCGGACCGGCAGCCAGCGCATCGACGTGCTGGAGGCCATCTTCGCCGAGAACGACCTGCTCGCCGACGCCAACCGGGCGGCCTTCGAGAGCAACGGGGTGCGCACCCTGAACCTGATGAGCTCGCCGGGATCGGGCAAGACCACCATCCTGCAGGCCACGCTCGACGAACTCGCCGGCGAGCTGGGCATCGGGGTGATCGAGGGCGATATCGCCACCGACCTGGACGCGGCCAAGCTCAGCGGCCGCGGCGCCCAGGTGTCGCTGCTCAATACCAGCAACGGATTTGGCGGCGAATGCCACCTCGACGCGCCCATGATCAACCGCGCACTGCCCGGTCTCGACCTCACCGCGCTGGGCCTGGTGATCATCGAGAACGTCGGAAATCTGGTCTGCCCGGCCGAGTTCGACGTGGGCGAGCACGCCAAGGCGATGGTGTATTCGGTGACCGAGGGCGAGGACAAGCCGCTGAAGTATCCGGTGATGTTCCGGTCGGTCGACGTGGTGCTGCTCAACAAAATCGACCTGGTGCCCCACCTCGACGTGGACGTCGACACATACATCGCCCATGTCCGCAAAGTCAATGCGGCAGCGACGATTTTGCCGGTCAGTGCGCGCACCGGCGACGGTATGGCCGCGTGGTTCGGCTGGCTGCGCCGCTTCGCCGCGGACGGCGCCTGAATCGTCCCCCGACGGCGGCCACGCTCCTGCGAGACATTCGCAGGATGACCCCGCCACGATGATTAACCGGACGCGACCAAACATCTAGGCGCGCCATGGCTTTTCGGTCTTATGCAACACGTGCGTACTAGCGGGTGATGTCGGACCGTTGACAACGCTCGATAGCGGGAGTAGACCCAAAAAATAGCGCTGCGCAAGTGGGCCGACGGTCGACTCCGGCGGCGCAGGAGCCCCAGCCCGGCTCCGGAAAGCTGCAGCATGCCAACAGAAGCAGCAGTCAAGGCAGAACAAACATTGATCCATGTTCTATGGATTAATGCGGGCCTCAGTTGTGACGGTGATTCGGTGGCGTTGACTGCTGCCACCCAGCCCAGCGTCGAGGAGATCGCCATGGGAGCCCTGCCCGGACTCCCCCAGGTCGCCGTGCACTGGCCCCTGATCGACTTCGAATGCGGCCCGAACGGCGGGGCGGACGACTTTTTGGAGTGGTTCTTCAAAGCCGACCGCGGCGAGCTGGAGCCCTTCGTGCTGGTGGTCGAGGGATCGATTCCGAACGAGAAGATCAAGGACGAGGGCTACTGGTGCGGCTTCGGCAACAACCCGGCCACCGGGCAGCCGATGACCACCAGCGAGTGGCTCGACCGGTTGGCGCCCAAGGCTACCGCCATCGTGGCGGTCGGGACCTGCGCCACCTACGGGGGCATCCACGCGATGGCCGGCAACCCGACGGGGGCGATGGGCGTGCCGGACTACCTCGGCTGGGACTGGAAGAGCAAGGCGGGCATCCCGATCGTGTGCGTGCCCGGCTGTCCGATACAGCCGGACAACCTGTCGGAGACGCTGACCTACCTGCTCTACATGGCGACCGGCCAGGCACCGATGATCCCGCTCGATGACGCGCTGCGCCCGCAGTGGCTGTTCGGCAAGACCGTGCACGAGGGTTGCGACCGGGCCGGCTACTACGAGCAGGGCGACTTCGCCACCGAGTACGGGTCGCCGAAATGCATTGTGAAGCTTGGCTGCTGGGGGCCCGTCGTCAAATGCAACGTGCCCAAGCGCGGGTGGATCAACGGCGTCGGGGGCTGCCCCAACGTCGGTGGGATCTGCATCGGCTGCACGATGCCGGGGTTCCCGGACAAGTTCATGCCGTTCATGGACGAGCCGCCGGGCGGCAAGATCTCGAGCACCGCGTCGGGCTTGTACGGAGCCGTGATTCGCAGTCTGAGGGGTATCACGGAACGCACCGTCGACAAAGAGCCGCGGTGGCGCCACAACGGCGACCAACTCACCACGGGAGCGCGCCGCACCTGGTAGGTCACCTACCGGGTCGGCGCGCTCCTCTCACACAGTCAAAGACGAAGAGCCGTCGCCGCATCAGCCAACGCTGACAGCAGCCAAAGCGGGAAGAAGTAGCGCGATGACAACCATCATTCCTGAACCCACCCATGCGAACCGGGAGCCCGGCCAACTGGTCGACATGGCCTGGGATCCCATCACCAGGATCGTGGGCAGCCTGGGCATCTACACCAAGATCGACTTCGAGAACAGGGAGGTCGTCGAGTGCCACAGCACCTCGTCGATCTTCCGCGGCTATTCGATCTTCATGAAGGGCAAGGATCCCCGCGACGCCCACTTCATCACCAGCCGGATCTGCGGCATCTGCGGCGACAACCATGCCACCTGTTCGTGCTACGCGCAGAACATGGCCTATGGCGTCAAGCCGCCGCACCTGGGTGAGTGGATCGTCAACCTCGGCGAGGCCGCGGAATACATGTTCGACCACAACATCTTCCAGGAGAATCTGGTCGGGGTGGACTTCTGCGAGAAGATGGTCTCCGAGACCAATCCGAGTGTGCTGTCACTGGCCGAGAAGACGCCGGCCCCGCACGCGGACGCCCACGGGTACAAGACGATTGCGGAAATCATGCGCTCGCTCAACCCCTTCAGCGGTGAGTTCTACCGCGAAGCACTGCAGGTGAGCCGGGCGACGCGGGAAATGTTCTGCCTCATGGAGGGTCGCCACGTGCATCCCTCCACGCTGTACCCCGGCGGGGTCGGTACCGTGGCGACCATCCAGCTGATGACCGACTACATGACCCGACTGATGCGCTATGTCGAGTTCATGAAGAAGGTCGTGCCCATGCACGACGACCTGTTCGACTTCTTCTACGAGGCACTGCCCGGTTACGACAAGGTCGGGCTGCGCCGCACCCTGCTGGGCTGCTGGGGTTCTTTCCAGGACCCCGAGGTGTGCAACTTCGAATACAAGGACATGGAGCGTTGGGGTAACGCGATGTTCGTCACCCCGGGCGTGGTGGTCGACGGCAAGCTGGTCACCCACTCGCTGGTGGACATCAACCTCGGCATCCGGATCCTGTTGGGCAGTTCGTATTACGACGACTGGACCGATCAGGAGATGTTCGTCAAGACCGACCCGCTGGGCAACGCGGTGGACCGGCGCCACCCGTGGAACCAGCACACCAACCCGCACCCGCAGAAGCGCGACATGGGGGAGGGCGGCAAGTACACCTGGGTGATGTCACCGCGCTGGTTCGACGGCAAGGATAACCTGGCGCTGGACACCGGCGGTGGTCCGCTGGCCCGGCTGTGGTCGACGGCGCTGGCCGGCCTGGTGGACATCGGTTACGTGAAGGCGACCGGCAGCAGCGTCAAGATCAACCTGCCCAAGACGGCCCTGAAGGGACCCGTCGAGCTGGAGTGGAAGATCCCCACGTACGGCAGCAACACGCTCGAACGTGACCGGGCGCGCACCTACTTCCAGGCCTACGCGGCGGCGTGCGCTTTACACTTCGCCGAGAAGGCGCTCGAGGAGATTCGCGCCGGGCGCACCAAGACATGGGAGAAGTTCGAGGTGCCCGACGAGGCCATCGGATGCGGCTTCACCGAGGCGGTGCGTGGTGTGCTCAGCCACCACATGGTGATCCGGGACGGCAAGATCGCAAACTATCACCCGTACCCGCCGACACCGTGGAATGCCAGCCCGCGCGACAGCTTCGGCACACCGGGCCCGTACGAGGATGCGGTGCAGGGCCAGCCGATCTTCGAGGAGAACGGCCGGGACAACTTCAAGGGCATCGACGTCATGCGCACGGTGCGCAGCTTCGATCCGTGCCTGCCGTGTGGCGTGCACATGTACCTGGGGAAGGGCAAATCCCTGGACAGACTGCACACGCCAACCCAGTCCCCCGCCGGGGAGTGACACATGGCGGATCGCCCGGACAAGTCCGCGAACGACGCGCAGTGGCGTGAGGCGGGCGATCGGATCCAGACACTGCTGGATTCCTGCGCAGCAAGTGGGACCGCCGCGTATGACCGTGCGCAGCAACTGGTTCGGGAGGTAGTCGGGCTCTACGGCGCCGGGCTCGAGCGGATCATGCGGATGGCCGGCGATCCCGAACCGGACGGGGGGATGGTCGAGCGGCTGGCCACCGACGACCTGGTGGCCAGCCTGCTCCTGGTGCACGGCCTGCACCCGCACGACGTGCACCGCAGGGTCTCCGACGCCCTGGATCGGGTGCGCCCCTACCTCGGTTCGCACGGCGGAGACGTCGACCTGCTCGAGGTCGTCGCGGGCGGGCAACCGGACGAATTCACCGTGCGGCTGGCCTTCGCCGGCAGCTGCAAGAGCTGCCCGTCGTCCGCGGTGACACTGGAACTGGCCGTGCAGGACGCGGTCCGCGCGGCCGCGCCGGAGATCTCCTCGATCGAGGTGGTGACGGCCGAGGCGACGACCGCTCCGGCGGGTGTCATTCCGGCGGAATCGCTTCTGGCGCATCTACATTCGAACGGGCATGGGCCGACCGCCTGGCACCCGGCGCCCGAGCTAGCCGAGTTGACACCAGGCGAGGTCGCGGGATTCGTGATCGACGGGGTGACGGTGCTGGCCTGCCGGGTCGGTGACCAGACCTTCGTCTACCGGGATCACTGCCCGGTGTGTGACGACTCGCTGGCGGGTTCGCAGCTGCACGGTCGAATGCTGCGCTGCGCGGGCTGCCGCACGGATTTCGACGTCGTCGGTGCGGGAGCCGCCGCGGCCGGTGGTCCGGCCGGCCATCTCGATCCGATGCCGCTGCTGACCCGCTACGGCGTGCTGTCGGTGGCGTTGCGGGCCGACGTGTTGGAGGCGCCGGCATGAGCACCCCGTTCGAGGTCCTGGCCCGCATCAAAAGCGACAGGCGCACCCCCGAGGCGGCCGGTGAGCGCTGCGAGATGTGTGCGGAGTCGATCGCCGACGAGCACCAGCACGTGGTCAACGTGGCCGGCCGCCAGCTCATGTGCGTCTGCCGCGCCTGCTATCTGCTGTTCACCGACACCGAAGCCGACCTGCGTTACCGCGCGGTGCCGGACCGGTATCTGTCGTTCCCCGACTTCGCGCTGGACCGCCTGGTATGGGAGGCACTGCAGATCCCGGTCGGGGTCGCCTTCTTTTTCACCAACTCCGCCCTTCGGCGCACCGTCGCCTTCTACCCGGGACCGGCCGGGGCATGCGAATCCGAGCTCGATATGGAGGTCTGGGACACCATTCGCGGCGCCGACCCCCGGGTCGACCTGCTCGCCGACGACGTGGAGGCGCTGCTCGTCCGGGTCGCCGACAGCGCCCAGGATGGCGAATTGTCGCAGCCACAAACGTATCTGGTGCCCATCGACGCCTGCTACGAATTCGTCGGACGCCTGCGCATGCTGTGGCGCGGCTTCGACGGCGGCCAGCAGGCCCGTGAATTCATCGACGGCTTCTTCGACCTGCTCGCCGCCCGCGCGAGAAAGACACCGCGATGAACGGGCCGCCGATGAATGTGAGCTTCGAGGTTCTGGACGTGACCGCCGAACCGTACAGCGTCAGCCCGGTGCTCACCGCCCGCGTCGGCGTCACCGCCGGCGGCGACGACCCCGTGCACGCCATCGCCTTGCGCTGCCAGGTCCGAATCGAGCCGCTGCGCCGCTCTTACTCCGACGACGAAGCGGCCGGGCTGACGGATTTATTCGGCGGCCGCGAACGCTGGGCCAGCACCCAACGCACCTTCCTGTGGCAGCATTGCGCCGCGATGGTTCCGGGGTTCACCGGTCACACCACCGCGACCCTGCACCTGGATTGCACCTACGACTTCGAGGTGGCCGCCGCCAAATACCTGCACGCGCTGCGCGACGGTGCCGTTCCACTGCAATTTCTGTTCAGCGGAACGATTTTCGTCAACTCCGAGCGCGGGTTCTCGGTGCAGCAGGTGTCGTGGGACTGCGAGGACAACTACGCCATGCCGGTCTCGGTCTGGCGTGACCTGGTCGCACAGCACTACCCCAACAGCGGATGGATCCGGCTGAGCCACGAGACCATCGCGGAGCTGGCCGGCTACAAGTCGGCCCACGGAATGCTCGACTTCGACCACGCGGTCACCTCGTTGCTGGATGCCACCGTCGATCACGAGGTGACACGATGACATCGAGCTGGGATCGGGCCCGCGCCGTCGCCGACGCGGTGCTCTACGAGGGCTATCTGCTGTACCCGTATCGGGGGACGTCGAGCAAGAACCAATCACGTTGGCAGTTCGGTGTTTTGGGTCCGCCCGGCGCGGCCGAGGCCGGCCTGGGCGAAGACTACACCCTGTCCGCGGAGTTCCTGGTCGACGACGCCCGGGCGCTGACGCTGGTGGTGCGCTTCCTGCAGTTGCAGCACCGGCGGGCCGAACAAGCCACCGGTCCCGGCGATTTCATCCCCGTCGACGAGCTCCGCACCCCGGCGGGGTCGCGGCTGACCTGGGATGAAGCCGCGGAATGCGAGATCTCCTTCGGCCCCCTGGCGTTCGGCGATCAGTCCTGGTCGCTGCCGGTGACGGCCGGCGCGGCAACCGACATCGAAACCCTGGACGGCGGCCGGCTGGTTCGCGAACGACACGAGATACGGGGCGAACTGACCGTCACCAGCGAGCCCGACGGTGACCTGCGGCGGGTCTCGGTGCGGGTCACCAACACCGGTGCGGCCGTAACCGCATATGACGATAAAGATTCAGTGATCGCGCGATCCATGATCGGGACGCACCTCATCGCCGAAGTGGTTGGCGGCCGGTTCATCTCACTGCTGGAGCCGCCGCAGGCCGCGACCGATGCGGTGTCCCGCTGCCGGCAGCACCGCTGCTTCCCGGTGCTGGCCGGGCCCCCGGGAACCGACGACATGCTGCTGATCTCACCGATCATCCTCTACGACCACCCCGAGGTCGCCGAACAGAGCGACACCGCCCTGTACGACTGCACGGAGATCGACGAGATCCTCACGCTGCGCGTGATGACGATGACCGACGACGAGAAGGCGCAGGCCAGGGCGACCGACCCGCGGGCCGCGCGAATCATCGACGAATGCGACGCCATGTCGCCTGAGGCCATGGCACGACTGCACGGCGTGCTGCGCGACCCGCACGGGCTCGATGTCTCCGCCGGCCTGGTGCCCGAGATTCCCGACGGCGTGGATTGGTGGGATCCACTGGCCGACAACGCCGTCCGACCCGAGATCGACGCGGTGCTGGTGAACGGGGTCCGGATAGCGCGCGGCAGCAAGGTCCGGTTGCGGCCGCGGCGCAACGCCGACGCGCAGGACATCTTCGTCGCCGGCAAGACCGCCCGCGTCACCTCGGTGCATGAGGACGTCGAGGGCAACAAGCACGTCGGCGTCGTCGTCGACGAGGACCCGGCCGCGGACCTGCACGACTGGTACGGCCGCTACCTGTACTTCTCCCCCGACGAAGTCGAACCGCTGCAATCGCAGCACAGCACAAACCCCTGAAAGGAATTCACCATGGAAGTCCTAGGTTGGATATTCATCGCCGTCATCGCGCTGGTGGCCGCAATCGCGCTTGCTCTGGGCGCGATATCGGTGCCGGATGCCCGCCGCTATTTCAAGTTGAGGCGGATGTAACCGACGCGAGTGCCACCATGACAACGCGCATCCTGATAGCCGGGATCGGCAACATCTTTCTGGGAGACGACGGGTTCGGCTCCGAAGTGGTCCGCAACGCGGAACTGCCCCAAGACGATCCGACGGTCCAGGTCATCGACTACGGAATCCGGGGCATGCACCTGGCCTACGACCTGCTCGAGGAGTGGGACACGCTGGTCCTGGTCGACGCCGTGCCCAGCCAGGGCCATCCCGGCACACTGCACGTCTTTCAGGCCGACCACAATTCGTCGCCCGAGACGAATG
Organism: Mycobacterium colombiense; assembly: GCF_001665835.1. Taxonomy (GTDB): domain Bacteria; phylum Actinomycetota; class Actinomycetes; order Mycobacteriales; family Mycobacteriaceae; genus Mycobacterium; species Mycobacterium colombiense_A. The sequence goes on along the minus strand of NZ_LZSX01000018.1, from coordinate 73,200 downwards.
GCCTCGACGGACACAGCATGGATCCCGCCGCGGTCTTCGCCAGCCTGCGGGCGCTGGGCGGCCATCCGCCCTACACCGTGGTCGTCGGGTGCGAGGCGGGCAGCGTCCAGGAGGGCATCGGGCTGACCGAGCCCGTCGCGCAGGCCGTCCCGCGGGCGGCACGGGCGGTGGAGGAGATCGTCGCGGCGTTGCACGGCGCCACATCCTCGGCGGCCGAAAAGGGGTGCTGAACCATGTGTTTGGGCATACCGGGCCAGGTCATCGCAATGCTGGACGGTTACGAGGGCCAGCTCGCACTCGTCGACGTCACCGGTGAACAACGCAAGGTCAACGTCGGCATGTTGCCGGAGGAGACGTTCGCGCCCGGCGACTGGGTGATCATCCACATGGGCTTCGTCGTCGAGAAGACGGATCAGGCCGGGGCCGAACAGGCCATGGCCGGCTTGGAGCTGATGGGACGCGGCCGCACCGACCTGACATCCCACCCGGAGGGTGGCTGACATGACCGACACCCCCCTGCTGTTGCGGCCCGGCCCCCCTGACACCCAAGTGCGGCAGCGCGTCATGGTGACCGGCGTGGTACAGGGGGTCGGCTTCCGTCCATTCGTGCATCGGATCGCAACCGAGCTGGGCCTGGCCGGATTCGTCGGTAACGACTCGGGTGCGGTCTTCCTCGAGGTGCAGGGCCCGCCCGCCCCGGTGGCGGAATTCGGGCGTCGGCTGTGCGCCGAGGCGCCGCCCCTGGCGCGGATCGCCGAGGTACGGTTTGCCGACATCGTCGCCGATCCCGCGTGCCCACTCGAATTTATCATCGTGCCAAGCAGATTGGCCGCCGGCACGAGCACCCCCATCCCGCCCGACATCGCGGCGTGCGACGACTGCGTCGCCGAACTGTTCGACCCGCTCGACCGGCGCTACCGGCACCCGTTCGTGACGTGCACCAACTGCGGGCCGCGGTTCACCATCATCAGAGAGCTGCCCTACGACCGGCCGGCCACCACGATGTCGGGTTTCGCCATGTGTGCGCGCTGTGCCGGCGAATACCACGATCCGGCGGATCGCCGATTCCACGCGCAGCCGATCGCCTGCCCGGATTGCGGGCCGAGCTTGTGGTTCGAGTCGCCGGCCGGGCGGGTGAGCGGCTCGGACGCGGCGCTGACCGCCACCCAGGGCGCGCTGGCGTCCGGCGCCGTAGTGGCCATCAAGGGAGTGGGCGGCTACCACCTGGCCTGCACCGTCGACGACGCGGCGGCGGTCGACGCGTTACGGGCCCGGAAAGCGCGCGGCGCCAAACCCTTTGCCATGCTGGTGCGCGACCTCGACGTGGCGCGCCGCTACGCCCACCTCGACGCCACCGAGGCCGCGGCGCTGTCCAGTCCGGCCCGCCCGATCGTCTTGCTGCGGCGGCGCGCCGGCGCGCCGGTCGCCGTGGCCGTCGCGCCCGGCAGCCCGCTGCTGGGGCTGATGCTGCCGTACTCTCCCATTCATCACCTGCTGCTTGCGCCGGTACCCGGCGGCTCCGGACCGGCACCCGACGCACTGGTGCTGACCAGTGCCAACCGCTCCGATGAGCCCATCTGCTTCACCGACGACGATGCCGCACAACGACTTCCGGCGCTGTGCGATGCGGTGCTCGACCACGACCGGCCGATCCACGTGCCGTGCGACGACTCGGTGGTGCGCGTCGTGCACGACGAGGAGGGGGCCTACGAGCTGCCGATCCGCCGATCCCGCGGCTACGCGCCGCTGCCGATCGACCTGAAGCTCGAGGGCCCCGCCGTGCTGGCCGTGGGCGGCGAATTGAAGAACACCTTCTGCCTCACCGACGGCCGCCGAGCCTACCTGTCCGGACACATCGGCGACATGGCCACCTGGGAGACGCTGCGCGCGTTCGAGCGGGCGGTGAGCCAGCTCACCGAAATCCGCGGCAGGCCGGAGTGTCTGGCCGCCGACCTGCATCCCGGCTATCACACGCGGAGCTGGGCGGAGCGTCATGCGGACGACCGTCCGCTGGATCTGGTCCAGCACCATCACGCCCATGTGGTGTCGCTGCTGGCCGAACACGGGCGCCTCGGCGAACCCATCGTCGGGGTCTCCTTCGACGGCACCGGTTACGGCTGCGACGAAACCATTTGGGGCGGCGAGATTCTCACCCTCGACGCCCGGAGCCATCGCTTCGTTCGGGCCGGCCATCTGTCGGCGGTGCCACTGCCCGGTGGCGACGCGGCGGTGCGCAATCCGTGGCGGATGGCGCTGTCCCAGCTGTGGACGGCCGACATCGACTGGACCCCCGACCTGGCGCCGGTGGCGGCCGCGTCCGTCGACGAACTGCGGCTCACCCGTTCGCAATTGGAGACCGGGGCGGGCTGCGTGCCCTGTTCGAGCATGGGCCGCCTGTTCGACGCGGTCGCCTCCCTGCTCGGGGTGCGGCATCGCATCGACTACGAAGGGCAAGCCGCGATCGAACTCGAGGCGCTGGCGCAGTCGGCCGGCGAAACCTGCACGCGGCCGTCCTTGCCCCTGACGGTGGGCCTTGACGGGGTGATCGATCCGGCCCCGATGGTGCAGACGATGGTCGCGGCGTTGTACGCCGGGACACGACCGGCGTTGTTGGCCGCGGCGTTTCACCAGGCCGTCGCCGTCGCCGTCGCCGAGGTCGTCGCCCAGGTGGCGGGCGGCACCGCGCTGGTGGGCCTCACCGGCGGGGTGTTCCAGAACGTCCTGTTGCTGGACGCCTGCCGTACCCGGCTGCGGCAGAACGGGTTTGAGGTGCTCACGCATCGCATCGTGCCACCGAACGACGGCGGGCTGGCCCTGGGGCAGGCCGCGGTCTCGGTGCTGAGGGCGCAGGAGGAGGGGTTGACGCGATGATCACCACCGCCATCGATCGCGGACTGAGCGCCGAACTGGCCGAAGACCTCGCCGCCACCGCGCTGACCCTGGCCAAGCGGTTCGCCGCGGGCGCCACCATGTGGTCCATCGCGCCGTCGTGGGAACCCCACGCGCTGCACATCGCGGTCGAATTCGTCCACCCGGTGATCATGGGCAAGCGGGCCCTGCCGGCCGTGGCGTTGACCGGATCCGATCTGGTGGACCTGGTGCGGGTGTCGGTGCGCCCCGGCGACATCGTGGTCGCGATCTCGGGTGCGGACAATGCGGACGTGCGCTCGGTGATGCGCCGCGCCCCGGCCTGGGGCGCCACCACGATCTGGATCGGCAGCGGCGAGGCGCCCGCGGCCGCCATGGCGGATCACGTGCTGTGGCTGGACGATCCCGACCCGCGGGTGCCCGCCACCGGTGGCTTCGTGCTGTTCTATCACCTGCTGTGGGAGCTGACCCATGTGTGTTTCGAACACTCCGGGCTGCTCAAACCGAAACCCGACGACGAGGCCTGTGTCACGTGCAGCGACGAGGGCAGGCTCGGCGAAGTGGTGAGCGCTTCGGTCGACGGACAGGCCAGGGTGCGCACCGCCCGGGGAATCGAGGACGTGATCACCACACTGGTCGGCCCGGTCGCTCCCGGTGAGTTGGTACTGGTGCATGCCGGAACGGCGATCAGCCGCGTGGATGCGGAGGACGTTTCATGAGTCCCACCGACGAGCCCACCAACTTCTTGTACCCGTTCATCGACGCCGAAGAGGACGACCCCTCCGCGCTGCTCGCCGACCTCGCGGCATCCGCGCAGGCCAAGGCGTCCGAAAGCCTCGCACTGCGGCGCTCCACGCTGGAAGCCAACGCCGACCTGCTGGCGGCCGCCGCCGCCGAGCTGGCGCGCCGATTCGCCGCGGGCGGAAGGATGTTCACCTTCGGCAACGGCGGCAGCTGCACCGACTGCACCACCCTGGCCGGGCTGTTCGCGCGGCCACCGCTCGGCAATCCCCTGCCGGCCTGGTCGCTGACCGCCGACCAGGCGATCCTGACCGCGCTGGGCAACGACGTCGGGTTCGAGCTGGTGTTCGCCCGGCAGCTGATCGCCCGCGCGCGCGACGGCGACATCGCGATCGCGATGTCCACCAGCGGCAATTCGCCCAACCTGCTGACGGCGCTGGCCGAGGCGCACAAGCGCGGCCTGTACACCATCGGTTTCGCCGGCTACGACGGCGGCGCCTTCGTGAACAACCCGAACGTGGACGCCTGCCTGGTCGTTCGTTCGCAGAGCGTGCACCGCATTCAGGAATCGCAGGCGCTGGTCGGCTACCAGTTGTGGCTGGCCGTCCACGATTGCCTTGGCACTACTCGAGATTGGGGCGCGGCATGATGAACAAGTCTGCGGGCGACTATCTGTCGTCGGGGCCGCGGTTCGGCGAAGGCGATGTGATCGAGCGGATCGAGTCGTTCCGCCGGCGCCGCCCCCGGCTGCTCGACGATCACGTGACCCTGGCACATGGGGCGGGCGGCAAGGCGTCGGCGGCGCTGGTGGACGCGGTGTTCATCGAGGCGTTTCGCAACCCGCTCCTCGAGTCGCTGGGCGACGGCGCCGTCCTGGCCCTACCCAGCGGCGAGCGGGTCGCGATGTCGACGGATTCCTTTGTGGTGCAGCCCCGCCGGTTTCCCGGCGGCTCCATCGGAGAGCTCGCGATTCACGGCACCTGCAACGACCTCGCGGTGGCCGGCGCCGTGCCGTCCTGGATCTCGGCGGCGTTCGTGCTCGAAGAGGGCTTTCCGATCGCCGAATTGAAAGAGATCGTCGCCGACATGGCCGCCGCGGCCACGGCCGCCGGCGTGCAGGTCGTCACCGGCGACACCAAGGTGGTACCCAAGGGCGCGGCCGACGGCCTGTTCATCACCACCGCCGGGACCGGCGTCATCCCCTCGGGCCGCACGCTGTCGGCGCAGTCGGTCCGCGCCGGAGACAAGGTGTTGCTGTCCGGGTCGATGGGCGATCACGGCATGGCGGTGATGCTCGCCCGGGGCGATCTGGCCATCGAGGCCGACATCGCCTCGGACACCGCATCGGTCAGCCCGCTGGTGGAGTTGTTGATGGCGGCCGCCCCATCCACCCGATGGATGCGTGACGCGACCCGGGGCGGGGTCGGCACGGTGTGCAACGAGCTGGCCCAGGCCTGCGGCCTCGGGGTGCTGCTCGAAGAGGAACGACTTCCGGTGGCGCCCATGGTGAACGGCGCCTGCGAACTGCTCGGCATCGACCCGCTCTACGTCGCCAACGAGGGCAAGTTCGTCGCCGTCGTCGCACCCGAGGAGGCCGAGGCCGGACTGGCCGCATTACGGTCGCACCCCCTGGGCGCGCAGGCGGCCGAGGTCGGGGAAATCGTCACCGAACCCGCGGAAAGCGTGGTGCTGCGCACCGGATTCGGCGGGACCCGGATCGTCGACATGCTGGTCGGCGACCCGCTGCCCCGGATCTGTTGATCAGAAAGGAGATAGGCCGACATGTGCCTAGGAATTCCGGGCCGGATCGTGGAGATCACCGATCCCGCCAACTGCTTGGCCAAGGTTGACGTCAGCGGCGTGCAGCGGGCGATCAGCGTCCGGCTGCTGGAGAACGACATGCCCGCACCGGACGACTGGGTGCTGGTACACGTCGGGTTCGCGATGGCCAAGATCGACGAGACCGAGGCCCTGCTGACCCTGGCCGCCATCAAGAAACTCGGCGACACCTACGCAGTCGAAATGCAGGCCTTCGATTCGTCGGCCATCATCTGACCCAAGGAGCGGCAATGAAATTCGTTGACGAATTCCGCGACCCGGCCGCGGCGCGCAAGCTGCTGACGGCCATCGAGCACCTGGCCGGGACCGGCGGCGAGGACTTCAAGTTCATGGAGGTGTGCGGCGGACACACGCACACCATCTACCGGCACGGCATCGAACACCTGTTGCCCGACAACGTCGAGTTGGTGCACGGCCCGGGCTGCCCGGTCTGCGTGATCCCGATGGGCCGCATCGACGACGCGATGTGGCTGGCCGGCCAGCCCGACGTGATCTTCACCTGTTTCGGGGACATGATGCGGGTGCCCGGCTCGCACGGCAGCCTGCTGGACGCCAAGGCCCGTGGGGCCGACGTGCGATTCGTCTACTCGCCGCTGGACGCGCTGAAGATCGCGGTCGACAACCCCGGCAAGCAAGTGGTGTTCTTCGCCATCGGTTTCGAGACCACCGCGCCCTCGACCGCGGTAACGCTGGTGCGCGCGCGCGAATTGGGCCTGCCCAACTTCAGTGTCTTCTGCAACCACGTCACCATCGTGCCGCCGATCAGGGCCATCCTGGAGTCACCGGACCTGCGGCTGTCGGGTTTCATCGGCCCCGGGCACGTGTCCACCGTGGTGGGCAACCGCCCCTACCGGTTCGTCCCGGAGGTGTATCGAAAGCCGTTGGTGGTGGCCGGTTTCGAGCCGCTGGACATCCTGGCCTCGGTCGCGATGCTGCTGCGTCAGATACGTGAGGGCCGCTGCGAGGTGGAGAACCAGTACAAGCGCGTGGTGCCCGAGCACGGCAACCCCGCGGCTCTGGCGTTGATGGGCAAGGTGTTCGCGCTGCGTCCGCACTTCGAATGGCGCGGGCTGGGCTTCATCTCGCAAAGCGCGCTGCGGCTGCACGACGATTTCGCCGAGTTCGACGCCGAGCTGCGATTCGCGATGCCCGGCGTGCGCGTCGCCGACCCGAAGGCCTGCCAGTGCGGTGAGGTGCTCAAGGGTGTGCTGAAGCCTTGGGAATGCAAGGTTTTCGGCACCGCCTGCACACCGGAGACGCCGATCGGAACCTGCATGGTGTCCCCGGAGGGCGCCTGCGCGGCCTACTACAACTTCGGCCGCATGCACCGCGACGCCGTCAAGCTGGTGGGCCAGGCCGGTCGGGGGTGATCCTTGGCCGATCCGGACAGCCGCGACAAGGGCGCCGAGATGTTCGCCCGCTACGCCTACGCGCCCAACGCGCTCGGCTACTGTGGGCCGCCGTTGGGGGCCACCCTGCGCGACGGATCGGTCGCCGACGTGCGCAGGGCGGCGACCAAGTTCTCCGGCGCGTGGCCGTATCTGCGGGTGCTGTCGAAACTGACCGGCATCGCCGACCCACTGGATTACCGTCTGGTCGAATCGTATTGGCTCGGCGGCGGCGTCGCCGCCGGCTTGGACCCGCAGGAATTCTTCGACGCGCTGCTCGCGATCATCGGCCCGCAGGCAGGCCACTACTGGTCGCACCTGACCGCGGATCTGGCGTGCGAGGCCGTCGGCAATCACTGCTTCCACGTGTTCGGGGTGTATCCGTGGACGCGGTTCCTGGGTCGGGGTATGGACGAGCAGCCGCTGAGCGTGCTGGATAACTGCCGAATCACCTCTGGGACAGTGCTTTCCCGCGCCGCCGACCGAGTCGAGGTGTTGTGCCGGAGGCTGGCCTGGGATGGTCGGGCCCTCACGCTGTCGAAACCATCGGCTCGCGTGCTCGAGGTGTGGGCCGACGGGTACAGCGCCGTGCCCGACGTGGCCGCCGGTGATGTGGTGGCGATGCACTGGGGCCGGTTGTGCGGCCGGCTGTCGCCTGGGCAGCTCTGTGCGCTGACCGACAGCACGAACCGGCAGCTGCTGGCCACCGGCCACCGACTGGCGCGCGTCTGACTTCGCCGCCAGACTGGCCCCGTGCCCGGTTCTCTGTGCGACGTGCTGCCCACCGCGGCCGCGCTGCTCGGGGTCCCGGACGCAGTCGACAACCTGGCGGTGGCGGACTGGGTCGACGCCGACCGGATCGACCGGGTGCTCGTCGTGCTGGTCGACGGGCTGGGCTGGCACCTGCTTCCGCAGCTGGCCGGCGGCGCACCGCTGCTCGCGTCCGTGCTTGCCGGTGCCACCGGGCGACTGACCCGGCTGGACTGCACGTTCCCGTCGACCACGCCGACCAGCCTGGTGTCACTGGGCACCGGCGCGCTCCCGGGCGAACACGGAATCCTGGGCTTCACCCTCAAAATGCCCGGCACCGACCGGGTGCTCAACCACGTCCGGTGGCGCGACGACCCGCCCCCCACCATCTGGCAGCCGGTGCCGACCTGGTTCGAGCGGCTCAAAAACGCCGGCGTGAGCGCCCGCGCCGTGCTGCCGGCCGCGTTCATCGGCAGCGGACTGTCCGAGGCCGCGTATCGCGGCGCCGAATTCCACCCGGCCGGCCCCACCGACGACTACGCGCGGCTGGTGGCCGACGAGCTGCGCGCGGCGCCCGGGCTGGTCTACGGCTACACCGCGGAGCTCGACACCGCCGCCCACGTCTTCGGCATCGGCTCCGAGCAGTGGCATGCTGCGGCGGCCAACATCGACGCGCTGCTGTCGCGCCTGCTCGACGCGCTGCCGGCGAACGCGGCGGTGCTGGTGACCGCCGACCACGGCGGCATCAACGTCCCACCCGAGGGGCGCGTCGACCTCGACACCGACCCCCGGCTGGCCGAGGGAATCCGGGTGGTGGCCGGCGAACCGCGGGTGCGGTATCTGCACACCGCGCCGGGCGCCGCCGCCGACGTGCAGGCCGCGTGGGGCGAGCTGCTGGACGGCCGCGCCACCGTGTACAGCCGCGAGCAGGCGGTGGCCGCCGGCATGTTCGGGCCGGTCGCCGCGCCACACACCGAGCGGCTCGGCGACGTGGTGGTCGTCTGTTCCGGCGACACCGCGGTGCTGGCCAGCGCACACGAACCCCCGGAAACGGCCCGCCTGATCGGCTTTCACGGCGGAGCCACCGCGGCGGAGATGGCGATTCCGCTCCTCGCTTTCCGGCCGTAGCGCTTGTCGGTGGCCGGTGCTACATCTGCATGCAGACTCCCCCAGATCGGACTGGCCATGGATGACACCGAACGGACCCGTCGTGGCGACGAATTCCGACGCCTGCACGCCGGCGACGAGATTCTCGTGCTCCCCAATCCCTGGGACATCGGCACCGCCCGGTTGTTCGCCAACCTCGGGTTTCGTGCACTGGCGACCACCAGCGCCGGCCTGGCGTTCTCGCTGGGCCGGCGCGATGGCGACGGCGCGGTCAGCAGGGACGAAGCCCTCGAACACGCGCGCGCCATCGTCGGGGCAACCCCGCTTCCGGTGACCGCGGATCTGGAGAACGGGTTCGGCGACGCCCCCGAGACGGTGGCCGAAACCGTGCGTCTGGCGGGCGAGGCCGGCCTGGCCGGGGCCTCGATCGAGGACGCCACCTACGCCACCGACGCGCCGATCTTCCCCCGCGAGCTGGCGATTGAGCGCATCCAGGCCGCCGTCGAGGCCGCGCGGGCGCTGCCTCATCCCTTCACACTGACCGCCCGCTCGGAGAACTTCATCCGCGGCCGCCCGGACCTCGACGACACGGTGTCCCGGCTGCAGGCATTCGAGGCGGCCGGCGCCGATGTGTTGTACGCACCCGGCCTGCCCGACGAGGCCGCGCTGCGCCGGGTGTGCGGCAGCGTCAACCGGCCGTTCAACTATGTCGCCGGGTTCGGGCCGGCGACTTTCACGCTCGTGCAGCTCAAGGAATTCGGGGTGCGCAGGGTGTCGATCGGCACCTCCTTTTGCCGCACCGGGCTTACCGCCGTCGTCCGTGCCGCACGCGAAGTGCTCGAAAACGGCTCGTTCGACTATGTCGACGGCATTCACAGCGTCGCCGACTTCAACGAGCTCATCGATCCCCGCGGGTCCGATCGCTGACGGACTCGGATCGAGTTCACAGCTCGCTGGGACCGTTCACCGATTTTCGCGCGGTACATTCGGTGCACTGTGGTTGTCCGGGGCGTTGGCGTAACTCGGCGATGGCAGCTGGCCATCGCGGTTACCGCCGCGCTGGGGGTGTTCATCGCCCTGGTCACGGGTTCGTGGCTGCGGCCCAACTTCGCCGCGGCGGCGCCGCCGGAGCCGGCGGCCTGGTCGGCGGCAACGGTCGGCACGCACGCCGGGCTGACGCATGACCGTCCGGTCGCCCTCGGCCGGGCCGCCCTCGCTGCCGCGCGGTCGTCGGCACCGGCGAACAAGAACAAGCCGTTCCGCAGCGCGTGGATGACCAAGGAACGGCCCCTGACGTGGAACCGCTTGTCACCGCAATCGGTGCTGACGACGGCGCCATCGTCGTTCACCCCGATAGGGTTTGCGCCCGGCGGGACCCAGCCCCGCGCACCCGCGGCCATCGCGTCCGACCGAGATATCTTGACCCGGATCTGCATCGCCCGCCGCTGATCGTTACATCCTGGACGGGCGTGTTTCGCCGACGCACGGTGTGTGCGCGCGACACTTGAGCGAACCCACGGCTTGTAACCCTCGTGTCTATCTCGTGAAAGAAGACCCTCATGTTTTCGGGCACCACATGTACCGCCACAGGCAGGCGGAGGTTGTAATGAGTTTCGCGACGCTACCTCCGGAGATCAGCTCCGGGCTGATGTATTCGGGTCCCGGCGCGGGATCGATGACCCGCGCCGCCGCGGCGTGGGAAGCGTTGGCCGTACGGCTCTTCAGCGCGGCGGCCGACTACCGGGCGGTTACCGCACGGCTGGCGGCGGACGGCGACGGCGCGGCGCTCAGCCAAGCCGCGGCATGCTACGTCGACTGGCTCGACGCCGTCGCGACCCGCAGCGAGCACGCGGCCACCCAGCTCGCGGCGGCGGCCGGCGCGCATCAGTCGGCCTTCGCGGCGACGGTGCCGCCGCAGGAGGTCACCGGCAACCGGACGCAACGAATATCGCTGGTGTCGACGAATTGTCTGGGCCAGCGGAGCGCGGCGATCGCGAACGTCGATGCCGAGTACGACGCGATGTGGGCGCGAAACGCCGACGCCATGTACGCCTACGCCGAGGCCGCGGCCGCCGCCGTGACGATGGCCCCCTTCCCCGCGCCGCACGGCAATCCCGCTGTGACCAAACGTAATTGGGCCCTGCAGTCGGCGCCGGACGTCATATCCGCCGGCTGCGAACTGATGTCGGTGATACCCGACACCCTCAAACGGCTGTCGTCGTCGCCGCTGAGCACGCTCGAAGCATCCCTCGCCGCGGTCACCCCGTGGCTGTCGAAACTGAATTCGGTGACCGCGCCGTCGGACTTCGCGATCGGCCATCTCAATTCGATGAACAAGACCGCGGCCCTGCAATCGCTGTTCCCCAGGCCGGCTGTCCCCAACGGCGTGAACGCGCGGCTGGGCCGCGGGATGCCGGTCGGTGTGCTGTCGGTGCCGCGCGCCTGGGCGGCCGCCGCCCCCATGATGGAGCGGCTGCGTGAGGACCGGGTCGGCGAGCCCATCCACTTGGTCGCGATCAGCGAGCATCCCGGGTCACATGCGGCCGACAAGTACGGCGGTTAAAGCGGGGTGACGTAGGCCGCGCTGATGCCGCCGTCGACCATGAACGTCGAAGCGGTGATGAATGACGCGTCATCGCTAGCCAAAAACGCTACTGCCGAAGCGATTTCGTCGGGATTGGCGAATCGGCCGACCGGGACGTGCACCAGCCGGCGGGCGGCCCGCTCGGGGTCCTTGGCGAAAAGCTCTTGCAGTAGCGGGGTGTTGACCGGCCCGGGGCACAGCGCGTTCACCCGGATGCCCTGCCGGGCGAACTGCACACCCAGTTCGCGCGACATGGCCAGCACGCCGCCCTTGGAGGCGGTGTAGGAGATCTGCGACGTCGCCGACCCCAGGACGGCGACGAACGACGCCGTGTTGATGATCGAGCCTTTCTGCGCGGGAACCATGTGCCGCAACGCCGCCCGGCAACACAGGTACACCGACTTCAGGTTGACGTCCTGGACGCGTTGCCACGCCGGCAGTTCGGTGTTCTCGATCAGATCGTCGTCGGGCGGCGAGATGCCGGCGTTGTTGAACGCGATGTCGATGCGCGCGTGGGCCCGCGCCGCGGTATCGAAGAGCGCGTTGACCGCGTTCTCATCGGCCACGTCGGTGGGCACGAACAAGCCGGACAGTTCGTCGGCCGCGGCCCCGCCCGCGTCGGCGTCGATGTCGCCGATCACGATGGTGGCACCCTCGGCATGCATCCGCCGAGCCGCGGCCAGCCCGATGCCGCCGCCGGCGCCGGTGACGACGGCCACGCGGCCCGCCAATCGTTGGGTGAGATCGACCGCCACCGCCTAATCCTCTCTGATCGCGATGAACACGTTCTTGGTCTCGGTGAAGTGCAACGGCGCATCCGGGCCTAGCTCACGGCCCAGCCCGGACTGCTTGAACCCGCCGAACGGCGTGCTGTACCGCACCGACGAGTGCGAATTCACCGATAGATTCCCGGATTCGATCGCCCGCGACACGCGCAGCGCACGGGACAGGTCGTCGGTCCAGATCGATCCGGACAGCCCGTAGCTGGTGTCGTTGGCCAGGGTGATGGCGTCGTGCTCGTCGTCGAAGGTCAGCACCGTGACCACCGGCCCGAAGATCTCGTCGGTGACGCTGCGGTCGGTGCGCTGCGGAGTCAGAACCGTTGGCGGGAACCAGAATCCGCGTCCGGACGGCGCGGCGCCGCGAAATGCGACAGGGGCGTCGTCGGGCACATACGACGCCACCTTGTCGCGGTGCGCGGCCGACACCAGCGGACCCATCTCGGTGCTCCGGGACGCCGGGTCGCCGACCACGACGCGGGTGACGGCGGGTTCGAGCAGCTCCATGAACCGGTCGTAGACGCTGCGCTGCACCAGGATTCGGCTGCGGGCGCAGCAGTCCTGGCCCGCGTTGTCGAACACGCCGGCCGGTGCGGTCGCGGCGGCGCGCTCGAGGTCGCAGTCGGCGAACACGATGTTGGCGCTCTTGCCGCCCAGTTCCAGGGTCACCCGCTTCACCAGAGCGGCCGCACCGGTCATCACCTGCTTGCCGACGTCGGTGGACCCGGTGAACACGATCTTGCGGATGCCGGGGTGGGTGACGAACCGCTCCCCGACCACCGCACCCCGACCCGGCAGCACCTGCAGCAGGTCCGCGTCGAGGCCGGCTTGCACCGCGAGCTCACCGAGCCGGATGGTGGTCAGCGGCGTCGCCTCGGCGGGTTTGATCAGCACGGCGTTGCCCGCGGCCAGGGCCGGAGCGAAACCCCACGACGCGATGGGCATCGGGAAGTTCCACGGCGTGATCACGCCGACCACGCCCATCGGCTCGTTGAACGTGACGTCCAGGCCACCGGCGACGGGAATTTGCTTGCCGGACAAGCGTTCCGGACTGGCCGCGTAGAAGTTCAACACGTCGCGGACGTGACCGGCCTCCCATTCGGCCGACGCGATGGGATGCCCGGAGTTGGCGACCTCGAGTGCGGCCAGCTCGCCGAGATGGGCGTCGACGGCGGCGGCAAAGGCCCGCAGGCCGGCGGCCCGCTCGGCCGGGGACAACCGCGCCCACCGCCGCTGGGCCGCCCGCGCCCGGTCCACCGCGTCGTCGACCGCCGCGGCATCGGCGTGCTCGACCGAGCGCAGCACTTCCTCGGTCGCCGGGTTGATCAGCCGCGCGGCACTCAACTCGCCCGCCCCGCGTAGGACCGGGCGGCGTCGACGATCGCTGCGAACAACCGCAGGTCTTGCAGCGACTGTTCCGGATGCCATTGCACCGCAAGCACAAACCTGTCGCCCGGCAGCTCCAGCCCCTCGACGACGCCGTCCGCGTCCCGCGCGCTGACCACCAGGCCGTCCCCCACCCGGTCGACGGCCTGATGGTGATAGCTCGGCGCATCGGCGGACTCCCCGACCAATGCGGCCAGCCGGGTACCCGCCACCGTGCGCACCGGCAGCCTGGTGAACACCCCGTTGCCCGCCCGGTGCCCGCTGTGCCCGAGCACGTCGGGCAGGTGCTGGTGCAGCGTACCGCCCAGCGCGACGTTGAGCACCTGTGCGCCGCGGCAGATTCCCAGCACCGGCAGGCCCCGCCGAAGCGCGCCCTGCAACAGCGCGAATTCCCATGCGTCGCGGTCGGTGCGGGGGGCGTCGGTGGTCGGGTGCGGTGGCTGACCGTAGCTGGCGGGGTCCAGGTCGTATCCCCCGGTGATCACCAGCGCGTGCAAGCCGTCCAGGACCGAGTCGACGATCTCGGCGTCCACCGGCTGCGGCGGCAGCAGCACCGCGATCCCGCCGGCCAGGATGACGCCTTCGAAATAATCGGCGGGCAGGTACCCGGCCCGGATGTCCCAGATGCCGGTCTGCACCTGCTCCAGATACGTCGTCAGGCCGATCACCGGGTGGCTTCGCGGCGGGTCGCCACCATCGAACCGTGGCGATCGCAAGCGCGGCGCAGCCGGGCGCGGCGGGTCGCCACCATCGAACCGTGGCGATCGCAAGCGCGGCGCAGCCGGGCGCGGCGGATCGCCACCATCGGACCTAGAGGCGTTCAAACCCACGCATCCTCTCCCAGTCGGTGACCGCCGCGTTGAACGCCGCCAGCTCCACCCGGGCGTTGTTCAGATAGTGGGCGACCACGTCGTCGCCGAACACGTCCCGCGCGAGCGTCGAGCGCTCGAACACCGAGGCCGCCTCTGCCAGCGTGACGGGCAACCGCTCGACGCCGGGAGCCTGGTAGGCGTTTCCCGCGCAGGGCTCCGGTAGCTCGAGGCCCCGTTCGATACCGTACAGCCCGCCGGCGACCATCGCCGCCACCGCCAGATACGGGTTGACGTCGCCGCCGGGGACGCGGCACTCGACCCGGGTGTTGGGCCCGTGGCCGACCACCCGCAGCGCGCAGGTCCGATTGTCCAAACCCCACGCCAGCGCGGTCGGCGCGAAACTGCCGTCGGCGAATCGCTTGTAGGAGTTGATGTTCGGCGCGTAAAAGAGCGTGAGGTCGCCCAAGGTGGCCAGCAGGCCGGCCAGGAAACCACCGAACGCCGGCGACATGCCGTGCGGGCGGCTGGGGTCGGCGAACACCGCACCGCCCTGCGGGTCACGCAGCGAGAGGTGAATATGACAGCTGTTCCCTTCTCGCTCATCGTATTTCGCCATGAACGTCAGGCTCTTGCCATGTTGGTCGGCGATCTCCTTGGCACCGTTCTTGTAGATGACGTGGTTGTCACAGGTGACCAGCGCGTCGGCGTACCGGAAACCGATTTCCTGCTGCCCCCTGTTGCATTCGCCTTTGACGGCCTCGAATCGCAGGCCGGCGCCGATCATTCCCCGACGGATGTCGCGCAGCAGCGGCTCCATACGCGACGACGCCGAGATCGCGTAGTCGATGTTGTAGTCGCTGGCCGGGGTCAGCCCGCGGTACCCGGTGGCCCAGGCCTGGCGGTAGGGCTCGTCGAACACGATGAATTCCAGCTCGGTGGCGACGTCGGCGGCCAGGCCCCGGTCGGCCAGCCGGTCCAGCTGGCGGCGCAGGATCGCCCGCGGCGACACGGTGACCGGGCTGCCGTCGGCCCAGCCCACGTCGGCGATCACCAACGCCGTGCCGGGCAGCCAGGGAATGCGGCGCAGGGTGGACAGGTCGGGCCTGGCCACCGTGTCGCCGTATCCGGTGTCCCAGCTCGACATCGCATACCCGCCCACGGTGTTCATGTCGACGTCGACGGCGAGGAGGTAGCCGCAGCACTCGGCGCCGTGGGCGGCGACCTCGTCGAGGAACAGCCGCGCGTCGATCCGCTTCCCGACCAGCCGGCCCTGCATGTCGGCGAACGCCACGATGACGGTATCCACCTCGCCGGCGCCCGCGAGTCGTTCGAGCGCGGCCAACGACAACATCGCGGCATTCGGATCGGTCAGAGCACGTTCTTCACTGGCCATGACCGTCAGTCAACCAGGCGCTACCAGGTGCTGGTGCGCAAAATGATCTCGGCAGCCAGTTGCGCCGTGGACTCCTGCACGGTGCGCCGCCCCAGGTGCACCACCCGGTATTCGGCGTAGACGTAGCGCTGGCTGGCCTCGGCCACCGCCCGGGCGGCCGGCGAGCTGACCAACACGGTGGTGCCGATCTCGACGGGCGGGCAATGTCCGTCGGTGATGGCGCCTTCGTAATCGCCGGCCCGCGGATGGCCGCGGTCGATCACCACCAGTCCGACGAACCGGCCCAGCCGGGTCGCGGTCAGTTCCCAGGCGAGCTCGCCGCCGGCGCGGTCGCCCATGATCACGGCCCACCCGATGCCCAGCGCGTCGAGGATGCCGATCACCGACTTGGGGGTCAGGCGGTGATCGAAGCCGACCACGACCGTCCGAAGCGATGCGGTGTGCAGCCGCTCGCAGACCGCGTCGTACGCCGCCGGGACGCGGTCCTCGTCGCCCAGTATGACGACGACGACGCCGTTCTCCGGGCCGGCCACAACCACCGGCACGGGGAACCCGTCCAGGGTGGTCATCATCGAGGACACCCCAGCACGCTACAACCAAACGGCATGCGGGCGCGACGATTCTTCAGCATCTGGTACGCAGATCCGGTTTTTAACAGCGCCGTCAACAACGACGTTCACACCACGATCGCGGCGAATATCCTACGGCCGCAAGCGACTTGCGAGATGGGGTCGCCGCGGCGGTGGACCGTCAAGCAGGCTGAGAACGGCGTCGACATCGAGATGAGACGCCAGCAGGTCGGCGGCGAGATCCAGCTGGGCATCGCGGCGCGCGGCCACGTTGACGTCGCCGACCACAAAGCCGCCGAGGCCGGCCGCGCCGGCGACCCGGCGCAGCCATCCGCGCCGGAATTCGTCGTTGTCGAGCAGGCCGTGCCAAT
The DNA here is from genome assembly GCF_001665835.1 of Mycobacterium colombiense. GTDB lineage: Bacteria > Actinomycetota > Actinomycetes > Mycobacteriales > Mycobacteriaceae > Mycobacterium > Mycobacterium colombiense_A. The sequence continues at coordinate 56,613 of NZ_LZSX01000018.1, read as the reverse complement.
GGGTTCCGAAGACCGCGCCACGCACCACACCCTGCGGACGCTGGTCCGCATCGGAGGCGAACCAGCCCTGCTCGGCACACCGGGTGACCCGCCCGTGATGGATCTCGTAGCCGGTGAGCGGCTCCTGCCAGCGGCGCAAGGCCTTGTCGGGATCAAAGACGATGTCGGCGTCGAGCAGCCCCAGGCCGGGCACGCCCTCGGTCCCGGATTCCACCGGATCGTCTAGGCGACTGCACAGCATCTGAAATCCCCCACAGATTCCCAGCACCGGCTTGCCGGCACCGGCGTGCGCCGTGATCGCGTCGGCCAGCCCGCGCTCGCGCAGCCAAGACAGGTCGCAGACAGTGGCTTTGCTGCCGGGGATGACGATCAAGTCGGTGTCGGTGATGTCGGCGGGGTCGGTGACCCAGCGCACCAGCACACCCGGTTCACAGGCCAGCGCCTCGACGTCGGTGGAGTTGGAGATCCGGGGCAGCCGAATGGCGGCCACCCGTAGCCACTGCTCGCCGAGCGGGGGTGCGGGCGTGCCGATGACGCGGTGCGCGACCACCGACAGCGAGTCCTCGGCGTCCAGCCACAGCTCGTCGGCGTACGGCAGCACGCCATAGGTGGGGCGGCCCGTCATGTCGTGCAGCTGGCGCAACCCGGGCTCGAGCAGCGCGGGGTCGCCGCGGAACTTGTTGACGATGAAACCGGCGATCAGGGCCTGGTCGTCGGGTTCGAGCACCGCGACCGTCCCGAACAGATGCGCCAGCAGGCCGCCGCGGTCGATGTCCCCGACCAGCAGCACCGGCAAATCCGCGGCCCGGGCCAGCCCCATGTTGGCCAGATCGGTGGCGCGCAGGTTGATCTCGGCCGGCGAACCGGCGCCCTCGCAGATCACCACATCGAATTCGTCACGCAGGCAGGTCAATTCGTCGAGGACAACGGAGGCCAGCCGATCGCGATGCCGCACATAGCTTTTGGCGCTGACCGAGTCGGCGACCTGACCCTTGATCACCAGCTGCGAGGTGCGGTCACTGCCCGGCTTGAGCAGGATCGGGTTGAACCGCACGCTGGGTTCCAGCCCCGCCGCGCGCGCCTGGATCGCCTGGGCCCGGCCGATCTCACCGCCCTCGACGGTCACCACGGAGTTGTTGGACATGTTCTGCGCCTTGAACGGGGCGACCCGCACGCCGCGGCGGGCCAACAACCGGCACAGGCCCGCCACCACCACCGATTTCCCGGCGTCGGAGCTGGTGCCGGCGACCAGCAGCGCTCCGGTCATCCGGCAAACGTCATGGCAGGGTGAGGATTTCGGCGCCGGTGTCGGTGACCAGCAGGGTGTGCTCGAACTGCGCGGTCCACTTGCGGTCGCGGGTGACCACGGTCCAGCCGTCGTCCCAGATCTCGTAGTCCAGGCCGCCAAGGTTGATCATCGGTTCGATGGTGAACGTCATTCCCGGTTGCATGACCGTGGACACCGACGGCTGGTCGTAGTGCAGGACGACCAGGCCGTTGTGGAACGTGGTGCCGATGCCGTGACCGGTGAAGTCACGAACGACGTTGTAGCCGAACCGGTTTGCGTACGACTCGATGACGCGGCCGACGACCGAGAGGGCACGTCCGGGCTTGACGGCGTTGATGGCGCGCATCGTCGCTTCCCGGGTGCGCTCCACCAGCAGCCGGTGTTCCTCGGAGACGTCGCCGGCCAGGAAGGTTGCGTTGGTGTCGCCGTGCACACCGTCGATGTAGGCGGTGACGTCGATGTTGACGATATCACCGTCCTCGATCACCGTCGAGTCGGGGATCCCGTGGCAGATGACCTCGTTGAGCGACGTGCAGCATGACTTCGGATAGCCCTTGTAGCCCAGCGTGGAGGGGTATGCGCCGTGGTCGACCATGTACTCGTGGGCGATGCGGTCCAGTTCGTCGGTGGTCACCCCGGGCGCGACGGCCTTGCCCGCCTCCACCAGCGCGGCGGCCGCGATCTGGCCGGCGACGCGCATCTTCTCGATCACCTCGGGTGTCTGCACCCACGGTTCGCTGCCCTCTTGGGCCGTGGACTTGCCGACGTATTCGGGGCGCGGGATACGGCCGGGCACCGGCAGAGTCGGGGACAACTCTCCGGGGGAAAGCGCGGTGCGAGCAGGCATGCGACCAGCTTAACCGTGGTCCAGCCAAGCGATTAGGGTCGCTGGCGGCGCAGCAGCGAGCGGCGTTGCCCCCGGATGTTGACCGAGCCGCACACCACCCGACCGGTCAGCACCACGTGCGGCCTGCCCTCACCAGGCGGGTCTTTGCGCCGGTCGCTGGCGCTGCCCACATAGACCTCGACGTCGTCGAGCGACGCGCTGGCCCCGTCGGGCAATCGAATCTCCACCGAGCCGAATCTCATGTCGAGTTCGATGACCACCACCGGGCCCGCGAACCGGGCCTTGGTGAGGTCGAGTTCCACCGAGCCCAGGCGGCGGACCAGGGCCAGGCGGGTGGGCACCGTCCATTCGCCGTGGCGCTTCAGCGAACCCGCCCAGCCGCGCAATTCCACCCGGTCGGCCGCGGAGGTGACGATGGCGCCCGGTCCCGGCAGGTCGCCGACCAGCCCGTCCAACTCGCCGCGGGTGCGCGCGTAGGACACCTGCGACGAGCGCTGCTCGAACTCGTCGATGTCGATCAACCCGAGCGCCACGGCGTTGTGCAGTCGCCGCATCGTGCCGTTGCGGTCGGCGTCGGAGACCCGCAAGGCCACCATGTCGCCGCCGGTATCGGTCATGTTCGCAATTTACCGCTGATGCGCCCCGGGAGGACTCGGCGCTAGCCAAGATGGCGCCGCCCCGCCGCGCCCGGCGCTAGCCAAGATGGCGCCGTCCCGCTGCGCCCGGCGCACGCGCCGCGCTTGCGACCGGCGCTAGGCCAGGAAGCTGGGCGGCAGCGCTTCGAACATGAACTTGGTCATCCGGACCGCCCACTCGGAGCTGCCGCCTCCCACGATCAGCGAGGCGAAGGCCAGGTCGCCGCGGTATCCGGCGAACCAGGAATGCGACCCGCCCGGGAACTCGGCCTCACCGGTCTTTCCGTAGATCTCGCCGCAGCCGGCGATCTCCTTGGCGGTCCCGTTGGTCACCACCAGACGCATCATCGGCCGCAGCGCATCGATCATCTTCGGGCTGATCGGCGTGGTGTCCCCCTGGACCGCCGTCTGCCGGCCCACGATCAGCTGGGGCACGGGTGTCTTGCCGGCGGCGACCGTGGCCGCCACCAGGGCCATGCCGAACGGGCTGGCCAGCACCTTGCCCTGGCCGAAACCGTCCTCCGTGCGTTCGGCCAGGTCCACAGTCGGGGGCACCGACCCCGTCACGGTGGTGACACCGTCCACCGTGTAGTCGAGGCCGATCCCGTATTGGGCGGCCGTCTGGGTCAGGCCGCGAGGCGGCATCCGGCTGCTCAACTCCGCGAAGGTGGTGTTGCACGAGCTGGCGAACGCGCGCGACAGCGACACCACGCCGAGGTCGAAGCCGCCGTAGTTGGGCACCGTGCGGTGCCCGATGTCGAGGTGGCCCGGGCAACCGAGCATCGAGTTGGGCGTGACCATGTCGCGGTCGACGGCCGCGCCGGCGGTGATCATCTTGAACGTCGACCCCGGCGGGAACAGGCCGTTGGTGGCGGGCAAACCGTCCGCGTCGGCCCCGCCGTTCTGCGCGATCGCGAGGATCTCCCCGGTCGACGGCTTGATCACCACGATCATCGCCTTGCCGCCCTTGTTGTCGACCGCGCGCTGGGCGGCGTTCTGCACGACCCGGTCCAGGGTGATCGACACCGACGGCGCCGGCGACCCTGCGACCTCGTGCAGCACCTCGACCTCGACGCCGTTCTGGTTGACGCTCACCACCCGCCAGCCCGCCTGGCCGTCGAGTTGGTCGACCACGGCCTTCTTCACCGCGGAGATGACCGCCGGCGCGAAATGCGGGTCGGTGGGCAGCATTTCGGGCTGAGGGGTGACCACGACGCCCGGCAGATGCCCGACCAGCGGGGACACCTTGTCGTTGTCGTCGGGGTGCAGCGTCACGCCCAGGTCCACCGGGTGCGGCGTCGAGCTGGCCTGCTCGGCGAGCAGCTGCGGGTCGTTGAGGGCCCCGTTGAAGGGGTGCAGCACGTCGACGATCGCGTGGGCCGTGCTGAACAGGGCCGGTCCGGCCTGGGTCGCGTCCAGCGTGTAGTGGTACAGGTACCCGGGCACCAGCACGTCGCTGCCGCCGAGATCGTTCACCGAGGCGCGGTGCGGCCGGTCGGCCCGCAGCGCGAACGTCTGGTGCTCGCCCAGCTTGGCGTGCAGCGCGGTGGTGGTCCACCGCACCGCCCAGTGACCCTCGTCGCGCGCCATCCGCAGCTGGCCGTCGTAGGTCCAGGTCCGGTTCTTGGGCAGGTGCCAAGTGAACCGGTAGCCGACGGTGCCGCTGTCCTCGGCGTACTTGGCGTTGAGGATCTGCGCGTCGAGGTGGGATGCCTGCAGGCCGGACCAGGCCGCGTTGAGCGCCTCGCGCGCCTCGTTGGGGCTGTCGCTGAGCTGCGCGGCGGTCGCGGTGTCGCCAACGGCCAGGGCGCGGAAGAACTTCTCCGCCGCCGGCCCCGGGCCGTCGGGCCGGGGCGTGCATCCGGACAGGACGATGACCGCGACCAGCAGCAAGCCTGAGGCGGATGAGGCCATTGTTGTTCTAGTTGCCATCGGTGCAAATGTTAAGAACTGCGGCATGAACTGCGGCGCCGACACACCGAGACCCGACCGTTATGTCAGAACGAGCTTGCCCGATGCCGAGTGCCCGGCCAGCCGGGCGGGCACCGCAGAATGCGCCCGCGGGCGCTAGTCGAGCAGCACCGTCGCGAAGGTGCCGATCTCGGTGAAGCCCACTCGGGCGTAGGCGGCGCGGGCCACCGTGTTGAAGTCGTTGACGTAGAGGCTGGCGGTGCGCCCGGTGCCGACGATCACCGCGGCGACCGTCGCGGTGCCGGCGGTGCCCAGGCCCAGCCCGCGCCACTCCGGGTGCACCCAGACCCCCTGGATCTGGCCCACGCCCGGGGACTGCGAGCCCACCTCGGCCTTGAAGACGACCTGGCCGTGCTCGAACCGCGCCCAGGCCCGCCCGGCCGTGATCAGGCTGGCCACCCGCCGCCGGTAGCCGCGGCCGCCGTCGCCGAGCCGCGGGTCGACGCCCACTTCGCCGATGAACATGTCGACGGCGGCCACCAGGTACGCGTCCAGTTCCTCGGGCCGCACCTGCCGCACACCGGGATCCAGCTCGCAGCTGGGGTGGTTCGACAACGCCAGCAGCGGCTGATGGTCGCGCACGTCACGGGCCGGGCCCCAGGCCGCCTCGAGCCGGTCCCACATCGGCATCACCAAATCGGCCCTGCCGACCAGCGACGAGCAGCGCCGCGTTCCGCGCATGGCCTCGTCGGCGAACGCGCTCAGGTCGGCCGGCGCGCCGCGCAGCGGGATCAGGTTGGCGCCGGCGAAGCACAGCGATTCCTCGGCACCCCGCAGCGTCCACAGTTCGCCGCCGATCGAGTTGGGGTCGATGCCATGGTCGGCCACCCGGGCCGCGACCATGCACGACGCGACGGGATCGTCGTCGAGCACCCGCCAGACCGCGGCCGCGTCGCGCACCACCGACACCCGTCGCTCACCGACAAGGCGGAACAAGGGCGGAGCCGACATCTGGCGAACTCTCTGTGGTGCGAACTCTTGGACCGGCGCTGGCGTGTATCAGCTTACGGTGACAACAGGTGAACCGCTGGATGTTGTTTCCGGTCCGTCATCACTGTTCATCTCTAGGCCCATTTCAGCGGCGAGCCGCTGAGCCTCTTCGATTAGCGTCTCGACAATCTGCGCTTCGGGCACGGTTTTGATCACCTGGCCACGAACGAAGATCTGGCCCTTGCCATTTCCCGACGCGACGCCGAGGTCGGCCTCGCGGGCCTCCCCCGGGCCGTTGACGACGCAGCCCATCACGGCGACGCGCAACGGCACGTCCAGACCGTCCAGGCCGGCGCTCACCGCGTTAGCCAACGTGTACACGTCGACCTGGGCGCGACCGCACGACGGACACGACACGATCTCCAGTCCGCGCGGGCGCAGGTTCAGCGACTCGAGGATCTGGATGCCGACCTTGACCTCCTCGACCGGCGGCGCCGACAGCGACACCCGGATGGTGTCGCCGATGCCGCGCGACAGCAGCGCGCCGAAGGCGACCGCGGACTTGATGGTGCCCTGGAAAGCGGGACCGGCCTCGGTGACCCCGAGATGCAGCGGGTAATCGCACTGCTCGGCCAGCTGCTCGTAGGCGGCGACCATCACCACCGGGTCGTTGTGCTTGACGCTGATCTTGATGTTGCCGAAGCCGTGCTCCTCGAACAGCGAGGCCTCCCACAGCGCTGACTCGACTAGCGCCTCGGGTGTGGCCTTGCCGTACTTCTCCATGAACCGCTTGTCCAGCGAGCCCGCGTTGACGCCGATGCGAATCGGGATGCCGGCCGCGCCGGCGGCCTTGGCGACCTCGCCCACCCGGCCGTCGAATTCCTTGATGTTGCCAGGGTTTACCCGCACCGCGGCGCATCCCGCGTCGATGGCGGCGAAGATGTACTTGGGCTGGAAGTGGATGTCGGCGATCACCGGGATCTGGCTGTGCCGGGCGATCTCGGCCAGCGCGTCCGCGTCCTCCTGACGCGGGCAGGCCACCCGGACGATGTCGCAGCCGGCCGCGGTCAGCTCGGCGATCTGCTGCAGCGTCGTGTTGACATCATGCGTCTTGGTGGTGCACATCGATTGCACCGAAATCGGATAGTCGCTGCCGACCCCGACGTCGCGGACCATCAGTTGGCGCGTGGTACGCCGGGGAGCAAGCGTGGGCGCCGGAGTCGGCGGCATGCCCAGGCCAATAGTCATTTGCGCCGCTCCTCCTCATCGCTTCGCTCTGCATCGTCGCCAGCGCGGGTCACTGTGTTGATTCCTTCGGTTTCGTCATTGGAAGAGCCTGATCGGGTTGACCAGATCGGCGGTCACGGTCAGCAGCATGTAGCCGACCACGAACACCAGCACGACGTACGTCGCGGGCATGAGTTTGAGGTAGTTCACCGGCGCGGCCGCGACCATGCCGCGGGCCGACCGGACCAGGTTGCGGATCTTCTCGAACACCGCGATGGCGATGTGGCCGCCGTCGAAGGGCAGCAGCGGCACCAGGTTGATCGCACCCAGGATGAGGTTCAGCTGGGCCAGGAAGAACCAGAACGCCACCCACAGCCCGTGGTCGACGGTGTCGCCGCCGATGATGCTGGCGCCGACGACGCTCATCGGCGTCTGCGGGTCGCGCTGCCCGCCGCCGATGGCGTGCACCAGCGCGCCGACCTTCGTCGGGATCGCGACGAGCGCCTTGCCCACCTCGCCGGTGAGGTCGCCGGCGAAGGCGACGGTGGCCGGGATCGCCGTGAACACCCCGTAGTGCGTGGGCGCGACCTTGACGGCGCCGACGCCGATGGCGCCGACCGTCGAGGGCTGCTGCTGGCCGCCCTGCCCGTTGGCCCCGGTGGTCAGGTAGCGCTGGGTGGTGGTGACGTCGACGTAGGTGGTGATCGTGCTGCCGTTGCGCTCGGCGACGATCGGGACGTTGCCGTGCGCCTTGCGGATGGCGGCGGCCATGTCCTCGAAGGTCGACACCGGGGTGTCGCCCACCTTGACGATGACGTCGCCCGGCCGGATTCCGGCGAGCGCCGCCGGCCCGGGCCCGGTGCAGTCCGCGATCTTGCCGGGCGCCACTTCCGGTGCCACACAAGCGGTTTCGCCGACAACCGCCTGCGTCGGCGGATGCAGGTTCGGCAGCCCCCAGACCAGCGCGATGCCGTAGAGCAGCACCAGACAGATGATGAAGTTCGCGGCGGGACCGGCGAACAGCACCGCGACCCGCTTCCAGACCTTCTGCTTGAACATGGCGCGGTCGGTCTCGTCGGGCGCCAGCTCCTCCACCGAGGTCATGCCGGCGATGTCGCAGAAGCCGCCCAGCGGAACCGCCTTGAGGCCGTACTCGGTTTCACCGCGCCGGGTCGACCACAGGGTGGGCCCGAAGCCGACGAAGTAGCGCCGCACCTTCATGCCGGTCGCGCGCGCAACCCACATGTGGCCGCACTCGTGCAGGGCCACCGAGATCAGGATGGCCAGTGCGAACAGCACAATGCCGATGACGAACATCATTTGGCTGCGAGGACCTTTCTCACACCACTCCGGAGGCTTTTGCTGACACCTTGGCGGGCTGGGCTTGCGCGACGGCACGCTGCGCGCGGGCACGTGCCCAGCGCTGCGCATCGAGTACCTCATCCACGTTAGCGGGTGAAACGGCCCATTGGTCGGCGGCGTGCAGCACGTCGGCGATGGTTTTGACAATCGCGGGGAACCCGACCCGGCCCGCGAGGAAGGCCTCCGCCGCCTCCTCGTTGGCCGCGTTGTAGACGGCGGTCAAACAGCCACCGGTCCGCCCGGCGTGCCGGGCCAGCTCGACGGCGGGAAAAACGTCGTCGTCCAGCGGCTCGAAGTCCCAGCTAGACGCCGTGCTGAAGTCACAGCTGGCGGCCGCGCCGGGGACACGCTGCGGCCAGCCCAGGGCCAGCGAGATCGGCAGCTTCATGTCCGGCGGGCTGGCCTGCGCAAGCGTCGAGCCGTCCACGAACGTGACCATCGAATGAACAATCGACTGAGGGTGCACGACCACCTCGATGCGGTCGTACGGGATGCCGAACAGCAGGTGGGTCTCGATCAGCTCCAGCCCCTTGTTCACCAGCGAGGCCGAGTTCAGCGTGTTCATCGGGCCCATCGACCACGTCGGATGGGCGCCCGCCTGCTCCGGGGTGACGTCCTCGAGCTGCGCGGCCGTCCAGCCGCGGAACGGGCCGCCGGACGCGGTCAGCACCAGCTTGGCGACTTCGTCGGGGCTCCCGCCGCGCAGGCACTGCGCCAGCGCGGAATGTTCGGAGTCCACCGGCACGATCTGCCCGGGCTCGGCGGCCCGCAGCACCAGCGGACCGCCGGCGATCAGCGATTCCTTGTTGGCCAGCGCCAGCCGGGCGCCCGATTCCAGCGCGGCCAGCGTGGGCCGCAGCCCCAATGCCCCCACCAGCGCGTTGAGCACGACGTCGGCCTCGGTCTCCTGCACCAGCCGGGTCGCCGCCTCGGGCCCGGAGAACGGGATGTCGCCGGCCCGCTGCGCCGCGGCCTCGTCGGCGACCGCGATGTTGGTCACACCGGTCTCGGCGCGCTGCCGCAACAGCGTGTCCAGGTTGGCGCCGCCCGCGGCCAGACCGACCACCTCGAAGCGGTCCGGATTGGCGGCGATGACGTCCAGCGCCTGGGTGCCGATGGACCCGGTGCTGCCCAGCACCAGCACGCGCAGGCGGTCCCGCGGTTGCCCATCGGTCGTCGGGTCGGTCACCCATTCATTGTGCCGCCCGGCGCCGACGCGGGCCATGCCCCGCAAGCCCGCTGGCGGGTATGCCAGAATTTGGGTTCGAAAAGCCAATCCGATCCGAAGGGGATTCGCCGTGGCCAGTACCGAGGTGGAGCGCTTCAACGGCGTCGACGACGTCGAGGTGCCGTCGGCAGCGTGGGGTTGGAGCAGGATCAACCACCGGACCTGGCACATCGCCGGCCTGATCGGCTTCGGATTCCTGCTGGCGATGCTGCGCGGCAACCACGTCGGCCACATCGAGAACTGGTTCCTGATCGGCTTCGCGGCGCTGATCCTCGTCGCCCTGATCCGCGACCTGTGGGGCCGCCGCCGCGGCTGGATCAGGTAGCGGCCACTACCTCGTTCGCCCCTAACGGTGGGCCCGGCGATGCCAGGCGCCGCCGATCACCACGACCGCCAGCGCGACCACGGCGATCACCCACGGCCACCCCCCGTGCTGATGCACCCAGCCGGCCACCGTGCCCTGCAGCCGGCCGGCCGCGCTGATCACCGCGTCCTGCGGGTTGCCGTTCGCGCCGAACAGGCGCACCTCGTAGCTGCCGTAATAGGCCACGTACAACCCGACCAGCACCAGCAACGCGCCGCCGATCCGGTTGACGAACGGCAGCGCGCGGCGCAACCGGTCCACCATCGCCGAGCTCGCCGTCGCCGCCGCGACCGCGAGCACCCCGACCACCAGGGTCAGTCCCGCGCTGTAGGCGAGGTAGATCGCCACCGCGGCGGCGATCGATCCCCCGCGCAGGCCGGCGGCGGTGACGGCCAGAAACGGCCCGACGGTGCACGACAGCGAGGCGATCGCGTAGCTGATGCCGTAGCCGTACATGGAGCCCAGCCGGGCGGTGGGAGCCCACCGCGGCCCCAGCGGCCGCGGGGTCAGGGCCGACAGCGCCCGGCCCGACAGGAGCCACACCCCGAGCCCGATCAGGACCACGCCGACGACCACGGTGGCGTACGGCAGGTACCGCTGCACGGTGGTGGCCGCCGAGACGGTCAGCGCGCCGAACACGCCGAACACCGTCAGGAAGCCCAGCGCCATCCCGCCGGTGGCCGCCAGCGCCCGCCCGGCGGCCGTCACACCCGACGAGGCCCCGGCACGCTGGCCGCGCACCACCAGCAGGAGGTAGGCGGGCAGCATGGCGAACCCGCACGGGTTCAGCGCGGCCACCAGCCCGGCGGCGAAGGCCAGCCCGACCAGACCCTGGTCCGCCAAGTCAGGACCTCAGGGCGGAGACCCGGTCCGAGAGCTCCTGCTGTGACATCGCCGAGGTCGGGTTGTTGACGAACGTCGAGCTGCCGTCCGCGCGGTAGAACACGTAGGCGGGCTGCCAGGGCACGTTGTAGCGGGCCCAGATGGACCCGTCGGCATCGTTGAGGTTGGTGAAGTTCAGGCCGTATTTCGAGACGAAGGTCTGTTCCGCGCCGACGTCGGAGTGCCCGGCGACCCCGACGAAGGTGACGCCGGGATTGGCCCGCGCCACCTGGCTGACGCCGGGGGCTTCGGCGTTGCAGAACGGGCAGAACGGCGCCCAGAACCACAGCACCGCGGGCTTGCCCTGCAAGCCGGCGCCGTTGAACGGCGCACCGCTCAGCGTCGTCCCGGTGAATTGCAGCCGGTCGTCGGCGGCCAGCGCGCGTGGCGCGCCGCCAAGCACGAATATCAGTGCAGCGGCCAAAACGGCCGCGGCAAACAACCTGAGCGGAGAGAACAGGCGAATCATGGCGCACCCCCGGTTTGCTGGCGTATGCCTGAAAGACGTACTGGCGGCCCGGCGGGTTCACTCCAGTTACGAGCTTCGGCGGCAGTTACCGAGCTTCGGCGGCCAGCTGTCCGCAGGCGGCGCTGATCTCGCGGCCGCGGGTGTCGCGCACCGTGCAGGACACCCCCTTGCCGCGGACCCGCCGGACGAACTCCCGCTCGACCGCCTTGGGGCTGGCGTCCCACTCACTTCCCGGGGTCGGGTTGAGCGGAATCAGGTTCACGTGCACCAGCGGCCCGAGCGCGCGATGCAGTCGCTGGCCCAAAAGGTCTGCGCGCCAAGGCTGGTCGTTGACGTCACGGATCAACGCGTACTCCACCGACACCCGCCGCCCGGTGACGTCGGCGTAATACCGTGCGGCGTCGAGGGCCTCGGTGATCTTCCACCGGTCGTTGACCGGCACCAGCGTGTCGCGCAGTTCGTCGTCGGGCGCGTGCAGCGACAGCGCCAGCGTGACGCCGAGCCGTTCGTCGGTGAGTTTGCGGATGGCCGGCGCCAGGCCCACCGTCGAAACCGTCACCGATCGGGCCGAGATGCCGAAACCGTGTGGCGGCGCGGCGATGATGCGCCGCACCGCGTCCACGACGCGCGCGTAATTGGCCAGCGGCTCCCCCATGCCCATGAACACCACGTTGGACAGCCGGTCCCCGAAGTCGTCGCGCAGGGCCGCGGCGCCGGCGCGCACCTGCTCGAGGATCTCGGCCGTCGACAGGTTGCGGGTCAGCCCGCCCTGGCCCGTCGCGCAGAACGGACAGGCCATGCCGCAGCCCGCCTGCGACGAGATGCACACGGTGTTGCGTTGCGGATAGCGCATCAGCACCGACTCGACGGTGACCCCATCGAGGGCCCGCCACAACGTCTTTCGGGTCTGGCCCGCATCGCAGGTCACCTCGGAGGCCGCCGCGAGCAGGATCGGGAACATCGTCTCGGCGATGGCGTCGCGCAAGCCCGCCGGAAGGTCGGTCATCTGCCGCGGATCGGCGATCAGCCGGCCGTAGTACTGATGCGCCAGCTGCTTGGCGCGAAAGGCCGGCAGGCCCAGCTCCGCGACGGCCGACGCGCGGCCGTCCTCATCGAGGTCGGCCAGGTGCCGCGGCGGCTTGCCGCGCCGCGGCTCGGAGAACACCAATTGTTGAACCATGACCTGTCCAGTATCGGTCACGTCCGGGCCTGCCTAGGGAACGAGTGTCAGCACCGTCCAGGCCGCGACCGCCGACGGCAGGACGCCATCGAGCCGATCCATCAGGCCGCCGTGGCCGGGCAGCAGCCGGCCCATGTCCTTGATGCCGAGGTCGCGCTTGACCTGCGACTCCACCAGATCGCCAAGCGTGGAGGTCAGCACCAAGACGACACCCAGCAACGCGCCGATCCACCATGGTTTGCCGGCCAGGAAGGTTGCCGTCAGCGTCGCCGCTGTGATTCCGAACACCAGGGAACCGGCGAATCCCTCCCAGGACTTCTTGGGGCTGATCGCCGGAACCATCGGGTGCTTGCCGATGAGCGCCCCCACGGCATATCCGCCGGTGTCGGAGGCGACGACGGTGATCATCAGGCAGAACACCCGCCCGGCGCCGTCGTGCGGGTAGACCAGCAGCACGCCGAAGGAGGCGAACAGCGGCACCCAGGCGGCCAGGAACACGGTGGCCGAGGCGTCCCGGAGATAGTTGGCCGACGGCGAGCCGGAGAACGGCTCGGGCCGTTTGCTGTTGTCCTGCATGAACAGCCGCCACACGTTGCAGACCACCACGGTGACGCCGAAGCCGGCCAGTGCGCCCGCGGCGTGGAACGGCCAGGTCAGCCAGACGGTGAGCTGGCCCCCGGCCAGCAGCGGGATGATGGGTATGACGTAGCCGGCTTCGCGCAACCGCCGAACCACTTCGTGGGTGGCCACCACGATGGCCAGGGCGACGATGGGAACCCAGAAGTGCGGCGCGAACACCAGCGTCACGACCAGGACGCCGCCGATACCGGCCCCCACCGCGATCGCGGCGCGCAGGTCGCGCCCGGCCCGCGATGTCTTCTTGGCCGTCGGGTGGATCGTCTCCTTGGCGGCGCGCGACGGATTGTCGGGCGGGTCGCCTGCGCCGGGTTCTGGGGTTGCCACTGGCCTGGTGGACTTAGCTGCTGAGGTCGCTAGACCTCCAGCAGTTCGCCTTCTTTGTGCTTGACCAGCTCTTCGATCTGTGTGGTGTATTGATGTGTGGTCTTGTCCAGGTCCTTTTCGGCCCGGCCGACGTCGTCCTCGCCTGCCTCGCCGTCCTTGCGGATGCGATGCAGCTCCTCCATCGCCTTGCGGCGGATGTTGCGCACCGAGACCTTGGCGTCCTCACCCTTGCTCTTGGCCTGCTTGACCAGCTCCCGGCGGCGTTCCTCGGTGAGCTGTGGCACGGCCACCCGGATCAGGGTGCCGTCGTTGGTGGGGTTGACGCCGAGGTCGGAGTTGCGGATCGCCGTCTCGATCGCGCCCACCTGGCTGGCCTCGTAGGGCTTGATGACGACGAGGCGCGCCTCGGGCACGTTGATGCTGGCCAGCTGCGTGATGGGCGTGGCCGTGCCGTAGTAGTCGATCACGATCCGCGAAAACATGCCCGGGTTGGCGCGCCCGGTCCGGATGGTCGACAAGTCGTCGCGGGCTACCGCCACGGCCTTCTCCATTTTCTCTTCCGCGTCGAAGAGAGCCTCGTCAATCATGTGCGCGTCTTCCCCTCAGGTGGTGACCAGAGTCCCGATCTTCTCACCAGCGACCGCCCGGGCGATATTGCCATTGGTCAGCAGGTTGAACACCAGGATCGGCATGCCATTGTCCATGCACAGGCTGAACGCGGTGGCATCGGCCACTCGTAGCCCGCGATCGATCACCTCACGGTGACTGATCGCGGCGATCAATTCGGCATCGGGATGCTGCCGCGGATCCGCGTCGAACACGCCGTCGACCGCCTTGGCCATCAAGACCACCTCGGCACCGATCTCCAGGGCGCGCTGCGCGGCGGTGGTGTCGGTGGAGAAGTAGGGCAGCCCCATGCCGGCCCCGAAGATCACCACGCGGCCCTTCTCCAGGTGACGTACGGCGCGCAACGGCAGATAGGGCTCGGCCACCTGGCCCATGGTGATCGCGGTCTGGACCCGGGTGACGATGCCTTCCTTCTCCAGAAAGTCTTGCAGCGCGAGGCTGTTCATGACGGTGCCCAGCATGCCCATGTAGTCCGAGCGGGTGCGTTCCATGCCGCGCTGCTGAAGCTGCGCGCCCCGGAAGAAGTTGCCCCCGCCGATCACCACGGCGACCTGCACACCGCCGCGGACCACCTCGGCGATCTGCCGAGCCACCCGCGCCACGACATCGGGATCCAGGCCGACCTGGCCGCCGCCGAACATCTCGCCGCCGAGCTTGAGCAACACTCGCGAATACCTGGCCCGGCTCGGTGGCTGGCCGGATACACCGTTGCCGGCGGTTGTCGGCTCCGGCCTCGGAGCCGCCGAGCCGGCGACTTGGGGCTCCCTGGACTCCGTCATCAGACTCCTCGCATGAGAGTGCCATCCCGGGCGATCTCCATCCCGGAACGGCATTTCACATCCTGCCTCATCGCAGCACAATGCGGCGTCGGCGGGGTGCATTATGCGCATTGTTGGCGCGCCGGACCAATTTTCGAGTCTCCCGGTACCGGAATAGGCCGGCTTTCTTCGGGCCCGCGTTTGAGCGACGGTTGCCATGGGAATCCGCATCAACGCGGCAGAAATATGCGGTCTTGAGCAATAAGGCCGCGCCGTATGACCGGATCGATCGCTCGCGATCGCCGTTGAGCGTGAATCGCTCGCAGTACGCCAACGAGGAGGAGTACTTCCATGGCTGAAGAAAACAAGTCAGGACCTGCCGAAGCTGTGAAGGGCGTCGTCGAGGACGTCAAAGGTAAGGCCAAGGAGGCCGTAGGCGCGGTGGCCGGTCGTGATGACCTCACCCGCGAGGGCCAGGCGCAACAGGACAAGGCCGACGCGCAGCGCGACGCGGCGAAGAAGGAAGCCGAAGCCGAGGCCGCGCGCGGCGGCGCCAAGGCGGCCGAGGAGCGCCAGAAAGGCAACCAGTAGCACGCTGTAGTCGTTGGGCCCGGTCCGTGGAAACGGGCCGGGCCCACCGCTTTTCTCAAGTTTCTCAGGGCCGAGTTGGCCGGCACGCGTAACGAGTCTGCTTAGTTTTGAGCAGGACGGGTATCCAGGCGTAGCACTGTAAGACATCTCCGCAGAGGTGCCTACGGACCGGGGGGGAAGCCGGGACGTCACGAGTTTGGAGATGTTGTTGCACGTGGTGGTGCTCACCGATGAGGACGATTTCGAATCGGCCCTACCGGATTTGGCGACGTTCGCGCAGCCGATGCGCCGCATCACCCTGGCGGCCGAGGCCGACGGGCATTTCGCCACAGCCGACATCGCGATCATCGACGCGCGTAGCAATATGGCGGTGGCCCAGGCCGTCAGCCATCGACTGACGACCGACAACCCCGGTACCGCGGTGGTGGCCCTGGTTGCCCCGGCCGATTGCGCCGCGGTCGATGTCGACTGCAATTTCGATGAGGTGATGCTGCCCGGCACCGGTGCCGAAGAATTGCAGGCACGGATGCGCCTTGCCATCGGACGCCGGCGCAGCGTGGTCGACGGCACGCTGAAATTCGGCGACCTCCTGCTGCATCCGGCCAGTTTCACCGCGACGCTGGACGGCAACGACCTGGGCCTGACCCTCACCGAGTTCAAATTGCTGAATTTCCTTGTGCAGCATCCCGGTCAGGCATTCACCCGGACCCGATTGATGCGGGAGGCGTGGGGCCACGACAGCACCGGCAAGGTCCGTACGGTCGACGTGCACATTCGGCGGCTGCGCGCCAAGCTGGGCACCCGCCACCAGTTCCTGGTGGACACCGTCCGGGGTGTCGGCTATCGGGCGGCGGTGCCGCCGCAACCGGAATGGGTCCTCGGCGCCTCGGCGCTGACCCCGCTCTGGAACTCGACCACCACGCCCGCACCGGATCGCCCGCACCCGGAGGTCTCAGACTCCTAACAGCTTTTGCCACAACGCTTTTGGCGAACCGCTAGCCGAAGAACGGGAATGCGCGCTTGCGTGCGAGCGCATCCATTCCTTCCTGGATGGCGCCTTGCACCTCGTGGTATTTGCGTTCGACGTATTGGTCGTCGTCGGCCCGCGCGGGATCGTTGTCGAGTTCCACGGCGGGCATGAACCGGGTTCTGATCTTGGCCGGCAGGGGCAGCTGCGGCAGCGCCGCCGGCGCGATCCCCCACGGTAACGAGACGGCGAGCGGAAACACCTTGAGCCGCAGGATGCGGTCCAGGCGTAGCGTTTTCGACAGCCGGTCGCCGCGGATCAACACCGGCATCGCGTCGGCGCCGCCGACTGTGGCGATCGGCACGATCGGCACGCCCGCACGAATCGCCATCTTGACGAAGCCGGTCCGCCCCGCCAGGTTGGCCTGATCGCGCTCCGTCCACGGGCGCAGTGAATCCACCTCCCCACCGGGCCACAGCGCCACGTCACGCCCCTCGGCCAGCGCGGTGGCAATCGCATCGGGGGCCGCCGGCAGCACCCCCATCGACCGGAAGTACCGCCCGAACAACGGAATTGCCATCAGCGCGTCGTGGGCGGTGCCGTGCAGGGCGCGCTCCTGGCCGAATCGCCGCCACCATTGCAGGCCGACGGTCCAGGCATCCCAGACGAACGGTGCCCCGGAGTGAATCCCCACCAGCAGCGCCGGTGGCGACTCCGGAATGTTCTCCCAGCCGTCGATCTCCATCCGAAACCAGTAGTCCACCAGCACATTCCACAGATACTTCTGTCGCTGCAGGGTGGTCTCGTCCTGGCCGGAGAGATCCCACCTCGCGGCCCGCTCGGCCACCCAGCCGCTCAGGCCGCCGCTGTGCTTGCTGCGTCGTTCTTCCATCGCCTCGCGGGCCTCTTCGGCGTGCCGCCGCGCTTGAGCGCGTACCGGCGCCGGTCTGTGATCCGGGGGGTTGCTCATGTCCTTTCGCATACCCGATTCGGGCGGCACGATTCGCCCAGACGCAAATTTCCCCGCGCCACCAGGTGGCGCGGGGAAATTTCACAACCGATTTAGGTGTGCGGCGCCGGTGCAGGCGGGGCACCCGGTGCCGGGCTGTTCGGCGCGGCGGGCGCCGAGCCGCCCTGGACGTTGGACGTCCACATCAGGACGTCCTGCGTCCCGTCGTTGTAGACGACACCGTTCGGTGGCGCACCGGTCACGTCGAAGTACAGCGTGCCGGTCGACTCATTGCCCTGTGCGATGGGTGCCGGGTTGAGCCCGTTCGGCGCACCGACCTTGTCGATCACCCGGTAGTTCTGGCCGTTGGGGCCGCGGGCGATGAAGTCGTTGACCATCGGGGTGACGAGCCCGCCGTCCGACCTGGCGGTGATGTCAGCCTGGTACAACGTCCCCTTCGGCGTGTAGCCCGGGATGGCGACGTTGCTGGGCTGCAGGTTGCTCACCGTGTAGTTGGTGATGAGCGGCCCGTCGATGAGTTGTTCGCTCGTGCCGAAGCCCTGAATGTTGGGCGCGGCAGACGCCGGCGTCGGCGCGAAAACGCTTGCCACCGCTATACCCCCGGCAGCCGCAGCTGTCGCAGCAATCTTGGTGACCTTCATGTTCGTTCCTTTCGTGTAGAACAATCGCCCCCCTGAAGGGCATGCGCATATTTTCAGCAAATATCCATCCGCCCATCGCTTTAAACGTTTGTGCCCGCGTTGGGCCTATACCGCCCGGTTAGCCACCGGAATGAGTTTGCATTCTTGGACAGCAACTTTCGCACCAGTGGATAACACCTGCACCAGTAATCACAGCAGGCCGTCGTGATTAGGCCGTCGTGATTAGGCGATGCGCTGGCGGGTAATCGGTGCGCTGAGGCCTTCGCCTGGCAATCCGTGTGTCAGTGTGGGCGAGCCGAGATAGCCGCAAAAGGGGGCAGTCACGTGCAACGCGGAAACTCCAAGCACGGTGCACGCGAGGACGACGCGCTCAAGGAAGAATTGGAAGGCACGGTTCGCGGTAACCGTTCCAGCCGCAGCGAGGAATGGCGTGACCCGGAGCCGCCGGCCGACGACGACCCAGATGTCCCGACGGCCGGCCCGGCACCGCGCAAATCGTAAAGCGGTGGCCGGTAAAAGCCGGCCATTTGCCCGGCTCGTCTGGATTATGAATCACCCGAACAATCTCTGAAGGAAATCGCATGGGCTTTGTGGCGCAACAACAATCCGTCCCCGGCGTGCAGGCGCAGATGGACCCGATTCCGGACTGTGGTGAAAACAGTTACCAGGGCTCGGGAAAACTGCTCGGCAAAAAGGCGATCATCACCGGCGGGGACAGCGGCATCGGGCGCGCGGTCGCGATCGCGTTCGCACGCGAGGGCGCCGACGTCCTGATCGCCTACCTCAACGAGGACGACGACGCGCGCGAGGTCGCCCGCTACATCACTAATGCCGGCCGCAAATGCGTACTCATGCCGGGCGATCTCTCCGACCCTGCGCACTGCCGCGCGGTCGTCGACCGGGCGGTGCAGGAATTGGGCGGAGTGGACATCCTGGTCAACAACTCCGCCTACCAGATGATGCACAAAAGCCTCGACGAGATCAGCGACGAGGAGTGGGAGTACACGTTCCGGCTGAACATCGGCGCGTATTTCTACCTGGCGAAGGCGGCCGTGCCGCACATGAGACCCGGCTCGTCGATCATCGGCAGCTCGTCGGTCAATTCCGATACACCCAATCCCACCCTGGCGCCTTATGCGGCGACGAAGGCGGCCATCGCCAATTTCTCGGCCAGCCTGGCTCAGCTGTTGGGCGACAAGGGAATTCGCGTCAACAGCGTGGCACCCGGGCCGATATGGACGCCGTTGATCCCGTCGACCATGCCGCCGGACAGCGTGGAATCCTTCGGCGACAACGTGCCGCTGGGACGCGCCGGGCAGCCCGCCGAACTCGCGCCGATCTACGTGCTGTTGGCCTCCGATGACGCGAGTTACATCTCCGGGGCGCGGGTGGCAGTGACCGGTGGACGACCGATCCTCTAGCGAAAGCCGTTATCCCGCAGCGGGTTCTGTCGCGCTGCTCACAAGCCCCTTCAGCGGCCGTCAGGTGCCCCGGACCCGGCGGTTGTGCTTCTTGATCGCGTCGACCAACTCCGGCTTGCTCATGGTGGACCGGCCGGCGATGTCGAGGCGGCGGGCCAGCTCGAGCAGGTGCTTTTTGCTGGCGTTGGCGTCGACGCACTCGGCCGACTCTCCGCTGGGCCGCAGGCCGCCGATTTCGGCCCGCTCGTCGGATGGGCCCTTCTCGTCCTTGGCCTCCCAGTGGTCGCCGACCTTTTCGAAACTGTGCTTGACGGCGGCGTACGCCACCCGGTGGGCGCGCTCCTCGCTGCCGTACTCGTCGGCGGCCGCATCATGGGTTTTCGCGAACGTGCGTTGGGCCTTGGCGCTGGAACGTTGCAGAGTGCTGGGCAATTCGCCCTTCTTGGCCGCGCCGCCTTTCGTCGTCTTCGGCATCGAACCTCCTCGTGTGCCGCAAGCGCTGTGGGTAACCGGTCGGTTACCCCGTTGCGGCGCGGACAATCACGGTCTGAACAATGTGCGCAATGCCCGGCGGAAATATGTCAATATCGTTGACATGATTCAGGCCGACGATGCTCCGCTGGGTTATTTGCTCTATCGGGTGGGGGCGGTGTTGCGACCGGAAGTTGCCACCGCGCTGGGTCCGCTGGGCCTGACCCTGCCCGAATTCGTTTGCCTGCGCATACTTTCGATGTTCCCGGGCATGTCGAGCGCCGAATTGTCCCGCCACACCAACGTCACCCCGCAGGCGATGAACACGGTGCTGCGCAAGCTCGAAGAGGTCGGGGCGGTGGCACGCCCGTCGTCGGTGTCCTCGGGGCGCGCGCTCCCGGCCAACCTGACCGGACAGGGCCGCGCCCTGCTCAAGCGCGCCGAAGGAGCGGTCCGCGGCGCCGACGCCCGCATCCTGGCCAAGCTCACCGAACCTCAGCAACGCGAATTCAAAAGAATGCTCGAGAAACTCGGTTCCGACTAGCCGCGGCAATCGCAAGCGCGGCGAAGCCGGGCGAAGCGGGTCGCCGCCACCAGCCCAGCCGGCGAGGTGGCCGCCATCAGTCTGATCACCCGGCGGCGTGGATGCGCGCCCACGGCCGGGCTTCTTCGAGCTCATAGGCCAATTCGAGCAGCAACGCCTCCTGCCCCACATCGGCCGACAGCATCATGCCCACCGGCATGCCATCGGCGGACTGGGCCAGCGGCAGCGAGATCGCGGGCTCTCCGGTCACGTTGTGCAGCGGGGTGAACGAGACCCAGTCGATCAGCCGGCTGATCACCTGCTGGTAATCGGTGGGCGCCAGGAATCCGATGGGGGGTGTCTCGTCGGCGACTGTCGGTGTGAGCACCGCATCGTAGGTGCGGGAGAACTGCGCGGTGCGTCTGCGCGCTCGGCGCAGCCGCACGATCGCCATCGGAAGGCGGTGCGGGTTGCGGCTGGTGTGCCGAAGAAGACCAAGCGTCAGGCTGTCCAGCTTGCTGCGATCGAACGTCTCGCCGAACATGTGCCGCCCGCCGCGCACCTGGGCTAGTGCCAAAAATCCCCAGTACATGACGAAGTCGTCGACGAAACTGGCCGCGACCGGGGGCTCGTCGAGACGTTCGACACGGTGGCCCAGCTCCTCGAGCAGGCCCGCGGACTTCAGCGTCAGCTCCCGCACCTGTGGACTGCACTCACGCCGTACCGAACGGGTGAACACCGCGATCCGCAACCGCTGCCGGCCGGACGCGGTGACGTCCCCGATCGGCGCCAGCTTGGGGTTACGCCAGATTCGCTCGGCCTCTCGGTAGAAGGCCGCGGTGTCGCGGACCGAACGGGTCACCACCCCGTTGGCGACGACGCCGACCGGCATCCGGCGCAGCGTCGGGTCCAGCGGCAGCCGCCCACGCGAGGGTTTCAGTCCGACCAACCCGTTGCAGGCGGCCGGAATCCGGATCGAACCTCCGCCGTCGTTGGCGTGCGCCATGGGCACCACACCGGCGGCGACGAACGCACCCGACCCCGACGACGACGCACCGGCGGTGTAGTCGGTGTCCCACGGATTGCGGACCGGGCCCAGCCGCGGGTGTTCGGCCGACGCGCTGAATCCGAACTCAGACAGCTGCGTCTTGCCCACCGAGGTCAGCCCGGTGGCCAAAAACAGCTCGGTGAAGACGCTGTCCGCGAGGGCATTCCAGCTCGTCCACGCGTCGGTGCCGTGCATCGTGGGCTGCCCGGCGACGTCGACGTTGTCCTTGATGAACGTCGGGACGCCACCGAAGTAACCGCTCGGCGATTCCGCCGCGGCCGCCCGCGCTTGCTCGAAAGCCGCGTACGCCAACCCGTTCAGCAGTGGGTCGACGGCCTCGGTGCGGGCGATCGCGGCCTCGACCACCTCGGCCCTGCCGACCTGGCCGGACTTCAGGGCGTCGGCCAGGCCGACCGCGTCCAGGTCGCCAAGGGCATCGTCGCCGAACGCGTGCACGTGTCGCATGGCAATGACGCTAACCCGCAGACCCGTGCCACCGGGAGGTTTCCCGCCTCGTACGCGGCCCGGACCGCCTCGTGCCGGGCGGTCAGGCCTGAATCAGGCCTGACCCACCTCGAAGCGGACGAACCGCGTCACCGTGACGCCGGCGTCGTCGAGCAGCGCCTTGACCGTCTTCTTGCTGTCGGACACCGACGGCTGTTCGAGCAGCACCGCGTCCTTGAAGAAGCCGTTCAGCCGGCCCTCGACGATCTTGGGCAGGGCCTGCTCCGGCTTGCCCTCCGCCTTGGCGGTCTCCTCGGCGATGCGGCGCTCGCTGGCCACCACGTCCTCGGGCACGTCGTCGCGGGACAGGTAGCGGGCCTTGAGCGCGGCGATCTGCAGCGCGACGGCGTGTGCGGCGTCTTTATCTGCGGCGGTTCCGCCGCCCGAGTACTCGACCAGCACACCGACCGCGGGGGGCAGGTCGGCCGCCCGCCGGTGCAGGTAGGTCTCGACGGTGCCGTCGAAGTTAGCGACGCGGCGCAACTCCAACTTCTCGCCGATCTTGGCCGAAAGCTCCGCGATCGCCTGCTCGACGGTCTTAGTACCCGATGTTTGGTCAATTGGAGAAGCCTTGAGCCCGTCGACGTCCCTGGCCTTCGACGAGACGGCCGCGGCCACGATCTGGTCGGCCAGCGCCTGGAACTCCGCGTTCTTGGCGACGAAGTCGGTCTCGCTGTTGAGCTCGATCAGCGCGCCGCCCTGGGCCGCCACCAGACCTTCGGCCGTCGCGCGCTCGGCGCGCTTGCCGACGTCCTTGGCGCCCTTGATGCGCAGGGCCTCGACGGCCTTGTCGAAGTCGCCGTCGTTCTCGGCCAGCGCGTTCTTGCAGTCGAGCATGCCGGCACCGGTGAGTTCCCGAAGCCGCTTGACGTCGGCAGCGGTGAAGTTCGCCAATGGTCAGCCTTCCTATGAGGATTCAGTGGTTGGTTCGGGGGCGCCCGCAGCGGCTTCGGTGGGGGCGGTGGCGGTAGCGGAGGCCAGCAGCTCCTGCTCCCATTCGGCGAGCGGCTCGGCGGCCTCGGCCTCGGGCTTGTCGCCGCGGCCGACTCCGGCGCGGGCCTGCAGGCCCTCGGCGACCGCCGAGGCGATCACCTTGGTGAGCAGCGCGGCCGAGCGGATCGCGTCGTCGTTGCCCGGGATCGGGTAGTCGACCTCGTCGGGGTCGCAGTTCGTGTCCAGGATCGCGATGATCGGGATGTTCAGCTTGCGAGCCTCCGCGACCGCGAGGTGCTCCTTGTTCGTGTCGACGACCCAGATGGCCGACGGCACCTTGGCCATGTCACGGATACCGCCGAGGCTGCGCTCGAGCTTGTTCTTCTCCCGGGTCAGCATCAAGATTTCCTTCTTGGTGCGGCCCTCGAAGCCTCCGGTCTGCTCCATCGCCTCGAGCTCCTTGAGGCGCTGCAGCCGCTTGTGCACGGTGGAGAAGTTGGTGAGCATGCCGCCCAGCCAGCGCTGGTTCACGTAGGGCATGCCGACGCGGGTGGCCTCGGCGGCCACGGACTCCTGCGCCTGCTTCTTGGTGCCGACGAACAGCACGCTGCCGCCGTGGGCGACGGTCTCCTTGACGAACTCGTACGCCTGATCGATGAAGGTCAGGGTCTGCTGCAGGTCGATGATGTAGATGCCGTTGCGGTCGGTGAAGATGAACCGCTTCATCTTGGGATTCCAGCGACGGGTCTGGTGCCCGAAGTGGGTGCCGCTGTCGAGCAGCTGCTTCATGGTTACGACGGCCATGGTTGTGCCTTACTTGTGTCGGTTGTCGCCTGGCATCGGGTTGAGGCCGGGCCCTGGCGGCTGCTGCGATGCCGGACCCGGCCCGGAGAAACCCCGGTCGGGACCGCCCGGCATGCGATGCGAACTCCTAGTGGAACCAGAGACGCGATGCAGACGCGCGAAGTCAGCCCGCGAACGAGCTGCGACCAGCAGTTTACACCGACTCAGCAGGTGGTTTTGCCACGCTTCCCCAACCGGGGCGCTCGTCCACAAAACCGGCGCGGCCGGATGGCCGGGCGACCGGCGGCACGCTGAACTGCCTGGATGCGATGGACAGCGCTGCTGTTGTGTGCGGGCCTGGTCAGCGCGGTGCCGGCGGGTGCCGCCGAGGATCGCCTGCAGTGGCCGCTGCGCCCGCCGCCGGCCGTCGCCCGGGGATTCGACGCCCCGTCGCCCAACTGGAATCCCGGACATCGGGGCGTGGACCTGGCCGGGGCAGCCGCTCAGCCGGTGTACGCGGCGGGTGCCGGCACCGTGGTGTTCGCCGGGCTGCTGGCCGGGCGGCCGGTGGTCTCGCTGGCCCACCCGGGCGGGTTGCACACCAGTTATGAGCCGGTCCGGGCGGCCGTGCGGGTCGGCCAGCACGTGACGACCGCAACCGTGATCGGCGCGCTGATGCCCGGGCATGCCGGGTGCCCGGCCGCGACGTGCCTGCACTGGGGCGCGATGTGGGGCCCGGCGTCGGGCGCCCGCTACGTCGATCCGCTGGGCCTGCTGGAGTCCACGCCGGTGCGGCTCAAGCCGCTGAACCGCTGAGCGCGTTTCAAGCCCGCGGGTGGGCCTGGTCGTGCACCGCGCGCAGCCGGGACACCGCGACGTGGGTGTAGAGCTGGGTGGTCGCCAAGCTCGAATGCCCGAGCAGCTCCTGGACAACGCGCAGGTCAGCGCCGCCTTCGAGCAAGTGAGTGGCCGCGCTGTGCCGCAGGCCGTGCGGCCCCATGTCCGGCGCGCCGTCCACCGCGGCGACGGTCTGATGCACCACCGTGCGCGCCTGCCGGACGTCGAGCCGGCGGCCCCGCGCGCCCAGCAACAGCGCCGGGCCCGACTCCGCGTTCGCCAGCGCCGGGCGCCCGTCGGCCAGCCACGCGTCGAGCGCCTCGCCGGCCGGCCGGCCGAACGGCGCGCTGCGCTGCTTGTTGCCCTTGCCGAGGACTTTGACGAGCCGGTGATGGGTGTCCACATCGTCGATGTCCAGGCCGCACAGCTCGCTGACCCGGATCCCGGTGGCGTACAACATCTCCACGATCAGCCGGTCCCGCAGCGCCATCGGATCACCTTGCTGCGCACCGGATTTGGCGGCGGCCATGGCGTCGAACGCCTGGTCCTGACGCAGCACCGCGGGCAGCGTGCGGTGCGCCTTGGGGACCTGCAGTCGCGCGGCCGGGTCAGCGGTCAGCAGGCCGCGCCGCACCGCCCAGGCGGTGAAGGCCTTGACCGCCGAGGTGCGCCGGGCCAGCGTCGTGCGGGCGACACCGGACCCGGCCGCGGCGGACAGCCAGGAGCGCAGCAGGGGCAGGCTCAGCCCGTCCAGGCCGGTGCTGCGGTCCCCGATGAACGCGAGCAGCGAGCGCAGGTCGCCGAGGTAGGCGCGCCGGGTGTGCGCGGAACGGCCGCACTGCAAGTCCAGGTACTCGTCGAACTCGTCGAGGATCGCCTGCACTCTCCCACGGTCGCAGGCGCGGCCCCGGGCGCTCTAGTCGACGCGCCGAAGCGTGTCCGGGGTGAGATCTTTGAGCGTCGGGTAGCCGTCGACGGCCATGATGAGGTCGGCTTCGGCCAGGATCGAGCGCAGCACGTGCACGATGCCGTCGGTGCCGCCGAGCGCCAGGCCGTAGGCGTACGGCCGGCCGATGCCCACGGCCGTGGCGCCCAGCGCGAGCGCCTTGACGACATCGGCGCCGCTGCGGATCCCCGAATCGAACAGGACCGGCAGCCCGTCGGCCGCCTCGACGACGCCGGGCAGGCACGCGAGGGCGGGCAGGCCGCCGTTGGCCTGCCGGCCGCCGTGGGTGGAGCAGTAGATGCCGTCGACGCCGCCGTCCCTGGCGCGCCGCGCGTCGTCGGGGTGACAGATGCCCTTGATGATCAGCGGCAGGTCGGTCAGCGACCGCAGCCAGGGCAGGTCGTCCCAGGTCAGAGGATTTCCGAAGGTCGTTACCCACTGCAGGACGGTGCCCTGGGGGTCCTCTTCCGGCGGGCGTTGCAGTTTGGCGCGGAAGACCGGATCGCTGGTGTAGTTGCTCAGACAGAGCCCCCGCAGCTGGGGGAAGTTGGCCGTGGTGAGGTCGCGCGGGCGCCACCCCGGAATCCAGGTGTCGAGGGTGACCACGATGCCCTGGTAGCCGGCGGCTTCGGCCCGCTGCACGAGGCTGGCGGCCAGGTCGCGATCCTTCGGCGTGTACAGCTGGAAGAAGCCGGGGGTGTCACCGAACTGCGCGGCGACGTCTTCCATCGGGTCGGCGGTCAGGGTGGACACGACCATCGGGACGCCGGTGGACGCGGCCGCCCGGGCGGTGGCCAGGTCGCCGTGGCCGTCTTGGGCGCAGATGCCGATGACGCCGATCGGGGCCATGAACACCGGCGACGGCAGGGTCAGGCCGAACATCTCCACCGACAGTTCGCGGTCGGCGGCGCCGACGAACATGCGCGGGATCAGGCCCCAGCGATCGAACGCCTCCCGGTTGGCCCGCTGCGTGCGTTCGTCACCGGCGCCACCGGTGACGTAGGACCACACTGACGGCGACATGGCCCGCTCGGCGCGTGCCTCCAGCTCCGTGAAGGCCATCGGCAGCGCGGGCGCCACCCCGCCGAGGCCCTTGAAGTAGATCTCGTTCTGGTAGTCGCCGAATGCCATGCGATAGACAATGCCAGGCTGCCGTCAGGCTGACGAGTTCGCCGACTCCGCCTGTGCCAGTTCCTTCTTCCACTGCCGGAAGGTCTCCTCAGTGCGTCCGCGGCGCCAATACCCCGAGATCGACGACGCCCATTTGGCGTCCACGCCCCGCTCCTTGCGAATGTAGGGGCGCAGATTGTGCATGACGGCCTGGGCCTCGCCGTGGATGAAGACGTGCACCTGTCCCGGCAGCCAGGGCGCGCTGGTGACGGCCTCGATCAGCGGCGCATGGTCGCCGGCGCGATCCTCGGGAACCAGGTCGGCGCGACCGCCCCGGTAGACCCAGTGCACCTCGACGCCTTCGGGTGCGGTCAGGGGGATCTCGTCCTCTGGGCCCGCGACCTCGATGAACGCCTTGCCGACCGCGCTGGCGGGCAGCGCTTCGAGCGCCGCGGCGATGGCCGGCAGCGCCGATTCGTCGCCGGCCAGAAGGTGCCAGTCGGCGGCCGGGTCGGGCGTGTACGCGCCGCCTGGCCCCATCAGGTAGACCGGCTGGCCGGGCTGGGCGTTCGACGCCCACTGACCCGCCATGCCGTGCTCGCCGTGCACGACGATGTCCAGCGTGATGCGGCGTTTCTCGATATCGACGTGGCGGACGGTGAGGGTCCGCACCGAAGGCTTTTTCTCCGGGGGCAGGTCGGCGAAGCTGTCGAGTGTCAGCGGCTCGGGTAAGCCGGCCACGTCCACGTCGTCGGCGACGAAAACCAGCTTGACGTAGGAGTCGGTGAACTTGCTGGGCACGAAAGCGTCAAAATCCTTGCTCCCGAGCACTATCCGCACCATGTGCGGTGTGAGTTGTTCGGTACCGACAACTTCGAAGCGTTGCAGTGGTCGACCTGCCACGTGTCCTCCTGTCCAAACCCCGACCCCCGGTCGACTATACGAGTCGCGTCGTTGACGCAGCTTGGCCTGCGGCGACCCGGACAATCCGCCACCGCCCGTCCTGGCGCTGCACCAATCCGGCCAGCTCGAGCATCGCCAGCGGCCCCAGCACCAGCTCCGGCACCATTCCCGATGCGACCGCGATCTCGTCGACCGTGGCGGCGCCGCGGCCCGGCAAGGCCTCGTAGATCCGGCGTTCGGCGTCGCTGAGGCCGTCGAGCGGCGTCGCCGGGTGCGGCTCATCACGGGACAGTTCGCCGACGTGGCCGACGAGCTCGACGACGTGGTCGGCGCGGGTGACCAGTTCGGCGCCGTTGCGCAGCAGCGCGTGGCAGCCCGCCGACGCCGACGACGTGACGGGCCCGGGCACCGCGGCCACCACCCGCCCCAACGCCCGCGCCCAGGCCGCGGTGTTGGCCGCGCCGCTGCGGAGACCGGCTTCCACCACGACGGCGGCCCCAACGACCGCGGCCACCAGCCGATTGCGGGTCAGGAACCGGTGGCGGGCCGGGCGAATGCCGGGCGCGTATTCGGTGAACAGCAGCCCGTGCTGACCGATCCGGTGCAGCAGCGCGGTGTGACCGCTCGGGTAGGGAACGTCGAGCCCGCCGGCCAGGACGGCCACCGTGACGCCGTCGCAGTCCAGCACGGCGCGGTGCGCCGCGCCGTCGATGCCGTAGGCGCCGCCGGAAACCACCGCGACGTCGCGCTGGGCCAGCCCGGCCGCCAGTTCGCCGGCGACATGTTCGCCGTACGCGGTCGACGCGCGCGTCCCGACCACGGCGGCCGCCCGGTGTGCGACCTCATCGAGCCGCACGGGCCCGTGCGCCCACAACGCCATCGGCGCAATCATCGGCGCACCACCGCCGGGTCGCGGTGCGGCACCGTGGAAGGCGGCGAACGCCAGCAGCGGCCACTCGTCGTCGTCCGGGGTGATCAACCTCCCGCCACGCCGCGCGAGCATCTCGAGATCGGCCGCACCGCGGTCGATCTCGCGCCGGGCCTCGGTGCGTCGGGCCACGTCGTCGTCGACCAGCCCTCGCCGGACCCGCTCGGCGGCCTCCACCGGGCCGACGTGCCGCACCAGGGCGCCCAGCTCGGCGCAGGGCGGCTCGGCCACCCGGGACAGATAGGCCCACGCGCGCAGCGCGGGATCGTCGAGCGCCATCGTCATCGCAGTGCCCCCGGCTTCAAGGATCCGCCAAGGATCCTTGCAGCCCCGCGCGCGAACGTGGTGTTGTCAGCCGCCCGCCGCACGCCGGCCCGCAACGAACGGAACGACCCATGATCCTCGACCTGCCGATGGTGTACAGCGTGTCCGAGCGTCCCAAGAACCCATGGGCCGTCGCGGCGTTCGCGCTCAGCCTGGTCAGCTGGATCGGTTTTCCCATCCCCGTCATCAGCATCGGCCTGGCCTGCCTCGGGTTGCGCGAGATGAAACAGCGGGGTGAAAGCGGCCGCGCCCTGGCCCAATTCGCCCGCGCGTTCGCGCTTCTGGTGACCGTCGCGATAGCGGTGCGGGGTGGGCACACCGATTGGCTGACCATGGCGCGCTGGTAGCGCGCCCGGCAGCTGGGCCGCGGCGCTCATCGCTGCGCCCCGGGCTGACGGAAGCTGAGTGCGGCGGCGACTTCGTCGGTCCCGGGCGAGGTGCGACCGGCCAGGTCGGCCAGGCTCCACGCGACCCGCAACGTGCGGTCGAGGCCACGGATGCTGAGCAGCCCGCCGTCCAGCGCCCGTTGCAGCGGCTCCATTGCCGCGTTGCTGGGACGGAAATTTCGGCGCAGCAGTGTTCCGCTGACCTCGCCGTTGGTGCGAAATCCGTGCGATGACCAGCGCTCGGCGGCGGCCGCGCGGGCCTGCGCCACCCGGTGGCGGACCTGCGCCGTCGATTCAGCGTCTCGGCCCGCGAACGCCCCGGCCTTGACCTGATGCATCTGCACGCGGAGGTCCACACGATCCAGCAGCGGCCCGGACAGCTTGCCCAGGTAGCGGCGTTTGGCCGCCGCCGCGCAGATGCAGTCCTGCGGGTCGGCCGGCGCGCACGGGCACAGGTTGGCGGCCAGCACCAGCTGGAACCGGGCGGGATAGCACGCCACCCCGTCGCGGCGGGCAAGCCGAATCTCGCCGTCCTCCAACGGTGTTCGCAAGGCTTCCAGCGCACTGACCCGGATCTCGGCGCACTCGTCGAGGAAGAGCACCCCGCGATGCGCCCGGCTGACGGCCCCGGGGCGCGCCATCCCCGACCCCCCACCGACCAGCGCGGCGACGCTGGAGCTGTGATGGGGCGCCACGAACGGCGGTCTGGTGATCAGGGGTGTGTCGCCCGACAGCAACCCGGCCACCGAGTGGATCGCGGTGACTTCCAGGGACTCGGCATCCGTCAACGGCGGCAGCAAGCCCGGAAGGCGTTGCGCGAGCATCGTTTTGCCCACTCCCGGCGGGCCGGTGAGCATGAGGTGGTGCGCCCCGGCGGCGGCCACTTCCACCGCAAACCGCGCCTGCGCCTGCCCCACCACGTCGACCAGATCCGCCTCGGGCTCCCCGTCCGTGGGCTCCGCGTCGATCCTGCCGTCCAGGGCGCCGGAGCCGCTGAGCCACTTCTGCAGCTGCCCCAGGGTGCGCACGCCCCACACGTCGATGCCGTCGACCAGGCTGGCCTCGGCGAGGTTGTCTACGGGCACCACCACGGCCGGCCAGCCGTCGCGCTTGGCGGCCAGCACGGCCGGCAGCACCCCACGCACCGGCCGGACCCGCCCATCCAGGGACAGCTCGCCCAGCAGCACCGTTTTGTCCAGCCGGTCCCAGGGGTTCTTGCGCTGCGCCGACAACACCGCGGCGGCCAGGGCGATGTCGTAGACCGACCCCATCTTGGGCAACGTCGCCGGCGACAGCGCCAGGGTGAGCCGCGCCATGGGCCAGGTGTTGCCGCAGTTGGTGACGGCCGCCCGGACCCGGTCGCGCGACTCCTGCAGGGCCGCGTCGGGCAGGCCGACCAGGTGCACGCCCGGCAGCCCGGAGGTGATGTCGGCTTCGATCTCCACGATCTGTCCGTCCACGCCGCGCACCGCGACGGAGAACGCGCGTCCCAGCGCCATCAGCCGATTCCTTGCAGGTGGGTGATTTCGGGGGTGCGCCGGCGCCCGACCCGCACGCCGATCACGTCGATGCGGATCGCCGCACAGCGCTGGTCCTGGCCGGCCAGCCACAGGCCGGCCAGCCTGCGCAGCCGCAGCACCTTGCGCGGGGTGACGGCATGGGCCAGTCCCCCGTATCCGTCCCCGGTGCGGGTCTTCACCTCGACGAACACCACCGTCGAGGTGGCGTCGTCGCGGGCGATGATGTCGAGTTCGCCGTAGCGGCAGCGCCAGTTGCGCTGCAGGATCCGCAGTCCCATCCGCATCAGGTGATCCACGGCGAGCGCCTCGCCCATCGCCCCCAGCTGGATCCGGGTCATCGTCGTTTCGGTCGTCATGGGGGCCACCGTGCCCGGCGCCCCGGACGGGACGGGCCACCATCGCGACCCGCGGCCCCGCGCGACGGCCGGTTATCCCCAGTGCGACGCCCATCCACAGCCGGCGGGGCGAGACCCGGGTGGCGGCTAGGTGATCCGGTCGGCCCGGGTGTAGATGTTCATCGAGTCCTCCCGCAGGAACGCCACCAGCGTGATGCCGGACTCCTCGGCCAGCGACACCGCCAGCGACGAGGGCGCGGACACCGCCGCCAGCACCGGAATGCCGGCCATCACGGCCTTCTGCGTCAGCTCGAACGATGCCCGCCCGCTGACCAGCAACACCGAGGCCTGCAGCGGTATCCGCCGGTGTTCCAGGGCCCAGCCGATCACCTTGTCGACCGCGTTGTGTCGCCCGACGTCTTCGCGCACCACCAGCATCGCGCCGTCCACCCCGAACAGCGCGGCGGCGTGCAGGCCGCCGGTGCTGTCGAAAACCTTTTGCGCCGAACGCAATTGGCCGGGCATCGCCTTGAGGGTGGCCGCCGCGACGGTCGCGTTATCGGTGCCCGGCGAGAAGCGGCTGATCAGCCGCACCGCGTCCAGCGACGCCTTGCCGCAGATCCCGCACGACGAGGTGGTGTAGAAGTTGCGGGTGACGTCGAGGCCGGGTTTTTCCACCCCCGGGGCCAGCGTCACGTCCAGCACGTTGTAGGTGTTCGCGCCCTCGTCGTCACGCCCGGCGCAGTACCGGATGCTGTGCACGTCGTCGCGGCCCGCGATGACGCCTTCGGTGAGCAGAAAGCCTTGGGCGAGTTCGATATCCGATCCCGGCGTGCGCATCGTCACGGTGACCGCCGTGCCGTCGACCCGGATCTCCAGCGGCTCCTCGACGACCAGGGTCTCCGGCCGGGTGATCGCCTTCTCGGCGGTCAGATGCGTGACCCGCCGGCGCGACGTTACGTGCCCCACTAGGCGATTTCACCGCCGGCGGAGACGTCGCGAGGAGCGGCTGAACGCTGGAAACCCATCGGATCAAACTACCCCGGCCGGCGTCCGGCCGCCGAGCAGAACAACGCTCTCACGGCCCCTCGGCCAGCGCTTCCAGCGTCTCGGCCGACGAGTGCAGCGGCCGCCAGCCCAGCTGGGTCTTGGCCTTGGTGGTGTCCATCACCATCGACGTCCGCGCGGTGTGCAGCCACTCCAGCATGGACGGCACCAGCGGCACCCGCGAGATCGCCGCGGAGGCCGCCGTGGCGGCGACGGCCGGAACGCGCACCGGGCGCCCGCCCAGCGCCCTGGCCACGTCGGCAACCGTCACGACCCCGTCGCCGGCGATGTTGTACGCCCCCGGCGGGGCCGGTGCGGTGGCCGCCAGCGCGATCGCCGCCGCGACGTCGTCGTGGTGAACCAATTGCAGCGGGAAGCCCGGATCCGGCACCACCGGCTTCAGCGCCGGGACGGCTTTGACCACTGCACGCATCGGGCCGGGCAGCTGATTCCACGGCATCGCGTCGGCGAGCGCGGTGGCTTTGGGCCCGGCCACGATGCAGGGCCGCAACACGAACACCTCCAGCGGCGAGTCTTTGGTGATCTCGGCGAGCAGCGCCTCGGACGCCGCGTTCTGCGCCGAGTAGTAATGCTCCGCGGACCCCCGGGCCGGCACGTCCTCGGTCAGCGGGGCGGGGTTGTCGGAGTGGTAGCCGTATGCCGCCACCGACGAGGTGTAGACCAGGCGCCGGGGCCGCTCGGCGGCCACCGTCGCCTCGAACACGTTGCGGGAGCCTTCGAGATTCACCCGGGCGCTCTCGTCGCGCGAACCCATGATCATGAAGGCCAGGTGGACCACCACGTCGGCCTGCGCGACCAGAGCGTCGACGGCCTCGCGGTCCAGGATGTCGCCCTGCTGATAGCTGGTCTTCAGCCAGCCGCGTGACGGCGGGTCAAACGGCCGGCGAGCCATCCCGATGATCGCGTCGACGGCGGGTTCGCGTTCCAGCGCCGTCACCGCGGAGATGCCGATCTCCCCGGTCGGTCCGGTCACCGCGACGGTCACTCCCATCAGAACGTCCTTCCCTCCCGCGGCCTGCCGAAACCCCGGCGCGCGGGACCTCACCGAGCCCCCCGGCGCGCGCGATCGGCGCGTGATAGAACCATCTTTCCAGCGTCTCGCGGTTCATGAGCGGCTGGACGGGCGGGCATTCCGCTTCGTCAGCGGTAGCTTGGCGGTCGACGGTGACCAACAAGATGCCCGCTTATTAGCCGCAACCAGACGAAACCGGGTGTAAGGCTGGTCTCGGCGACCGATAATTTACGGCGATCGAAAGCGGTCACACCGCCGACACCGCAGAAAACGAGGCGCAGCATGGGCGACGAATCGAGGACCGGCGCGGCCGCGTCCGCGAACGGCGGGGAGAAGGCCGACCCCGCGACGGTTTTCGCCGCCCTCGCCGAGATCATCTATCAGGGGTCGGACGCCAACCAGATGTATGCCGCCATCTGCGTGGCCGCCACCTTGACCGTCCGCGGCTGCGATCACGCCAGCCTGCTGGTCCGCGAGAACGACAAATACATCACCGTGGGCGCCAGTGACCGGCTGGCCCAGTCCATCGACGACCTCGAACGGCGTGCCGGCGACGGCCCCTGCATCGACGCCATCGAGGAAGAAACGCCCCAGATCGACACCGACCTGACCACGCCGTCGCTATGGCCCAAGCTGGCGGCCGTCCTGGTCGCCGAGACACCGGTACGCGGCGCGATGGGGTTTCGGTTGTTGGTCGACAAACGCAAAGGGGCCGCGCTGAACCTGTTCAGCGACATCCCGAACATGTTCGACGCCGAGTCCGCCGGGCGGGCGGCCGTGCTGGCCGCGTTCGCCAGCGTCGCGATCAACGCGGTCCACAAAGGCGAGGATGCGGCCAGCCTGCGCCGCGGGCTGCTGAGCAACCGCGAGATCGGCAAGGCCGTGGGAATGCTGATGATGCTGCACGAAATGAGCGAGGACGACGCCTTCGACCTGCTGCGGCGCCACTCCCAGGCGCTGAACATCAAGCTGGCCGACGTCGCCCGGGAGGTCATCGAGCAGCGCGGCCAGCTGCCCGTCCCCGGCGACAACCAGCTTCCGCCGAACACGTAGCGACGGCTACTCGGGAAGCCGCAGCTCGGGCTTCTCGACCTCTTCGATGTTGACGTCCTTGAAGGTGACCACCCGCACCTGCTTGACGAACCGCGCCGGCCGGTACATGTCCCACACCCAGGCGTCGGACAGCCGCAGCTCGAAGTAGACCTCGCCGTCGGCGTTGCGCGGGGTCATCTCCACGCTGTTGGCCAGGTAGAAGCGCCGTTCGGTCTCCACGACGTAGCTGAACTGGCCGACGATGTCCTTGTATTCGCGGTACAGCGAGAGCTCCATCTCGGTTTCATACTTTTCGAGATCTTCTGCACTCATCTGCTCAGACGTCCTTCTCCCAGACAGCTTTCCCCGGGCATCCCGGCGCTAGCTGCCGTCCGCCGGGGCGGGAATCCTGATCCCATCTTTCCTCACCAATATCCATCGCGCTGCAGCGGTGTGTCCGGTTGGCAGTCGGCCACCACCCGGCCACCCGAACCGTCGGCCACCCGCCGCACGTTGATGAACGAATAACGGTGCTCGGGGCACGGACCCAGCCGCGTCAGCGCCGTGCTGTGCGCCGGCGTGCTGTAGCCCTTGTGCAGGGCGAAGCCGTAGCCGGGATGGTCGGCCTCCATGGCGACCATCAACCGGTCCCGGCTGACCTTCGCCAGCACGCTGGCCGCCGCGATGCACGCCGCGACCGCGTCGCCCCCGATGACCGGGAGCGACGGGACGGCCAGCCCGGGCACCCGGAAGCCGTCGCTCAGCACGTAGCCGGGACGCACGGACAGCCCGGCGACGGCACGGCGCATCCCCTCGATGTTGGCGACGTGCACGCCGCGCCGGTCCACCTCGGCGGGCGGGATGAACACCACGTGGTAGGCCAGCGCGTAGCGGCGAATCAGCGGGAACAGCTTCTCCCGGGCGGCCTCGGTGAGCTTCTTGGAATCATCAAGCGCGGCAAGGCTTTCCATCCGCCCCGGACCGAGCACGCAGGCCGCCACCACCAGCGGCCCGGCGCAGGCGCCGCGGCCCACCTCGTCGACGCCGGCCACCGGCCCCAACCCGCTGCGATACAGCGCCGATTCCAGGGTGCGCAACCCTGACGATTTACGGATCACCGTCCGCGGCGGCCACGTCGTGGCCACGGCTACCGATTCTGCTGCGGGTTCACCGATCCCACGCCGCCCCATCGGGACGGTGGCCACACGATGAACCTGGCTTTGCCGATCACGTTGGACACCGGCACGGTTCCCGACGTCGGGTCGCCGGTGCACAGCACACCCTTGAGGGCCTCGGCCGGCACGCTGGTGCAGTGGGCCCGCGAATCCGCGGAGTGCGTCCGGTTGTCGCCCATCACCCACAGGCGTCCGGCCGGGACGTGTACCGGCCCGAACTCGCTGCCCAGGCAGGGGTACACCGACGGGTCGGCGGCCATGGTGTTGCGATCCAGGTACGGCTCCTTCAGCGGCTTGCCGTCGACCGTCAATCCGGTGTCGGCCCGGCATTGCACCGTCTGCCCGCCGACCGCGATGACCCGTTTGACCAGGTCATTCTCGTCGGGCGGCACGAAGCCGACGAAGGACAGCGCGTTCTGCACCCAGCGCAGCACGGTGTTGTTGGACCGGATCGACTTGTAGCCGAGGTTCCACGGCGGCGGACCCTTGAAGACGATGACGTCACCGGGGCGCGGCGCGCTGAAGCGGTAGCTGACCTTGTCGACCATGATCCGGTCGCCGACGCAGCCCGTGCACCCGTGCAGCGTGGGCTCCATGGATTCCGACGGGATCAGGTAAGGCCGCGCCACGAACGTCAACATGACGTAGTAGAGGACGACGGCGATCACCGCCAGGAGCGCGAATTCGCGCAGCGTCGAACGCTTGGGGTCCTCCGGTTCGCCCTCGTCGGGCGTTTCGGCCACCAGCCCCGGTTCGGGGATCGATCCGTCCGTCGTCGCGGCCTCGTCGGGGCGCGTCTCCGGGTTGCGGGTAGAGACCTTCGGATCTGCCTCGCCGGCGTGAGGCTCGGGCTTCGATGAATCCGCGGTATCGGTCACGAGATCAGCGTAGCCAGCGCACGTTGGGGCCGCCCAAAGCGGCGCACCGGAGAAACTGTGGGACGAATCAGCAGCGCCACCAAGGCGTCCCGGCTCAGCGCTTCTCCTTGATCTTGGCCTTCTTGCCGCGCAGTTCACGCAGGTAGTACAGCTTCGCGCGGCGGACGTCACCGCGGGTCACCACCTGGATGTGGTCGATGTTGGGCGAGTGCACCGGGAAGGTCCGCTCGACGCCGACGCCGTAGCTTTCCTTGCGCACGGTGAAGGTCTCGCGGATGCCACCGCCCTGGCGACGGATCACCACGCCCTTGAACACCTGGATGCGCTCCTTGGCGCCCTCGATGACCTTGACGTGCACGTTGATGGTGTCGCCCGGGCCGAACACCGGGATATCGTCGCGCAGCGACGCCTGATCGACGAAGTCCAGCCGGTTCATGCGAGACACTTCCTTGAGGTCGCGGCCGACGGCAGCTACCCACACGCAGGTGTGAGGCGGCCGCCAAGCCGATGGTTTCGGGCTTTCTGGCGTATCTCGCAGCAGGCGGGAAACGGCCCAACCGGCCTGCAACCGCTGGAGACAACTGGTTAATTGTGCCAGACGGGGCGCGTGCTGCGAAAATCACAGCGAGTCGGCGGTTCGCAACGCGCCAAACGCGCTGGTAAATGGTACATATGACTGGGGTCAGAACGCGCTACCCGCGCAGGGGCGATGGCCGGTGCAGGTGGCGCGAGGGTCCCGCTGTTGCACTGTGTCGAAGTCACGCCGGAGGAGTCGAATGCGGGTACGTCCGCTGACGCTGTTCACCGCCACCGCGGCGGTGACGTTGGTGGTTGCCGCCGGTTCCGAGGCGCTGGTCCAGGCGAAGGTGTACAGCCTGCCGGTCACCGCGCCCGTCCGGGTCCTCTCCGCGCCACCCACCTCGACTCCCCCGCAGTCGACCACGCTGATGCTCGAGGCGGCCACACCCCCGCAGCCGGCCCAGGCGCTACCGGCCCCGGGGTTCGGCCAGTTGCAGGCCCGCGTTCAGCAGGCCGCCGATGAGGCCGCCGGCAGCGGCGCCGCCCTGTCGGTGGCCATCCTCGACCGCAGTACCCGTCAGCTGATCTCCAACGGCAACAGCCAGGTCATCGGCACCGCTTCGGTGGCCAAGCTGTTCATCGCCGACGATCTGCTGCTGCACGAGTCCGAGGGCAAGGCGCCGCTGAGCACCGATGACCGCCAGGCCCTGGACATCATGCTGCAGTCATCCGACGACGGCGCGGCCGAGAAGTTCTGGGGGCAGGGCGGCGGAGCCGCGATCATCACGGAGATCGCGTCCCGCTACGGCCTGTCCTCCACCACCCCGCCCAGCGACGGGCGGTGGTGGAACACGATGAGCTCGGTGACCGACCTGATCCGCTACTACGAGATGCTGCTGGACGGATCGGGCGGCCTGCCGGCCGATGACGCCAAGATCATCGTGGACGACCTGGCGCAGTCCACCCCCAACGGGCTCGACGGCTACCCGCAGCGGTTCGGCATCCCGGACGGTCTGTATGCCGAGCCGGTCGCCGTCAAGCAGGGCTGGATGTGCTGCATCGGCAGCGACTGGATGCATTTGTCCACCGGCGTGATCGGGGCCGACCACCGCTACATCATGGTGGTCCAATCCCTGCAGCCCGCCGATGACGCCACCGCCCGCGACACCATCACCCGGGCGGTCAAGACGATATTTCCCGAGGGCCGCATCGAGGTGCCCCGGCACGGGCTCTAACGGGCTCTAACGGGCTCAATCCTCTTCGGGCTCAATCCTCTCGGGCTCAAGCAGTTCGGGCCGGCGTTCGCGGGTGCGCTGCAGCGAGATCTCCCGGCGCCACGCGGCGATTCGCGCGTGGTCACCCGACAGCAGCACCTCGGGGACGTCGAGCCCGCGCCAGCTCGGCGGCCGGGTGTAGCTGGGCCCCTCCAGGCGCCGGTCCAGCGCCGGCGAGTGCGAATCCTCGCGGTGCGACGCGGGATTGCCAAGCACCCCGTCGAGCAGGCGCAGCACGGCCTCGATCATCACCACGGCCGCCGACTCGCCGCCCGGCAGCACGTAATCGCCGATCGAGACCTCCTCGACCCGCATCCGCCCCGCGGCATCCTCGATGACCCGCTGGTCGATGCCCTCGTAGCGGCCGCACGCGAACACCAGGTGGTTCTCGGCGCTCCAGCGCGCGGCCGTCGCCTGCGTGAACAACCGGCCGGCCGGGGTGGGGACAACCAAAACTGTTTCCTCGGAGGCGATCTCATCCAGCGCCTCACCCCACACCGGCGCCTTCATCACCATCCCGGGGCCGCCGCCGTAGGGAGAATCGTCGACCGAGCGGTGCACGTCGTACGTCCAGCGCCGCAGGTCGTGTACCCGCAGATCCACCAGGCCGGACTGGATCGCCTTGCCCGGCAACGATTGCCGCAGCGGGTCCAGATAGGCCGGAAAGATCGTGACGACGTCGATTCTCATATCGAAGACCTACAGGTCCAGCAGGCCTTCGGGCGGGTCGATCTCGACGGTGCCGTCGTCCAGCGACACCGACGTGACGATCGCAGACACGAACGGCACCAACACTTCCCGCTTCTCGTCGCCCGAATCGCGCCGCACCGCCAACAGTTCACCGGCCGCGGTGTGCAACACCTCCGCCACGACACCGATCTGCCCGCCCGCGGCGGTGCGCACGCGCAGGCCTTCGAGCTGATGGTCGTAGTAGGTGTCCGCCTCGTCGATGTCGGGCAAGTCCGCGGAATCTACGACGAACAGGGCGCCGCGCAGCGCGTCGGCCGCGTCACGGTCGGTGACGCCGGCCAGCCGCACCAGCAGCCGCCCGCCGTGTTCGCGCGCACTCTCGACGGTGAGCTCACGCTCCCAGCCGGCACGGGAATGCTTGGCGCGCAGCGCGTTACCCGGCGCGAACCGGGCGTCGGGGTCGTCGGTGCGAACCTCGACGATCACCTCGCCGGTGATGCCGTGGGCTTTCACCACGCGCCCGACGGTCAACTCCAAGGGAGTTCCATGAGCAGCGCCGGCCTACTGGTCGGTGTCCACCACGTCGACGCGGATGCCGCGACCGCCGATGCCGGCGACCAGGGTGCGCAGCGCGGTTGCGGTGCGACCGCCGCGGCCGATCACCTTGCCCAGGTCATCGGGATGGACGTGAACCTCGACCGTCCGCCCGCGGCGGCTGGTCACCATGTCGACCCGGACGTCGTCGGGATTGTCGACAATCCCGCGAACCAGGTGCTCAACAGCGTCAACGACAACCGTACTCATCGCCGCGGTCAGCTTTCGGTGGTCGGCTCGGCCTGCTCGCCGCCCTCGGCGGGCGCCTGGGACTCAGCGGCGGTGTCCGCCGGGGTCTCGGCGGCGGCCTCCGGCTCGGCAGCCTCGTCCGCGCTCTTGGCGGCCTTCTTGGCCGGGGCCTTCTTCTTCGGCTTCGCGGCCTCGGTGGTGGGTCCGCCCTCGGCGTCGGCCAGCGCGGCGTTGAACAGCTCCAGCTTGGTGGGCTTGGCGGGGGCGGCCTTCAGGCGGCCCTCGGCGCCGGGGAGCCCCTTGAACTTCTGCCAGTCGCCGGTGATCTGCAGCAGCTTGCGCACGGGCTCGGTGGGCTGAGCACCCACGGAAAGCCAGTACTGGGCGCGCTCGGAGTTGATCTCGATGAGGCTCGGGTCTTCCTTGGGGTGGTAGCGGCCGATGACCTCGATAGAGCGGCCGTCGCGGCGGGTGCGGGCGTCGGCGACGGAGATGCGGTACTGGGGATTGCGGATCTTGCCAAGCCGGGTGAGCTTGATCTTGACAGCCATGGTTAAGCGAACTCTCCTGTAGGTGTCACGCTGCAATTCAGCGATCGGGGCGGGGATGCCCCGATCCGGTTTTGCCTCGCGTGTATGACCGGTCGGCGATGCGTGATCGCTCGGCGGACAGCCGCCTATTGTGCCAGAACAGGCGCGACGATCAGAAATCGCGCGATGCGGCGATCGCAAGCGCGGCGCAGCCGGGCGCGGCGGGTCGCCGCCATCAGACATGCGGGGATCACATCACTTTCTGGAAGACCTTGGTCTCCGCCCGCCGGGTCATCCGCCAGCCGTCCGGTGTGCGGACGAACTCGTCGTCGTACCAGAGTCCGCAGAACAGCACCTGGTCCTTGTCGCCGCCGAGCACCATCGGGTTGAAGCAGATCACCCGTGACGCGGCCTTGTCCCCGTCGATCCGGACCGAGAAGTTGCCCAGCATGTGTGCGTACACCGGGAAGTTGGGCAGCACCTCGGCCAGCCACTTCTTGACCTCGGGGTACTGGCCCTCGATGCCGCCCAAAGCCGTGTAGTCGATGTAGGCGTCCGGCGTGAACACCTTGTCCAGATCGTCGAATCGCCGGTTGTCGATGGCGGTGGAGTAATCCACCAGAAGCTGCTGGATCTCGAGCCGATCCGAGATCTCTTCCAGGCTCAACATGCATCGGACAGTACTGAAGGTCTGCCCCGAACAGGGTCGGAAGTTAGACTTTGCGGCCATGCGGAAGCTCACGGCCGCAGCCGCTACCCTGCTCGCGCTCGGTACCTGCACCGCCACCGTCACCATGTCCACCGCCTGGGCGGACAACTCGCAGCCGGTCGGCTCGATCCCCATTCCCGACGGGCCGGCGCGAACCTGGATCATCGCCGATCTCGACAGCGGTCAGGTGCTGGCCGGCCGCGACCAGGATGTCGCCCACCCGCCGGCGAGCACCATCAAGACCCTGCTGGCCCAGGTGGTGCTGGACTCGGTGAGCCTGGACTCCACGGTGGTCGCCGACGTCGCCGACACCCAGGTGGAGTGCAACTGCGTCGGGATCAAACCGGGCCGTACCTACACCGCGCGCCAACTGCTGGACGGCCTGCTGCTGGTCTCGGGTAATGATGCCGCCAACACGCTTGCGCACATGCTGGGCGGCCCGGACGTCACCGTGGCCAAGATGAACGCCAAGGCGGCCTCGCTGGGCGCCACCAACACGCACGCCGCGACACCGTCCGGTCTGGACGGGCCCGGAGGTTCGGGCGCGTCCACGGCGCACGACCTGGCGGTCATCTTCCGCGCGGCGATGGCCAACCCGGTGTTCGCGCAGATCACCGCCGAGCCGTCGGCGATGTTCCCCGGCGATAACGGCGATCACCCGATCACCAACCAGGACGAGCTGTTGCAGCGCTATCCCGGCGCGATCGGCGGCAAGACCGGCTTCACCGACGCCGCCCGCAAGACCTTCGTCGGGGCCGCCGCCCGCGGGGGCCGCCGGCTGGTGATCGCCATGATGTACGGGCTGATCAAAGAGGGCGGACCGACGTACTGGGATCAGGCGGCGACGCTGTTCGACTGGGGATTCGCGCAGAGCCCGCAGTCCAGCATCGGCTCGCTGTAACTTCTCGTCAGGAGTCCGGCAGCGCCTCGGTCAGCAGCGCCATCAGCACCGGGATCCGCTGAGCCGCGATTTCCGGTTGCGGCAGAACGCCTTCCACCACCGCGGCCCCGTCGAACACGTTGGTCATCAGCGCCACGAACACCGGGAAGGTGTCCGCGGGGAAGCGTTCGGCGCCCGGTAGCGCGCGGGCCGCGTCGTGGATCTTCGCGGCGTACTGGCCCAGCTCGTGTTGCAAAGTCTCCCTGAGCTTTTCGTCGGTGCGGGCGGCCACCAGCAGTTCATAGATGACGGCGTTGGCCGGGCCGCTGGTGATGTCGCGCAGGATTCCCAGCGCCGCTTCCAGCGCCGGCCGGTCGGCGGGTATTTCCGTGACTCCCTTGGTGAACGACTCCAGCTGGCGGCGCAACACCTCGGACGCCGTGGCCGCCATGAAATCGCCCATGGTGTCGAAGTGCCGGAACAGCGCGCCCACCGACACCCCGGCCCGCTTGGTGATCGCCGCGGCGGACGCGCGGGCGTAGCCGACCTCGATGATGGTGGCGATGCAGGCGTCGATGAGCCGTCCGACGGTTTCCTCGCGGCGCTGCTGCTGGGTCCTGGACATGTCAGGCGGTGACGCCCAGCGAGCCGCGCTCGCGACGGGTGCGCTCCCCCGCCCGCAGGTAGCGGCCCGA
Organism: Mycobacterium colombiense; assembly: GCF_001665835.1. GTDB lineage: Bacteria > Actinomycetota > Actinomycetes > Mycobacteriales > Mycobacteriaceae > Mycobacterium > Mycobacterium colombiense_A. The sequence goes on along the minus strand of NZ_LZSX01000018.1, from coordinate 14,496 downwards.
CCGCACGGATTGCCCGTAGCCGTCCCGGAATTCGCCTTTGGAATGGCTTCCGCCGAAGACGACCACGCCGCCCACGCCGGTGGCGACCACGGCGTCGTCGTTGCGGTTGACCATGCGCCGCAGGCCACCGTAGAACGGCACCGCCTCCTCGTGGTAGCCGTCGACGGAGTCGTCGAGCCCGGCCGGGTCGATCACCACGAAGTCCGCGCGGTCGCCCTGCCGCAGCGTGCCGGCGTCGAGGCCGAACCACTCGGCCAGTTCACCGGTGAGCCGGTGCACCGCGTGCTCGATCGACATGAAGGGCGCGCCCGCGCGGTAGGCGTCCCGGGTGCGCTTGAGCATCCGCAGTCCGAAGTTGTAGAAAGCCATATTGCGCAGGTGCGCACCGGCATCCGAGAAGCCCATGTGCACGCTGCCTTCGGTGGCGAGCGCATCGAGCAGCTTGGGGCGGTGGTTGGCGACAACGGTCGTCCACCGGACGTTGCGTTCGCCGTTCTCGACGAGCACGTCCAGGAACGCGTCGAGCGGGTGCAGCTTGCGCTCGTCGGCGATCGCGCCAAAGCTCTTGCCGATCAACGACTTGTCCGGGCATTCGACGATGACCGCGTCGTGGAAGTCACGGTGCCACAGCGACGGCCCGAGCTTGATGCGGTCGAACTCGTGCCGGAACTTCCGGCGATATTCCTTGTCCGCCAGTAACTCGTTGCGCTCCAATTGATCCCGCAGGTGCAGGGCCGCCGTTCCGGCGCCGAACTCCTCGAAGACCGGCAGGTCGATTCCATCGGAGTACAACTCGAACGGCACCGGCAGGTGCTGGAATTTCACGCTGGCACCCAGGAGCTTGTTCAGCAGACGAGTCCCCGGGCCGAACACGTATACCGACAGCGGCATCGACTTGGCGTCGGCGGATACCAGCATGCTCATCCGAACGCCCTTGCCCCAGTTGAGTAGCCGGCTGCTGGCCAGGAAGAAGAGCATTCCGGTCGACGGCTTCGCCACGTTGGGGGCGCTTTGCAGAATCCGGCCCCGCTTGCGCAGCACCTTGATCAGTCTGCGCCGTTCACGCCACGTCGCGAAGGTGGACGGCAGGGCGCGTGAGCGGAACCGTTCGCCGTCGAGTTTGTCGATGGGCGCGTCCATCCCGGACATGCCGAGCACACCGGCGTCCAGGGCCTCGTCCAGCAGGTCGGCCATCTTCTCCAGCTCGCCCTCGGTGGGCCGCACCGCGGCGTCGGTGGCCCGATCCAGTCCCAGCACCGCGGTCCGCAGGTCCGAATGACCAAGCAGTGAACCGATATTGGGCCCCAGCGGCAGGGCGTCGATAGCCTTGATGTACTCCGCGGCCGTCGACCAGGTCCGGTTGGAATCCAGCGCGCCGAAGACGAATTCGCGCGGCACCGCCTCCACCCGGCTGAACAGGTCGGCGGCGTCCCGGGAATCGGCGTAGACCGTCGACAACGAGCAGTTGCCAAGCAGCACCGTGGTGACACCATGGCGCACCGACTCGCGCAGTCCGGGATCCAGCAGCACCTCGGCGTCGTAGTGGGTGTGCACGTCGAGGAATCCGGGCACCACCCACTTGCCGGCCGCGTCGATCACCTCGGGGCACCCCGTCTCGTCCAGCGGCTCGGTGGAGACCGTGGCCACGACGCCGTCGCGGATGCCGAGCGTGCGCGTCAGCGGGGCGCCGCCGGTGCCGTCGAACCACAATCCGTCGCGAATGATCACGTCGTAGGCCATGGTTTCCTCCATGTCGTTGATGCCCGGAACGCTAACATAGATAGCGATCACTCGCAATCTTTTCCGGCGCGACACGCCGACCCGCTAAGGCCGCTGGTTCATTCGGGTCAGCGATCAGTTCTGAGGCCGAAACGGCGCCGCCGTCGGCGCGGCGCTGGGCGCGTGCAGCTCCGGGCTCTGCGGACCCGAGCCGGGTTCCGGCACGGCCACGGCCGGCGGCACCTCGCCCGTCCGGCTCGCCACCGTGGGCACCCTGATGACGGCCGACCGCTGGCCGCACTCATCCGTTCGCACGGTGACAACCTCCTCGCCGACGAACTCGCCGTTGGGCTGCGGCCGCAGCGCGAGCACCATGGTCGTGCCCTGCGTGGACTGCGATCCGTCCGGCCCCACGCACGGGAAGGCGAGATCCACCGGCGCGGACTGCCACTCGCCGTCCGTGAATTTCATGAAGATGGATCCCCCGCCGGGTGACATCCCCTGCATGTGGTCGTTGTCGTCGAGCTGCATCGCGGCGGCGGAGCAGCCCTCCGGCTTGCACGACGACCGGAACGCCCACCACGTTCTGACATCCGGCGGCTGCGGATCGGCGGCGTCGTTATAGGTCTGCCTGGTGCGCTCGGCCTCGATGCGGTAGCTGCCGTCGAGTGGGGCAGGCGGGGGTGCCGGGGTGGTCGGCGTCGGAGCGGCGACCTGCTTAGGTGTGGTGCCGGTGTGGCGCCCGATGGCGATGCCCGCAACCAGCGCCCCGGCGACGAGTGCCACCACCGCGGCCCCCAACAAGACCTTTCGCGGCCTGCGCTTCAGGGGCACGTCCGGCTGGTCCGGCGTCGTGGCCGCGACGTCCTCCGGCGCTGCCGCCGTATCCTTTTCATCGTCTTCGTCAGGCTCGGGATCGGGTTCGGGTTCGGGGCGTTCACCCGTCGACAGGCCCGCCAGTTCGCTTGCTGCCCGGGCAAAGTCGTGACAGGTTTCGAATCGGTCCTCGGGTCGTTCGGCGAGCGCCTTGGCGAAGACGCTGTCCAGGTGCGCCAGCTCAGGACGCTGGTCGCTGAGCGGCGGCAGCTTGCCGTCGCGGTGCCGGCGCAGCGCGGCCACGGGGTCGGCATCCGCAACCGGCGGCGCGCCGGTCAGCAGGTGAAATGCGGTGGCCGCCAACGCGTACTGGTCGGCGCGCCCGTCGACGTCGTCGCCACTCAACTGTTCCGGCGCCGCGTAAGCAACACTGACCTGCGTCGCGTCGTCAGCTGCCTGCGCGAGTTGCCGGGCTATGCCGAAGTCGGTCAACAGGATTCGTTGTTTTCCGCCGGCGCGATCGGTCAGCAGGATGTTGGCCGGTTTCACATCGCGATGCGTCAGCCCCCGCAGGTGGGCGTAGTCGAGGGCGCCGGCGATGGCGGTGACCATGGCCAGCACCTCGCCGGCCGGCGAAACGGCCGGGAACCGGTCGGTCATGAGCTGGGCGGCGCTGGTGCCTTCGACGTATTCCATCGCGATGTAGAGCCGGCCGTCGAACCGGCCGCGCTCGTGCACCTCGACGATGTGGGGGTAGTGCAGGTTGGCGACGACCGGGGTTTCCTCCCGGAACCGCGCCGTGAAGTCGGTGTCCGCCGACAGTTCGCGGGACAGCACCTTCAACGCCTGCCGGCGCATCGACTCGGGATCCTGGACCAGGTAGACCTCACCCGTCACTCCCGAACCCAGCCCTCGCGACACGATGTAGCCGGCAAAGCTCGCGCCGCTGGGCAACGACATTCGGCGATCCTATCCGCCCGCGCACCGCGACGCGCGGCTAAGCGGCCGGGCGAAACGTCTTGCCGCGCAGGATCACCAGATCGGGACTGTTCAGCATGGCGGCGCCCGCACGCGGGTCGCTCGAGTAGCACAGCAAGTCCGCCGAGGCGCCGTGATCGAGCCCGGGCCGGCCGAGCCAGCGACGCGCGTCCCAGCACGCCGCGCCCAGCGCCTCCGTCGGCGTCATCCCGATGCTCTTGAGCGCCTCGACCTCGTCGGCGATGCGCCCGGGCGCCACCATGGTGCCGGCGTCGCTGCCGGCGTAGATCGGCACGCCAGCGTCGCGGGCCGCGGCGATCCGGGACAGGCCGCGCGCGTGCAGGTCACGCATGTGCGCCGCGTACGCCGGGTACTTCGCGGCGCCGTCGGCGATCCCGGGGAAGTTCTCCACGATGTTGACCAGCGTCGGAACCAGAACGGTCCCGTGCTCGACCATCAGCTCGATGGTGTCGTCGGTCAGTCCGGTGCCGTGTTCGATGCAGTCGATGCCGGCGTTGATCAGGCCGGGCAGCGCGTCCTCGCTGAAGACGTGCGCGGTGACCCGGGCACCATGGGCGTGCGCGGTCTCGATGGCGGCCTTGAGCACGTCGTCGGACCACAACGGGGCCAGATCGCCGACGCCGCGGTCGATCCAGTCGCCGACCAGCTTGACCCAGCCGTCGCCGCGCTTGGCCTCCTGCGCCACCGCGTCAGGCAGTTGCCATTCGTCTTCCAGCTCCCGCGAGAAGCCCGCCGCATACCGCTTGGGCCTGGCCAGATGCTTTCCGGCGCGGATGATGCGGGGCAGATCGTCGCGGTCGTCGAGGCTGCGGGTGTCGGTGGGTGAGCCGCAGTCGCGCAACAACAGCGCGCCGACATCGCGTTCGATCTCGGCCTGGGCGATCGCGTCGTCCAGCGGGATCTCGCCGTGATCACCCAGGCCGATGTGGCAGTGGGCGTCGACCAGCCCGGGCACGATCCAGCCGCCGTCGAAGACGGTGTCGGCGCCGGAAACCGGTTCGGCGCCGATGCGGCCGTCGACGATCCACAGTTCGATCTCGGTTTCGTCGGGCAGCCCCACGCCCCGCACGTGCATGCGCACCGGGCGGCTACCGGCTTCCGGGGTTGCCCGGGAACTTCAGCTTGGACAGATCGAAGTCGGCCAGACCGGGCGGCAGCTCATCGAGGCCTTCGGGCATCTGCGACAGGTCGGGGAATCCGGCCGGCATGCCCTGCATCAGCGGGTTGCGCGCCTTCGGTGGCGTCGGGCCGCGTCCGCCCTTCTTGCCCTTCTTGCCCGCCTTGCCCTTCGCTCCCTTGGACTTTCGCGTCGCCGACTTGCGGCCCAGTCCGGGGATGCCCATGCCGCCGAGCATCGACGACATCATCTTGCGGGCCTCGAAGAAGCGGTCCACCAGCTGGTTGACCTCAGACACCGTGACGCCCGAGCCGTTGGCGATGCGCAGCCGCCGCGACGCGTTGATGATCTTCGGGTCGGCGCGCTCCGCCGGAGTCATGCCGCGGATGATGGCCTGCAGGCGGTCGAGCTGGCTGTCGTCGACCTGGGCCAGCGCGTCCTTCATCTGCCCGGCGCCGGGCAGCATGCCCAGCAGATTGCCGATCGGGCCCATCTTGCGGATGGCCAGCATCTGTTCCAGGAAGTCCTCGAGCGTGAGCTCGCCGCTGCCGATCTTGACGGCGGCGGCCTCGGCCTGTTCGGCGTCGAAGACCTGCTCGGCCTGCTCGATCAGGCTCAGCACGTCGCCCATGCCCAGGATGCGGCTGGACATCCGGTCGGGGTGGAAGACGTCGAAGTCCTCCAGCTTCTCGCCGGTGGAGGCGAAAAGGATTGGGACGCCGGTCACCTCGCGGACCGAGAGCGCCGCGCCACCGCGGGCGTCACCGTCCAGCTTGGTCAGCACCACGCCGGTGAAGCCGACACCTTCGCGGAACGCCTCCGCGGTGGTGACGGCGTCCTGACCGATCATCGCGTCCAGCACGAACAGGACTTCGTCGGGATTGATCGCCTCACGGATCGCCGCGGCCTGCGACATCAGCTCGTCGTCGATGCCCAGCCGGCCGGCGGTGTCGACGATGACGACGTCGAAGTGCTTGGCCTGGGCCTCGGCGAGGCCGGCAGCCGCGACCGCGACCGGGTCGCCGGGCCCGGATCCGGGCGACTCGCCGGGATGCGGTGCGAACACCGGCACGCCGGCGCGCTCACCGACGACCTGCAACTGGTTCACCGCGGCCGGGCGTTGCAGGTCACACGCCACCAGCAGCGGGGTGTGCCCCTGGCCGCGCAGCCAGGAGGCCAGCTTGCCGGCCAGCGACGTCTTACCGGAACCCTGCAGACCGGCGAGCATCACCACGGTCGGCGGCGTCTTGGCGAACGCCAGCTGGCGAGTCTGGCCGCCCAGGATGCCGATGAGTTCTTCGTTGACGATCTTGACGACCTGCTGCGCCGGGTTGAGGGCACCGGAGACCTCGGCGCCCTTGGCGCGGTCCTTGATCCGGGTGACGAAGGCGCGCACCACGGGCAGCGACACGTCGGCTTCCAGCAGCGCCAGCCGGATCTCGCGGGTGGTGGCCTCGATATCGGCTTCGGTCAATCGACCCTTGCCGCGCAGCCCGGCAAGGGCACCGGTCAAACGGTCGGACAGCGATTCAAACACCCCGCCAGCCTAGTGGTAGTGCCAGCGGGCGAATTCACCGTCCAAACCCCCGCGAGCGTGAAGTTAGCTTCACACCCGTCGGCGAGCGTCAAGCTAACTTCACGCTCGCTGGCTGGAAAGCCCAGAAAGGCTGCGGAGGCCTTGACGGCCCGGGTGCCGCCAGCAAAGGTCAGGCTCATGCTCGAGGTGATCGACAAGGGGTCCTGCAGCGACGCGCATCCGGTGCCGCTGCTCTTCGTGCACGGCGGCTGGCATGGCGCTTGGTGCTGGGAGCACTTTCTGGACTTCTTCGCCGACGCCGGCTACCGAGCGGTCGCGATGAGCCTGCGCGGGCATGGCGCCAGCCCCACCGTCAAGCCGCTGCCGAAGGTGTCCATCGCCGACTACATCGACGACGTCCGTTCGGTGGCCGACGACCTGGGCGGTGCGCCGGTCCTGGTCGGCCATTCCCTGGGCGGCTTCGTGATCCAGCGCTATCTCGAAGATCGCCGCGCCCCGGCCGCGGTGCTGGTGGGCTCGGTGCCGCCGCAGGGCGTGCTCACCCTGGCGTTGCGGGTGTGGCGCCGCCGGCCGTCGATGACGATCGAATCGTGGAGCGATCCCACGCTGCTGAGATTCCTCGCCACCCCGGCGCTGGCCCGCGAGTACCTGTTCTGCCCCGACACGCCCGAGGCCGTCGTCGAATCCTGCCGGCAGCGCGCCGGAGCCGAGAGCGTTCGCGCCGCCATGACCGACCCGATCGTCCGCCGCGTCCGGACCAAGCGGGTGAGCACGCCGATGCTGGTGCTGGGCGCCGAGTACGACGGCTTCGTCAGCGTCCGCGAGGTGCGCAACACGGCGCGCGCCTACCGGACCGAGCCGGAATTCTTTCCCATGGGCCACAACATGATGCTCGAACCGGGCTGGGCCGACGTTGCCGGACGCATCCATGAATGGCTGCAGACCCGCGAAACGGCGAGCCCGACACGATAGCCAGTCGAGTCGCTACTGCGCCGAAAAGCGTTGGCGTGCTAGATTTCACAGCCGCGACTCAATCGAGTCACCGCGTCGACGAGTAACGAACGGGGGTCCTGTGTCGGTGCCGCTCAGCAGCATCCAGGCGCAGGCCGACAGCGTTCCCGGCGACACCGGCGTGCTGCGTGGCTGGCAGCGCAGGGCGCTGGTCAAATACCTCGCCGCCCAGCCGCGCGATTTCCTGGCGGTGGCCACCCCGGGCTCGGGCAAGACGACCTTCGCCCTGCGGGTGGCGGCCGAACTGCTCGGCCAGCGGGCTATCGAGCAGGTCACCGTCGTGGTGCCGACCGAGCACCTGAAGGTGCAGTGGGCGCAGGCCGCGCAGCGCTACGGCCTCGCCCTGGACCCGAAGTTCTCCAACAGCAACGCGCGGATCGCTCCGGAGTATCACGGCGTGATGGTCACCTACGCCCAGGTTGCCGCGCATCCGACGTTGCACCGGGTGCGCACCGAGCAGCGCAAGACCCTGGTCATCTTCGACGAGATCCACCACGGCGGCGACGCCAAGACGTGGGGCGACGCGATCCGCGAGGCGTTCGGCGACGCCACCCGCCGGCTCGCCCTGACGGGGACGCCCTTTCGCAGCGACGACAGCCCCATCCCGTTCGTGACGTACGAGGCCGGTCCCGACGGGATACGGCGTTCGCAGGCCGACCACACCTACGGCTACACCGACGCCCTCGCCGACGGCGTGGTCCGGCCCGTGGTCTTCCTCGCGTACTCCGGGGAGGCCCGGTGGCGCGACAGCGCCGGCGAGGAGCACGCGGCCCGCCTCGGCGAGCCGCTGTCGGCCGAGCAGACCGCGCGCGCCTGGCGCACGGCGCTGGACCCCGCCGGCGAATGGATGCCCGCGGTGATCACCGCCGCGGATCTGCGGCTGCGCCAGCTGCGCACGCACATACCCGACGCCGGCGGCATGATCATCGCCTCGGATCAGACCGCGGCCCGCGCCTACGCCGCCCTGCTGACCAGGCTGACCGGCGAGGCGCCGACGCTGGTGCTGTCCGACGATCCGGGCTCGTCGGCGCGCATCAGCGAATTCGCCGCGAGCACCAGCCGCTGGCTGGTCGCGGTGCGCATGGTCTCCGAGGGCGTCGACGTGCCGCGGCTGTCGGTCGGGATCTACGCCACCAGCGCCTCGACGCCGCTGTTCTTCGCCCAGGCCATCGGCCGGTTCGTGCGGTCGCGCCGCCCCGGCGAGATCGCGAGCATCTTCGTGCCGTCGGTGCCCAACCTGCTGCAGCTGGCCAGCGAGCTGGAGGCCCAGCGCAACCACGTGCTCGGCGAGCCGCACCGCGTCTCCGAGGGCGACCCGCTCGAGAACGATCCCGCCACCAAGACGCAGGACGAGAAGAGCGACCTCGACAAGGGGTTCACCTCGTTGGGCGCCGACGCCGAACTCGATCAGCTCATCTTCGACGGATCATCGTTCGGCACCGCCGCTGCGGCCGGCAGCGACGAGGAGGCCGACTACCTCGGCATTCCGGGGCTGCTCGATGCCGAACAGATGCGCGCGCTGCTGCACCAGCGCCAGGACGAGCAGCTGCAAAAGCGGGCCCAACAGCACAAAGACGGCGGGTCACTGCCGGGCGTCGAGCCCCCGCCGGCCACCGTGCACGGCCAGCTTCGGGAGCTGCGCCGCGAGCTGAACACCCTCGTGTCGATCGCCCATCACCGGACCGGCAAGCCGCACGGCTGGATCCACAACGAACTGCGGCGCCGCTGCGGTGGCCCCCCGATCGCCGCGGCCAGCCGCGACCAGCTGCGGGCACGCATCGATGCCGTGCGCCAGCTCAACGCCGAGCATTCGTAAGCGGGCGGGCTTAGTCCCCGACGGGTTCCTCGAGCACCTCGACCGCGGGCCCGCCCAACACCGCCAGCAGGCTCTGCTCGACAACGTCGCGCGCGCCGTGCTCGGCGTCGCCGGCCGCGTCGGCCGCTGCGGCCGACACCTTCACGCAGAACACGTCGGCCGCCGTCGACCCGAAGGTGTTGACCTTCGCCCAGACGATGTCGGTGCCCGCCAGTTCCAGCGCGCGGGTCAGCAGCGCGAGCAGCCCGAGTCGGTCCATGGCCCGGACCTCGACGATCAACTGGTCGGGTGGGGCCGAGTCGACCCACAGGATGCGCGGCGGTGCGCTCGACCGGGTGACGGGCACCCCGACCTGGACCTCGCCGGCCCGGCTGGTTGCCGCGCTGACGGCGTCGCTGTCACGCTTCTCCAGCGTGCCCAGCACGTCGACGTCGCCGGCCAGCGCCCCGGTGAACTGCTGGCGCAGCAGGCCCGCTTCCGGCGGCGAACCGAACAGCGGCGACACCACGAATTCCACGATCGCGAAGCCTTCGTGGGTGCTGGCCGAGGCCGAATGGATGCGCAGCGAGTTCAGCGCCAGCACCGCGGCGGCCTTCGATACCAGCCCCCGCTGATCCGGTGCGGCCATCAACACGTCCAGGCGCTCACCACCGCCGGGCTTGATGTCCACGTGCACGCCGCGATCTGCGGTCAACGAAAGATATTGCGGCGCAGCTGGTTCCACTTCGGGCAGCGACTCCCCCGCCATCACCAGCCGGCAGCGCCGGACCAGGTCCTCGATCAGCGACGCCTTCCACTCGCTCCACACCCCGGGCCCGGTGGCCTTCGAATCCGCCTCGGTCAGCGCGTGCAGAACTTCGAGCAGCAGCGCGTCCCCGCTCAGCGTTTTCACCACGCGCTCAATGGTTTTGGGGTCATTGAGGTCGCTGCGGGTGGCCACCATCGGCAGCAGCAGATGGTGGCGGACCAGTTGTGCCAGCAGCTCCACCTCGACCGGCGGCATGCCCAGCCTGGGCCCGATCTCGAGCGCCAGGCCCGCGCCGAGCACGCTGTGATCGACGCCGCGACCCTTGCCGATGTCGTGCAGCAGCGCGCCGAGCGCGAGCAGGTCGGGTCGCGCCACCCGGGTCGACAGCGGCGCGGCGTTGACGGCCGTCTCGATGACGTGGCGGTCCACCGTCCATTTGTGCGCGACGTCGCGGGGCGGCAGGTCGCGGATCGCGTCCCATTCCGGCAGCAACCGGCCCCACAGCCCGGTGCGGTCCAGCGCCTCGATCGTCGCGACCGTGGTCGGGCCGGCGGACAGCACGACCAGCAAGTCGTCCAACGCCTCTCGCGGCCACGGCACCGGCATCTCCGGCGCGTTGGCTGCCAGTCGGCTCAGCGTGGCGGCGCCGATCGGCAACCCGGTGTCGGCCGATGCGGCGGCCACCCGCAACACCAGACCCACGTCGGTATCGGGGCGCGCGTCGCGGGCAAGCACGATCTCTCCGGCATATTCGACGACGCCCTCGTCCAGCGGGCGGCGCTTGGGGCGCCGCACCAGGGCCGTCACCCCGCGGCGCGGCAGCGCGTTCTCGGCGGTCCGAATGCCCGTCTCGGCGTGGTAGGCGATGGTGCGTCCGGCATCGGATAGCTTGCGCGCCAAGTCAAATCGGTCTCCGATGTGCAGTGCGGCGCTGATCTCGTCGGCGTATTGGGCCTGCAGCTGGTCACGCCCGCGCCCCGACACCCGGTGCAACTCGGTGCGCACGTCGAGCAGCGTCAGGTGGGCATCGTCGAGGGAACCCCCGGGCGATTCCGGACGCGCCATGCCGTGTCGGTCGATCAGCTGGGCCACACCCAGCGCGTCGAGCAGTTGGACATCGCGGAGGCCGCCGCGACCCGACTTCAGGTCCGGCTCGGCGCGTTGCGCGATGCGGCCACACCGATCCCAGCGGGCCTGCGTCATTTCGACGAGTTCGTTCATCCGGGAGCGAATTGCGCTGCGCCACTGGCGTCGCGCCCCGGCGCTCAACTCGTCGGACAGCCGCGCATCGCCGGCGATGTGGCGGGCGTCCAGCATGCCCAGGGCCGCGATCATGTCGGCATTGGCGACGCCGAGAGCCCCGGAAACGGTCCGCACGCTGTGGTCGAGCCGAACGTTGGCGTCCCACAACGGATACCACAACTTGTCGGCGACCTTCCCCAGCACGTCGTCGGACATGTTGTCGTGCAACAGCATTAGATCAAGGTCGGAATACGGCAACAGCTCATGGCGACCCAGGCCACCGATCCCGACGACCGCGAAGCCGCTGTCGTCGGTGATCCCGATCTCGGCGGACTTGGCCATCAACCATGATTCGTGCAGATCCAGCCAGGCGTGCCGCAGTTCGGCGGCGTGCAGCTTGCTGCCCTCAGACAGCAGTTGGCGCCGCGAGGCAGCCAGATCGACTGCCCCGCAGGCGCTTTCTGTCCCGCCCAGGTGCCCGGACGAGTCGGGGTCGTTCTGGGTCATGCCCTCCCGACCAGCCCGGGTCGAATCAGCAATTGACAGCGGATGTCATAGCGCATCGGTTCCACGCTCGCCGGTGCGCACCCGCACAATGGTTTCCACGGGGCTCACCCACACTTTGCCGTCACCGATCTTGCCGGTGCGCGCGGCCCGGACAATGCTGTCCACGACCTTGTCGACGATGGAGTCGTCGACGACAACCTCGATGCGCACCTTGGGCACGAAGTCGACCGAGTATTCGGCGCCCCGGTAGACCTCGGTGTGGCCCTTCTGCCGTCCGTAGCCCTGGATTTCGCTGACCGTCATCCCCAGGACGCCTGCGTCCTCGAGACTGGTCTTCACGTCATCGAGCGTGAACGGCTTTACGATCGCGGTGATCAGCTTCATGACTGCTCTGCCTCCACTTTGTCGCCCACTCGCTCCTCCTCCAGGCCGTTGCGGGTATCCGCCACAGCGACCCGGGGCGGGAGAACCGAACCGGTAGCCACGGCGAAATCGTATCCACTCTCGGCATGCTCGGCCTCGTCGATACCCGCGGCTTCCGCTTCTGGGTTGAGACGAAGCCCGATGGTGTATTTCAGGATCAACGCCAGGATCAGCGTAACCACCCCAGAGTAGATGAGGACACTGAACGCGCCGACTGCCTGCCGCTCGAGCTGGGCCCAGCCGCCGCCGTAGAACAATCCCTTGGACACCCCGGTCACACCGTTGATGGCCGGGCTCTCCGGCGCGGCCAGCAGCCCTACCAGCAGGGTGCCGGCCAGACCGCCGACCAGGTGCACCCCGACCACGTCGAGTGAGTCGTCGAAGCCCAACCTGAACTTCAGGCCGACCGCCAGCGCGCACACCACGCCGGCCACCAGACCCACCACCAGCGCGCCCAGCACGTTGACCGACGAGCACGAGGGGGTGATGGCGACCAGGCCCGCGACGATGCCGGACGCCGCGCCCAACGTCGTCGCCTTGCCGTCGCGGATGCGTTCGGTGAGCATCCAGCCCAGCATCGCGGTGGCCGTCGCGACCGTGGTGGTCATGAAGGTCGACCCGGCGACGCCGTTGGAGCTGGTGGCCGATCCGGCGTTGAACCCGTACCAACCGAACCACAGCAGCCCGGCACCGAGCATCACGAACGGCAGGTTGTGCGGCCGGAACAACGTGGTAGGCCAACCGCGCCGCTTGCCCAGCACGATCGCCAGCATCAGGCCTGCCACACCGGAATTGATGTGGACCGCGGTCCCGCCGGCGAAGTCGATGGCGTGCAGCTTGTTGGCGATCCAGCCGCCCTTCTCGGAGGCGAAGCCGTCGAACGCGAAAACCCAGTGGGCGACCGGGAAATAGACGAACGTCGCCCACAGGCCGGCGAACACCAGCCACGCACCGAACTTCAGCCGGTCGGACACCGCGCCCGAGATCAGGGCCACGGTGATGATCGCGAACATCAGCTGGAACGCCACGAACACGGTGGCGGGCAGCGTGCCCGCCAGCGGAATATCCGTTGCCGCAACGCCTTTGCTCGGATCGGCGGCCACCGCGTTGACCCCGATGAGGCCCTTGAGGCCCCAGAAAGAGGTCGGCTTTCCTACGACGCCGCCGGCGTCATCGCCGAAGGCGATCGAATAGCCGTAGAGCACCCACAGCACGGTGACCACGCCCATCGCGCTGATGCTCATCATGAGCATGTTCAAAACGCTTCGGGCGCGCACCATACCGCCGTAGAAAAACGCCAGACCCGGCGTCATCAACAGCACCAGCGCGGAACTGGCCAACATCCAGGCGGTATCGCCGGTATTGGGCTGGCCCAGTATCGGGTATGTCACTCGCAATCTCCTCCGGTCGGCCCACATGGCCGCCAGACATGCGTCTGATGACCTGTCCAGAAACATTGCGAGATTGTTGTTTCGGCGATGGGGCCACCGTGTTTCAGCGGTATTAACGTCCCGCTTGCCGTGTAAGGGGTTTCAGCCCAGCAGCGCGTCGACGAAAGCGGCCGGTTCGAACGGCGCGAGATCGTCTGGGCCTTCCCCGAGCCCGACGAGTTTGACCGGCACGCCGAGTTCCTGCTGAACCCGAAAGACGATGCCGCCCTTGGCCGTTCCATCCAACTTGGTCAGCACCGCACCGGTGATCTCGACCACCTCGGCGAATACCCGGGCCTGGGCCAGCCCGTTCTGCCCGATGGTGGCGTCGAGCACCAGCAAAACCTCGTCGACCGCGGCACGCCGTGTTACAACCCGCTTAACTTTGTCGAGCTCGTCCATCAGCCCAACCTTGGTGTGCAGCCGCCCCGCGGTGTCGATGAGCACCACGTCAGCGCCCGCGACGATGCCCTTGTCGACGGCGTCGAACGCCACCGAGGCCGGGTCGGCGCCTTCGGGCCCGCGCACCACCTCCGCGCCCACCCGTGACGCCCAGGTCTGCAGCTGATCGGCCGCCGCGGCGCGGAACGTGTCGGCGGCACCCAGGACGACGCGCCGCCCGTCGGCGACCAGGACCCGGGCCAGCTTGCCGACGGTGGTGGTCTTTCCGGTGCCGTTCACGCCCACGATCAGCAGCACCGAGGGATGGTCCTCGTGCGGCAGCGCCCGGATGGACCGGTCCATGCCGGGCTGCAACTCGTTGATCAGCACATCGCGCAGCACGGCCTTGGCGTCGGCCTCGGTGCGCACGTCGCTGCTGGCCAGCTGGCTGCGCAGCTGCGAGATCACCGATTCGGCGACCACCGGGCCCAGGTCGGCGACCAGAAGTGTGTCCTCGACGTCCTGCCAGGCGTCCTCGTCGAGGTCGCCGCCGCCGATCAGGCCCAGCATGCTGCGGCCGAGCGCGTTCTGCGACCTGGCCAACCGGCCCCGCAGCCGCTCCAGCCGGCCCTCGGTGGGCGCGATCTCCTCGATCTGCGGGGCGGCGGGGGCTTCGGGCGCCTCCGGCGCGGGGGTGGTGCGCGGCCCCGCAGCCGCTCCAGCCGGCCCTCGGTGGCGTTCGACGCCGTC
>NZ_LZSX01000017.1 GCF_001665835.1 Mycobacterium colombiense | reverse complement strand
AGTTGGACCTGTGGGCCGAGGCGCTCGAGGCCAATCGAGAGCAGGCCCTGGCCATCCAGTCCCAAGAGGTCTACGACCGCTACATGAAGTACCTCACCGGTTGCGCGAAGCTGTTCCGCCAGGGCTACACCGACGTCAATCAATTCACGCTGGAGAAGTAACCGCCTCGCCAAAAGCAATCAGCCCCGAACGGATCACCGTTCGGGGCTGACTTGATAGGTCCTACTTCACCATCGTGAATTGCCCCACATTGGTGGTGCCCTTGCGGAAGAAATTCTCGCAGCCCGTCAGATAGTGCATGTACTTGTCGTAGACCTCTTGGGACTGGATGGCGATCGCCTTTTCCTTATTGGCTTCCAGATTGGCCGCCCAAATGTTGAGGGTTCGCGCGATTTATTGGCACAGAAATTTTCCCCGGTGGGCAATTGCCTGCACAGGAAGACATTTTCAAGTTCGGCGAGGCCGCGGGCTTCTCTGTTGAGAAAGTTCAGTTGCTGCGCGAGCACTACGCGCGAACCCTCAACATTTGGGCGGCCAATCTGGAAGCCAATAAGGAAAAGGCGATCGCCATCCAGTCCCAAGAGG
>NZ_LZSX01000016.1 GCF_001665835.1 Mycobacterium colombiense | reverse complement strand
CAGGTGCTCGGGCTGGAGCGGGTCGGGGTCGACGACTCCTTCTTCGACTTGGGTGGGGATTCGCTGTCCGCGATGCGCCTGGTCGCCGCGGTCAACGCCGGCCTGGACGTACACCTTGCGGTGCGCACCGTGTTCGAGGCGCCGACCGTTGCCCAGTTAGCGCCCCGCATCGGTGCCGATGGGGCCGGGCTGGAGCCGTTGGTGGCGGTGGAGCGGCCCACGGTGGTCCCGTTGTCGTTTGCCCAGCAGCGGTTGTGGTTTATCGACCAGTTGCAGGGGCCGTCACCGATCTACAACATGGCCGCGGCGTTGCGGCTGGACGGGCACCTCGATGCCGACGTGTTGAGTGCGGCATTGGCCGATGTGGTGGGCCGCCACGAGAGCCTGCGCACCCTGTTTGCGGCACCCGCGGGCATACCCCAGCAGGTGGTTATTCCCGTGCAGCGGGCCGACTTTGGCTGGGACGTCATTGATGCCACCGGCTGGTCGACAACACAGCTGGATGAGGCCATCGAGGCCGCGGCGTCCTACGCATTTGATCTGACCACCGAAATCCCTTTGCAGGCAAGGCTTTTCCGCGTCGCCGATGACGAGCATGTGCTGGTGGCCGCAGTGCACCATATCGCCGCTGACGGCCTGTCGATCGCCCCGCTGGTGGCTGATCTGGGTGTGGCCTTTGCCAGCCGATGTGCGGGGCAAGCCCCCGATTGGGCGCCGTTGCCGGTGCAATACGTCGATTACACGCTATGGCAGCGCGCGCAGTTCGGCGATCTGGCCGACAGCGATAGCCCGATTGCCGCGCAGCTTGCCTTCTGGGAGCAGGCGCTGGCCGGGATGCCCGAGCGCCTGGCGTTGCCCACCGACCGGCCCTACCCGCCGGTGGCCGATTACCGCGGCGCCAGCGTGGCCGTGGACTGGCCGGCCGGATTGCAGCAGCAAATTCGTCGGGTGGCCCGTGAGCACAACGCGACCAGCTTCATGGTGATGCAGGCCGCCCTGGCGGTGTTGCTCGCCAAGCTCAGCGC
>NZ_LZSX01000015.1 GCF_001665835.1 Mycobacterium colombiense | reverse complement strand
AGGGCCGCACCACGGCCACCTCGATTGATGGGGTGTTCGCCTCCGGGGACCTGGTGGACCGCACCTACCGCCAGGCCGTCACCGCCGCCGGCAGCGGCTGCTCGGCCGCCATCGACGCCGAACGCTGGCTCGCCGACCGCGAGGAAACCGACGTGGACGCGTCCGTGACGCCGGCGATCGGCCGAGAGCCGTTGCGTAGCTGAGTCTTTCAGGCGACGTCGGCGACCAGAACGCCCATCCGGCGCAGCCCCAGGCGCGCGATGAACGGCAGTCCGTCGCCGTCGGCGCCGGTGGGCAGCACCCGCACGTTGGTGATGTGCACGTCGCGATTGCGGAGCTGCAGATCTCCCTCGCCGGCGGCCAGCAGGTTCTTCACCCAGTCGGTGTTGCCGTGGCCCAACAGGATTGCCACGACGTTGCCTTTGCGGTAGGCGTTCACCACGGTCCGGTACGGTTTACCCGATTTGCGGCCGAGATGGTTGACCACGACGAACGTCGGCAGGAAGCGGGCCACCCGCCGCATGACCGGGTTCATGTACTTCATCTGCAACCGGTCGATCCAGGTCGGAAACAGCATCGGCAGGCCGGGGGCGTTGTTGGGATGATCCTTGGGGGACATGAGAACTCCTGAGCTTAGACGGGAAGCTTGGCGGAAGTTGTTCTGCGGCCGCCGAGTTGGGCCGGCAGCCGGGTGTAGCCGTGCAGGTTGATCAGCCCCCGCCGCTGTGGGGGAGCGGTGAGGCGCAGATCGGGGAAACTCTCGAAGAGGGCGCGCAGAGCGGTGGCGCCTTCGATGCGGGCCAGGGCGGCGCCGAGGCAGGCGTGGATGCCGGACGCGAACGCCAGGTGATCGCGCGCGTTGGGCCGGGTGATGTCGAATCTCGTTGGGTCCGTGAAGATTTTCGGATCGCGGTTGGCGCCACCGAGGAACAGGCCGACCATGTCGCCGGCCGCGATGTGGATTCCGGCGATCTCGACGTCGCAACTCGGGGTGCGCGCGGTCATCTGCACGGGGCTGGCGAGCCGCAGGATCTCCTCGACGGCACCGGGCCACAGGTCCGGATTGTCGTGCAGCAGCGCCAATTGGTCGGGATGCTGCAGCAGCAGGACGATGCCGTTGCCGATCAGGTTCACCGTCGTTTCGAAGCCCGCGCCGATGATCAGCGCGGCGTTGGCGGTGAGCTCGCGGTCGGTCAGCGAGCCGTCGGCGGCCATCCGGCCGAACGGATTGTCGCTGTGCGGGTCGGCGCGCAGCTTATGGAAGTGCTCCAGCAGGTAGTCGTCGACGCCGCGCAGGCCGTCGATGGCGTCGCGGTAGGTCTTCCAGTCGATCCCGATGTCGAGCAGCGGGGAGCCGCTGCGGCCCCACGCCAGCATGCGGGGGTAGGAATCGGGCGGCAGGCCAAGGATTTCGGCGATGATGGCGACCGGCAGTTGCGTCGCGAAGTCGGCGATCAAATCGGGCTGCGGTGCGGCGGCGATGCGGTCGATCAGGTCCATCGTCACCTCGACGACGCGGGTGTCCAGCGAGTCGATGGCGCGCGGGGTGAAACTCTGGGCGACCAGTTGCCGGTAGCGGGTGTGATCGGGCGGATTCACGATCACCATGGCGGGCGGCTCCACCGGATTGGCCACGCCCGGATCGGTTTTGGCGATGAGCTTCTTCAGCGGCCCGGGTAGCTCCATCTCGGTGGGCGCGGTGACACCAAAGCGCTTGTCCCGCAGAATCTGTCGGCACACCGCGTGGTCGACGCTGGCCCACACGTACGGGGAGCGCACCACCGGTCCGCGTGCCCTGATCTGCTCCATGAGCGCGTAGCGGTCCTCGCCCGGGGTGCCGGTGCGCAGCAGCCGGGCCAGCGGGTCGCCGCGACGGGCCTGAACGGCGAAGTACGCCCGCGGTACGCCATGCATGGCCGCCCACCGGGCCCTGAGTCCGAGTCGCATAACGATCCCTCCCGAAAGGCCAACCCGAGATGCAACATGCGATACAATGAGACTCTCAATGTCTCACACGCTTCGATCGCTACGATACGACGGCCACGACGAACCGGCAAGGAGGGATCGATGACCACGACGCGAACGGCGGAGTTCGTCCGTCGCCTCACCGAGCCGGATCCCGTCGTTCTCGCCCAGGTCATCAGCCCCGACGAGATCACCGCCCGCATCCTGGCCGCCACCATCGAGCAGGCCGAGCTCGTCGGCATGCGCCGGATCACGATGGAGGACGTGGCGCGGCGCAGCGGCGTCGGGCGTGCCACCCTGTACCGGCGGTTCCCCACCAAGGCCGCGCTCGTCGATGCCGTCGTGCTCGCCGAGGCGCGCCGCTTCCTCGAGGGCGACGCGCAGGCCTGGGCGCATGGCGAGACGCTCGAAGACCGCATGGTCTACAGCACGGTGTTCTCGGTGACGTTCATGCGCGAACACGCCCTGCTCAAGAAGCTGCTGCGCACCGAGCCCGAGACGATCCTGCCCAGCCTGACCATCGACGCGGGCGCCATCCTCGACTACGCCACCGAACACGCTATGGGGCTGCTGCGCACCGAGCTCTACGGTACGTCGAAAACCACTGCGGCACAGGAACGTCACCTGCGCACCGTCGCGGAACTGCACACCCGGCTGACGCTGTCGTTCATCGTGACCCCGCACACCGGCATCAACCTGGCCACCATCGACGACACCCGCACGTACGTGCGCAACTATCTGATGCCGATGGTCACCGGGCCCAGTTAGTCTTTGGCCTGGTGCGTCACAGGCGTGTCGCCCGCAGCGAACGCGACGTCGGGGTTGAGGATGCCCGCGGGATCGAAGCTCGCCTTGATGCGGCGCATCAGGTCGACCTTGATCGGGTCTTCGAGTTCGACGAAGTAGGGGGCCTTGGCGCGGCCGAGGCCGTGCTCTCCGGAGATCGCGCCACCCAATTCCATTGCCAGCGCGAAGATGTCGGTCAGCAGCTGCTTCCGGATCGCCGCATCCGGGCAGAAGATGGCCAGGTGCACGTTGCCGTCACCCGCGTGCCCGCAGCCCGCCGCCGCGCCGCCGGCCGCCGCGGCCAGACCGCGCGCACCGGACAGGAACTTGGGCATCGCGCCGCGCGGCACGACGGTGTCGATGAGGTCATCGGCGTTGAGCGCCTTGAGTGTCCAGAACGCCTTCTCGCGCGCCTCGATCAGCTTGCGCGCCGAGCCACCCTCCAGCACGTAGGCGTCCACGGCACCAAGTTCGGCGAGCAGTTCGCCGGCCTTCTCGACGTCCTCGTCCAGCCGGTCGGTAGTTCGATTCTCAAGCGCGACAACCAGATAGGCCTGACAGCTGTCGCGGATGTTGTCGGGCACGCCCAGCTCGAGATTCTGGGTGTGGACCAGCGCGGCCATCGTCACGTTGTCTATGTACTCGAGGATGTAGGGCGCCAGGCCGCTGCCGAGGATCTTCGGCACCGCCTCCATGACCTGGTCGAAGTCGGCGAACGGGGCGAGCACGGTGGCGCTGTGGTCCAGGCGCGGATGCAGCTTGACGGTCACCTCGGTGGCCAGCGCCAGGGTGCCTTCGGAGCCGACGATGAGCTGGGTCAGGTCGTAGCCCGTGGAGACCTTGGCGATCTTGCCGCCGGTGCGGATGAGCTCGCCGGTGGGCAGCGCGGCCTGCAGCCCCAGCACGTTGTGGCGGGCGACGCCGTACTTGACCGCGCGCATGCCGCCGGCGTTGGTGCCGACGTTGCCGCCGACGCTGGACGACAGCTCGCCCGGGTGCACCATGTACCGCAGCCCGGTGCCGGCGGTCGCGTCGTCCAGTTCGGCCAGCGTCACGCCGGGTTGGACGACGGCGACCTGGTTGGTCACGTCGACCTCCAGCACGGCGTTCATCCGCTCGAAGGAGATCAGCAGCCCGTCCGCGCGGGGGATCGCCGCACCCGACAGGCCGGTGCCCGAGCCGCGGGCCGTCACCGGCACCCGGCTTTCCGTGGCGACGCTGAGGAGTTGCGCGACTTCGTCGGCGGTCGCGGGCTTGGCCAGGTAGGCCGGCTTTTGCGGCGGCTTGGTCAGCACCTCGTCGTGCGAGTAGTCGTCGGAAATGGCGTCGCCCGTAAGCAGGTTGTGCGCGCCGACGATCTCCGCGAACCGCGCCGTCATGTCGGTCATCGAAGGCCTCACCTTCTTACGTGCCGGACAATTACTCACTGTATTCGGGGGTGCGGCTCGGTCTGCCTCGACGGTGTGCTGCCGCTAGGGTAGGGAAGGCGCGGTTTCGTGCAGGCCGATCCTGTTGGCCAGCCGGCCGGCGAACAATAGCGGCTATCAGCGGTGTCTCGGTGTAGCGACACGCGTGAGGCTGCGCACGTTATGTCGACGCCCGATTCGGGAATTCGCGGGCTGGACTGTCTTGAGAAAGGATTGCTGACGTGACCTCCTCGTCCCGCGGTTCGCGGCTCGGTACCCGGTTCGGGCCGTACGAGCTGCGATCACTGATCGGCACCGGGGCGATGGGCGAGGTCTACCGCGCATACGACACGGTTAAGGACCGGATGGTCGCCGTCAAGCTCTTACGTGGCGAGACGGCCGCGGACCCTGGCTTCCAGCAACGCCTTTGGCGCGAGTGCCGCAAGGTGACGCGACTGCAGGAGCCGCATGTCCTGCCGCTGCATGACTTCGGCGAGATCGACGGCGTGCCCTTCATCGACATGCACCTGGTCGACGACGGGGGCAGCCTCAAGGATCTGCTGCGCGAGCAGGGCGGGCTGGAGCCGTCGCGAGCGGCATCGATCACGGCGCAGGTGGCGCGCGCGCTGGACGCCGCGCACGCCGGCGGGCTGGTGCACCTCGACGTCAAACCCGAGAACATCCTGCTCACCCATGACCACTTCACCTACCTCGCCGACTTCGGCATCGCCCAGGCCGCCGGCGACGAGAACATCTCGCGGACCTATATGGCGCCCGAGCGATTCACCACCGGGCGCACCGGACCGCAGACCGACGTCTACTCGTTGGCGTGCGTGCTCTACGAGTGCCTCACTGGGCAGCCGCCATTCGAGAGTGAGGACGCGGGGGACCTGAAGCGCGCGCACATGCTGG
Organism: Mycobacterium colombiense; assembly: GCF_001665835.1. Classification (GTDB taxonomy): domain Bacteria; phylum Actinomycetota; class Actinomycetes; order Mycobacteriales; family Mycobacteriaceae; genus Mycobacterium; species Mycobacterium colombiense_A. Next base: position 15,837 of record NZ_LZSX01000015.1, on the reverse strand, counting down.
CGCCGGCACCCCGACCCAGCATCATGCGTCGCGGCGTCGGCCGCGAGTACGACGAGATCATCACCCGGGGCATGGCCAAGCCGCGCGTCGCGCGATTCGCGTCCGCGGGTGACCTCGCCCGCGCCGCCAGCGAGGCGGTGTTCGCGGCCTACGAGCCGGTGGGTGCCGCGGCCGGCCGCAGCGGTCCCCCCAAGACGCGCCCGCTACCGATAGCCCCTCCCGAAGAACTCGACGAGCCCGCTGACACCAGCCCCGAGCCGCTCCCGGCGTCCGAGCGCTCATGGCACTGGCCGGCGATCGGCCGCACACCGCTCGTCGTGGCCGCGGTGGCGGCCGTGGTGTTGATCGCCGGGCTGCTGTTGTCGGTGAATTTGGTTGGCGGGACTCATCACAACGGTTCGACCTCCCCGCCGCTGTCTACTGCACAGGCGGCGCCTCCCGCCTCGACGACCCCACCGCCACCGCTGACGCCGACGCTGTCGCGCCCGGTGAAGGGCGCCGACGGGCTGGGGTTCGTGGGCGAGACGGCCCGCTGCGACCCTGGCAACCCGCCGGCCGCGGTGCTGCGGACCGCCAAGTCACTGGCGGTGGTGTGTAAGAACCTCAGTGGGACTTACTATTACCGCGGCGAGCGGATTCGCGACGGCGCCCACCTCGAACTGTCCAATGCCGAGCAGGTCGAGGATGGATTCGACGTCACCAATCCGGTCGACGGCGTCGTCTACGAGGTGCGGCCGAACCGGCTGCGGATCATCAGCTACGGGCACGTCGATTCTTCGGAACCTGTTCTGCAGTACGCCACGGCGTCGTAAGTGGGACGCGCGCAGCGCGTTTCTGCGTACCTGTGTGCGACGGGATAGTCCGAGCCTTGGCCTCATACGTCACATGGGTAACGGATTTCCGGCCATGAAGCGATTCCCAAACGTGCTAGCGGATGTGATAGCGCTTTTGACATTGGCTTATACGTCCGGCGCCAGCACGTCGCACGTGTGACGCAACGGCTAAATGCCGCGGGCACAAGTTACGCCGTCTTTGCCGGCGCCGCCGCGGGTCGCAGCATCCGCCCGCTCATAATCGCCGACAGCCATCCGGGCGCGAATCGTGTAACCGTCACCATCATCCGGTCGCGCAAGCCGGGCACGACCACTGCGCGGCCGCGGTCGAGACCGCGCAACCCGGCGGCCACGACGGGTCCGGGTTCGGCGAGGTGCCGATAGACCGCGGTGTGCGAGACGTCCGATCCGAGCGCGTCGACGAATCCGGTGTGGGTGGGCCCGGGGCAGAGCGCGGTCACCGTGACGCCGGAACCGCGGGTCTCGGCCCACAACGCCTGGCTCAGCGACAGCACGAACGCCTTCGAGGCACCATAGGTGGCTTGATAGGTGCCGGGCTGAAAGGCGATGGTGGAGGCCACATTCAAGATGCCACCGCGACCGCGGGCCAGCATCCCCGGCAGGACCGCGTGGATCAGGCGGACCGGGGCGTCGACGTTGACCGCGACCAGTTCGCGTTCGCGATCGGCGTCGATTTCCGCGAACGGGCCGTAGGTGCCGAAGCCCGCGTTGTTGACCAGCACGTCGATCACCCGTCCGTTCAGCCGGGCGATCAGATCCTCGACACCGTCGTCGGTGCCAAGATCGCCCACGACGAGTTCCACCTCGGTGCCCTGTCCGATCCGTTGCTTGACGGCCTCAAGTCGAGCCTGGTCCCGCCCGGCCAACACCAACGAGAAACCCCGCTGCGCCAGTTGTTCGGCGAAGATCGCGCCCAGACCTGAGCTGGCGCCGGTGACCACTGCCGTGTTCTTCATGACTCCTCCTTGGGAGTAGTGCTGGTTCTCAACGGCTTTGCTTGCCGCGCGGTATCGACACGGCGTGGCTGACGAGTCCGATTCCCGCGCCGAGGATCGGCCAGATCGGCCAGAAGTAGGTCGCGTCCGTCGTCAGGGCGACCGCCGCCCAGACCGTGAGCACGATGACGCACATGGCGAGGTACGCGGCCAGGTGAGCGCGCACCCCGCGACGGGCCGCGGCGATGCGAGCGGCACGCCGACGGGGGTCGTGACGCCGGATGCGATCGACCGGCAGGTCCGCGACGAGTTCACGTAGCTCTTGGGCCGTGTGCGTCTGGAACGCCGTCTGCAGCCGTTGGTCGTACTCGCCCACCTGCAGATAGCCCTGGGCGAGCGCCTGACCGAGTAGGTCGGCGGTCTTCTCCCGGTCGCGGGTGCCGGCGAGCGTCGATGTGGTTTCAAGCAGATTCGACATTTCGTCTCCTTGGTCGCCGATGTGAATAGCATTAACATAGACCTTAATGTTAATGTCGTCAACATGGCAGTGCAGCGGTCGACCGTCAGGCGGCGTCAGAGCTATCACCACGGCGACCTCAAACGCGCCCTGACCAGCGCCGCGCTATCGCTGGTGGCCGAGAAGGGGCCCAAAGGATTCACCCTCACCGAAGCGGCGCGCCGCGCCGGCGTCAGCGCCGCGGCTCCGTACCGACACTTCGCCGACAAGGCCGAGCTGCTAGCCGCCGTCGCCGAACAGGGATTCCACGAACTGCACGCCGCTCTGACCGCCGCCGCCGAGCGCGCATCGGATCCGAAGGAGCGGGTCGTCGAGCTCGGTCGTGCCTATGTGCAATGGGCCGTTGCCCATCCCGATCACTATCAGGTGATGTTCGGCGCGGAGTCGCTGAAGGCCGAGCAGCCGAGCGTGGCGGTCGCCGGCGAGCAGGCGTTCGGGAACCTGCTCGATGCGATCACCAAGTGCCAGGAGGCGGGGATTGTCGAGGGGCGGGATCCGCGAGAGGTTGCCGCGCCGCTCTGGTCGCTGGTGCACGGCATCGCGTCACTTGCCATCGGTGGCCAACTGACCGCTGTCGGGATTGTTCAAGCCCCCGACGAATTGATCGCGGGCGTTGTGGCTCAAGTGCTTTGAGCGATTACCACGGGCGTGACGTTTCCCGGGTTTCCCCCGGGGCGAAGGTGACCGGGAGCGTGCCCAGCCCGGTCATGCTCGGGTTGCCCAGGTATTGGTGGACGTTTTCGACGTCGACTTCATAATCGGGGATGCGGTCCAGGACGGCCTTGACCATCACGCCGGACATCAGCCGGGCTAGATGCGATCCGATGCAGCGGTGCGGCCCCAGCCCGAACGCGACGTGGCGGTTGGGTGCGCGGTCGAGGATGACCTCGTCGGGCCGGTCGAATTCGGTTTCGTCGTGGTTGGCCGACAGCCAGCTGATGACGACTTTGTCGTTCTTGCGGAGGCGTTGGCCGGCGAGGACGACGTCGTGAGTGACTGTGCGGCTGAGGGTTTGGTTGACGGAGAAGTAGCGCAGGAATTCGTCGGTGGCGGTGCGGTAGAGCTCGGGGTGCTCGATGAGTTGTCGTCGCATCTCCGGGTGGGTGCCGAGGTGCAGCAGGGTCAGCGCGGTCTGGGAGGTGGTGGTGTCGACCCCGCCGCCGATGAGGTTCCACAGGATGTTGAGCAGCTGCTCGTCGGTGAGGCGGTGACCGTCGAACTCGAACTGAATCAGGAAGCTGGTCAAGTCTTCTCGGGCGTCGGCCCGTCGGGTGGCCGCGAACTCGAGGACCTCTTCCATCATGGCGGGCACTTTGGCGATCGCGTCCGCGTACTCGTCGCTGTCCTGGGAGACGGCCATGACGGAGTGAAAGAGGTTGGCGTACAGGTGCCAGTTGTCGTAGGGCAGGCCCATCAGCTTCATGGTCAGGATGGCCGGGACCGGGCTGGCGTAGTCGAGCACCAGGTCCATGTGCCCTTTCGTTATTTGTTGGTCAAGGAACCAGTGCGCGGATTGCTCCATGAACGGCTTGAGTTTTTCGACGGCGCCGGGGGAGAAGAACGGCGCCAGCGCGTGCCGTAGAGCTTGGTGGTAGGGGCCGTCGACTTCGCCGATGCCCAGGGCCGGCTGGCCGTCGGGGCGGGGGACGCCCATCTCGCCTTGATAGTCGACGCCGTCGTCGGCGTTGGGCTCGTATTTGTGGGCGAAAGTGTCGCCGTTGCGGGCGGTTTGGCTCACGGCGTCATAGCTGCTGAGGAACCAGAACCCGCCGTAGTTCTCGTTCCACGCCACGGGACATCGCTGCCGCAGGTCGGCGTTGACGGCCAGCTCGTTGAGGTTGAAAGCGTCGGAATGATGGTCGAAGTCAACGATTGCGTCGGCCCTGACGTTCGGACGTGTGGCCATCGAAAAGCCCTCCAACGGAAGGTGATCTGCTTATTCGGCGGTAGCTGGCTGCTATTGGTTTATCTTTGCATTATTGCGCGTTTGGGCTGCGTGGTGGAAGTGGCTTCGAGGTCGGTGGGATGACCGCTTGGGCCTGATTTGCTGCGGGAAAGGTTGTCATGACGAGCCATCGGACGGTTTTCAATCACGTTGGGTTATGCGTCGCGGACCGCGAGCGGTCGCGCCGCTTCTACGAGGGCCTGCTGGGGTTTCAGTTCTGGTGGGAACTCGACCCACCCGATGGCCCGACCGCTCAGTTGGTGGGGCTGCCCGAGCCGCTCGGGGTGCATGCGACCTACTTGGTGCGGGATGGCTTGGTGCTCGAACTGATGGACTACTCGAAGCGCCAGGTTCATGCCGGCGCCGAGCGGGTGATGGACCAGATCGGGCTGACGCACATCTCGTTTTCGGTGTCTGATCTCCCCGGTGTGTTAGCCCGGGTGGCGGAGTTCGGGGGAGCGGTGGTCGACGGGACTGTGGGTGAGGCGATGGCGATGATCCGGGATCCGGATGGGCAGCTGTTGGAGTTGCTTTCGGAGAGGTGGTTGGCGGCGCTGCCGCCTTCGCCGCGATGTAGGTGAAGGCCCGGATACGCCATTCGTTGCCGGCATTTCGCCGCAAATTATTTCAAGCACCGGTACAGCTGCCACAGCCTGATTTTGATCCACCCGGCGGCGCTGCATCTGAGCGTGTTCGTCGGGTCGTTGATGGCTCATACCGTACGATCCTGGAGCTGATCTCGTTTGACGGGTCGCGGATCTAACGAACCTGTAGAGCAAAGCGACTCGAATAGTCAGTTTAACGTAATGAAGCATCGCTCAATAACCGGTCGTGCTCCCGTCGCTTTAGCCGCCCATTGAATATTAGAACTACATCGGGAACGCAAATGCCCCGAGTGGGCTATAACTTAGCAGGTTTATCAAGTTCTCCATGTCATTAAGCGCGAAGGCAAATCCATATCTTTCGTCTCAATGCAAGCAGATAATCGCTAACCAGATCCACCTATCTCAAAGGATTATGGGATAGTGCACTATCCGTTCGCTGCCCACCGCCGTCGGCGCGCAATCGCTCCAACTGATTTTGCGGACCTATGCTGAGATTCTGAGAGGACTTTGTCGGCGATCTCGATAAATGAAGCCGGGTAGATGACGCTATTGCATAGTACGGTCCGCGCGAGGTCTGCCGGCATTGTAGGTTTGTCGAATCGGTCGCCCACCCCTGCAAAAGCGTAACTTGCGCAGGGATATATTCTTGCTACCTCTTGGGCGCGGGTGCGCCAATCTGTGTCGCTAATGCATGGTGAACTATTCAGAGCAAGCCATTCCATACAAATATCGGCAATAATCCTATCATCTGACAATGCATTGCCCGGTATTAACGATACCAATTGCGTTCTTAGCGCATTTGCAGCCCGGAAGCCGAGCAAAACCTTCAGTCGGGTAGATGCGCCGCTCCCGAAAACTTGACTTAATACATCCGATGGTAAGGGAGCGCTCCTTGCCCTGCGAAGTACCTCGACAATATTGCGATATAGCGATCCTTCAAAACTAGTGAGGTATGAATCGATCATCGCTGCATTCTGCCTGACGTTGGCGGGAGTCGCGATTTGACAAAATATAAGAACATGACCAGCGCGATCTATGCTGTCGCAATTTTCTAGCAAAGTCTCGCGCCACCACGACCGATTGGCACGTCGTTTTGCAGCCTCAACTATAAACCCTATCACCCTTGATTTACATTCAAAGCCAGCCAGCTCGCTGTACGGTACGTTTGAAAGGCACGCACTCCCAACACACCATGACAGCCAGGTTACACCGAGCGCGGACTCATATATCGATGCGACTTCGCAAAAGACAGACGGGAGTCGCCACTCCGCTGACTGTCTTTTTTCGACAATCGAATTGATTCCCCGTACTAATTGTTTAAGATCGGGGTCTAATATGCTATCAAGGGTCTCCCCGGATTCTTCAAATCCGGGGTAGAAAAGACCTCGTCCAATGAGTGAACCATACTTAATCCAACTTATCGCTCGGCTTACCTGGCTAAGTATTCCATTGATAGACTCGACACCTGATGACCTATTCACCGCCATAAGAATCGCGTCTCTTTGTTCAGACGCGGTTTGCAATAATGCCGGGTGACCAGACTCCAAAAGAGTGAGTCTACATTCCATGGATTGTTCTGCCAGCTCGATCGCTGATCTTTGGTCAAGAGAGCCCGTCACCCCGATGTCAGCGCCTACTCTTAACCACACCTGCTGCGCTTCTATGATCGAATTCTCCGGTTTCGATTGGGCCCAGACACGCTGAATGACGTCAGGTGACAGACGTCGTAGGAGCATGACAATTTCTGACTTCGCGGCCTCGGACTCTGCAGACATCGCGGAAGAAACTAAATATTGTACGACCTCGTCTAAACCTCCGTCCCGGGGCAACGCTAGTTCGATGGAGAGTCCATCGGAATACTGCTGTAAGAACGCATAGCGAATTGTCAGGTTATCCAGTGCTCTTTCAAGTACCGATTTCATAATATTAGGCGCCTGATGAAAAACGCGGTCAGACAAAAGCGACGTGGCTATGGTTCGCGGAAGCGAAGTGAGAGCTCCGTCGCCATGGGCGAGTAACTCGCCTACCTGGTTTCCGAGGCCCGCGAGCTCGCCAACTGAGTAGCAACCAGCGTAGAACCGCGTGACATTGAGCCAATACGGGTTGGGCGCAATCGCCTCAAAAATCTCAGTTTTTGTACCACGTTTGGGGTCGCCAACAGGGCTATACGGCGCCGTGTCATATAGGTGCCGTGCAGCGAAGTACTCGCGAAGTGGCTGGACTTCAAACTCAAAGGTACCTTCAACTCGACTTACCAGCGCGACGATCCTCTGGACAACGCCGTCGAGCAAATCGTCCAATGTGTCAGTGGGATATTCACGCGATCGAAGGAAATCCGCAATCATATCGCGTAGCGTTTCCTGGCCGACACGACCACCAGTTCGACGTGATTCAGACGCTGAATGCATGCGCCACGCGAGGTAGCCGTGTATATCAATTAATAGCTGCCTATTTTCGAGAACAATTTGGTTCTTTTCGGCTTCGCGGTTGAAAAAGATATCAATGTATGCATCGTAGAGAGCGGTTCGATGATCTGGAAGCGCGTGGCCTCTTATGTGTACAAGGTTGAGAAGGATCGTCAATTGCATTGCATTTCGCGCCAAGTCTTTGATGTGTGTACTGGATAGCTTTTTCCTCAGCACCTGCTTTAGTTCGCGGATATCGATAGTGTTAAGCCTTCGCGCAGCTGCCCATCGATCGACGTACTCATAAACCAAGTCTTCGTTAATTGAATTTAACCGAAAATAGCTCCAAGTGTCGGCGCTGAATTGTGGCGCATTTGCAGATGCGACGGGTCTACTAGTCACGATGATTTGTGTTGAATTCGATGCGTGACGTAAACGACTGCTCGCGGCCGATACATGTTCGATGACAGACTTGCGATCGCTCATCGGCGCGACTTCATCGAGGCCGTCAAGAAATATGAGCGCGGGGACTCGCGAAAGGAACAGTTGAATGTCATCGACAGAAAATGATTGACCACCAGAAAAGTGCTGGACCTGAGCAGCAAGGAAAGATTCGAGGCTCGTAGTTGTATTCTCGGGAAGCGGGTTGCCGGATATCGGATTAGTGCCTTGAAGCCACAAAGCGAAGTCTCGTAGGTCGACTTTGAACGGTACTCTTGCTGGCACCGACCGATGGGTTTCCGGTATCTGGTCAAGTTCGGGGCGATTTAAAAAGCGCATCCGCTGAACTTGGCATATATATTGGGCAAGAGTGGATTTGCCTTGCCCTGGTGCTCCTTCGATAACTGCACGAGTAAAATATTCCTGAGCCGCCGGATGCGAAAGCAGCGTCGCGCCGGCAACTTCGAATCGGTTTCTCTGAGGGCTGGTTTGCTTCGCAACCATCATGACTATATCGATAGGGCGCGGTCCACGGTCCTCCTTGCCGGGAGTCTTCCTCTGTGCTCGACCGGGTCCTATTGGCACATCAATGAATAGCGAGAGAAGGGCGCTGGATTGCAAATCTGCCTGTTTGAATTTAACGTATTCATCTCTTTCGTACTGTGCAACCATGTAGTTTTCAATAGCAAGTCTGCGACGGCGCGACTGCTCGCCTAGTGATTCGTCGATAAGCATGCGCAGGACATCCGTGCCTGTCAAAATTTCCGAGAACCGCCACCTGAGTTCGTACTCGTTATTGAGGCGCGCATCAATATCGGGACGCCACCACATTTGTCCGGCGATGGGAAGAACTTCTTCGAGATACCCCTGAGTTCGGTCCATCGAGCCTACATCGAGAGCTCCTGTGCCGCCTAGGTTTGTAATTAATATGTATTTAGTTGCCCCCCTTTCTGCTAGGCGTTTGACTTTCGGGAGTTCCGCGTCGATCGTTGGTTTCAATAGTCTGAATGGGTCATCATTCGAGAATCGCTCTCTCTTGAACTTTATTTGAAAAATAATTACTTCATCTGCCGAGGATCGATCGAGAGCATCCCGGCCGCCGTCCTTTTGTCCTATTGGGAAGCATTGAGCGTTAGGGTAGCTCCTAACTACCAAGGCCTGTACGAATTGTTGAAAGCGGTCTGGTGTCAGACGCTCATAATTGAATTCCACTTAATCCTCCTCGCGTAGTCGCGGCCCGTTATCCAAAGTTTTATATGATCTCGCCATTGCCGAACGCTCTCAAAATCTCGGGTCGCACCAAACCCACGTCAGTTTGGGTGTAGCCACGGTAGTTGTCGAGAAGAAGCGCTGCGCCGGAATCAATTTCGTCTAGCAGCGTAGGCAGGCGGGTCAAGGTGTGCCCCTGTTCAGTTCTTGTCGATCGCGTTCAAGAATGGGCTGGGCTCGCCATGCCAGGTGACGAGAAGCTCTTCGCGGGCCCTTGTGCAGGCGACGAAGAGCAGGCAGCGTTCCCGCTCCCGATCGTGCTGGTGCGTCTGCTTGTCGTCCTCGACCGGGGTGATGGCGTTGGCAGCGGGCACCAGCCTGGCGCTGACACCGGCGACGCACATGCAGCGAAATTCCAGTCTCTTCATGCGGTGCATCGTGCCGACACGGGTGGCATCGTCGGCATCCCAAGCCTTCGCGAGGTCAACGCTCTCGATCCCGGCCCGCTTCAGGGCATGCTCGATTTTTGACGTTAACCACTTGGCGCGCACCGCAATACCGATCTCCGACGGTGCGATTCCGCTGTCGATCCAACCCTTCACAGACGCGGCAATGAATTTGGCTTCGGCGTCAGGGCTTTGGTGCCCGCTTAGTGCCGGTGGCTGCCCGTGCACGTACGACTTGCAGCCGGCGATGGAGTCCAGCCCGCCTTCCATGTCGTCGATCGGTTCGCCGCGCAGCAGGCCCAGGCTCCAGCCGAGAATCTCAGCGGTGGTTCGGTAGTTGATGTTCAGCCGTGACGACCGGCCGGCGATGTTTATTCCGACCTCCCGCAGACTGACACGATTGTCGTAGATGCGCTGGTGGGTGTCCCCAGCAATGAAAATATCGTCAGGTGCTTCGGCAACGGCCGCGCGGACCAGCCGCCATTGGTCGGGACTCAGATCCTGCGCTTCGTCGATAATGATGTGGCGGAATGGCTTCTGGGACGATTCCTCGAGCAAGCGGGTGGCTTCGCGGCGGATGGTTTCGTGCGTCCACACGCCCTGGTTGGTAAGGGTCTGCTCGAACTCCCAAATCGCTTGCCAGACTTGCGCCCGTTGGGCCGATCCGAGGGCTCGGCCGCGTCCGGTCCGTTTGGCCGCCAGGTAGTCGTCGGCGGTGCTGATGCGACGGGCCAGCACCACCTGCCGCCATTCCTCGGACAGGAATATTGGGGTGAAGCTGAGTCCCAGTTCGTCGATCAGCCCGGTCCACAACGCTTTTTCGTCGTAGGCGCCGAGCATGTGCGGTGCGCCACGAGTCTTCCGGAAGACGCGGTGCGCGATCCGGTCGACGTGTGACACCTCGGCGCGGCTTTCGACCTTCTCGTCGTCGACAAGGATGTCGAGACCGGACTGGAGCGTCTCGGCCAGCGTTGAGGTGAAGGTGGTGACGAGCACTTTGCCGTCCCCGCGTTTGGCGAGCATGTGCGCGCGATGCAGGGCGACGACGGTCTTACCGGTGCCGGGACCGCCGGTGACGCGGGCCGGCCCGTAATAGGTGGCGTCGACGACGGCGCGCTGGGTCGGGTGCAGGTACACGCGCCAGGTCGCGAACGGGTAGGCGAAAACATCCATCAATTCGTCAGGGCCGCTGACCAGGACGACGCGGTCGCTGCTGCGCAGGATGGCCGCGTCGATGTCCTCGGTATCGACCGGCTCCTTCACGATCTGCGCCCCAAGGTCTGCCCACACCTCTTCCGGTGTGAAACCGGCGGCGAGACCGAATAACACATCCCATTGTGTTTCGGGCAGAAAGGATTTCGCCGCGTCGAGCTGTGCCGCATCGGTGACGGTACGCGCGAACGCAAGAACCTTCTCGTCGATCCCAAGCTTGGATAATTCTCCATCGCTGATGTTGGCGAAGATCGGCTCGCCAGCGTTCTTGGCCACCTCAGCCATCTCGGGAATCTGGCGATCGAGTTCGGCTTCGTCGCGGATCTCGATGCCACCAGTGGCAGAGTTGACGGAGACGTTGCTGCGTTGTGCCCAGGCGTAGGCGTCGTCGTGCGGCAGCACCTTCAGCAACGTGTACACGTCACCAACGTTGGGAGCGAGGACGATTCCGCGCCAGGATTGGTCGATGCGGATGGACCGGAACCGTGGGTTGCGGGCGTTGGCGATCTTCTCCAGGTGCAGTCCGGTATGGGTGGCGGCGTCGAATTCGTCGAAGACCTCGGTGACCCGGTTGTAGACGGGCTTCTCGAGCTTTCCCAAGTCTTTGAGGAACCCTTTGTCGATGGCGAGTGGCATTATTTTTCCGTTGCTTGACTATTCGGGGTGACGGGGTCCGTGCCCGGCGGGAGGATCGGCGAGCGACTTCCAACCCTTGCCGCCGTTGGCGATTGCCTGAGTCATGCGGTCATAGGCATCCAGGACAAGGCGCTTGGTGCGGAACTCGCCGAAGTCGCGTTCTTCGTAATTGCGAATGACATTGAACGAGTCCAGTACGTGCTCAGCCTCGTCACGATCCAGGCCGTAGATGTGGAGGAAGCCGGCATCCAAGTCAGCGCGGAGTAATCCTCTGCGTTCGGGATCCCAATGAAACGGTGGACCGTTGTCGCCGAGATCCTGTGCGTAAGGCTTCAGACGGCAGGAGGTGTATGCCAATTCGAGAACGTATGGGTTGAGCCAAGTCTCGACGTGCTCGCTATGCCGCCAAGGAGTAGGGCGATCGAAGGACTCGGGCCGCGGGAACGCAAGCTGCTTTACGATGAAGTATGTCATCCCCGTGCCGCTGAGCTTTTGGCGTGAAACATAGTCGAAGGCGATGCTCGACCAGGTTGCATGCAGACAGGCGGCGTTCCGTAGATTCTCGACAAACGCGATTGGGAACTTGTGTCCAACTGCTGTGAGCGGCAGCACCGAGGGGATGAACGTCCGCATTTGCTCGGCTTTTGTTACGTCACGCCATCCGATGAGCCATTCGCGATCCCACCGGTTATTAATCCGATTCGTTAGCGCTGGTCGTTCGATCCAATCGTGAGCGAGAGGTTCCGCGGTGGGGTCGTCGTGCGCTTCGTCAGATAAGCGAGGAAGCGTCCTGAGGTTAAGCTGCGCCTGCGTCGCGTCTTTGTAGGTCGAGAAGCGATGATCGAAGTGGCCGAGCATCTTCGCCTCGTAGAGCGGCACGTACTCCTTGTTACCGCGTGTGTAGGACCAGCCGTTGAACTTTGCGTCGGCGAGATCGTCGGCGGTGCGAAACAACCCGGAGTCGTTGGCCATGTGGAAGAGCGTCGCGAATGACAGCCCCCACGGGTTGCCGTCGGGATCGCCGTCGCGGATGAGGATGGGATGGCGTGAGTAGATGCCGAGGGTGATGTCGGCATCCTTACGGCTGCGAAACATCGGGAGCGTTCCTGTGTTCGGGTTCAGCGCAAGGACTTCCTTGGCTGCCAACTGGAATCGCTTGTTGGGCACATCGGAGATGTGGCGATTGAGGAATGCGAACTTGGTGCGGCCCACCGTGCGTCGGACGCCGGTCATCGTTGTGACCGCGAACCGGTACGCGTGGTGCACGTCCCGGAAGATCTTGGCTTCGTTGTCGAAGTCGTAGAACGCGTACAGCCGTTGATTGCTCAGGGTGTCGGCGAAGAGCGGCGCTGTCGTCTTATCGGTCGCCAGCCCAGTGGGGGCGACGATGCCGGCCGCGCCCTCAGGGTTGGTGACGGTACGCATGGTCTCAGCGAACACGCTGTAGGTGTTGACATCGCCCTGGCCCGTAAACGGGTAGCGGCCGCTCTTCAGCAGCAAGTGTGCAGTGCCGTCGGACTGCCGCAACGCTGCGAGGTACGCGCGATGCAAATCGTGGTCGGTCTCGACGAGTCCGTCGATCATCTTCTTGCGGATGGCCGCGGTGGCTGCGCCCTCGATGTCGGGTCGGCCGGCGTTGCCGAAGAACTCTTTGTCCTGGATCTTGACTCGCTCCCATGGCGGATTGCCGACGACGCAGGAGAACCCGCCCGTCCATCCGGTGTCGGCGTCGGCACTGCCGTCGCCGGGGACTGTGAAGATGCCGGGGAATTCCAAGTGCCAGTGGAAGAACCGATACTGGCGGGCGAGGGCGTTGATCTGGGTGATGATGGTGTCGGGTACCGATTCCGGGCTGTCGGACAGTGCGCGCACGGTTGCGTGGGTGATGCCCTGCCCGGATGTGGTGGCCCCGGTCTTGGGTTGCACGAAGGCCGCACACCACGCGTCGGCGACCAGCTTGCGCCCCACCAGGCCGGGATCTGATTCAAGTTGACGCCACGCATCCGCGCGGGCCCGCAGGGCGGCCACCGACGCGACGGTGCTGGTGTCGGCTTCGCGGGCGGCCTTGGTGAATTGGGCGGTTTCGACGTTGAGGGTCTCGGGACCGAAGCTCAGCGTCAACTGGTCCTGGTCGGCTTGGCGCTCGAACTTGTTGCGGGCCTTGAGTTTCGAGGTCCAGGTTTTGTCGTCGTCACCCAGCGGGACGAATGCCGTGTCGGGGATGTTGTGGCGCAATAACTCTGGGGTGGTGCCTAGTAATGCGTTGCCGACGCGAAAGTGCGCGTCGAGGAACGGGAAGGGCCGGTCGGGGTCGAACGCCTCCAGCCACAGCGCCACCTTGGTGATTTCGATGGCCAGGTCGTTGAGGTCCACGCCGTAGACGCAGTGATCGACGACGTCGGCGGTAGCGGCGCGCACGGCGGCGGGAGTGGGCTCGGTGTCCCCGGTCCGCACGGCAGCCAAGGCGGCCGCGATCCTTCGTCCCGCGGCGACGACGAAATGACCGCTGCCGCAAGCGGGGTCGACCACCGTCAGATCGAGCAGCGCCTGTTCGGGATTGGACTGCCGGATCGCCTCGTCGATCAACGGGTTCAGCGCTTCGTCGAGCACCAGCGCAATCAGATCCGAGGGGGTGTAATAGGAGCCGGATTTCTTGCGTTCGTTGCCGGTGGAAACGTCGAGGGTGAACGCGCGTTCATCCGCATGGTAGCGCGGTGTGTAGGCCAGCAGCCCCTCATACATTCCGCCGAGTTCTTCGCTGTCGAGGTTGCGGTAGTCGACCGGGCGCGGCAGGCCGGTTACCGGGTCGTCGATCTGGGCCAGTGCTCGCACCGCGGCGAGCAGTGCCCGGTTGGGCAGCTTGGCGCCGTCGAGGATGCTCAGCGCATCCCGCGAAAACAGGCTTGCTCCGAGTCCGCTTAACCCGAGTGCGGGTAGCCCGTCGCCGGCAAGGGCGTCGGTGACGATTTGGTGGGCCTCCCACAGGTCGGTGTGCCAGCCGCCGATCGGTTCGGCCGCCAACCGCCGCAGCCGTGCGGTGGAGAAGTAGTCCGCATACAGGGTGCGGGCGGCGCCGGTGACATCGGAGCGGTGCAGCAGATCCCGGTCCTCGACGACGAACAGCACGATGAGCCGGTAGGCGATGCGCAGCAGTGCGCGTTGCAGGTCGCGGTCGGCGTCAGCGGCCGCCGCCAGCGTGTCACGCAGTGCCACGTTGGCCGGGTGGGCGACGAACCCGGTGCCCAGCTCTTGCAGCGCGGCCGCGACACCGTGCTGCAGGTTCAGCAGCGCACGGGCGCCGTCGTCGATGGCGGTGGTCCGCCAGCGTTCCAGCCAGCAGTTGCCGAGCTTGGGCTCGGCCAGCTCGGCTTCGGCATCCTCGCCGGAATCGTCGCTATCGGCAACGGCTTTGGCGGCCTTGTCGTCCAGGCGGGGGGCGAAACGGCTCGCGTGCACGGTGAAGAACAGGATGCGGAAGTCGGCGTAGAGCTGGTCGGTGAAGATCGCGTCGAGGTCGAACTCGACGAAGGACTGCCGGGTGAGGCTCGAGGCGTCGCGCAGCAGTCGCAGCTGATGGCCGTTGGACAGGATCGCCCACAGCGCGTGGTCTTCCCGGTTGAGGTAATCCTGCACCATGGCCTGCGGGGCGCGAGCGGCTACCCCGGGGGTTTTGCTGTCCAGGTGGATGCCGGCGCTCACCAGATGCAGCGGCACCCAGGCCGTGGCGTTCGCGGCGTCGGGCCAAGCGACACGGTGCGAGATCGGGAAGTGCGGCGCCTCGGTCTCGCCGAGCCCGGGCGGCACTTCCAGCCCGCCGCCGACGACATCGGGTCGGCCCCAACCCAATTCGTACAGCAGCGGCAGCAGCCACTTGTCGCGGGTGAGTTTGGTGGCGGTACCACCCCGGGGTAGCCGCTCCAGCGCGGTGCGCCAGGTGCGGTGCGCGGCCAGCATGGCTTCCCACGCGCGGGCGATAGCGCCGTTGACGGCCATCCCCGGTGGGAGCTGGTAGGCCTCGGCGGTCTGGCCGGGCATCCTCAATTCGTTGGCGCGCGGGATGGCCTCGGCGGGCAGCGCGGTGCCGACCGTGCGGACCGCCTTGAAGACGGTCACAGCGCTCATCGGGAGCCCCCGTCCGGCAGGAACACGTAGATGCCAAGGACGTCGGCGGGCGGCAGAAAACGCACGGCGGGCGCGCGGCCACCGGCCTTGCCGGCGGTGCGCACCGCCTGATGTTCGGACACCAGGTTTTTCGCTGCATCTTTTCCGGTTGTGGTGAGGTGTTTCGAGAGCGCGTCCAGGCGGCCCAGGGCGCGCCCCAATTGCATTCGCGCCAACGAGTCATCCACGTTGCCCGATGGTTTCAGTGTCAGCAACGTGTCGACGTCGGCCTGCGGCAGCCAGTTCAGAGTCTCTCCGCTCGCGGTGAACGCCATGAATTTTGCTTCCTCGGCGACCTGAGTGACGGTGGTGGCCGCGCCGGGGATGGTGATCTCCAGCCGGTACCGCACCATGAGCAATGTCGTGACCTTGCCGACCGCGCGGGTGCGCATCACCCCGGCGCGGCGTGCGGGTCGGGCCGCCGGGTCGAGCCGGGAGTCGAGCGCAGCGTCGAGGACGTAGCGGGACAAG
>NZ_LZSX01000014.1 GCF_001665835.1 Mycobacterium colombiense | reverse complement strand
AGATGTGTATAAGAGACAGGCCCTAAGGCGTCCGAAAGCGGGGAGAAGATCGATTCGCTGGCACCGACTGGCGTTCCGGCGTACTTGGCTTTGATATTGGCGATCGAGCTGTGGTAACTGGACAGGCTCTGGTTGAGGAACTGCTGGTTCTGCTGATCGAAATATCCCGAATCAGTTGGGTCCGCCTTCTTGTAGGCCGCAGTGATCGCGTTCGCCACCTTGGTGACCGAATCAGGCGAATACCACTGGTGCGGGTTGCCGCCGTCGGCGACACCGTCGGTGTCGCCGACGTTGACCACGGTGCGCTGCGGATTCGGGTTGGACGCAACCATCTTGTCGGCCCAGGCGTCGTAGCCGATGCCGTTTTCGACCACGATCTTCGCGTTGGCAACGGTGCGCGCATCACCCGTCGATGGCTCATAGCTGTGCGGGTCGGTGTCGGGGTTGGTAATGATGCTGGTCTGTTGCACACGGTCACCGCCGAGCTGCGCGGCGATGCTGCCCCAGGCGTTGATTGTGGAGACCACCGCAAGTTTGGGAGCGGTGCCCGAGCCGCTCGTGCCATTAGGTCCGGATTGCGGTGCGTTGTTGCCACCACACGCAACGGTGCCGAGCAGTACCGCGGCTGAGCTCATCGCTGCCCATACCGCCGACTTGCGCCGACCAGGTTGACCCGTCATCGGACCCCCTTCCGAGGCTTATTGAAAATGATTTTCATTAGCAGTTGTTGCGGATCGTAACATGCGAGAGCGGGTTCGCACCCCACAGTCCGAGACCGCAACACCGAAACGCGGCCGGGTCCGTCTCTTGGCGCTCGTGGCTAACTGCCTCCGCTGTCCGGCGCCAATCGGTCGGGGCAATACACGCTGGCGGCCGCTTGGGTGAACTTGGCGGCACTGGCCATGGTGAATCCTGGGTTGAGATCGCGGACATCTCTGACGATGTCCAGCTGTGACGTCCCCGAGTTAGCCAAGTCGCACACCTTTTGGCCCGCTGCGATCGCCCGATCCGGGCTCTTGTAGCTAATGCCCGCCTTCGTGAGCGCGGCAAGGAAGGCATCGTCGTCGGAGTCGGCGCGTGCCGGTATCGCCACACCGAGTAAGACGGTGACGCTTGCCAGAAACAGTAGGACTTTCATGTCGCGCGCTCGCTGTGGTCAACCGGCGGCGGGTGGGCGCCCGATGACGCGGGGGCGGAACCCGTAGATCGGGTCAGAGAACTCGTCCTCATGCGGACCTGGAATGCCTGCCAGGGGTACCCCGGGCATGCCGACTGCGCCGGCCTCTTCCATCACCATCGGGGTGGCGGCGCCAAAACTGTGATAGGCCCCAGCGCCAACCTGAGTGGTCGCCGCCACCGTGCTCACCGTTGCTCCGGTGCCGGCCCAGGTCGGCGGGACCGACAAGGCCCCCACCAAACTCGCCTGGCCCACCGCGGCCGTGGTGGCCGCGCCGGGCACGCTCACTGCCGACGCCATCGACGCGCCACTACCCAGGCCGCCGGCCAGATCCTCCAGCCCCGACGTAGTATCGCCCACTGCGTTCAGGGAGTCGATCGTCTTCGCCGAATCGAAGAATGTTGTCGGGTTCAGAATTCCGTTGGTGGTGAACCCGTTAGACAGGTTTGAGAGGGTGGCGTTGTTGAGGAAGGCCCCGAGCAGATTCTCGTTTGAATTGCTCAGAATGTTCTCGATGCCGGCAAGTCCGGTGGTGGACGTATTCGAGTTGGGCGCAAGACCAAGCCAGTCAAGCAGGCTGGTCCCCGAAGTGGCGGCCGGGGCGGCCGCCGCGTCGTTGGTGGCGTTGAGGACAGCGTGGTTCTGCAGGGCCGTCCCGTCGGTAGTGGTGTCGGATTGCGGTTGGCTGAACGACGCCATTTGGGTCGCGGCGCGCGAGGCGGTGGTGTAGCTGGTCATCGCGGAGGCGTCTTGAGCCCACATCTCGCCGTATTGGGCCTCGGTGGCCGCGATAGCCCCGGTGTTTTGCCCGAAGATATTGCTGGCCACCAAGTTTGCCAGCAGGGTGCGGTTGGCCGCGACGAGCGGCGGTGGCACGGTCGCGGCAAACGCGGCCTCGTACGCGGCTGCGGCCGCGGTAGCCGAAGCGCCGGCCTGCTCGGCCTGGGCGGCGGTGGTGTTCAGCCACTCGAGATACGGCGCGACCGCGGCCGCCATGTTCGCCGAGGCCGGACCAAGCCAGCCCTCGCTGACGAGCGAATTGATGACCGCATCATAACTCATTGCGGTGGAGTGCATTTCAGCACCGATGGAGTTCCATGCGGCCGCGGCGGCCAGCAATGATCCCGATCCAGCGCCCGCGTACATTCTGGCCGAGTTGACTTCCGGCGGTAACGCCCCAAAATTCAGCATGCCCTCTTCTCCTGAAGTCTCTTATCCGGCGGCGGGCGGGCGCGGCATGACGACGGGGCGAAATCCGTAGCGTGGGATGGCGCGGCGTAGCCTGCGGCCGGTACCGCCCAGCGGTCCCGCAACGGCCCCCGGCCCACCCGCCGCCGGCGCCCCGGATGTCCCGATGTCACTAAGACCACTGACCGGCGCCGCAGTTTGACCCGGGGTGATCGCGGCTGCGTTGCTCCAGCTTGGTGGCACCGACATCGACCCCACCAGATGCGCGTTGCCTACCCCCGCAGATGCCGAAGTCAGGCCGGCTGACCCCACCGTGTTGGATGCCAGGGCGGCAGTCCCGGGGCCTTCCGCGCCGGCGGCGAAGTCGTCAAGACCGGACAGTGTCGTGGGGGGTGTCGGCCTGTCATTCACTACCGATGCCAAGATGGTTTGCGGGTTGAACGGGCCGCCGGCAATCGAACCGTTGACGACCGTGCCGGAGAAGAAGTTACTTCCCAGGAAGCTGCCCAGCGCCGTGTTGTTCGACCCGTCCAGCAGGCCCGTCAAGTAGTCAGTGCCCGATCCCGACGTAGGGGCGGCAGCCGCAGCGTTGGTCGTCGATAACAACGAGTTCACTGTCCCAGCCGGCGCCTGGCTTGCTTGGATGACGGCCTCGTTTTGTTGGGCCAGCGCGTCGGGCGTCGTGTTCGACACAGGCGATTGGAACGGCGTCATTTGTGCCGCGGTGCTCGAGGCGGTGGCATATCCGTTCATCGCTGCGGCATCCTGAGCCCACATTTCGGCGTATTCGGCCTCGGTGGCCGCGATCGCCGGGGTGTTCTGACCGAAAACGTTGGTGGCCACCAACGTTGCCAGCCGGGTGCGGTTGGCCGCGATGACCGGCGGGGGCACCGTCATAGCGAACGCCGACTCAAACGCGGTCGCGGCCGCGCTGGCTTGTGCGCCGGTCTGCTCGGCCTGGGTGGTCGTGGTGTTCAGCCAGGCCAGGTAACGCGTGGCGGCGGCTACCATAGATGTCGACGACGGACCATACCAGTCTGCGCTGGTCAGCTCCGTCACGGCAGAATCGTAAGCGGTTGCCGCGTAACGCATTTCAGCGGCCAGCATGTTCCATGCAGCGGCGGCGGCCAGCATCGGGCCCGATCCGGGGCCGGAATACATTCTGGCCGAGTTGATTTCCGGCGGTAGCGCCGCAAAGTACAGCATGTGTCCCCCTCGGCACTCAACGGGCCACGGCAGCGTTGACGGCCTGGGAGGCCGCAATCGAACCCGTATCGCTCCGTGAAGTAGCGACAAATTTCTGATGCATTGCCGCAGCTTGGGCGCTCACCCCCTGAAGGGTCTGGCCGTGCCGCCCGCATTGGGCCGCCTGTCCCGTTTGCGCGGGTGTGGGGTGGAACGCTGCACCTGCGGCGAGTTCATTCCACGCTGACAACACTGCCCGTGAACCGGCGAGGGCGGCGAGGCCCGCGCTGCGCACAAGGCTTTCGTCGTGTGCCGCACCACGTGAGCGTCGAAACGGTGCTCGACGAGCAGCATCCCGGACCGCACCCGCCATCGAATCGGTGTTCTGCTGGTCCGCGACCAGGACGATGGATGTCCGCATCGATCCCCTTATTGACAATGATTTTCATTAAGGCTCGCACATTACCCTCCTCCCATGCGGCTTGTCGATAATGATTTTCAATAAGTGGGTAGTTCGGAGACCCGGCTGGCCGGCCAGGCGTGTGCCGGACCCTCGCCGGTAGCCACGCAGGCAAGTGGGGTAGCGCTCGACGCTCGGGAGGTCGCGAACAAATGAGCAGCTAGCGTCGAGCGGGCTACGGCCGGCACGGATCGGACAAAAAGCACCGGGTCACGCCGGAGCGATGGCCGGAGAAGATTCGGCCACGGGTGGCAGCTATCGCACCGACTGGATCACCGGTAGCGGTCCTCCAGAACGGACGGATACGGCCGCCTGGACGACTGCTTGGCCCCAATCGCCATAGTGCGACTTCGCCGGCGGCATCACCCGAAACGAGGATCGGGGCGAAGGCACCGGTTGGTACCCATGCCAGCGCGGTGACGTCGTCGCGGTGCGCCTCGGCAATCAGCCCGTCTCGGCCGGTAGGGCCGGAACCGGAGAAATCCCAGCAGACGATGGCATCGCCGGCGTCGCAGCACATCCAGCGACCCGACGATTCGAAAGCAAGCCGCGAGACCGTGCGCGGAAAACCGCTCATCTGAAAGTCGCTGCCATCACGCACATTCCAGCCATGCAGCGTTGCATCCTGGCTTCCGCCGACCACCCAGCGTCCATTGGGTGGGATCGCGATCCCGGCGATCGCGCCCGGCGCGGCGAGGCGCTGGACCATGCGATCGGTGCCCGGTTCGAAAATCTTCACGCCCTGGTAAGCGGCCGCGGCCAGGCGGCGTCCGTCGGCGCGCATCCAGGCGAGCCCGGCAACGGTGCTCTGCAGCGGCGGGGACGTCCAGCGCAGCCGCCCTTGGCCTGTATATACCCGTGCCAGCCGACCATCGTTCGCCGCGAGGTCGCCGGTCCTGGGCGCCCAGGCCAGGCAGCTGCACCAGCGGTGGGGATGATCGGCCACCACTGAACCGTCGGCGAGGTCAAACACGACGAGTCGCTGGTTTCCGCCGACGGCGAGCCGTGTGCCATCCGGACTAGCGGCCATAGCCAATGCGAAGTCGTCGAACCTCAGACGCAACTGGGCACGGCCCTCGGCATCGGCGACAACGATGGTGCCCTCTGAACCGCCGATGATCACCCTGTCGCCCGCGACACTGACGCACAACACTGGCTGGTCGATGGCGAGGTGCCAGAGCGCCCCTTGAATGGCCGTATCAGGTGTCCTGGAAGCCATCGTCAGCGAGCCGCCGTGACTGGCGTTTCGGCGAGGCACGCGCGAAAACCCGCCTCGAGTTCGGCGCGGTCGAGATTGCGGCCGATGAAGATCATCCGGTTTCGCCGGGACTCACCTGACCGCCAGGGGGCGCCGAGGTCGCCATCGTGCAACATGTGCACTCCTTGGAACACGTAGCGCTTATCGGTGCCGGCCAGGTTGAGCACGCCCTTGCTGCGGAACAAGTCGGGGCCGCGTTCTGTGAGCAGTTTTCCGAGCCACTCGTTGAGCTTCTCGACGTTCACGGTGCCCTCGACGTCGATGCCGACGCTGCTCACCGATGCGTCGTGTTGATGCTCGGCATCGGGGTCAAGGAAGCCCGGATCCGTCGAAAGTATCTGTTCGAGGTCGAACGCGCGCACGTCCAACACGTCGCCCAGGTCGACGCCACAGCGCACGGCGGGTAGTACCGTCGCCGCGGCGTTGATCCCGCGGATACGGCGGGTGACGTCCGCTATCTGCGCGGAGTCGACCAGGTCTTGCTTGTTGAGCACGATTCGGTCGGCGAATGCGATTTGTTCGACGGATTCGTTTTCGACTCCGTCGGGTTTGACCTCGTCGAGATGCCCGAGGATGTGTTTGGCGTCGACCACGGTGATGATCGCATCCAGGCGCAGCTGGGCACGCAGTGCGTCGTCCATGAAGAAGGTCTGGGCGACGGGGGCGGGGTCGGCCAGCCCGGTGGTTTCGATGATGATCGCGTCGAAGCGATCCTTGCGACGCATCAGGGCGCCGAGGATCCGGATGAGATCGCCGCGCACGGTGCAGCAGATGCAGCCGTTGTTCATCTCGAACACCTCCTCCTCGGCGTCGAGCACCAGCGCGTCGTCTACCCCTACTTCGCCGAACTCGTTCTCGATCACCGCAATGCGTCTACCGTGCTGTTCGCTCAGGATGCGGTTGAGCAGGGTGGTCTTGCCGGAGCCGAGGAATCCGGTCAGCACGGTGACGGGAACGCGGTAGTCAGCCCGTTCGTCAAGAGTTGTCATGGGGGTCTCCATCGGGGTTGTCGGTCAGCAGGCGGGTCACCATCTCGTCGCTGATGGCGGTCAACGGGTGGTGCAACGTCCAGCGTTGCGGGGGAGCCCCCAGGACGGCGATGACGGTCTCGACCGGCGGGCAGCCGGGTTCGCGGCAGGTCAATTGCTGCACCGTGACGGCGAAGCCGTCGGGCGATTTCAGGATGGTGCGCACGAGTTGCGCGATGTGGGCGGCCCGCGATCCCCGCTCGGCCCCAGCGAATGCATGGGCACCGGAGAGGATTCCGTCCAGGGGACCGGGCATGACCCACAGTCAACTGCTATTGAAAATGATTTTCAAATAGCTTTCGCCGCATATGTCAGCGGGGGCGTCGCGCATCGCCTTCAGGCCGCTGGGTCCTCAGAATGGCCCTACGCAGCCACTGCAGCGGCGGCATGACCGCCGACAGTTGCAACATCGCTGGCGGCCGGCTGGTGTCCGGTGGGTTCCCAGCGGAGCGTTCTTCGGCCGACGATTCGTTGTTGATTAGGGGGCTTCAGCGTCGGACTTGCCCGGGGCTGGTTGCCGGCTGCCGTAGCGGCGGCGGAACTTCTCCACCTGTCCGGCGGTGTCGACGATGCGGCGGCTGCCGGTCCAGAACGGGTGTGAATCCGAGGTGACTTCCACGACGACCACTGGGTAGGTCGAGACCCCCTGTGGCGTCTGCCATTCGACGGTGCGCGCACTGGTGAGCGTGGAGCGGGTCAAAAACATCGCGCCGGTGTTGGCGTCCTGGAAGACGACAGGGTGGTAATCGGGATGGATGTCGGGCTTCATGAACGATCTGGATCCTGCCTGTATCGGGCTGCGTTGTCAGTGGCTTCGGCAAGGTCTTCACACGGTTCTTCGTGCCAGTCGCCGAACGGGTCGTGGTAGTGGGTCCACTCGTGCGGCGACAGAAATTCCTCGTCGGTGAGCAGGGCACCCTGCAGGGCATCGAGAATGTCGGCCGACTTTGCCCCGCACACCAGGATGACCATCGCCGTGTGCCGGTCGCCGTAGAGGTCGTCCCAGCCCAGCTCGGCGAACGCGCGTCGCTCCGCGTCGATGCCGTGAAGCTCCGGACCCTTCAGGGCGGCCAGCCACTTGCCTGCCGAACTGACCCGCAGGCCGCCACCGGCGGATTCCAGCCACATCGCCTGTTCGGGTTGGCTCGCCAGCCAGAGCCGCCCCCGGGTTCTGATCACGCCATCGAGTAGCAGATCCAGGCACGCATGCAGGCGCTGCGGATGGAAGGGGCGTCGGGCGTCGAACTCCATCAGGTTGATCGGCCCGCGGGAGTCCAGCGGAGGTTGCCCGGCCAGCAGCGGACCATGCGGGTCGTCGCTGCGACCGCAGCGCGCGTCGCGGTAGAGATTGTTCAGCGCATCCTCGATGCCCTCGGCGCCTACCCGGACGCGGGCGCGCGGGCACAACCGGCGCAACACGGCAGCCACGAACGGATCGGCGCGATTGAGCACGACCACATCGGCGAATTCGGCTTGACCGATCACCACTTGGGCCTCGGTGCGCCCATCGTCGAGTTCGTCCTCACCCAGAGCTTCGTTCAGCCACGTCTTTGAATCGACCGCGGTCACCACGGCGGCGATCGACACATCCAGTGCTGCGGGCCCGTCGACATATCCTGGCGCCACACGCACCCGAACGTGGTTGATGGCGAAGCAAATCGGTTCGGGTTCCAGCCAGGGCGCCAAGTGCACCACGATCCGGTCGACATCGTCGCGGCGATGCAACTGACGCAACAGGATTAACAGATCGTTACGGATGGTGCACGACACGCAGCCGTGCGCGAGCTCGAGTCCGCTCTCGGTGCTCGTCAGGACGCCATCGGACAGCGTGACCGTCGTTCGGCGTACCACGTGGCCGTCGAAACGGTGCTCGACGACCAGCGTTCCCGGGGTCCGCAGCAACGTACCCACAACCGCGTCGGTGTCCTGCTGGCCGGCGACCAGGATGACGGGTGTCCGCATCATCCTCCTTGTTGGTAATCATTTTCATCTGGGCGACTCTTACGGTACCGTGCCTGGCAGGACTTGTCGAAAATGATTTTCAATAAGCTAGAGAGGTAGGTGCACGGTGTCCGCCCATTGCCAGGTCACCGGCCGGCGACCGAGTTTCGGTAACACGGTGTCGCATTCCCATCGCCGAACTTCTCGGCGCTGGTCACCCAACATCCAGCTCAAGACGTACTACCTGCCCTCGGAGGGCCGCCGGATTCGGCTGCGGGTCAGCGCCAAAGGCATCAAGGTCATCGATCGCGACGGCATCGAGGCCGTGGTGGCCCGGTTGCGCCGCGAAGGTCAGCGAATCTGATGGCGCGCAACGAGATTCGCCCCATCGTCAAACTGCGCTCCACGGCGGGCACCGGATACACCTACATCACCCGCAAGAACCGGCGCAACGACCCCGACCGGCTGGTGCTACGCAAGTACGACCCGGTGATCCGCCGCCACGTCGAATTCCGAGAGGAGCGCTGAGGATGGCCAAGAAATCCAAAGTCGTCAAGAACGACCGTCGCCGGGCGATCGTGGCGCGCTACGCGGAGCGCCGCGCCGAACTCAAACACATCATCCGCTCCCCAGCGAGCACCGCTGGGCAAAGGGCCGCGGCGCAAACGGAATTGGCCCGCCAGCCCCGCGACGCCAGCGCGGTGCGACTGCGCAATCGTGACGCAGTCGACGGGCGTCCACGCGGCTATCTGCGCAAGTTTGGAGTGTCCAGGGTGCGGGTGCGCGAGTTAGCTCATAACGGGCAGCTGCCCGGAGTGCGGAAAGCGAGCTGGTAATGGCCAAGAAACCTGCGCGCACGCGCCGGGCGCCCTTGCTGAAAAGCCGTGCGCCCAAAAAGAATTTGCTCGCCGGCCTCGGGCTGGACGCGGTCGACTACAAGGACACCGCGACGCTGCGCGTGTTCATCTCCGAACGCGGCAAGATCCGTTCCCGCCTGGTCACCGGTCTGTCCGTCCAACAACAACGACAGGTCGCGACGGCGATCAAGAACGCACGCGAAATGGCGCTGCTGCCCTACCCCGGAGGGAACACGGCACGGTGACGTCTCCGCATCGCGGTACCGACCGCCCGTTCACCGTCATCGTCTGTGCCACCTGCACCGCCAATCATCACATGTCGGTCATCGACGAACTACGTCCCACCATCCGGCGCTGCCCGCACTCCATGCTGGTCGAGGCTGCCTGCATGCTCGGACCACTCACCTGCGCCTCCCGTCCCACCGGATGCGGCGTGATGGCCGTGGTGCAACCCTGCACGAATGACCGAGCGGCGTGCGGGCCGCCCCATTGGGTGGGCCCCATCGCCGACAGCGATGAGGCAGCGGCGCTGAGCGATTGGCTGGAGCTGGGAGAGTGGGAAAACATGCCAGTACCCAGACCGCTTGGCCGCCATCAGTTTTGGGCGCGTAACGCCGGTCGGAGCAATTGACTCAGGGCCGTCAGTGCGGATACGCGTAGGGGTTGGGCGGAGCGTCGATCCGCGTGACGACGGTCGCTTGTAGCGTCGGAATCGCGTCCGAGTTCGGTTGCCGCGGAGCGGATGTGACTTGACCCTCTACCCGAAGCCAGGTGTTGTCCGGTAGCCCGGCGGCGCCGCCGGCGGCCGGGCCACGAAGATGGATGCGGGCCAACTGCGCATCGGCGGCACAGCAGATGATGACGACGCGACCAAGATCCACACCCTGTGCCTCGTTGAGCACAAATCCGGTCATCGTGATCGATCGATTCGTCAATGATCCGGTGATGTCGTGCGCCTCGCGCATCAGCACCTCCGGTAGCGAGACTTCCGGAGCGCGGCCCGGCGGCAGCGGCGGAAACGACCTATTCAGAACATCATTGGATACCGACGTCACCGACGGGGCGGCGGCAGAGGGCCGAAGCGCCGGGGGTGACACGAACATCAAGACCAGGATGGGAACCACGAGCAACCAGACGATGCCGGTCCGATGGGAGTGCTCGTGGCGGTGATCTTCGGTCAGATCACCCGCGCGGGGGCCGCCCCGGCGAATATCGCCGATGATCGCCAAGAGCGCCAAACCGATCAGCAACACCGCCGATGCCGCCAGCCACGGCAATAGTCCCGGCTTGACGTAGCGGGTGAACACGCCTGACACGGTGATCATGACGATGCTGATGCCCACCAACAGCAGCACGGTGTTCTCGGTCTCGCGGCTCATTTATCCACGGCCAAGGACGAATAGCCCGACAGCACAAGCGCTCACCGTTGCCACCAGGAACGTGCAGGGCGCAAAACGCGCCGCGAAAGACCGGCCGAACATTCCCGCCTGCATGGCGAACAGCTTCACGTCGACGGCCGGGCCGACGACCAGGAAAACCAGCCGGGGCAACAGCGGCACCATCGTCATGCTGGCCGCCACGAACGCGTCGGCCTCCGAACACAATGCCAGGACCACCGCCAAGACAGCCATCAGCGCGACCCCGAGGATCAGGTCGGTCGCCAAATGTGCGAACACCCACTGCGGCACCACCACATGAAGCAATGCCGCGGCAGCGGCACCCACGACCAAATACGATGCGGCTTGCAGGAAGTCGTGACGGGCCGCCTCGGTGAAGACCTCCCAGCGTGATTCGCTCTGTGTTCCCGCAGGGGGTAACCGGCGGGTGACCCATTCCGGGCGGCCCCACCGCGACCATGCCCACCCCATGACGACCGCGGTGAGCAGCGAGGCGCCCAGCCGGGCGAAAACCATTCGGGGCGCACCGGGAAACGCCACCGCGGTGGCAACCAGGACGACCGGGTTGATCGCCGGTGCGGCCAGCATGAATGTCAACGCCGCGGCTCCGGTGGCACCTCCGTCGCCGAACAATCGCCTCGCCAGCGGAACCGACCCGCATTCACAGCCCGGCAGCGCCGCCCCGCCGATGCCGGCCGCTACCACGGCCACCGCGGGGCGCCGCGGCAGCCAGCGCGCCAAGCGCTCCGGCGACACAAACACGGCGATCAGGCCACTGACGAGCACCCCGAGCACCAGGAACGGAACCGCCTGCACGAAAACCCCGCAGAACACCGTGCCCACCGTCGACAATGCCGCACTGTCGAGCACCGCAGTCCGCAATATCGTGGTCGACAAGGCGCAGGCCAACAGGATGCCCACCAGCACTTCCATTGATCCGAACCGCCACCTGCGGTCGGACTTCAGCGTCGCCACCGTCTCAGTATGTCAGCGCGCCCGCAGACCGACGCTCCGGACAAGCCGGTGCCGCCGGCTTATTCCGGGGTGCTGTCCCGGCTTTCGCCGTCCTGCGCCCCTTCGTCCGCGCGGTCGGCATCCCAGGTGCCCGGCATCATCGGCATCCTGGGACCGCCGCCGAACTCGTCACCGGCCAGCGTGGCCAGTCCGCTCGCGGTAGGGGCCACCGCGCTGCGCGCCGTGCCGGCGAAGCCCAGAGGGCCGGCTCCGGAAGCCGACGCCAACGCCTCGGCGCTGGGTGGCGCACCCCAATCGGGGTCGACCTCGACGTTCATGTCCATGAACTCATCGCCATACCCGCGCTGCCGCTGCCGCTGCCGCTGCCGCCGACGCGCCCCCGCTGCTTCCCGCGCGGATGCGGCGGCCGCCGCGGCGGCGGCATCGGGCTCGGGCGCCTTCCTTCTCGCGCTGGAGCTGGCGCTGGTACTCATCCTCGAGCTGAGCCCAAGGCCGGGCCCTATCAGGTAGGGAGGGGCGAAGCCCGGTGGGACGGGGGCCGCCGGCGGCGCCCCCGCCGGGGCGGAACTGACGACGGTGCTGGCCGTGGGAGTGGGTGCCGGTGCGGGCGCCGAGGCGGGTGCCGCCGCCGACGCGGCGATTGGGGTTGTTGCGGGCGTCGGTGCCACAGCGGGCGGCGCAGGCGCAGCCGGTGCCGGGGGTGCCGGAACGACCGCGGGTTGAGGGATTGCGGCCAGCCCGGCCAGCCCCGCCAAGCCGCCGACGGCGCCCAGCGGGGCGACCGCCAAAAGGGCCGGAACTAGCAGCAACTGCGGCGCGCTGGATAACCAGCTGGCAATCTGGGCTAGATGAGTCGGCCAGTCCGACGTCTGGAGGGCGACCATATACGCAGCAGCCAACGCGGGATTCTGCTGCAGGTACACGCCGTACTGTTCGAAATCCTCGAGAAGTTCCAGCGCTCGCACAACCCAATACATCAGTTGGCCCGGGTTTGTATAGGCGTCGTAGGGCAGTCCATTGACTGTCCCCTGGCCGGGATTCCAATTGATGCCGAAGAGCCGCAGGATCTGCGAGATGAAGTCGTTCAGCGGGTTGTCGACCGTGGGGTCCGGGAAGTCGTTCGTGAGGTCCGTCCCAGAGTTGTCGTTAGAGGACGGGTCGGTGGCTTTCACGATCGGCGGTGGCGGGTCGGCCGGCGGCGTGGCCGCCACCGCCGCGGTGGAGACCGCTTGATAGGTGGTCATCGTGGTCGCGGCCTGGGTCCACATCCGCGCGTAGTCCGCCTCATTGACCGCGATCGGGATGGTGTTGACCCCGAAGAAATTGGTCGCCAGCAGCGTCCCGTGAATCGCATGGTTGGCGGCCAGCTCCGGCAATGTCGGCATCGCCGCCAACGCCGCGGTGTAGGCCGCGGCGGCAACCTCATGTTGAGCGGCCACCGCCGCGCTGTCGGCGCTGGACTTCGTCAGCCACGCCAAGTACGGGACATGTGCGGCCACATACGACTCCGAACTCGGCCCTTCCCATGCTCCGGCCTGCACCTGCGCCAACAGTGCGCTGAGCTGCTCGGCCGCTGAAGCGTATTCGGTGCTCAACTCCGACCATGTACTGGCGGCGGAAAGCAACGACGCGGGGCCCGGACCGCTGCTGAGCAGCGCGGAATGCAACTCCGGCGGCGAGGCCATCCATATTGGCGCCGTCATAGGTACTCCTTGGGCTGGAAGGCTTACCAGGCAGGAGGAAGCTTACTGATAATGATTATCCTTATCAAATGATTCTCAAATGAACGCCGCCTTGACGCGGATGTTCGCGGGGTCACGCCAACGGCCGGCCCATTGCGGATCGGGGCGGCCCAAGTTCCACGGCTGGCCGCCACGATGCGCGGCCTCGGCGGCCTGGAATTGCGAAATGGACTGAAAAGCATTGCTTTTCAGTCCATTTACAAGGAGGGCTAAAGGTCGCCCGGTACGCTGTCGGGCGTCCGTTAATTCTCCTCGTCGGCGCGGTCCGGGTCCCAGGTGCCCGGCGTCATCGGCATCGTGGGACCGCCGCCGAACTCGTCGCCGGTCAGCGTGGCCAATCCGGTCGCCGCGGCAGCCGCTTCGCTGCGCTCCGTGCCGGCGAACCCCAAAGTGCCGGCGCCGGAACCCGACGCCAGCGGCCCGTCCCAGTCCGGATCGACTTCGACGTTCATGTCCAAGAACTCATCGCCGTGCCCACGCTGGGCTGCACGACGGCGCCGGCGCGCCCCCACCGCACCCCGCGCGGCGGCGGCCGCCCCCGCCGCGGCGCTGTCGGGTTCGGGGGCTTTCTTTTTCGCACCGGAGCTGGCGCTCGTGCTCATCCCGGAGCCGGTTCCAATGCCTGGGGGGCCGACGACATAGGGAGGGAAGAACCCCGACCCGGCCGCGGCCGGTGCCGGCGGTGCGGGCGCCGCACTGGCCACCGTCGTCGCCGTGGGGGCGGGCGCCGGAGCCGGGACCGAGGCCGGAGCTGCGGCCGCCGCGACGGGGGCCGGGGCCATGGCAACGACCGGCAACGGACTGGGCGCCGGGGCCGGCACCGGCGCCGGCGCCGGGACGACCACGGGCTGGGGAATGCCGGCCAGGCCCGCCAACCCGGCGAAGCCGGCGACGGCGCCGAAGGGGGCGGCCACGAGGAGGAGTGCGGGGGCCAACAACTCCGGCTGGCTCATGAAAATCTCGAGGATGTGCGTCGGCCAGTCGAACAGGATGAGTTGGACCAGGTACTGAAAGGCCAACGCGGGATTGTGCACCAGGTAGTAGCCGAACTGCTCGAAATCCTCCAGCAGCTCCAGGGCGCGCACCACCCAGAAGATGGGTTGCCCGGCGTTCGTGTAGGCGTCGTAATCCAGCCCGTTCACCGTTCCATTGGCGGGGTCCCAGTTAATCCCCAAGTTCCTCAGGATGTTCGCGATGAAGTCATTGAACGGATTGTCGATCTTGGGGTCATGGTCCACGCCGCCCGAATCGTCGCTTGACGCATCGGATTTCACGATGGGCGGCGCCGGATCGGATGGCGGTGTCGACGCGACCGCGGCGGTGGACACCGCTTGGTAAGTGGACATCGTGGTGGCCGCCTGAGTCCACATCCGCGCGTAGTCGGCCTCATTGACCGCGATGGGAACCGTGTTGACTCCGAAGAAATTGGTCGCCATCAGGGCTCCGTGCACGACGTGGTTGGTGGCCAGTTCCGGCAGTGTCGGCATGGCGGTCAAGGCTGCCGTGTACGCCGCGGCGGCCACCTCGTGTTGACTGGCGGCCGTGGCGCTGTCGGCGCTCGATTTCGTCAACCAGGCCAGGTACGGCGCGTGCGCGGCCGCGTACGACTCGCTGGTGGGGCCCTGCCACGCCCCAGTCTGGGCTGCCGCCAGCAACGTGCTCAATTCTTCTGCGGCAGAAGAATATTCGGCACTCAGTTGCGACCAGGCACCAGCCGCGGCCAACAACGGCCCGGGTCCGGGGCCGCTGCTGAGCAGCGCGGAATGTAGTTCGGGCGGCGAGGCCATCCAAATTGGCGCCGACATAGGCACTCCTCAGGCTGGAAGGGTTACCAGACTGAGGAGCTTAATAAATATGATTATCGTTTTCAAACGAGGCGGCTTTCCGCCTCGCGCGCTACACCAGTGGACGGCCCTTCTTGATCCTGCGGTCCAGGTCGTGCAGCAAGACGTTGAACGGGAACCGCCGGATGAACCGCGGGAGATACCGGTTCACCGTGGCCAACACGGCGATCAGCCGGTCGAAGCGGCGCTGCTTGGTCGCGTCCCAGGGCAGCCGCATCTCGTCGCGGAACCGCTGCGGCAGGAAGCCCGTGGTGATCAGCAGCGCGAAGTTGTCGGAGAGGCGCTGCAGCGGGCGCGGCAGTGTCACGCCCCGAATCCGGTTGGCGGCAATGGGAAACAGGTACTCGCGCACGGCGTCGTCGATGTGCACCTTGGCGAGCTGCTCTTCCCAGTAACGGTCGAACGCCGCACGGTCGGCGGGCCACATCTTCGGGGGCACCTGCAGGGTGGTGGCCAGCGTCATGCCCTCGCGATAGTGACGGTCGGCGTCCTCACCGTCGAGCTCACCGATGAACATGCGGTAGATGTCGAGGCCGCCCTTGTACAGGCAGGCCCCGACCCACAGCTGCAGCGCGGGATCGAACGCGTTGTAGGACACCGGGCTTTCCGGGGTCGAATAGACCTGTGCGTGGGCGCGGTTGACCGCGCGGCGGAAGGCGTCCTTCTGGGCGTCGCTGCCGTTGGTCGCGACGGCCAGGTAGGTGAAGGTGGTGCGGGCGCGCTTGATCGGGTGCAGGTCGACCCGGCCGCTTTCGACGCGGCTCTCCATCACGCCGTATCCGACGCCGGGATGGGCCAGTTGCATGATCACGTTCGCCGGGCCCGCCAGCAATGCGACGCCCATCAAACCCTCGTCGATCCCCAGCGCCCGCCGCCGCCGGCGCCGCTGCGGGCGGGGCGGGTCGGTGGCTCGGCGCTCGACGTGCCCAATGGGCTGGTGCACCGGCTCGTGAATTGCCATCGTCAGGTCCTCCCGCGGCGCTTGTCCTGCAAATGTGCGAACGCTCGTTTCCTGATATTGTCGTGGCCGGGCGTTAGTGTCAAGAGCCGGGCGTTAGTGTCAAGATGGTTGCCATGAGCAAGGGGTCCAGCGCGCGCCCGTACCGCGGGGTCGAGGCGGCCGAGCGCCTGGCCACCCGCCGTAACCGGTTGCTCGCGGTGGGCCTGGACCTGCTCGGGGCGGAGCAGCAGAACATCTCGGCGGTCACCGTCCGCGGGGTGTGCCGCGGCGCCGGCCTGGCCGCCCGGTACTTCTACGAGAGCTTCGCCGATAAGGACGAGTTCGTCGCGTGCGTATTCGACTGGGTGATCGCCGAGCTGGCCGCCACCACCCAGGCGGCGGTGGCCGCGGTGCCGGCCCGCGAGCAGACCCGCGCCGGCATGGCCAACATCGTGCGGACCATCACCGAAAACCCCCGCGTGGGGCGCCTGCTGTTCAGCACCCAGCTGGCCGATCCGGTGATCGTGCGCAAACGCGCCGAGTCCAATGCGCTGTTCGCCATGCTGTCCGGTCAGCACGTCGGCCACGCGTTGCAGGTCCCGGCGAACGAACGCATCAAGGCCGCCGCGCATTTCGTGGTCGGCGGCGTCGTGCAGACCATCAGCGCCTGGCTGGCCGGTGACGTCCAACTCGAACCGGCCCAGCTTGTCGATCAGCTGGCGGCGCTGCTCGACGAGCTCGCCGAGCCAAACCTGTACCGCCTCACCGAAACACGCGCGGACGCCTAGCGTCCCACCACGAGCTCACACCCGGCTGACCGTGCGCCAGTCCGTCATGGCGGTGAGCGAGAAGTCGCTCAACGTATTGGAAATATGTTGTCTCAGGCCCTCATCCGAGTTGTCTCCGCCCGGCTCGTAGCCGAGAACCGAGACGAAGACTTGCCCGTGCGCCCGTCCCGACAACAACGCCAGCACCCCGTTGGTGCGCTGCATCGTCGCGCTGGTCACCCCCGGGTACAGCGACTTCATCGCGAAGTAGTCGGCGTCCGTGCCGTCCGGCCGGTTGGTGGCCGGGTCGAGTGCACCGAGGTTGGACGACACGACGGCGGTTGCGCTACCGGTGGCCACGCTGATCAGCCGCCGGAAGATCCGCTTGGGTATCAACGGAACCAGCGGCAGCAACGCCCACCGCTCGTCGGGCACATCCTGATGTCGAACCAGCGCTTGCTTGATTGCCGCGCGGATCTCGCGCAGGTCCATCGCGTGCGCGGACTCGATAGTGATGTCGACATTCGTGACAGCGTTCGCCCGAGTGTCGCCCGGGGTGCGCTCGTTGACCGGCATCCCCACGTTGATCGAACCGTCGGCGGCGACCCGGCCCACTCGCTGTGCGAGGCGGGCCGCCATGCCCGCGAGTAGCGCGTTGCTGCTTCCCCCGAGCGCGTGGGCGCGCGCGTCCCACTCGTCGGCGTCGATGAAGAGCGTCGCGGCGGGAAGCGTGATGCTTCGGTCCGGGCCGGCCAACGGCGCGAGCCGCTGTGCGGGCGGCACGGCGACGGCGCCGCCACCCGGGCGGCCGGCCCGGGCCAGGCGCGCGGCCGCGGCGACCGCCCGACCGATATCGGGTGTGTCACGGACGGTTTGGCGTGCATCCTCGCGCAGCGCCCGCCACCGCCGCCGTGACGACGCGGCGGGCCAGCCCTGCGCCGCGTCCCGTCCGGATGCCGCATCCGCCACCGCCTCGCAGAGTCCGACGCCGTCACTGAGGCAATGGGTGATGACCAGGCTGACCGCCGCCCCCCCGTCGGTGAACGGGAGCACCGCGAGGCGCCATCCGGGTCCTTGCTCGGCGTCCGGCCGCTTACCGGCCTGCTCGCTGCACCAGTCGTCGAATTCCTCACGCGGACGGGGCGTCGCGACGATCTCGAGGCCGGGCTGCTCGCCGGGCGACACCCAGCGGTGCCGGCCGAACGGCAAGGGCGACCGCTCGATCCGGCGGGCCAACCTCCCCCTGCCCAAGTGGTCATGAAACCTTTTCAGGCCGTCGATGTCGACGGGTCTCTCGTACACCCAGATGCATTGCACCAGGCTGGTGGTGCCCGTCGCCCGCTCCCCCAGAAAGAGGGTCTGGTCGGCCAGATCCAGTACGTTGGTCATGCCTAGGCCGCCTCGGTGTCGTCTTCTTCGGCAAAGTCTTGCTGCTCACCCGAATCCTCCCGGGATGCAGCAACACCCGGGTGCGCCGACGCGGTTTTGGCGACTTTCGCGCACACTTCGGTCAAGGTGGCGATGTAGCGATGCACCGACTCACGCGCTATCTCGTTGTCCGGGAATGATATTGTCACCGTGGTCTTTTCGGCGTGCCGGTTGATCCACATGTTGATGCCGCCGGCTGACAGGTTGTCACCGTAGGTACCGAAATTCGTCTCGGTCCACATTCCGGCGAGGGGAATCTTGCGAAAGTCCAGGAAGGACAGCATCATTGGCAGCTGCGTCGGCAGCTTGATGCCCAGCTCATCCGGTGTCGCGAGCTCCAAGAGCCGCTCGAACGGGACATCGGCGAGGCCCTTCGCGGCGTCGAAGGACTTCTGGGCCGCACGGGCCGCCTCGGCGAACGAGACACCACCGGTCGGCACGGTGACCGGGATCAGGCTGGCAAACCAGCCGACGGTCATCGTGTCGACGCCCGGCATCCGGGTGTCCTTGGCCGTGAACCCGTGATAGGTCTCGTTGCCGGTCAATTCGTGGTCGGTCAGGGCCGTGCACGCCAGGACTCCCCCGATGAACCGGGCGCCGGCCGCGACGCACGCGGCGTCGAAGGCCTCCGTCTCCGCGGCGTCCAGCAGATCCATCGTTACCAAGTCGCCCTTGCTGCTCGCCCAGGTATCCCCCAGCGGCAGTGGGAAATTCGGCCAGTTGCCGTCGGTGTCGCGGCCGAATGCGATCCAGTCCTTGATCTCGGGCGACGACAGATCCAGGGTCGCAGCCATTTCGCGCTGCCGCGCGGCGTAGTCGCAATAGCTCCTGACCTCGGGTAGCTCGGGCTGATGCTGATGTTCGCCCTGCGACAGTTCCTGATACGTCAGGTGGATGTCGACGAAGATCAGCCCGGCTGACAAGCCGTCGATGTGTAGGTGGTCGACACTGGCATAGAAGGTGAAATAGTCGGCGTGCTCGACGACACCGAATGTGAAGCAACCCCATTCGAGCGTTTCCGGGGTGGTCGTCAGTACGTGGGTGCGCACCTGGTCGCGGCTCATCTGCCCGAACGGCACCGGAACCATATCGATGACGGCGGGGTCGTCGATCGTGCGCCGCACGATTTGGCCGTCCTCGAATTCGAACCAATTGTGGTAGGTGTCCTGGCGCCGGACGTGTGCATTGATGGTTGCTGTCATCGCCGGAATGTCACACACGCCCGGGATGTCCCACGCCACGACCATCAGGCGGGGTAGCTGCCTGCTCATCGCGTTGCCGATGTTGGCGGCCCAAAGATGTTGATTCTGTTGGTAACTCGGAGCCAGCTCAGAGCGGCGCGCGGTGCGGGCCGCGTCATGCGACGCGGGTGCGGGCGTCCACATCGTGAGCGGACCATTCGGTGGTTGCCATTCGGTGATGTTGCCGAGTGCGACCATTTGCTTGAGTCGTCCCTCCCATAGTGCCGACATTTGTTGCGCAGCAAGGAAAAGCGAACAAGTCATCCGGCGTTGGCCGATGACCCTCCGCGCAGCATGAATCCCACTTGTGGGAATTGTCACGACGTTTCTCGGCATGCGGACTGAAGTTGCCGCGTCGCTATGCGCCCCCTGTGTCGCGGGAGTTGACGCTAGTCGAATAGGCCACAAACGTGCCCCAGATGTGAGAAGGGTCACATTGCGAAAAGGCGTCCGCGCCGGACAGCTCGCCGCGGAATCCCCCCTTCTACCTGCGCAATTGGGCCTGCGACCGCTCGCTCGCCCAACCAAGACTTAATGACGACATCGAAAATACGTGCGGGCGCCTAGTGCCCCACCCCGGATTCACACTCGGGTGAACGCGCGCCAGCCGGTGGTGGCGGTCAGTGAGAAATCACCCAGCACGCCCGAGATGGCCTGCCGCAAATCCTCGTTCGAGTTTCGGCGACCCAACTGATAGCCGAGGACCGACACGAAGACCTGGCCGTGCACCCGTCCCGACAACAACGCCAGCGCTCCGTTGGTGCGGTGCATCATCGCGCTGGTCACGCCCGGATACACCGACTTCATCGCGAAATAGTCGGCGTCGCTGCCGTCCGGCCGATTCACCGCCGGGTCGATGACACCGAGGTTGGACGACACGACGGTGGTGGCGCCGCCGGTGACCACGCTGATCAGTCGCCGGAAGAGCCGCTTGGGGATCAGCGGAACCAGCGGCAGCAACGCCCAGCGCTCGTCGGGCTCGTCCTGATGGCGGATCAGCGCGTTCTTGATCACGGCCCGGATCTCGCGCAGGTCCGTGCCGATCGCCGAGGCCCTGAGCGTGACGTCGACGTTCGTGACGGCGTTGGCGCGAGTGTCGCCGGGGGTGCGCTCGTTGAGCGGCATCCCCACGTTGACCGAGCCGTCCGCCGCGACCCGTCCCACCCGCTGCGCGAGGCGGGCCGCCAGTCCCGCGAGCAGCGCGTTGCCGGTCCCGCCGAGCGCGCCGGCGCGGCGGTCCCACTCGTCGGCGTCGACGAAGAACGTCGTCATCGGCAGGGTGATGCGGTCGTCCCCCGCGCCGGGCTGCGCCGGCCGCTTCTCGGCCGACGCGGATTGCACGGCGTCGCGGCCCTGCCGGAGCATTCGCACCGCCGCGCCGACGGCGCGACCGACATCGCCCGTGTCGTGCGCGGTTTGGCGGGCGTCCTCATGCACCGCCCGCCACCGTCGGCGTGCCGCCGCGGCCGGCCAGCGGATCGCGTCGTCACGCCCGCACGCCGCGTCAGCCAACGCCTCGCACAGCCCGACGCCGTCGGTGAGGCAATGCGTGGTCACCAGGCTGACGGCCGCGCCGCCGTCGGTGAGCGGGAGCACCGCCAGGTGCCAGCCAGGCCCGTGCTCGGCGTCCGGCCGGTTGGCGCCCTGCTCGGCCAGCCACGCGTCGATCTCGTCGGGTCGCCGCGGCGTGCCGACAACCTCGAGGGTGCACCGATCCTTCGGCGCCACCCAGCGATGGCGGCCGAACGGCAAGGGAGACCGTTCGATCCGGCGCGACAGTCGCCCCGTGCCCAGATGGTGATGGAATTCGCGCAGCCCGCCGATGTCGATTGCGTGGTCGTACACCCACACACATTGCAGCAGGCTGGTGGCCCCCGTCGCCCGCTCACCGAGAAAGAGGGTCTGGTCGGCCAGGTCCAGCACGTTGCTCATTCTTATGCCGCTTCGGTGTCGTCGGCGTCCGGCGCGAGCGGGTAGGGTTCTTCCGAATTCACCTGGGGCGCAACCACGACCGGCTGGTCCGCGGTGGGCTTGGCGACACGCACGAACGCCTGGGTCAGCGTCGCGATGTAGCGCAGCACCGACTCGCGTGCGATTGCGTTGTCCGGGAAGGACATCGTCACGGTGGTGTTCTCGGCCTGGCGGTTGATCCACATGTTGATTCCGCCGTGGGAAAGGCTGTCGCCGTAGGTGCCGAACTTCGTTTCAGCCCACAACCCGTTGAGGGGAATCTTGCGGAAGTCGAGGAAGGACAGCATCATCGGCAGCTGCGTCGGCAGCTTGATGCCCAGTTCGTCGGGTGTAGCCAGTTCCAGGACCCGCTCGACCGGAACTTCGGCGAGGCGCTGGGCGTCGTCGAACGACTTCTGCGCGGCCCTGGCCGCCTGGGCGAACGTCTCGCCGGTGGTCGGCACGGTGATCGGGATCAGGCTGGCAAACCACCCCACGGTCATCGTGTCGACACCTGCGGCCCGGGTGTCCTTGGCCGTGAACCCGTGATAGGTGTCCTTGCCGGTGAATTCGTGCTCGGCGAAACCGGCGCATGCCAGGACTCCCCCGATGAACCGGGCGCCGGCCGCGACGCACGCGGCGTCGAAGGCCTCCGTCTCCGCGGCGTCCATCAGTTCGACGGTCAGCAGATCGCCCTTGGTGCTCGCCCAGATATCGCCCAGCGGCAGTGGGAAACTCGGCCAGTCGCCGTCGGTGTCACGCGCGAATGCGATCCAGTCCTTGATCTCGGGCGACGACAGGTCCAGCGTCGCGGCCTTCTCACGCTGCCGAGCAACGTAGGCGCGATAACTCCGCACGTCTGGCAGTGCGGCGGCCAGGTGCCCACTCTGCGCCAGTTCCTGATACATCAGGTGGACGTCGAGGAAGATGAGGGCGGCGGACAGACCGTCGATGTGCAGGTGGTCGATACTGGCATAGAACGTGAAATAGTCGGCGTGCTGGACGATTCCGTAGGTGAAGCAGCCCCATTCCAGGGTCTCCGGGGTTGTGGTCAGGACGTGGGTGCGCACCTGGCCCGGGGTCATCTCGCCGAGCGCCACCGGGACGAAGTCGATGTCTTGAGGATTCTCGATTTCGCGGCGCACGAAGATTCGGTTGTCGAATTCGAACCAATAGTGATACGTGTCCTGGCGGCGCACATGGGCATTGATCGTCGCGGTCATCGCCTCGATGTCGCAGGTGCCGGGAATGTTCCACGCCACGATCATCAGCCGGGGCAGCTGCCGGTTCAGGTTCTTGCCGTGGTAGGAGGCCCAGAGGTGTTGGTTCTGTTGATAACTCGGAGCTAGATCACTTCGTCGCGCGGCGCGTGCCGCTTCAAGCGCCGCGGGCGCTGCCATCCACATGGTAACCGGGCCGTGTGGCGGTTCCCATTCGTTGATGTTTCCGAGTGCGACCATTCGTCGAGTCCTTGTGCTGTGAGATACCGACATCTGTTGTGCGGTCTGGGGGGTGTGAAAGTGCAATTAGCGCTTAGCTATTGACGCATCTCGGGTTGGATTCACGCTTGAAGTTTCGCGACGTACTTTTCGGTATGTGACTGAACTACCGCGTCGCTTACACCCCCTATGTCGCTGCCGTGGACGCTAGCTGAGGGAGGCGATGATTTCGCGGTTTTACGAAGACTCGCATTTCTCCCGCGCGATCGTCTCCGCGGCGGTAACCTGCTTGGCTTACCGGTCGCATGGCCGCCCCGATGGGTGGCGCATGCGTACCAAAAAGTATCCAGCCACGGACGGTTTGTCGCCGATTCGCCTGTCCGCGTCTAGAACTCGGGATAGCGTTGATAGGCCCGTTCGCGGGGCCGGCATGGCCTCGAACCCGAGCGGCTCGAGCCAAACCCGCCCCGCATCACGGGAACAGCGGCAGCTGCCACAGCCGCATGCCGGGGTGCAGCAGCCACAACCGCTGCATGGTCAGCCGCAAGATACGGACCGCGCTGGTGATCATGAAGATCGCCAGCGGCACCTCGATCAGCAGCGCCGTGATCACCGACAGCCAGATGTCCTTGGGTCCGGCGGTCATCAGGTCGAACCACGCGTCGCAGATCAACAGCACCCCGGTGGTGAAGGCGGCGAGCACCAGCAACTGACGACGCAGGTACCCGAGCACCGCCGTCGTCAACATGAACCCGACCAGCAGCACGTCGAATCCGACCCAGGTGATGGGCCAGTTGTGCGCAACGTAGTTCTCCGGCAGCGTCACCGACAGATACCCCAGCCACGGGACCATCGCCATGGAGCCACCGACCATCAGGCTGAGCCGGATGCGCCGCACCCGCGCCAGGAACTCCGGGTCGATCACGTCACCCAGCGGCTGCTCCAGCCGGGTGATCAGTTCCCGCCGCTGCTCGGGCGTCAGCGCCGCGATCTGCGCGTCGGTCAGAATGCCGTCGGTCATGAAAACATCCTCCGGCTCGGCCCGGTCCAATCAGTGGGCGGCACCCACCGGGGGCCGCCGGTCCGCCGCGGTCCTCGGCACCGCCTGGGCGTCGCCGCTCTCGAATTCCTTCACCCAGCAAGCGAATTCAAGGGTAATGCCGTCCGGATCCTGGAAGTAGAACGAGCGCACGTAGACGCCGGGATGCACGATCGCGGACACCTGCATGGGGCTTTCGTCGTGGTTGAGCACCGGCCCGACCCGCACCCCCTTGTCCTTGAGGAGCTGGCGGTAGGCGTCGAACTTCTCGGCCGGCACGTGGAAGGCGAGATGGTTCATGGTGCTGACTGCGCTGGTGATGTCGCCGATGCCCGGGATGGCGCCCGGCGACGAGATCCTCGGCACCCGGTCGGGGGCGTCGGCGAACCAGAAGAAGGCGACACAGTCGCCGTTGCCGGCGTCGAAGAAGAAGTGCTGGCCGTCGCCGCCGGGTAGGTCCAGCGATTTGATCAGCGGCATGCCGAGGATGTTGCTGTAGAAGTCCACGGTTTTAGCCATGTCCGAACACACCAGGGCGACATGGTTGATCCCGCCGAGCTCGAATTCCGTGTTGGTGTTGTGCGGCTTGATCATCTGGTGGCTCCCCTCGGTCCCCGGCTTGACGATCCTGGCCAAGATCCAAATCTGAATCTAACATCAGTTTCAGTTCTGGCCCAGGGAGGTGCGCAGGTGTCGACCGCGGCGTCCCCTGCTGGCCGGGCCGGCCGGCCCGCCGAACTTCCCACCGCTCGCGGCAGGCGCACCCAGGCCGCCATCGACATGGCCGCCCGGACCGTCATCGCGCGCAAGGGCGTCCTCGCCACGACCATCGCCGACATCGCCGCGGAAGCCGGACGTTCGGCGGCATCGTTCTACAACTACTACGACTCCAAAGAGGCGATGGTGCGCCAGTGGGCGCTGCGCTTCCGCGACGAGGCCAACGAGCGCGCGCTGTCGGTAACCGAACACGGTCTGTCCGAGCGGGAGCGGGCCCACGCCGCGGCCGCCGCGCACTGGCACACCTACCGCCACCGACTCGCCGAGGTGATCAGCGTGTCGCAGCTGGCGATGGTCAACGACGACTTCGCCCAATACTGGGCCGAGATCTGCGAGATACCAATCTCTTTCATCGCCGAGTCGGTGCGGCGGGCCCAGGCCGAGGGCTATTGCCGCGACGACGATCCTCGGCTGATCGCCGAGGCCATCGTGGCGATGTTCAACCAGTTCTGCTACATCCAACTCGGTGGGGCCCGTGCGGCGGAACCCGACGACCAGGCCTGCATCCAGACCCTGGCCAACATCTACTACCGGGCCATCTATGCGTAAGGGGGACCGCTGAATTGACTCGTCATACCGGTGCCGGAGTGATCCGCGAATTCATCGGACTGCCGTCGCCCACCGCGGGGCGCGCGGGCGCGGGCGGGCACCCGTGCCAGGGGCTGTATCACCGGGCGGTGGGCCGCAAACCGAAAGTGGCGATGATCGCCACGCACTACCAGATCGACTTCTCCGAGCACTATCTCGCCGACTACATGGCCACGCGCGGCGTCGGTTTTCTGGGCTGGAACACCAGGTTTCGCGGCTTCGAAAGCAACTTCCTGCTCGACCACGCGCTGGTCGACATCGGCGTCGGGGTGCGCTGGCTGCGCGAGGTGCAGGGCGTGGATACCGTGGTGCTGTTGGGCAATTCGGGTGGCGGCTCGTTGATGGCCGCCTACCAGTCGCAGGCGGTCGAACCGAACGTCACCCCACTGGACGGGATGCGCCCGGCGACCGGGCTGACCGAATTGCCACCAGCCGACGGCTACGTGGCCACCGCCGCCCATCCCGGGCGCCCGGAGGTGCTCACCGCCTGGATGGACGCCGCCGTCGTCGACGAGAACGACCCGGTGGCCACCGACGCCGACCTCGACCTGTTCAACGAGCGCAATGGCCCGCCGTACTCGCCGGACTTCCTCGCCCGCTACCGCAGCGCGCAGACCGCGCGCAACCACGCGATCACCGACTGGGCCGAAACCGAGCTCAAACGCGTTCGCGCGGCGGGGTTTTCCGATCGCCCGTTTTCCGTGATGCGGACCTGGGCCGATCCGCGCATGGTCGACCCCGGCATCGAGCCCACCAAGCGGCAACCCAACATGTGCTACGCGGGCGTCCCGGCCAAGGCGAACCGCTCGGCGCACGGGATCGCGGCGGCCTGCACGCTGCGCAACTGGCTGAGCATGTGGAGCCTGCGGGTGGCCCAGACCCGCGCCGAACCGCATCTGGCCCGGATCAGCTGTCCCGCCCTGGTGATCAACGCCGAGGCCGACACCGGGGTGTTTCCCTCTGACGCCCAACGCATTTTCGACGCGCTCGCCGGCACCGACAAGACGCAGGCCGCGGTGGAAACCGACCACTACTTCACCACCCCTGGAGCGCGCGGCGAGCAGGCCGACGTGATCACCCGATGGATCAGCAAGCGGTGGCGCTGAGAGTTCTCGCGCAATTCGTCGCGGGTGTCTGCGCGACGGACAGCCGCCGACCCGTGTCGTCAACCAACCGACTGGTTGTTAGCTTGGAAGCTACTGGGCCGAAACGGCCTCCTGCAGCAACGGAAGGCGACCAATGCCGATCGCGATAAATCCCGAGCATCAAGACCTGGCCGATTCCGTGCGATCACTGGTCGCGCGCATCGCGCCGTCCGAGACGCTGCATGCGGCCATGGAGACACCGATAGATAATCCCCCGCCGTACTGGCAGGCCGCGGCCGACCAGGGACTGCACGGTGTCCATCTCGCCGAATCCGTCGGCGGGCAGGGCTTCGGCATTCTCGAGTTGGCCATCGTGCTGGCCGAATTCGGTTACGGTGCGGTGCCGGGGCCGTTCGTGCCGTCGGCGATCGCCAGTGCCCTGATCTCCGCGCACGACCCGGACGCGAAGGTGCTCTCCGAGCTGGCGTCGGGCGCCGAAATCGCCTCCTACGGCCTGAATTGCTGTGCGCTGACCGCGACCCGGCAAGGCAATTCGCTGGTGATCCGCGGCGAGGTCCGTGCGGTGCCCGCCGCGGCGCAGGCCACGCTGCTGGTGTTGCCGGTCGCGATCGACAGCGGTGAGGCGTGGGTGGTGCTGCGCGCCGACCAGCTCGAGATCGAGCCGGTGAAGAGCCTGGACCCGCTGCGCCCCATCGCCGATGTGCGGGCCAACGCCGTCGAGGTCGGCGAGGACGTCGTGCTGACGAACCTGAGCATGGCGACGGCGCACGCGGTGATGACCACGCTGCTGTCCGCCGAGGCCATCGGTGTGGCGCGCTGGGCGACGGACACGGCCTCGCACTACGCCAAGATCCGTGAGCAGTTCGGCCGTCCGATCGGCCAGTTCCAGGCGATCAAACACAAGTGCGCCGAGATGATCGCCGACACCGAGCGGGCCACCGCGGCCGTGTGGGATGCCGCCCGCGCGATCGACGAGGCCCGCGAAAATGGTTGGGACACAGCCGGTTCACACGTCGACTTCGCGGCCGCCGTCGCGGCGACGCTGGCGCCCGCGGCCGCCCAGCGCTGCGCCCAGGACTGCATTCAGGTGCACGGCGGGATCGGCTTCACCTGGGAACACGACGCAGGCGTGTACTACCGCCGGGCACTGATGTTGGCCGCCTCCTTCGGCCGCAGTTCGGACTACCCGCAGAAGGTCGTCGACACCGCCACCACCACCGGCATGCGCGCGGTGGACATCGACCTCGACCCCGACACCGAGAAGCTGCGGGCGGAGATCCGGGCGGAGGTTGCCGCGCTCAAGGAGATCGGGCGGGAGCAGCGCAGGGTCGCCATCGCCGAGGGAGGTTGGGTACTCCCCTACCTCCCCAAGCCGTGGGGCCGGGCCGCGGGCCCGGTGGAGCAGATCATCATCGCCCAGGAGTTCGCCTCCGGGCGGGTCAAGCGGCCGCAGACGGGGATCGCGACCTGGATCGTCCCGTCGATCGTGGCGTTCGGGACCGAGGAGCAAAAGCAGCGGTTCCTGCCGCCGACCTTTCGCGGCGAGATGATCTGGTGCCAGCTGTTTTCCGAGCCGGGCGCCGGATCGGATCTGGCCGGCCTCACCACCAAGGCCACCCGGACCGACGGCGGCTGGCGCATCACCGGCCAGAAGATCTGGACCACCGCCGCGCAGTTCTCGCAGTGGGGCGCGCTACTGGCCAGAACTGACCCCAGCGCCCCGAAACACGCTGGCATCACATATTTCCTGTTGGACAT
The DNA here is from genome assembly GCF_001665835.1 of Mycobacterium colombiense. GTDB lineage: Bacteria > Actinomycetota > Actinomycetes > Mycobacteriales > Mycobacteriaceae > Mycobacterium > Mycobacterium colombiense_A. Next base: position 149,250 of record NZ_LZSX01000014.1, on the reverse strand, counting down.
GAAGAGCGAGGGCGTCGACGTCAAGCCACTGCGCGAGCTCACCGGCAACGCCATGTTCAACACCGTCTACATCGATGACGTGTTCGTGCCCGACGAGTGTGTGCTCGGTGAGGTCAACCGGGGCTGGGAGGTCAGCCGCAACACCCTGACCGCGGAGCGCGTGTCGATCGGCAGCAGCGAGGCGAACTTCCTGGCCACGCTGGCCCAGTTCGTCGAGTTCGTTCGTGACGGGCACTTCGATCAGATTGCACAGCACCGAGCGGGCCAATTGATCGCCGAGGGCCACGCGGCCAAGGTGCTCAACCTGCGCTCGACCCTGTTGACGCTGGCCGGTGGGGACGCCATGCCGTCGGCGGCGATCTCCAAGTTGCTGTCCATGCGTACCGGCCAGGGTTACGCCGAATTCGCGGTCTCGTCGTTCGGCACCGATGCCGCGATCGGCGACCCCGACCAACTACCCGGCAAATGGGGCGAATACCTGTTGGCCAGCCGTGCCACCACGATTTACGGCGGCACCTCCGAGGTGCAGCTGAACATCATCGCCGAACGGCTACTGGGCCTGCCCCGCGACCCGTAAGGCGCCGCGGAAAAAGGGCCCAAAACAGGGCCATGCCGACCTGACTACGTCAGGCCGGCATGGTTCCCCCCATGCGCGGTCGGCCACCCCGAGGGTTGGCGTGTCGGCGATGACCCCTACCGCGCGGAGATGGTGATCACCACCACCAGTTCCACCAGTGCTGGGGGCCCCAATAGCCACCGCCACGGCCCCAGTTGCCGTGCCCCCAATTGCCATTTCCCCGACCATCATGGCCGCCCCATCCGCGACCGCCGGGGCGATCGGGGATGAAGCCCGGTCCGCTGTGCGGCCCAGCACTGGCGAAGCTGGTGGTGGCTGCGGGCGCAGGAGCGGCCTGGGCCATGGGGGCGCCGCTGAAAAGCAGCGCGCCGGCCACAGCCCCGGCACCTAGGACACCTGCGGCCGCGCCGCATAATGATCGCCCGAAGATCATCGAAGTTTTCCTTTCCAACCGCTTGCCGCCCGATACCAAAAACGGTAGTTGGACATTTCTGAGCAAACAAGGGCAATTCGCTATCTGGCCATTGTGAATTGGATAACAACAGCGCCGTGCCGGCCAATAATCGGTTTCATTCTTGACGCGTATTTACGTAATTCATTTATTTGCAAATACTGACGACGCGGTTGTGCCACAGTCGTTCTAGCAGTTCAATAGCCGTCTACTGATGTACTGGTCCACGGATCCCGTACCTACTGATGTCAGACTTTCCGTATTAACAGATATTCTGACTGGCGAGCTTTTCGAGAAGAACAAGCCGCGCCATTGGCGTACGCCGAAAAGTCGCATGGCGAGCAAATAGCTACTTTCGCGTATTTGCGAGACGATCTGCGGCGCGAAGGCGCTGTGGCGCCGCGCAACTGCGCTCCCACCCGCGGGGTGCCGACTGGGAGGCGGGCGGCCCGGCAACGCGACTTACGCTGGCGTCGGTGACAGAATCAGTATTGACACAACGGCACCGAGCGCTGATTTACTGATTGGCACTCACGGAGGAAGACACCGAAGTGAACTTCAACAGCAGCCACAGCGGACCCAGCGCCGGAGCCTTTCGCGCCCCCAACTCGGCCGCCGGGCCCTCCGGAGACGCCGCCCCCACCGAGCGTCTCACCAGTCTCGGGCAGCAGGGTGGCCCGCGGATCGCCAGCCGGCCGGCGGCCGGGCAGCAGGGACGCACCCAGCGGACGCGTCGAACCGTCGACCTGCCGGCGGCCACTCACCGGGCGCTCGACATCTGGCAGCGGGAGGCGGCGGACCGTTTGGGAGTCGCCCGGGTGACCGGGCAAGAAGTCCTCACCGCGCTCATCGACCAACTTCTGGTCGACCCCAAGCTGACGGCACAGGTCACCCGCGCCATCAAAGACCGCCGCTGAACCCGCCCATCAGGCGAGGCCCGCTGGACCAACGGGCTAGTCGACGTCCATTTCGCGCAACTCGCGCTTGAGGACCTTGCCGGTGGGGTTGCGCGGCAGCTCATCGAGGAAGACCACCTCACGCGGCACCTTGTAGCGGGCCAGGTGGTCGCGCACGTAGTGCTTGACGGTGTCCTCATCGAGGTCGGCGCCGTCCTTCTTCACCACGAAGGCGCGCAGGCGGTGGCCCCATTCCTTGTCTTCGACGCCGATCGCGGTGGCCTCCACGACGTCGGGATGGCCGCTGATCAGGTCTTCGACCTCGGCCGGGAAGACGTTCTCGCCGCCGGAGACGATCATCTCGTCGTCGCGCCCGCTGATGTACAGCAGGCCGTTCTCGTCGAAGTAGCCCACGTCGCCCGAGGACAACAGCCCGTCGATGATCTGCTTCTTACCCCCGCCGGTGTAGCCCTCGAACGGGAAGGCGTTGCCGACGAAGATGCGGCCGACGTCGCCCTGGGGCAACTCCTTGCCGTTGTCGTCGTAGATCTTGACCTTTACGCCCTTGACCACCGGGCCGACGGTCGACGAGTTGTACTCCAAGTGCTTGGGCTCGGCGATCGTCGCAAACGCGATCTCGGTCGAGCCGTACATGTTGTAGATGACCGGTCCCAGGTCCTTGAGGCCTCGTTCCGCCAGGTCGGCGCCCAGCGCTGATCCGGAGACGAACACGATCTTCAGGCTGGACAGGTCGGGCTTCTTGTCCAGCTTCTCGAGCGCGTCGAGGATCCGCGACAACATCACCGGGACGACGACCATCGCGGTCACCTTGTGCTTCTCGATGTCTTCCAGCACGTGGGGCGGCTTGAACTTCCGGCGCAGCACCAGAGTCGAGCCCAAAAACATCGCGATCGTGCCGTGCAGGAAACCCAGCGCGTGGAACATCGGTGCGGGCAGCGACGTCACCTCGCCGGCCTTGAACGGAACGTGCGACAGGATGCCGCCGATCGGCGCCAGCGTCGGCGGGGTGCTGCGGTTCGCGCCCTTGGGGGTGCCGGTGGTCCCGCTGGTCAAAATGATGATCGACGAGTGTTTGCTTGCCTTGGGCGCGGGCTTCTTGTCGCTGCGCTCGATCAAGTCGGCCAGCGTGTCGTCCTTGCTGGCCGACTTCTCGTCGCTGTCCGGGTTGGTGCCCAACGCGCGGAGCATGCCCAATTCCGGCGAGGCTTTGCTGACCGCCTTGGTGTACTCGTCGTCGTAAATGATCAGCTTGGCGCCCTCGCGCTCCGACACCTCCTTGATCTGCGGACCCGAGAACTCGCTGTTGAGCAGGATGATGCGGGCGCCCACCCGCGCGGCGCCGAAGTAGGCGATCAAAAACCAGCGGGTGTTGCGGGCCAGGATGGCGACGCCATCGCCGCCCTTGACGCCCTTCTCGATCAGCCCGTTGGCCACCGCGTGCGCCGCCTCGTCGAGCTCCCGGTAGGAGAATTCGCCCTCTTCGTCGACGCACGCCGCGCGGTCGGGGTGACGTCTCGCGTTGAGAGACGGCAGCATGCCGAACTCTCCCCACTTGTAGATGTCGGCGGCCATCGCGGCGTAGTTCTGCGGCGGCTCGATGCGGAACGCGCCCGACTCGAAGACTTTGCGCACATAGTGCAGTTCGGCGGAGCCGCGTTCGACGTACTGCGCAACTTTTGCGGCGGCCTGACCGGGCAGGCCGAGGAGGTTAGGCATGAAATCCACCTTATGTGACGTCCGTCTCAGTACGGCCAGATTTTCTGGCGAATTAGCATGAACCACATGACCCGTCCGGTTTCGCTGGAGGTGGCCGGGCGCCAGGTCACCATCACCCATCCGGACAAGGTGATATTCCCCCGCGCGAGCACCCGTGAAACCTCGACCGGCCCGTATACCAAGCTCGACCTGGTCCGTTATTACCTGTCCGTGGCGGACGGCGCGCTGCGCGGCGTGGCCGGCCGCCCGATGATCCTGAAGCGCTTCGTCAAGGGCATCACCGAAGAGGCGGTCTTCCAGAAGCGTGCGCCGGCCAAGCGGCCGGACTGGGTGGACGTTGCCGAACTGCGTTACGCACGAGGCACTTCCGCCGCCGAGGCGGTGATCCATGACGCCGCCGGGCTGGCCTGGGCGGTCAACCTGGGCTGCGTCGACCTCAACCCGCATCCGGTGCTGGCCGACGACCTCGATCACCCCGACGAATTGCGGGTCGACCTGGATCCGATGCCAGGGGTCTCCTGGCGGCGCATCGTGGACGTCGCGCTGGTGGCGCGCGAGGTGCTCGAGGACTACGGCCTGACCGCGTGGCCTAAGACGTCGGGATCGCGCGGCTTTCACATCTACGCCCGCATCGCCCCGCGCTGGGATTTCCGCCAGGTGCGGCTGGCCGCGCAGACCGTGGCCCGCGAGGTCGAGCGACGGGTACCCGAGGCGGCGACGAGCCGCTGGTGGAAGGAAGAACGCGAGGGGGTGTTCGTCGACTTCAACCAGAACGCGAAGGACCGCACCGTCGCATCGGCGTATTCGGTGCGGGCGACCCCGGATGCCCGGGTCTCGACGCCGCTGCAGTGGGACGAGGTCGCCGGCTGCGACCCCGAGGCGTTCACCATCGACACCGTGCCCGCCCGGTTCGCCGAGATCGGTGACCCCTGGGCGGGCATGGACGACGCCATCGGCGAGCTCGACCGGCTGCTGGTGCTGGCCGAGGAGATGGGGCCGCCCGAACGCGCGCCGAAAGGGGCGGGCAAGCGCGCCGACGGCCGGCGCCAGTCCACGATGCCGCTGATCGAGATCGCCCGCACCAAGACCAAGGACGAGGCGATGGCCGCGCTGGACGTCTGGCGCGACCGCTATCCCGCGGCGGCCCGCCGGCTGGAGCCGGTCGACGTCCTGGTCGACGGGATGCGCGGGCCCAGTTCGATCTGGTACCGGATCCGGATCAACCTGCAGCACGTTCCCGAAGACCAGCGGCCACCCCAGGACGAGCTGATCGCCGACTACAGCCCCTGGGAGGGATACGGCGGAAAGCAGAAGCCGTCGAACTGACCCCGGCCGCGCCTAGATCCCCACCCGCGTGATCGCGTTGTGCTTGCGCAGGTAGCAGTACCAGGTGACGCCGAGCAGGCCGAGGAAGAACACGATGTAGAACCGCAGCGCCGGCTCGATGCTGCCGAACTCCGACTTCGACCACGCGTACGCCAGCGGAACCACGAACCCGCCGAAGGCACCCACCGCCGAGATGACGCCCAGCGCCCCGGCCGCCTGGCGGCGCATGGCCACCATGGTGTCGGGATCACCCCCGGCCAGTTCGCCCTTGATCTTGAAGATCCGCGAAATCATCCGGTAGGTCGAGCCGTTGCCGATGCCGGTCGCGACGAACAGGAACATGAAGCTCGCGAAGAAGGCCGGCAGGTTCACCGCCTTCACCGACCACAGTGCCGCCGCCGCACCGATCGCCAGCATCACGAAGCTGGCGGCGGTGATGCGGGCGCCGCCGATCCGGTCGGCCAGCTTGCCGCCGAGGGGCCGGATGACCGATCCGATGCCGGCGCCCAGGAAGGCCCATGCCAGGGCGATGTCGCCCCGCCCGAAGACCGTCTTGAGCAGGGTCGGGAAGGCGGCCGAGTAGCCGATGAACGAGCCGAAGGTGCCGATGTACAGCAGCGACATCACCCAGGTATCGGCGTGCCGCAGCGACTCCAGCACCGGCTTCACGTCGGCCTTGGCCTCGGTGAGGTTGTTCATGAACAGGAACGCGCAGACCGCGGCCACCACGGCCAGTGGTACGTAGAACAGTCCGGCGCGCGACAGCGCCATCCCGCCGCCGGCGATGACGATGGGCGGAATGATCTTCTGCACCACCGCCACGCCGATGTTGCCGCCGGCCGCGTTCAGGCCCAGCGCCCAGCCCTTGTCTTTCTCCGGGTAGAAGAACGAGATGTTGGCCATCGACGAGGCGAAGTTGCCGCCGCCGAAGCCGGCGGTCGCGGCAATCGCCACCAGCGCGCCGAACGGGAGGCCGGGATGGCTCACCGCCCATGCCAGGAGCAGGCACGGGATCAGCAGCAGCGCCGCCGAGATGGTCGTCCAGTTGCGGCCGCCGAACAGCGGCACCGCGAAGGTGTAGGGCAATCTGAGGAACGCCCCGACGCCGCTGGGGACGGCGACCAGGCACAGGGCCTGGCTGGCGGTCAGCGCCCACCCGGACGCGGCGGGGTGCCCGTGTGCCCCGGCCGTCATCTGCACCACCACGATGCTCCACAACATCCACACGCTGAACCCGACGTGCTCGGCAAAGATCGAGAAGATCAGGTTCCGGCGAGCGATCGGCTTGCCGGTCGTCTCCCAGAATTCGGGGTCTTCGGGCCGCCAGTCATCGATCCAGTGCCGTCCCGTATGACGCTCGCGCGGTGGCGCGGGCTGCGATACGGGGCCGATGGTCGTGGTCATCCGGTGGGACTCCTGAGTTGAATGAGGCGCGGGCAGTGACCACTCGACGCTAAAGACACACTGTTACCGAACTGGGTGTGCACAGTTACGCGGGCAATACGCAGAAATCGCAACGGCCCGGTCACGTTTGTCAGAAGTCTGCAACGCAACGACGCCGCGAGCCCACGGTGGCGGGTGGATGCGCGACAATCGGCGCCATGCAGGTGACTGAGGCGCCCCTGGGCCTACGAGAGCGCAAAAAGATCAAGACCCGCCGCGCCATCAGGCGCGAGGCGTTTCGCCTCATCGAGGAGAACGGCTACGCCGCGACCACGGTCGAACAGATCGCCGAGGCGGCCGACGTGTCGCCGAGCACCTTCTTCCGCTACTTCCCGTCCAAGGAATCGCTGCTGCTCGCCGACGACCTGGACCCGCTGATCCTGGACGCGTTGAAGGCCCAGCCGCGCAACCTGTCTCCGGCGCAGGCCTTCCGCCGGGCCTACGAGGCTGTCATGGCCCAACTCCCCGATGATCAGCTGGAGTTCGAGAGCACCCGGCAGCGCCTGATGTTCTCGATACCCGAGCTCAAGGCGGCGATGTACGACGAGTACTATCGCACCGTGACCGTGGCCGCCGAGGCGATCGCGCACCGGATCGGCCGTGCCGCAGACGATTTCGAAGTCCGGGTGTTCGCGGGGGCGTTGACAGGTGCCGTGATGGCCGCCTTCGACAACGCACCGAAGACCGCCGACACGATCTTTCGCGCCCTGGACTTCATGGACGCCGGCATGCCGCTGGGCTGACAGACCTCAACAGCGCGGCGATGCATCTGAGCGGGCGGAACGCGATACTCTCACGCGATGCGACAGGGATGGAATCGACGGGGATTCTTGCAGCTCGCAGGGGCTGCCGGGGTCGCCGCGATCGGCGGCGCGACCGCGTTCTCTTCGGGATGCTCGTCGCGCAAATCGGCTCCGGGAGCCACCCCGGGTTCGGTGACGGTCACCCACCTGTTCGGTGAGACCGTCATCAAGGAACCACCCAAGCGCGTCGTCAGCGCCGGCTACACCGAGCAGGACGACCTGCTCGCGGTCGGCGTGGTGCCGATCGCGGTGACCAACTGGTTCGGTGACCAGCCCTCCGCCGTCTGGCCGTGGGCCGCACCCAAACTCGGTGGCGCGCAGCCGACTGTGTTGAACCTCGACAACGGCATTCCCGTCGACCAGATCGCCGGTCTCAAACCGGACCTGATCGTGGCCGTCAACGCCGGCCTGGACGCCGACACGTATCAGAAACTGTCCGCGATCGCCCCGACCGTCGCGCAATCGGACGGCGACGCCTTCTTCGAGCCGTGGAAAGACCAGGCCACCATCATCGGCCAGGCGGTCTTCCAGGCCGACCAGATGAAGTCGCTGATCGACGGCGTCGACCAGAAGTTCACCGACATCGGCAAAAAGAATCAGCAGTGGACCGGCAAGAAGGCGCTGCTGATGCACGGCGCGCTGTGGCAGGGCACGGTCGTCGCCACCATGGCGGGCTGGCGCACGGACTTCCTGAATCAGATGGGACTGGTCATCTCCGACGCCATCAAGCCGTTCGGCACCGATCAGCGGGCCGTCATCCCCCGCGATCACATCAAATCCGTGCTCGAGTCCGCCGACGTGGTGATCTGGACGACGCGGAGCCCCGACGAGCAGAAGGCGATACTCGCCGACCCCGAGGTGGCCGGGTCGCTGACCACCGCACAGAACCGCCACATCTTCACCACCAAGGACCAGGCCGGGGCGATCGCGTTCGCCTCGCCGCTGAGCTACCCGGTCATCGCCGATCAACTGCCGCCGCTGATCACCAAGATCCTGGGCTAGCCGCGCGGGCATGCCAGGGCTGTTTGAGCGTTTGCTAAGGCAGCTCTGGCAGAGCTCGAAAATCCGTCGGCGCCCCTCGCACATGCCCCGATCCCGGGGTTACCGTCGAGTAATGAGCGTGACGGACCTTAGCGGCGACCTGGCCCACAACCTGCCGACGGAGCTGGTCGGCAACACCGTCGTGGACTACGGCGACCGCGCGCTGATGGTGCAATGCGGAAGTACCGCTGAGGTATTGGCGTGGGCGGACGCGCTGCGCGCCGCGGCGATACCGGGCGTGGTCGACGTCGTCCCGGCGGCCCGCACGGTGCTGGTGAAGCTGGACGGTCCGCGCCGCCAAGGCGTCATCCGCCAGCGGCTGCGCAAGATGGACGTCGCCGCCACCACCGACACCGCCTCGGAGCGCCGCGCCGACGTGGTCATCGACGTCGTCTACGACGGTCCGGATCTGGCCGAGGTCGCCGGCCACACCGGGCTGACCATCCCCGCGGTGATCGACGCCCACACTTCCACGCTGTGGCGGGTCGGATTCAGTGGATTCGCACCCGGTTTCGCGTATCTGGTCGACGGCGACCCGCGGCTGCGGGTGCCACGCCGCCCGGAGCCGAGGACCTCGGTGCCGGCCGGCTCCGTGGCCCTCGCCGGTGACTTCAGCGCGGTGTACCCGCGTCAGTCCCCCGGTGGCTGGCAACTCATCGGCCGGACCGGCGCGGTGCTGTGGGACCTACAGCGGTCGAACCCTGCGTTGTTGACGCAGGGCATGTGGGTGCAGTTCCGGGCCGTCTAGTCGGTGGCGGGTCGCCACCATAGCCAAGTGGCGATCGCGAGCGCGGCGCAGCCGGGCGAAGCGGGTCGCCACCATTGTTAAGTGGCGATCGCGAGCGCGGCGCAGCCGGGCGAAGCGGGTCGCCACCATAGTTAAGGAGACAACCGTGGCAATCCTGGAGATCCTCCGCACCGGACCGCTCGCCGTCGTCCAAGACCTCGGCCGCCCGGGACTGGCCCATCTGGGGGTGAGCCGGTCCGGAGCCGCCGACCGGCGCGCGCACCGGCTGGCCAACCGGCTGGTGGCAAACCCCGACGACCGCGCCACGGTGGAGGTGACGTTCGGCGGTTTCGCGGCCAGGCTGTCCGGTGGCGATGTCGACATCGCGGTGACAGGCGCCGACGCCGACCCCACCGTCAACGGAATCAAGTTCGGCACCAACAGCATTCATCATGTGCGCGACGGCGAGGTGATCGCGTTGGGCGCCCCCCGCGCCGGCCTGCGCAGCTACCTGGCGATCCGCGGTGGCATCTGCGTGGAGCCGGTGCTGGGCTCGCGCAGCTACGACGTGATGTCGGGCATCGGCCCGTCGCCACTGCAGGCCGGCGACCGGCTCCCGATCGGCGAGCACACCGACGCCTACCCCGAACTGGACCAGGCGCCGGTGGCGGCCATCACCGGCGGCGTCGTCGAGCTGTTCGCGGTGCCCGGGCCGCGCGACGACTGGTTCGTCGACCCCGACGCCCTGGTGCACACCGATTGGGTGGCGTCCGATCGCAGCGACCGGGTGGGGATGCGGTTGACCGGCCGTCCCCTGCAGCACTGCTACCCGGACCGGCAGCTGCCCAGTGAGGGTGCGACCCGCGGCGCAATTCAGGTGCCGCCCAACGGTTTACCGGTGATCCTGGGTCCCGACCATCCCGTCACGGGCGGCTACCCGGTGATCGGCGTGGTGGTCGACGAGGACGTCGACAAGATCGCCCAGGTGCGGCCCGGCCAGACGGTGCGACTGCACTGGGCGCGGCCCAGAGCTTTGGCAGGCGCCTATTCCGGCGCCGCGAGTTGGCCGTTTTCCTAACGCAATTCGTTCGCAATTCGTCGGCGCGGGAATCACAATGTAGTCCAGCTCACACGAGGCTGGGGGTATGCGTGAAATCACTTGATGGCGGCGCTCATTCGGGCTCGATGAACCGCGCGTTCGCGAACCGGTTGCCCCTCAGGGATTTACCAGATAACTGGTAAGCAACTAACAGGCGATATTGGCCCGTTCCGGTTGACCCGCTCGCGTCGTAAATGTGAGCATCGGACCGTGCGACGGGGCACGCCCCTTCATTCGGGGCGCCCAAGCGTCGAAAGCCAGCCTCCGAACAGCTTTCCCGATACCGGGCGAGCGCGGTGACCCCTGGCGTCGCGGCGGCCGGATGCGGCGGTTCGTGGGGCCTGACGAGAGGGAGCTGTATGCACTTCAACCGGTGCGATGCCGTTGGGACGCAAGCGATTTCCGCGAAGAGTGGACGCGCATGAGCGTCATGCCGAAGACAGGCCGGCTGGGGCGCAACCACCGCATCGCGGACTGGAACCCGGAAGACACGGTGGCCTGGGAGGCAGGCAACAAGAAGGTCGCCCGGCGCAACCTGCTGTGCACCATCGCCGGTGACCACGTGGCATTTTCGATCTGGACCCTGTGGCCCGTCATGGCGCTGTTCATGGCCGGGTCCGTCTACGGCTTCTCCGCTGGCGACAAGCTGCTGCTGGGCGCGGTCGCCACCCTGGTCGGCGGTTGCGTCCGGATCCCCTACACCCTGGGCATCGCCGCCTTCGGCGGCCGCGACTGGACGACGTTCTCGGCCTTTGTGCTGCTGATCCCGACGGCCGGCACGATCGTGTTGCTGGCCAATCCCGGTCTGCCCCTGTGGCCGTTCGTGCTGTGCGCCGCCCTGACCGGGCTGGGCGGCGGCAATTACGCGGCCTCGCTGGCGAACGTCAATGCCTTCTATCCGCAGCGGCTCAAGGGCGGCGCGCTGGCCGTCAACGCCGGCGTGGCCAACCTGGGGGTCGCGGTGATCCAGCTGGTCGGCCTGCTGGTGCTGGCCACCGCCGGTCACGAGGCGCCCTACTGGGTGTGCGCGGTGTACCTGGTGTTCCTGGTAGTCGTGGGCATCGCGGCCGCGTTGTGCATGGACAACGTCAACCACGGCACCCAGCTGAGCACCATGCGCAAGATCCTGTTCGAGCGCGACACGCACGTGATCTCGCTGCTCTACATCGCCACCTTCGGCTCCTGGATCGGCTTCTCCTTCGCCTTCGGGCAGGTGATGCAGGTCAACTTCGCCGAAAGCGGGGAAGGCCCCAAGCATGCCGCGCTGCACGCCGCGCAGCTCGCCTTCATCGGGCCGTTGCTGGGCTCGCTGGCGCGCATCTACGGTGGCCGGCTGGCCGACCGCCTCGGCGGCGGCCGCGTCACCCTGGGCGTGCTGGCCGGCATGACCCTGGGCGCCGGGCTCCTGGTCACCGTCAGCACCCTCGACGATCACCACGCCGCGACGCACACCGCCAGCATGCTCGGCTACGTCACCGGTTTCATGCTGCTGTTCGTCCTGTCCGGCATGGGCAACGGCTCGGTCTTCAAGCTGATCCCCTCGGTCTACGAGGCGCGCAGCCGCTCGCTGGACACGAGCGAGGACGAACGCCGTCATTGGGCCCGCGCGATGTCGGGATCGCTGATCGGCATCTGTTCGGCCGTCGGGGCGTTCGGCGGCGTGGGAATCAACCTGGCGCTGCGCCAGTCCTATCTGAGTACCGGCACGGAAACATCGGCCTACTGGGCATTTTTGGCCTCCTACGTCGTGGCGGCGATCATGACCTGGACGGTTTACGTGCGCCGTCCCGCGTCGGCCCCGGGCCTGTTGGAGCCGGCGCCGGAAACCGAGGCCGCCCGTGTGTGAGCGGACTCGCAACACGGGCAATGCCACAGCAATTGACCGGTAACGCAACCGAAACGTCGCAGGCATACACAATTCATATGGCCCCGCAACTGGCCCCACCCGACTCCGCGCCGCTCACCGGCTACCGGATCGCCGTCACGTCGGCGAACCGCGCCGAGGAGCTGTGCGCGTTGCTGCGCCGTAACGGCGCGGAGGTTTCCAGCGCCGCGGCCATCAACATCATCGCGCTGCCCGAAGACGACGAATTGCAGAAGCACACCGAAGCGGTGATCGCCCAACCCCCCGATATCTTGGTGGCGCACACCGGCATCGGCTTCCGCGGCTGGGTCGCCGCGGCCGACGGCTGGGGGCTGGCCACCCAACTGCTGGCGTCGCTTGCCAAGTCGCGGATCGTGGCCCGCGGGCCGAAGGCGACCGGTGCGCTGCGCGCCGCCGGGCTGCACGAGGAGTGGTCCCCAAAATCCGAATCGTCGCGCGAAGTCCTGCGTTACCTCCTCGAATCGGACGTCGCCGGTAAGCGGATCGCCGTCCAGCTGCACGGCGCGGCCGACGGGTGGGACCCGTTCCCGGAGTTCATCAACGGATTGCGGGCGGCGGGTGCCGAGGTGGTTCCCATCCACGTATACCGCTGGAAGCCAACGCCGGCCGGCGGCGACTTCGACCAACTCGTCGCCTCGGTGGCGCGGCGGCAATTCGACGCGGTGACCTTCACGTCGGCGCCCGCCGGCGCGGCGCTGCTGGAGCGCAGCCGCGAACTGGGCATCGAAGATCAACTGCTGCAAGCGCTTCGCAGCGACGTGCACGCGATGTGCGTCGGTCCGGTCACCGCGCAGCCATTGATCCGAGCGGGGATCCCGACGTCATCGCCCGAGCGAATGCGGTTGGGGGCGTTGGCACGTCACATCGCACAGGAGCTCCCGCCGCTGCGGTCGTGCGCCATCCGCGCGGCCGGTCACGACCTTGAGATCCGTGGAACCTGCGTGCTGGTCGACGGTTCGGTGAAGTCGCTGTCGGGATCCGGCATGGCCACCCTGCGCGCGCTGGCCCAGCGCCCGGGTGACGTCGTCGCGCGCAACGACTTGTTACGAGTGCTTCCCGGCAACAGCAATGACCCGCACGCCGTCGATACCGCAGTGCTGCGGCTGCGAACGGCGCTGGGCGACAAGAACATCGTCGCGACGGTGGTCAAGCGCGGCTACCGGCTGGCGATCGACCATATCGACCATTCGGAAGCTTCCCCATGGCACTGATCCTGGTAGCGCACGGCACCCGCAGGCCAGGTGGCGTGACGATGATCGAAGGCCTTGCGGCACAGGTGAGTACGCTTGTGCACAGCACGGTGGACGTTGCCTTCGTGGACGTGGTGGGTCCCACCCCCAGCGAGGTCCTGGTGCGCGCGAAGGACACCGACCGCCCCGCCATCGTGGTGCCCGCGTTCTTGTCGCGCGGATACCACGTCCGGGCCGATCTGCCCGCCCACGTCGAAGTCAGTGGACACCCGAATGTGATCGTCACCCCCGCACTGGGCCCGAGCGGTCAAATCGCCCGGATCGTCGGCGACCAGTTGTTGAAATGCGGTTGGCGACCGGGTGATTCGGTGATCCTGGCGGCCGCGGGGACCTCGGACGTCAAGGCGCGCACCGACTTGCACACCACCGCGACGCTGGTCTCGGCGCTGACCGGATCGCGGGTGAGCCTGGCGTTCGCGGCCACCGGCGATCCGCAACTGCCCGAGGCGGTGGACCGGGCCCGGGCCCGGACGCGACGCGTCGGCGGACGCGTCGTCGTCGCCTCATATCTACTGGCCGACGGCCTGTTCCAGCAACGGCTGCACGCCTGCGGCGCCGACCTGGTCAGTGAGCCGCTGGGCACCCATCCCGGGTTGGCACGCCTGGTCGCGAACCGATTCCGCCGGGCCCTGCCGCCGGTCCTGGCGCCCACCGCCCGGCAGTCGTCGCGCCGATCGGGCCCACACCAGCTGGCCCACGGCCGCACCGTGCGGTCCGCGCCCTAGCGCAAAACGCCTGCTGGCGAGGCGCGCCGGTGTCCGTCGTTCCTTGATCTTTGATCGCAGACGGGTGATCCTGACACCATGCCCCGCCGCGAAGAGCCGTCGCCTGGGATCCTCGACCCGGTCGCGAGGATGCTGCGGTTACCCTTTGGCACACCGGAATTCATCGACCGGATCGTCACCGGCGGGGTCAACCAGGTGGGCCGGCGGACCCTGCGCACTCTGATCACGACGTGGGACGCCGCGGGCGGCGGCCCGTTCGCGGCCAGCGCCATCGCGTCGACGGGGATGGCGAAGACCGCCGAAATCGTGCAGGGCATGTTCATCGGCCCGGTCTTTGGCCCACTGCTGAAAATCCTGGGCGCCGACAAGGTGGCGCAGCGGGCCTCGTTGTGCGCCTCACAATTGGTGGGCCTGGGCATCATGCGCTACGGCATCCGCTCCGAGCCGATGCACTCCATGTCCGTGGACGCACTCGTCGACGCAATCGGGCCGACGATGCAGCGCTACCTGGTCGGCGACATCACCCGGTGAATTCCGGCGGTCGAACTCAGGCAGCCCGCGGCTGGTAGTCGCGCGCGACCTGAACGTACCCGTCGTCGGTGATCCGCACCGGGTACACCGGCACCGAAACGGCCGGATCGTCCAGGCAGGAACCGTCTTCGAGTGAGAACGCCTGCTTCAAGATGGGCGATTGAACCGTTACGCGGCCGTCGCGGTCACCCACGATTCCGCGGGAGAGCACCGCGGCACCGGAGAACGGGTCGACGTTGCCCACCGCGTACACCGAGCCGTCGTCGAGCCGGAACAGCGCCGCCTGGGAACCGTCGTCCAGCAGCACGCCGACGCCGCGACCCGGAATGAGGTGGTCGTAAGCGCACGCGCTGGTCCACACCTGGATGTCGTTGAGAAGTGTCATGATCCCTTCCTCATTCCTCCGTTGTCGCTTGACGAACCCGCGGCATGCCAATGGACACAGGGATTTTGCGGCCAGCATGCTCGGTGAACGTGACCGTCGAGTCGACGGCGTCAGGGGCGTTGACGAACGACACGAACCGCGACAGCTTGTCCGGGTCGTCCAGCACGCCCTTCCATTCGCACTTGTAGTTCTCGACATGCCGATCCATTGCGGCCTCGAATTCCTCGGCCAGGCCGAGCGAGTCCTCGCACACGACCTCGCGCACGTGGTCGAGCCCGCCGTCGAGCGAGTCGACCCACGGCGCCGTGCGTTGCAGCCGGTCGGCCGTCCGGATGTAGTACATGACGAACCGGTCGACGTAGCGGACCAGCGTTTCGGTGTCCAGATCGCTGGCGAGCAGCTGTGCGTGCTTGGGCGTCATACCGCCGTTGCCGCCGACGTAGAGGTTCCAGCCCTTTTCGGTGGCGATGACGCCGACGTCCTTGGACCGGGCTTCGGCGCACTCGCGCGCGCACCCGGAGACGCCCATCTTGATCTTGTGCGGTGCCCGCAGTCCGCGGTAGCGCAGTTCCAGATCGATGGCCAGCTGCACCGAATCCTGCTGTCCGTACCGGCACCAGTCGGTGCCCACGCAGCTCTTCACCGTGCGCAACGCCTTGCCGTACGCGTGGCCGGATTCCATGCCTCCGTCGACCAGGCGTTTCCAGATCTCCGGCAGTTGGTCCACCCGGGCGCCGAACATGTCGATCCGCTGGCCGCCGGTGATCTTGGTGTAAAGCCCGAAGTCCTGGGCGATCTGGCCGATCAGGATCAGATGCTCGGGCTTGATGTCACCACCGGGAACCCGCGGCACCACCGAGTAGCTGCCGTTCTTCTGGATGTTGGCCAGGAAGTGGTCGTTGGAATCCTGCAGCGAGGCCTGCTCGCCTTCGAGAATGTGGTCCGATCCGGTGGAAGCCAGAATGGAGGCCACGACGGGTTTGCAGATGTCGCAACCCTTTCCGCGGCCGAAACGCTCCAGCAGACCCGAGAAGGTCCGAATCTCGGTGGCCGAGATGATCTCGAACAGCTCCGCGCGCGACTGGCTGAAGTGCTCGCACAGCGCCTTGGACTGTTCCACGCCCTCGGCTTCCAGCAGCTGCTTGAGCAGCGGGACGCAAGACCCACACGAGGTGCCGGCCGAGGTGCACGCCTTGAGCGCGGGGACATCGGCGCAGCCGTCGGCGATCGCACACTTCAGGTCGCCCTTGGTGACGTTGTTGCACGAGCAGATCTGTGCCGAATCCGGCAGCGCCCCAACGCCCAACGCCGCACCGCCGCCGGACTGCGCCGGCGCGATCAGCGCAAGCGGGTCGCCGGGCAGCTCGCTACCGACCATGGGCCGCAGCACCCCGTAGGACGAGGCGTCGCCGACCAGCACGCCGCCGAGCAGCGTCTTGGCGTCGTCGGAGAGCACCAGCTTGGCGTAGGTCCGATTGACCGCATCGTTGATGGCGACCTCGAGGCAGTTCTCGGTCGTCCCCATCGCGTCGCCGAAGCTGGCCACGTCGACGCCCAGCAGTTTGAGCTTCGTGGACAGGTCCGCCTCGCCGAACTCCGCGACGCCGTCCAGCAGCCGGTCGGCCACCACCTCCGCCGAGGTGTAGCCAGGCCCCACCAGGCCGTAGCAGCGGCCGCCGATCGCGGCGACCTCACCGATCGCGTAGATGTCGGGATCGCTTGTCTGGCAAGCAATGTCGGTAAGCACCCCGCCGCGCTCGGCGCGGGTCAGTCCTGCGGCGGTGGCCAGCTCGTCGCGCGGCCGGATGCCGGCCGCGAAGATCACCAGGCCGGCATCGATGACCTGGCCGTCGGTCAGGCTCACCCGCACCGAGGTGGTGCCGTCCGAATGGTCAACAGCCTCGATCGATTCGGTGCCCGTGCCGACGTGCACCGAGATGCCGAGCTCGCCGATCATCCTGGCCAGCAGCCCGCCGCCCGCCTCGTCGATCTGCTGGGCCATCAGCCGCGGCATCATCTCGACGACGTGGGTCTGCAACCCGAACTGGCGCAGAGCATTAGCGGCCTCCAGCCCGAGCAGGCCGCCGCCGATCACGACACCCGCGGTGGCGTGCGAGGTTTCGACCGTGCGCTGGGCGTCGGCACGGATGGCGTCGAGGTCGTCCAGCGTGCGGTACACGTGGCACGCGGGCAGGTCATGGCCCGGCACCGGCGGCACGAAGGCGTACGACCCGGTCGCCAGGACCAAGGTGTCGTAGCCGTGCCGTTGGCCGTCGGCGGTGACCACCGTCTTTGCGGCACGGTCTATTTCGGTAACCCGCTGGTTGAGCACCAGCCGGACCAGCTCGTCACCCTCGTATTCGTTGCCGGGCAATGCCAGTAGCTTGCGATCCCAGCTTTCGGTGTAGGAGGTCAGTCCCACGCGGTCATAGGCCGCGTCGGTCTCCTCGGCGAAAACCGTGATGCGCCACGATCCCTCGGTGTCACGGGCGCGTAGCGCCTCGACGAACCGGTGCCCCACCATGCCATGTCCGACTACGATGATGTGACGAGGCGCACAGTTGGCGCGCGAAATCCCGTCTGCAGACATGGCTTTGAGAGTAACGGCCAGAAATTACGTTCTTTTCGCGCAATGTGACGGTCCTATGACGAGGATCTCACAACTCACAGGAAGGTCTGTGAGTGATCGTTCGCCGGCGGCGAACGACGAGGTGGAACTTTAGCGGGGTCGACTCATGTTTCTCCAAGTAGCCGGTCGCACAGGCACCGGTCACAGGAATCTCACAATCAAGCTCAAGGAATTAGAAGGGAAGCGCCATGAGTAACCTCGCACTGTGGTCGCGGCCGGCCTGGGACACCGACCGGTGGTTGCGCGACTTTTTCGGCCCCGCCGCCGCTGCGGACTGGAACACCCCGGCGACCAGCGGTTTCAAGCCCTCCGCCGAGATCGTCAAGGACGGCGACGACGCGATCGTACGTGTCGAGCTCCCGGGCGTGGACGTGGACCGGGACGTCAACGTGGAGGTCGACCGCGGGCGGTTGGTCATCCACGGCGAGCACCGCGATCAGCGCTCGGAAGAGAAGGACGGCCGCACGCTGCGGGAGATCCGGTACGGATCGTTCCGCCGGTCGTTCCAGCTGCCTGCTCACGTCACCGGCGACGCCATCACGGCGACCTACGACGCCGGCGTGCTGACGGTGCGGGTCACCGGTGCCTTGAAAGATCCAGCCGGGAACCAGGCGCAGCGCATCGAGATCACCAGATAGTCTCCGGCCACGTCGGAGAAAAGTAGCCGAATCCGGCGGAGCCGCAACGACTCCGCCGGATTCAGCGCGTCAACCCCAGCGGGCCAGCAACTCCTTGGCCCGGGTCGCGAGCGCGGCCTGAAGGAACGGCCCGAAGCTGATGCGCGCCACGCCCAGCGGGCCGAAGGACGACGGGTCGTCCTGGTCGGGCAGCGCGATGGCGTTGACGGGCAGCTCCAACTCGGCGGTCAAGCGCCGCAACGTGTCGGGGTCGTGGCGACCCACCGGATACAGCACGTCGGCGCCGGCGGCCGCCGCCTGATTCAGGCGCGCCACCGCGCGGTCGACGCGATCGGACGCCTCGCCATCCTGACGCAGGAACAGATCGGTCCGGGCGTTGATGACGACATGCACCCCGGCCGCGTCGGCGGCCGACCGCAGCGCTCCGACCAACTCCGCGTGTTCGTCGGCGGACCGCAACCGCTTGCCCTCCGAGTGCACGGTGTCCTCGATGTTCAGCCCGACGGCCCCGACGCCGAGCAGGCCCTCGATCAGCCGGCCCGCCGGCTGCCCGTAGCCGGATTCGACGTCCACCGACACCGGGACGTCGACCGCGGCGGTGATCTGTGCGACCCGGGTGAGGACATCGTCGAACGACATGCCCTCGTTGTCGGGTTTGCCGACCGAGTCGGCCATCGGGTGACTTCCCACGGTAAGGGCGGCGAATCCGGCGCCGGTGGCCAGCCGCGCCGACCACGCATCCCACACGGTCGGCAGGATGACCGGGGTGCCCGGCCGGTGCAGCTCCAGCAGCGTGGCGGCGCGCTCGGCAGGTGTGGTGGCTCCCGTCATGAGTGTTTGCTCCCTCGGCATCCGGGCTCAACGGACTGACGTCTGGCGTGTGCCGTGGATAGTATCGAGGGCGTACTGTGATCCGAAACACTGCCGAGGAGATCCGTTGACGAGCACGACTGGCACGACCGAATTCGCCGAACTGCACGACCTCATCGGCGGCCTGCGGCGGTGCGTGAGCTCCCTGCGGGCCCGATACGGCGACAGCCCGGCCATGCGGCGCATCGTCATCGACGCCGACCGCATCATGTCCGACGTCGACCTGCTCGACGCCGATGTGTCCGAATTGGACCTGGCAGGCGCCACCGTGCAGCAGTCCGGCGAGAAGATCGTCATTCCAGACACCCAGTACGACAGCGAATTCTGGCGCGACGTCGACGACGAGGGTGTCGGCGGTCACAACAGGGCCTGAACAACCCAAGCCCCCCAGAAATGAGGGGCTTTCCTCTGTGTACCCTTCGACCTACAGCCCGTTCGAAGAGGAACACACTAAATGAGCGCACCTACGGCGAACCGTCCTGCGTCCGGTGTCTTTTCACCCACGCGCGCCCGTATCCAGCAACGCACCCTGCGCACCGACCGGTGGTGGATGTCGCCGCTGCGAATCGATCTCGGCTTCGCCGCTTTCCTTATTTATGCGACAGCGCGGGCATTCCAGCAGAACTACTTCTTCGTCCCCAAATACCACTACCTGACGCCTTTCTACTCGCCGTGCGTGAGCAAGGGTTGCGGTGAGGCGGGCGACATCTGGCCGCAGTTCCTGCCAGACGTGTGGTGGCTGCCGTACGCGGCCCTGTCGCTACCGTTCCTGCTGCTGTTCCGGTTGACCTGCTATTACTACCGCGGCGCCTACTACCGCACGGTGTGGCAGTCGCCCAGCGCCTGCGCGGTGGCCGAGTCGCGCGAGCACTACTCCGGCGAGACGAAGTTCCCGCTGATCATCCAGAACACCCACCGGTACTTCTTCTATATCGCCGGCATCATCTCGGTGATCAACACCTACGACGCCATCGTGGCGTTCCATTCCGACAGCGGGCCCGGTGGATTCGGCTTCGGCCTGGGCAATCTGATCCTGCTGGGCAACGTCATCATGCTGTGGGTCTACACGCTGTCCTGCCACTCGTGCCGGCACGTGACCGGCGGGCGGCTCAAGCATTTCTCCAAGCACCCTGTGCGGTACTGGATCTGGACCCAGGTCAGCGTCATCAACACCCGGCACAAGCTGTACGCGTGGATCACGCTGGGCACCCTGATGCTCACCGACTTCTACGTCGCGCTGGTGGCCGCCGGCACCATTCCTGACCTGAGATTTGTTGGCTGACAAGCCAACTCGACATAAATCAGAATTTAGCTAGCGAGGGTTTCATGGTTGAGGTCGAACGGCACTCCTACGACGTAGTCGTCATCGGTGCCGGCGGCGCGGGTCTGCGCGCGGTCATCGAAGCGCGTGAGCGGGGCCTGCGGGTCGCGGTGGTGTGTAAGTCCCTGTTCGGCAAGGCCCACACGGTGATGGCCGAAGGTGGCTGCGCGGCGTCCATGGGCAACACCAACCCGAAGGACAACTGGAAGACCCACTTCGGCGACACGATGCGCGGTGGGAAATTCCTCAACAACTGGCGCATGGCCGAACTGCACGCCAAGGAAGCACCGGACCGCGTCTGGGAGCTGGAAACCTATGGCGCGCTGTTCGATCGCCTCAAGGACGGCAAGATCAGCCAGCGCAACTTCGGCGGGCACACCTACCCGCGGCTGGCCCACGTCGGTGACCGCACCGGGCTGGAGCTGATCCGCACCATGCAGCAGAAGATTGTCTCGCTGCAGCAAGAGGATTACGCCGAGCTCGGCGACTACGAGGCCCGGATCCGGGTGTTCGCCGAAACCACCATCACCGAGCTGATCAAGGACGGCGACGCGATCGCCGGGGCGTTCGGCTACATCCGCGAAAGCGGAAACTTCATCTTGTTCGAGGCGCCCGCGGTGGTGCTGGCCACCGGCGGGATCGGCAAGTCGTTCAAGGTCACCTCGAACTCCTGGGAGTACACCGGCGACGGCCACGCCCTGGCCCTGCGGGCGGGCGCGTCGCTGATCAACATGGAGTTCGTCCAGTTCCACCCGACGGGCATGGTGTGGCCGCCGAGCGTGAAGGGGATCCTGGTCACCGAGGGTGTCCGCGGTGACGGCGGGGTGCTGAAGAACTCCGACGACAAGCGGTTCATGTTCGACTACATCCCGTCGGTGTTCAAGGGGCAGTACGCCGAGTCCGAGCAAGAAGCCGACCAGTGGCTCAAGGACAACGACTCGGCCCGCCGTACTCCGGACCTGCTGCCGCGCGACGAAGTCGCGCGCGCGATCAACTCGGAGGTCAAGGCCGGTCGGGGCAGCCCACACGGTGGCGTCTTCCTGGACATCGCGTCGCGGCTGACGCCCGCGGAGATCAACCGCCGCCTGCCGTCGATGTACCACCAGTTCAAGGAGCTGGCCGGGGTCGACATCACCAAGGAGCCGATGGAAGTCGGGCCGACCTGCCACTACGTGATGGGCGGCGTCGAGGTGGACGCCGACACCGGCGCGGCGACGGTCCCCGGGCTCTTCGCCGCCGGCGAATGCTCCGGCGGCATGCACGGCTCGAACCGGCTCGGCGGCAACTCGCTGTCGGACCTGCTGGTGTTCGGCCGCCGGGCCGGCCTAGGCGCCGCCGACTACGTGCGGGCCCTGAGCAGCCGCCCGACGATCGCCGAAGGCGCCGTCGACGCGGCGGCGAAGCGGGCGCTGTCCCCCTTCGAGGCACCGGCCAGCGGCGCACCGGAGAACCCGTACACCCTGCAGCTGGAACTGCAGCAGTCGATGAACGACCTGGTCGGCATCATCCGCAACGCCGACGAGGTCTCGGAGGCGCTGGCGCGGCTCGACAAGTTGCGTGAGCGGTTCAAGAACCTCCACGTCGAGGGGCAGCGCCGGTACAACCCGGCCTGGAACCTGGCTATCGACCTGCGCAACATGCTGCTGGTCAGCGAATGCGTCGCCAAGGCCGCGCTGCAGCGCACCGAGAGCCGCGGCGGCCACACCCGCGACGACCACCCGGCGATGGACTCGTCGTGGCGCAAGGTGCTGCTGGTCTGCGAGGCCGCCGGCGGCGGCGACGAGGTGATTCCCGACATCACCATCACGAAGAAGGATCAGACGCCGATGCGGCCCGATCTGCTGGAGCTGTTCGAGATCGCCGAGCTGGAGAAGTATTACACCGACGAGGAACTCGCCGGGCACCCAGGACGGAGTGGCAAATGACCTACAACGCGACGATGCGGGTGTGGCGCGGCGACGACGCCAACGGCGATCTGCAGGACTTCACGGTCGAGGTCAACGAGGGCGAGGTCGTCCTCGACATCATCCATCGCCTGCAGCAGACCCAGACGCCCGACCTGGCGGTCCGATGGAACTGCAAGGCGGGCAAGTGTGGCTCCTGCTCGGCGGAGATCAACGGCAAGCCGCGGCTGCTCTGCATGACCCGGATGTCCACCTTCGCCGAGGACGAGGTCGTCACCGTCACGCCGCTGCGGACGTTCCCGGTGATCCGCGACCTGGTCACCGACGTCTCGTTCAACTACGAAAAGGCCCGCGAAATACCGTCTTTCGCGCCGCCCAAGGACCTGCAGCCCGGGGAGTACCGGATGGCGCAGGAGGACGTGCAGCGTTCCCAAGAGTTCCGCAAGTGCATCGAGTGCTTCCTGTGCCAGAACGTGTGCCACGTGGTCCGCGACCATGAGGAGAACAAGAAGGCGTTCGCCGGTCCCCGCTTCCTGATGCGGATCGCCGAGCTGGAGATGCACCCGCTGGACACCCGCGACCGGCGCAACGACGCTCAGGACGAGCACGGCCTGGGCTACTGCAACATCACCAAGTGCTGCACCGAGGTGTGCCCGGAAAACATCAAGATCACCGACAACGCGCTGATCCCGATGAAAGAGCGGGTCGCCGACCGCAAGTACGACCCGGTGGTGTGGCTCGGCAACAAGCTGTTCCGTCGCTGAGCTCGTATCCCGTGCTGGCACGTTAGGCCGTCGCGGGACCCGGGTAACCAAACTGCATCCTGTCGGGCCGCCGCGTGCGGCCAGCTACTCACGACCGGAAAGGCAGTTCATGGAACCTATGCGAGAAACCGCCAGCATCAACAAGGTTCGCACCGCGATTCGGCAGTTGTCGGTGCGCGCCCAGCTCGCGAACAAAGAAGGCCGGTACAGCGACGCCGCCGAACTCGAGAGCCGCATCCAGGGCTTTCGGGACGAGCTGAGCCACCGCCCCTAGCGGGTCGATCGCCCGGCGAGGCGGTTACGCGCCGAGCCGGCGAAAAACGCTCCGATGGAAAACGATGGGCGCCACCTCGGCGTCCACGGTGATCTCGCTGACCCGCAGCACCACGATGGTGTGATCGCCGGCCGGGATGAGTTGCTCGATCGCGCTCTCCAGCCAGAGGCCGGTGCCCTTGATGAACACCGCACCCGTGGGCCGGGAAACGGTCTCCAACCCCGCGAACCTGTCGCCGGTCTTGGCGGCCAGTGTCCGCGCGGCGTCGTCGTGCTCCTCGCCGAGCACGCTGATGCCCAGCATCGGCAGATCCTTGAGCTTGGGCCACGTCGTCGAGGTGTTCTGCACGCAGAACGACACCAGCGGCGGGTCCAGCGAGACGGGAACAAAGGTGCTGGCCGCCAGGCCTTCCCGGGTTCCGTTCACCTCGGCGGCGATGGCCACCACTCCGGACGGGAAATGACCGAAGGCCTCACGAAGTGACGACGCTGTCAGCTTGTTATTCGAGTTCACCGGACTGATTCGCCCCTAGAGCCGGAGACGGGATTTATCGGAAACGACCCTACCCGGCGTCGGTCATCCCGGCACCGCCACCCTCACCCGTTTCCTAAGCGTTCTGCCGAATATCCATGCGCCGCGGCCACATCCGGATGGGCCCGCAGCCTGCTCTTCCAGGCATTGCGGCCGTAGACCGCGAAGATCGGATCCGATGGATCATCCACGCGCTGCGCGTGTGCCTCGAGCTCATCGGGCAGCGACAGCACGGGGATCCGCGCGTCCAGGCGCGGGTTGAAGAAGAACGGCACCGAGATGCGCTCGCCCGCAGGTCCCGGCAGGTTGACCCGGTGCTCGGTGGCCCGCAGGTACCCGCGGGTGGCCACCTCCAGCAGTTCACCGATGTTGACGATGAATGCGCCCGCGCGCGGCGGCACGTCGATCCAGCCGTCCTGGGAATTTCTGGCCGGCCGCACCTGCAGGCCCGTGCTGCCCGGCTCGGCCAGCAACAGGGTCAGCACCCCGGAGTCGCGGTGCGCGCCCACGCCCTGCGCGCTGGCAGCGCTGCCCGGGTAGCGGATGATCTTGATCAGCGTGGCCGGCGCCTCGGCGAAGGCCGCGTCGAACACGTCGGACGGGCTGCCCAGCGCGGCAGCCCAGTGCCGCAGCAGGGTGCGCGCCACCTCGGACAGCGCGGCGTCCCACTCCTCGACGATCCCGGGCAGGTCCGGCAGCGCGGCCGGCCACTGGTTGGGGCCCTGCAGCCACCGATAGTCGGACTTGTCCAACCCGCCGATCGGCGGGCGGTGCGGCCCGACGTCGATCTGCTCGCGCCAATCCACCTCCCCGCGGGTCAGCTCGCCGCCGAGCCGGGTGTAGCCGCGGAAATGCGGGCTGCGCAGCATCGCTACGGCGTCCTTGTCGGGTTGCGGCAGCGCGAACAGCCGGCGCGCCGCATCCAGTACCCGTCTCACCAGGTCCGGCGGTACGCCGTGACCGGTCAGATAGAAGAAGCCGACCTCATGGCCGGCCTCGCGCAAACCGTCGCGCAGGCGGTCGAGGTCGGCCCGCAGGTCCACCACGGGCAGCGCAGTGACGCCACGCACACCGGTCATATGCCCTGCATCGTCGCAGGTAAATCGGATTCCGACGACATGACCTGCAGCTTCCCAACCGGTTGGTTAATTAGGCAATGAAATCTAGCTCACATTGACTTGCATCCCGCTGACGCGAGCGATATTTTAGGTCTTGTTACTGGTGGGTAACTTAGACCTAGTACCCAACCACAAGTGGCATTCTCAACGAGGAGGACCGTAGTGAGCCACTACAAGAGCAACGTCCGCGACCAGGTATTCAACCTGTTCGAGGTTCTGGGCGTTGACAAGGCGCTGGGCCAGGGCGAATACGCCGACCTGGACGCCGACACAGCCCAAGAAATGCTGAACGAAATCAGCCGGCTGGCCGAGGGGCCGGTCGCGGAGTCGTTCGTCGAGGGGGACCGCAATCCGCCCGTCTTCGACCCGAAGACGCACTCGGTAACGCTGCCGGAGTCTTTCAAGAAGTCCGTCCAGGCCGTCATCGAGGCGGGTTGGGACAAGGTCGGTCTTGACGAGGCTCTGGGCGGAGTGCCCGCGCCCAAGGCGCTGCTGTGGGCCCTGCACGAACATCTTCTGGGTGCCAACCCGGCCGTGTGGATGTACGCCGGAGGGGCGGGCTTCGCCCAGATCCTTCACCACCTCGGCACCGAAGAGCAGAAGAAGTGGGCCGAGCTGGCCGCCGAGCGCGGCTGGGGTTCGACCATGGTGCTCACCGAGCCGGACGCCGGCTCCGACGTGGGCGCCGGTCGCACCAAGGCGGTCCAGCAGGAAGACGGCTCCTGGCACATCGACGGTGTGAAGCGGTTCATCACCTCCGCCGACTCCGGCGACCTGTTCGAGAACATCTTCCACCTGGTGCTGGCGCGCCCCGAGGGTGCCGGACCGGGCACCAAGGGCCTGTCGCTGTTCTTCGTGCCCAAGTTCCTGTTCGACTTCGAGACCGGCGAGCTGGGCGAGCGCAACGGCGTCTACGTCACCAACGTCGAGCACAAGATGGGCCTGAAGGTATCGGCGACGTGCGAGCTGAGCTTCGGCCAGCACGACGTCCCCGCCAAGGGCTGGCTGGTCGGCGAGGTGCACAACGGCATCGCGCAGATGTTCGAGGTCATCGAGCAGGCCCGCATGATGGTCGGCACCAAGGCCATCGCGACCCTGTCGACGGGTTACCTGAACGCGCTGGAGTACGCGAAGTCTCGCGTGCAGGGCGCCGACATGACCCAGATGACCGACAAGACCGCTCCGCGGGTGACCATCACGCACCACCCGGACGTGCGCCGGTCGCTGATGACCCAGAAGGCGTATGCCGAGGGTCTGCGCGCGCTGTACCTGTTCACGTCGACCTACCAGGACTCGGCCGTCGCCGAGGCCCTGCACGGTGTGGACGCCGACCTGGCGGTCAAGGTCAACGACCTGATGCTGCCGGTCGTCAAGGGTGTGGGCTCGGAGCAGGCGTACGCCAAGCTCACCGAGAGCCTGCAGACCTTCGGTGGGTCCGGCTTCCTGCAGGACTACCCGATCGAGCAGTACATCCGCGACGCCAAGATCGACTCGCTCTACGAGGGCACCACAGCCATCCAGGCGCAGGACTTCTTCTTCCGCAAGATCGTCCGCGACAAGGGTATGGCGCTGGCCCACGTGTCCGAGCAGATCCAGAAGTTCGTCGACAGCGAGTCCGGCAACGGCCGCCTGAAGACCGAGCGGGAGCTGCTGTCCAAGGCGCTGACCGACGTGCAGGCGATGGCGGCGACGCTGACCGGCTACCTGATGGCGGCGCAGGAGGACGTGACCAGCCTGTACAAGGTGGGTCTGGGTTCGGTGCGCTTCCTGATGAGCGTCGGTGACCTGGTCATCGGCTGGTTGTTGCAGCGTCAGGCGGCGGTCGCCGTGGCGGCGCTCGACGCCGGCGCCAGCGGCGAGGAGCGGTCCTTCTACGAGGGCAAGATCGCGGTGGCATCGTTCTTCGCGAAGAACTTCCTGCCGCTGCTGACCAGCACTCGTGAGGTCATCGACACGCTGGACAACGACATCATGGAGCTCGACGAGGCCGCCTTCTAGGCGGACGCGAGCGACACGCGCAGGTCCCCCGCCTCCCCGCGAAGCGGGGGATCTGTCGCTTGGCGAGACCGCAGAAAGCGCTGGTAGACAGCAAAAAGGCCGCCGCTGGATCCCCTCACTCCAGCGGCGGCCCTTTTCGCACGCCGATCCGCGGAAACGGACCAACGCTCGCATTCGGGGGATGCCCCGTATTGCCGTCGGGGTCGGGGGGTCAGACCACAACACGGGGCCATCCGGTGGGTCGAATACCCGCGCCCCCATCTGACTAACCAGATGTGACTCAACTCATCGCGAGCGCGGAGCCACCAGGGGCGACGTGCCGGTCAGGCCTCCAGGATCGCGGCGACGCCCTGGCCGCCGGCCGCGCAGATCGAGACCAGGGCACGCACGGGGCCGCCGCTCTTCTGCTCGGCCTTGCGCTGGGCGAGCTGCTTGGCCGCCTGGGCCAGGATCCGTCCGCCGGTGGCCGCGAACGGGTGGCCGGCGGCCAGCGAGGACCCGTTGACGTTGAGCTTGGACCGATCGATCGAGCCCAGCGCCGCGTCCAGGCCGAGCCGCTCCTTGCAGTACTCCTCGGACTCCCACGCCTGCAGGTGACACAGCACCACCGAGGCGAAGGCCTCGTGGATCTCGTAGAAGTCGAAGTCCTGCAGGCTCAGGCCGTTGCGGGCGAGCAGCCGCGGCACCGCGTAGGTCGGGGCCATCAGCAGGCCGTCGCGGCCGTTGACGTAGTCGACCGCCGCGGTCTCCGAATCGACCAGGTAGGCCAGCGGCGTCAACGAGTGGGCGGCCGCCCACTCGTCGGTGGCCAGCAGCGCCACCGACGCGCCGTCGGTCAGCGGGGTCGAGTTGCCGGCCGTCATCGTCGCGTCGCCGGCCTTCACGCCGAACACCGGACGCAGCTTGGCCAGCTTCTCCGCCGACGAGTCCGCGCGCAGGTTGTCGTCGCGGTACAGGCCCAGGAATGGCGTGACCAGGTCGTCGAAGAAGCCGCGGTCGTAGGCGGCGGCCATGTTGCGGTGGCTGGCCGCGGCCAGCTCGTCCTGGGCCACCCGGGCGATGCCCATCTTCTTGGCGGTGAGCGCCTGGTGCTCCCCCATGGACAGCCCGGTGCGCGGTTCGCTGTTGACCGGGATCTCGACGCCCAGGGTCGCGGGCAGCGTGCCGACCAACTTCAGCCGCTGCACGTTGGACTTGGCCCGGCGCAGCTTGAGCAGCGTGCGGCGCAGGTTGTCGCCCAGACCGATCGGGGCGTCGGAGGTGGTGTCCACGCCGCCGGCGGCGGCCACCTCGTAGCGTCCGGCCGCGATGCCCTCCGCGGCGGCGACGGCCGCCTGCAGCCCGGTCCCGCAGGCCTGCTGCAGGTCGAACGCGGGCGTGTAGGAGGACAGCTGCGAACCGAGCACGCATTCGCGCGTCAGGTTGAAGTCCCGGCTGTGCTTGAGCACGGCGCCGCCGACCACCACGCCCAGCCGTTCGCCGGCCAGCCCGAAGCGATCCACCAGCCCGCCTAGGGCGGCGGTGAACATGTCTTGGTTGGATGCCTCCGCGTAGGCCCCGTCCGACCGGGCGAACGGGATGCGGTTGCCGCCCAGGACGGCCACGCGCCGACGCTCGGAACTGCGCTGTTTGCTTGCCTCAGAGCTTGCAGGGGCCACTATTCTTCTCCGTGTTCTGCGGTCTATCGGTTTGGGAATCGCCCGTCTGGGGCCATACTACTCACTGTTCTTACTCTGCAGTAAGTTCGTCCTCGATACGGTTGTGCTGTAGGCATACCCCGACTTCGCAAGAACATGGAAGGTAACTCCCGTGGCTCCCAAGGCTTCGTCCGATCTGTTCTCTCAGATCGTCAATTCCGGTCCTGGATCGTTTCTCGCCAAGCAGCTCGGCGTTCCCCAACCCGAGACGCTGCGCCGCTACCGGGCCGGTGAACCGCCGCTGGCCGGGGCGCTGCTGATCGGCGGGGAGGGCAGGGTCGTCGAACCGCTGCGCGCGGCGCTGGACGCCGACTACGACCTGGTAGGCAACAACCTCGGCGGTCGGTGGGCCGACAAGTTCGGCGGCCTGGTGTTTGATGCCACCGGCATCACCACGCCCGAGGGGCTCAAGGGGCTGTACGAGTTCTTCACTCCCCT
Source organism: Mycobacterium colombiense (assembly GCF_001665835.1). Lineage (GTDB taxonomy): Bacteria > Actinomycetota > Actinomycetes > Mycobacteriales > Mycobacteriaceae > Mycobacterium > Mycobacterium colombiense_A. Next base: position 120,192 of record NZ_LZSX01000014.1, on the reverse strand, counting down.
GCTGCGCAATCTGGGCCATTCCGCGCGCGTGGCCGTGGTCGGCACCACGCCCGACGCCGCCGCCAGCCCGCACGAACGGATCGCGCAGCGCGCGCTGGAGGGCTTCACCCGCTCGCTGGGCAAGGAGCTGCGCAACGGCTCCACGGTGGCCCTGGTCTATCTGTCGCCGGACGCCAAACCCGCCGCGACGGGGCTGGAATCGACGATGCGGTTCATCCTGTCGGCCAAGTCCGCCTACGTCGACGGCCAGGTCTTCTACGTGGGGGACGCGGACTCCACGCCCCCGGCCGACTGGGACCGCCCGCTGGACGGCAAGGTCGCCATCGTCACGGGCGCGGCCCGCGGAATCGGTGCGACGATCGCCGACGTGGTCGCCCGCGACGGCGCACGCGTGGTCGCGATCGACGTGGAATCGGCCGCCGAGGCGCTGGCCGAGACGGCCAGCCGGGTCGGCGGCACCGCGCTGTGGCTCGACGTCACCGCCCCCGACGCCGTCGACAAGATCACTGAGCACCTGCGCGAACACCACGGCGGCCGCGCCGACGTTCTGGTCAACAACGCCGGCATCACTCGCGACAAGCTGTTGGCCAACATGGACGACGCCCGCTGGGACGCCGTCCTGGCCGTCAATCTGCTTGCGCCGCTGCGTCTTACCGAAGGGCTGGTGTCCAACGGCACCCTCGGCGAAGGCGGCCGGGTGATCGGCCTGTCGTCGATGGCCGGCATCGCCGGCAACCGCGGCCAGACCAACTACGCGACGACGAAGGCCGGAATGATCGGCCTCACCCAGTCGCTGGCCCCGGAGCTCTACGGCAAGGGCATCACGATCAACGCGGTCGCGCCGGGATTCATCGAAACCCAGATGACGGCCGCCATCCCGCTGGCCACCCGCGAGGTCGGACGCCGGATGAACTCGCTGCTGCAGGGCGGGCAGCCGGTGGACGTCGCGGAAACCATCGCCTACTTCGCCAGCCCGGCTTCGAATGCGGTGACGGGCAACGTCATTCGCGTTTGCGGCCAGGCCATGCTGGGCGCATAGGAGAACGCCATGAATCAGCCAAGCGGCCTGAAGAACATGCTGCGCGCCGCCGCCGGGGCCCTGCCCGTGGTGTCCCGCGGCAGCGAGGTGCCTACCCGCACGGTGACCATCGATGAGCTGCCGATCGACCGCGCGAACGTGGCCGAGTACGCGGGGGTGACCGGTCTGCGCTACGGCAATCACGTGCCGCTGACGTACCCGTTCGCGCTGACCTTTCCGGCGTTGATGTCGCTGGTGACCGGGTTCGACTTCCCTTTCGCCGCAATGGGATCGGTGCACACCGAGAACCACATCACGCAGTACCGCCCGATCGCCGTGACCGACACCGTCGGCGTGCGGGTACACGCCGAGAACCTGCGCGAGCACCGCAAGGGCATGCTGGTCGATCTGGTGACCGACGTCAGCGTCGGCAACGACACCGCCTGGCACCAGGTGACGACGTTCCTGCACCAGCAGCGGACCAGCCTGTCCGACCAACCCAAGCCGCCCCCGCAGAAGCAGCCCAAGCTGCCGCCGCCGTCCACCGTGCTGCGCATCAGCCCGGGGCTGATCCGGCGGTACGCCGACGTCGGGGGCGATCACAACCCGATCCACACCAACTCGGTCGCGGCCAAGCTGTTCGGGTTCCCGACGGTGATCGCGCACGGAATGTTCAGCGCGGCAGCCGTATTGGCCAACGTCGAGGCACTGATCCCCGATGCGGTCCGGTATTCGGTGCGGTTCGGCAAGCCGGTGGTGCTGCCCGCGACGACGGGCCTCTACATCGACGAGCACGACGGCGGCTGGGACATTTCGCTGCGCAACATCGCCAAGGGCTACCCGCACCTGACCGGCACGGTCCGGCCGCTCTAGTGCTGACGGTGGCGACCCGCCACTAGCCCGCGTGCGTCGAAGTGCGGCCCCGGGCAAGCAGTTTCAGACCGTGGGCGCCGGTCGCGGTCAGCAGAAAAAGCAGGAAAATCCACAGCGGCGGCCGGGCGAGTTCCCAGACGAAGATCGCCGCCCAGATCGGTGAGCCCTGCGTCACCGCGAGCACGCCGGCCGCGCCCGCCAGCGACACCGCCGGCACGTGCAGGTGGGTGCCGGTGGCCCAGTTGATCGTCAAGATCAGCGCCGCCCCGGCGGCGGCGCCGGTGGCCAGCGAGGGTGTGAGGAGCCCGCCGGCCCCGCCGGCCCGCAGAAACAGTGCGGTCAGTAGTGGTTTCAGCGCCAGGATCGCCAGCGCCGACACCAGGGTCATGCCGCTGGCCAGGCTGACCGTGAGGATGCTGCGGCCGTTGCCGGGCAGCTCGGGCCACCAGTGCGAACAGATCCCCATCACCAGGCCCGCGCCGGCGAGCGCGGGGATCAGCAGCGGAGTCCGTATCTGGCGGGCCGGGCGTGCCACGGCCATCAACCGGTTGAAGGCCAGTCCCACCGCGAGAGCCACCGGCGCCAGCAACAATCCGTGCGCGGTCAGCAGATACGTCGACTCCTCGATCGGCCATTGCAGGTTGGGCTGATCGCGGGTGATGGCCGAACCGACGGCGACCGCCAGGCCGGAGGACAGAAACGCCGCGCCCACCGCGCGCGGATGCCAAGTGGTGAGCAGGATCCGGATCGAGAACAGCGCGCCGGCCAGCGGGACCGCATACACCGCGCCCAGCCCTGCGCCCGCCGCGCACGCCAGCAGGACCTCGCGGTCACGCAGTGCAAGCCGCTTGAGCCATCCGGTTCCCAAATCGCCCAGCGCCGCGGCGAATTGGCGTGGGGCCCCTTCTCGCCCCAGCGATGCGCCCGATCCGACGAGCAGCACCTGCAGCAGCGCGTCAAAGCTCCAGGAAAGCGTCGGCACGGGTTCGCGGGCGGCGATGGTCTGCGCCAGCGGGGGCACCTCGGCCCGGCGCCGCAGCAGCCACCACCCCAGGCCTGCCAGGGCGGCGCCGACCATCGGGCCGACGACGCGGCGGATCGGGCTGCTGGCGGCCACCCCGGCCAGCAGCGCGCCGAAGCTGTAGTGGTAGGTGGCGTGCTGGACGGCGCGCAGCACGAACGTCGTCGCCAATCCGGCAACTCCGGCGAGCAACCCGACGATGATTACCGCGCAAAAGAAGTCGAGGTTGCCGCGGTCCGAGCCGGGGGCGCTCATGCGGGCCACCTGAACGAATGTAGGCCTAGTCGGCGGCGGCGTCCGAGCCGCCCGCGTCGGGGTGGGCCGCGGCCGCCTCCCGCTCGGCCGGTGAGCCCTTGAGTCCGTACCAGAACAGGTCGATCATCAGCTGGGCCGCCTCGTCGACGTCGACGTCGCCGGTGGACAGCCGGTTGGCGACCGCCTCGCCGGCGCCCACCAAGGCCACGGCCATCATCTCGTGCTCGCGCTCGGAGCGCGGGTTGCGGCTACCCGCCCGCATCAGCCCGGCCACCAGGTCGATGATCTGCTCGCGTCCCTCGCGGACCATGTGGGCGAACGCCTGCGAGCTGGTGGCCTGTGTGTACATCACGATCCAGGACGCCCGGTTGGCGTCGATGTAGCGCATGAACGACGCAATGGTGTTGCGCAGCATGTCATTGGGGCTCTGCTGGAAATCCATGTCGGCGCGCACCACGTCGATGAACCGGCTCATCTCCCGGTTCAGGCAGGCGCCGAACAGGTCCTCCTTGGAGCCGTAGTACAGGTAGAGCATCGGCTTGGAGATCTGCGCCTCGGCGGCGATGGCGTCCATCGAGGTCTCGTGGTAGCCGTTGACGGAGAACATCTGCACGGCGGCGTCGAGCATCTGCTGCTCGCGAACGGCACGCGGCAACCGTTTGGTACCACCCGCCATCGCTTGCCTCTCCAGCCGTCTGACTCAAGAGTAAGCAATGCGGTGGGGTGTCACAGCCACTATGCCTATGGCGGCGACCCGCTAGTGGCCGCAGCTGGGGCTGGGGCCCTTCATCGTCGCCACCCGCACCAGCGAATCGTCGACCTGCTTGGCCGGCAGGTCGCCGGACGCCACCGCCTGTTGCAACCGGTCCAAGACCGCCGGCACCTTGTCGGTGGTGACCCACAGCGCGACGTCGACGCCGGCCCGCAGGCTGCGCAGCACGGCCTCCGACACCCCGTACCGGTCGGAGATGGCTGCCATGCTGGACAGGTCGTCGCTGAACACCGGGCCGGTGAACGGCGGGCCCTTGTAGCCGACCCCGTTGCGCAGCAGCTGCACCGCCTCGGGGCTCAGGCTGGCCGGGACGTCGCCGGTGAGACCGGGAACCTGCAGGTGGCCCACCATGACCCCGACCGGGGGCACTGCCACCAGGGTCCGGTAGGGCACCAGATCGTTGTTCTGCAGATCGTCCAGCGGCGGCGTGACGACGCCCCCGGTGTGCGAATCGCCCGAGCCGTGCCCGTGGCCTGGGAAGTGCTTGAGCACCGGCAGCAGCCCGGCGTCGCGCAGCCCCTGCGCATAGGCCCCGGCGTAATCGGTGACCTTGGCCGGATCCGCGCCGAACGAACGGTTGCCGATCACGGCGTCGTCGGGCTCGTCGCTGACGTCGACGACGGGCGCGAAGTCGACGGTGATGCCCAGGTCGTGCATCTTCTTGCCGCGGTCGGCTGCCAGGTCGTGGACCTGCTGGACGGTCTGCGTCTGCGCCAGCTCGCGGGGCGACGGCGAGGTCCCGATCAACGACTTCAGCCGCGAGACGCGGCCGCCCTCTTCGTCGACGCTGACCGCCAGCGGCAGCGGGCCCGCCTTGGCCGCGATGTCGGCCAGCGGCCCCTTGAAGATCGACAGGTCCGTCCAGCTGCCGATGAAGATGCCGCCCACGTGGTAGCCGTTGACGACGGCCCGGGCGTCGTCGGCGTTCTTCACGCCCACCATCAGCAGTTGCGCGAGCTTGTCGCGGATTCCCAACGTCGCCGGAACCGCCGACGGGTCGGCACACACCGGCGGCGCCGGAGCGGCCACCGGCTTGCTCGACGTCTTCGTCGACGTGCCGGGTGGGTGCGCGGCGTGGTGGCCGCAACCGGCCACCAGCGCCGAGGCGGCTGCAAGCACGGCCAAGGTGCGCGAAAATGCCATCGGGCCATGCTTTCACGGCGGGCGTTTCGTGCCTGGCTCCAGGGGGCATCAACGGTACGTTGCTGATCAGGGGGCTGGGGCTTCTCGGGGCGCCCATTGACTGGCAGGGAGGAGCCAGCGATTAACGGTTTCTCGTTGGCCGCCGCGGTCAGCGTCGCGGTCGGGTTGTCCGTCGGGGTGGCGACGACCGTCGGGATCACGCTCGCCGTGGCCGACCACAGCCTGATGCAGGTGCCGAGCATGCAGCGCCCTGCGCTGCCGGCCGGTCCCTATCAGGTGGAATACGGTGACCGCTGTTTTCACGGGCACTGTCTGCACTGGTGACGAGCGCTCCCGGTGGCCGGGCGCCCTTCTGCTAGGTTGGCGCTAGGTCGAAAGTCACGACCGCAAGCCGACACTCAGGAGCTTCGATGAACCGGATCGTTGCGCCCGCCGCAGCGAGCGTTGTGGTTGGCCTGTTGCTCGGCGCGGCCGCGATCTTCGGGATCACCCTGATGGTCCAGCAAGACACGAAGCCGCCACTCCCCGGGGGCGATCCGCAGTCGTCAGTGCTCAACCGGGTCGAGTACGGCAACCGTAGCTAGCCAGTCGCGGACGGGGACCGGAGCGTCGGTCTCGTGCTCGACGGCTGGGCCGGTGTCGCGCCGATGGTTGTGGTTGGTCGGCGCGATCGCGCTGGCCCTCACGTTCGCCCAGTCCCCCGGACGGATCTCCCCGGACACCAAGCTTGACCTGACCGCGAACCCGCTGCGCTTCCTGGCCCGGGCGACCAATCTGTGGAACAGCGAGCTGCCGTTCGGGCAGGCGCAGAACCAGGCCTACGGATACCTGTTTCCGCACGGCACCTTCTTTCTGATCGGCCACGCGCTGGGCGTGCCCGGCTGGATCACCCAGCGGCTGTGGTGGGCGCTGCTGCTCACGGTCGGCTTCTGGGGCCTGTTGCGCGTCGCCGAGGCGCTGCGGATCGGCAGCCCCGCGTCGCGGGTGATCGCCGCGGCCGCGTTCGCGCTGTCGCCGCGGGTGCTGACCACCCTCGGCTCGATCTCGTCGGAAACATTGCCAATGATGTTGGCGCCGTGGGTGTTGCTGCCCACGATCCTCGCCCTGCGGGCCAGCGGCGGCCGATCCGTGCGAGCGCTGGCCGGGCAGGCGGGCCTGGCCATCGCGCTGATGGGCGCGGTGAACGCCATCGCGACCGCGGCCGGCTGCCTGCCGGCGGTGATCTGGTGGGCGTGCCACCGGCCGAACCGGTTGTGGTGGCGCTACGCCGGGTGGTGGCTGGTGGCGCTGGTGCTGGCCACGCTGTGGTGGGTGGTCGCGCTGGTGATGCTGCGTGCCATCAGCCCCCCGTTCCTGGATTTCATCGAATCGTCCGGCGTGACGACACAATGGTCGTCACTGGTCGAGATGTTGCGCGGCACCGACAGCTGGACCCCGTACGTGGCGCCGACCGCCACCGCGGGCGCTCCGCTGGTGACCGGGCCGGCGGCCGTGCTGGGCACCTGCCTGGTCGCGGCGGCCGGGCTCGCGGGGCTGGCCGGCCCGGCCATGCCGGCGCGCGGGCGGCTGGTGACGATGCTGTTGGTCGGGGTGGTGCTGATGGCCGCCGGATACAGCGGCGGGCTGGGGTCGCCGGTGGCGCACGCGGTACAGGCCTACCTGGACGCCGGCGGCGCCCCGCTGCGCAACGTGCACAAGCTGGGATCGGTGATCAGGATCCCGGTGGTGCTGGGCATCGCGCAGCTGCTGGGCCGGATACCGCTGCCGGGCAGCGCGCCAATGTTGGCGTGGCTGCGTGCCTTCGCGCACCCCGAGCGTGACAAACGGATCGCCACGGCGATCGTGGTCGTGACGGCGCTGATGGTCAGCACGTCACTGGCGTGGACCGGTCGGCTGGCCCCACCGGGAACCTTCACCGCGATCCCGCCCTACTGGCACGAGGCCGCCGACTGGCTCACCGAGCACAACACCGGGACACCGGCCGCCGGGCGGGTGCTCGTGGTCCCGGGGGCGCCGTTCGCCACCCAGGTGTGGGGCACCAGCCACGACGAGCCGCTGCAGGTGCTGGGCGCCAGCCCGTGGGGGGTGCGCGATTCCATCCCGCTGACCCCGCCGCAGACCATCCGGGCGCTCGATTCGGTGCAGCGTTTGTTCGCCGCCGGCCGCCCCTCGACCGGATTAGCCGATACCCTTGCCCGCCAAGGCATTTCCTATGTGGCGCTACGCAACGACCTGGACCCCGACACGTCGCGGTCGGCGCGCCCGATCCTGGTGCACCGCGCCATCGACGGGTCACCCGGACTGCGCAAGGTCGCACAGTTCGGCGCGCCGGTGGGGCCCGGCACGCTCGCGGGTTTCGTCGCGGACAGCGGACTGCGGCCGCGATATCCGGCGGTCGAGATTTATCGGGTCGGCGACGACAGTGACCCCGCCACACCGTATTTCGTCGACACCGACCGACTGACCCGGGTCGACGGCGGGCCCGAGGCGCTGCTGCGTCTTGACGAGCGGCGTCGGCTGCTGGGCCAGCCGCCGCTGGGCCCGGCGCTGCTGACCGCCGACGCGCACCGCGCCGGGCTGCCGGTGGGCGCCGGGGTGACCATCACCGATACCCCGGTGGCCCGTGAGACGGATTACGGCCGGGTGGACCAACATTCGTCGGCAATCCGGGCGCCCGGCGACGCGCGGCACACTTACAACCGGGTGCCCGACTACCCTGTCCCCGGCGCCGACCCGGTGACCGGCGCCTGGACCGGCGGCCGGATCACGGTATCGAGCTCGTCGTCGGATTCCACCGCGATGCCCGACGTCGCACCGGCGAACTCGCCGGCCGCCGCGATCGACGGCGACTCCGCGACCGCCTGGGTGTCCAACTCACTGCAGGCCGCCGTCGGTCAATGGATGCGGATCGATTTCGACCATCCGGTGACCAACGCGGCGATCACGTTGACGCCCAGTGCCACCGCCGTCGGCGCCCAGGTGCGCCGCATCCTGATCGAAACCGCCACCGGCAGCACCACTTTGCGATTCGACGAGCCGGGCAAGCCGCTTGCCGCGGCGCTCCCCTACGGCGAGACCCCGTGGGTGCGGATCACCGCCGCGGGCACCGACGACGGATCCGCCGGCGTGCAGTTCGGCATCACCGACCTGTCGATCACCCAGTACGACGCCTCCGGATTCGCCCACCAGGTCGACCTGCGGCACACCGTGCGGGTGCCGGGGCCGCCGCCGGGCACGCCGATCGCGGGGTGGGACCTGGGATCTGAGCTGCTGGGCAGGCCGGGTTGCGCCGCGGCGCCCGACGGCATGCGCTGCGCGCCGTCGATGGCACTGGCCCCGGAAGAACCGGTCAATTTCAGCCGGACCCTGACCGTGCCTGCTCCGATGTCGGTGACCCCGACCGTGTGGGTGCGCCCGCGCCAGGGCCCCAAGCTGGCCGACCTGATCACCGAGCCGAATACTACTGTCGCCCATGGTGATTCGGACGCTGTCGACGTGTTGGGCTCCGCGTTCGCGGTCGCCGACGGCGACCCGGCCACGGCGTGGACGGCGCCGCAACGGGTGGTGCAGCACAAGACCCCGCCGACCCTGACGCTCACGCTGCCCCACCCCACCGAGGTCACCGGGGTGCGGCTGGCTCCGAGCCGGTCGACGCTGCCCGCGCACCCGACGATGGTGGCCGTCAACCTGGGCGATGGCCCGCAAACCGCCGCGATGAAACCCGACGGCGCGCAGACCGTGCCGCTGAGACCCCGGGTGACCGACACCGTGACCATCAGCCTGCTGAATTGGCAGGACATCATCGACCGCAACGCTTTGGGTTTCGACCAACTCAAGCCGCCCGGGCTGGCCGAGGTCGTGGCGCTGGGCGCCGACGGCAACCCGATCGCCCCCGCCGACGCGGCCCGCAACCGCACCCGGGAGATCAGCGTCGGCTGCGACCGCGGACCCGTCGTCGCGGTCGCGGGCCGGTTCGTGCACACCGCGATCCGCACCACCGTGGGGGCGATCCTGGATGGCGCCCCGGTCGCCGCGGTGCCCTGCGAACGCGACCCGATCGCGATGCCCGCCGGCCAACAGGAGCTGTTGATCAGCCCCGGCGCACAATTCGTCGTGGACGGAGCCGAACTGGCCGCCCCGACCGCCACCGAAGTCGCACGGCCGCTGCGTGTTTCGACTTGGCGGACCTGGGGTCCGGATCGTCGCGAAGTGCAGGCGCCCGCCTCGTCGACCTCCCGGGTGCTGGTCATCCCGGAAAGCATCAACCCGGGCTGGGTGGCGCACACCAGCACCGGCGCCCGCTTGACGCCGATCGCCGTCAACGGATGGCAGCAGGGCTGGCTGGTGCCCGCGGGCGACCCCGGCACCATCACGCTGACGTTCGCCTCCAACTCGCTCTACCGCGCCGGCCTGGCGGTGGGCCTGGCGCTGCTGCCGCTGCTGGCGATGCTCGCGCTCTGGCGCACCCGAAGAAAGGACGACGGCGACGCGCCCGCGCGGCCATGGCAGCCCGGCGCGTGGGCGGCCGTCCCGGCGCTGGCCGCCGCTGGGGTGATCGCCGGCCTGGGCGGCGTCGCGGTGATGGGGACCGCGCTGGGTCTGCGGTATGCGCTGCGCCGGGAGCGTTGGGAGCGCCTCAGCGTGGTGGGCGGCGCCGGCGGTCTGATCCTGGCCGGCGCGGTGCTGTCACGGCAGCCGTGGCGGTCGGCCGACGGATACGCCGGCCATTCCGCCGGTGTCCAACTGCTGGCGCTGATTTCGCTTGCGGCGCTTGCGGCTTCGGTGATTGCGGTCCCCGAACGAGCGCAGGGACCGCGCGACGAATAGTTGGCCGGGCTATTGGCTACCCGTTTACCGGCTGATTGACTGGATATGCGGGTTGGCGTAACCGTTCACCAACCGAGGAGTTAGCGCCATGGACTGGTTTTCCGCACCCCAATACTGGGTGGGCAGACTGGTGCTCGAGCGCGGCGCCGCGGCGATTTACCTGCTCGGCTTCGTCGCCGCCGCGGTACAGTTCCGCGCGCTCATCGGCGAGCGCGGCATCCTGCCCATCCCGCAGTTCTTGGCGAGACAATCCTTTTGGCGGACGCCGAGCCTTTTTCACCTGCGTTTTTCCGATCGGCTGTTTGCGGCCGTCTCCTGGTTCGGTGCCGCGCTGTCGGCGGCGATCGTCGCCGGGGCCGCCGACGCGGTGCCGTTGTGGGCCGCGATGGCGATGTGGCTGGTGCTGTGGGTGCTCTACCTGTCGATCGTCAACGTCGGGCAGACGTGGTACTCGTTCGGCTGGGAGTCGCTGCTGCTCGAGACCGGGTTCCTGATGATCTTCCTCGGCAATCACGACGTAGCCCCGCCGGTGCTGACGCTGTGGATGCTCCGCCTGCTGTTGTTCCGGGTCGAGTTCGGTGCGGGACTGATCAAGATGCGCGGCGACCCGTGCTGGCGCGACCTGACGTGTTTGTACTACCACCATGAGACGCAACCCATGCCGGGCCCGTTGAGCTGGTTCTTCCACCATCTGCCGAAACCCCTGCACCGGGTTGAGGTGGCCGGCAACCATTTCGCGCAGCTGATCGTGCCGTTCGGATTGTTCGCGCCGCAGCCGGTGGCCAGCGTGGCCGCCGCGATCATCGTCATCACCCAGTTGTGGTTGGTCGCCTCGGGCAATTTCGCGTGGCTGAATTGGGTGACAATCGTGTTGGCGTTCAGCGCCATCGACGACGCGTCGTTCGCGGCGCTGCTGCCCAACGGCCTCGTCCCGGCACATGCGGGTCTGGCGGCGACACCGCTGTGGTACGTCGGCCTGGTGGCCGCCGTCACGGCCGCGGTGCTGTTCATGAGTTACTGGCCGATACGCAACATGTTGTCGTCGCGGCAACGAATGAACATGTCGTTCAACTCATTTCATTTAGTGAACACCTACGGCGCCTTCGGCAGCATCGGACGCATTCGCCGGGAGGTGGTGATCGAGGGCACCGACGAGGCCGTCATCAACACCCAAACCGTCTGGAAGGAATACGAATTCAAGGGCAAGCCGGGGACACCGCGTCGGCTGCCGCGACAGTGGGCGCCCTATCATCTGCGCCTGGACTGGCTGATGTGGTTCGCCGCGATCTCGCCGGGCTACGCGCAGCCGTGGCTGAGGCCGTTCTTGCAACGGCTGCTGGAGAATGATCGATCAACCCTGCGGTTGTTGCGCCACAACCCGTTTCCCGACTCGCCACCCCGCTTCGTGCGGGCACAGCTCTACCAGTACCGCTTCACCACACCGACCGAGCTGCGCCGCGATCGGGCGTGGTGGCATCGCGCACTGATCGGCGGTTACGTGCCACCGATGGCCCTGTCGACGGCGACCAGCGCCAACTGAGTGTCGGGCGGGCGGCTACCTCTGGTAGGACAGCGCCCCGGTGCCCGCGAGCTTGCCGCCCTCGACGATCAGGTACTCGGGGCGGATGGGCTTGCCGGCGAACCAGCTCTCCAGGATTTCCCGGGTGCCGGCCGCATAACGCGCCTGGGCGGACAGCGTCGTGCCCGAAACATGCGGCGTCATAGCGTTATTCGGCATCGTCCGCCACGGATGGTCGGGCGGCGGCGGCTGCGGATACCAGACGTCCCCGGCGTAGCCCGCCAGCTGACCGGACTTCAGGGCGGCCGCGATGGCCTCCGGCACGGTCTCCTCGGCGCGGGCCGTGTTGACAATGTAGGAGCCCCGGCGCATGGTCGCGATCAGCCGCTCGTTGAACATCCGGCGGGTGTCGTCGTACAGCGGCGAGTGGATGGACACCACGTCGACCGCTTGCACCAGCGACTCGACCGTGGGGTGAAACGTGACGTTGAGTTGTTTCTCGGCTTCCGGCGCCAGCCGGCGGGTGTCGGTGTAGTGCAGGTTGACGTCGAATGGCGCCAGCCGGCGCAGCACGGCACGTCCGATCCGGCCGGCCGCGATCAACCCGACGTCCATCCCCTCCAGGTCGTAGGCGCGTTCGACGCAGTCGGCGATGTTCCAGCCACCTTCGGCCGCCCACCGGTGTGACGGCACGAAATTGCGTACCAGCGCCAGGATCTGCATCACCGTGTGCTCGGCGACGCTGATGCTGTTGCTGTATGTCACCTCGGCCACGGTGATCCCGCGCTCTTGAGCCGCGTCCAGATCCACGTGATCCGAGCCGATGCCGGCGGTCAGCGCCAGCTTGAGCCTGGGCGCTCGAGCGATCCGTTCCGCGGTCAGGTAGGCCGGCCAAAACGGCTGCGAGATCACGATTTCCGCGTCAGCCAGCTCACGCTCGAACTCCGAGTCGGGGCCGTCCTTGTCCGACGTCACCACCAATTCGTGGCCGGCCTCTTCGAAGAACCGGCGCAGCCCCAGGGCGCCCGAGACACAGCCGAGCAGCTCGCCGGGGGTGAAGTCGATTCTCGACGGGGTCGGCACGGTGCTGCCGTCGGGGTATCCCCGGATGGTCGGGATGCTGTCGCGCGCGTAGTTCGGCGGGTACCCGTTGACGGGATCGGGGTAGAGCACCATCACACACTTGGCCATCGAATTCTCCTTAAACCGGCGATCACGCCCAGTCTCGGGGCGCGCCCGCCGCGGTGTCCAAGACACGATTCCGACCGGGTGATAGGCGGCGCCGATCAGCCCGGCTAGGACAGCTCGCTGAGCGTCGCGCCGATGCGGGCCTCGCGTGCGGTCCGTCGCAGCGCCCGCGCCAACAGCGAGCCCGGCTCGGCCCGGTTGGTCACCAGCGCTATCAACGCGGTGACCGACGGGCGCCGCAGCCGCAGCACGCTCACCCCGGCCGGCACGCCCAGGGTGTGGATCCACGGTTGCGGCACGATGCTCGCCCACCGGCCGGTGCGAACATGCGCGAACAGCGCGGCCACGGAATCGGATTCCAGCTGCGGGGTGACCTGCAGACCGTGGGTGGCCAACGCGTCGTCGATGACCCGGCGGCCCCGCATGCCCTGCGTCAGCAGGCACAGCGGCAACTGCACGGCGTCCGACCACGCCATCGTTTTCGCCTCGCCGCCAAGCAGCTCCGCGGCGGCGATGAGCACCGGCTGCTCGTGATACAGCGGGGTGACCAGGAGATCGGCCGTGTCCTGTTGGTCCGGATACAGGATCCCCGCGTCCAATTCGAACTTGCGGACCCGCTCGACGATCCCGGCCGAGCGCAGGTTGACCTCGAGCTGGACACGCACCAAGGGATGTGCCGCGCAGAACGGATCCGTAAGCAGCGCAACGGTGGTCGAGGCGGCCGGCACCACGCCGAGCCGCAGTTCGCCGGTCAGGCCGGCGCGCAGCGCGGTGACCTCCTGTTTGAGGGCGTCGCGGTCGGCCAGAATGCGCCGCGCCCACGGCACCAGCCGCTCGCCCTCCGGGGTGAGGCCCTCGAACTTCTGACCGCGCCGCACCAGCGGGACGTTGAGTTCGGATTCGAGCTTGCGGATGGCTTCCGATAGCGCGGGCTGCGACACGTAACAGGCCCTCGCGGCGCGCGCGAAGTGGCGCTCTTGAGCGAGCGCGACGAAGTACTCCAGCTGACGGAACAGCATGTGCCATTCGATCATGTCGCCGTGATCGACGAGCGCAGGCACGTAACCTGTCCGGCCGAGGCCGGCAAGGACACATCAGACCACGAGACGGGGCAGTAGCCGCGACGCGGTGACATGAACCCCGGCAGCAAGATCGTCGATCAGCGCGTTGACGTACTCCACCAACCCTGCGACGTCGACAGCATGCGGTGCGGGTAACTCGGCGTGGGCAAGATGGTCGGAGGCGCGGCGAAGCAACGTGGTTGCGCCCTTGGGGTTGCCCCGCTGGATGTGGGTGATCCCCACCGCGAGCTGCGTCAGGCCTTGCCACAGCGCCTGCTCGTTGGCTGGACCGTTCTTCCACGCCGACTCCAAAACCTCATGAGCGTTGAATGCGAGGCCTCGGTTCAGCAGATCCTGGGCATACGCGAGGGTTTCGGCCGGTTCCAGCACCAGGTCATCCGGAACGCGTGGCACGCCCGCGCTGCCGGGCGGAAGTGGTCGGCCCAGAGCGTCGCGCGGTCGGGCATTTCGCGGCCGACCCGATTCGTCGCGATCACGCTTCGCCATCTATCCATCATCACCCGTCACGCGGTCGCGATCACAACCTCGACGAATACCGCACTGTGGCGCCCTCATTCACTCGCCGGCACGACACCCGGTCGCAGGTCTCTACCACTGTGGGGCCGCGGTGCTGACCCGCTTGGCGCGACAACGCCGTCGGGCCAGACCTTCAACACCTCCTGGACGGTCAACTCCTGCGGCGACGGATGCGTCTACATCGAGGCCGGGGTGGGTGGCAGCCAGGCGCGGCTGGTCGACGATCAATGGGTCCTGGACACGATGAACAACGTCACCTGCTCCGACGGCGCCTACATCCTCTACGCCACCAGCTCGCACCTGACGTGGGACCCGAATACCCTTGCGGGCACGGCACAACACACCTATCTCATCCCGGTCTGCGGGCACCCGGCGGGCTATTCCTACACCGACCAGATTCAGATCAAGCAGTCGTCCTGAGCACGGCCGCTACAGCGTTTCGTCCAGCTCGCCGAGGCGGTCGGTCAACCGCAGATTCTCGGAATAGTCGACCGGGCAACTGATCAGGGAGACGCCGTCGTCGTCGAGCGCGGTCCGCAGCGTCGGCAGCAGCTCGTCGGCGCTGTTGATCCGATATCCCTTGGCGCCGAAGCTTTCCGCGTACTTCACCACGTCGGGGTTGTTGAATTTCACGTAGTAGTGCGCCCCCAGCTCGAGGTCCATCTTCCATTCGATGAGGCCGTAACCGCCGTCCTCCCAGATCAGCACCACCAGCGGGATGCGCTCACGCACGGCGGTCTCGATCTCCTGCGAGTTCATCAGGAATGCACCGTCGCCGACGAGCGCCAGCACCTTGGCCTCTGGTTGCGCGAGCTTGACGCCCAGCGCCCCAGGCAGCGCAAAACTCATGGTGGACAACCCGTTTGAGATCAGGCAGGTGTTCCGCTCGTACGTCGGGTAGAGCCGGGCCATCCACATCTTGGTGGCGCCGGTGTCGACCAGGACGATGTCGCTGCGGCCCAGGGCCGCGCGGGTGTCGGCGACCACCCGCGCCGGCGCCAGCGGGTAGCGCGAATCCTGTTGACCCCGCGCGAATTCCTCGGCCAACAGGCCGGAGCCGGGCACCTCGGCGGCGTGGGCGAAGGTGTGTCCGGACAGCGCGTCGGTCAGGGCGTTCAGCGAATCGCTGATGTCGCCGATGATCCCCACGTCCACCGAGTAATGCGCGTCGACCTCGGCCGGGAACCGGTGGATGTGGATGATCTTCTTGTCGGCCTGCGGGTTGATCCGCACCGGGTCGAATTCCTGCAACTCGTAGCCGACGGCGATGACGGCGTCGGCGTTGTCGAACCCGAAGTTGACGTAGTCGTGCCGCATGAAGCCCAGCGTGCCGATGCTGTTGGGGTGGTCGTCGGGCATGACGCCCTTCCCGTGGAACGTGTTGGCCACCTGGATGCCGAATGCCTCGGAGAAGCGCACCAAGGCTTTGGTGGCGTCGGCGCGCGCGGCGCCGTGCCCGGCCAGCACCACCGGGCACTTGGCGTTGCGCAGCACGTCGACGGCGCGGGCCACCTGACGGGGCGCCGGGGCGTCGGCGCGGACGACGTTGCGGGGCAACGGTCCCAGGTCGTAGTCGGTCTCGTCGGCGTCGATGTGCTCGGGCACCGCAAGGTAGACCGCGGCCGGGCGTTCGGCCTCGGAGACTTTGAACGCCTTGCGGACCATCTCGGGGATGGCGCGCGCGGTCGGGATGTCCGCCGCCCACCGGGTGATCGGGGCGAACATCGACACCAGGTCGACGTACTGGTGTGACTCCTTGAACTCCCGGTCGTGACCCACCTGCGCGGAGATGGCGACCAGTGGCGTGCTGTTGGTGGTGGCGTCGGCCACCCCGAGCTGCATGTTGATCGCGCCGGGCCCCAGCGTGGCCGACACCACCGCGGCCCGCCCGGTGACCCTGCCGTACATCTCGGCCATGAACGCGGCGGCCTGCTCGTGCCTGGTCAGCACGTAGCGGATGCTCGAGGACGCCAGCGCCTGCACGAACCGGATGTTCTCCTCGCCGGGCACCCCGAACACCACGGAAACACCCTCGTTTTCCAGGCACTTGACGATCAGCTCAGCCGCTTTGCTCATCCGACACCTCCCTTAGGGGAACGATAGTGGCAGGCTAGGTGTTGGACTTTTCAGCCGCTGAGCAACACCAACCCGATGAAGGAGGGCCGACGTGCCCATCGCCACCATTAACCCGGCTACCGGCGAGACAGTGAAGACCTTCACCCCGGCCACCGACCAAGAAGTCGACGCTGCGATTGCCCGTGCCTACGAACGATTCCTCGACTACCGCCACAACACCACGTTTGCCCAGCGCGCCCAGTGGGCAAACGCGACCGCCGACCTGCTGGAGGCGGAGGCCGACGACGTCGCCGCCATGATGACGCTGGAGATGGGCAAGACGCTGAAGTCGGCCAAGGCGGAAGCGCTCAAGTGCGCCAAGGGTTTTCGTTACTACGCCGAAAACGCCGAGCAGCTGCTGGCCGACGAGCCGGCTGACGCCGAGGCGGTGGGCGCGAAGAAGGCCTACACCCGGTATCAACCGCTCGGGGTGGTGCTGGCCGTGATGCCGTGGAACTTCCCGCTCTGGCAGGCCGTGCGGTTCGCCGCGCCGGCGCTGATGGCCGGCAACGTCGGCATCCTCAAGCACGCGTCCAACGTTCCCCAGAGCGCGCTCTACCTGGCCGACGTCATCGCCCGCGGCGGCTTCCCCGAGGGGTGTTTCCAAACCCTGCTCGTCTCGTCCAGCGCGGTCGAGCGCATCCTGCGCGATCCCCGCGTCGCGGCGGCCACCCTGACCGGCAGCGAACCGGCCGGCCAATCGGTGGCGGCCATCGCCGGTGACGAGATCAAGCCGACTGTGCTCGAGCTCGGCGGCAGCGACCCGTTCATCGTGATGCCCTCGGCGAACCTGGACGAGGCCGCCAAGACCGCGGTCACCGCCCGGGTGCAGAACAACGGCCAGTCCTGCATCGCCGCAAAGCGGTTCATCGTGCACACCGACATCTACGACGCGTTCGTCGACAAGTTCACCAAGCAGATGGAGGCGCTGACCGTCGGCGACCCGACCGACCCGGACACCGACGTGGGCCCGCTGGCCACCGAGTCGGGCCGCGACGAGATCGCCAAGCAGGTCGACGACGCCGCTGCGGCGGGCGCCACGATCCGGCTCGGCGGCAAGCCCATCGACCGGCCGGGGTGGTACTACCCGCCGACGGTGGTCACCGACATCACCAGGGACATGGCCCTCTACACCGAGGAGGTGTTCGGGCCGGTCGCGTCGATGTACCGGGCGGCCGACATCGACGAGGCCATCGACATCGCCAACGCCACCACGTTCGGCCTGGGCTCCAACGCCTGGACCAACGACGAGGCCGAGCAGCAGCGCTTCATCGACGACATCGAGGCCGGCCAGGTCTTCATCAACGGGATGACGGTGTCCTATCCCGAACTCGGGTTCGGCGGCGTCAAGCGGTCCGGGTACGGACGCGAGCTCGCGGGCCTGGGCATCCGCGCGTTCGTCAACGCCAAGACCGTGTGGGTCGGGGAAACCGAGACCGGCTCCTCGGCCGGCGACGACAAGGTCGAGTGACCGCCCGCTAGGCGGAGGCCCCGGCCAGTACCTTCTCGTCCTCCTCGGCGAAGGTGTCCTCGAGTTGCACCGGCGAGTAGTCGAGATCGATCTCGGCGACGGGTCGGCCCCGCGCGCTGGAGATGGTGCCGAACCGTCGCATGCCCTTGTCGGAGGCGTACTGCATGAACTCGTCCGCCGACAGGCCGAACGGCATCGGATCGTAGAGGGCGAAGCCTTCCTCGATCAGGCGCAGGCCCAGCGGCATCAGCTCGTTCATCCGGGTTTCGAACACGCCCCAGTTGGCGTCGTCGGCGGCGACGTGGCGCCGGCAGGTGAAGGTGCCCCACGCCATGTGCCGTCGCTCGTCGTCGCCGATGCGACGTACCAGCTCCTGCATGCCGGGCAGGATGCCGCGTTCCACGCAGATCTTGTGCCAGCCGAAGTAACCGGTCAGCGCGAGCATGCCCTCGACCATGTGGTTGTAGGTCACCGACGCCCGCACCTGGGCGGCCGGCGACGGATCGACCGTCAGCGCGTTCAGGCAGTCCGGCAGCTCCTCGTAGAAGATCGTGCGATAGGTCGGGACATCGTCGAGGAAGTTGTGCAGGTCCTCGGTGATGCCGACGGCGTCGAGCCACATGCGGAACACCTGGACGTGCTTGGCCTCCTCGAACGCGAACTGCGTCAGATACATCTCGTCGCCGAGCCGACCTTCGGCCCGCATCGCGGCCATGAACGGCTGGATGTCCTGGGTCACCGACTCCTCGCCGGCGATGAACTCGGCGCACAGCCGGGTGGCGTAGCTGCGTTCGTCGTCGGTGAGCCTTTCCCAGTCCTCGCGGTCGCGGGAGAAGTCGATGTCGGCCGGATTCCAGAACTTCGCGTTGCCGCCGGCAAACAGCTTGAGCGGCAAGCTGTCCCAATTGAGGCCGCCTTCGGCCATCGAAGCTGTACGGGTACGATTCATGTGACCTCCTCAGATCGTTTGGGGGCTGAGCCGATTGGCGGGGTTTTCGGCGCAGCCGCGAACGCGGCCGCCAGCACCGCCACGAGCCTGCGCACGGCCAGCGCCGGCTGCTCCGGGGTGGGCTCGTCGAGCCCGAGGACCGGATCCAGGCCGCGCATGTAGGGCGCCAGCGCCAGGTGCGGAAAGATCAACAGCAGCAACGACAGCAGCGCGTCGGTATCGGAATCCGCGCGCAGGTCGCCGCGCAGGTGTGCGTCGCGCACGAGGGGACGCATCACTTCCAGGTAGTGGCGGTGGATGACGTTCTGCACGCTGACGCGGGCCTCGGTGTCGACTTCCAGGGTCGCCGCGGCGTGCAGCGCGCGTTCATGCGGATGGTCGGCGAAGTAGGCCACCCACGCGTCGAGCCAGTCGGTGAGGAAGTCGAAGAAGGGCCGGCTCGGGTCGAGTTCGCGGATGCGGTCCTCCATGTAGGCGCGCACCCGCTGGCTGCCGATGTCGGCGATGAACGCGTACAGGTCACGCTTGTCCGCGAAGTACTGGAACAGGCTGCCCTTGGCGACCCCGGCGCGGCGGGCGATGACGTTCAGGCTGCCACGGGAGAACCCGTGGGCCCCGAACTCCGACTCCGCGGCCTCGATGATCGCGGCGCGACGAGCGGGATCGACGCGTGCCCAGGTGACCGTTGGCAATGCCCCTCCTATGGTGAATGACCAGTGGTCATTCTACTGTGAGGCAGCTCACAGTCAAGGGGTTCGGCAGATCGCCTCCTCGCCGGGCCACCGCAGCGAGAAACTCGGCTGGCGAGCACTATCGGTGATACCGACCCGGTGAAAGCCGGACGCCGACCAGAGCCGAGGAGTGATCGTGACGACGTACCACGACGACAGCATTGCGTGGCCGAGCCTACGGGTAGACGACTGGGCTCCGACGAGGCAGACACTGCACATGTGGGCTCAGATTGTCGGCAAGGTCCGGCTGGCCCATTCGCCGTTGGTCAACCACTGGTGGCAGGTCACCTCGTATGTGACCCCGCGCGGTTTGACGACGTCGGCGATCCCGTACGGGGCAGCGGTCTTCGATATGGAGTTCGATTTCATCGACCACGTGCTGGTGATCCGCAGCAGCACCGGCGCGACCCGCAGTGTGCGCCTGGAACCGAAATCGGTGGCCGAGTTCTACTCGCAGACGATGCGGGCACTCGACGAGCTGGGTTTCTCCACGCGCATCCAAGCGCACCCCAACGAGGTAGATCCGGCGCTGCCGTTCGCCGAAGATGTCGAACATGCGTCATACGACCCCGATGCGGCAAACCTGTTCTGGCGCCAGCTGCTTGCGGCGAACCGCGTGCTCGGCCAGTTTCGGTCCCGGTTCATGGGTAAGGTGAGTCCCGTCCATTTCTTCTGGGGCGCAATGGATCTCGCATGCACCAGATTTTCCGGGCGCGGCGCGCCCCGCCACCCGGGCGGCGCACCCAATTGCGGAGACTGGGTGATGATCGAGGGCTACTCGCGAGAACTGAGCAGCTGCGGATTCTTTCCCGGCGGGGGTGACGAGGGCGCTTTCTACGCCTACGCCTATCCCGAACCCGACGGCTTCGCCGACTACCCGGTCGGTCCCGAGGAGGCGGGCTACGACAAGGATCTCGGTGAATACCTGTTGTCATACGAGGCGGTGCGGCGGGCAGCCGACCCCGACCAGACGCTCCTCGGGTTCTTGCAGGACACCTACGAAGCGGCCGCGGTGCATGCCGGCTGGGACCGCGCCGCGCTCGAAGACGACCCCGATCGCTGGAAGGCCCATCAAACTCGCGCATGAGCGCGGGCGCATCCACGCCGAATGCCAGGCGAAGATCGCAGTTGCTGGCTAATATCTGCTGGTGCTCGAGCACTGGCCCATTGTCGGCAGAACCAGAGAGATCGACGAGGTCAGCCGCCTGTTCGTCACCACCGATGGGCCGCGAGGTGTCGCGCTGGCGGGCAAAGCCGGGGTGGGCAAGTCGCGGTTGGCCCGCGAGACCGTGCTGGCGGCCGCCGATGCCGGGTGGGCCGTCCGCAGCACCGCCGCCACCGTGACCAGCCGCCCGATTCCGCTGGGCGCCTTCGCAGCATGGACCGACGATGTGGAGAGCGCGCCCTACGCATTGGCGCGCAGGGTGGTTGATGCACTGACCGCCGGTACGCAGCCGGACCGCCTCGTGGTCTTCGTCGACGACGCGCATCTGCTCGATGATCTGTCGGCCCTGGTCCTGCATCAACTCGCGCAGTCGCGGGCCGCGACCGTGATCGTCACGATTCGGACGGGCGAGCCGGCGCCGGCCGCGGTGACCGCGCTATGGAAAGACGGGCTGCTGCCGCGGCGCGAGGTCGACCCGTTGACCCGCGGCCAGACCGACGACCTGTTGTCGGCGGTGACGGGGTGCGCGCCGGATCAACCGTGCGGGGACGAGCTGTGGCGTCTGACGCGCGGAAATGTGTTGTTCCTGCGGCAGTTGCTCGAACAGGAGTTCCGGGCGGGACGCATGGTGAGCGACGGTGGCGTGCTGCGCTGGCAGGGAAACCTCAGCCCGTCGGGGTCGCTGGCTGAGCTGGTGGACGCACAGATCGGCGCCATCCCGGACGACGTGCGCGACGTCGTCGATCTCGTGGCCGTCTCCGAACCCGTCGACTGGAAGTGCTTGACACTGATCGCCGGGCAGGACGCCATCGAGGATGCCGAGCAGCGCGAATTGATCCGGTTGTCCGCCGACGAGGTGTACATCGGCCATCCCATGTTCGCGGAGGTGCGCCTGAATCGCTGTGGCTCCTCGCGGTTGCGACGCCTTCGTGGCCAGGTCGCGACCGCGATGAAGGACGGCGGGGCCGCCGCGAAGGTGATGAAGCGCGGACTGCTCTGGTTGGAGTCGGACCTGCCGCCTGAGCCGGACGTGCTGCTGTCGGCTGCCACGGCGGCGAGTTCATTGCTGGACTTTGAAACCGCGGAGCGGCTCTTTCGCGCCGCCGCCGACACCGGCATCGGCGCGCAGGCGCGAATCCCTCTCGCCTACTCCCTGTTCATGATGGAAAAGGGCGAGCTCGCCTTGGAGGTCCTCGACGGCGTCGAAGTTGACGAAGAGAGACAGAACGCATTCATCAACGACGTGGTGATGCGTGCGTCAAACCTGTTGTGGGGCATGCGATCACCGGAACGGTCCTGGCGTCTCATCGACGATGCGCTCAAGGCCTCGCACGGACCGAGGCGGCAACAACTGCTGGTGTTTCGCGCCAATCAGCAAGCGCTGGCGGCGCAGCCGATTGAGGTCCTCGCGACTATGGCCGAGGTCGAATATCAGGACCTCGACCAGTACGGTGCGACGATGGCTTACAGCGCCGAGAGCATGGCCTATGGCGAACTCGGACAACCCACTCAGGCGGCGGCCAAGGCGCGCGCGGCCGACGACGCCCTCATGTTGAGCGAGCAGGGCAAATTCCTTCGCCAGACGTTTACCGAATTTCACACGTTCGCCCTGGCGGCGGCGGGGCATATCACTGAGGCGCTCGACGTGGCTGAACGCAACCGCCGCAGCCAGCGCACGGAACCGGCTGCCGCACAAGCGATGGCGTCGGAGATCCTCGGCATGGTGGCATTGGCCGCTGGTGATCTCGGCACAGCGCTGCGCGATCTGCCGGAAGAGGTAGATGCCGAGATGACGAGCAGCTTCCATGTGGTGAACAGCTTCCACAGGTTCCACTTGCTGCGGGCGCAGGCGCTGGCCCGGTGCGGGGACGCGGATGCGGCAGATCGTGCGCTGCAAACCGCACGAGCACATCGGCATCCGGCGTACGTGTACGCCACGTCCACCGAACTGCTGGCCGAAGCCTGGCTGGCGGCGGCGCATTCGCGGTCCTCCGAGGCGCGTCGATTGGCCCGCGGGGCAGCTGATTTCGCGTGCGAACACGATCAACTCGCCCGCGAGGTGTTGTGTTTACAGACCGCGGTGCAATTCGACGACACCGATGCGGCCGGGCGACTCGCGGATCTTGCGACGCGCGTCGAAGGTCCGCGTGTTGCGATCGCGGCGCGCTACGCGGCGGCGGTGCAAGCCGACGACGCCGGCGAACTCGACCGGGTATCAGCCGAATTCGAGGCGATAGGCGATCTGCTGGCCGCCGCCGACGCCGCGGGGCAAGCCGCCACCTCGCACCGGCGCGCGGGCCGCTCAGGGAGCGCGATGACCGCGGCGGAACGCGCGCGCCGCCTGGCGAGAACGTGTAACGGCGCGACCAGCCCGGCTATCGAGGCAGCTTCTTTCGCACCGCCCTTCACCAACCGAGAACGCGAAATCGCGGTGTTGGTCGCCCAGGGCCTGTCGAACCGTGAGATCGCCGAGGCGGCGTCGCTGTCCGTGCGCACCGTCGAGAGCCACATCTATCGCGCGTGCGGCAAGGCCGGCGTGGCCGGACGCGCCGGCCTTGCCGGCGTCATTGGCGGTGCAACCGGATGACGCCGCATCTCGGCCCGATCGGTGAATGCAGTAGTCCCTCGCCGATGCGCGCGAAAAATGCAGTAGTCCCTCCCGGTTTGAACCGTCGTCGCTTCGGCACACGATGGTCGGCGAAACACGCTGGCTGCCTGTCGTGACGAAAGCAAGATGCCATGGATTTCGGGGTGCTGCCCCCAGAGGTCAACTCGGGGTTGATGTATGCCGGCCCGGGATCGGGGCCGCTGCTGGCCTCCGCGGCGGCCTGGGATGAGGTGGCCGCGGAGCTGGAATCCGCTGCCGCGGGCTACTCCTCGCAAATCTCCGGCCTGACCGGACTGGCCTGGTTCGGGCCGTCGTCGATCGCGATGTCCGGCGCGGCCGCACCGTACGTGGCGTGGTTGCAGGAGGCGGCGGCCCAGGCCGGGCAGACCGGCGCCCAGGCCTACGCGGCGGCCGCGGCCTACGAGGCGGCTTTCATGATGACGGTGCCACCGCCGGTGATCGCGGCCAACCGAGCACAGCTGCTGGCGTTGATCGCCACCAATTTCTTCGGGCAGAACGGCCCAGCGATCGCCGCCACCGAAGCCCAGTACATGCAGATGTGGGCCCAAGACGCCGCCGCCATGTACGCCTACGCCGCCGATTCGGCGACCGCGAGCACCATGACCCCGTTTGACGGACCGCCGCAGACCACCAACCAGTCAGGCCAGGACGCCCAAGCGCGCTCGGTGGCCCAAACCGCCGCCGACACCACCAGCGCCCGCACCCAATCCCTGACGCAGATGACCCAAAGCCTCACCACGCAGCAGGCCAACCTCGTCGACCCGCCCCTGCCCGCCGGCAGCACCACCAACATCGCACCCGGTGGCGCCACTATCGACGTCGGCGTGACCGTTACGGCCGGCAACGGCTACCCAATCAACGGCGGTCTCGGACAGGTCACCATTCACGCCGTCACCCAGACCACCTTTGCGTTCGCGGACGGCATCTCCCCCGACAAAATCATTCCTGCTGGATCTAGCTACTCCACTATCGCGTTCGGCAGCTTCACAAGCGGCACATTCCAACTCACCGGAAACCCTATCGGCGTCGTCGGCCTCAATATCCCGAGCGGCGCCATCACCGGCGGCGCCGGCGGGGCCGAGGTCACCATCAACACCAACACCGGCCTCGTCACCGCCATCAACAGCGGCGCCATCATCACCGGCCCCACTATCACCCCCGTCGCCCCCGTCGTCTCCAGCTCGTCCGGCGCTTTGGGCGCGGCGCCCGCAGCGGGCGTCGTCGGCAGCGCACCGGGGCTGGCGGGAACCGCCGCAATCCAACCCCAGCTCAACGTCGACGCACTCATGGACGCACTCTCAGCCGCCGGCGAATAGCAGTCCCGCTGCCCAGCGCCGCCGGGTTTCACGCTGACCGTCAATGACGGCATCACGGTCGACAGGTCCGCCGAGATCGCGCGTCGCAGCGTGTCGGTCCCGTGGTGATCGCGACGCCGCATCTCCGCCCGAACGGTGCAATGCAGTAGTCCGTGGCTGACGCCTACAAAAATGCAGTAGTCGGTCCCGGATTAGACCGTCGTCGTTTCGGCACACGATGGTCGGCGAACACGCTGGCTGCCTGTCGTGACGAAAGCAAATCGCAATGGATTTCGGGGTGCTGCCCCCAGAGGTCAACTCGGGGTTGATGTATGCCGGCCCGGGATCGGGGCCGCTGCTGGCCTCCGCAGCGGCCTGGGATGAGGTGGCCGCGGAGCTGGAATCCGCTGCCGCGGGCTACTCCTCGCAAATCTCCGGCCTGACCGGACTGACCTGGTTCGGGCCGTCGTCGATCGCGATGTCCGGCGCGGCCGCACCGTACGTGGCGTGGTTGCAGGAGGCGGCGGCCCAGGCCGGGCAGACCGGCGCCCAGGCCTACGCGGCGGCCGCAGCCTACGAGGCGGCTTTCATGATGACGGTGCCACCGCCGGTGATCGCGGCCAACCGAGCACAGCTGCTGGCGTTGATCGCCACCAATTTCTTCGGGCAGAACGGCCCAGCGATCGCCGCCACCGAAGCCCAGTACATGCAGATGTGGGCCCAAGACGCCGCCGCCATGTACGCCTACGCCGCCGATTCGGCGACCGCGAGCACCATGACCCCGTTTGACGGACCGCCGCAGACCACCAACCAGTCAGGCCAGGACGCCCAAGCGCGCTCGGTGGCCCAAACCGCCGCCGACACCACCAGCGCCCGCACCCAATCCCTGACGCAGATGACCCAAAGCCTCACCACCCAGCAGGCCAATCTCGTCGACCCGCCCCTGCCCCAAGGCAGCAGCGCCAACATCGCACCCGGCGGCGCCACTATCGACGTCGGCGTGACCTTCACCGTCACCCCCGGCAACCCCGTCACCGCCAGTTTTGGTGCCGGGTACACAGCCGACACCAACGTCACATGGTTGTTGCCCAACGGACAACTCGGCGGCGCCCTAGCTGGGTACAGCGCCTACTTCACTGGCGTCACGGTCCAGAGCGGCACCCTTACCGTGAACGCTCCCTTCTCAGGAACCGGTGGCGCGTTCACCATCCCAAGCGGCGCCATCACCGGCGGCGCCGGCGGGGCCGAGGTCACCATCAACGCCAACACCGGCCTCGTCACCGCCATCAACAGCGGCGCCATCATCACCGGCCCCACTATCACCCCCGCCGCCCCCGTCGTCGCCAGCTCGTCTAGCGCGTTGGGCGCGGCACCCGCGGCAGGCGTCGTAGGCAGCGCGCCGGGCCTGGCGGGAACCGCCGGAATCCAACCCCAGCTCAACGTCGACGCACTTATGGATGCGTTATCGGCCGCTGCCAAATAGCGGTCCACGCTGACCGACTGCCCGGCTACGGCCGCATCTGATAGGCGCCGCTGAGCGGCAGCACTTGGTCCTTCCAAATCTGGTCATAGCGCGCGGGATCGTGGGCGGGCCGGCGGATCATCCGCAGCGCGAAGCGGGCCTGTTCGTCCGCCGTCGCCGGCTTGTCGGACAGCTCCACGGCGTAGGCGTTGAAGTCGCGGACCAGCACGGCGAAGATCTCGTCGAGCAATCCCTCGTCGACGCCCGAGAGCCCGGCCTCCTCCAGGATGAGTTGGGCGTAGGGCACGGTGGCGAACAACTGCCCGACGGCGAAGGCGAAGTCGATGTCCTTCTGCTGCGCGGCATCCGGGGTGGCGCCGGCCAGCATGTCGGCGAGCACGTCGATCTGCGAGCGCAGCAGGGCGACGTTGGCCAGGTGCCCGAAGCTGTCGAACGGCGCGCGCCAGTCTCCGAAGCGCACCTTGCCCAGGCCGCCGGTCGGCCCCTGTGCGAACAGGAAGATGTCGTCGGCCGCGTCGTCGCGGCGGCCGATCAACGGCAGGGCGCTGTTGGGCGCGAACAGGAAGTTGGGCATGAACTTGCCCAGCAGCCCGATGTTGATGTGGACGGTGCCCTCCAGCCTTGGCAGCAGGCCGATTTCGCGGGTCATCGCCTCGAAGATGGTGTCCTTCTCCACGCCCTTGGCGGCGATGACGTCCCACAGCGCGGTGATGACGCGTTCGCCTTCGCTGGTGATCTTCGCCTTGGTGAGCGGGCTGTACAGCAGGTAGCGGCGGTCCTCGGCCGACGCGCTGCGCATGTAGTCGCACGCCCGGGTGGCGACCAGCCGCATCGCGACCAACCGCGCGTAGGCGTCGGTGAGCAGCCGCCGCACGTGGGTGAAGTCGGTGACGACGGTCCCGTACAGGATGCGGTTGGACGCGTGGGTGACCGCCTCGTACATCGCGTGGGTACACATGCCGACCGCACCCCAGCCCAGGTTGTATTTGCAGACGTTGACGGTGTTGAGCGCGGCGTGGAAGGCCTCGGGGCCGCGGTGCAGGATGTCGGCCTCGGTGACCGGGTAGTCGCGCAGCGCGTAGTTGGCGACGAAGTTCTGCGAGTTCACCACGTTCTTGATCAGGTGGTAGCGCTCATGCTGCGAGTCGGCGGCGAAGAACACGTATTCGTCGGTGCCGTCGAACTTGCCGAAGGTGGAGACCATCCGGGCGACGTTGGCGTTGCCGATGTAGTACTTCTCCCCGGTGGCGGTCCAGCCCCCGTCGTTCGGCGTCAGGTTCATGTCGGTCTGGTAGACGTCCGCGCCGTGCGTCTGCTCCGACAGGCCGAAGGCGAACACCTCGCCGGCCTCGAGCAGCGCGGCGGCCTTGCGCTTGGCGTCCTCGTTGGCGCTCATCCAGATCGGGCCCAGGCCCAGGGCGGTGACCTGGAAGGGATACCAGTAGTTCAGCCCGTAGAAGCCGACGATCTCCGCGAACGCACTGATCCGGTAGGTGTCCCAGCGGCAATCGTCGGCGCCGTAGGCGCTCGGTGTCAGCAACGAGGCGAAGATGCGCTCCCGGCCGATGTGGTCCAAAAACTCCGAATACCACACCCGTTCGTGGTCGTCGGCCTTCAGCCGAGCCTTGCCCCGGGACTCGAAGAAGTCGACCGTCGAGGCCATGATTTCCCCCGAGCGGCGGTCTGGGTACTGGCGTTGCAAGTGGTTGGGATTGAGCAACATGACGTGACTCCCAGCGGGTTCTCGACGAAGACGAGGGTGACGGTACTGCAATAGCGCGGCCGTCGGGGCGACCGGAACAAAACGACCCTGTTGGTCAGGTGCCCGTCGCCCTAGCATCAGTCACGTGTCAGAACTCAATACCGCGCGCGGCCCCATCGATACCGCCGATCTCGGCGTGACGCTCATGCACGAGCACGTGTTCATCATGACCACCGAGATCGCCCAGAACTATCCGGAAGCCTGGGGCGACGAAGAGAAACGGGTGGCCGATGCCATCGCCCGGCTCAACGAACTGAAGGCCCGCGGCGTGGACACCATCGTCGACCTCACCGTGATCGGCCTGGGCCGCTACATCCCGCGGATCGCCCGGGTCGCTGCCGAGACCGAGTTGAATATCGTTGTGGCGACTGGGCTTTACACCTACAACGACGTGCCGATGTACTTCCACTACCTCGGCCCGGGCGGCGAGCTCGGCGGCCCGGAGATCATGACCGACATGTTCGTCCGCGACATCGAGCAGGGCATCGCCGACACCGGCATCAAGGCCGGGATCCTCAAATGCGCGACCGACACACCGGGCGTCACCCCCGGCGTCGAGCGGGTGCTGCGCGCGGTGGCCCAGGCGCACAAGCGCACCGGGGTGCCGATCTCCACGCACACCCACGCGGGGCTGCGGCGCGGCCTCGAACAGCAAAAGATTTTCGAGCAGGAGGGCGTCGACCTGAGCCGGGTGATCATCGGGCATTCGGGCGACAGCACCGACATCGGCTACCTCGAGGAGCTCATCGCCGCCGGCTCCTACCTCGGGATGGACCGCTTCGGCATCGACGCGTTCCTGCCCTTCGAGGACCGGGTGAACATCGTGGCGCAGATGTGCGAGCGCGGGCACGCCGACAAGATGGTGCTCTCGCACGACGCCAACTGTTACTTCGACGCGCTGCCCGACGAGCTGGTGTCGCAGGTGATGCCGAACTGGCACTACCTGCACATCCACAACGACGTGATCCCGGCGCTCAAGGAACGCGGCGTGACCGACGAACAGCTGCACACCATGCTGGTGGACAACCCGCGCCGCATCTTCGAGCGACAGGGCGCGTATGAGTGAGCCGATCCCGCCGATCGGCACGCAGATTTCGGCGCTGGCCGAACTCGCCCCCGACGAGCCGGCGGTCACCTGCGACGGCATTACCCTCACCCGCGCCCAACTCGACCGCTCGACGAACCGGCTGGCCCGCGCCTACGCCGAGCGCGGCGTGGGTGTCGGCGACTACGTGACCATGGTGCTGCCCAACTCGGTCGAGTGGATCCAGGCCGCGGTGGCGTGCTGGAAGCTGGGTGCGGTGCCGCAGCCGTTGTCCGCACGGTTGCCGGACGCCGAGCTGCAGGGCTTGCTGGGCCTGCGGCCACCCGCCCTGTTGGTGGGTCGGGAGCATCCTGAACTTCCCAGTGTGCCAATGTGTTTCACGCCCGACCCAGGTCTTTCGGACGGCACGCTGCCGGAGGCGGTATCACCGGTGTGGAAGGCAATGGGATCCGGCGGCAGCACCGGCAGGCCCAAGCTGATCGACTCCGGCGGCGACAGCCGGATACCGTCGGCGATCGGTTATCCACTGGGCGCCCAGGAGGGCGACACCACCTTGGTGCCGATTCCGCTCTCCCACAACACCGGCTTCACGACGGCGACGATCGCCTTGCTGATGCGTCACCACCTGGTGCTGATGAGCCGGTTCGACCCCGAGCGCTTTCTCCGGCTGATCGCCGACCATCGCGTCCAGTTCCTGACGACAGTGCCGACGATCATGCAGCGGGTGTTGCCGGTCTACCACGCAGACCCGGGCTCCTACGACCTCTCGTCGGTTCGGCGGTTCTGGCACATGGGGGCGCCGTGTCCGCCCGCCGTCAAGCAGGCCTGGATCGACCTGCTCGGCCCCGAGAAAGTCTGGGAACTCTACGGCGGCACCGAATTACAGGCGCTGACGTTCATCTCCGGGGACCAGTGGCTGACGCACCGGGGGTCGGTCGGCGTGGTGGTCGCCGGGGAGATGAAGGTGCTCGACGACGACGGCAACCCCTGCCCGCCCGGCGTGGTCGGCGAGATCTACCTGCGGCCCGGCCCGGACAGCGCGCCCACCTACCGCTACGTCGGCGCCACCGCGAAGAGCCGCGACGGCTGGGACTCGCTGGGCGATCTCGGTTTTTTCGACGCCGACGGGTTCCTCTACCTCTCGGACCGGCGGGTCGACATGTTCACCGTCGGCGGCCGCAACGTCTACCCCGCCGAGATCGAGAACGCGCTCTCGGCGCACCCCGACGTGTTGTCCTGTCTGGTCGTCGGCGTCCCGCACGAGGATCTGGGTCAGGTGCCCTACGCCCTCGTGCACCCGATCGACGGTTCGGTGCTGGATTCGGTTGGCGTGCAAGCGTTTCTGCGCGACCACGTGGCGGGATACAAGGTGCCGCACACCGTGGAGTTCGTCGACACCCCGCTGCGCGACGACGCCGGCAAGGCCCGCCGCTCGGCGGTCCGCGCCCAGATCATGGAGCGCCTGGCGACCGCGGAAGCCGGCTGACCCGCGGGCCGTCGCAGCCCGCCAAGGATCCTCCAAGGACGCGACCCCAATATGGGCCGGTCGATGACCGGTGACCGAAAGAGGGGCCATGCAGATCGAGCCGTTGAGTACCGAGCTGATCGAACGTTGCCTGCAATCGCGACAGCTGCGGTTCTTCCGCAGCGACGACGGCGAGGAATTCCTGGTGCTGTCCAACTACGAGCGCGGCAAGCTGCACCTCACCGTGCGGGTCGACGGGCTACGGCGCGACCTGCTGGAGATCTCCATCAGCCCGGCCGTCTACTACCCGGCCGGCGAACGCCCACGCCTGATGGAACTGGTGAACGACTGGAATCGCGACACCCATTGGCCTAAGGCGTTCGTGCGCGAAACCGCCCGACCAAGCCATGTCAGCGTCGTCGGTGAGAACGCCTACCTACTCAGCGAGGGCATCCACATCGAGGCGCTGGGCAGCCTGATCAAATCGGCGGTCGAGTACGGCGGAGACCTGTTCTCCAAGATCGAGCGGACCGTCTGCCTGCCGTCCGCGGACGCGCTGGAAGAGTGGATGGACCGCACCGGCTAAGGCGCGATCGCGTCAGCCTCGGCGTCGACGGCCTGAGCCGTTTCGCCGGTCTTCTCGCGTTTCTCCCAGCGGCGCAACGCTTCTCGGCACGGCGACTCGACCAGCGCATAGCTGACCGCGGCGATCGCGAAACCGAAGACCAACGTCAACACCAGCACCGTGGGCATGCGGCCGGTGAACGGGAACGTCCCGAGCACCGGGAACACCATGGCCAGCGCCGCCAGGTGCCACACGAACAGCCCGTAGGACCAGCGCCCCAGGGTCACCATCGCGGTGGTCCCCAAGATGCGGTGCGGCGTGTCCACCCGGTCCAGCACCAGCGGGGCAACCAGCGCGAAGGCCACCAGCGAGCCCATCGCGGTCTTCACCGCGAACTGGGCCGGGCTGCCGGGCACCAGGCCCTCGGGACCGGCCAGCGGGGACGCCGCGATCAGGTAGGCGACCACCGCGACGGCGGCCATCACCACTCGCCGGCGAGCGATGCGCGCCGGCCACCCGATCCCGCTGTGCACCCACTCGGCCAGCAGCATGCCCGCGGCGAACCAGGAGAAGAACGCCGGCGGCCAGTTCAGCGGGTTGATGCCGGACTCGCCGCCTAGCGGCACCCAGCCCCACGCCCAGCTGAGGGCGCCCAGGGCGGCGATCGCGGGCACGCGGGCCCGCACCGGCAGGCGGCGGGCCAGCAGCGCGAGGATCGGCAGCGCCAGGTAGAAGCTGACCTCGACGGACAGGCTCCACATCTGGGTCAGCCCGCCGGTCAGTGTCAGCGGCACGTAAATCTGGGTGAGCGTCAGGTTGGCCAGCCACACCGTCAGGCTGGCGTGGTCGGCGTCGGGCAACAGGGTCAGGATCACGACGACGGCCACCACATAAGCGGGCATGATGCGGACCACCCGCGACCGCAGGTAGTGGCCGGTGCGCGGGCGCGGTCCCAGATCCCTTGCCGCCGCGGCATGTCCGCGCCACAGCAGGAAACCCGACAGCGTGAAGAACACCGCGACCGCGAGATCGAAGCGGCCGAACAGCCTGCCGGTGGCGCCGCTGGAGTGCCCGGTCTGGAACGCGACGTGCGTGACCACCACGCCCATGGCCGCGCAGGCGCGCATGCCCTCCACGGCCGGCAGGAAGCTGCGGATCCCGCCCACCCGCTGGTCATCGCTCACCACCACAGTTTGCCTGTGATGCGTGGCCCGGCGAACGGGTACACCCGGTGGACCCGTCCGCGCGACCAACAGGTTCGTAAGTCGCTACCTTACTTTGTGCTGTTAGGGTCAAACGAGTTTGCCCCGGGCTGCTTGCTCGGGTCGGGTCACGGCTGATGAAGCAAGGAATTGAGGAGGGCACAGCGACGTGAACCGAGCAGTCATGTTGAGGTTCGCCGCATGCGGGATCATCGGACTCGGAGCTGCCCTGCTTATCGCCGCGCTGCTATTGACGACGTACACGACGTCCAGGATCACCAAGGTCCCCTTGGACGTGGACGCCACGCTGATCAGTGACGGCACCGGCACCACACTCGACTCCGCGTCGTTGTCCACCGACCACGTCGTCGTCAACCAGAACGTGCCGCTGGTCTCCCAGCAGCAGATCAGCGTCGAGTCGCCCGCCAACGCCGACGTGGTCACGCTTCAGGTCGGAAGTTCGTTGCGGCGCACCGACAAGCAGAAGGACAGCGGGCTGCTGCTGGCGATCGTGGACACCGTCACGCTCAACCGCAAGACCGCACTGGCCGTCTCCGACGACACCCACGCCGGCGGCTCGGTCCAGAAGCCGCGCGCGGTCAACGACGAGAACCCGCCCACCGCGATGCCGCTGCGGCACGACGGGCTGTCCTACCGGTTCCCGTTCCACACCGAGAAGAAGACCTATCCCTACTTCGATCCGATCGCGCAGAAGGCTTTCGACGTCAACTACGACACCCAGGAAGACGTCAACGGGCTGACCACGTACAAGTTCACCCAGAACGTCGGCTTCAACGCCGACGGCAAGCTGGTGGCGCCGGTGGCCTACCAGTCGCTGCTGGCCGGCAACGAAGACGCCAAGCAGACCACGTCGGCGTCGATGTGGGGCATCCAGGGCGGCGATCCGAACGAGCAGATCACCATGACCCGCTACTACGCGGCGCAGCGCACGTTCTGGGTGGACCCGGTGTCGGGCACCATCGTCAAGCAGACCGAGCACGCCGACCACTACTTCGCCCGTGACCCGCTCAAGCCGGAGCTCACGCTGGCCGACTACAAGGTCACCTCGAACGAAGACACCGTCGAATCCCAGATCAACGCGGCCCGCGACGAGCGCGACCGGCTGGCGCTGTGGTCGCGGGTACTGCCGATCACCTTCACCGCGGTCGGCCTGATCGCGCTGATCGGCGGCGGGCTGCTCGCCTCGTTCAGCCTGCGCAGCGAGAGCGCGCTGACCGACCCTGGCCTGGACCGGAGCGACCAGGACTTCTTCGGCCGCAGCGGCCTCGAGGAACCGGTGCCCGGCGCCGAAGCCGAGACCGAGAAGCTGC
Source organism: Mycobacterium colombiense (assembly GCF_001665835.1). Classification (GTDB taxonomy): domain Bacteria; phylum Actinomycetota; class Actinomycetes; order Mycobacteriales; family Mycobacteriaceae; genus Mycobacterium; species Mycobacterium colombiense_A. The sequence continues at coordinate 86,770 of NZ_LZSX01000014.1, read as the reverse complement.
CCACGCAACGGCCCGAGGAGCGCCAGGAGGCCGGTCCGCCCGGCTCCGGCTCCGCCCCGCCGGGCCCGGATGAGCCCACGGAGGCGGGCCCGACCGAGTCGAATCCGCCCGGCACGCACGACCGGGAATAGCCCGGTCCGGATGCGTTAACCGTGCGCTGGGCCCGACCCGGGTACGCACTGGTCTTGGCGCTGCTGGTGGTCGGGCCGCTCCTGGCGCCCGGATACTTGCTGCTGCGCGACGCGGTGTCGACGCCGCGGTCCTATCTGTCCGACACCGCGCTGGGGCTGACGTCGGCGCCGCGCGCCACCCCCCAAGACTTCGCGGTGGCGCTGGCCTCCCGGCTGATCGACGGCGGGGTGGTGGTGAAGACCCTGCTGGTCCTCGGGTTGTGGCTGGCGGGATGGGGCGCGGCCCGGCTGGTCGCCGTCGCGCTGCCGTGCGCGGGCGCCCCCGGCCAGTTCGTCGCCACCACCGTGGCGATCTGGAATCCCTATGTCGCGGAACGGCTTTTGCAGGGTCATTGGAGCCTGCTGGTCGGCTATGGTTGCCTGCCCTGGGTGGCCGCGGCCATGTTGACACTGCGGACGACGGCGGCGAGCCGGTTCGCGTTTTTCGGGCTGGCGTTCTGGATCGCGCTGGCCGGGCTCACCCCGACCGGGCTGCTGCTGGCCGCGATGGTAGCGCTGGTCTGCGTGGCGGTGCCGGGCACCGGCACCGCGCGCCGGTGGTGCGCCGCGGCCGCGTTGGGGGCCGCGGTGGTGGCGGCGCTGCCGTGGCTGACGGCGTCGGCGATGGGTTCGTCGCTGACCGCCCACACGGCGGCCAACCGGTTGGGGGTCGAGGCGTTCGCGCCCCGCGCCGAGCCCGGGCTGGGCACGCTGGCCAGCCTGGCCAGCCTCGGCGGCATCTGGAACGGCGACGCGGTACCCGGTTCGCGCACCACGCTATTCGCGGTGTGCTCGGCCCTGGTGCTGCTGGGTGTGGTGGCGGTGGGCCTGCCGACGGTCGCCCGGCGGCCGGGGGCGGTGCCACTGCTGGTGCTGGCGGCGGTGTCGGTGCTGGTCCCGGCGACGCTGGCGACCGGCCCGGGCCTGCAGCTGCTGAGCAGGGTGGTCGACACCGTGCCCGGCTTCGGGGTGTTGCGCGACGGGCAGAAGTGGGTGGCGCTGGCGATGCCGGGCTACGCGCTGGCGGGGGCCGGTGCGGCGGTGACGCTGCGCCGGTGGCTACGACTTTCCGGGACCGCGGTCCCGGCGCTGGTCTGCTGCCTGGCGCTGCTGCTGGCGCTACCCGACCTGGCCTGGGGCGTATTCGGCAAGGTGGCGCCGGTGCGCTATCCGCGCGGCTGGACCGCCGTCGCCGCGGCGATCAACGCCCGGCCGGCAGCCGTTGCAGTCTTGCCCGCCGGCACCATGCGGCTGTTCTCCTGGTCAGGCCCCACACCGGTACTGGACCCGCTGCCCCGCTGGGTGCACGCCGACGTTCTGAGCACCGGTGACCTGGTGATCTCGGGGACCACCATCGCCGGCGAGGGCTCGCACGCCCGGGCGGTACAGGAGCTCCTGCTGTCCGGGCCCGATCCGGCGACGCTGGCCGCGGCCGGAGTGGGCTGGCTGGTGGTCGAATCCGACAGCGCCGGCGCCCAGGGTGCGGCCGCGCGCACCCTGGGCGCGCTGGCCCCTGCCTATCGGGACCGCGAGATCGCGCTGTATCGGATCGGCGGGCAGACCGCCGGGGTGGCCGCCGAGCGGCGGACGGCGACGACGGTCGCGCATCTGGCGTGGCTGGCGATGCTGATCGGCGGCGGCGCAGGCACGGTGATCGGCGCATGGCGGCGCCGCGCCCGCTCAGCCCCGCCCGGTGACTAGCCCGCTGACCGTGCGGCCGGCTTGCACCGCTTCCAGCACACCGCACATCGCGTCGGCGCTCTGCGCCCAGGAGAATTCCCCGCTGCGGGTGTGCGCCTTGGCGCCGAGTTGCTCGCGCAGCACCGGATCACCGAGCAGTTCTTCGAGCCGATCCACCAGCTCGGCGTGGCTGTCCACCAGGATCCCGGTCACCTCGTCGACGATCGAGTCCGACAGGCCACCCGAGGACCGGTAGCCGATGGTCGGCACCCGGTGCTGGGCGGCCTCGACGACGGCCAGGCCCCAGCCCTCCTTACGCGACGGCAGCAGATGCACCCAGGCCCCTTGCAGGACATGGTGTTTGGTCACGTCGTCGACGTGACCGTGAAACGTCACCGCCGAACCGATGCCGAGCCGCTGCACGTGCTCGACGAGCCGCTCGCGCCACCAGCCGTCGCCGACGATGTCCAGGTGCAGACCCGGTGTCCGCGGCAGCAGCCGCGCGACCGCCTCCAGGGCGTCCTCGATCTGCTTGTGCGGTACCAGCCGCGACAGCACCACCACCCGCGGCGCGGCCGAGCGCGGGCCCGACAGCGACTGCGCCGGCGCCCGGTCGAGGCCGTTGCGCACCACCGCGATCTGGGCGCCGTCGACGCCCAGGGTGACCAGGTCGCGCGCGGACGGCAGCGACACCGTGACGTACTGGTTGTGCCGGTTCACCCGCGGCGACAGCGTCGACTCGACGAACCAGCCGAGGCGACCGAGCACCGGCCCGGCCACCGGCCACTGCTCGCGGTGGCAGTGGTGCACCAGCACCACCGCCCGGCGGCCGTAGATCAGCCGGGCCAGGAAGGGCAGGCCGTTCTGGGTGTCGATGACGACGTCGGGCCGCACTTTCCGCAGCGGCCCGACCCCGAACCGGGCCGCGGCCATCGCCAGCAGCGCGAAGATGTACACCGTGTAGCGGCCCCCGGCCCGGGTGATCCGCACGCCGTCGACGACCTCGCGGCGCGGTGCGGCGGGATAGCGGGCGGTGCGCAGCGTGACGGCGATTCCCGATGCGGCCAGGTGCGCTCCGATGCGCTGCAGATAGGCTTCGCTGCCGCCGCCCTGCGGGTGCCCGGTATCGCGCCAGCAAAGCAGCAGCACGGAGCGCAAGGAAGACATCGATCGTCAGCCTAACCGGCGACGATGTGCTCCGGGCAGCGCCGCACATCCGTAGGGTGTGGCCGGTGGCGGCCACCGAGATCTTCGCGCGCCGGGCGACGCTGGCCCGCTCGGTGCGGCTGCTGTCGGAATTTCGCTACGAGCAGGCGGATCCGGCCCGCTTCTACGGCGCCCTGGCGGCCGACACCGCGGCCATGGTGAGCGACCTGTGGCGGGCCACCCGCGGCGAGCCCCTTTCCGGCCGCACGCTTCTCGATGTCGGCGGGGGGCCGGGTTACTTCGCGGCGGCCTTCACCGATGCCGGCGTCCGCTACGTCGGGGTCGAACCCGACCCCGGCGAGATGCACGCCGCCGGCCCCACCGTTGCCGGCGGAGCCGGCACCTTCGTGCGCGCCTCGGGGATGGCGCTGCCGTTCGCCGACGACTCCGTTGACATCTGCCTGTCCTCCAACGTCGCCGAGCACGTGCCGCGGCCCTGGCAGCTCGGCGCCGAGATGTTGCGGGTGACCAAGCCGGGCGGGCTGGCCGTGCTGTCCTACACCGTCTGGCTGGGGCCGTTCGGCGGCCACGAGATGGGCCTGACCCACTACCTCGGCGGCGCCCGCGCCGCAGCCCGCTATGTCCGCAAGCATGGCCATCCGCCCAAAAACCACTACGGGTCGTCGTTGTTCGAGGTGTCGGCGGCCGCGGGCCTGAACTGGGCCGAGAACACCGGGGTGCTGGCGGCCGCATTTCCCCGCTACCACCCGCGATGGGCGTGGTGGCTGACCGGCGTTCCGGTGCTGCGCGAGTTCCTGGTGAGCAATCTGGTGCTGGTCCTGCAACCCCAATAGTGAAACGTGTTCTCGTTTTGCGTCGGCTTGGGTAGGGTGGCGCGCATGCCCGCCCGCGACGACGCGGGGCGGAGCGATGAGGAGGAGCGCGGAAGATGACCGACATCAAGACCGAATACGACAAGCTTTTCATCGGCGGCAAGTGGACGGAGCCGTCGACCTCTGAAGTCCTCGAGGTGCGTTGTCCGGCCACCGGCGAATACTTCGGCAAAGCACCGGCGGCGGCAGCGGCGGATGTCGACGCGGCTGTCGCCGCGGCACGCGCCGCGTTCGACAGCGGCCCGTGGCCCTCGACGCCGCCGAAGGAACGCGCGGCCGTCATCGCCAACGCGGTCAAGCTGATGGAGGAGCGCAAGGAACTGCTGAGCGCGCTGCTCGCCGGCGAGACCGGCCAGCCGCCGACCACCATCGAGACCATGCACTGGATGGGCTCGATGGGCGCGATGAACTTCTTCGCCGGCCCGGCCGTCGACCAGGTCAAGTGGCGCGAGATCCGCAACGGCTCCTACGGCCAGACCATCGTGCACCGCGAGCCGATCGGCGTGGTCGGCGCGATCGTCGCCTGGAACGTGCCGCTGTTCCTGGCGGTCAACAAGCTGGGCCCGGCGCTACTGGCCGGCTGCACCGTGGTGCTCAAGCCCGCCGCCGAAACCCCCTTGACCACAAACGCTTTGGCGGACATCTTCGCCGAGGCCGGCCTGCCCGAGGGCGTGCTGTCGGTGGTGCCCGGCGGCATCGAGACCGGCCAGGCGCTGACCTCCAACCCGGACGTCGACCTGTTCACGTTCACCGGCAGCTCCGGCGTCGGCAAGGAGATCGGCCGTCGCGCCGCGGAAATGCTCAAGCCGTGCACGCTGGAGCTCGGCGGTAAGTCGGCGGCCATCCTCCTTGAGGACGTCGACCTGGCCTCGGCGATCCCGATGCTGGTGTTCTCGGGGATCATGAACACCGGGCAGGCCTGCGTGGGCCAGACCCGCATCCTGGCGCCCCGCTCGCGGTACGACGAAATCGTCAACGCGATAAGCGAATTCGTGCAGGCGCTGCCGGTCGGACCGCCGTCGGACCCCGCCGCCCAGATTGGCTCGCTGATCTCGGAGAAGCAGCGCGCCCGCGTCGAGGGCTACATCGCCAAGGGCATCGAGGAAGGCGCCCGGCTGGTGTGCGGCGGCGGCCGCCCCGAGGGCCTGGACAACGGGTTCTTCGTCCAGCCCACGGTTTTCGCCGACGTCGACAACAAGATGACGATCGCCCAGGAAGAAATCTTCGGGCCGGTGCTGAGCATCATCCCGTTCGACACCGAGGAGGACGCGATCAAGATCGCCAACGACTCGGCGTACGGGTTGGCCGGCAGCGTGTGGACCACCGACATCCCCAAGGGCATCGAGATCTCGGAGAAGATCCGCACCGGCACCTACGCCATCAACTGGTACGCCTTCGACCCGTGCTGCCCGTTCGGCGGCTACAAGAACTCCGGCATCGGTCGCGAGAACGGGCCGGAGGGCGTCGAGCACTTCACGCAGCAGAAGAGCGTGCTGATGCCGATGGGCTACACCGTCGACGCCTGATCCCGTGCCGCGAGCGTGAAACCAGTTGCACGCTCGGCGCTTTGCGGCTAGCGCCCGACAAAGCGGGCCGGCCGGCGTTCGACGAACGACTGCACACCCTCGGCGGCGTCCCGGCTGGCGAAAAGTTCGCTGACGGCGGGGCGCAGCCGCTCGACGGCGGCCGCGTCCCCGCGCTCGACCGCCAGGTGGGCCGAGGCCAGCGTCGCCCGCACGCCCAGCGGTGCCGCGCGATCGGCGATGGTGTGCGCGATGTCGCGAGCCCGGGCCAGACCCGCCGCCGCGTCGTCGGCCACCTCCTGGACCAGCCCGATGCGGTGCGCCTCGGCGGCGTCGAACTCGTCGCCGGTGAGCAGCCAGCGCATGGCGTTGCCCCAACCGGCTGCCCTGGGCAGGCGGATCGTCGCACCGCCGAACGGATAGATCCCGCGCTGCACCTCCAGCTGAGTGAACCGGGTGCCGGTCGCGGCGATGCGGATGTCGGCGGCCAGCAGCAATTCGATGCCCAGAGTCATGCACCAGCCGTGCGCGACGGCGACCAGCGGCGTGGTCCAGGCGCCGTCGAGACGCCAGGGATCTCTGCCGTCGTCCGGGAATGACAGCTCCCCGGCGGCGATGCCGGGGCCGACGTCGACGAGGTCCAGACCGGCGGTGAAGTGGTCGCCCTGCGCGAACAGCACCCCGGCCCGCACCGAGGGATCGGACTCCAGCACGCCGTAGGCGCGGGACAGGTCGGCCAGCATCGCGCGGTCGAACGCGTTGCGCTTGCGCGGCCGGTTCAGGCCGATGAGCAGGACATGGCCGTCACGCTGCAACGACACGGTGTCCAGATTCGGCAGGGCGGACGGCGAGGGCTCGGGGCTGTTGACCATCCGCCCAGTGAAGTCGAGTTGTAGAGATTATGCAATAGAGCATAATTCCGCTGTACTTTCGCGGCCGTAAGTGCGGATCCCCACCGGTCGGCCATCGCTTTATGCGGCGTACATCACATGCCACCTGCGGAATTGCTTAATTTACGGATGTCTTATATGGTTCATAGCATAATCAAGGGCCGTACACAGGCCGGGAGAACAGCATGTGGATCATCGAGCTCAACGTCGCCGGCTATCAATTCACCCGCGAGATGCCAGACTTGCGGCGCCGCACATTCCGCTTCAGCCCACGTCATATGCACTGGCCGGCGCTGCGGCACTCACACGCTGCATGAGTCCGGCCATGGGAAGCACGCCCACCCCGACTATCGGTGAGGCAGCGCCGGAGCAGCCCCCGGCGAAACGCGGGGGCACCCGGACGAAGATGCTGGCCAGCGCCGCCGAGGTGATGCGCGAACGCGGGGCGGCGGGCGTCACCATCGACGCGGTGCTTGCCCGCAGCGGCGCCCCACGCGGCTCGGTGTACTACCACTTTCCCGACGGACGCAACCAGATCCTGACCGAAGCTCTGCGCTACTCCGGCGACTCCATCACCGCCATGATCGACGACGCCGCCGGGCGGGGAGCCCGGGTGTTGCTGCAGGAGTTCGTCGGATTCTGGGAGCGGCTGCTCACCGACGGCGGATTCACCGCAGGCTGTCCGGTCGTGGCGGCGGCGATCGGCTGTTCGGACGACGATGGTCCCAAGCTGTCCGCCGAGGCCGGCGCCATCCTGGGCCGCTGGTGCACCGCGCTCACCCGCGCGTTCGTCAACGACGGCTTCGACCACGCCGACGCCGCGTCGCTGGCCGTGATGTCGATCTCCGCGCTGGAGGGCGCCGTTGTGCTCTCCCGCTCCACCCGCAACGCGGGCCCGCTACACCAGGTGGGCGAACAGCTCGAATTCCTGATCAAGGCAAAGGAATTCGTGGCCCGGAACAAGATCCCGGGAAAGCAGGACGCCGCGCAGTGACCCGCTCAGTCGCTGGCCGGTAACGGCTTGACCTCTTTGAGCTGCAGGGCGGTCTGCCCGATGCTCAGGCTGCCCGCGCCAGGCTTGGTCACCAGCACCTCGGCACCGGCGTCGTCGACGTAGCGCTTGCCCATGACCGTGCCGTCGGCGAATGCCGGGTCCAGTTCGCCCGACCGCTCGCCGCCGACCGGCACCATCGGCGCACCCCCACACCGCAGGTCGTCCAGGCTGTCGGCACTCCTGACGACGATCACCTGCGTGTCACAGACCTGGCTGGCGAGACGAGTTCCGTTCTTGACCATTGATTTCCGTCCTTGATCGCTTACTTCTGGGCCGGTGCGGCGCGCAATCCCGTGAGGGTCTGGATGATCTCCCGCCGCAAGACCTTGCCGGTAGCGGTGGTGGGCAGCTCGTCGCGAAACACTACCTCGTCGGGGGTGCGCGAACCGCGCAAACTCTTGCGGACGAATTCCCGCAATTCTTCGGGGTCGGGGTCCACGCCCGCCGCCGGCACCACGACCGCGACGATCGCCTGGCCCCACTGCGGGTCCTCGACACCGACCACGGCGACGTCACGCACGTGGGGATGCTCGACCAGGACCTCTTCCAACTCGGCGGGTGCGATGTTCTCGCCGCCGCGGATGATGGTGTCGTCGCTGCGCCCGCCGATGAACAGGTAGCCCTCGTCGTCGAGCATGGCGATGTCCTTGGTGGGGAACCAACCGTTTTCGTCGAGCACCGAACCGATCCCGGTGTAGCGGCCCGACACCTGCTCGCCCCGCACGAACAGCTCGCCGGTCTCGCCCGGCGGCAACACATTGCCCGCCTCGTCGCGGATCTGCAGCTCGACGCCCGCCACCGCCTGGCCGACGGAGCCGAGGCGGCGCGCGCCGTCGGGGCCTTCCGCCGCCTGCGCGACGCGATGGTCGTCGGGCGTCAGCACCGCGATCGTCGAGCTGGTCTCGGTCAGGCCGTAGGCGTTGACGAAGCCCACGTTGGGCAGCAGCTCGAGTGCCCGGCGGACCAGCGGCAGCCCCACCTTCGAGCCGCCGTAGGCCAGGTTGCGCAGCGACGGCAGCTCGATGGCCGGCCCGTCGCCGTTCTCCAGCACGGTGATGATGCGGTCCAGCATGGTCGGCACCACCGTCGCGGTGGTGACATTCTCGGTGTTGATCAGCCGAACCCATTCCTGCGCATCGAAATTCGGCAGGTACACCATCTTGCGGCCGGCATACAGATTCGAGAGCGCGGCGCTGACCCCGGCGATGTGGTACGGCGGCACGCAGATCAGGGCGGCGTCGGTGTCGGAGGCCGCTCCGAATTCGACGGTCCCGGTGACGTAACTGGTCAGGTTGTTGTGCGAGAGTTCGACGGCCTTGGGCTGCGACGTGGTGCCCGAGGTGAACAGCACGATCGCGACGGAGTCCGGGTCGGGGAACGCGAGACCTTCAGTGGCCGGCTCGGCGGTGCGCGCGGCCGCCAAAAAGTCGTCGGAGTCCATCACCCGGTCCGACACGTCGCCGACCGCGTCGCGGTAGCGGCGGTCGACGATCACCAACGGTTCGGGCAGCCGCTCGATCAGTGCCTGGATGCCCTCGGCGGAGAGCCGGTAATTGATCGGCGTGAAGGCCACCCCGGCGCGCGCCGCGGCGAAGATCAGCACCGGCAGCATCGCGCCGCCGGTGCCCACGTACGCGACGTGCTTGGCATTCGACCCGGCGATCACCCCCGCGCCGCCGTCGGCGAGATCGCTGAGCTGTTGCGTTGTCAGCCGCAGGTCGCCCGACACCACCGCGGTGCGCTCGGCGTCGCCCGACGCGGCCATCTCGAGCAGCAGCGAAATGCTCATCCTCGATCTTTCTCCGGTATCCACGCGTTACAAAGCTGACCAAAAGTGTCATGCCCGACTGTAGTTTAGATCACGCAACTATCTTGCGACCCAGCACCGTCAGCCGATCGCATCGCCCGAGCATGCCGGCGAGGTTTACCCGCAGCTGACGGTGGGTTAACCCCACCCGAAGCTCCGCCCGGGCCGTCGCTGCAGGCGCCCGACGGCGTAGACCGCCGACCTAGTTGGGAACCACGTGGAATCGACATCGACAAGGCTGGAAGAACAGACCCGGGCAACCGTCACCACGATGACCAGACTGCGCGCCGGGCTGCCCGGCGCCATGCTCGCCGAGTTCTTCGGCACCTTCATCCTGCTGCTGCTCGGACTCGGCACCTGCGCGCTCAACGTCGTCGGGTTGCCCGGGTCGGGCCGGCAGACCGTGCCGTTCGGCCCGGCGAACTGGCTGATCATCGTGTTCGGCTGGGCGTTCGCGGTGATGCTCGCGGCCTACGTCGCCGGCGGTATCAGCGGTGCGCACCTGAACCCCGCGGTCACGCTGGCCTTCGCCGTGGCGCGAAAGTTCGACTGGCGCAACGTCATTCCGTACTGGATCGCCCAGCTGCTCGGGGCGTTCAGCGCCGCCGCGGCGGTATACGCCGTCTACGGCTCGGCCATCGACGACTACAACGCGGCCAACCAGCTGAGCAGGCCGGAGTCACAGGACACCTACTCGATCTTCGCGACGTTTCCCGCCCAGTACTTCCACGGCGGCTACCTGGGACCGCTGGTGGACCAGCTGGTCGGGACCGCCATCCTGGTGGTCCTGATCGCCGCGCTGATCGACCACCGCAACCAGGCGCCGGCGGGCAACATGGCGCCGCTGATCATCGGCTTCGTCGTCGCGGTGATCGGGTGCTCGTACGGCACCAACGCTGGCTACGCGCTCAACCCCGCCCGCGACCTGGGTCCGCGCGTGTTCACCTACTTCATGGGCTGGGGGAAGCTGGCATTCTCCGGTGATTACGGCGGCACCACGCAGTACTGGTGGATCCCGATCGTCGGCCCCCTGGTCGGCGCCGTGATCGGGATCTTCCTCTACGACTTCTTCATCGGCCACGTGCTGGACGCGCGCGCGACCATGCTGCTGACCCCGGAGCCGGGTCTGGCCCCGCTGCCGACCACCGACGCCGCATCGAGGGTGGCCGGCCCCGTCACCGCCGAGGACAGCGCGGACGCGGAAAGCTCAGCGGCAGAAGAGGATCAGGCCGCCTAGATCAGGTGCCCGTCCACTTGGGTGGGCGCTTTTCCACCGCCTCAGCGACGACCGGGCGGATCCCAGGCCGAGATGCGCGGGACCCAGCGCGGCACGTTACCCCGGTAGTCGACGTATTCATCGCCATAGCGCTCGGTGAGATGGGGCTCCTCCCAGAACCGAATGGCGATCGCCTGGAACGTGAAAAAGATTGCGAACCAAAGCAATAGCGCGCCCGACGCGGTGATGGCCGCCTCACCGAGCAGGATGCACAGCACGCCGGTGATCATCGGGTTGCGCACGTGCCGGTATGGGCCACGTACGACCAGATGGACCGGCTCCCCCATGACATCGCCCAGCCCAAGCGTCCCCTCGCCCACTCGGTCAAACAGCACGTTCGTCCAGATCATCAGGCCCAAGCCGGCGCCGATCAGCAAGCAGCCGGCCGTGATCAGCCCGACCGTCAGCGCGGTATCGAGCTGCGACACTCGCACGCCCGCCGGGATGACGATCAGGGCTGGGACGACGAGCGTGACCGTCACCGGGAACAGCAGGACAGACATCAGGTGTCGCCACCAAAGGGGTCGTCGCGTGCTTGTCACCATGGCAAACCTCCTTCGTCGAATACTCCAACGTCCGTTCAACAACCAAACGTACGCCGCAGGGGGGCATACGCCAACGCCTGTTGAAGTATTCTGTCGGGCATGCCGGAACCGCGGCGCGCCGGCCGGTGGCGCACCGGTCAACTGAACAGACAGCGCATCATCGATGCGGCGCGCGAACGCTTCATGCGCGACGGATACGAGCGGGCCACCGTCCGCGCGATCGCGGCCGACGCTGGTGTGGACGTCGCGATGGTCTACTACTTTTTCGGCAACAAGGAAGGCCTGTTCACCGCGTCCACGCTGACCGGTCCCGAGCACCCGTTGCACCAGCTGGCCGCGCTCCTGGACGAGGGGACCGAACGGATCGGCCCGAAGCTGGTGCGCCGCTTCCTCGAGCACTGGGACGAAGGCGCAGTCTACGAGCCGTTCCTGACGCTGTGGCGTTCGGCGGCGATTCACCCCCAGGCCCGAAAGGTGTTGCACGACAGCCTTGCCGGCCCCATCGCGAAGCGGATCGCGACGGAATTCGGGGTCGCCGACGCTGAGCTGCGGGTCGAGCTGGTGGCCAGCCATCTCGCGGGACTGGCGTTCGCGCGCTACCAGCTGAGGATCGAGCCGCTCGCGTCCACATCGATCGAAGACTTGGTCGGTTGGCTAGGGCCGACCGTGCAGCGCTACCTCGTCGGTTAGGTGCCCGTCCACTTGGGTGGGCGCTTCTCCGCGAAGGCGATCGCGCCTTCCTTGGCGTCGTTGGAGGAGAATACCGGAGTCAGCAGCTTGTTCTGCTCGGCGAACATCTCCTCGGGGCTCCAGCCGCGGGACTCCACGATGATCCGCTTGGTGGCGGCCACCGCGAGCGGCCCGTTGGCCGCGATCTTTTCGGCCAGCTCGATCGCGGCGTCCAGCGCGCTGCCCGGGTCGGCCAGCACGTTGACCATGCCCAGCGCGTGCGCCCGCTCGGCGCTCAGGTTTTCACCGGTCAGTGCCAGTTCCATGGCGATCGCGGATGGAATGCGCTGCGGTAACCGCAGCAGCCCGCCGCCGCCGGCGACCAGGCCACGCTTGACCTCCGGGATGCCGAACGCCGAGTCCTTCGAGGCCACGATCAAATCGGTGGCCAGTGCCAGCTCGGTGCCGCCGGCCAGCGCGTAGCCCTCGACCGCCGCGATGAGCGGCTTGACCGGCGGACGCTCGGTGAAGCCCATGCCGCGGCCCTCGACGATGGGCAGTTCGCCGCGGGCGAAGGCCTTGAGATCCATGCCCGCGCAGAACGAGCCGCCCGCCCCGGTGAGGATGCCCACCGAAAGGCCGGTCTCGTTGTCGAGCCGATCGACGGCGGCGGCCAGGCCGTTGGCGACCGCGGAGTTGACCGCGTTCTTGGCCTTCGGCCGGTTGATCGTGATGATGAGGATTCGATCCCGTTGTTCGACCAGAACTTCGGGTTCGTTGGCGTCGTCGTTCCCAGTGCTCACGTGCCGCACAGCTCCTTCAGGGATGGGTGGCTTTCAGATAGCTCCTGTCGGACCGATGGTAACCGCCGGCGGAAATGGCGTTAACGTCCCCCGAGATCCCAATTACCGGCGCAGGCGATTATCTACCGACCCGGGCCGATCACGCCGGAGCCATCGCGGCCTCGATGACCGTCAGCTTCTCGGAAATCCCTGCCGCCCTGCGGATTTCGATGAAGTCGGCGACCATGGCCTCGGAGACCTCGTGCGGGTCCTCGAGCGTGGACCCGTCGGAGAGCACCGAGATGTTGAGCTGATCGACATAACTCCACACGGTGATGTTCAGGCCGCTGCCGGCGGTCAGCGGGCCCACCGAATAGATCTCGGTGACCAGCGCGCCGCCCACCCGGCCGCGTTCCCGGGGACCGGGCACATTCGAGATGTTCAGGTTGAGGATCTTGTTGTGCCCGTCGCGCCCGGACGCCCACCGGAAGAAGGCCTGCGTGGGCGCGGGTGGCATGTAGGCCGCCCACCGGCTGACCAGCTCCGGCCCGATCAGCTGGTTGCTTTCCTTGGCGGCGATGGCGTTCTCGTGGCTGCACCGCACCCGCTCCAACGGATCGTCGGAATCGGTCGGCAGGCCCACCAGCACACCGGTGAAACGATTGCCGGAAATCCGTTCGGGCGAGAAGTCGAAACTCATCGGCACCGATGCCAGCAGCGGCACGGCCTTGCCGTCGTACCGCAACAGCAGGGTGCGCAGCGCGCCGGACGCGATGGCCAGCACCATGTCGTTGATCGTCGCCCCGAGTCGCTTGCCGGTCTCCTTGACGTCGGCCAGTGCCAGCGTGGCGGTGGCGAACCGCCGTTCCGCGGTGATCTTGTGATTCATGAAGGTCGGCGGCGGCTCGAAGGGCCGCGTCAGCTCCGGCGAGAATTTGCGTGCGCTGCGACGCACCCGGCCCAACCCCTGGGCGGTGTAGCGGATGGTGTGCGGCAGCCTCCCGACATGGCGTAGGTGGTCGGCGAACGCCGACGCCATCAGCTGCCGCGTGGTGGGAGCCGGGTCGCACATATACGTCTGGCCTTCCGGCCCCGGCTGCAGGTCCATGCCGCGTGCCAGCAGGTTCGCCGAGGCGACACCGTCGGCCAGGGCGTGGTGAATTTTGCCGACGACCGCAATCCGGTTGTTGGCCAAGCCATCCACGAAGTACATCTCCCATAGCGGGCGGCTGCGATCGAGCGGCGTGCTGGCGATTTGCCCGATGGCCACGTCCAGTTCGCGACGGCCGCCCGGCGGCGACACCCGCCAGGGGCGGATGTGATAGTCCAGATCGAGTTCGCAGTTCTCCCGCCACATCGGGTGATGGAAGCTGAACGGCACTTCGACGAGCTGGTAGCAGAACGGATCGAGCTTGTTCAGCCGCCCGGCGATGACTTCGCGAAACGCGTTGACGTCCAGCGATCGGCGGTCGGCGTCGAGTTCGATGACAGCCGCTTTGATGGTGTGCATGTGCACGTTCGGCGCTTCGCTGTACAGCAGTACAGAGTCCCACCCGCTAAGCCTCTTCACCGCTGCCCCTTACCCATAGAGGGACCATACTCAGCGGTGGCGGTTCAGATAACCTCTTTTGCCCCGACGCGTGTCTTGGTGCGGTAGATCTCGTTGAGGAACAGCGAGGTGACGTGCGCGGCCGCGCCGGCGCGCTCGCCGTCGACGAGGTCATACCCGTGGCCGGCCCCGGGGAATTCGAGGTAGCCGACCATCGAATGCGACACGGCCCGCAGCCGCTCGACGAAGCTGCGCGCCTGCTCGACGGGGATGACGGTGTCCTTGCTGCCGTGGATGACCAGGAAGGGTGGCGCATTGCGGTGCACCCGCGCGATCGGGGACGCGTCGCGGAAGATCTCGGGGCGACGGGCGATCGACTTCTTCACCACGACCCGCTCCAGGAATTCGACGAACCGTTCGCGCTCCGGCGTCGAGCGGTCCTCCCAGTCGTAGCGGCCGTAGATCCCGACGACGGCGTCCACCGAGGTGTCCGCGCCCTCGGGCAACTTCGCCTGGAACTGTGGGTCGTCGGGCGTCAGCCCGGCCAGCGCGCACAGGTGGCCCCCGGCCGAACATCCTGCTATCGCAACGAAATTGCGGTCGCCGCCGAACTTGTCGACGTTGGCACGGGCCCACGCGATGGCGGTCTTGACGTCGATGATGTGGCGCGGCCAGCGGTGGTGCGGCGCGACGCGGTAGTTGACCGCCAGGCAAACCCATCCCTGTTCGGCGAGCCGGGACATCAGCGCCGACCCCTGGCCCATGCACTTGCCGTGCACCCAGGCGCCGCCCGGCAGGAAGATCAAGACCGGCGCGGGCTGCGCGGGCAGGTCTTTGCGCCGCCAGACGTCGAGCACCTGATCGGGGTGGTCGCCGTAGTGGACGGCGCGGCGGTAGAGGTAGCGGCGCTGGCGCAGCCCTTCCCAGATCGGCGGTGTCTTCTCCGCGACCGGCCAGTCCATCTCGAGGTCCGCGGCCGACACGACCCCGCGCAACGCGGCGAGGGAAACCTGCTGGGTGCTCTCCCGGTCGCGACGCCGGACGTCGTTGATTCCGGGCGTGAACCAGTCCTTGGTCGCCGCGGAGATCGCCTCCGGTGCGTGGCGGGCGCCCCAGACACCCATGGCGGTCAAACCGCCCAGCGGCTCAAGGTGCTTACCGACCACGGGCAGCGAAGCCCCCGCCACACTCAACGCCAGTGCATAGTCACCGGGGCGGGCCCGCAGCAACCATTTCACGCAATCGGTAATGCCCGGTCCGCTCACCGTCATGCTGGGGACTGTACCCCTCACCGCGATTCGCAAACTGACCTTTCCGTAGAACGGGCGAACGTGGCGAGAACGCTTTGCCCGGCGCGCTCGCTGAGTTCGGTATTTACGCTGTTTGAGCCGTTTTTGGCGGTTCGCTGAGGTCGGTGAATGTTGCTGTGAACGACACGCTTACCTGGCCGTCAGGTCGGCGATCACCCGGCCGCCGACAAGGCTGACGCCGGTCAGCGTCAGCCCCACCTGCGCGGCCAGCGCGGCGGCGCTGTCCACCCCGACGGATGCCCACCGAAACCAGGGCCCGACCTCGCCCGCCGCCTCCAGCCGCACCCACCGCGAACAGATTCCGATGGCCTCGGCCTCGAATTCGGCGACGCAACGGCCACCGCGGGCCAGCAATTCGAAGGCGCGCCCGAGAATTCGGCGCGGGTCCCCGCCGAGCCCGACGTTGCCGTCGACCAGCAGCACCGTCTGCCACAGGCCCGTTCCCGGCAGCGGCTCGAACACGTCGCCCAGCAGGGCCGGCGCGCCACCCCGGCCCGCAAGCTGGATCGCGGTCGCGGACCGGTCGATGCCGAGGGCGGGGATGCCACGCTGAATCAGCCTGGCCACCAACCGGCCCGGCCCGCAGCCCAGCTCGATTGTCGGCCCGGTGCACATCTGCGTGACGGCTTCGTCGAAGACTTCGTCGAAGACGAAGGCGTCGCCAGATCCATCACCGGGACGTCGCACACCCAACCATCGGTGCGCCGGCAGTGGCCGCAGTTCGCCGTCCTCATGACGGATCCAACATCGCTCCCCACCCAGTGCCCGATCGTAAAGTTGCCCAAGCATTTCACGTCCTCGCGTCCTGGCCGATCGGGCGGCGCGGCGGCGCTCGGTCCCGTGCGGGACGTTGCGGCGACGCACCGGCAACCCCAACAAGCTGACGGCAAGCACGTGCGCCAGCACTGCTCCGATACCCCGAACGTGGCTGCGCTAATCCATGGCCCCCGGCCGGCGTGGGGTCAGGCATGCACCTTGTCGTCAACGCACAGCAAGATGGTTCCGCTGTCGTCGGCGTGAACGGCGTACGCGATGACCGGTGCGCCGCCGTTGCCAACCTCGCACCCGGTGGACAGGTCGTAGACATAGTTGTGCAGCGGGCAGATGACGACGCGGCTGTCGGCGAGACCGTCGGCCAGCGGACCACCCCGATGCGGGCAGACGGCGTCGAGCGCCCGCAACGAGCCGTCGCGCAGCCGAAAAACCGCCACCTGCCGGTCACCGACGACAAAGACGCGGGCCTGCCCCACGGGAATCTGCTCCACCGGTCCCAACGAGACGGCGGTCATCGCGCCGGCACCTGCGGCAGCGGAATGAGCGGTAGCGACGGGCGAAATTGATTGGGTTCGACCGGATTTCGGCTCTCGCTCCACGGGTCACGATAGGAATCAATCGATTTCTGCATGCGCGCGTCCAGCTCGGCCGCTAGACCGACACTGTCGTCGACCACGATCGACCGGATGTGGTCGATGCCGACCCGCGGCACGAAATCGTAGGTCCGTTCCAGCCAGTTGGCGTTCTCCCGGTAGTACTGCAAGAACCGGCCCGTCAGCGCGATCACCTGGTCCGGCGTGTCCACGGTCGCCAGCAGGTCGCCCTTGCGCACGTGTGCGCCCGCCGCTCCGCCGACGTAGAGCTGCCATTGCCCACCCTCGATCGCGACGACGCCGACGTCCTTGCACAGCGCTTCGGCGCAGTTGCGTGGGCACCCGGTTACCGCCAACTTCATTTTGCCGGGACTGGGGATGCCTTGAAACCGCTCTTCGATCGCGATGCCCAGCGCCGTCGAATCGCCCACGCCGTAGCGGCAGAAGTCGCTGCCCACACACGTTTTCACGGTGCGGAAGCTCTTGCCGTACGCGTAGCCCGACGGCATGCCGAGGTCGGCCCACACCGACGGTAAGTCTTCCTTGCGCACGCCCAGCAGATCGATGCGTTGACCGCCGGTGAGTTTGATCATCGGGATGCGGTATTTGTCGGCGACATCGGCGATCGTGCGCAGTTGGTGCGCGCTCGTCACGCCGCCCTTCAGCTGCGGCACCACCGAAAAGGTGCCGTCGCGCTGGATGTTGGCGTGCACACGGTCGTTGATGAACCGCCCGTCGCGTTCGTCGACGAATTCGTCGCCCCACATCATGTGCAGCAACGAGGCCAGCGCCATTTTAGAGCCGGCATCCTCGCGACCCTCGGGCGCCAGCGCGGCGAAAACCGATGACACCGAATGCAGTTCGAGCTCCCGGATCTTGCTCATCAAATCAGGCTTCTCGTACGGCAGGCTCGGGACGTACCACTTCGATGTGGCGTCTTCGGAGACCGCGCCGTCCGCCGCCCATTCGACGACCTGGGCCACCAGGCCCTTGCAGGACCCGCATCCCTTGCCGGCCCGGGTCGCCGACATCACGCCCTCGACCGAGGTCTGGCCACCTTTGACGCAGCCGACGAGGGTGGCCTTGCTGACCCCGTTGCAGTTGCAGACCTGCGCGTCGTCAGCCAATTCGGCGGCGCCGGTGGCGTTGTCCGGTGCGCCACCGATGTCGAACATCAGCGACACCCGTTCGGGTGGCAGCGGAAGTCCGCGGTCGAACGCCTGCATCAGGAAGGCAACCTTGCTCACGTCGCCGACCAGCGTGGCGCCGACCAGCTTGTCGTCGCGCACCACCACCGTCTTGTAGACACCGCGCTTGGGTTCGGAGAACTGCACGAACTCGTCATCGTCGCGCTCGGGGGACTTCAGCCCCATCGCCGCCACGTCGACACCTGCGACCTTCAGCTTGGTGGCGGTGCGCGAACCATGATATGCCGCATGGGGATTCGCGCCCGTCAAGTGCTCGGCCAGCACGGTTGCCTGATCCCACAACGGCGCCACCAGCCCGTAGACCTGACCGCGGTGCTGCGCACACTCCCCCACCACGTAGATGTCGTCGTTGTCGATGGAACGCATGCGGTCGTCGACCACGATGGCGCGTTCCACCGCCAAACCGGCGCGGACGGCCAGCCCGACATTGGGCCTGATGCCGGCCGCCATCACCACCATGTCGCACGGCAGCACGCTGGCGTCGGCGAATTCGATGCCCGATGGGCGACCGTCCTTGGTGAGCAGCCTGGTGGTGCTCCTGCCGGTGTGCACCTTGATGCCCAGTTGCTCGACCAGCCGGCGCAGGATGGCGCTGCCATGGTCGTCGAGCTGGGCGTTCATCAGCGACGGGCCACCCTGCACGACCCCGACCCGCAAGCCCCGGCTCTGCAGTCCCCGCGCGGCCTCCAAGCCCAATAATCCACCCCCGATGACCAGAGCTTGGGAGCCCGGTTGCGCCTCGGCGAACTCGATCATGGCCTGGCAGTCATCGAGGGTACGGAACCCGAAAACGCCTGGGGCCAGGGTCCTGTCGTCCTGCCAGATGCCGTCGACCGGTGGGAAGAACGACCTGCTGCCGGTGGCCAGGATCAGCTTGTCGTAACGCAGCGTGGTTCCGTCGTCGGCGTACACCCGGTGCGCGAACGGATCGATGCGCACCACGCGCACCCCGGCGCGCAGGTCGATGTCGTTGTCGGCGTACCAATCCAGCGGATTGAGGTAGATCTCGCGTGCGTCGTCGGATCCGGCCAGCACGTTCGACAGCAGGATCCGGTTGTAGTTGCCGTAGGGTTCGTCGCCGAACACCGTGATGGCGAACCGCTCCCGGCCGCCTCGCGTGAGAATCTCTTCCAGCGCCCGTGCGCCCGCCATGCCGTTGCCGACCACCACCAGTTTGGCCAGGGCAACGGGATCGGGCGCGGTGGCTTCGGGTTGGGTGACTGCGGTCATCGGATGCCCCCGCCGGCTCAGACTTCGACCAGGCCGATGTCGATGAACAGGGTGCCGCTCAGCCCGTCCGGTGCGGCGACGAACACCTCGATGACAGTGTCGGCGAGCAGGTCTTCGACGACGCGAAGCGGGACGTGCACAGCGTCTTTGGCCCCCAGGGGGAAATATCGCATCGGGGCACCGTCGCGCATCATCACGACCGTGACCAGCTCATCAGAGCTGTTACCCCCCCGAAAATACAGCGGTTGGGTGATCACCCCGGCCGGCACGACGTAGCGCAGTGAGGCGTCGAGAAGTACCGGGGAATCGTAGCCCTTGCCGTGAAACGTGAAGGCTCCCTGCAGGAACCGAGGCGTGCTGTCATCACCCATCCGCGAAATCTCCTTTCATAGGTTCATTGTCGTCGGCCCTGCACACGGAGACCGCGCAAACCTTGAACGACGGCATCCGTGAATGCGGGTCCAAAACCGGGTTGGTCAGCCGGTTGATACTGCTCGCACCGCCCCAGTGAAATGGCGCGAACACGGTGTCCGGCCGAATACCGCTGTCTACCCGAACCGTCATCACCACCGCACCCCGGCGGGTTTTCAACCAAACCTTGTCGCCGTCGGTGACCGCCACGCGCTGCGCCAGGGTCGGATGCAGCTCGGCTACCGGCTCCGCTGCCCCCTCGAGGAGCTGGGCTACGCGGCGAGTTTGGGTTCCGGATTGGTACTGCCGCAACAGCCTTCCGGTTGTGAGGTAATAGGGGTAGTCGTCGTCCGGAAGCTCGGCAGCGCCCCGGTGCTCGACGGCGTGAAAATGGGCCCGGCGGCCGGGCGTCGGGAAATCCTCAATGAAGAGCCGAGGGGTGTCGGGATACAACGGGGACGGACAGGGCCAGAACACGCCGTTCTCGGCAGTGATCCGCTCGTAGCTGATGCCGCGATAGTCGGCCTTGCCGCCCTGGCTAGCAAGGGTGAGCTCCTCGAACACCTCTTGCGGATCGGCCGAAAACCCCTGCACACCCAGTCTTTTAGCCAGGTCGGCCATCACGTCGAGGTCGCTGCGCACCTCCTCTGGCGGCTCCACCGCCGCGCACCGCAGAACAACCCGGCCTTCCAAGTTTGTCATCGTCCCGGATTCTTCGGCCCATTGCGTGGCGGGTAGCACCACGTCGGCGAGGGCGGCGGTCTCGGACAGGAAGATGTCGGAGACGACCAGAAAGTCCAATTTGCTGATCTTTTCGGCGACATGCTGCGAGTTGGGCGCCGACACAACGATATTGGACGCCATCACCCACAGCGCCCGTACGCCACCGGGAGTCCCGATGCCGTCGAGCATCTCGTATGCCGACAGGCCGGACGAGGGCAGCTCGGCGGGATCGACCCCCCAGACCTGCGCGACGTGGGAGCGTGCGATCGGGTCGTCGAGTTTGCGGTAGCCGGGCAACTGATCGCACTTTTGCCCGTGTTCACGGCCGCCTTGGCCATTGCCCTGGCCCGTGATGGTGGCGAAGCCGCTGTATGGGCGACCCGGCAAGCCCAGCGCCAGCGCGAGATTGATGAAGGCCTGCGCCGTGTCGGTACCCGAGCTGTGCTGTTCAGCGCCCCGGGCGGTCAGGATCATCGCACGTTTGGGCCGTCCTTTTCGGCCGGTCAGCATCCGCGCCGCGGCGACGATGTCCCGTTCGGGCACCCCGGTGATGCGTTCCACCCGGTCGGGCCAGTACAGGCGCACGGCGCGACGCACCGCCTCGAATCCCGTCGTTCGTCCGTCGATGTATGCGGTGTCGAGAAGTCCTTCGCGGGCAAGGACATTCAGCATTCCATTGGCCAAGGCGAGGTCGGTTCCGGGCACCGGCTGCAAATGAAGGTCAGCGCGCGCGGCGGTGACCGTGCGCCGCGGATCCACCACGATGTGCTTGGCACCTCGGGAACGGCCGTGGTCGAAATACTGCATGGCAGGAGGCAAGGTCTCGGCGGGATTGGCGCCGACCAGGAGAACGACGTCGGCCTGTGCGATGTCAGCCAGCGGGAAGGGCAAGCCTCGGTCGATACCGAACGAGCGATTGCTGGCCGCGGCGGCCGACGACATGCAGAACCGGCCGTTGTAATCGATCGCGGCCGTGCGCAGAGCGACGCGGGCGAACTTGCCGATTTGATAGGCTTTTTCGTTGGTCAGGCCGCCACCGCCGAAGCAGCCCACGGAGTTTCGGCCGTGGGCTGCTTGCATCTGCTTGAAGGCTGAGACCACGCGTTCCAGCGCCTCGTTCCAGGTTGCCGGACGCAGGTCCGAGCCGCGTTCGTCGCGAATCAACGGAGCGGTCAACCGTTCCGGATGCCCCAGGAGGTCGGCAGCGGTCCAGCCTTTCGCGCACAGCGCACCGCGGTTGGTCGGAAAGTCCTTCTGTGGTGCCAGCTCGATCGATTCGCCCGACTCCTCAAGCGTGATGCCGCACTGCAACGAGCAGTACGGGCAGTGAGTTTTCGTCGGCACCGACGCCATCGGCGATCACCGCTTAGCTGACGAGCCGGCACGCATTCGGCCGGCCCCGCAGAGTAAACCTCGCATGTCGCCTCCCGATCGGCCCTTCAGTTCCCGAAGCTACGTTGGGCGTGTTTCGCGGGCATTTCCTGCGATTGTCCGGCCGACTACCGTGGGCTCACGGTGCACAGGATCAGCCGAATCGCACGGCAGATCCACATCGCCGTCCCTTTGATTTTTCGCGTCGGTGATACTTGTCCGGTGACGAACAACGATGTTCATCCTGACCTGCAGCGATTTGCCCGCTTCGCCCCGCGCCGGCTCGTGGGCCCCCGGACCCTGCCGCTCATGCGGGCGGCGCTCGCGTGGCGGGAGCGCCTCGGCAAGCCGGTCGCCGACGTCGAGGCGATCACGCTCGCTTCGGGGACCGGCGTCCGGCTGTTCCGGCCCGCGGGGACCACCGAGGCCACGCCCGCGCTGCTGTGGATCCACGGCGGCGGATACGTGATCGGCACCGCCCAGCAGGACGACCAGCTCTGCGGCGGGTTCAGCAGGCGGCTGGGCATCACCGTCGCGTCGGTGGAATACCGCCTGGCGCCCGAACATCCGTATCCCACACCGCTGGAGGACTGCTATGCGGCGCTGACGTGGCTGGCCGGGCTGCCATCGGTGGACCGCTACCGCATCGCGATCGGCGGCGCCAGCGCCGGCGGCGGCCTGGGGGCGGCCCTGGCCCTGCTGGCCCGCGACCGCGCCGAGGTGAGCCCGGCATTCCAGCTGCTGACCTATCCCATGCTGGACGACCGCAGTTCGGCCACCGCGCCGAGCTCGAATTACCGGCTGTGGGACAACCGCAGCAACAGGTTCGGCTGGGCGGCGTATCTCGGCAACGCCGACCCGCAGATCGCCGTCCCCGGGCGCCGCGACGACCTCAGCGGGTTACCACCGGCCTGGATCGGTGTGGGCACGCACGACCTGTTTCACGACGAAGACCTGGCCTACGCCGAACGCCTGCGCGCCGCCGGGGTGCCGTGCCAGGTCGAAACCATTCCGGGCGCCTTCCACGGCTTCGACGTGGTGTTGCCGAAAGCCCAAGTGTCCCGGCGGTTTTTCGACAGCCAATGCGACAGCCTGCGCGCGGCGCTGGCCCCCACCGCTTGATACGTCTCACATCGCGAAGTACACCAGCTCGCCGCCGATGACGGTGGCCGCGACCAGCCCCGCGTCCAGGGCGGCCAGTGCAATCGTGGGTGGCTCGTTGAGCACACACAAGTCCCCCGGCTGCCCGATTTCCACGCTGCGCGGCCGGCCGGGCTGATCCGGCCGGCCCAGAAACATCGTCAAAGCCTCTCGCGCGGACACACATTCGTGCGGGCCCAGCACGGCGCCCTGCGGCGTGGTGCGGTGCACCGCGGCGCGCATCGCCGTCCAGGGGTCGCCGTGGCCGAACGGCATGTCGGTGGACAGCGCGACGGGCACCGTGGCGTCACGCAGGCAGGCGACGCGCCACAGCTGATCGTGCTCGGCGGCGGGCACCTCGGCGAGGTACTGATCGCCGCGTTCGGCGACGAAGTTGGGCTGCGTCACCACCGTGATGCCCAGCTCGGCGAGGTCGGCCAGGTTGTCGTCGGGCACCACGGCGGCGTGTTCGATGCGGTCTCGCGGATGGCCGCCGGCCGCGCGCAGGGCCGCGATGGTCACCACCAGCTGGGCCGCGGTCACGCAGTGCACGGCGATCGGTTGGCCGCTGTCGTGTTGCCGCACAATCCATTCCGTGAGGGCATCGAGGTCGAGGCGATCGTCGTGCAGGATTTTCTTGCCCGGCGACAGGAAACTGAGCCGCGGCCGGAACTCGCCGCGCTCGTGCGCCGTCCTCAGCGACTCCATGTCGTCGGCATCGAGATCGGGGGTTGCGTCGGTGACCCCGGTGACGCCGGTGGCGGTGATCCGTCGGCTCAGTTCGGCCAGGTCGGTTTCGCGTCGCTGCAGTGCCAGCGACCAGCCGCGGTCGGCGCTGCGCAGCCGCCCGTCGGGATGTTCGGCGAGGCCGACGCGGCCCAGCGCCTCGGAATTCAGGATCCACAGTGCCCCACTGCGGTGCTGGATGCGCACCGGAATGTGCGGAACGATGGCGTCGAGGGCACCCCGATCGAGTTCTCCGGCAACCGAATCGTGGTAGCCCACAGCGCGAATCCAGCCGTCGGGCCCCGGTGTGGCGTTCGCCAGCAATTGGGTGAGCTGCGACTCGGTGCTGACCCCGGGCGGCCCGACGAGAAACGAATCCAGCGCCGAGGCCGCCGAGCGCAGGTGCACATGGTGGTCGTGCAGCCCGGGTAGGACGGCGCCGCCGCCCGCGTACAGCACGCCCTCGCCCGCCCGCGGCACCAGACCCTCGCCCGGCGGCGCCATCTCCTCGATCAGCGCACCCACCCGGATGTCCGTCGTGGTGCCGTCCAGCAAGGTCGCCCGCTGAATCAGCATGACAGTACCTGTCTTTGGGCGACCAGATGGCGCACCGCCTCGTTGTCGGCGCCCGGTTTGGACGCGGGATGCGGTGCGGTCGGGGCCGCCGGTGTCGACACCGGCGCCGACGACGCCGACGGCTCGACCGGCAGCGCCGCGTAGGCCGCGGCGACCCCGGCCATGGATACGCGGATCAGCTCGCCGCCGCCGCGGCCCAGCGATTCGCCCACCGCCAGGGCGGCTTCCAGTCCGCTCAGTGGATCGGCGATGGCGTCACCGCAGAATACCGGCCCCTGGGCGCTGGTGCCGGCCAGGCCACCGGCCACCGCGGTGTCGTCGCCGAATCCCGGCCGCAAGCCGTCATAGCCGGTGATCTGCAACCAGATTCGGCCCGCGCGCGGCGCGATGTCGTCGGGGCTGAGCCCTCGGCGCGCCAGCGCCGCCGGGCGGGAGCCTTCGATGACGACGTCGCTGACCGCGAGCAGTTCCCGCAATTCTTCGGCTTGGCCGTCGAAATCGAGCTCATAGCTGAGCTTTTCGCCGTTGACCCAGTCGAAGAACGCCCGATGTCCGCCCCGGGTGCCGTCCGGGCGGCGTGGGCTTTCGACTTTGACGACGGTCGCGCCGGCGTGGGCGAGCAGCCGCCCGCACAGCGGGCCCGCCCACATCGAGGACAGGTCGGCCACCAGCAGATCCCGCGGTGTCCGCGGCGCAGCCCGCGATCCTTTCGTGCGTATCCGTGCCGGCGTGGGCGGGGCCTCGCCCAGGCCCGCCGCCGGAATGTCCAGCAGCCCGGCCCGGTCGACGATCTCGGCCACCGGGCGGGCGGCGGCCCAGCGTTGCAGCTCCGGCCACGGGTCGGCGGCTATCCCATCGGCCTGCAGCAGCGCCGGCACGGCGTCGAGGTCGTCGGCGCGCGACAGGGTGAGCGCCCAGTAGCCATCGCGGGCGGCGAGCAGGCGGGTGGCGCCCCCCGGCGACACTTGCCCGCCGCGGGTCAGCCCCAGCATCGCGGCCCGCCCCGTCAACAGGCTCGCCGCGTCGACGTCGATGCCCAGCCGGTCACCCGTGGCCGCGGCGACGTCGCACGCGCGGGTCAGCACGTTGGCGCGGGAGAAGTCGGCGGGACCGTCGGGCAGGCCGGTCAAGTAGGCCAGCCCGCTGCTCCCCCACTCCTTGACCTGCCGGGACTCTCCCTCTGACGAAACCGAACTCACGCCCCCATTGTGCGCGCGGCCCGCGCCGCCGCGGCGCGCGGCAAACCCGGGGCTCAGAACTGCAACGCGTGAAACCGCCAGTCCAGCACCGGACGGTCCGGCTCACCGGCGGTGTCGCCGACCGCATACACCAGCGACCGCAGTCCCAGCACGCCGCCGTGATCGGTCGGCTCGGCGGATTCGATGTGCAGCTCGCTGTACAGGGTGTCGCCCTCGTGCACGGGCCCGGTGTGATCGCAGGATTGCCAGTTCAGGACGGTCACCAGATTGGGCAGCAGCCTGCTCGCCTGCGCGAGCGCCAGCCCGATGGTGTGCCCGCCGTACACCAGCCGGCGGCCGCCGACCCTCGAATCATGATGCGTGGCAGCAATATTCAAGGTCAACCGGGCGAGCTCGGGAGCGCTGCTGACCACGTCGGCGGTGCTGCGCAGCACCGAACCGGCCAGGCCGGCGTCGAAGTGTGGACCGGGCACCTTGTCGCGGAACACCGCGCCGTCCCACTGCGCGGTCGGATCGTGGGCCGGGCCGGGCACGTCGACGCCGATGGCGGACAGATCATCGTGCGGCGCTCTGTCGGGCTGCCAATCCGGGCCGGCGGGCAGCATGCCGCACCGGTAGAAGTCGAGCACCAGCTGATCGGCCTGGTCTATCGTGATCATCCGCAGCGCCGCCAGCCCGGTCGGCGCCCGGCCCGGCTTGGGCGAATTCGCCCGCAGGCCAACCACTTCGGTGCGGGTGTAGAGCGAATCGCCGATGACAGGGAACCGGTGGAACACCAGGCCGCGATAGAACAGGTTGGCCTTGACCCGCTGGGTCACCAACGTCGACTGCCCGATCGCCACGTCGCACACCAGCCCCGGATGCGCCAGCGTCGCGGGCAGGCCCGTCACCGCCCCACACAGATCGGCGTCCAGTGCCAGACGCAGCCGGTCCCCCACGATCGCCTGGTGCGCGCCTGCCAGCCCGGACGACAACGTCATCGAGGGCGCCCAGTCGAACACCTGGCCCACCGCGAGGTCGTCGAAGTACGGCCCGCCCTCGCGAATCCCCGCATACCCGTCACTAGTCACAACGCCCCATGCTGGCAGGCTGTGGAATCAAGGGTGGAATCGAGGGTCAACTTCGTGGCGATCGCGAGCGCGGCGAAGCCGGGCGAAGCGGGTCGTCACCATCAACTTCGTGGCGATCGCGAGCGCGGCGAAGCCGGGCGAAGCGGGTCGTCACCATCAGGGCTGGAGGGTGATTACAGGTGAACGACGAAGAAGAGATGCTGGTCGCCACGGTGCGGGCGTTCATCGACCGCGACGTCAAGCCGGGCATTCGCGAGGTCGAGCACGCCAACACCTACCCCGAGGCGTGGATCGAGCAGATGAAGCGGATCGGCATCTACGGTCTGGCCGTTCCGGAGGAGTACGGCGGTTCGCCGGTGTCCATGCCGTGCTACGTGCGGGTCACCGAGGAACTGGCACGCGGCTGGATGAGCCTGGCCGGTGCGATGGGCGGGCACACCGTGGTCGCCAAGCTGCTGACGCTGTTCGGCACCGAGGACCAGAAGCGGGCCTACCTGCCGCGGATGGCCAGCGGCGAGGTGCGCGCCACCATGGCGCTGACCGAGCCCGGCGGCGGCTCGGACCTGCAGAACATGACGACCACCGCGCTGCCCGACCCCGACGATGCCGACGGCCTGGTGATCAACGGGTCCAAGACCTGGATCAGCAACGCGCGCCGTTCCGGGCTGATCGCCCTGTTGTGCAAGACCGACCCGGATGCCAGGCCGCGGCACAAGGGGATCTCGATCGTGCTCGTCGAGCACGGGCCGGGCCTGACGGTGTCGCGGGACCTGCCGAAGTTGGGTTACAAGGGCGTCGAGTCCTGCGAGCTGTCGTTCGACGGCTTCCGGGTGCCCCGCACGGCGTTGCTGGGTGGCGTTGCGGGCGATGGCTTTTCACAGATGATGAAAGGGCTCGAGACGGGACGCATCCAGGTGGCCTCCCGCGCCCTGGGCGTTGCCACCGCCGCGCTTGAAGACGCGCTGGCCTACGCCCAGCAGCGCGAGAGTTTCGGCCGGCCGATCTGGCAGCACCAGTCGATCGGTAACTACCTGGCCGACATGGCGACCAAACTCACCGCGGCCCGCCAGCTCACCCGGTATGCCGCCGAGCGATACGACAGCGGCGAACGCTGCGACATGGAAGCCGGGATGGCCAAATTGTTTGCCTCCGAAATCGCCATGGAGATCGCGCTGAATGCGGTGCGAATCCACGGCGGTTATGGCTATTCCACCGAATACGACGTCGAACGCTACTTCCGGGACGCGCCGCTGATGATCGTCGGTGAAGGCACCAACGAGATCCAGCGCAATGTGATTGCCCGGCAACTGGTGACGCGGGGCGGGATCTGATCCGGCTCACCAATCTCACGGCCCGAGAACAAAGTTTGCTGTATATTTGCCTGACTTCTCCGGCCGGCAATCCGGTATGGAATAAAGCTGTTCGCCGGCCGAGGGAATTACAGGGAAAGGCAGCCGCCATGAGTTATCCCCCCGTGCCGCCCGGAGGTTCGCCAGAATGGCCGGGGCAGCAACCGGAATGGCAAGGCCAGCAACCGGAATGGCAGGGCCAGCACCCGGCCGGGTGGCAGCCTCAGCAGCCGCCGGGGTGGCAGGGCCAGCCGCCACCCGCGGGATGGCCTGCGCCCCAGCCGGGCTGGCAGGAACCCGAGAACTATCTGGTCTGGGCGATCCTGTGCACCGTGCTCTGCTGCCTGCCGTTCGGGATCGTGTCGATCGTCTACTCCAACAAGGTGTCCGGGCTGTGGGCTCAGGGACGCTACGCCGAGGCCCACGAGGCGTCCAACAATGCCAAGAAGTGGGCCATCATCGGCGCCATCGTGGGCGTCGTCGCCGCGGTGATCGGCGTTATCGTCACGTGGTTCGGGTTCATGGCGGCGGTTGTCTCCAACATCCCGTCGACGACCACCACCACCTATCCGGGCTTCTGATCCCGGGTCTCGTCGACCAGCCCCCAGGCCGTCGCGGTCTCCGCGTCGACGGTGCGACCCGTCAACACCAGATACGCTGTGCGCCAACGGCCTATCCGCCGTGTGACGCTGACCGTGCCACCGGCCCCGGGAAGCAGCCCCAACGCCAGCTCGGGTAGCCCGAACAGAGCGTCGTCGCGGGCGCTGACCCACCCGCAGAACGCCGCCATCTCGAGTCCGCTGCCCATCACCCGGCCGTGCACCTCGGCCCGGCACGCGCGGCCGAGCCGGGCGGCCAGCGCATCGAGCGCCAGGGCGGGGCTGTAGCGGGTACGGGCCAGGTGCGCACTCGCCGGGTCGGCGAAGGTGCCGAATTCGGCCAGGTCACCGCCGCTGCAGAACGACGGGCCGTTGCCGCTCAACACGACGCCGGTGACCGAGGGATCCAGCTGCGCCACCGCCAGCGCCTCCAACAGCGCGGCGCGGGCATCGGTGGAGAACGCGTTGTGCCGTTGCGGCCGGTTGAACGCGATTCGCACGACGTCGCCGTCGCGGGTCGCCCGCACCGGGTCGGGGATCTCGGGCATGCGGCCCGGGCCACGCTCGCGCAACCACTGCGCGAACTCCGGGCCGGCCTGCAGGGTCGAGTACGCCAACGACTCCGTCACCACCCCGGACAGCGTCGGGCCGAGCGGATCCACCGCGCGCAAGACGTCGTCGCAGATGGCGCTGGCGTGCGGCCAGCGCCGGCAGCGCGCCCTCAACTCGTCCACCGTCGCCGGCACCGAATCGACGGTGACCACACGCCGGTCGGCGCATTGATCCTCGGTCAGCGTGAAAGTTGCTGCGTCAAGCCAGGATCCGGCTTCAACGATCTCGGCGGCCGAGCCGACGGCGACGATCACCCCGGGCGGCGACGGCGGGCCGTCCTGCGGCGCCCTCGACAGGTCGACCACCCGGAACATCGGTCACACCGAGTATTTCTCGATCAGCCCGTTCTTGTAGAGCTTGCCTGTATCGGTGCGCGGCAGCTGCGCTTCGAAGGCGATCGATCGCGGGCACTTGTAGTGCGCCAACCGGTCTCGCAGCCACGCCGTCAGCTCGTCGGCGAATTCGTCGGTGGCGTCGGCCGGGTCGACGGTCTGCACGGCCGCCACCACGCGCTGGCCCATCTCGTCGTCGGGCACCCCGAACACCGCGGCGTCGAGCACCTTGGGATGGGTGACCAGAAGGTTCTCGGCCTCCTGCGGGTAGATGTTCACCCCGCCGGAGATGATCATGTGGTGACGGCGGTCGGTCAGGTACAGGTAGCCCTCGTCGTCCAGGTAGCCGATGTCCCCGACGGTGGCCCAGCCGTGCTTGTCGCGCGATGAGGCGGTTTTCGCCGCGTCGTTGAGGTATTCGAAGGAATAGCCGCCCTCGAAGTAGATCTCGCCGGCCTGCCCGGGCGGCAGCTCGTTGCCGTGCTCGTCGAGAATGTGCACGGCGCCCCCCATGGGCCTGCCGACCGAACCCGGATGCGCCAGCCACTCTTCCGCGGTGATCAGCGTCGACCCGTGCGCCTCCGAGGACGCGTAATACTCGTCGATGATCGGCCCCCACCAGTCGATCATCTGCTTCTTGATCTCCACCGGGCACGGAGCCGCGGCGTGCATCACCCGCTGCAGGCTGGCCAGGTCGTACGAATGACGAACCTGCTCAGGCAGTTTCAGCATGCGGGTGAACATCGCCGGGACGAACTGGCCGTGCGTGATGCGGTGTCGCTGGATGACGTCCAGGCAGCCTTCGGCGTCGAACTTCTCCATCACCACCGTGGTGATGCCGCCGGCCTGCGCGCTCATCGACCACACCGAGGGCGCCGTGTGGTACAGCGGAGCCGGGCTGAGGTAGACCGAGTCGGGCGTCATCCAGAAACCGACCAGTGCGGACATCATGCCGGGTGCCTCGGCCGGTGGCACGTGCGGCAATTCGCGCTTGATGCCCTTGGGCCGGCCGGTGGTTCCCGACGAGTACTGCAGCAGGTCGCCCTCGATCTCGTCGTCGATCGGGGTATCGGGCTGACCGGCAACGCAGTCCGGGTAACGCTCCCAGCCGGGCAGGTCACCGTCGGCGATCAGCAGCAGTTCCGGCAGCCCGCCCGGCAGCTGCTCGGCCAGGCCAGCGAGGGTGTCGCGCAGCGCCGCCGACCCGATGATCGCCTTCGCGCTGCTGTTGTCGATGATGTAGGCCGCCTCTGCCGCGGTCAGGTGGGTGTTGATCGGCACGTAGTACAAACCGCTGCGACGAGCCGCCCACATCACCGCGTGGATGTGCTCGTTGTTCTCCATCAGGATGGCGACGGTGTCGCCCTCGCGCAGACCCGCCTCGCGGAACCGGTGCGCCAGCCTATTGGCACGGGCCTCGAGGTCGTCGAAGGTGACGACCGTTCCGGATGGGTACAGGATGACAGCAGCTTTGTCGGCGCCGACATATGGGCGGATCTGCATGCGCAGACTGTACCGCCGCCAAACTTGACGGGTGTTAAGTGGTCGCTTCACCCGGGCAGGAGCAGCGCGCTGTCGCCGAATTCATGCCACAGGTAGCCGTGTTCCACCGCCTCCCGATACGCCCTGGCGACCAGCTCGGGACCGGCGACCGCCTCCAGCAACAACAGATGCGAGGCGCCGGCATCGTGCCAGCCGGTCACCAGGCCGCCGACGACACGACACGGCCGGTCGGGCCCAAGCACCAGATCCGTCCAGCCCTCCACCTGGCGCACCAGGCCGTCCGCGGTAGCGGCGGACTCCAGGGCGCGCGTCACCGTGGTTCCCACCGCGATCACCCGTCCGCCGGTCGCGCGCGTGAAGTTCACCAGTCGCGCAGTCGCGGCGGGCACGTGGACGGGTTCGGCGACCGGTGGCTCGCCCGCATCCGCCGACGACACCCCCGCGTGCAGCGTGATCGGCGCGATCGCGATGCCGGCGGCCACCAGGTCGGTGACTAGTTCTGTACTGAACGGCCGTGCCGCACTCGGCATTTCAGCGCTGCCGGGTCGTCTGGCGAAAACCGTCTGATAGTAGTGCAGCGGCCACGGCCGTGGCACGTACGAGTACCGGATGGGCCGGCCGTGCGTGGCCAGATACGACGCGGCGTCACCCTCCACAACGACTCGCGCGACCCACAACCGTGCCCCGCTGATCCCCGGGTCCGGGTAGGAGGACTCGATGACAAGGGCTCCGCCGCCCGGCATTTCGATTCGTTCGCCCGGCCGGATGTCGGTCAGGTGCCCCACCGCGTTGCCCGCCGGCCGGAGTTCGACCACCCAGACCAGGGCGGCGCGTGCCGTGGAGAAGTGAATGGCGATCGGCCGTCCGGCGCGGTCGCCATCGACGGCGGCGGGCAGGGTGGCCGAGTCGTTCACCACCAGTAGATCGCCCGGTCGCAGGTAGTCACCGAGGTCGCTGAATCGCGCGTGGTCGACCCTGCCCGGTCGGGCGACCAGCAGCTTCACCGCGTCCCTGGCGACGCCGCGGACCTCCGGCGGCTCGGTGGCATCCGACGTCGGCGCGCGGTGGAAATGCGTCTGCGGGCTCGCCGGCGTCCTGGAGGCGGTCATTGCTGCGCTCCGGATAGCGCCAGATGCGCGGCGCGGTAGCGGCCAGAAGCCGGGCGCGTATCGAGCAATCGCAGCAAGGCCGGCACGACGGACGCGGGCGCTGCACGGTCGGAGATGTCCTCGCCCGGGAAGGCGGCCTGGTGCATCTCGGTACGCATGTCGCCGGGGTCGAAGGCGTACACGCGCACCGCGGGCGTCTCGGCGGCTAGGACGGCTGATAGTTGGTCGAGCGCGGCCTTCGACGAGCCATACCCTCCCCAGCCGGGGTACGGTTCGACGGCGGCGTCGGAGGTCAGATTGACGATCACGCCGGCGTTTTCGGCCAGCGTCGGCAACGTGGCCTGGATCAGGGCCAGCGGCGCGAACAGGTTGGTCTGGTACACCGTGCACAACTCGCTCGCGGGGTAATCGGCGAGGACCGGTTGCGGGCTGGGCCCCAGCCGGCTGGCGTTGTTCACCAACAGGCCAAGTGGCCCGACCGATGCTGCCGCGACCAACTCGGCACGGTGCGACGCGTCGGTGACGTCACCGGGCAGCGCGATGAAATTCCTTGAATTCAGTTCTAGGGCAGTTGATTCCAGTTCAGAGGCGCGCCGGGCATCGCCGACGACGGTCCAGCCGCGCTCGAGCAGGGCGGCGGAAACCGCACTTCCGAAGCCGCGCGAGGCACCGGTGACAATCGCGACGGGTTGCTGTATGGATTGAGTCATCCCCCCATACTGATAGTTGAAGTAAACTTTAAGTCAAGTCACGAATTCGAGAAGGCCACAATGGATAAGCGAGACTTGTTCACCGTCAGTGAGATAGCGAACCGCAGCGGCTTCGCGGCGTCGGCGATCCGGTTCTATGAGAGCCAGGGCCTGATCACGGCGACCCGGACCGCCGGTGGCCAGCGCCGCTTCGAGCGGCAGATGCTGAGGCGCCTGGCCTTCATCAAGGCCGCCCGAAATGTCGGCCTGAGCCTGGATGAGATCGCCGACGCGCTCGCCACGCTTCCGGATGGCCGCACCCCGACCCGCGCCGACTGGAGCCGGCTGTCCAAAACCTGGCGCGCGCGCCTCGACGATCAGATCGCCGGGCTGATCGCGCTGCGCGACAACCTGGACTCGTGCATCGGCTGCGGTTGCCTGTCGCTCAAGCGCTGCGCCATCTCCAATCCCGCCGACCTGGCGGCCAGCGCCGGGACGGGAGCAGTCTACCTGCCGAGATCGCTACGGCGGCAGGCGATTTAGCGGCTGAGGTCTACCTCATCGCCCGCCAGCGGGCTCAGCCCGCTTCGGACAGCCGCTGCTTGAGCGCCTCGAACTCGTCGCGGACGCCGGTGGGCAACTTGTCGCCGACGAACTCGAACCACTCCTCGATCAGGGGCAGTTCCTCGCGCCACTCGGCGGCGTTGACCGCGAGCGCCTTGGCCACGTCGTCGCCATTGACGTCCAGGCCGTCCAGGTCCAGGTCGTCGGCGGTCGGCACGATGCCGATCGGGGTGTCCTGGCCGCCGGCCTGGTGCTCGATGCGGTCCACGATCCACTTGAGCACCCGACTGTTCTCGCCGAAGCCCGGCCACAGGAACCCGCCGTCTTCGTCGCGGCGGAACCAGTTGACGAAGAACACCTTCGGCATCTTGGACTCGTCGGAGTTCTTGCCCAGGTCGATCCAGTGCTGGAAGTAGTCACCGACGTGGTAGCCGAGGAACGGCAGCATGGCCATCGGGTCGCGGCGCACCGTGCCGACCTTGCCCTCGGCGGCGGCCGTCTGCTCGCTGCCCATGGTGGCTCCCATGAACACGCCGTGCTGCCAGTCGCGGGCCTGCGTCACCAGCGGCACCGTGGTCTTGCGGCGGGCGCCGAACAGGATGCCCGAGATCGGCACGCCCTGCGGGTCGTCCCACTCCGGCGCCAGGATCGGACACTGCGACATCGGGGTGCAGTAGCGCGAGTTGGGGTGCGCGGCCTTCTCGTCGGAATCGGGCGTCCAGTCGCGTCCCTTCCAGTCGGTCAGGTGCTGCGGGTCGCCCTCCAGGCCTTCCCACCACACGTCGTTGTCGTCGGTGAGCGCCACGTTGGTGAAGACGGTGTTGCCGGCCTCGATGGTGCGCATGGCGTTGGGGTTGGACTTCCAGTTGGTGCCCGGCGCGACGCCGAAGAAACCGAACTCGGGGTTGACCGCGTACAGGCGGCCGTCCTTTCCGAACCGCATCCAGGCGATGTCGTCACCGAGCGTCTCGGCGCGCCAGCCCGGGATGGTGGGCTGCAGCATGGCGAGGTTGGTCTTGCCGCACGCCGACGGGAACGCCGCGGCGAAGTAGTAGGCCTTGTTCTCCGGGGAGATGAGCTTGAGGATCAGCATGTGCTCGGCGAGCCAGCCCTCGTCGTGGGCCATCGCCGAGGCGATGCGCAGCGAGTAGCACTTCTTGCCCAGCAACGCGTTACCGCCGTAGCCCGAGCCGTAGCTCATGATCTCGCGGGTCTCCGGGAAGTGGGTGATGTACTTGGTGTCGTTGCACGGCCACGGCACGTCTTCTTTTCGGGTTCCGTCCCGACCTTCCAGCGGCGCGCCCACCGAGTGCAGCGCCTTGACGAAGAACCCGTCGTCGCCCATCTTTTCCAGGGCGGCCTTGCCCATCCGGGTCATCACTTTCATCGAGATGACGACGTACTCGGAGTCGGTGATCTCCACGCCCAGCTTCGGGTCGTCGGCGCCCAGCGGGCCCATGCAGAACGGCACCACCCACATGGTGCGGCCGCGCATGCAGCCGCGGTACAGGTCGGTCATGATGGACCGCATCTCGGACGGGTCCATCCAGTTGTTGGTCGGGCCGGCACCGTCCTCTTGCTCGGTGCAGATGAAGGTCCGGGATTCCACGCGTGCCACGTCGGACGGGTCCGACAGCGCCAGGTAGGAGTTCGGGTGCTTCTTCTCGTTGAGCTTCTTCAACGTGCCGGCCTCGACCAGCTGGGTGGCCAGCCGGTTGAACTCCTCGTCGGAGCCGTCAGCGAAGACCACCCGGTCGGGCTGGGTGAGTTCGGCGACCTCCTGCACCCATGACAGCAGGCCCTGGTGGTTCGTGGGTGCTGTGTCCAAACCGGGAATGGTCGCTGCGGTCATCGAACTCTCCTGGATTCATTTGCGTATCGGGCTGGTGTTGCTCGCTATGCTCTCGCCCACACAATTAAGGAATTGGTGGCGTTAACTACAGGTTATCGTGAGGATCTTGTCGGGGAAGTCTCGGGCAGGTATAAGCCTTCTCACAACAACGATTCAGAAGCTCATGACGGGTCGCCATCTTCGCTCCTCGAAGCGGGTTTTTCGGTGTGGTCACCGCCGGCGTTTTCGGAGTGACTTTCGTCCTCTCGTATACCCGGTTCTCCCAGTTCTGCACGCACGGCCGCCAGGGCCGCGGTCACCGCGGGCATCTCCCGATCGCGCGCGGCCGAGGCCCGCGCGGCGGCCAGGGCGTGCTCGCGCAGTTCGGTGTCGATGGCACCCACCGAGGCGGACACCGCCGCGTTCTCGGCCTCGTCCTCTGCCAGCAGCGCTTTGCTCAACACCGACTCGGCGACCAGCACCCGGGTGGCGACCAGCTCCTCGGCGACCGACTGCAGCGAGGCGGTGACGTCGCCCGCCCAGCGGTCCAGCAGCGCCCGATCGTGCAGCAGCGCACGGATGTTGATCACCATGAAGGTGAGCCCCACCGAGATCGCCACGCATGCCAGGGCCGCGACGACGGCCAGCGCGGGGTTCAGCCGCGAGGCCAGGCCGCTCATCAACCGGCTCAGCGTCAGCGCCACCCCGAGACCGAACCCGACGCCCAGCAGGATCATCAGCCAGGTCTCCTGGCGCCGCGATTTCAGCGGCGGCGGCGAGATGTCCACCGTCGGCAGCTGCTCGAGCGGCGGCAGCTCCATCGGCACATCCATCGCCTGCGCCACCTCGGCCAGTTGCGTGTCGGTGTCTTCGCTGACCTCGGCGACCACCCCGTCGAGCTGGTCGCGGGTGACCGCCTCGAAACCGGACATGTTGCGTCGCGACAAACCCGCCGCGTATTCCTGCAGTTCGGTGCGCACGCCCGCGCACCGGTTACGCGCCGAGTGGGACAGCGCGACCCGAGCCTGCTGGATCTGACTGCGCAGCGTGATGGTGCGCTCGCTTTTCGCCTGACGCCGCTGCTGCAACGCGGTGCTGCGCTCCTCGCGCAGCGCCTCGACCCGGGCCCGCCGGCCCGACCCCTCGACCTCGCGGTCAAACCGCCGCGCTACCGTCTGCAGGCGAGATTCCCACGCCCGCAACCTGTTTCGCCGGGCCAGATCGGGGTCGTCGAGTTGCGCCGAGACGGCGTCGACCAACTCGTCGACCTCGGGCTCACCCAGATCGGGCAGGGCCGCCACACCCACCCAGGGTGCCCGGCCGTAGCGGGGCGCGTGCGCGCTCAGCGAGTCGCAGTTGGCGGCGACGATGTCGCGCCAATTGAGATGCACGTCGATCTTGGACACCACACCGACGACCGCATCGGTGTGCTCGG
Source organism: Mycobacterium colombiense (assembly GCF_001665835.1). GTDB lineage: Bacteria > Actinomycetota > Actinomycetes > Mycobacteriales > Mycobacteriaceae > Mycobacterium > Mycobacterium colombiense_A. The sequence goes on along the minus strand of NZ_LZSX01000014.1, from coordinate 50,432 downwards.
TCGCGGCGTCCAGCAGCGCACAGTCCGATGGTGTCAGGTTGGCCGCCGCCGACACGACGAACACCACGAGCATCGGCACCTCACCGGGCCCCAGGTCCGTCGACTCCACGAATCTGTGCTGCGGCAGCCGTTCCCGCAGGGCGTCGGCCACCGCGGTGACCCCGGCCATCCACGGACCGGTCACCAGCACCACGTCGCAGCGCTGAATCGCCGGCGGATCCAGTCCCGGACCGGCCGCCGCCACCAGCGCGTCCACCGCGGCGACGGGATCGTCGCTTGTCGCGGCGCTCACCAGGATCCCCCCGGCAGCGAGCCGCAGGCCTGGGACCACAGCCGCAGCGACCCGCGGGCGATGTCGGCGCCGCAGGCGCGGTGCAGTTCGCTGGCCGACGCGCGGCTGTAGCGCTGCCACCGCACCGCCCGCGGCAGATGCGCGGACGGGTCGCGATGCGCGTCGAGAGGTTGCGGGTCACCCGGCTCCAGCCCGGCGGCCTCGGCCAGGTCCACGGCGGCCGCCATGCGGGCCAGGACGGTGTCGTCGCGGGACAGGAACCCGCTGATGCGCTCGGCGAGCCTGCCGCCCCCGGCGGCCAGCGCCTCGAGTTCGGCGACCGCGTCCAGCACCCGCTGGTAGCGCGCCTCGGCGCCCAGCGCGCCGATTTTGGCCAGGACGGTGTCCACGCCGCTCATCCGGTGCAGCAGGGTCAGCACCTGGGCCGGGGTCCGGCCCTGCCGGAGCGCGGCGACCGCCAGCGCGGTGCCGAAAAGGTCGAGGGTGTCGAGCAGGCGCTGCCGCACCTCGGTCGGCACCGGGGCGTCGGCGGCCAGGAATGCGGCGAAAGAGCCGTCGAAGCACGCAGTGCCGGGATGTGCGGCCAGCGCGGACAACGCCGTCCACTGGGCGCTGTCCAGGTCGTCGAGCGCGGCGACCGCAAGCAGACCCGTCATCGGTTCCATGGGCACGCCGACGAGCGCCGAGAGCTCCGTGCACCTGGCGCGCGCCGGCGCGCTCGGCCCGTCGCCGCCCCGGCCGGACAGCGAGCCCGCCAGGTCGGCCTTGTTCAGCACCGCCAGCACCGGACGCCCGGCCGACGCGATCGCCTGGGTGTCCTCGGGCTTGACCACCTCCGTGATCACGTAGACCACCGCGTCGACGTCGCGCTCGGCCGCCGGGCCGTCGACCACGATGCCCGCCGCGCGTCCCGCGCCGTCCAGGGCGCGGCGCACCGTGCGGCAGCCGACCCCCCGGCGGCCGCGCACAACCACGCGCAGGGGCGCGGCGGATCGCTGCGCGACCGCCGTCAGGCGCGGGTCGACGTGGCCGGCGGCGAAGCGCGCCAGCTCATCGACGAAACTCTGGTGTCCTTGTCCCCTCATATCCCGCCTGTTCGGTCCGGATGACCCCACCCCCCGGCCGGCGTCGCCGCTACCGGAGGCAGCGCCGGGCCCGAGCGGCCCCACCGAATGGTGGCACCCACGTCACCAAGAAGCGAGCCACCGTTAATGAGTTACCAGGTGGAGGCAACTGTTGGGTATCAATCCGGACCAGGGGCGGCTACATCCGAGGTTTATAGGCCACCATGGACAAATGCATGCGCAGCGCGGGATGGCGATGTCTGCCGACACGCCGACGGGGGGCTCGGACCGCGCCGACCAGCGCTATCTCCCGGCCACGGCGTTCCGATCGCGACGATCGGCCCTGTCCGATGCCCAGCGCCAGACCTGGGAACGGCGCTGGCCCGAGCTCGGCTTGTCGGTGGGCGCCGCCACCGACCAACCCGACAACTCCGAAACGCTGGATACCCGCGCCTGGTTCGGACGACAGGCACCGGTGGTGCTCGAAATCGGTTGCGGCAGTGGCATATCCACCCTGGCGATGGCCAAGGAAGAACCCGATATCGATGTGGTGGCGGTGGAGATCTACCGGCGCGGGCTGGCGCAGCTGCTGTGCGCGATCGACCGCGACAAGGTCAGCAACGTCCGGCTGATCCGCGGCAACGCCCTCGAGGTCCTGCAACGCCTCATCGCGCCGGGTTCGCTGACCGGCGTACGCGTCTTCTTTCCCGATCCGTGGCCGAAGGCGCGGCACCACAAACGCCGGTTCCTGCAGCCGGGCACGATTGGCTTGATAGCCGACCGGCTACTCCCTGGTGGTGTTCTGCACGTTGCGACGGACCACGCCGGCTACGCCGAGCACATCGCCGAGGTCGGCGCGGGCGAACCCCGGCTGCACCCGGCCGATCCCGACAGTGCGCTGCCGATCTCGACCGCGCGCCCGACCACCAAGTACGAGACGAAGGCTCAAGAAGCGGGCAGCGCCGTCACCGAATTCATTTGGCTTAGACGATGAGTAGGCGATGAGTATGAGCCTGACCGAAGAAACCGCGGCGGGGGCCCAACCCGTCGCGCCACCGGCGGTGCTGACCGGCGACGAGCTGGGCGGCTTCTCTCCCCCGGGTGGACGCGTGCTGCTGGTGTGGGACGCCCCGAACCTGGACATGGGGCTGGGCTCCATCCTGGGCCGCCGCCCGACGGCGCTGGAACGCCCGCGGTTCGACGCCCTGGGCCGCTGGTTGCTGGCGCGTACGGCCGAGGTCAGCGCCGGTCGCCCCGGCGTCGTGGTGGAACCCGAGGCCACGGTGTTCACCAACATCGCGCCGGGCAGCGCCGACGTCGTCCGGCCATGGGTGGACGCGCTCCGTAACGTGGGGTTTGCGGTCTTCGCCAAGCCGAAGATCGACGAGGACAGCGACGTCGACCGCGACATGCTGGCCCATATCGAACTGCGGCGCACCGAGGGGTTGGCGGCGCTGGTGGTGGCGTCCGCCGACGGTCAGGCGTTTCGTCAGCCGCTGGAAGACATCGCACGAAGCGGAGTCGGCGTCCAGGTGATCGGATTTCGCGAACATGCGAGTTGGGCGCTAGCGTCGGATACCTTGGACTTCGTTGATCTGGAGGATATCGCTGGTGTCTTCCGGGAACCGTTGCCGCGGATCGGCCTAGATTCGCTGCCTGACCAGGGTGCGTGGCTGCAGCCGTTCCGGCCGCTCTCCGCGCTGCTGACCGCGCGTGTGTGACACTGGAAAACCAATGCGCGGGTCGTTAACGATCCAGTAAGGAGCTTGCGTGTTCGCCTGGTGGGGTCGAACTGTGTACCGGTATCGGTACATCGTGATCGGGGTCACGGTAGCTCTGTGTCTGCTGGGCGGCGTCTTCGGAATCAGCCTGGGCAAGCATGTTACACAGAGCGGCTTCTACGACGACGGCAGCCAATCGGTTAAGGCCTCGGTGCTGGGCGACCAGACCTACGGCCGCGACCGCACCAGCCACGTGGTGGCCACCTTCACCGCCCCCAACGGAAAAACTGTCGACGATTCGGCGTGGCGGGACAAGATCGTCGGCGAGCTCAACAAGTTCAAGGCCGACCACTCCGACCAGGTCGTCGGCTGGGCCGGCTGGCTGGCCGTGGCCAATCCCGCCGACGCGCCCCCGATCATCAAGGGGATGGTCAGCGAGGACAAGAAGCACACCTTCGTGTCGATCCCGCTGAAGGGCAACGACGACGACAGCATCCTCAACAACTACAAGGCCATCCAGCCGGATCTGCAGAAGCTCGACGGCGGGACGGTCCAACTCGCCGGCCTGGAGCCCATCGCCAACGCCCTGACCGGCACCATCGCCACCGACCAGCGCCGCATGGAGGTGCTGGCGCTGCCGCTGGTGACGGTCGTGCTGTTCCTGGTGTTCGGCGGCGCCGCCGCCGCCGGCCTGCCGGCCATCGTCGGCGGGCTGAGCATCGCGGGCTCGCTGGGGATTCTGCGACTGGTCGCCGCGTTCGGGCCGGTGCACTTCTTCGCCCAGCCGGTCGTCTCGCTGATCGGCCTGGGCATCGCCATCGACTACGGGCTGTTCGTGGTGAGCCGATTCCGGGAGGAGATAGCCGAGGGCTACGACACCGAGGCCGCCGTGCGGAGAACCGTGATGACGGCCGGGCGCACCGTGACCTTCTCCGCGGTGCTGATCATCGCGTCCAGCGCCAGCCTGCTGGTGCTGCCGCAGGGCTTCGTGCACTCGCTCACCTACGCGATCTTCGCCGCCGTGGGACTTGCCGCGTTGCTGTCGATCACCTTCCTGCCGGCGTGCCTGGGTATCCTCGGCCGCCACGTCGACGCGCTGGGCGTGCGCACCGCGTTCCGGGTCCCGTTCCTGCGCAACTGGAAGTATTCGCGCGCCTACCTCAACTGGCTCGCGGACCGGCTGCAAAAGACCAAGACCCGCGAAGAGGTCGAGGCCGGCTTCTGGGGCAAGCTCGTCAACTTTGTGATGAAGCGGCCGCTGGCGTTTGCCATCCCAATCGCCGTCGGCATGATCCTGCTGGTCATCCCGCTGGGCAACCTGTCGTTCGGCGGCATGAGCGAGAAGTACCTGCCACCGGACAACCCGGTGCGCCTGGCGCAGGAACACTTCGACAAGCAATTCCCCGGCTACCGGACTGAGCAGCTGACGATGGTGATCCAGAGCACCAACGGCAGCAAGGTGACCGACCAGCAGGTGGCCGACATCCGCAACAGGATCTCCTCGATCGGCGGCTTCACCGACAAGACCTGGGAGGAGCGGGCCTGCCCGGCCATCGCCGGTAACCCCTGCGTCGCCGGCCCGAACGGGACGACGGTGCCCAAAGACGGCTCGGTGCGGGTGATCCAGAACGGGCTGGTCAACAAGAGCGATGCGGCGAAGAAGCTCACCGAACTGCGGTCGGTGAATCCGCCGAAGGGGCTGAACCTCTACGTCGGCGGCACGCCGGCGCTGGAGCAGGACAGCATCCACAGCCTGGCCGAGAAGGGTCCGTTGATGCTGGTGCTGTTGCTCAGCGCCACCCTGCTGCTGATGTTCCTGGCCTTCGGGTCGGTGGTGCTGCCGGTCAAGGCGGTGCTGATGAGCGCGCTCACGCTGGGCTCCACCCTGGGCATCCTGACCTGGATCTTCGTCGACGGGCACTTGTCAGGTGTCTTGAACTTCACCCCGACCCCGTTGATGGTGGTGCTCATCGCGCTGGTCGTCGCGGTCGGTTTCGGTCTGGCCACCGACTACGAGGTGTTCCTGGTCTCGCGCATGGTCGAGGCGCGCGAACGCGGCATGTCCACGGCCGAGGCCATCCGGATCGGGACGGCGACCACCGGACGCCTGATCACGGCCGCCGCGCTGGTGCTGGCGGTGGTCGCCGGTTCGTTCGTGTTCTCCGACCTGGTGCTGATGAAGTATCTGGCCTTCGGTCTGATGGCGGCGCTGCTGCTGGACGCCACCGTCGTCCGGATGTTCCTGGTGCCGTCGGTGATGAAGCTGCTGGGCGACGACTGCTGGTGGGCGCCGCGCTGGGCCCGCCGCCTGCAGAACAAGATCGGCCTCGGCGAGATCGACCTGCCCGACGAGCGCAAGCGGCCCACGCTCAACGGCCGGCCGGCGAGGCCGCCGGTTGCGGCGAGCCTGGTCGCCGCCTCGCCCCGGCCCCCGCACGACCCGACGCACCCCGGAGCGCTGGAGCCGTCGCGCCCCGCACGCCCCACGGACCCGCGGCCCGCGCAGGAACCTGGCACCACGCGCATCCCCGCCAGGCCCAGCCAGCCGACCGAAGCCAAGACGACGCGGTTGGCCGCCCAGGGCGCGCCCGGCCGTGACCGGCCGGCCGATCCACGTCCCGCCAATTCCGCGCCGCAGGCTCCCCAGCGGCCCCCGGCGCCGGGTCCAGCGGCACCGCCGTCCGGCGATCAGACGCGGGCCATCCCGGTTCCCGGCAACCGGTCCGACGACAACGGCGACACCGCCGAACCCACCACCGCCCTGCCCAAGATGCGCGCCGAAGGCAACGACCCGAACGCGGCCACCGAGCAGGTGAACGCGCACGAGCAGAGCGAGAACGGCGACCCGGCGCGGCAACGCCGCCGCGCTGGCGGCGGCCTGTCCGCTGCGGATCTGCTGCGCCGCGAGGGCCGGCTGTAACCAGTCGCCTGGCGCCCCTCAAAGCTCCGAAAAGGCTTGAGCCTCAGCCGGATTCGTTCTCGGGTTTGTCGGGCTCGGCCTGCAGGATCGCGTTCTTCTCGTCCGCCTCCTCGGTCTGTTTCTCGGCCTCGGCGGACGGATCGGGCGCCAACAGCACCTGGATCGCATTGTTGAGGAACGCGACCGTGGGTACGGCCAGCAGCGCGCCGACGATCCCCGCGAGCACGCCGCCGGTGGAAATGGCGAGCACCACCCCGAGCGGGTGAATGGAGACCGCGCGGCCCATCACCAGCGGTTGCAGCAGGTGAGCCTCGATCTGGTTGACCGCGATCAGCAGGCCCAGCGTGATCAGCGCGTACACGACGCCCTTAGCCAGCAGCGCGACCACCACGGCCACCAGGCCCGAGATCAGCGCACCGACGAGCGGAATGAACGCACCCAGGAACACCAGCGATGCCAGCGGCAGCGCGAGCGGGATGCCCATGATCGCCAAACCCGTGCCGACCCCGGCCGCATCGGTCAGGGCCACCAGGAAGGTGGCCCGCACGTACCCGATCAACGACCCGTATCCGGCGATGCCGGCTTCGTGCACCCGGTTGCGGACGTCCAACGGGATGATCTGCACGACGTACTGCCAGATGTTGCGGCCGCCGTAGAGAAAGAAGATCAGCGTGAACAGCACCAGCACCGCCGCGGTGACCAGTTCGGTAACCGTGGCGGCGGTGGAGAGCGCGCCGCTGGTCAGCTTCGCCTGATTGTTGTGCAGCGCCTCGATGGCGGCGTTGCCCGCGCTGTCGATCTGTTCGTTGCGCAGGTGGGCCGGCCCATGGATCAGCCAGCGGCGCGTCGACTCGATGCTCTGCGTCACCTGTTCGGTCAGCCCGGGTAGGCCGTCGATGAACTGCAGGATGACGAACGCCAGGATGCCGCCCAGGATCGCGAAGCCACCCAGCAACACCAGTGCCACCGCACCACCGCGGGGCAGGCCCCGCTTGTCCAGCCAGTCCACCACCGGCACCAGCAACGCGCTCACCAGCAGCGCCACCAGCACCGGAACGACGATGATTTCGAGCTTCTGCACGACCCACAACAGGGCGAGCGCGGCGACCAGGATGACGAGCAAGCGCCAGGCCCAGGCGGCGGTCTTGCGGACAAGGGGTTCGACCGACGCGTCGTCGGCGTTTGCTGACATTTGGCCAGCCTATCCGCCGCGGCCGGCCCCCAAACGTGTCTCGAAGCCGTCTCACGGGGTTCTGCGCGTGGGCTGGAGCCATCGCCGTCGGCACGATCCGGTTACGACCCCGGAACTTCCAAGACACGGTAGGCGGTGCGCAGCGATCGCGGCGCCACCTGCACCGTTACCCTAAATCACGTGCCGCACGACGCACCCGCCAACAAATTACCCCCGCGCGTGGGGGCACCTCCCGCTTGCGGGGGAGAAACCCCGCGCGGGAAGTACTGGTGGGTGCGCTGGGTGATCCTCGGGGCGGTTGCCATCGTGCTCGCCGTCGAGGTTTCGCTGGGCTGGGATCAGCTGGCCAAAGCCTGGATGAGCCTGTATGAGGCGAACTGGTGGTGGTTGCTCGCATCGGTGGCGGCGGCGGCCGCGTCGATGCACAGCTTTGCTCAGATCCAGCGCACGTTGCTCAAGTCGGCGGGCGTGAACGTCAAGCAGTTGCGCTCCGAGGCCGCGTTTTATGCCGCCAATTCGCTGAGCACCACGCTGCCCGGCGGGCCCGTGCTGTCGGCGACCTTCCTGTTCCGGCAGCAGCGGCTGTGGGGCGCCTCGACCGTGGTGGCGTCGTGGCAGTTGGTGATGTCGGGTGTGCTGCAGGCGGTGGGATTGGCTTTGCTCGGCCTCGGCGGCGCCTTCCTGCTGGGCGCGAAGAACAATCCGTTCTCGTTGCTGTTCACCCTCGGCGGCTTCGTCGCGCTGCTGCTGCTGGCCCAGGCCGTCGCGTCACGGCCGGAGCTGATCGACGGCATCGGCAGCCGGGTGCTGGCGTGGGTCAACTCGGTGCGCGGCAGGCAAGCCGACACCGGCCTGGACAAGTGGCGCGAGACGCTGATGCAGCTGGAATCGGTGAGCCTGGGCCGCCGCGACCTGGGGGTCGCGTTCGGCTGGTCGATGTTCAACTGGATCGCCGACGTCGCCTGCCTGGGCTTCGCCGCCTACGCCGCCGGGGATCACGCCTCGGTCGCCGGGTTGACGGTGGCCTACGCGGCCGCCCGCGCGGTCGGCACGATCCCCCTGATGCCCGGCGGCCTGTTGATCGTCGAGGCGGTGCTGGTGCCCGGCCTGGTGTCCAGCGGGATGTCGCTGCCCAACGCGATTTCGGCGATGCTGATCTACCGGCTGATCAGCTGGTTGCTCATCTCCGCGATCGGCTGGGTGGTGTTCTTCTTCGTGTTCCGCACCGAGAATGTCACCGACTCCGGCGAAGACCCGATCACGGGTCCGCTACCGATCGTGCCGCTGCAGGGCGACCCCCCGGCCGACCCGACCGAGACCGCGCTGCAGGGACCGTTGCCGCCCGACCGAAATCCGGAACCCGAGGACCAGCTCTAGCCGACGGTGTTGCCGCGCGACGGGCCCGGCAGCGGGTTGGTCGCCGCGGGCGGCGCCGGCTGCGGCGCGGCGGCCGGGGCGCCACCGGTGGTCCCGCCCAGCGGCGAAGCGCCCGCGGGGTTACCGGGCAGCGCGGGCAGCCCACCGGCCGCGCCCTGCGCCTGCTGCATCAGGCCCATCGCCTGCGGGATCGAGATCGGCAGCTTGCACTGCAGCGACAGGTTGGTCAGCGGCTGGGCAATCGACGTCATGTCACCGGCGACCTTGGGGTTGGCATCGAAGTAGGACTTCAGCCCGTTCACCGACTGCGGCCCCGCCTGCTGCTGAAGCATCGAGGTCATCGTCTGGTTGGTCTCCGGGTGCGAATCCAGGTAGTCACCCATCGACTTGGAGACCGAGCCGATCGTCCGGGCGACCTCACTGGCCGCGCACGGGTCGTTGGCGCCGGTCGCCGGGGCTCCCGCGAGCACCGCGACGGCCACACCGGGCACGGTGGCCGCGATCAGCCCGGCGAAGATTTTGCGACCCCGTCCGGCGGTGGCTCTCGTCATGGACAACTCCTTAGGAGTTTGCGACGGACCGCCGAATCGGCGCGTCGCAAACGACTGCGATGAGACGGCCCCACGCAACGAAGACGTCCCCGAATCCCCCGGGGGCCTCGCGGGCCATCCGACATCCTGCCACCGCCGATATCACCCCTGCCAGTCCGAACGGAGGCCGGGATGGGATATGTGATCGAAATCCCGCTTGGTCACCGGTTCACAACGTCTTCGCAGCGTCTTGGCAACAACGCCGTCGCCGCAGCTCAGGAACTAGATAAGCCCACATAATCCACAGGCTGCTGCGGTATCGTCGCCAACACGCGTTAGCGAGAAGCGGGGAGCGACAAAATCCAGCAGTTAATGATGCGCCTCAGCCGCAGCCTGCGTAAGTACCGCTGGTTGGTCTTCACGGGCTGGTTGCTGGCATTGGTTCCGGCGGTCTACCTGGCGCTGACGCAGTCGGGCAACCTGACCGGCGGTGGCTTCGACGTGGCCGGCTCGCAGTCGCTGGCGGTGCACGATCAGCTCGAGGATCTCTACCACGACCAGGGTGGTTCGTCGCTGGCGCTGGTGGCCGCGCCCCGCCCCGATGCCAGCTACCAGGACATAAACGATGCCGTCGCGCAGCTGCGAGAGATCGCCACCGGCATCCCCGGCACCACCGAGATCCCCAACCCCACCCAGCGGCCCCCGCAGCCTGACCGGCCCTACGTGCTGTCGGTGCGGCTGGATTCCCGCAACACCAGCGACGTCGCCAAGCAGCTCCGCACCAAGGTCGGCATCAAGGGCGACCAGCCCGGCCAGACCGCGAACGGCCGCGTGCGGCTCTACGTCATCGGACAGGGCGCGCTGTCCGCCGCCGCCGCGGCCAACACCAAGCACGACATCGCCGCCGCCGAGAAGTGGAACCTGCCGGTCATCCTGATCGTGCTGCTCGCGGTGTTCGGTTCGCTGGCCGCCGCGGCCATCCCGCTGGCCCTGGGCATCTGCACGGTCGTGGTCACCATGGGCCTGGTCTATCTGCTGTCCGCCTACACCACCATGTCGGTGTTCGTCACCTCGACGGTGTCCATGTTCGGGATCGCGCTGGCCGTCGACTACTCACTGTTCATCCTGATGCGGTTCCGGGAGGAGCTGCGCACGGGGCGCCAGCCCCGCGAAGCCGTCGACGCCGCCATGGCCACCTCCGGGCTCGCCGTGGTGCTGTCCGGCATGACGGTGATCGCCTCCCTCACCGGGATCTACGTGATCAACACCCCTGCGCTGAAGTCGATGGCCACCGGCGCCATCCTGGCCGTCGCGGTGGCCATGCTGACCTCGACGACGTTGACGCCGGCGGCGCTGGCGACGTTCGGGCGTGCGGCCGCCAAGCGGTCGGGCTTCCTGCACTGGTCGCGGCGGCCCGAAAGCACCCAGTCCCGGTTCTGGAACCGCTGGATCGGCTGGGTGATGCGCCGGCCGTGGGTGTCCGCGCTGGCGGCATCGCTGGTGCTGCTCGTGATGGCCGCGCCGGCGGCGTCGATGGTGCTGGGCAACAGTTTGCTGCGCCAGTTCGACTCGTCGCACGAAATCCGCGCCGGGGTGGGCGCCGCCGCCCAGGCCCTCGGCCCCGGCGCGCTGGGCCCCATCCGGGTGCTGATCAACTTCCCCGACGGCGGCGCGGCCTCCCCCGAACACAGCCACACCGTCGGCGCCATCCGCCAGCGGATGTCGCAGGCACCCAACATCGTCTCGGTGTCGCCGCCCCAGTTCGCCGAGGACAACGGCAGCGCGCTGCTGTCGGCGGTGCTGTCGGTGGACCCCGAGGACATGAAGGCCCGCGAGACCGTCGGCTGGATGCGCGCGCAGCTGCCCAAGGTGCCCGAGGCGGGCACGGCGCGCGTCGACGTCGGCGGCCCGACCGCGCTGATCAAGGACTTCGACGACCAGGTGTCGACGACCGAGCCGCTGGTGCTGGCTATCGTCGCGGCAATCGCGTTCGTGATGCTGCTGGTCTCGGTCCACTCGGTCTTCCTGGCGCTCAAGGGCGTCCTGATGACGCTGCTGTCGGTCGCCGCCGCCTACGGCAGCCTGGTGATGGTGTTCCAGTGGGGGTGGCTGAAGGATCTCGGCTTCGCCCAGATCAGCTCGATCGACAGCACCGTTCCGCCGCTGGTGCTCGCGATGACCTTCGGGTTGTCGATGGACTACGAGATCTTCCTGCTCACCCGCATCCGGGAGCGCTTCCTGCATTCCGGTAACACCCGCGACGCGGTGGCCTACGGCGTGAGTACCAGCGCCCGCACCATCACCAGCGCCGCGCTGATCATGATCGCGGTGTTCATCGGCTTCGCTTTCGCCGGCATGCCGCTGGTGGCCGAGATCGGCGTGGCGTGCGCGGTCGCGATCGCGGTGGACGCCACCGTGGTGCGGCTGGTGATGGTGCCGGCGCTGATGGCGATGTTCGCCCAGTGGAACTGGTGGCTGCCGCCGTGGCTTTCCCGGGTGCTGCCGTCGGTCGACTTCGACCGGCCACTGCCCGAGGTCGACCTCGGCGACGTGGTCGTCATCCCCGACGACATCTCGGCGCTGGTGGCGCCCAATGCCGACCTGCGGATGGTGCTCAAGTCCGCCGCGAAGCTCAAGCACCTGGCGCCCGACGCCATCTGCGTCACCGATCCGCTCGCCTTCACCGGCTGTGGCCGCAACGCCGCGCAGGCGCCGGGCCCGGACGAGGACCAGGCCCGCGGCCTGGGTCCCGCGCAGATCCCCCACCAGGTCGCCCTCAGCGAGGAGAAGGTCAGCGTCGGCGTGGGCGCCGCCGACAAGAAGCCCGGCACCAACGGCCACACCAACGGCTCCCTGGCGGCCAAGAAGCTGGTCGGCGGCCTGACCTCGCGCAACGGCATCGCGAAGGCCATCGCCGGAGCGGACCGGCCGGTTCACCCGGTGACGCTGTGGCGGGGGCGCCTGTCGGTCGCGATCGACGCGCTTCAGACGGACCCGGACACCGTGACCGCCGGCGACGGACCGAGATACGAGCGGCGCAGCCCGGTGGAGACCACCAACGTGCAGCTGCCCACCGGCGACCGGCTGCTGGTGCCGACCGGCGCGGAAACCCTGCGGCTCAAGGGCTACCTGATCATGTGCCGTAACAGTCGGCGCGACTATGCCGATTTTGCAGACATGGTCGATTCGTTGGAGCCCGAGACCGCCGCGGTGGTGCTGGCCGGAATGGACAGGTACTACTGTTGTAAATCATCCAGGCGGCAGTGGATTGCCACCCAGTTGGTCCGTCGACTCGCAGATCCCGACCCTTGCGATTACCCGGAAGACCAGGGATCGGAAGCCGACGCCAGCGCGGACTGGGAGGAAATCAGGCAACGCTGCCTGGCCGTGGCCGTAGCGATGCTGGAGGAGGCGAGGTGACGTTGGCACCCGACCGACGCCCCGCACCGCCGCCCCACCGGCCGGGCCCCGAACAGCGTCCCGGCGGCAATGGATCGTCCGGGTCCTTCCAGGACCCCGACCAGCCGGTGGAGTTCTGGCCGACCGCGGCCATCCGGTCCGCCCTGCAGGGTGGTGACATCGCGACCTGGAAGCGCATCGCCGGCGCGCTGAAGCGCGACCCGTACGGGCGGACCGCCCGCCAGGTCGAAGAGGTCCTCGAAGGCACCCGGCCGTACGGCATCGCCAAGGCGCTGTGGGAGGTGCTCGAGCGGGCCCGCGCCCACCTGGAGGCCAACGAGCGCGCCGAGGTGGCGCGCCACGTGCGGCTCCTGATCGACCGGTCGGGTCTGGCCCCGCAGGAGTTCGCGTCCCGCATCGGGGTCACGTCCGAGGAGCTGGGCGGCTACCTCGACGGCAGCACCAGCCCGACGGCCGCGCTGATGATCAGGATCCGGCGGCTGTCGGACCGGTTCGTCAAGGTGAAGTCCGCCCGGTCCGCCGAAGCCAACTGATCAGAGCTACCTGACCGGCAGCACATCGGCGATCAGCCAGTCGCTGCCCCGCTTGGTCAGCGTCACCCGCAGCGCCGGCGCCGCCCGACTGGGCGGCTGTCCCGGGGTGTTCTGGGTGACCCGCAGGATCACTGCCACACTGGCCGCCGACGGCCCGAGGGCCTCCACCCCGGCCGACACCGTGGTGGCCTGCGCCGTGACGTTGTGCTGGGCCAGGTCGGCGCTGGACTTGCTGTACTGCTCCTTGAACGCGGCCGCGTGCTCCGGGACGATCATCGCCGTGGCCCGGTCGATGGAGCCGGACGGAGCGGTGGGGCTGAAGGACGCCATCGCCTCCGCCATGCCGGTCGCGATCGCGACGACCTGGCGCGAGTCGTTGGTGAAGTCGTTGTCCGCCCTCGTCCAGTGCGTGTAGCCCGTCGCCACCGCCGCGGCCAGGACCGCCGTGCACAGCAACACGACCGCCAACCGCAGCCCCGGGGCGTCGTCGTCGGTGCCGAGGCTGACCGAATCGCGGCGCAGCAGCCAGAAATTGATCACCACGCCTTCCACGATCAGCAGGATCAGCACCGAGCACGCCGACACCCACCACAGCGGCCAGCCCAGCACCAGCCCGATGGCCAGCAGGGCCGCGATCGCGGCCAGCGGGGCCAGGATGTCGAAGGCGAACAGCCGCCAGATGTTCCTCATCGGATCGACCCCAGTCCGGAGATCATCTGCTTGCCGTCCACGTCGGAGACGTCCAGCCGCAGGTTCCAGTGCACGGTTTGCGGCTTGGCCCCGACGTTTTCGCTGACCGAGGTGGCGACCACCATCACCGAGTCGGTTCGGCTCGCGAACGGCGGCAGCTTGGTGGTGACCACCGGCCTCGAGACGCCGGGCTGGGTGTCCAGGTCGTGGTGCACGGTTTCGATCGCCACCGCCTCGATCCGCCCGGCGCTCTTGGACTGCAGCTTCTCCACGACCGCCTTGTACGGCTGCACGGCGGCGTCGAAGTCGGTGTTGAGCTCGCCGACCGTCCCGTCGTGCAGCCGCTGCAGGCTGGCGTCGACGTTGCCGCTGTTCATGTTGATCAACACGTTCGCCCAGTCCGCGGCGGTCTGCATGGCGCGGCTCAGGTAGCCGCGCTCGGCGACCTGGTCGCGATGGTCGGACCAGATGATGAAGCCGAGCACCACCGCGGCCACCGACAGCACACCGAGCACAGCCGAGGCGATGCCGTAATGGGAAAAGACTTCGGCCCTGTCGGATTCGTCTTTGTCGACGTCATTCGAGTCGTCGTCGGTCGAGTTGTCGTCGGGGGCGACGGCAACGGAATCTTCTTCGGCAGGTGGCTCGGTTCGCTCGCCCTCGGACATGGCCCGATCGTTGCACCCGGGAAAGATGGAAGGATGGCGGGGTGACGAATACGGCCATCCGCTCGGGCATCGACCTGAGCTTTGTCAACGAAAGTATCCGCCCCCAAGACGACCTGTTCGGTCACGTCAACGGTCGCTGGTTGGACGAATACGAGATACCGGCGGACCGGGCCACCGACGGCGCCTTCCGCCAGCTGTATGACCGCGCCGAAGAACAGGTGCGCGACCTGATCGTGGAGGCCAGCCAGCAGGGTTCGGCCGTCGCGGACGACGACGCGCAGCGCATCGGCGACCTGTACGCGAGCTTCCTCGACGAGGACACCGTGCAGCGCCGCGGCGTGCGGCCGCTGCTGGACGAGATGACCGTGATCGACGGCGCCGCCGACGCCGACGCGCTGGCCCGCGCCCTCGGCGCCCTGCAGCGCACGGGCGCGGGCGGCGGCGTCGGGGTGTACGTGGACACCGACGCCAAGAACTCGGCCCGCTACCTGGTGCACTTCACCCAGTCCGGCCTCGGGCTGCCCGACGAGTCCTACTACCGCGAGGAGCGGCACGCCGAGGTGCTGGAGGCCTACCCCGCGCACATCGCGCGGATGTTCGGTCTGGTGTTCGGCGGGGACCCGGCCGAGCACGTCCAGACCGCCGACCGCATCGTCGCGCTGGAGACCAGGCTGGCCGAGGCGCACTGGGATGTGGTCAAGCGCCGCGACGCCGACCTCACCTACAACCTGCGCACGTTCGCCGAGCTTCGCGACGAGTCGGTGGGCTTCGACTGGGCCGGCTGGGCCGGCGCATTCGGCGCGAACCCCGATGCGCTCGCGGAAGTGATTGTGCGCCAACCCGATTACCTGCGCACCTTCGCCGAGCTGTGGCGCGGCGAGGACCTCGAGGTGTGGAAGAGCTGGGCGCGGTGGCGGCTGATCCGCGCGCGGGCCGCCTGGCTGACCGACGAGCTGGTGTCCGCGGACTTCGACTTCTACGGCCGGCGGCTGACCGGCACCGAGCAGATCCGGGACCGGTGGAAGCGCGCGGTGTCGCTGGTGGAGAACCTGATGGGCGACGCCGTCGGAAAGCTGTATGTGCAGCGGCATTTCCCTCCCGGGGCGAAGGCCCGCATCGACGAGTTGGTCGCGAACCTGCGGGCGGCGTACCGGTTGAGCATCAGCGACCTGGACTGGATGACACCGCAGACCCGGGAGCGGGCGCTGACCAAGCTGGAGAAGTTCACCGCCAAGGTCGGCTACCCGGCCAAGTGGCGTGACTACTCCTCGCTGGTGATCGACCGCGACGACCTGTACGGGAACTATCAGCGCGGCTACGCGGTCAACCACGACCGTGAGCTGGCCAAGCTCGGCGGGCCGGTGGACAAAGACGAGTGGTTCATGACGCCGCAGACGGTCAACGCCTACTACAACCCGGGGATGAACGAAATCGTGTTCCCGGCAGCGATTTTGCAGCCGCCGTTCTTCGACGCCGAGGCCGATGACGCGGCCAACTACGGCGGCATCGGGGCGGTGATCGGGCACGAGATCGGCCACGGCTTCGATGACCAGGGCGCCAAGTACGACGGCGACGGCAACCTGGTCGACTGGTGGACCGACGCCGACCGGACCGAATTCGGCGCCCGCACGAGGGCGCTCATCGAGCAGTACGACAGCTACACGCCGCGCGGCCTGGCCGGCCACCACGTCAACGGCGCATTCACCGTCGGGGAGAACATCGGCGACCTGGGTGGGTTGTCGATCGCGCTGCTGGCGTACCAGTTGTCGCTGAACGGCCAGCCCGCGCCGGTGATCGACGGCCTCACCGGCGTGCAGCGCGTGTTCTACGGCTGGGCCCAGGTGTGGCGCACCAAATCCCGTGACGCGGAGGCGATCCGGCGCCTGGCGGTGGATCCGCACTCGCCGCCGGAGTTCCGTTGCAACGGCGTGCTGCGCAACATGGACGCGTTCTACGACGCCTTCGACGGCGCCGACTCCGGTGCGCTGTTCTTGGAGCCGGCCAGGCGCGTCAAGATCTGGAACTGACGCCGGTGGGCAAGGGGGCGGGCTCGATCCGCGCGGGCACGTGCTTGTGCCACGGCGTGCCGGCGTAAGGATCGCGCCACTCGGTCGAGGTGAGCACGTTCGGCGCGACGCCGGGGGTGACGGTGCGTCCCTCGTCGTCTACGTAATCGAGCCCAAAACCGTTGGGCAGGGCGGCGTGCCCGGCCATCATCGTCTCGGTGATCTCGATGGTGGCCTCGGCGCTGCCGGCCGCGGTGCTGATGCGCGCCCGGTCGCCCGCGGCGAGTCCGAGGTTCTGGGCATCCTCGACGCTGATCCGCAGCGCGCCCTCGGCATCGCGTTTGCGCCACGTCGGGTCGCGGAAGATGTCGTTGGCGGTGTAGGCGCGCCGCTCCCCCACCGACAGCACGATCGGGAACTCCGGCGTGGTGAGCTGGGGTGGAATCCGGGACAGCGTCTTCAATTCGTCGAGCATCGACGGGATTTCCAGCGCGATCTTGTGGTCGGAGTGACTGATCAGCGCGAAGTCGTCCTCGTAGTTGTGCACGGTGAACGTCACTCCCGACGGGGTGTCCAGTATCGCGTCGAACAGGGCGTTGCCATCGGCGTGCCCGGCGCGCCGCACCGCATCCGGATAACTCATGGCGGTCTTTTGGGCAAGGCCCCACAGGGCGGCCGCACCGCGTAACCCGTCCGGCAGGGTCGGCCCGAGCGTTTCGTAGAGCACGTACGGAAGTAGTTGCGCCACAGTCGGATTAGCTATGGCACTAAGGAACGCCTCGGTGTAAGCCTGCCGACCGTTTCGTGCGGCTTCGTGCAGTGGCCGCAAATCTGCGTCGTCCAGCACGCCGAGCGCCCGCACCAGGCGTGCCCAGATTTCGGGCTCGGCCAGGGTTCCCGGCAGGGGCTCCATCAATGCACGGCGCAAATGGAAGGTGTTGTGCGGGAATTCCAGGTTGAAGAAGGTGGCTTCGGGCTTCTCGAATTGGGACGCGGCGGGCAGCACATAGTGCGCGAGCCTGGCGGTCTCGGTCATCGCGACGTCGATGACCACCATCAGTTCCAGGGCTTGAAAAGCCTCGCGGCAGGCGGCCGAGTTGGCCAGCGAGTGTGCGGGGTTGCTGCTTTCCACGATCATGGCCCGGAACCGGTCCGGGTGGTCGGTCAGGATTTCCTCGGGCACCACATTGCTGGGCACCAGCCCGGAAATGATCGGGGCGCCGGTGACCGGTGTGCGCCCGGAGAACTGGCCGAACAGTGGAGCGAACGACGAATGTAGGTGCTGGCCGCCTTTTTTCGCGAAGTTGCCGGTGAAAATCCACAGCAGCTTGTTCAGATACGAGCACAGCGTGCTGTTGGGTGCCTGCTGCACGCCGAGGTCCTCGAACACCGAGACGCTGGCGGCCGTGCCGATGCGCCGCGCCGCGGCGCGCAGCAGCTCCTGGTCGACTCCGCAATGCTGGGCGTAGTCGGCCACCGGAACGTCGCGCAGCGCGGCGCGCACGGCATCCGCGCCGCGCACATGTTCGCCGAGAAATGTTTCGTTGCACAGGTTTTCCTGGACGAGAATGGCGGCCAGTGCGGCCAGGCACCATGCGTCGGTGCCGGGTCGCACCCGCAGGTGGAAGTCGGACATCTTGGCGGTGTCGGTGACCACCGGATCGATGACGATCATCGAGCGGGCCGGATCCTTGGCGATCTCGTTGAGCACCACCCGGGCTCGCGGAAAGCTCTGCGACATCCACGGGTTCTTCCCGACGAACACCGCGACCTCGGCGTGCTCGAATTCACCCCTGGTGTGGCCACCGTAGAGCTGCCCGTCGATCCAGGCCTCACCGGTTTTCTCCTGCGCCAGCGCATTTGAGCGGTAGCGCGAGCCCAACGCCTTCAAGAAGGCGCCGCTGTACGCCCCGCCCAGGTGGTTGCCCTGCCCGCCGCCGCCGTAGTAGAAGATCTTGTCGCCGCCGTAGCTGTCGCGAATGTGCTTGAAGCCCTCAGCGATCTCGACGATCGCCGTGTCCCAATCGATCTCCTCGTAGCTGCCGTCGGCGCGGCGGCGCAGCGGGGAGGTCAGTCGGGCGCCGCTGTTCTGATAGTGGTCCAGCCGCAGCGCCTTGTTGCAGGTATAGCCCTGCGAGGCCGGATGGGCCTTGTCACCGCGGATGCGGGTCAGCCGGCGGTCGTCGACCTGGACGACGATGCCGCAATTGCATTCACACAGGATGCACGCGCTGGATTGCCATTCACCGGTCATGTGGGTTTCCTTTCCGAGTGCCTGGACCAGACGACGCCGCCGACAGCAGGTCGCGCAGCTGGCGGTGGACGACGTCGAGGGGCATCAGGTCGCGTCGCACTCGGGCGAGCACGATCGCACCCTCGAGCGAGGTGGTGGCCAACACCGCCAATTCGCGGGCCCGCTCCGGCGCAATGCCGTCGGCGATGAACCGTGCGGCGATCAGGTCCGTCCATCGGTCGAAGACCGCCGCGGCGCGTTCGATCACCATGCGTTCGGCGTCGTGCTGCTCGCCCGCTTCGACGGAGACGGCCACGATGGGGCAGCCCGCGCGAAAGTCGCTGTCGAGGAGCTGGCGGCGGTACTTGTCGATCAACGTGTCCATCAGTTGCAGGCCGTCGTCGGCGCCGGTGATGACGGCGGCGACGTGCTCGCCGGCGTAGTCGACGGCCTCGCAGAGCAGCTGGGTGCGCCCGCCGGGAAAGTAGTGGTAGGCCGATCCGCGGGGCGCGCCGCTGTGCTCGAGCACATCGGAGATCGCGGTGGCGCGCGCCCCGCGCTCCCGGATCAGCAGGGCGGCAGAAACGACCATCCGCTCGCGTGGACCACGCATCGCAGCTCCTCAGGTGTCGTCTGTTATGTATGATGCTATATATAATTCGCGGGCGAGCGAAAGCCCCCCTTTTTTGCGGATCGCACGGTTGCTATGCGCCTTGCCGGGCACACAGAAGCGAAATCGCCCATCTCCCAGCGGAAATGGGCGATTCTGCGTGGTTGACGCGGGTCAGTTCAGCCAGTCGGCGGATCCGTCGTTCTTCTTGTAGTTGCCACCGCTGGAGTTCTTCACGACGATCGGGTCACCCGGACCGAAGTTGTCGAAGAACCACTTGGCGTTGGAGGGGCTGATGTTGATGCACCCGTGGCTGACGTCGCGCTTGCCCTGGTCATCCACCGACCACGGCGCGCTGTGCACGTAGTCGCCGACGTTGTCGAAGCGGACCGCGTCCTCCACCGTCACCTTGTAGCCGTAGGTCGAATTGACCGGCACCCCGTAGGTGGAGGAGTCCATCACCACCGACGCCTTCTTGTCCTGCACGTAATAGGTGCCGTTGGGGGTCTGGTGATTGCCCGACGTCATGCCCATCGACATCGGGAAGGTCTTCTCCACGGTGCCGTTGCGGCTGACGATCAGCTGATGACTCGCGTCGTCGGCCGTGGCGATCAGCGAGTCGCCGGTCTGGAAGGTCGACACGGTGCCGCCGGCGTCGACGGTGACCGCGGTGTGTGCGGGCCAGAAATTGATTGGGCGCCAGCGCAGCTGGGTCGGGGTCATCCAGTAGAACTTGCCCGGTACCGGCGGGACCGACGAGACGTGCACGGCGCCGATCGCCGCGTCGGCGTTCTCGACCGTTCCGGGGAAGTTGATGATGATCGGCTGGGCCACACCCACGGTCGAGCCGCCCTTGGGGACGAACGACGGGGGCCCGAACGGGGCCGTGCCGGTGAACGGCGTGTTGTTCTGCCCATCGGCCGGGGCCGCCGCGGCGGGTTGCGCACCCGGGGGAAGCCATGGCGGCGGCGCCAGCGGGTTGGGCGGCGGCGGGGCCGCGAGCGGGTCAGCCGGCGGCGGGGGCGCCGCGGGTCGGGTGGCGGCGGCGGTCCGGGCGGGGCCGCGACCGCGCCCGGGTCAGCGGGCGCCGGGTCCGGATCCGCCAGTGCGGGAGCCGCACTCAGCACCAGCACCAAGCCCAGGACGGACGCCAAGCCGGCGGCGTTCAGAGCGGCGAAGAGGCCCTTCTTGGTACCGGCCCTCGTCCTGCCCGACATATGCATACCTCCACTCGTGTTCTCGACACAGTGTCGCATAAGGACCGCGCCAGCTACCGTCACCGCCGGTTGCCCGCGTCCCCGAGAGGGCGTCGATTACCCGGCTGACCTGGGCGGCTATGAATCGGGTGAGCTTGTCGGAGCTACGTCCAGCATCCGCCGGTTGGCCACGATGCCGATGAGCGCGACGGCCATCAGGGCCGCCGAAGCGGTCAGCATCATCGTGACGCTGCGCTCATAGAACAGGCCGCCGGCCAGCGAGCCGGCCATGATGCCGACCTGGAAGGCGGTCACGTAGAGCCCCGACGCGCCGTCGGGGTCGTCGGCCCCGTTGCGCATCGCGGCGGATTGCATCATCGGGGAGACCGCGGTGGCCATCGCCCCCCACAGCACGATGGCGGCGGTCCCGATCAGCGCGGTGGCCACGCCCGTCCTACCGCCCAACGCCAGCGCGGTCAGCACCACGAAGGCCGACATCAGCCCAGTGATGCACAGGATGATGGCGCCCTTGGGCCGGTGGTCCAGCGGCCGCGCCACCAGAGGCAACGACAGCAGGCCGGCCAGCCCGTAGGCCGCCAGCACGAAGGCGAGGTTCGGCCCCCGCACGCCGAGGACGTTGCGGATCAGCTCGACGATGTAGGTGTAGGACACGAAGTGGCCGGTGACCGCGATCATTGCCAGCACGCTCACCAGGATCAGCCGCGGGTTGCGGTGGTGTCGCGACCTCGGACCCACGTGGGCGAGCTGGTCCTCGGTGAGCACCATCTCCGGTAGCATCACCCGGGCGGCGAGGGTGACGACGGCGGCCGCGACGGTGACGCACACGACGGCCAGGCGCCAGCCCCACATCAGGCTCAGCGCCGCGGTCAGCGGGCTGCCCACCACCAGCGCGAGGCTGGTGCCGACGTAGATCGACATGGTGGCGCGCCCGGCGTGGGTCGGCGGCACCAGCCGCGTCGCGATCGGCGCGATGACCGCCCACAGCAGGCCGTGGGTGACCGCGCATAGCACCCGCCCGGCGGCCAGCACCGCGAAGTTGGGCGCGAGTGCCGAGATGACCTGCGAGGCGGTGAGGCAGGTCAGGCTGAGCATGAGCGTGCGGCGCCGCGGCCAATGCGCGGTCCAGCGCACCAGCGGAAACGTCGTCAGGGCCGCCACGAAGGCATACCAGGTCAACAGCGTTCCCACCGCAAACAGGCTGACGTGCAGGTCGCGAGCGATGGCCGGCAGCGCGCCGACCGGCAGAATCTCGGCGGTGACGTAGGTGAAGGCCGCGGCGGCCAGCACAGCCAACTGAGCCGCGATCCGTGGAGTCCACGTTCGCGCGGCAGCGTTGGTTTCGGCAGTCATGGCGTCTGTATCGGCCGGACCACCCATTTCCTGGGTTGTCGCGCCTAATGCGATCACACTGCCTTACCGTACGGACCGCAACTACGCCTGCCCCGGAATCAGGGCCGGGATGCAGGTCTCAACTATGTCACCGATGAAGAACGAAATCAGGAACGAACCAGGCGCGCGATCGCGGCGGAGGCTTCGGCGAGCTTCTCATCGGCATCGTCGCCGCCCTCGGCAACCGCGCGGGTGACGCAGTGGCTCAGATGTTCGTCGAGCAAATTCAGGGCGACCGAACGCAACGCGCTGTTGACGGCGCTGACCTGGGTGAGGACGTCGATGCAGTACTTGTCCTCCTCGATCATCCGGGCGATGCCACGCACCTGGCCCTCGATGCGCCGCAGCCGCTTGGCGTAGTTGTCCTTCTGCTGCGAGTACCCGTGGTCGTTCGTCATCTGTCTCCCCTGCCAATTCACCGCCCTGCAGCGGCATCACGCCGAACTCCAGCTTATACCCCGTCGGGGTATTACCCCGAAAATTGGCATCGCGACTGGCCAGCGCATACTTGAGCAATGCCCACCACCGATTCGGCCGGAACCGCCGACATCAAGCCGCGTAGTCGTGACGTCACCGACGGCCTGGAGAAGGCCGCCGCCCGGGGCATGCTGCGGGCCGTAGGCATGGGAGACGAGGACTTCGCCAAGCCGCAGATCGGCGTCGCGTCGTCCTGGAACGAGATCACCCCGTGCAACCTCTCGCTGGACCGGCTCGCCAAGGCGGTCAAGGAGGGCGTGTTCTCGGCCGGTGGTTACCCGCTGGAGTTCGGCACCATCTCGGTGTCCGACGGCATCTCGATGGGCCACGAGGGGATGCACTTCTCGCTGGTGTCGCGCGAGGTGATCGCCGACAGCGTCGAGACGGTGATGCAGGCCGAACGCCTGGACGGCTCGGTGCTGCTGGCCGGCTGCGACAAGTCGCTGCCCGGGATGCTGATGGCCGCCGCGCGGCTGGACCTGGCCTCGGTGTTCCTTTATGCCGGCTCGATCCTGCCCGGGGTCGCCAAGCTCTCGGACGGCAGCGAGCGCGAGGTCACCATCATCGACGCGTTCGAGGCGGTGGGCGCCTGCGCCCGGGGGCTGCTGCCCCGCGAGGACGTCGACGCCATCGAGCGCGCGATCTGTCCCGGTGAGGGCGCGTGCGGCGGCATGTACACGGCCAACACGATGGCCAGCGCCGCCGAGGCGCTCGGGATGTCGTTGCCGGGCAGCGCGGCGCCGCCGGCGACCGACCGCCGCCGCGACGGGTTCGCCCGGCGCAGCGGTGCGGCCGTCGTCGAACTGCTGCGGCGCGGGATCACGGCCCGCGACATCCTCACCAAGGAGGCGTTCGAGAACGCGATCGCGGTGGTGATGGCGTTCGGCGGCTCGACCAACGCGGTGCTGCACCTGCTGGCCATCGCCCACGAGGCCGACGTCGAACTGTCGCTCGACGACTTCAGCCGGATCGGGTCGAAGGTCCCGCACCTGGCCGACGTCAAGCCGTTCGGCCGCCACGTCATGTCCCACGTCGACCACATCGGCGGCGTGCCGGTGATGATGAAGGCGCTGCTGGATGCCGGGCTGCTGCGCGGCGACTGCCTGACGGTGACCGGTGCGACGGTGGCCGAGAACCTGGCCGCGATCGACCCGCCCGACCCGGACGGCAAGGTGCTGCGCGCGCTGAGCAACCCCATTCACCCGACCGGCGGGATCACCATCCTGCGCGGATCGCTGGCGCCCGAGGGCGCGGTGGTGAAGTCGGCCGGGTTCGACTCCGACGTGTTCGAGGGCACCGCAAGGGTTTTCGACGGCGAGCGGGCCGCGCTGGACGCTTTGGAAGACGGCACGATCACCAAGGGCGACGCGGTGGTGATCCGCTACGAAGGACCCAAGGGCGGCCCCGGCATGCGGGAAATGCTGGCCATCACCGGCGCCATCAAGGGCGCCGGCCTGGGCAAGGACGTGCTGCTGCTGACCGACGGCCGCTTCTCCGGCGGGACGACCGGCCTGTGCGTCGGCCACATCGCGCCCGAGGCGGTCGACGCCGGACCGATCGCGTTCCTGCGTGACGGCGACCGCATCCGGCTGGACGTGGCCAACCAAGTGCTCGACGTGCTGACCGATCCGGCCGAATTCGAGGCTCGGCGAAAGGATTTCACCCCGCCGGAGCCGCGCTACAAGACCGGCGTGCTGGCCAAGTACGTGAAGCTGGTCAGCTCGGCCGCCATCGGCGCGGTCTGCGGCTGATCGCCGTCCCGGGCCGCGCTGATCAGCCCGGGGCGGGCGAACTGCCTTGCGGCCTAACCGCGTTCGCGATCAGGCGTGGGTGTCCGTCGCGCGGGTGCGCATGCCGAAGTAGGTCGCGTTGAAGCCCAGGAATGCCAACAACACGCCCGCAACGACATTCGACCAGGTCATGCCGGCGGTCATCACGACGCCCGGCAGGATCCACGTCGAGACGATGACCCACACGCCCAGCACCGGCAGCGTCCAGGTCATGCCGTGCGCGCGATCCAGTGTCGTCGCGAACCCGTAGGCCAAGAACGCCGCCGCGATCCCGACGATCAGGTCGGACGTGGCAAGCGATGTCGTGGCGCTGAATCCGACGATCCACGGCGACGCGGCCACGTACAGGCCCGTCAGCAGGGCCAGCCCGAACGTGACATGCGCGCTCATCGACTCGGCCACGCGCTCGTAACGCGCACGCAGAGCCAACAAATCGGGGTGGTGATCGATTGATGAATGGACTGTACTCATTTTGTGACCTTTCTGTTATGCGGCAAGCCTTTTGAGCGTGGCCGCACCCATCCATCTGCCGTCAACATTACGCCCGCACGTCGGTTACCAGCAACGAAAATCAGTGCCCGGCAGGGCCGCCCGGTGTGGCCGTATGGACGACCCGCGTAGCGTCTTAGGACATGGATATCGCGGACCGGCTGCGGCTCGATGTTCCGGTCGGGCAGGCCGGCATGGGCGGCGGACTGGCGGGCGCGGCGCTGGCGGGCGCGGTCGCCCGGGCGGGCGGCCTGGGCACGCTGGGCATCGACACGCCCCAGCGGCTACGCGAGTCGATCGAGCGGGTGCGCGATCAGGCGCCGGGCCGCGCGGTCGCGGTAAACCTGTTGATGCCCTTCGTTCATCGCCGGCACGTCGCGGTCTGCGTCGACGCGCGGGTGGATGTCGTCGTGGTGGCGTTCGGCGAAAAGCGGGGGCTCGTCGAGCACCTGCGCGATGCGGGGATCTTCGTCTTCGTGATGGTGGGCACCGACGCGCAGGCGCGTGCCGCGATCGCCGCCGGTGCCGACGGTTTGATCGCCCAGGGACGCGAGGCCGGCGGACATCTGGTGGGAACCATGGCGGCGCTGGACTTTTTGCCGCGCGCCCTGGCCGCGGCCGCCGGGCGTCCGGTGCTCGTGGCCGGCGGCATCGCCACCGGCGCCGACACCCGCGCCGCGCTCGACGCGGGCGTCAGCGGTGTCGTGGCCGGCACGCGATTCCTGTTGACCCACGAGGCCAACGCGAACCACGCGTACCAGCAGCGAATCCTGCGGGCGGACAAGACGATCGAAACCAACCTGTTCGGCCTGAGCTGGCCGCTGCGCCACCGCGTCGTGCCCAACGCGGCCACCCGCCGGTGGTGCGGCGAGGACGGTAAGGCCAAGGCGTTGCCCGCCGCCCTGAACGCGGCCAGCCGCCCGCTGTCGGCGCTGGGCTATTTCGACGCGGGACCGCTGATGCGCCTGCAGTCGCCCGCCCTCCCGTTCTTCACACCGCTGGCGCCGGTTGCCGGCGTGCCCGACTCCTGGTTGGACAGCGCAGCGCTGTACGCCGGCGAAACAGCTTTGCGGATCGGCGAACTCACCTCCGCCGAGCAAGCCGTCGCCGACCTCGCCCCCCGCTGAGGCCTACCGCACCAACGCGAACGCGAAGCCGTCCCAGCGCTTGGCGCCCACCGTCTGGAGCACCGCGGTCTCCAGCCGCGGGTGCTCGCCCATCGCCTGCAGCGTCTGGCGCACCGCCTGTGCTTGGGCGTTGGACTCCGGATCGAGGATCTGTCCCTGCCGAATCACGTTGTCCGCCACGATGACCGCGCCGGGGCGGGCCAGTCGCACCGCCCACTCCAGGTACGCGGGGTAGTTCTCCTTGTCGGCGTCGATGAAGATCAGATCGAACGGACCGGTCACCGTCGGCAGCGTATCCAGTGCGGCCCCGACGATCACCTCCACCCGATCGGCGAGGCCGGCCCGCTCCAAATTGGCCCGCGCCACCTCGGCGTGCTTGGGCTCGTATTCCAGCGTCACGACTCGTCCTTGCGGGCCGGCGCCGCGCGCCAGCCAGATGGTGCTGAAACCGCCCAGCGTGCCGAGCTCGAGGATGCTGCGCGCACCGATGGCACCGGCCAGCAGGCTCAGGAACTTTCCTTGCTGCACCGACACCGCGATCGACGGCAACCCGGCCGCGTCGCTGGCCTCGAGGGCCGCGGTCAACGACGGGTCGCCGTCCACCACTGTGCTGTCCAAGAATGCGTCGACGTCTTCGGGGGTTGGGTTCTCGGTCATGGCGCCCACGCTAGCCGCGCCCGGCGGCGTTGGCACGGACGGCCGGGCCGGCATCGAACCGGTCGCGACCGTTTACGGTATACCCGTGGGGGGTATATAGTGAGGGTGCGGTCGACCCACACCGCAAGAATCACCACAACAGGAAAAGAGTGAGTCAAATGGCAACTTATGAAGCCGGGACCGAGCTGACGTGCGGTCACGAAGGCTGCGGCTGTCGCGTCCGCATCGAGGCCCCCTGCCACTGCTCGGGTTCGGGTGAGCCGTACCGCTGCACGTGCGGCGACGCGCTGGTTCCCGTCAAGTAACCCACCGGGCCGGTCGTGCGTTCGGGCGTAGCCCCTGTGACTTATCGCCCGAACGTACGACCGGTCAGCTCGACCGCGGCTTCCAGCCGTAAAGCGATCGCCGACGTGCCCACCGCGGCCGTATAGGTACCCGGGCGGATCCGCCAACTCTTAGCGCTGCCGTCATAGCGGGCCAGCAGTCGCGGGTCCGCCTCGACGGTCACCCGTTGGGTCGCGCCCGGCGCGAGGTCCACCCGCTCGAATCCCAGCAGCCGTAAACACGGTTCACCGGCGGCGGCCGTCAGGTACAGCTGCGGTACGTCGGCCCCGGGGCGGTCGCCGACGTTGAGGACGCCGAAACTGGCCTTGATGGTTTCTCCGCCGCTGACCACCAGGTCATGGTAGTCAAACCTGGTGTAGGACAACCCATGACCGAAGGCGAACATCGGTTCATGGCCACGCCGGGCGAACCAGCGGTAGCCGACGTCGGCTCCTTCGGCGTAGTCGATCGTGGTCGGTGTCCCCCATGGTTCGCCGGTGCCGGGCAGCTGCGGGCGCGGCGTCTGGGCGAGGTCGACCGGAAAGGTGATCGGCAGCCGGCCCGAGGGGTTCACCGCCCCGGTGAGGATCTCCGCGATGGCCCGGGCGCCGCCTTGGCCCGGAAACCACGCCTGCACAACGGCATTCACCGAGTCGCGCCACGGCATCGATACCGGATTGCCGGTCTGCAGCACCACCACGGTGTTGGGGTTGGCGGCCGCGACCGCCGCGATCAGCTCGTCCTGGCCCCAGGGCAGCGAGAGGTCGGCGATGTCGAAACCCTCGCCCTCCGCGCGGACCGCGAACACGATCGCGATGTCGGCCGCGCGCGCCGCCCGCACCGCCTCGGCCGGGCCGATGCCGGGATCGAACTCGATCTGGGCCTGCGGGAGCAGTTTTCGCAACTCTTCCAGCGGACTCGACGGCAGCAGGTACAGATTGCGCATCCCGGCCTCCAGGCCCGAGCCGCCGATCGGCACCACGCCGGCGTATCCGCCCGGCGGAACGACGGTGCTCGAACCGTATCCGGCCGGCACACCCACGTGCGCGTACCCGCCGATGACCGCGATGCGTGGGCTCGACCCGGGCGCCAGCGGCAACAGGCCCCGGTTGCTCAACAAAACCGTTCCCTGCCGCGCTATCTCCAGCGCAATCTTGTTGTGCGAGGCCAGGTCCGGTGCCGGTGCCGGGACGCCGCGGTCGATGCCGACGGCGAACATGGATCGCAGGATCCGGCGAACCATGTCCGAGAGGCGCTCCGCGGTCAGCCCGCCGTCGGCGTACGCGTCGCGAAGCGGCGCACCGAAGGACTCGGCCTGCCAGAGCAGCGCGTCGATCTGGGCCCCACACTCCTGATCGAGGCCGGCCGGCGCGCACTTCCAGCTCGGCGTGGCGCCCCAATCCGACATGACCCAGCCGCGGTACCCCCACGCGCCTTTCAGCACGTCGTTGATCAAGACGGCGTTCGCGGCGGCGTAGTCGCCGTTGATCCTGTTGTAGGCAGTCATCACGGCGCCGGGCTGCGAGCGCTCGATCGCCAATTCGAAGGCCAGCAGATCGGATTCGCGGTGCGCGTCGGGATCGATGACCGCGTCCAGGAAGTGGCGATTGGTTTCGTTGCAGTTCAGCGAGTAGTGCTTGACCGTCGAGATGACGCCCTGGCGCTGGATGCCGTCGACTGACTCAGCGGCCATCGTGGCGGTCAAAAGCGGGTCCTCGGAAAGGTATTCGAAATTTCGGCCGTTGCGCGGGTCGCGGGTCAGGTTCATTCCGCCGGCGAGCTGCACGTTGAACCCGCGGCTGCGCGCCTCGCGGCCGATCACCTCGCCCGCGGCCCGGGCCAGCGACGGATTGAAGCTGGCGGCCAGCGCCAGACCGGCGGGCAGCGCGGTGGCCGTATCGCCAACACGGAACCCGGGATTGGTGACGCCCAGCCCGGCGTCGCTCATCAGCAACGCGGGCACACCGAGACGGGGAACCCCCGGCACGTATCCCGCACTCATCGGGGCGTCGGCGGGGATGCGCTCGTCGCGCACCGGCCACATGTCCCCGGCCCCCATCACCGAGACCAGCAGCGCGAACCGCTCGTCGTCGGTCATTTGGGCTTCGACCTCACGCGCCCGTGCGTCGGGGTCGGCGGGGTTCACCGAACGCCCTCTTTGGCGTAGACCACCCGCAGCACGTGCCCCAGTTCCGGTCCCATCACCAGCTCCGTCAGCTCACAGATCGTCGCAACGAACTCGGGGCCGTGCGGCGGATCGGCCTGGCACAAATGATGCGCCACTTCGTGCAGCATCACCAGCTCGCGCAGTGCCCAGTCGGCGGTGTCCCGATCGGGAACCGCGATAACGCCTGTGCCGTCATAGTTTTCGTAGTGCGCGGAGCTGGCGGCGCGCCGTCCCCGCACCCGCAGCGGCGACACATCCGGCCAGCGTTGCCGCACCGCCGGGAGAGCCAGCACGTCGTCCACGTAGCGCTGCGCGGAGGACACCGATCCGAATCGTCCCTCGGGTGGCAGGGTCAGCTGGGTGCCGAAGAACTCCACCACCTGCGAGCCGTGCTGGGCGGCACGGTCGAACAGCGTCCGGACGAACTCCTCGGCCGCATACACCTTGGAGCGTTGAGAATCCCGGCGTGGGGAGTTCCCCGCGGTCACCCGCTCAGCGCGCTCCGCGCCCCGGGGAGTTCGGGGCTGTTGCCGAGCCGCGCCCGCTTGCCGGCCCGGTCGCCGGCGCGCCGCGCCGCCGACGAATATCCGGCCGACGCCCGGCTGGCCTGCCAGGTGCCACGCGCCTTCGACGCATCGCGGTAGTAGTCCACCAGTTCGATCTCCTTGTCCCGCAACGCGATAGCGGTGCCCGGCGATCGGCGGCGGTCGTTAGTGGCCTCCTGCCGCGCCTGGTCGCGAGCCTCGGTGAGCCGCTGGCCGACGCGCGCGCCGAATGCCAGCTGAAAGTTGAGCCGCGCGGTGATCGTCGGCGTGGGACGATGCGCGCCCGACGCGAGATAGGCGTCCGACGCGCGGACCATCTGGACGACCAGGCTGGCGTACAAGGCGTGGCTGGCGTCGATGTCCTCGACGAACCCGTAGGCATACACGAACGTCGAATTCGAGGCCACGTCGCAGCGCACGTCGTTGGCCGCGGCGATCAGCACGAACAGCTGCACGTACGTGCGCAACCCCTTGGCGCCCGCCGCCCCGATGGTGATGGTGCGCTGCGTCGGCGTCTGGGCCGCCGACCGCTGGGCCGAATGCGACCGCGCCACCGCGAGGTCGATGGCCGCGGCCGTCGCGAGCCGCTGCGCGGCGGACATGAACGCGTCGGCTTCGTGGGTGTTGTCGGTGCCCTCGGCCTGACGCAGCAGTGCGGCGATGCGCGCCAGCATCTTGTCGTCAGTCATGGCGCCGCTCCTCCTCATCGCTTCGCTCTGCATCGTCGCCGACGCAAGTCATGGCGCCAAACTACTCAAGCGATCCGACACGTCCCGCCTCACAGCCGAGCGGTGATCCAGGAGACCACGTCGTCGAGCACCTGGTCGCGCTCGGGCTCGTTGAAAACCTCGTGGTAAAGCCCCGGGTAGATCTTCAACTCGACGTCGGTGGACCCGACACACTCGACCAGGCGACGGCTGCCCGCTACGGAGATCAGCCGGTCCTGCTCCCCGTGCACCACCAGCAGCGGCGCCGTCAGGGCCGGTGCCCGCTGCGGCATGGTCTCGCCGACCTGCAGCAACGCGCGGCCGATGCCGGCGGGCACCTTGCCGTGGTACACCAGCGGATCGTCTTTGTAGGCGGCCACCACCGCAGGGTCCCGGGAGATGGCGTCGACGTCGAGTTCTTGCGCCGGCAGCCCGGGCACGACCGCACCGAGCACCTTGGCGGCCAGCGCCAGCAGCGGCGACACCTGATCCTGGGCCGCCACCGCGGGCCCCGACAGCACCATCAGGTCGTAGTTGTCCGGGCGTTCGACGCCGTAGGCGAAGACGATCCCGCCGCCCATGCTGTGTCCCAGCACGATGCACTTGAGGCCGTGGTGTTCCCGGGTGGCGATGCCGACCAGGGTGTCGAAGTCGGCGGTGTACTCGTGGATGTCGCGCACCAGCACCCGCTTGCCGCCGGAGCGGCCGTGCCCGCGATGGTCCAGCGCATACGTGACCAGGCCCGCCTCGCCGAAGCGCTTCGCGACGTGGTCGTAGCGGCGGGCGTACTCCCCGAGGCCGTGTGACAGCACCAGGACCGCCCGCGGTGCGGTGTCGGGTGTCCAGACGTCGTAGACGATGCGCACGCCGCCGAACCCGTCGAAACTGCGTTCGGTGCGGTTCACTCGGAGGTCCTAGTCATTACGGGCAGCGTAATGGCTGCTGATGCGGGACGTGTTGGCAGACACTGCGTAGGCTCATGCGGATGAGCCTTCTCGCGCAGAACTCTGAAGGTGACCCGGTGGCCCGCGCGGATTTCTCGGCGCACGCCGAACCGTATCGGCGCGAACTGCTGGCGCACTGCTACCGGATGACCGGATCCCTGCACGACGCGGAGGACCTGGTGCAGGAGACCCTGCTGCGGGCCTGGAAGGCGTACGACCGTTTCGAAGGCAAGTCCTCGATACGCACCTGGCTGCACCGCATCGCCACCAACACCTGCCTGACCGCGCTGGAGGGGCGCCAGCGCAGGCCGTTGCCGGTGGGCCTGGGTGGCCCGAGTTCGGACCCGAACGCCGAGCTGGTGGAGCGACGCGAGGTGGCGTGGCTGGAACCGCTACCGGAGCTGACCGAGCATCCCGCCGACCCGTCGGTCGTCGTCGGGTCGCGGGAATCGGTGCGGTTGGCGTTTGTCGCTGCGCTGCAATACCTCCCGCCCCGACAGCGGGCGGTGCTACTGCTGCGCGACGTGTTGGGATGGCGGTCCGCCGAGGTCGCCGACGCGGTCGGCACCACCACCACCGCCGTCAACAGCCTGCTGCAGCGGGCCCGCACCCAGCTCGAGTCCGCCGGGCCCAGCTCCGAAGACCCGCTCGTGCAGCCGGATTCGGCCGAGGCCCAGGACCTGCTGGCGCGCTATATCGCCGCGTTCGAAACCTACGACATCGATCGGCTGGTCGACCTGTTCACCGCGGAGGCCATCTGGGAGATGCCGCCGTACACCGGCTGGTATCAGGGTCCGGGCGACATCGTCACTCTCATTCATCAGCAGTGCCCGGCGGAGGGCAGCGGGGACATGCGCATGCTGCCGCTGATCGCCAACGGCCAGCTCGCCGCGGCGATGTACATGCGCACCGGCGACATGCACGTGCCCTTTCAGCTGCACGTTCTGGATGTGCAGGGCGGCAAGGTCTCCCACGTGGTGGCCTTCCTCGACGACAGCTTGTTCACGAAGTTCGGGCTGCCCAGTTCGTTGTCCGCGGGCCAGAGCTGAGAAGGGTGCTTTCATGACGAACACCACTCAGGTGACGCCCGCCCCCGGCAAGCCGGCGCTGCTGCTGAGCGCTTTCGACATGACCGATGTGGGCTACGTCGTCGAGGAGTTCTTCGTCTCCGGCACGTCCTGCCGCTATGCCCCGGTGAGCGAGCTGGGCCCCGATGGCCGTTGGGACGTAACCCCTTCGGGCTCAGCCGATTACACCACCCGAATCGTGGCATTGACGCCGTCCGACCCGGCCCGGTTCAACGGTACGGTGCTCGTCGAATGGCTCAACGTGAGCGGTGGCATCGACGCCGCCGCGGTGTGGATGATGGCGCACCGTGAAATCCTGCGCTCCGGTTACGCCTATGTCGCGGTGTCGGCCCAGCGGGTGGGGGTCGAGGGCGGCGAGAGCCTGCTCGGCGCGGACATGTCGCTGAAAAGCCAAGACCCGCAACGGTATGCGGGCCTACACCACCCGGGCGACGCGTTCTCCTATGACATCTTCTCCCAGATCGGCGCGCTCATCAAAGCTGGCGAACACGGCGCGATCCTGCGCGACCTGCCCGCGCAACGCGTCATCGCCCTGGGCGAATCCCAGTCCGCGATGTTCCTCACCACCTACATCAACGCCGTCGATCCGCTGGCCCCCCGCTACGACGGCTTCCTGGTCCATTCCCGGTTCGGCCCGGCCGCGCCGCTGGACGGCAGCTCGATCTTCGAGGAATCCCCTGCGACGCAGGCGGTCACGTTCCGCCCGGAACTACGCGTCCCGTTACTCACGGTCATCACCGAGACCGACGTTTTCGGCGGACCACGCGAGGGCTATTACTTCGCCAGGCAGCCCGACAACGACCGGCTGCGGGTCTGGGAGATCGCCGGTGCCGCCCACGCCGACAATTACACGATCCAGGTGGCGTTCATCGACAGCGGCTCGGCGCCGCTCGAGGCCATCGCGGCCGGCTACACGCCGACCAACACGTTGATGGGCCAGGAACTGGCGCACAACATCAACTTCGGCCCGCAGCACCACTATGTGGTGCAGGCGGCGCTCGCGGCGCTGAACACCTGGGTCGCCACCGGCGAACCGGCGCCGGGTGCCGACCCACTCGAGGTCCGCGAAAGCTCCGCGCCACAACCCGTTCCGGACGGCAACGGCATCGCCCGAGGCGGCATCAGGACGCCATGGGTGGACGTGCCGATCGCCAGGACGTCGGGCCTGGGCGGTGACGAGAGCATCATGTCGGCGATCTTCGGATCCGGAGAGCTGTTCGACGCCAACACGATTCAGCGGCTCTATCCCGGTGGCAGCACGCAGTACCTGGAAAGCTTCACCGAGGCCCTCGACGCGGCGATCGGCGCGGGGTTCATCCTGCCGGCCGACCGCGCCGAGATCCTGCAGCTGGCCGCCGCGACGTACCCGGGCGAACGGGCTTAGAACAGCCGGCTGTCCGGCGGCGGCCCCTGCACCGGACGGACCAATCCGGCCCCGGTGACCATCGGCAGGTCCAGTGCAGACAGCAGGCCGGGCGGGGCCGCGCACACCGCCGGGATGGCATTCACCATCCGCGAGGCGCCCGCCACGCGCGCCCCCAAATCGTGGTCGTGGTCTTCGGCCATCTCGAATTCGCACCGCATACTCGGGGATCCCTCGATCTCCACGCGGTAGAGGCCCTGCCCGGAGGCGGGCCCGTAGCCGAGGTCCTTCGGCGGGATCGAGATGTGCGGCTGCGGCCAGTCGGGGGCGATGTCGTCGCGCATCCGCGTCACGTGGTCGAGCACGAAAGTCGGCTTCCCGTCGACATAACCGGTGAGCGTGGAGCGCATCGCGGCGATGGTTCCGGCGCCGATGTGACCGGTGGGGGTGTCGAAGGACTCGGTGGCGGGAATCCGCTCGTTGCTCTCCTCGATGCTGTTGACCTTGACGCCCAAACCCGCGGCGAGCTGGTGCAGGACGGGTCCCCACCCGAAGGTGAACATTCCGGGCTGCGCCGCGAACGCCTGATATTCGGGCGGCTTGCCGAAGCCGAGAATCTCATACACCGCACCACGGTCCGGGTAGGTCGCGTAGTTGAACATCTCGGTTACCCGCACCGACTCGATCGCTCGAGAAACGCCGGTAAGCACCAGTGGCAGCACGTCATTGGCGAACCCGGAGTCGATGCCGGTCGTGAAGAACGACACACCGCCGTCGAGCGCGGCCTGCCGCAGCGGGGCGGTGAAGGCGGCGTCAAGCCCGTCGGGAAAGACCAGCGGCACGACCGAGCAGGACACCACGTTCTTGCCGGACCGCAGAATCGAGATCATGTCGGCCGCGGCATCAAGCGGCCGTAGGTTGGCGGCGGCGGCATACACCACCACGTCGGCGTCGCCGGAGAGCAGCGCCGCCGAGTCCTGGGTGGCCACCACGCCGACCGGCGCGATGCCGCACAACTCCCCGGCGTCGCGGCCGGCCTTCGCGTCGCTGTGCACCACGACGTCGACCAGTTCCAGCTCCGGATGGTCGATCACCCCACGCAGGGCGATCACACCCATGGATCCCGGCCCCCATACCCCCACCTTGAACACGACTATCTCCTAATATTAGGACGCATATCCTTGCATTTTGGACGGATCGTAGGGAGGTGGCGTGGATACGTCAATGGCCGAGACGCGAGGCGAATCGGGCGTCAAGTCACCGCCCACCGCGCGGGTGATGGACGCCCTTGCCGCCCTGGCGAATTCGAGGCGCGGCCTCACCTCGACCGAGCTGGCCAAGAGCTGCGCGATCAGCACCTCGACCTGTGCCCTGGTGCTGGCCGAACTGGAGGGACGGGCCTGGGTGGCGCGCCGCGGCGATCGCCGCTACGTGCTCGGCAGCGGCTTGTTCAGGCTGGTCCACGGGCTGCGCGAACAGTTCCCGCTGCTGGACCGCGGGCGTGACGCGCTGCGCTTCCTGCACGACACGCTCGGCGCGGGCTGCTCGATGTCGAGGATCGATGCACGGCATCTGACCATCGTCGACGCGGTCGGCCATGGCACCGACGGCGAGCACGCCGTGGGGCAACACTTTCCCATCGACCCGCCGTTCGGCCTGGTCGCCATGGCCTGGCGCGACGCCGACTTCGTCGAGGCGTGGTTGCACGGCGTGATACCCAGGCTCACCCGCGCCGAAATCGCCGAGCACCAGCGGGTACTCGCGGATATCCGCGCCCGCGGCTACGGCGCCTGGCGGTTCGACGACACCCACCGGTCGCTGCACACCCGGCTGGCCGACGTGCTGGCCTCGCTGGAGCCGACGGCGCAGGTCGCCCGTCAGCTCACCACGCTGATGACGATGGTCACCCTGCAGTCGGTCGCCGATGTCCTCGAAACAGAATTGCCCACAACGGAATTCGTCGTCCTGCCGATATTCACCCATGCCGGCCAGCCGGAGTACCAGATCGAGATTCACCTGGGCCACGCCGCCGGGCTGACCCTGCCGGAACTCGACGCCGCGCTGCGGCACGCCCAAGGGCTGCTCGCCGCGGCGCGGCCCTGACGCGGCCGACGATTAGGCTGGGGTGATGCCCGCCACCACGGAGATCAGGGATGCCGCAACCCGTGCCGTCACCAGTACCCCCTGGCTGACATCCCGGCACTCTTTCTCCTTCGGCGACCACTACGACCCGGACAACACCCATTTCGGGCTGCTGCTGGTGAACAACGACGACATCGTCTCGCCGCGAACGGGATTCGACACCCACCCACACCGGGACATGGAGATCGTGACCTGGGTGCTGCGCGGTGAATTGTCGCATCATGACTCCGTCGGCAATCGCGGCGTGATCTATCCCGGCCTGGCGCAACGCATGTCGGCCGGCAGCGGGATCCTGCACTCCGAGCGAAACGACTCCCCCAGTGAGCCGGTTCATTTCGTGCAGATGTGGGTGGTGCCCGACGAGGCCGGTGTGCAACCGAGCTACCAACAGCATGAGATCGACGACAAGCTGCTGGCGGGCAACCTTGTGACGATCGCCTCCGGGATGGCCGCGCACGACGCCGCGATCACCCTGCACAACCGCAACGCCGCGCTGCACGGAACCCGGTTGCCGGCCGGCGCCGCCGTGGACCTTCCCCGGGCTCCCTACCTGCACCTTTTCGTGACCCGGGGCCGGGTCAGCGTGGAAGGCATCGGCACGGTGAACGAGGGCGACGCCGTGCGTTTCACCGATGCGGACGGCCGGCGCGTGTCGGCGGGCGAGCCGTCGGAACTGCTGATCTGGGAGATGCACGCGAAGCTGGGTGGCTGAGCCCATAGAGGGCCACGGCCGCAGCCCATAGAGTGGGCACGACAGACAGGAGTCGGCATGCCTCACTCGCACCCTCAGCACGCGGCGCCCAACCCCAACCGGAACATCGAGGCGATCCGCACCCTGCGGTTCTGGGCGGCACCCCTGGTCATCACCGTGGCGCTGATGTCGGCGTTGTGTGCGCTTTATCTCGGCGGGATCCTGAACCCGACGACCAACCTGCGCCATTTCCCCATCGCGGTGGTGAACGAGGACGCCGGGCCCGGGGGCGCACAGATCGTCGACCGGCTGGTCAATGGGTTGGACAAGAACAAGTTCGACGTCCGCGTGCTCTCCCGTAGCGCGGCCAGGCACCAGATGGACACCGGCCGGGTGTACGGCCAGGTGCTGATCCCACCGAGCTTCTCATCGCGGCTGCGCGACTTCGCGACCAGCGCGGTGCTGCCGGCCCGCGCGGACCGGCCGTCGATCACGGTCTCCACCAATCCGCGGGCCGGCACCCTGGGGGCGAGCATCGCCGGCCAGACCCTCAACACGGCGATGGGGATGGCCAACGGCATAGCCGGGCAACGGGTTATGGCCGAGGTGGCCGCGCAGACCGGTGGCGCGCCGCTGACCGGCGCGGCCGAGGTAGGCCTGAGTGCCCCCATCGATATCCAGTCGAACGTCTACAACCCGCTGCCCAACGGCACCGGCAACGGCCTGTCGGCCTTCTACTACGCCCTCTTGCTGCTGCTCGCCGGATTCACCGGCAGCATCGTGGTCAGCACGCTGGTGGACGCGTTGCTCGGTTATGTGCCCGCCGAATTCGGCCCGGTGTACCGGTTCGCCGAGCAGGTCAGGATCTCCAGATTCCAGACGCTGCTGCTGAAGTGGGCCATGATGGTGCTGCTGGGATTGCTGACCTCGGCGGTGTATCTGGCGATCGCCGATGGGCTGGGCATGCCCATCGATCACAGCTGGCAGCTGTGGGCGTTCGGCGTCTTTTCCATCGCCGCCGTCGGCATCACGTCCAGTTCCCTGCTCTCGGTACTGGGCACCGCCGGAATGCTGGTCAGCATGCTCATCTTCGTGATCCTCGGGCTGCCGTCGGCCGGCGCCACGGTGCCACTGGAGGCGACGCCGTCCTTCTTCCGCTGGCTGGCCGAATTCGAGCCGATGCACCAGGTCTTCCTCGGGACCCGCTCGCTGCTGTACTTCGGTGGCCATGGGGATGCCGGCCTAGCGCAGGCGCTGACCATGACGACCATCGGTCTCGTCATCGGTTTGTTGCTCGGTGGCATCGTCACACACCTCTACGACCGCAAGGGTTTTCACCGCATTCAGGGTGCAGTCGAGCTGGTGATCGCCCAGGAACACCAGTCGCAGCACCAGGCGCGCCGCGGCAAGCAAGGGGAAGCGGCCGGCGCCCCGGCCGCCGGGCCCGCCGCCCCGGGCGCCGGCATCGAGCCCGAAAGTTCAAGCGAGCAAGCGTAATTCGCGCGTAGCCCTACCGTCATCGCTCCGTTATTTTTATTGACAGTGTGACTCCTGGGACTGATGATGTTCCTGTTGCATTAGTACCTGGCGGAAAGGGCTATCGTGCTGACCCGACGCGCCAGCTTCCGCCGGTTGGCGGCGTGCTGCGCCGCCGTCGTTGCCTGTTACACCCTGGCCGTCACCTCCGGACAGCCCCTCGCCCGGGCCGCCGACGGCCGCGATCTGCTGGCCAACGCCATCGGCAGCACCCGTGGCTCCTACCTGGTCTACAACTTCGGCCCCGGCCATCCCGCGCCGATGCTCAACGCCGGCGGCAGCTGGTACGAGATGAACAACGGCGGCCACCTGATGATCATCAAGAACGCGGCGGGACGCCTGTCGCCGCACCTGCTGGTCGACACGCACCAGGGCGATCAGGCCCGTTGCGAAAACAACCCCGGCGCCCGCACCGCCGAGGGCCTCTGGCAGGCCTCGGAGCTGTACGCCCCCCTGCAGGCATGGCAGCGCATGGGCCAGCCGACCATCGCGATCAACGCCAACTTCTTCGACGTCCGCGGCCAAAAGGCCGGCTCATGGCGCCAGACCGGCTGCAGCTCACCGCTGGGCGCCTTCGTCGACAACACCCAGGGCCAGGGCCGCGCCAACCAGGCGGTCACCGGCACCGTCGCCTACCCCGGCAAGCAGGGCCTGTCCGGTGGCGGTGAAAGCTGGAGCGCCCTGTCGACCATGATCCTGCCGTCCGGTGGCGCCCCATATGTGGTGTGGCCCAGGACAAAGAGCGACTACGACGCCGCCACCCCGGTGGTCGCAGACCTGCTCAACAAGAACGAGAAGTTCGTCGCGGTCTCGGGCATCGGGCTGTTGGCGCCCGGCAACACGGGACAGCTGCACGACGGCGGGCCCAGCGCGGCCCGAACGGCCGTAGCCTATGCCAGGCAAAAGGACGAGATGTACATCTTCGAGGGCGGCAACTACACCCCGGACAACATGCAGGACCTGTTCCGCGGCCTGGGCAGCGACAACGCGGTGCTGCTCGACGGCGGCGGCTCGTCAGCGATCGTGCTGCGCCGCGACACCGGGGGCATGTGGGCCGGTGCGGGATCACCGCGCGGATCGTGCGACACCCGCCAGGTGCTCTGCGATTCGCACGAGCGGGCGCTGCCCAGCTGGCTGGCGTTCAACTAGCAACGGCGGCAGTGTTTTTCGTTGCCGACGGTCCCCAGCGGAAGATCAGCAGGCTCGCCGCTATCACCCCCGCGGTGACCACGAACACCGGGGCGATCACGTATCTCGACATGGTTGCGCCGAAGAAAGCGCCGGCGCACATGGTGGCGACCACGCCGATGCGCAGCCTCTGGCGTTCACCGGTGCCGCCCGCCAGGTGGCTGTCCAGTCCGAGGCTGACGATCGTCGACGTCAGCACCGTGGTGGA
Organism: Mycobacterium colombiense; assembly: GCF_001665835.1. GTDB lineage: Bacteria > Actinomycetota > Actinomycetes > Mycobacteriales > Mycobacteriaceae > Mycobacterium > Mycobacterium colombiense_A. The sequence continues at coordinate 11,127 of NZ_LZSX01000014.1, read as the reverse complement.
GAGCTCCTGAATGCCGAACTGGCGCGCGCTCGAATGCTGAAGGCCGAAGGTGACCGCCAGCATGCCGATCATGATCAGCTTGGAATTCGCCTGGTAGCGCAGCACTCCCGCGCCGGCCAGGATGGCGAGCGCCACCAGCAGGACGATCTCGGTTGCCAGCACCGTGGTGATCCACGATCGCGTGCGCGGACCGAAGTGTCGCGACAGGCGGCCGCTGACGATCGTGGTGCAGATGAAGGTCGGCAGCGCTACTGCGACGGCGGTCAGGTCGATGGTGGTGCTCGGGGCCAGCCAGAACCCGAGGAAGATCACGTTGCCGGTCATGTTGGCGACGAAGACGTGGCCGAGCGCCAGGATGCTGATCGAGTCGGCCAACCCGGTGGCGAAGGTCAACAGCAGCAACGCTGCTACGGTCCATCGTTCGGATACCGGTGACGTGACAGCCATGCGCTGCAGTATATTTCGGCGCCTCCCGCGGTCGGCGTTAAACTTTCGGCGTCAGATCCAGCGACGTGATCGTCGTCATCCTGGTCACCAGCCAACGGCTGTTGGACCGCTTCAGGAACAGCCGGTACGACAGGTATTTCAGTGACGGGACGTTCTTGGTCAGCGGGCTGGTGGAGGTCGTGTTGGTGTAGACGATGACCGAAGCGTTGGGGTCGTCCAGCATCTCGACCGCCGCGCCGGTGACCTCGGTGCTGTTGCTGATCTTGGCCTGCTTGTTGGGGGCCACGATCGCGTCGACGAATTTGCGGTACTGCGCCTCGAAATCGCCGCTGAGATAGCGGGATGCGCGGTCGGCGAGCGTGTCCATGTTCTCCGGCGTGTACGTCCACAGCGTGGTGATCGCGTTGGCGGCGGTCCGCGCGACGTTCAATTTCGTTGCGGCGGTGGCCCGATCGGCCAGGTACGGCTGCACCATCGCGCCGGCGAACGCGGCAGACCCGACGAACAGCAGGGCGGCGATCACGGCGACGACGGCCCAGGCCTTACCGGTCCGCCGCTTCTTCCCCCGTCCGTCGGCCGGGGCCGCGTCGGTGGTCTGTTCCGCGTCCTCGTCGGCGGCCTCGGTATCGGCGCCGTCCGACCCGGCCGCGTCCCCGGCGTCGGATTCCGTTGTGGCGTCCGGCTTTTCGTCGCGCTCCTCCGGGCCGTCGCCCTCCAGCGCGCCGGTCGCCTCCGCCTCGGGGGTGGCCGGGTTCTCCTCGGCGGTCACATCACCTGCTGCAGGTTGCTGATCTTCCACTGGTTCCCTTCCTGCGTCGCGGTTGCCGCCCAACGATTGGTGTTCTCCAAGACCTGTTTTTCATCCGGCGACTTGGTGGTGATCGCCGTGGCCACCATGACGCTGACGCTGCCGTCGTCGTTCCATCGCTCCAGCCCGGCGTCCAGGACGCTGCCGCTGGCCGGTTCGGCCCGCGCGACCTGGAGCAGAATCTCGTTGGCGCTCTTCTGGTACTGCTTGGCGAAGTCTCCGGTCGCCTGCGCCAATATCCGGTTCACGTAGTCGTTGGCGTGAAAGGGATCGATGGAGGTGAACTGCGTCATAAACCCGGTGACGTAGGTGAGCACCTCGCGGTCCTTCGACGCCGTCCGCGCCCGGGATTCGTGCGAGCCGAGCATCAGCGCGCAGGCCGTGATCGCCGCCACCATCAGCAGGGCGGCGACGGTGCCGGCCAACGGCGCCAGCCACGGCCGCTGCGCCTCGGCCTCGACCGGGCGCGCGACGAGCAGGGGTCGCTCGCCGGGCGCAAACCTGCGCCGCGGGCTCATTTTCCGCTCCCGGGCTGCTTCGGCTTCGTCAGCACGTTGAGATCGTCGACGCGCCACGTGTTTCCGCCGCCCTTGGCGAAGTTCACCCGCACGGTGGCGCTGATGTAGCGCTGCTCCGGCCCGATGCCGCGCCGGCCTTGCATGAACAGCAGCATCGTCGCCCGGTCCGGGGCCGCCGTTTCGATCGAGCTGTTGGTGACCCAGTATTCGTTGATGACCGGGTGCCCCTTCTGCACCACGTCCTGCTGGGCGGCCAGCTGGGGCCGATATTTGTCGGTCGCCAGCGACAGCGCCCGCGTGAAGTCGTCGTGCAGCGTCTTGGGGTCGTACGTCAGCATCTGGGCGACGATTTTCGGTCCCTGCGTGGCGATCTGGGCGCGGGTCTGATCGGTCGCCCGGTCGGTGGAGTACACGACGAAAAAGCTGACTGCCGCCCCGGCCAGGCAGAGCGCCACCGCGCTCGCCACCGCGGCCGCGGTCCAGCGCCGGATGCGGGCCGGCGCCGTGCCCGGGTGGAGGGGGCCCACCTCGGTGCGCGCCAGCATGTCGGCGAACGTGCGGCGGCGTGAATCCCACAGGGGCCAAAGCCATCCCACGATCGAGACGGTATCGATCAGATGGGCGACGTCCCGCAACAGCAGGGTCCACGGGCCCGGCGCGTCGCCGGTGCGTCCCGTCACCGCGATGCCCACCAGCGCGCGGCCCAGGCTCCAGCCGGTGATCACCGGCAGTAGCAGCCGGTTGACCAGCACCAGCAGGGTGGCGACGCCGAGGACGGAGATGGCCAGCCACCACCACGCGCCGTGGGCCGGCACGGTACGCAACACCAGCGCCATCGTGATGATCACCGCGAGGCCCGGCAGCACGTCGACGGCGAATGCACGAACGCGAGAATGCCAGGGCGCCAAGCCTTCCCGCGGTGACTCCTGGATTGCCGTGGGCGCAGTCTGTTCGACCACCACCGTCACTTCGTCACCTGGTCGAGCTTGGAAATCTTGTACTGTCCCTCGGCGAAGGCCATCTTCACGCGCAGCCGGTAGCCGGCTTCGCTCTGGTTCTGGTCGCTGGCCACCTTGACGCGCAGCGCGACGAGGATGTCGATCGAACCGTCGGGGTTGTTGCGCTCGACGGCCGCCCGCACGTCCGACACCTGAACGTGGATGTTCGCGGCCTGATACGCCTGCACGAGCATGCTGGTGTAGAGCAGCGCCTGCGAGCGGAAGGCGTCCGTGCCGCAGTCGACGATCTTCTGCTCGCTCGCGGTCATCGCGTTGGTGTCCGGTGCCTGGGTCGCTGACACGCATTCCACCGCCGCCTTCAGCGCCGCGGCGTCGTTGCGGGCGATCCGCTGGCTTTGGTGGTGGTAGTGCAACGCGAGGTAGCCGCCCCCGCCGATGCCGAGGGCGCACAGCACCAGCACCGCGGCGATCGCGGCCAGCCATCCGCGGCCCACCCGGGACGGGCCTCGCGGTGCGGCCACCGCGGCCTCGCCGGATTCCACCTCATCCTCGGCGGCGCCCGCCTCATCCTCGGCGGTGCCGTCGGACTCGGACGCGTCGGCGTCGTCGGACTCGGACGTGTCGGTGTCGGCAGCGCCGTCCGTGGATTCCACCGCATCCTCGGAAGCGTCCTGCGGGCCGGTTTGCTCGGCTCCGTTCTCGGGTGCCGCCGAATCCTCGTGCTTGTCCTGGATGGTCAACGAATCGTCCGTGTCGATGGGGTTCAGCCGGCTGGCGCCAGCATCTCCTTCCATCCATCGTCTCCTGTTCTGGTCGAGTTCTCGACGGAGTATTTAACTCCGTCTGGCCCTACCAGTTCACCGCTTTGGGGACTGTAGATCGCCGAGGGAGGCCCGCTGGGTTTGTAGACACAGGGGTTGGGCTGCTGGCCATTGCACTGCACGGTACCCGACCCCGGCCGGGACAACGGATCGCTGGTGGGCGGTGGTGTGCCCGGGACCCGATCCGAGGGCGCCGGGTTCATCCCGTTGTCCACCGACGGCGCGGGGATCACCATCCCCGGCCGGACCGATTGGTCACAGCGCGCCGCGGGCGCGGGGCAGGTCAAGATCTGGTTGGGGTCGCCGTACCACGGGTTGGTACCCGCGGGCACATACGGTTTGGGGTCGCGGCATTCCCGCGGAGTCGCGGCCCGTTTGCCCGGAATGTCCGTACACGGGATGTTGCGCGACCCGCGCACACTGTTCGCCGGGGTGTCCATCGGGATCTTGCAGTACGTGCCCGTGGGCAACGGCTGGATGCTGGTGTCGGCCGGGGACCGCCACTCCGGGGCCGGGATGAAGCCCGTCAGGCACGGCGGCGGCTGGTTGATCGACAGCGCCAGGTCGAGCGCGGCCATGTTCGGGAACGGCGCCGCCACCGTCTGGGCGATCGATGCACCCTGCGGGAGGAACACCAGGACCTGCTCGACGCCGGTGTGGTAGCGCTTGAGCAGGTCGAAGACGACCTCGAGGTTGGCCAGCGTCTGCGGCAGCGAATCCCGCACGTCGTTGAAGACCGAGTTGACCTGGTCGGCCGTCGGCGCCGCCTGGCGCAGCAGGCTTTTCAGGTGTTGATCCTCCTGCGCGGACTGAGCGCCCAGCCTGTTCAGGTTGCGTGCCCAGCGCTCGATGTTGTCACCCGATTTGACCTGGCTGTCCAGCACCGGCCCGGAGTTCTGGATGATGTCGTTGACGTCGGTCATCTGGTTTTTGAAGTCGCCGACGATCGCCTGCGTCGCGTCGACCAACCGCTGCAGGTTGGGGCCCAAGCCGCCGACGGATTGCGCCGTCTCGTCGAGCAGCTGGCCGATCTTCTCCTTGGGCAGCACCGACAGCCCGCGGTTCGCCGTGTCCAGGGCCGGTCCGATCTCGGCGGGCACGGTGCCCTTCGTGATGGTCTGCCCGTCCGCCAGGTACTTGCTGGGGTTCCCGCTCGACGTCAGGTCCAGGTACTGCTCACCGACGGCCGAAACCGAATGCACGTTGGCCGTCGCGTCGATCGGGATCTTGTAGTGGCTGTCGATGCTCATCGTCGCCTGGGCGCCGCGCTCGGTGGGCTCGACGTCGGTCACCTTGCCGATGGTGATGCCGCGATAGGTGACGTTGGCGGTCGGATACAGGCCGCCCGATGCGGGCAGGTCGGCCTTCAGGGTGTAGCGGCCGATGCCCACCAGGCTCGGGATCTGCAGATAGTAGATCCCGAGCACGAGCAGCGAGATGACGGTCAGGATCCCGAAGGCGATCAGCTGGCGTCGGATGAAGGGAGTCAGCAATTCCTGTCCCCCCTTTCCACCAGCGGTCCACCCGGCGCGTCATTCGGGTTCGGCGTGTAGCGCACGTCCGGGATCATCGTCTCCGGATCGCGCCCGAACGACTGCTCGAGCGCCCGCAGGGCTCCCGACAATCCGGTCCCGGTGAGGAACGCGTTGTCGACGGCGCTGTAGGTCAGGTCGAGCGTCAGCGAGATGTTGATGTAGTCACCGCGGAAGATCTTCGGGACCGTGTCGATGTCGAACGGCTGGGTGAGGATCAGCTTCAACGCGCCGATCAGGTACGGCGACGCCCTGCCGAGCTCCTTCAGCGGACACTGCAGCGCCTCCAGGTCCGTGTGCAGCGGACCGCGCGCCTCCGACAGGTACTGGTCCGCCGCCTGGCTGAGGCGTCCCACCGAGTCGACGGCGTTGATCAGATGCTGCTGATAGTCCTTGTTCGCGAAGTATTTGATCAGCGGCGGAATGTCGGTCAGCACCCGGTCCAGGACGTCGGCGCGGCCGGCCACGTAGGTCAGCAGCCGGTTGGTGGAGTCGATGGCGTGGGTGATGTCATCGCGCTGCTGGTTGAGCTGGTTGGTGAAGGTGTCCAGCTTGCCGAGCAGCGACCGGATCTGGTCGCCGCGGCCGTTGAAAATGTTGTAGACCTCGTTCTGCAGCACCTCGAGGTTCGGGATGCCGCCGCCGCGCAGGATCAGCGAGAGGCTGGCCAGCGTCTGCTCGGTCGTCGGATAAGCCTGCGAGTTCTTCAGCGGGATGGTGTCACCGCTCTTGAGCAGCTGGGGCGACGGGTTCGGCGGCGCGGCGAGCTCGACGTGCTGCGAACCCAGCAGCGAGGTCTGGCCGATCTTGGCGGTGGCGTTCTTGGGCAGCTTGGTGTTCTTGTCCACGCCCAGCGTCAGCGTGGCGATCCAGTTCTTCAACTGGATGGCTTTGATCGAGCCGACGAAGACGTCGGCGACCATCACCTTGCTGTTGCCGTTGATCGCCAGCGTGTCAGGCACCTGCACATAGATGGTCATGGCCCCGGATCCGCTGCCGGGCCCGCCCGGGATCGCGACGTTGGAGATGCCTTTCCAGCCACACGAGCTCAACACCATCGCGGCGACCAGCAGGGTCAGCCCCTGCCAGCTCCGACGGCGAATCACCCGGAGCGCGCTTCTCATGGGCCGACGGTTCGGCTTGCCCATCACTGGCCACCTCCGAAGTCAGCGGGTGACGGGGGGCCACCCGCGTTCGGGGCGGGCGCGGACACCGGCGCCGGTGTCGGGGCGACCGGGCCCGGGATCACTTCCGGCCCCGGCGGTGGCGGCGGTATCGGCACCTGCGGCGGGTTCTGCCCGATGACCGGCGCTATCGGGTTCTCGTCGTAGGCGTTCGGCGGACCCGGTGGGGTCTGCAGCGTCGACTGGACCGGCGCGATGTTCGGTCCGCCCATCAGCTCTTCCAGCGAGTCCGGGGTCATCAGGCCCGCGGTGATCGGTCCGACCTGCTGGCCCTGCATGCCCTGGGCGACGATCCAGCCCGGCTGGGTGTTGCGGTGCGACGTCGGGGTGTCCGGCACCCAGATGCCCGGGACGGTGGTGTCCTTGTATCCGTTCGGCGGGTGCAGCCGGTCCTCGGAGTAGGCGACCTCCTTGGGCAGCGTCTCGGCCGTGCTGAACAGGTTCAAGCCGAACGGCGGGTAGTTGAACTTGATCGCGTCAAGAATCGGCGAGAGGTACTGCGCACACAGTTCGGCCGACTCCTGGTAGCCCAACCGGCTGCCGGCCTGGATCGCACTACAGATGAACTGCATCGGGTTCGCGAAGTTGGTGATCGACGGGATGGCGACCACCGAACCGTGCGACGGGTGATAGATCTGGTTGATGTTCGACGCAGCTGTCGGCAGCACGTGCAGCGCGGTCTCCAGCCCGTTCAGCGGATCCGGTTGCAGCAGCGCGTTGGTCGCGGTCTCGAGGTTGTTGATGTCCTGAGTCAGCACCCCGCGGTTCTGGTCCAGCCAGGGCCGCACGGTGGTGAGCAGGCTGTCGAACTGCTCGATCGCGTTGGCCAGGTCGGTATCGGAATGCGCGAGCCGCGTGGTGAAGTCCGCCAGGTTCTGGTTGAGCGCGACGAACTGTTGGTCGTCGTTGTGCAGCGCGTTGACGAACAGCGCCAGGCTGCGCACCACCGCGAAGAAGTCGCCGCGACCCTCGTTCAGCGCGGTGAGCGCCTGCGACAGGCTGGTCAGGGTGCTGTTGAACTGCTTGCCCTTGCCGGCCAGCCCGTTGGCGAACGACTCGATGACCTCACCGAACGGCCCCTTGGGCTGCTCGGGTGTCGGGCCCAGCTTGGAGATGATGTTGGTGATGCTGTTGCGCAGCTGGTCCCACTCCACCGGCACCTGGGTGCGCTCTTCGGGGATCACCGCATTGTCGGCCAGCACCGGCCCGCCCTTGTAGGCCGGCTCCAGCTGGATGGCCCGCGAGGCCACCAGGGTGGGGTTGAGGATCACCGCCGAGGCGTTGGCCGGCACCCGGTACTTGTTCTCGTAGTGGAAGGTGACCTTCATCTTGTCGCCGCTGGGCTCGATCTTGTCGATCGCGCCCACCCGCAGACCCATGATCTGAACCTTGTCCCCCGCGTACAGCGCGTTCGCCGCCGGGAAATAGGCCACCACGGTGTTGTTGGTCAGCTTCTCGTAGAGCCGCCAGCCGACGTAGCCGACGACGAGCGCCAGGATCACCACCAGCGATCCGATGATCACCGATGCCCGAGACAGCCTCGGCAGCCGCAGGTTGCGGATGTCAAAGATAGTGCTCAATTCTGGCTACCTCCCCCCGCTGCGCCACTGCCTCCGGTTCCGCCGGGGTTGATGAACGGTGCCGGTAGCTGGTTGCCCGGTCCGGGCGGCACCGCGGGTCCCGGCGGGAAGCCGGGCGCGAACGTCGACGGCGGCGGGGGCGGTCCGGCCGGTGCGAGGTTCTCGGTGCGCGCACCCGGGGGTGCCTGCGTCGGCAACGGCACCGGTGTGCCCGGGACGTCGGGCGGCGGGTCACCCGGCCGGCCCGCGATCGGGATGCCCGGCGTCGGCGGCAGACCCGCGGGGTTCGGCGGCGACGTCATCACGTCGACCGGCGCCGGGAAGCCCGGCCCACCGAACGGGCCCGACGCCGCGCCCGCGCAGGGCAGCGGATTCCATGGTCGCGGCAGACCCTCGTCCCCGACGGTGACATTGCCGCCGGGGTTGGCCGGCGTGTACGAGCACGGCGATCCCGGTGGGACGGCCGGGCCCGGGTGATCGGGCGTGCCCTCGAGCACCGGCGGCGCCGGCGGCGGCGCGCCGTTGGGGAATCGGGTGCCATTGGGATCGGGCCACCGGTATTCCGGCAGTCCCGCGCTGCGCCAGAAGTTCTCCGGATCGATGCCGCGCTTCTTGAAGGCGGCGTCGACCCACGGCTGGGTAATCTGGTACAGGGCCAGGTTGTGCAGGACCACTTTGAAGAACGGTCCCGACGCGATGGCCTCGTTCAGCGAGGGCAGGAACTTGCCGACCTCGGTGAAACCGTTGGCCAGGTCGTCTTTGCGTTGCACCAGGATGTCGCTGACCGTGCGCAGCTGTTCCAGCACGTGGTTCAGGTTCGGGTTGTCGTTGATCAGGCCCTTGACCTGTTCGGAGAACGCGGCGATGTTGCCGAGCAGGGCGTTGATCGCCTGGCCGCGCTCGTTGAAGGCGGCCAGCAGCGTATTGGTGTTGACCAGCAACCGGTCGACTTGATCGCTGCGCTTACCGAGAATGCCCGCCACCTGGTTGGCCTGGGCCAGCAGGTGCTTGACCTGTTCGTCGCGCTTGCCGATGGTGTCGGAGAACTTCTCCACGCCTTCCAGGGCCGGGCTCAGGTGCGGGTAGGTCTGGTCGATGGTCTGCGAAAGCACGTGCAGGGACTGCTTGACGGTGTCGATGTCCCAACCCTGGGCGGCCTTGGTGACGTCGAAGAACGCATCGTAAATCTGGTAGGGCGTGGTGCTCTGGCCGATCGGCAATGTCGCGCCCGGCCGCAGCGGCTGGTTGCCGCGCGCCTCCAGTTCGAGGACCTTCTTTCCAAGGATGGTGTCGGTCTTGACCGCGAGCCGGCTCTCGGTGCCGAACGTTGCGGTGCCGGCGTTGAATTGGACCACGATGTGATCGCCGTCGATCTTGAGGCCTTCCACCTTGCCGACCTCCACGCCGGCGATGCGCACCTTGTCGCCTTTACTGAGGCCGCCGGTATCGGTGAACTGCCCGTAATAGTGCGGTTTGGCCATCAACATCGGGACACTGGTGAAGCTTTGGCCGACGCCGATCACGAGCACCGTCACGACGATGCCCATCACCCCGATGCGGATCCGGTTCTCTGGTTCCAGTGTTCTCATTGCGGCGTGCACCTACCCGTCGGCTGCTGGAACAGCCGGACCGTGCGGACCGGGCCACCGGCCTGCAGACCGTTGATCTTCAGGGTGATGTCGCAGGCGTAGAAGTTCACGAAGTCCCCGTAGGAGCCTATGGCGCGCCCGATCATGTTCAACGCCGTCGGCACCTTCTTGAGGTAGTCCTGCAGTTGGTCTTGCTGGTCGATCAGCGGCTGTTGCACCGCGTCCAGGTAGTTGATCGTCTTGTGGAGAAGGCCGCGGTCCTCGGCCAGCAGGTCGGCGACCGTGCCGGCGGCGTTGCTGATGTGCGCGACGCCGCCCGCCAGTTGGTCACGGTGGTTGTTGAGGCCGGTGATCAGCACCTCGAGGTTGTTGATGGTCTGGTCGAACTGCTCGCGGTGCCGGACCGTGGTGTCCAGCACGGTGTTCAGGTTCTTGATGACCTCGCCGATCGCCTGGTCGCGCTCACCGAGCTGGCTGGTCAGCTGCGCGGTCTGGTCGAGGATGTCGTTGATGGTGCCGCCCTGGCCCTGGAACACGGTGACCAGCGCGCTGGCGATGGTGTTGACCTTCTGCGGATCCAGCGCCCGGAACAGCGGCTTGAACCCACCGATCAGGGCGTCGAGGTCGAGCGCCGGCTGGGTGCGCGACAGCGGGATGAACCCGCCGGCCGGCAGGACCTTGTCGGCGCCCTCGCCCTGACCGCGCTTGATCTCCAGGTAGCGGTTTCCGATCAGGTCGAGGTAGCGGATCTGGGCGGTCGTCGACTGGTACAGCTGCACCGATCGGTCGACGTTGAATTTCACCCGGGCGCGCTTGCCGCCGTCGACCAGCTCCACCTTGTCGACCTTGCCGACCTCAACCCCCGAAGCGCGGACGAACTGGCCGGCGCGCAGGCCGCTGACGTTGATGAACTCCGCCGAGTAACCGTTGGTGCGGTCGAAGCGCATCTGACCGAACACCACGATGATCATCACGGTGAAGATCAGCAGCACCACCGAGAAGATGCTGAGTTTGACAAGGGTTCCGGTGATTTTCATGGGTTGATCGTGTTATCCCCTACCTGGCGTCCCCAGACGTACTCGATCGCATACGGCGACCCGGTGTCCAGGTGGTTGTAAGGCGCGATGCTGTTGCCGGAGTCCATCACCAGCTCAGGTGCGGGCCACAGGTCGTGGGTGAGCGGCTGCCAGCAGCCCGGCGCGCCGCCGGGGCCGCCGCGAGCGTTCACCCGCGGCAGGTTCTCCGGGTAGACATAGGGGTTCGGGGCGCCGCCGACCAGCCCGGCCGCGCCGCCGAGTCCCAGCGTGAGGGCGGCGACAGCGACCAGCGACAGGGGGTTGGCGACCAGCCCCAACCCGGACAGCGCCTGGGTGTGGGCGACCAGCGAGTAGCCGTTGCCGCCCAGGAAGGACGCGGCCTTGGGTTCGATGTCGTGGTAGTTGCGCACGGCGCAGAACAGCTCGGGGCTGTAGGTGTCGAGCAACTGCGCGGTCGGCACCAGGTCGGCGGCGCCGCGCGCCAGGTACGGCCCAGCCTTGTTGAACAGATCCGCGCCGGTGTTGCCGAATCCGGCCGCCGACAGCAACGCCTGGTCCAGATCCTTCTGCTGGGCGTTGATCGTGCGCGAGGTGATCACCGCGTTGTTCAAAAAGTCGAACAGATCCGGCGACGCGTTCGCATACGTATCCC
>NZ_LZSX01000013.1 GCF_001665835.1 Mycobacterium colombiense | reverse complement strand
GCCAACGACAGATCGGCGACCTTGAAATCGATGCCGTTTCGAACCTCGGGGGTCAGTACGTTTTCGGTCGTCGTCATAACGTGTTCTTCCTTTTTCGGCTCGCTCGGATCAAAGCGGTAATTAGCTTAGGTATGTTCTTGCGCCACTGTAGTCGCGGGTGGCCGCGCCTCGCGGGTCAGGGAACGTTGATGACGCCGTGACGCTCCGCGAACGGCGTCATCAATCGGGCCAGATCCGCCGCCACGTCATGGTCCGCCTCCGGCGGCATCGACACATAGCTCAGCGCCAGCCGCACGATGGCCCGCGCGAGCACCCCGGCGTCCTCGTCGCTGGTGGCCACCCAGCTGTGGGTCAGCGCCGTGGTCAGCCGTTCGGAGGCGCGGTTGATGATGGGGGCGCTGTCGGTGGTGATGATCTGCAACAGGTCCGGCTTGGCCACGCCGGTGAGTAGCGAGATCACCAGCGGGTCCGCCGACAACTCGGTGAACAGGTCGCGGAATCCCTGCAGGAACGCCTGAAAGATGTTGCCGACGTTGGCTTCCAGCGCGGCGTTGACGGCGTCGACCAGCCGGTCGGCCAGGCGCAGGCCATACCCCTGCGCCAGGCCCTGCCGGGAGCCGAATTCGTTGTAGATCGTCTGCCGGCTGATGCCCGCGGCGCGGGCCACGTCCGACAGCGTGATGGCCGACCAGTCCCGGGTCAGCAGCAGATCACGCATCGCGTCCAGCACCGAGTCGCGCAGCAGGGCACGCGACGCTTCGGCGTAGGGCATCCGCTTCACAGGCGCGACAATAGCGGCTCGGGCCCCGGAATCGGTTTTTTCCCGCGCGGCGGCCTGCTCCGCGGCGTAGGCGGCGATCATTAGCGCCGCTCCTCCTCATCGCTACGCTCTGCATCGTCGCCGGCGGTCATTAGCGCCGCTCCTCCTCATCGCTACGCTCTGCATCGTCGCCGACGGTCACGAACGGGCGATCTCCACCATCTCGAAGTCGGTCTTGGCCGCACCGCAATCCGGGCAGCTCCAGTCCTCGGGGATGTCGTCCCATCGGGTGCCGGGGGCGATGCCGTCTTCCGGCCAGCCCTTGGCCTCGTCGTACTCGAATCCGCACTGCACGCAGACGAAGAGCTTGTAGTCGTCGCTCATCGGTTCACTCCCATGGTCTTAATGGTTTCGAAATCGGCCTTCTCGAGCACCGCGCAATCGGGGCAGCGCCAGTCCTCGGGGATGTCGGCGAAGGGCGTGCCCGCGGGAAACCCTTCCCGCGGTGCGCCTTTCGCTTCGTCGTAGGTGTAGTCGCAGCCCGGGCAGCGATACGCGCTCATGCCACACCCGCCTGCGGGGCCCCGTAGCGCGCCAGCAGCTTCTCGCGCAGCCTGGGTTGCACATTGACGCGGGTGATGTCGCCGTCGTAGTGCGCCAGCACCCGGTGGTCCATCACCTTGCGCCACAGCGGCGGGAAGTAGGTGAGCGAGATCATCGACGCGTAACCGCTCGGCAGGTTGGGCGCGCCCTCCATGCTGCGCAGCGTCTGGTAGCGCCGGGTCGGGTTGGCGTGGTGGTCGCTGTGCCGCTGCAGGTGGTAGAGGAACAGGTTGGTCACCACGTGGTCGGAGTTCCAGCTGTGCACCGGGCTGCAGCGCTCGTAGCGGCCGCTCGAATTCTTCTGCCGCAGCAGGCCGTAGTGCTCCAGGTAGTTGACCGATTCCAGCAGGCTGAAGCCGAAGACCGCCTGGATGATCACGAAGGGGATCAGCGCCGGGCCGAAGATCGCGATCAGCGCGCCCCACAGCACCACCGACATCAGCCAGGCGTTGAGGACGTCGTTGGACGCGTACGTCTTGGGGTGCCACGGGCTGGCGCCCTGCTGGCGAATCCGTTGCGCCTCCAGCCGCAGCGACGAGCGCAGGCTGCCGAACACGCTGCGCGGCAAGAACTCCCAGAAGGTCTCGCCGAAGCGCGCCGACGCGGGATCCTCCGGGGTGGCGACCCGCACGTGGTGGCCGCGGTTGTGCTCGATGTAGAAGTGCCCGTAGCAGGTCTGCGCCAGGGTGATCTTGGACAGCCAGCGCTCCAGCGAGTCCTTCTTGTGTCCCATCTCGTGAGCGGTGTTGATGCCGACGCCGCCGAGCACGCCGATCGACAGCGCCAGCCCCAGCTTGCCCGCCCAGCCCAGGCCGCCGTCAAAGCCGAGCCAGTGCAGGTTCGAGGCGGTGAACAGGTAGGCGCCCATCACCACGCTGAGGTATTGGAACGGGATGTAGACGTAGGTGCAGTAGCGGTAGTACTTGTCGTTCTCCAGCTGCTCCATGACCTCGTCGGGCGGGTTCTGCCCGTCGGGCCCGAAACTCAGATCGAGGATCGGCAGAAGGACCCAGAGCAGGATCGGACCGATCCACAGCGGCACCTGCGCGGCGGCGTGCCAGCCCAGCCGGTTCAGGCCCCACATCAGTGGCAGCATCACGAACAACGCCGTCGGGGCGATCAGCCCCATCAGCCACAGGCGGCGCTTCTTGTCCCGCCAGGCGAGCGGCTCGGAATCCCGGCTCAGTTGCGGTTCGAATGTGGTCATATGCCAAACCTCCTTGTGAGTCACACCACGTTGAGGTTGGACAATACCGAGGCTTGCGTCTTCTGTCTAGACAAAAGGCACTATTTTGTAAAGCCGCAGCTGGCTAGGGCACCGGACTATGCGGGTCGGCCTCGAGAGCGTCGCTGCGCTCGGTCTCCGCCTCCCCCCGCCGGCCCTGCACCGAGTGCCAGTAGCCGTAGCCGGCGTAGATCGCCGTGCCGACCACCAGCCACACCCCGAACCGGACCCAGGTGAGCGCGGTGAGGTTGAGCATCAGCCACAGGCACGCGGCGATCGAGGCGATCGGGAGCACCGGCACCCACGGCGCCTTGAACCCGCGCTCCAGGTCCGGCCGGGTCCGGCGCAGGACCATCACGCCGGCCGAGACCAGGACGAAGGCGAATAGGGTCCCGACGTTCACCATCTCCTCGAGCTTGGTGATGGGGAACACCGATGCCGTCACGGCGACCACCACGGCGACCACCACGGTGATCCGCACCGGGGTGCCGTGCGAGCCCGTCTTGGCCAGCGACCGCGGCAACAGCCCGTCGCGCGCCATGGCGAACAGGACCCGGCACTGGCCGAGCATCAGCACCATCACCACGGTGGTCAGTCCCGCCAGCGCGCCGATGGAGATGATCTTGCTCGCCCAGTGGATACCGTTCGCGGTGAAGGCGGTGGCCAGGTTCGCCTGCCCGCGGCCCGGGACCGTCTTGAGCTGGGTGTAGGAGACCATGCCGGACAGCACGATGGCGACGGCGACGTAGAGCAGGGTGACGATGCCCAGCGACGCCAGGATTCCCCGCGGCACGTCGCGCTGCGGATTCTTGGTCTCCTCGGCCATGGTGGCGACGATGTCGAACCCGATGAACGCGAAGAAGACGATGGACGCCCCCGCCAGCACGCCGTACCAGCCGTAGTGGCTGCTGTGCGCGCCGGTCACCAACGACAGGACGGACTGGTCGATGCCCTTGGCCTCGCTGCCGGCCTCCGCCTTGGGGATGAACGGCGAGTAATTGGCGCGCTTGATGTAGAAGACGCCGACCACCACGACGAAGATCACCACCGACACCTTGATCGCGGTGACCACCGCGGAGAACCTCGATGACAACTTGGTGCCCAACGCGATCAGGGTCGCCACCCCCGCGACGATCACCAACGCCCCCCAGTCCACCTGGGCCCCGTTGAAGTTGGCCGTGCCGCCGGCGAATCCGAACACCGTGCCCAGATAGCTCGACCAGCCCTTGGCCACCACGGCGGCACCGATCGCCAATTCCAGCACCAGATTCCAGCCGATGATCCAGGCCAGGAACTCGCCGAAGGTGGCGTAGGAGAAGGTGTAGGCGCTACCGGCCACCGGCAGCATCGAGGCGAACTCGGCGTAGCACAGCGCGGCCAGCGCGCAGGTGCCCGCCGCGATCACGAACGACACCCAGATCGCCGGGCCGGTGATGTCGCCGGTCGTCGACGCGGTGACCGTGAAGATACCGGCGCCGATCACCACCGCGACGCCGAACACCACCAGGTCCCGCCAGGTCAGATCCTTGCGCAGCTTGGTGTCCGGCTCGTCCGTATCGGCGATTGATTGCTCGATCGACTTGGTCCGCCATCGATTGGCCATGCATTCGCCTTTCCCCAACGCCGGGAGCCATTGGTCCGTCACAGTACTGGGTACTCTCCGCGAATGCCGGATAGCACAGCAACGGCCAGGGACCATGCCGTGATCATCGGCGGCAGCATCGCTGGTCTTTGCGCGGCGCGGGTGCTTTCGGATTCGTACTCGCGGGTGACGGTGTACGAGCGCGACGAGTTGCCCGCCGAACCGGCGAACCGCGCGACGGTGCCCCAGGACCGGCACCTGCACATGCTGATGGCCCGCGGTGCCATTGAATTCGAGAACCTTTTCCCCGGCCTACTGGACGACATGGTGGCCGCCGGTGTGCTCAAACTCCAGAATCGGCCCGACTGCATCCACCTGGGCGCCGCGGGGCACGTGCTGGGCACCGGGCAGACCCTGCGCGACGAGTTCACCGCCTACGTGCCCAGCCGCCCGCATCTGGAATGGCAGTTGCGCAAACGGGTTCGCGACCTCGACAACGTCACCGTGGCGCGCCGCTCGGTGGCCGAGCCGCGGTTCGACCGCGCGCGGCAGCGGGTGACCGGCGTGCTGCTGGATCCGGCCGGCCCCGACGGCGGCGACCCGGAGTTCGTCGCCGCGGACCTCGTCGTCGACGCGGCCGGCCGGGGCACCCGGCTGCCGGCGTGGCTGACGGACTGGGGATTCGAGCGCCCGGTCGAACAGGCGGTGGACATCGGCATCCATTACGCCACCCAGCGGTTCGCCATCCCCGACGGGCTGATCGCGGAGAAGGTGGTGGTCGCCGGCGCCTCCCACGACCAGTCGCTGGGGCTGGGCATGCTGTGCTACGAGGACCGCACCTGGGTGCTGACCACGTTCGGCGTGGCAGACGCCAAGCCGCCGAGGACCTTCCCGGAGATGGTAGAGCTGGCCCGGCAGCTGCTGCCGGCCCACTTCCACGCCGCGCTGACGCGGGCCGAGCCGCTGGGCGACCCCGCGTTTCACGCCTTCCCGGCCAGCAAGTGGCGGCGCTACGACAAGCTGGAGCGCCTGCCGGCCGGGATCATCGCCTTCGGCGACGCGGTGGCCAGCTTCAATCCCACCTTCGGGCAGGGCATGACGATGACCTCGCTGCAGGCCGGGCATCTGCGCCGCGCGCTGCAATTCCCGGACGACCAAGTCGCCGCGGAGCTGAACCGGGCCACCGCCAAGAGCACCTTCCCGGTGTGGATGATGAACGCGATCGGCGACGTCACGTTCCACCATGCCGGCACGAAGGGGCCGGCCCCCTGGTGGTGGCGGCCCTCAGGTGCGCTGTTCGATCAATTCCTGGGCGCCGCGGAGACCGAACCCGTTCTTGCGGAATGGTTCCTGCGACGGTTCTCGCTGCTCGACAGCCTCTATATGGTTCCGCCGCCGCGGATCATCGGCCGCGCGATGGCGCACAACCTGCGGCTATGGCTGCGCGAGCGGCGCGAGTCGCGGCGGGCCGGCAGCGAACGGGCCGTCACAACCCGACCGTCGCCCTGAACAGCTTGGTGGGTTCGTGCGCGACCAGCCGGATCGGGGCGTCGTCGGCCGCCACCCAAGCGGCCATCCCCCGCTTCAGCGTCAGCGAGCCGGACTTGCCGTGCACCGTCGTGGCACCCTGGCTGCACAACAGGATCTGCGGGCCGTCGTGGCTGCACGTCGCGTCCACCTCGTGGCCGACGTACTCGTCGTCGAGCTCCAGCAGCGCGACGGCGAACTCGTCGGTCGGGGTCTCATAGATCAGTCCGAAGCCCTCGCGACGGACCGGCGGCCGCAGCTGCTCCTCGGTGGTGGGCGCGAAGTCCAGCACGCGCAGCAGTTCCGGCACGTCGACGTGCTTGGGGGTCAGGCCGCCACGTAACACGTTGTCGGAGTTGGCCATCACCTCCAGCGCGAAACCACGCAGGTAGGTGTGCAGGTTGCCGGCGGAGACGAAGATGGCCTCGCCGGGCGCCAGGCTGACGCGATTCAGCAGCAGCGCCGCCAGCACGCCCGCGTCACCGGGATAGCGTTCGCCGAGCTCGAGCACCGTCTTGGCCTCGGCGGCGAATTCGGTTGCGCCCGAACTGAGGTAGGCGATGGCGCCGTCCAGCACGGCGGTCACCAGCACGTCGATGTCGGGCTGAGGCGCGGTGATCCAGGTGGTGAACAGCGCGCGCAGACCGTCGGCGTCGGACTGGTCGTTCAGCAGGTCGATATAGGGGTCGAGGTCGGAGACGGCCAGGGCCCGCAACAACTCGACCGTGCGCGCGGCCTGACGAAATCCGGCCAGCGCCTCGAACGGGTGCAGCGCGACCAGCAGCTCGGGCTTGTGCGACATGTCGCGGTAGTTGCGCACCGGCGAGTTCAGCGGGATGCCGACCCGCTCCTCGCGCATGTAACCCTCGGCCGCCTGCGCGGCGCTCGGGTGGGCCTGCAGGGACAGCGGCTCGTCGGCGGCCAGCACCTTCACCAGGAACGGCAGCACGTCGCCGAAGCGCGCCCGCGACAGCGGTCCGAGCTGTCCTTCCGGGTCGTCGCCCAGCGCCTCGAGCAACGTCATTTCGCCGTTGTCCGTCTCCAGCCACGCCGGATCGCCGGGGTGCGCGCCGAACCATAGCTCGGCCTCCGGATGCGCCGCCGGCACCGGCCGCTCGGTGAATTCAGCGATGGCGGTACGCGAACCCCAGGCGTACGTTCTCAAGGCACCGCGAAGCAGTTCCACTGTTGTATCTATCCCCGCACCAGCCGCATATAAACCGCGGCCATCTCCAACCGGACGGCCAATACTGCCAATTGCTGCTCGGGGCTGCCGGGGCCCCCCAGCGCAGGCGACACGCCGTAGCCGGCCGAGCCGCCGGGCCCGTCGGGCACGTCCTCGGCGGCGAGTAGGTACACGTTGTCCAGCCCGGCGGTGCGGGCCGCAACCCCCGCCTGCTCGGCCGCCAAAACCACGGTCAGCACCCGCAGCCGCTGCGGCAGCGGTCCGTCGATCTCTTCGTCGTGAAAGAGGGCGGCGTCGGGATCCTCGAAACCGTCCGACGCCGCGGCGTGCAGGGCGACCAACGCGTCCGACAGCCCGGCAGCCGGGGTCACCTGGTTCGCGACCCGTAACAGCACCGAGCTGCCGTGCCGGGCCAACGCGAGCGTCGCGGCGCCGTCGCCGGCCAGCGCCACCTGACGCTCGGCGATCCGCGCGGCCAGCAGCTTGGCCGGGTTGGTGAACAGCTCGCGGGTGGCGCTGTTGCGCAGCGCCTCGGCATCAAGCTCGTCGGCGAGCACCGCCAGGTCGACCTTCGGTCGCGGGTCCACGGCGTGCAGCACGGCCAGCCCGGCGGCCAGATACCGGCACAGGCCGAACTCGTCGGGAACCGACAGCCGGGGCGCCAGCACCGCAGCCTGCCCGGCGGCGGCGTCCCTCAACGGGCCCTCATACGGCGCCGCCACCACCACCCGGGCGCCGCGGCGCAACCCGGTCGCGGCGGCGGCGACCAACGCGGGATCACCCGGTTCGCCGCCCGCGACGACCAGCACATCGAGCGGACCCACCCACGGCGGTACCTCGTCGGCGAGAGTGAAGGGTTGCGAGGCGGTTCCACCCATGGTCGCGGCCAGCATCGTCCCGGCGGTCTCGGCGGTACCGCGCCCGCCCACCCAGATGATGCTGCGCGGACGGTCGTCGGCGCGCATCGGGTCCAGCGCACCCTCGTCGACCGCGGCGGCGATCGCACGGACCTGGGCGCCGGCCGACGACGCGGCCCGCAACAGGCCGTCGCGGTCGGCGGCCAACAGGCCCTCGGTGTCCTCGAGATCGATCGCCCGGGCGGCGTTCACGGGGCGGCCTTCACGCCCGCCGTCATCGCGCTGATCTCCGCACTGATCTGGTCGACGACCGCGGCCACGTCCTCGGCCGTGCGCGCCTCCACGTTCAGCCGCAGCAACGGCTCGGTATTGGAGCTGCGCAGGTTGAACCAGCTGCCGTCGCCCAGGTCGGCCGTCACCCCGTCCACGTGGTCGAGAGAGTGAATCCGGGTGCCGAACGACTTCAGCACCGCCTCGGTGCATTGCCCGGCATCGGACACCGTGAAGTTGATTTCGCCGGACGATTCGTAGCGCTGGTAGTCCGCGGTCACCTCCGACAGCGGGCGGTCCTGCTCGCCGAGGGCGGCCAGCACGTACAGCGCGGCCAGCATCCCGGAGTCGGCGCCCCAGAAGTCGCGAAAGTAGTAGTGCGCCGAATGCTCACCGCCGAAGATCGCGCCGGTGTCGGCCATCAGTGCCTTGATGTAGGAGTGCCCCACCCGCGACCGCAGCGGAGTGCCGCCGCGCTCGGCAACCAGTTCGGGCACCGCGCGCGAGGTGATCACGTTGTGGATGATCGTCGCGCCGATCTCCCGGCCGAGCTCACGGGCGGCCACCAGGCTGGTCACCGTCGACGGCGATATGGGGTTGCCGCGTTCGTCGACCACGAAGCAGCGGTCGGCGTCCCCGTCGAAGGCCAGCCCGATGTCGGCACCGGTCTCGCGCACGAAAGCCTGCAGGTCCACCAGGTTGGCGGGGTCGAGCGGGTTGGCCTCGTGATTGGGAAACGAGCCGTCGAGCTCGAAGTACAACGGCTCCAAGGTGATCGAGTTGATCGGTCCGAGCACGGCGGGCGTGGTCAAACCGGCCATGCCGTTGCCGGCGTCCACGGCCACCCGCAGCGGGCGCAGCCCAGAGGTGTTCACCAGCGACCGCAGGAACTTCCCGTAGTCGGCGAGCACGTCGCGATCGCTAACGGTGCCCGGTTCCCCGTCGTAGCCCTCGACGCCGGCGATCACGTCGTCGGCGACGACGCGCAGGCCACTCTCGGCGCCGACCGGTTTGGCCCCCGCCCGGCACAACTTGATGCCGTTGTAGGCCGCCGGGTTGTGGCTCGCGGTGAACATGGCGCCGGGGCAGTCCAGCAGCCCGGAGGCGAAGTAGAGCTGATCGGTGGACGCCAGGCCGATGCGCACCACGTCCAGTCCCTGGCCGGTCACGCCGGCGGCGAACGCGGCGGCCAGCGTGGGCGAACTGTCCCGCATGTCGTAACCGATCACGACCTGGCGGGCGCCGCCCTCGCCGCGCATGAGTTTGGCGAAGGCTGCGCCGAGATCGGTGACCAGCGGCTGGTCGAGCTCTTCGCCGACTAGCCCACGCACGTCGTAAGCCTTGACGACACGGTGGACAGTCGCGGCGGGCCGAGACATGCGGACTCCTGACGACGTGAACTCTTGGCCGTCAGCCTATCGGGCCGCGAAGAACTGGAGCGGGCTAGTGGCGATCGCAAGCGCGGCGGAGCCGGGCGCAGCGGGTCGCCACCATCAGGGCGAGTGGCGATCGCAAGCGCGGCGGAGCCGGGCGCAGCGGGTCGCCACCATCGGGGCTAGTGACGATCGCAAGCGCGGCGGAGCCGGGCGCAGCGGGTCGCCACCATCGGAGCTAGTCGCTGGGATCGGGCAATACGCGCAGATGTCCGCGGCGCCGTCCGGAGCGTTGCTCGGGCGGTGCCAGCAGGCTGCTGCTGGGCGCGGTGGCCTGGGACCCACCGTGATGGATGTGCGCGTCGGCGAAGCCGTTCACCGGCGTCGCCGCGTACGGTGCGCCGCGATCGCCGCCCTCGCGCACCGCGTCGGCCAGGGCGACCAGGTCGTCCTCGTCGGGATGGGTGGGCAGCGGGCCGGCATGGCGCATCAACTCCCACCCGCGGGGCGCGGTGATCCGGCCGGCATGGTTAACGCACAAATCCCAGGAATGCGGTTCCCGCGCGGTCGCCAACGGACCGACGACTGCCGTCGAGTCCGAATAGACGAACGTCAGGGTCGCCACGGCGTAGTGCGGGCACCCGGGCCGGCAACAGCGACGGGGAACGTTCACGCTCGAAGGCTATCGTGCGCAAACGCCGCCGAAGCGCCGGACACGCGCAACTCCCGGGCCCTCGATGTGCAACCGTTACCATCGGCGCGTGGGTGATTCGCGCAGCTCCCCGCGAAGAGATCGGGTTTCCGACGGTTCGGCTCCGCGGCGAACCGCTACCCATCGACTCTTCCGCAGGGGCCGCGATATGCGCGGCCCGCTGTTGCCCCCGACCGTGCCGGGGTGGCGCAGCCGCGCCGAGCGGTTCGACATGGCGGTGCTGGAGGCCTACGAACCCATCGAGCGGAGCTGGCAGGACCGGCTGACCGAGCTGGACGTGGCGGTCGACGAGATTCCGCGCATCTCGGCCAAGGATCCCGAGAGTGTGCAGTGGCCACCCGAGGTGATCGCCGATGGGCCGATCCCGCTGGCGCGGTTGATCCCGGCCGGCGTCGACATCCGCGGCAACTCCACGCGGGCGCGAATCGTGTTGTTCCGCAAGCCAATTGAGCGACGGGCCAAAGACACCGTCGAACTCGGCGACCTGCTGCACGAAATCCTGGTGGCCCAGGTCGCCATCTACCTCGACGTTGAGCCGTCGGTCATCGATCCGACGATCGACGACGAATAACTTCTCCCTGCGCGTTGCGCGTCGAGCGCTGGAGGCTTAACGCTCAGCGCGCATTGCGATCAGGGTGCGTCAGATTATGCCGCGCTTGAGGCGGCGGCGCTCGCGTTCGGACAAACCGCCCCAGATGCCGAAACGCTCGTCGTGCTCGAGGGCGTACTCGAGGCACTCATGACGCACCTCGCAACCCAGGCAGATCTTCTTCGCCTCGCGGGTGGAACCACCCTTTTCCGGGAAGAAGGCCTCGGGGTCGGTCTGGGCGCACAGCGCGCGGTCCTGCCACTGGTCCGCGGCCGGCTCCGGCAAGGGCTCGGGCTCGAAAGCGATTGGCGCATCAGGAACCACGGTCAAATGGGGCCGAGCGGGAAGGTCCAGCGCGGGGTCGATGTCGGTGTGCGGCGTGCTCGCCATGGCGCCTCGAAAAGTTTCGTAAGACATACGGTCGTCCGCCTCCTCAGCTTGATTGAGAGAGAGAGTGATTGGTTTCCCACTGTTCTGATGTACAGACAATTCGAACAAGTGATCGAATCTCGGTCTGCGACACCGGAGTCGGCCGGCCAACCGGGAAATGACACTGATGTGATTAGACACGGGTTGATCTGCCGGGTCAAGCACTTCGGCGCATTTCCATACCATCTCGTGATCGAATTTCGGCGTTTCTGTTGTTTTGCGCCTTCGGCGTGTCGATCACAGGGCCCTCAACTTTCCCACACGTTGCCCACAACCGCTGGGGAACCGCAACTTTGAGGCACCCCCAATGGGCCCGTCACAGCACCGCCGCCGGGCAGTACTGTCGTGCAATGTGAAGGTCACCGTTCTGGTCGGTGGGGTTGGCGGCGCCCGCTTCCTGCTGGGGGTTCAACAGCTGTTCGGGCTCGGTCAATTTCAATCGCAACGGCGCCCGGACACGGAGGCCGGCAGTCACGAGCTGACGGCGATCGTCAACATTGGCGATGACGCCTGGATCCACGGACTGCGAGTCTGCCCCGATTTGGACACCTGCATGTACACCTTAGGTGGAGGTGTAGATCCGGAGCGAGGGTGGGGGCACCGCAACGAAACTTGGCACGCCAAAGAGGAATTGGCACGCTATGGCATGCAGCCGGACTGGTTCGGGCTCGGCGACCGTGACCTGGGCACCCACCTGGTGCGCACCCAGATGCTCAACGCCGGCTACCCCCTGTCGCAGATCACCACCGCGCTGTGCGACCGCTGGCAACCCGGCGCGCGGCTGCTGCCCGCCAGCGACGACCGGTGCGAGACCCACGTGGTGATAACCGATCCCGACGACGGCAGCCGGCGGGCCATCCACTTCCAGGAGTGGTGGGTGCGCTACCGGGCCCAGGTCCCCACGCACAGCTTCGCCTTCGTCGGCGCCGAAAAGGCGGCCGCCACAACTGATGCCACGGCGGCCATCGCGGACGCCGACGTGATCCTGCTGGCGCCGTCGAACCCGGTGGTGAGCGTCGGCGCCATCCTGGCCGTCCCAGGCATTCGCGGCGCGTTGCGCGCGGCGCGCGCACCGATCGTCGGCTACTCGCCGATCATCGGTGGAAAGCCATTGCGCGGCATGGCCGATGCCTGCCTATCGGTGATCGGGGTCGAGTCGACCGCCCAGGCGGTCGGCCGCCACTACGGCGCGCGCCGCGACACCGGCATCCTGGATGGCTGGCTGGTGAGCGAGGACGACCGTGCCGACATCGACGGCGTCAAGGTGCGCTCGGTGCCGCTGGTGATGACCGACCCGGCGGCGACGGCCGAGATGGTCCGGGCCGGGCTGGACCTGGCGGGGGTGAGCCCGTGACGCGCGCCGGCGAGCACGGCAGCGCCGCCCCCATCGAAATCCTGCCCGTCGCCGGGCTGCCCGAGTTCCGGCCCGGCGACGATCTCGGCGCGGCCGTCGCCGCGGCCGCGCCGTGGCTGCGCGACGGTGACGTCGTCGTGGTCACCAGCAAGGCGGTGTCCAAGTGCGAGGGCCGGCTGGTGCCGGCGCCGCGGGATCCCGAGGAGCGCGACGAGCTGAGGCGCAAGCTGGTCGACGACGAAGCCGTCCGGGTGCTCGCCCGCAAGGGCCGAACCCTGATCACCGAGAACCGGATCGGCCTGGTGCAGGCCGCCGCGGGCGTGGACGGCTCCAACGTCGGGCGCGACGAACTGGCACTGTTGCCGGTCGACCCGGACGGCAGCGCCGCGGCGTTGCGCGCCGGGCTGCGCGAGCGGCTCGACGTCGAGGTCGCCGTGGTCATCACCGACACGATGGGCCGCGCGTGGCGCAACGGCCAGACCGACACGGCCGTGGGCGCTGCGGGTCTGGCTGTGCTGCATGGCTATTCGGGGGCCGTCGATCAGCACGGCAACGAGCTGCTGGTCACCGAGGTCGCGATCGCCGACGAGATCGCCGCGGCCGCCGATCTGGTCAAGGGCAAACTGACCGCGATGCCGGTGGCGGTGGTGCGCGGGCTGTCGGTGACCGACGACGGGTCGACGGCGCGGCAGTTGCTGCGGCCGGGCACCGAGGACCTGTTCTGGCTCGGCACCGCCGAGGCCCTGGAGATGGGCCGGCGCGAGGCGCAGCTGCTGCGCCGATCGGTGCGCCGGTTCAGCGCCGAGCCGGTGCCCGCCGATCTGCTGGAGGCCGCCGTCGCCGAGGCGCTGACCGCACCGGCGCCGCACCACACCCGCCCGGTGCGGTTCGTCTGGCTGCGCACCCCGGCCACCCGGACCCGGCTGCTGGACCGGATGAAGGACAAGTGGCGCACCGACCTCGCCGGTGACGGTCGGCCCGCCGACTCCATCGACCGCCGGGTGGCGCGCGGCCAAATCCTCTACGACGCGCCCGAAGCCGTCATCCCGATCCTGGTGCCCGACGGCGCCCACGCCTATCCCGACGCCGCCCGCACCGACGCCGAGCACACCATGTTCACCGTGGCGGTCGGCGCGGCCGTGCAGGCCCTGCTGGTCGCGCTGGCGGTGCGCGGGCTGGGCAGCTGCTGGATCGGCTCGACGATCTTCGCCGCCGACCTGGTGCGCGCCGAGCTCGAACTGCCCGCCGACTGGGAGCCGTTGGGCGCCATCGCCATCGGCTATGCCGCCGAACCGGCCGGGCCGCGCGATCCGGCAGACCCCGGTGATCTGCTGATCCGCAAGTGATACTGAGCCCATGAAGTTCGCGGGCAAGGCGACGGCCTCGGCCGACAAGGTCCGCGGCGGCTACTACACCCCCGCCCCGGTCGCCCGCTTCCTGGCCGCCTGGGTCCGCGCGGCGGGGCCCAGGATCGTCGAACCCTCCTGCGGCGACGGCGCCATCCTGCGCGAGCTGGCCCGGCTCAGCGACCAGGTGCGGGGCGTCGAGCTGATCGCCGACGAGGCGGCGAAGTCCCGCCGGTTCGCGCCCGTCGACGCCGAGAGCCTGTTCGCCTGGCTCGCCACCGCCGACGCCGGCGGCTGGGACGGCGTCGCCGGCAACCCGCCCTACATCCGCTTCGGCAACTGGTGTGCGCAGCAGCGCGATCCGGCGCTGGACCTGATGCGGCGCGAGGGTCTGCGCCCCACCCGGCTGACCAACGCCTGGGTCCCGTTCGTAGTGGCGAGCACCGTGCTGGCGCGCGACGGCGGACGGGTGGGACTGGTGCTGCCGGCCGAGCTGCTGCAGGTCACCTACGCCGCGCAGCTGCGTGACTTCCTGCTGAGCCGCTTCCACGAGATCACCCTGCTGACCTTCGAGCGCCTCGTGTTCGACGGCATCCTGCAGGAGGTCGTGTTGTTCTGCGGTGTCGTCGGCACCGGCCCCGCGCGCATCCGCACCGTCCACCTCAGGGACGCCGACGCCCTGGCCGAGGCCGAACTCGACGTCGAATCGGCGCCGACGCTGCTGCACGAGGACGAGAAGTGGACCAAGTACTTTCTCGACCCGGCCGCGATCCGGCTGCTGCGCGCGCTCAAAGGCTCGGGCAGCCTGACCCGGCTCGGGTCGGTCGCCGAGGTCGACGTCGGCATCGTGACCGGGCGCAACGCCTTCTTCACGTTCACCGACGCCCAGGCCGACGAGCTGGGATTGCGGCCGCACTGCGTCCCGCTCGTCTCGCGCAGCGCCCAGCTGTCCGGGTTGGTATACGACACCGATTGCCGGGCAAGCGATCTCGCCGCCGGGCAGCGCAGCTGGCTGCTCAACGCGCCGCGGGAACCGGCCGATCCAGCGCTGATCGCCCACGTCCGCGCCGGCGAAGCCGCCGGGGTGCACCGCGGCTACAAGTGCTCGATCCGCAAGCCGTGGTGGGCCACGCCGTCGCTGTGGATGCCCGACCTGTTCCTGCTGCGCCAGATCCACCGGGCGCCGCGGCTGACCGTCAACGCCGCCGCGGCCACGAGCACCGACACCGTGCACCGGGTGCGCCTCACCGCCCGGGTCGAGCCGGCCGCGCTGGCCGCCGCGTTCCACAACAGCGTGACGTTCGCCTTCGCCGAGATCATGGGCCGCAGCTACGGCGGCGGCGTCCTGGAGCTCGAGCCCCGCGAGGCCGAGCAGCTGCCCATCCCCCCGCCGGCGCTCGCCGATGCCGAACTCGCCTGCGATGTGGACCTGCTGCTGAAGGCCAACGAGATCGAGAAGGCGCTCGACGTCGTCGACCGCCGCGTGCTGATCGACGGCCTGGGCTTGCCCGCCGACGCGGTGGCGGACTGCCGCGCGGCGTGGGTGTCGCTGCGGGATCGGCGGAAACGGCGGGGGTCACGATGAGCGTTCGGGAATCGGCGATCGCCGTGCTGTCGGACTGGGAGCCCCCCGACCCGGCCCAGGATTCGTTGCGGCACGCCGTGCTGGCCTTCGTGCACGCCCGCGCCGACGCATGCCTGCGCGAGTGCGTGCCCGGCCACGTCACCGCGTCGGCGCTGGTGCTCGACCACGCCGGCAGGCAGGTGCTGCTGACCCTACATCGCCGCCTGGGCCGGTGGGTGCAGCTGGGCGGCCATTGCGATGATGACGACGCCGACGTCCTCGCGGCGGCGCTGCGCGAGGCCACCGAGGAGTCCGGGATCGACGGGCTGCGCATCGAGCCCCGACTGGCCGCGGTGCACGTGCATCCGGTGACCTGCTCGCTGGGCGTGCCGACCCGCCATCTGGATCTGCAGTTCGTCGCGCACGCGCCGGCCGGCGCGCAGATCGCGATCAGCGACGAGTCGGAGGACCTGCGATGGTGGCCCGCCGACGCCCTGCCGGAGGGGACGGATCACGCGCTGGCCTATCTGGTCGCCCAGGCCACGCGCGCCTAACCCAGTACACCTAGACGTCGGACGAGTAGCGGATGCCGCCGTCGGGAATCGACACACCGGGCCATACCCGGGCGCCGCGCAACAACTCGCAGCGCGCCCCGATGTCGGCGCCGTCGCCGATCACGCCGTCGCGGATCAGCGCCCGCGGGCCGATGCGCACGCCGAAGCCGATGATCGAGCGCTCGATCACGCTGCCGGCCTCGACCTTGACGCCGTCGAAGATCACCGCGCCGTCCAGCCGGACGCCCGGGCCGATCTCGGCGCCGCGCCCGACCACCGTGCCGCCGATCAGCACCGCGCCCGGCGACACCGCGGCGCCGTCGTGCACCAACTTCTCGCCGCGGTGGCCGCGCAGCGCGGGCGACGGGGCGATGCCGCGCACCAGATCCGCCGAGCCGCGGACGAAGTCCTCGGGCGTGCCCATGTCGCGCCAGTAGCTGGCGTCGACGTAGCCGCACACCTTCACGCCGGCGTCGGACAGCAGCGCGGGGAACACCTCACGCTCCACCGAGACCTCCCGGCCGCGCGGAATCCGGTCGACGATCTCGCGCGAGAAGACGTAGGTGCCGGCGTTGATCTGGTCGGTCGGCGGGTCCTGCGTCTTCTCCACGAATGCGGTGACGCGGCCGTTGTCGTCGGTGGTCACACAGCCGTACGCCCGCGGGTCGCCCACCCGCACCAGGTGCAGGGTGACGTCGGACTGCTGGGCGGAGTGGAAGTCGAGCATCTGGCCCAGGTCGGCCCCGGAGAGCACGTCGCCGTTGAACACCATCACGGTGTCGTGCCGCAGGTGCCCGGCGACGTTGGCGATACCGCCGCCGGTGCCCAGCGGGTGCTCCTCGGTGACGTAGTCGATCTGCAGGCCCAGCTTGGAGCCGTCGCCGAACTCCGCCTCGAACACCGCGGCCTGATACGACGTGCTGAGGATGACGTGCTCAATGCCGGCCGCGGCGACGCGCGACAGCAGATGCGTGAGGAACGGTAGCCCCGCGGTGGGCAGCATGGGCTTGGGCGCCGACAGGGTCAGCGGCCGCAGCCGGGTGCCCTTGCCGCCGACCAGGATCACCACATCTACTTGTGGAGTTGCCACCTCAGTGTCGCCCTTCTACCAGTTTCCGCCGTCCGGAGGCGCGCAGCGCGCTGCGCACCATCAGGCGGGACCGCACCGCCAGCGAGGCGCGCAGGGTCCAGCGCAGCGGCGCGCGCAACCAACCGGAATGCCGATCGGCCAGAAACATATATGTGCTCTTGTGGTGGGCGGCCAGATGGTTGGCCGGATCCCCGCCGGTGGAGTGGCCCTTGTGGTGCAGCACCTCCGCCGACGGGACGTAGACGGACAGCCACCCGGCCTTGCCGAGCCGGTCGCCGAGGTCGACGTCTTCCATGTACATGAAGTAGCGCTCGTCGAACCCGCCGATCTGGCCGAACGCCGAGCGGCGCACCAGCAGGCACGACCCCGACAGCCAGCCCACCGGCCGCTCGCTGGGTTCCAGCCGCTCCTGGCGGTACGCCGCCGACCACGGGTTGCGCTTCCAGAACGGCCCGACGACCGCGTGCATGCCGCCGCGGATCAGGCTGGGCAGGTGCCGCGCCGACGGATACACCGAACCGTCGGGATCGCGGACCAGCGGGCCCAGCGCGCCGGCACGCGGCCAGCGCGAGGCGGCGTCCAGCAGTTCGTCGATGCTGCCCGGGCCCCACTGCACGTCCGGGTTCGCGACGATGACCCAGTCGTCGTCGCGGTCCAGCTGTGCGATGGCGCGATTCACCGCGGTCCCGTAGCCCAGGTTGGCTCCGGTGTGGAACAGCCGCACGTTGGGATAGCGCTCGACGGCGGCCTCGGGGGTGCCGTCGGTGGAGCCGTTGTCGGCCAGCAGCACGCACACCTCTCGCTCGGTGGCTAGCGACAGCGAGGCCAGGAAGCGCTCCAGGTGCGGGCCCGGTGAGTAGGTCACCGTCACGACCGGCAGGACGTCAGTCACGCGTAGAGGGTAACGGTCGATCGGCCGCAACAGCGCCATCGGCGGCGGCCAGCGCCGCGTCAAGCGCAGGCCGCCAAGGCCTCAGCGGCCGCATCCCCGCCGCCACGGACTGGCCGCTGGACAGCGCGGAGTAGGCCGGCCGGGGCGCGGGGCGGGGAAAGTGGTCGGTGGTGACCGGTCGCACCCGCTCCGGATCGGCGCCGACCTCTTCGAAGACGGCGCGGGCCTGTTCGAACCGCGAGCAGGCGCCCTCGTTGGCGGCGTGCAGGATCGGACCGGGCACGCGGTCGTCGACGATCTGCAGCAGCGCGGCGGCCAGGTCGCCGACGTAGGTCGGGGAGCCGGTCTGGTCGTCCACCACGTCCACCGGACCGTCCCCGGCGGCCAGCCGGCGCATGACCGCGACGAAGTCCTTGCCGGTGCCGCCGGTGTAGACCCAGGCGGTGCGGACCACCACCGCCTCCGGCAGCGCCGCGAGCACGGCCCGCTCCCCCGCGACCTTGCTGCGGGCGTACACACCCTGCGGCGCGGTTTGATCGGTGGGCTCGTACGGCCTGGGTGCCGCGCCACCGAAGTCCCCGTTGAACACGTAGTCGGTGGAGACGTGGACCAGCTGGGCACCGGCCTGCGCGCAGGCGCGGGCGATGTGCCCGGGCCCGGTCTCGTTGACCGCGAACGCGCCGGCCTCGTCGCTCTCGGCGCCGTCGACGTTGGTGTAGGCCGCGCAGTTGATCACCACGTCGCCGGGCCGCACGATCCGCTCGGCGGCCGCGGGGTCGGTGATGTCCCACTGCGACGACGTGAGCGCCAGGGCGTCGCGGCCCTGACTTGCTGTTAGCGAGGTCAAATAGCCGCCCAGCTGCCCACCGGCGCCGGCGATCACGATCCTGCCTGACATGGTTCGAGTTTGGCATGGCCCGAAAACGCGCGGCCAAGCCCGGGGCGCGCGGGGCTTCGCTACCCGTGAAGCTCCTGTGCCGGAAGTAATGTAGTGGGATGCCTGTGCAACGTGTGGTTCGTGTGATTGCCACCGCGCTGACGCTCGCGGTCGTCCTCGGCACCGGGATCGCGTGGACCAATGTCCGGTCTTTCGAAGACGGCATCTTTCACATGTCCGCGCCCTCGCTGGGCAAGGGCGGCGACGACGGTGCGATCGACATCCTGCTGGTCGGGCTGGACAGCCGCACCGACGCGCACGGCAACCCGTTGTCGCAGGAGGAACTGGAGGCGCTGAAGGCCGGCGACGAGGAAGCCACCAACACCGACACCATCATCCTGATCCGTATCCCCAACAACGGGAAGTCGGCCACCGCGATCTCGATCCCGCGCGACTCCTACGTCGCCGCCCCGGGCCTGGGCAAGACCAAGATCAACGGGGTCTACGGCCAGACCCGGGAGGCCAAGCGCACGGCCCTGGTCAAGGCAGGCGCCTCCGCCACCGAGGCGGCGGCCCAGGGCACCGAGGCGGGCCGCGAGGCGCTGATCAAGACCGTCGCCGACCTCACCGGTGTCACCGTCGACCACTACGCCGAGATCGGCCTGCTCGGCTTCTCGCTGATCACCGACGCCCTCGGCGGCGTCGACGTCTGCCTCAAGGAGCCGGTGTTCGAACCGCTTTCGGGCGCCGACTTCCCGGCCGGCCAACAACGACTCAGCGGCCCCGAGGCCCTCAGCTTCGTGCGTCAGCGCCACGACCTGCCGCGCGGCGACCTGGACCGGGTGGTGCGCCAGCAGGTGGTGATGGCCTCGCTGGCCCACCGGGTGATCTCCGGCCAGACGCTGTCCAGCCCCACCACGGTGAGGCGGCTGGAGGCCGCCGTCCAGCGCTCCGTGGTGATCTCCGCGGGCTGGGACGTCATGGATTTCGTGCAGCAGATGCAGAAGCTGGCCGGCGGCAACGTCGCCTTCGCCACCATCCCGGTGCTCGACGGCGCCGGCTGGAGCGACGACGGCATGCAGAGTGTGGTGCGGCTGGACCCGCATCAAGTCGCCGATTGGGTCGGTGGCCTGCTGCACGACCAGGAACAGGGCAAGACCGAGGAGATCGCCTACACCCCGGCGAAGACCACCGCCAGCGTGGTCAACGACACCGACATCAACGGCCTGGCCTCGGCCGTGTCAGACGTGTTGAGCTCCAAGGGTTTTGCCACGGGCACAGTCGGCAACAACGAGAGCGGGCACGTCAAGGCCAGCCAGGTGCGCGCCGCCAAGAGCGACGACCTGGGGGCCAAGGAGGTCTCCAAGGAATTGGGTGGGTTGCCGGTGGTCGCCGACACCACGCTGGCCCCGGGTGCGGTGCGGGTGGTGCTGGCCAATGACTACAGCGGTCCGGGCTCGGGCTTGTCCGGCGGCGCGGAGATCATGCCCGCCAAGGTGTCCACCGCCGGCGCGGTGGCGGCCGACCCCAAGGTCCCCGCGCCCTCGCCGATCCTGACTGCCGGCTCCGACAAGCCAGAGTGCATCAACTGATCACGCTGAGCGGGGCCATCCTCGATCCCATGTTGCGGGCCGATCCGGTCGGCCCGCGCATCACCTACTACGACGACGCCACCGGCGAGCGCATCGAGCTGTCCGGTGTGACACTGGCCAACTGGGCCGCCAAGACGGGCAACCTGCTACGCGACGAGCTGGGCGCCGGACCTGCCAGCCGGGTGGCGATCCTGTTGCCCGCGCACTGGCAGACGGCGGCCGTGCTGTTCGGGGTGTGGTGGATCGGCGCCGAGGCGGTGCTGGCCGGCCCGGCCGACCTCGCGCTGTGCACGGCGCAGCGCCTGGACGAGGCCGACGACGCCGTAAGCACGGCGGCATCGGGGGGTGAGGTGGCCGTGCTGTCGCTGGATCCGTTCGGCCGCCCCGCACCCGACCTGCCGATCGGCGTGACGGACTACGCGACCGCGGTGCGGGTGCACGGCGATCAGATCGTGCCCGAACCGAACCCGGGGCCGGCGCTGGACGGGCGATCGGTCGACGCGGTGCTGGCTGATTGCCAAAGCTCCGCGGCCGCAAGGGGATTGACGTCGGGCGACCGGGTGTTGTCCGGCGCGTCGTGGTCGCGACCCGCCGAATTGGTGGACGGGCTGCTGGCGATCATGGCCGTCGGCGGCTCGCTGGTGCAGGTGGCCAACGCCGACCCTGCCGGGCAAGAGCGCCGCATCGCAACCGAAAAAGTCACCAGGGTGCTGTAAGGGACCGCGGGCCGGCGCAAGCCACGTCGCGATACATATTGATATCGCTATATTGCGATGTTAACGTCGTGCAAGCATGGACTTAACGCTGAGACGATAGGAAGGTTGCGGCAATGGCGGTGTACGGGCTCCTGGCGAAGGCGGCAGGCACGGTGGTCACCGGGTTGGTCGGCGTGACCGCCTACGAGGTGGTGCGCAAGGCCGCGGCCAAGGCGCCGCTGCACGAGACCGCGGTCAAGGGCGCCGAGCTCGGACTGCGTGGCACCCGCAAGGCCGAGGAGGCCGCCGAGTCGGCGCGCCTCAAGCTCGCCGATGTCATGGCCGAGGCCCGCGAGCGCATCGGCGAGGAGGCGCCCACCCCCTCGATCGCCGACACCCACGACCACGAGCACTGATCGCAGCGATATGGACCTCGCCCTAGTCCCCGACATCGCAGACGAGGCGCGAACCGAAGACCCTGCGCTACAAGTCATTTCGGATGCGGCCGGGCGCATGCGGGTCGCCGTCGACTGGGTGCGCGCCAACTCCCGGCGCGCGGTCGCGGTCGAAGAGGCCGTCGCCAAGTGCGAGGGCGTGCGCGTGGTGCACGCCTACCCCCGAACCGGTTCGGTCGTCGTCTGGTACTCGCCGCGTCGCTGCGACCGCTCCGCGGTGCTGGCCGCCATCGGCGAGGCGGCCCACGTCGCCGGCGAGCTGATCCCGGCCCGCGCGCCGCACTCCTCGGAGATCCGCAACGCCGACGTGCTGCGCATGGTCATCGGCGGCGCCGCGCTGGCCCTGCTCGGGGTGCGCCGCTACGTCTTCGCGCGGCCCCCGCTGCTGGGAACCAGCGGCCGGCTGTTCGCCACCGGCGTCACCGTGTTCACCGGCTATCCGTTCCTGCGCGGGGCGCTGCGCTCGTTGCGTTCCGGCAAGGCCGGCACCGACGCGCTGGTCTCGGCGGCGACGGTGGCGAGCCTGGTGCTGCGCGAGAACGTCGTCGCGCTCACCGTGCTGTGGTTGCTCAATATCGGTGAGTATCTTCAGGATCTGACGCTGCGCCGGACCCGCCGCGCCATCTCCGAACTGCTGCGCGGCAGCCAGGACACGGCCTGGATCCGGCTGACCGACGGACCCGAGGCGGGAACCGAGGTCCAGGTGCCGATCGACACCGTGCAGATCGGCGACGAGGTGGTGGTCCACGACCACGTCGCCATCCCGGTCGACGGCGAGGTGGTCGACGGCGAGGCGATCGTCAACCAGTCCGCGATCACCGGGGAGAACCTGCCGGTCAGCGTGGTGGTCGGCGCCCACGTGCACGCCGGTTCGGTGGTGGTGCGCGGACGCCTGGTGGTGCGCGCCCGCGCCGTCGGCAGCCAGACCACCATCGGCCGCATCATCACCCGGGTCGAGGAGGCCCAGCACGACCGGGCGCCGATCCAGACCGTCGGCGAAAACTTCTCCCGCCGTTTCGTTCCCACCTCGTTCGTCGTCTCGGCCATCACGCTGGCGGTCACCGGTGACGTCCGTCGCGCGATGACCATGCTGCTGATCGCCTGCCCGTGCGCGGTGGGCCTGGCCACCCCGACCGCGATCAGCGCGGCGATCGGCAACGGCGCGCGGCGCGGCATCCTGATCAAGGGCGGCTCGCACCTCGAGCAGGCCGGCCGGGTGGACGCGATCGTGTTCGACAAGACCGGCACGCTCACCGTCGGACGTCCGGTGGTCACCAATATCATTGCGTTGCACAAAGATTGGCAGCCCGAACAGGTGCTGGCGTATGCGGCCAGCTCGGAGATCCACTCTCGGCACCCGCTGGCCGAGGCGGTGATCCGGTCCACCGAGGAACGCCACATCACCATCCCGCCGCACGAGGAGTGCGAGGTCCTGGTGGGCCTGGGCATGCGGACCTGGGCCGACGGCCGGACCCTGCTGCTGGGCAGCCCCGGGCTGCTGCGCGCCGAAAACGTGCGGGTCTCCAAGAAGGCGTCGGAGTGGGTGGATCGGCTGCGCCGCCAGGCCGAGACCCCGCTGCTGCTCGCCGTCGACGGCAAGCTGGTCGGATTGATCAGTCTGCGCGACGAGGTGCGCCCCGAGGCCGCCGACGTGCTGAACAAGCTGCGCGCCAACGGCATTCGCCGCATCGTCATGCTCACCGGCGATCACCCGGACATCGCCGAGGTGGTGGCCGGCGAGCTCGGGATCGACGAATGGCGCGCCGAGGTGATGCCGGAGGACAAGCTCGCGGCGGTGCGCGACCTGCAGGACGAGGGCTACACCGTCGGCATGGTCGGTGACGGCATCAACGACGCGCCCGCGCTGGCCGCCGCCGACATCGGGATCGCGATGGGCCTGGCCGGAACCGACGTCGCAGTCGAGACCGCCGACGTGGCGCTGGCCAACGACGACCTGCACCGCCTGCTCGACGTGCGCGACCTGGGTGCCCGCGCGGTCGACGTCATCCGGGAGAACTACAGCATGTCCATCGCCGTCAACGCCGCCGGGTTGATCATCGGCGCGGGGGGCGCCCTATCCCCCGTCCTGGCCGCGATCCTGCACAACGCGTCGTCGGTGGCGGTGGTGGCCAACAGCTCGCGGCTGATCCGCTACCGGTTGGACGCGCCGCGCGGCACGACGAACGGCGAGCGCGCCGGCTGAAAAGTCAGCAGCCGCAATCCTCGCCGCGCCACGCGCGCACACCCTGCCAGACCGCGACGCCGGCGATGGCCAGCCCGACGGCCGGGTCGACCCACCACGCGCCGGCCCACAGCGCCGTCATCGCGAGGCCGACCAGCACCCCGGCGGCCTGGGCGGCGCACAGATAGTTCTGGATCCCCTCGGCCTCGGTGGCACCCGACCCCAGCCGGGTGCCCAACCGGTGGTTGGCCCGGCCCAGCACCGGCATGAGCACCAGCGCGAGGGCGGTCAGCCCGATGCCGATCACCGACGTCTCGGCGTGGTGCCCACCCGTCAGGTCGTGCACGGATTCGGCGGCGATGTACGGGGCGGTCAGCCAGAACGACACGGCGACGCCGCGCTGCGCGCGCCGCTCCGCGGTTACGGAGAAGGCACGCGCCCCGCTGAACCGCCACACCACCATGGCGCTGGCCAGCGCCTCCGATGCGCCGCCCAGAGCCCACCCGGTCAGAGCGGCGGAGGAGACCGCGAATCCCTGCCACAGCCCGACGACGCCCTCGACCAGCACCACGGCCAGGCTGACCCAGGCCAGCCGCCGCGCCCACCCGGCGCCGCGCCGCCAGTCGGCGTCGTGCGTCGCGCCGCCCCGGCACTCTTGCTGGATGGCAACCGAAGTGGTCATGGCGCGAGGCTAGCGGCGCCGGGGCGGGGCCCGCGGCCGCAACGCCCGGCCGTGATCGATCCGTGTCGCACCTCGCGCCGAGCCATCCGGCGCTGGTCGTTATTGTGGCTAACCAGTAGATCGGAAGGGATTCCTCGATGGCGCGCACCGACGACGACACCTGGGACCTGGCGACCAGCGTGGGAGCGACCGCCACCATGGTGGCCGCCGGGCGCGCCCGGGCCACCCTGGACGGGCTGATCGACGACCGGTTCGCCGAGCCGCTGGTGCGCGCGGTCGGCGTCGACTTCATGACCCGGTGGGCCGCCGGCGAGCTCGCCTCCGCCGACGTCGACGAGCCGGACGCCCCGTGGGGCATGCAACGCATGACCGACATGCTCGCCGCCCGCACCCGTTACATCGACGCGTTCTTCGCCGAGGCGGGCGCCGCGGGCATCGACCAGGTGGTCATCCTGGCCTCCGGACTGGACGCGCGCGCCTACCGGCTGCCGTGGGCGCCCGGCACCACGGTGTTCGAGATCGACCAGCCGCAGGTTTTGGAGTTCAAGGCTGCCACCATCGCTCAGCTCGGCGCCGAGCCGACCGCCGCGGTGCGCGACGTTCCGATCGACCTGCGCCACGACTGGCCGTCGGCGCTGCGGCAGGCCGGCTTCGACACCGGCCGGCCCGCCGCCTGGGCGGCCGAGGGCCTGGTCGGCTTCCTGCCACCCGAGGCCCAGGATCGGTTGCTGGACAACGTCACCGCCCTGTCCGCCGAGGGCAGTCAGCTGGTGGCCGAGGTCTTCGCGAACACCGGGATCAACGGGGACGCGCTGAATGCCGCGAGCGAGAAGTGGCGGCGCAACGGCCTCGATATCGCCCTGGGCGAGCTGGGCTTCCCCGGCGAACGCAACGACGTGGCGACCTACCTGCAGCAGCGGGGCTGGCAGCCGGTCCGCACCCCCCTGAACCAGATGCTGGCCAACAACGGCCTGCCGCTGCAGTCGACCGAACCCGACGCACCCTTCGCGCAGAATTACTACTGCACCGCGGTGCTGCACCGGTCGGCTTCTTAGGAAGGCCAAACAGGATGCCAAACAGCAAGCCCGCCAAGCCACTTGACGGATTCCGGGTGCTCGACTTCACCCAGAACATCGCCGGGCCGATGGCCGGTCAGGTGCTGGCCGACCTGGGTGCCGAGGTGATCAAGGTCGAGGCGCCCATCGGCGAGGCGGCCCGGCACATCACCGCCGTCCTGCCCGGGCGCCCCCCGCTGGCCACCCTGTTCCTCCCCCACAACCGGGGCAAGAAGTCGGTGATGGCCGACCTGCGCAGCGACGAGGCCAAGCAGCAGATCCTGCGGCTGGTCGATACGGCCGACGTTGTGCTGGAAGGGTTTCGGCCCGGCGTGATGGAACGCATGGGCCTGGGCCCCGACGAGCTGCAGTCCCGCAATCCCAGACTCATCTACGCGCGCCTGTCCGCCTACGGCGGCAACGGCCCGGAGGGCAGCCGCCCGGGCGTCGACCTGATGGTCGCCGCCGAATCGGGCATGACCACCGGAATGCCCACGCCCACCGGCAAACCCCAGATCATCCCGTTCCAGCTCGTCGACGCCGCCAGCGGCCACGTGCTGGCCCAGGCCGTGCTGGCCGCGCTGCTCAACCGAGAACGCCACGGGGTGGCCGACGTCGTCCGGGTCGCCATGTATGACGTCGCGGTCAGCCTGCAGGCCAGCCAGTTGACCATCCACCTCAACAAGCCGAGCGAGGCCCCGAAGCCGGACGCGGCGCCAAAGCCCAAGAAACGCAAGGGTGTTGGGTTCGCCACCCAACCGTCGGACGCCTTCAAGGCGGCCGACGGCTACCTGGTGATCAGCGCGTACGTGCCCAAGCACTGGGACAAACTGTGCGAGATCATCGGCCGGCCCGACATGCGCGATGACGAGCGGTTCGCCGACCAGCGCGCGCGGGCGCTCAACTATCCCGAGCTGACCGTGGAACTCGAGAAGGCCCTGGCCGCCAAGACCGCGGACGAATGGGTGCAGCTGCTCCAGGAGGGCGGCCTGATGGCCTGCCACGCCTACACCTGGAAGCAGGTCGTCGGCACCGCGCTGTTCGCCGAGAACGAGCTCGCCCTCCGGGTCGGCGACGGCGCGGACGAGGTCACCGTAATCCGCACTCCCGCGCGCTATTCCAGCTTCGACGCCTTATCGGCTGGCTGGGCCACCGAACCCCCGCCCGCCCTCGGCCAGCACACCGAGGAGTACCTGGGCGCACCGCAGCCCGCGCCGTAGGGCTCACGGCGTCAGCTTGACCACCCGGTCGTTGCCGCGGTCGGCGACGTAGACGTTCTGGTCCTTGTCGACCGTCACCGCCAGCGGGGTGTTGAGCCCGGTGAACGGCAGGGCGGTCCCGGTGGTCGCGCCCTGCGGGTACTTCACCACGTCGTTCTTGTCGTGCTCGGTGACGTAGATGGTGCCGCTGTTGTCCACCGCGATGCCCCACGGCACAGACAGGTCGTGAAATGGCAACGCCGACGGCGTATTCGACGCGGCATCGAGCTTCACGATCCTGTTGTTGTCGGTGTCGGCGACGTAGACGTTGCCCGCGGGATCGACGGCCACCCCGTCCGGGTTGTTGAGCCCGTTGAACGGCAGCACGGTCTGGTTCTTGGATCCCGCCGCCAGCTTCACCACCCTGCTGTTGCCGCGGTCGGCGACATATACGGCGCCCTGGCTGTCGACCGCGACGCCCTCGGGGTAGTTCAGGCCGGTGAACGGCAGTTCCTTCTGGCTGTTGGATCCCGCGGCCATGCTGATCACCCGGTTGTTGAAATCGGCGACGTACACCGTGCCCGCGCCGTCGACGGCCAGGCCCTGCGGTTCGTAGAGCCCGTTGAAAGGCAGCACCGTCGTGGCGTTCGAACCGCTCGTGAGCTTCACCGCCCGGCCGTACATGCCCTCGCTGGTCACGTACACGTTCCCCGCGCTGTCCAGCGTCACCCCGCCCGGGGACAGGCGAAAGTCAATGCCGTTGAACGGCAACACACTTTGGCCGCTGGCCTGCTTCGACGGCCCTGAGGACTCGGTGGACAGGTAGCCGACGACCGCCACCACGAACGCGACCAGCGCGACGAGGGCGATGGCGCCGACGATGATCCACTGTTTGCGTTTGCTGTCGGGCGGCGCGGCGGGACGCCCGAAGTCCGGCCCGGGTCCGTACACGCGGCCGGAAGTCGTTGGGGCGGCGCGGATCAGCGACGGCCCGGCGCGGGACGGCTCACTCCTGTTCGCACCGCCGCGCCCGGATGGCCACGAACCCGCCACGGTCTCGGCGCTCGGCGACGGGGCGAACGAATCCGGCTCACGCGTCGGGCGTGGATCGCCCGCACCCGCACCCATCGCCGCGCTTTCTCCCTCGCGCAGAATCGTGGTGGCCTTCCGCTGCTCCGACGTGGTCAGCGCGTGGTGTGCGGCGGCGGCGAATTCGCCCGCGGTGCGATAGCGCGCCGCGGGATTCTTGGCCATGCCCTTGGCGATCACCTGATCCAGGGCGGGAGGAAACGCGCCGGGGCGTAACTGGCTGGGCGGTGCGGCCGTCTTCGTCAGATGCGCGGCGACCAGCCGTTCGATGGTCTCGGCCCGGTACGGCGGCGAACCGGTCAAGCACTCGGTCAAAACGCATGCGAGCGAATAGATGTCGACGCTGTGGGTGACGTCATCTTCGGTGAATCGTTCCGGGGCCATGTAGTAGTACGTACCGATGGCGGTCCCGACCTGTGTCAGTCCCGGATCACTCGCGCCCCGCGCGATGCCGAAGTCGGCCAGGTAGGCGAAGTCGCTTGGGGTGACCAGAATGTTCCCCGGTGTGACGTCGCGGTGCGTCACCCCGGCGGCGTGTGCCGCGTCCAGCGCGGCGGCGACCTGGCTGATGATGGCGATCGCGCGCGGCGGTGCCAACGGCCCGTCCCGGCGCAACAGCGTGGCCAGATCGACGCCGTCGACGAGGCGCATGTCGACGTAGAACCGCCCGTCGATCTCGCCGTAATCGTGGATCGGCACCACGTGCGGCTCGGTCAACCGCCCGGCGATATCGGCCTCACGCTGTAGCCGGGCGCGGAACTCCGCGTTGCCCGAGAACTCCGACGAGATCAGCTTCAGGGCCACCATGCGGCGCTTGCGCGCGTCCTCGGCCTCGTACACCTCACCCATGCCACCCTGGCGCAGAAGTCGCACCAGCCGGTAGGGGCCGAACCAGGACCCGACCACCGAGGCCGGCTGGTTATCGGTCACCGTCGAGCCCCTTTCGTCTCGTCAGGAAATCGCATTGACCGCCGTCGACAGCTTTGCCGTGAACGAGCTGGGCAGCGGGATGGAACCGTACTGGTCCAGGCCGTCCTGGCCCGACCCGATGGCGGCCTGCATGAACGCCTTCACCGCGGTGCCGGTGGGCGCGTCCGGGTACTTCGAGCAGACGATTTCGTAGGTCGCCAGCACGATCGGATACGCGCCCTGCTGCGTCGGCTTGTAGAACGACGAGGTATCCAGCACCAGGTCGTTGCCCTGCCCGCTGAAGGTCGCCCCGGCGATCGTCTTGCCGACGGTGTCGGTGGTGATCGGCACCGCGTCCGGACCCGCCGACGTGATGATCGACGCCATGGTCAGCTGCTTGCCCACCGCGAATGACCACTCGTTGTAGGTGATGGAACCCTCGGTGTTCTGCAGGAGGGCCGACGTGCCGTTGTTCCCGCTGGCGCCCTGTCCGACGCCGCCGGTGAACACCTCGCTGGCGCCCTTGCCCCAGGCGCCGTCGGACGCGCCATCGAGGTACTTCTGGAAGTTGGCGGTGGTACCGGATTTGTCACTGCGGAAGATGACCGCGATGGGCGTCGACGGCAGGTTGAGGCCCGGGTTGATGGCCTTCAGCGCCGGGTCGTCCCATTTGGTGATGGCGCCGTTGAAGATCTTCGCGGCCGTGGGCCCGTCCAATTTCAGCCCGTTCACCCCGGTGAGGTGGTATGTGACCGCGATCGGCCCGAACACCGTGGGCAGGTCCCACGCCGGCGAACCGCAGCGCTGCGCCGCCCGATCGTTCTGACCCGTGGACGGGTCGAGGGGGACGTCGGAACCGGCGAGGTCGGTTTGGTTGTTGACGAACTCGGTCACGCCGGCGCCGGAGCCGTTCGCGTTGTAATCCAGCGTGTAGCCCGGGCAAGCGCGAACGTAGGCGTAGACGAACTGCTCGATGGCGTTTTGTTGCGCGGTCGAGCCGCTGTCTTTCAGCACCTTCTTGCCGCCGCAGTCCACCGGCGTCGACTTGGCGCCGGAGCTGGACGAGTTCGAGTGGCCGCACCCCGTCAGCGCCAGGGCGGTGAAGGCCACCAGGCCCAGCGCCGCGCCATATCGAGCGAACCTCACGAAACTCCTTCGCACGTCGCGGCGGCGAATGCGAGGCCTCGCCGCCGGCTGCTGTCCGAGCCGCGAATGACGCATGCGCGTCCACCCGCGACCCGCGGGCTAATGAAAGTTAACCAATCGCGAATATACAAACCCTTGACAAAGAATAAGAGGTGAATAAGCGGTGACTGAACGCGGGAAGCGGGTATCTAGGATCGATGGATACTGAGGCGTCGACCACACCCGCCGGCGTGAGACGGCCGGGCGTCTAGCCGACCGTGTTCTTGCTGCTGATCATGCTCGGGCTGCTGGTCACCCGGCTATCGAGGCGCAAGTCGCGCAGCTACGCCCCGGCGCCCGGCAGCCGCACCACCTGAACGAAGAACTCGTCGATCTGCCGGACGGCCTTCATGAACTGGTCGAGGTCAACGGGTTTGGTGACGTAGGCATTCGCGTGCAGCTTGTAGCTCTTGAGGATGTCTTCCTCCGCCGAGGAGGTGGTGAGCACGACTACCGGGATGCGGGCCAGGTCGGGGTCGGACTTGACCTTCTCCAGCAGCTGGCGACCGTCGTATTTCGGCAGGTTCAAGTCGAGCAGGATGAGGTCGGGCCGCGGCGCCTCCGCGAACTTCCCCCGCCGGTAGAGGTAGTCGAGGCCTTCCTCTCCGTCGTGCGCGACATGTAGCCTGTTCTGGAGCTTGTTGTGCTCGAACGCTTCTCGGGTGATGAGCTCGTCGCCCGGGTCGTCCTCGACGAGCAGGATGTCTATCGCTCTGCCATCTGTTGTCGTCATTGATGCGCTCCTTCCAAAGCGACCGAGTCTGCTTCGTCGACGGGTCTGGGACCGGGCAGGGTGAATTCGAATCGGGTCCCATCGGTGTAGGACGTGTCGATCCGGACGGTGCCGCCGTGGTACTCGATGATCTTCTTGACCAATGCCAGGCCGACTCCGGTTCCGGCGTACACGTCGCGGCCGTGCAGCCGCTGGAAGATCACGAAGACCTTGTCGGAGAATTCCTCCGGGATGCCGATGCCGTTGTCCGCCACGCTCAGCAGCCATTCGCCGTCATGGCTGCC
Organism: Mycobacterium colombiense; assembly: GCF_001665835.1. Lineage (GTDB taxonomy): Bacteria > Actinomycetota > Actinomycetes > Mycobacteriales > Mycobacteriaceae > Mycobacterium > Mycobacterium colombiense_A. The sequence continues at coordinate 40,060 of NZ_LZSX01000013.1, read as the reverse complement.
GGTGCCGGGCGCGCATTCGATGACGACGCAGGGCCGACGATCTTTGTGCCGGAACTTGATCGCGTTGCCGATCAGGTTCTGCCACAACATCGTCAGCAGCGTCGGATCCCCGACGATCTGCGGCAGCGGCTGCTCCGGGCGCACGATCTGCGCCTCGGTTTCCTCGATCGCGGTGGCCAGGTTCGCCAGGGCGGCGTCGAGCGTCGCATCGAGCTGCACCTCGGTTTCCGTGGTGCCCAGCCGGCCGACCCGCGAGAAGGTGAGCAAGTCGTTGATCAGCGCCTGCATGCGCTTGGCGCCGTCGACCGCGAATCCGATGTATTCGATGCCGCGCTCGTCGAGCTGGTCGGCGTAACGCTTCTCCAGCAGCTGGCAAAAGGACGCGACCTTGCGCAGCGGTTCCTGCAGATCGTGCGATGCGACGTAGGCGAACTGCTCGAGTTCGGTGTTGGATCGGCGTAATTCGGCGGCCTGTTCATCCAATTGTGCCTGCGCCGCCTGCAACACCTCGAGCTCGTCGACGATGCGCTTGCGCATGTTCTCCACGTCGATGGCCATCTTCCGAATGTCTCTGGGCCGCCGAGGAGGTGGGATCGTCTCCTCGAAGCTGCCCTGGGTGATGCGCCGGCAGGCCGCCGCCAGAGCCGCGATCGGCCGGGTGATCGTGGCGCGACTGAGCAGCCCCAGCACGAGGGCGGTTCCGATCACGATGAACACCGTGGCGCCCAGCACCCAGTCGCGCCAGCCGTTGATCTCGTTGAGCTCGTCGATGGCGGCCGCTGCGGCCACCGTCAGGTGCGTGTTCTGCGTGTCGAAAAGCTCACGGAGACGGTCGAATTTGTTCTTGCCGGTGTCGGCCGTGTTGGGGCTGATGTACCTCGGCGTCTTGGGAGCCACGTTGGAAATCAGTGGCTCTGCATAGTTCGCCCGCCAGTCGGCGGCGGCGGATTCCACCGCGTCCAGATCGGCCATCAGCTCCGCGCGCCCGCCCACCAGACGCCGAATCTCTTCCGCGGCAGCCTGTTCGGCGCGCTGCCCGTCGTAATACGGCGCGAGGAACTGCCGGTCGGCCGAGATCAGGTAGCCGCGCAGGCCCGTCTCCTGGTCGCGCAGTGCCGCCTGCAGGCGCGCCGCCGCGACGCGCGCCGGCTGGATGTTCTGGGCCATCTGGCGCGACATCTCGTCGGTGCGATGCAGCAATGCGGCGCCGACCAACGCCCCGACGAGCACGGTCGCGCCCATGATCCACAGCACCAACGCCAGCCATCCCCGCACGGTGAGCTCGGTGAGCCGAAGCGGACGCCATGGGGTCACGCGCTAGTCCTCTCGACGCGCAGGACGGCGATGTCATCGGTCAAACCGCCGCGGGGCTGGGCGAGTTCCTGGGCACCGTTGATGAGCGCGTCGACGAACGCGGGGCCGGGCTTGCTCGCGTGCTCCCGGGCCAGGGCGAGCAGGCCGTCCTCGCCCAGACGTTGCGTGCCCTGCCCCGAATATCCCTCGAAGAGTCCGTCGGTCAGCAACAGCAGGGCGTGCCCGGCGGGCAGCTCCAGCTGTTCGGACGGCCAGTCGCCGGCGTGCAGGCCCAGCGCCGGGCCGCCCGCCGGCTCCAGCCATTCCACGGTTCCACCGGCCTGCACCAACATTGGCGGGTGGCCGGCGCGGACGGCGTGGACGCGCGGGGTGTCGGGCGAGATCTCGAGGGTGAGCACGGTCGCGAAAATCCCGGTGTCGGTACGTTCCGAATACAGGACCCGTTCGAGTTGGCGCATCAGTTCGACGCCGTGCACACCGGCAAAGGTGAGCGCGCGGAACGCGATCCGCAACGCCGCACCCAGCGCGGCCTCGTGCGGGCCGTGCCCGGCGACGTCGCCGATCAGCACGTGCACCACCCGGTCGGGCGTCTGGACGACGTCGTAGAAGTCTCCGCACAGCAGCGCGTCTTCGCGGCTCGGCCGGTACCGGGCGACGATGTCGACGCCCGGGTTGTCCAGCAGCAGCGGCGAGGGCAGCAGGCCGCGTTCCAGCAGCGCGTTCTCCCGGGCCCGCAGCTGCGTGGCGTGCAGGTCGGCGGCGATCAGTTCGGCGCGCTTGCGCTCGATGGCGTACAGCAGCGCGCGGCGCAGCATCTCCGGCTCGACCCGGCCCTTGACCAGATAGTCCTGGGCTCCGGCGGCCACCGCCGAGGCCCCGAAGTACTCGTCGTTCAACCCGGTCAGCACCACGATCGGCACGGTGGCATCGAGGTTGGCGATCCGGTTCAACGCGTCGATCCCGCTGGCGTCGGGCAGATGCAGATCCAACAGCACGCAGTCGGGGCGGGCGGACTCGAGCTCGCGTTCGGCGTGCGCCATCGACTTCGCCCACACCACCCGGATATCGGTGACCGCATCGGTGATCAGGTCTTCCACCAACACCGCGTCGGCGCGGTCATCCTCGACCAACAGCAACGACAACGACTGCCAACTCGCCGTCGGGGCGGCCGCAGCGCGCATCGGTATCAATTCCCGGCCATCTGTGAACGTGCATCAGAAGTCGCGTGCTGCACCGCAGACCCCCCTTGCCGCGAAGATCCTTTGCTCTGTGACGGTGGTCGGACGTGAGTCGGTGGCTGTTTACCGACTGTCGGTGTGAACTTCACGCACCGATTGGTGATCCTAAGCGGTGCGGCTCGGCTTTTCCCAACAGCATCGCCGGAAAACGATCAGCGCAGCAGCGCCCGCGACATCACCACGCGCTGAATCTGATTGGTGCCCTCGTAGATCTGAGTGATCTTGGCGTCCCGCATCATCCGCTCGACGGGGAAGTCGATGGTGTAGCCGGCGCCGCCGAAGAGCTGCACCGCGTCGGTGGTGACTTCCATCGCGACGTCGGAGGCCAGGCACTTGGATGCCGCGGAGATGAAGCCCAGGTGGGATTCGCCGCGCTCCGCGCGGGCGGCGGCGTGGTACACCATCAGCCGGGCGGACTCGACCTTCATCGCCATGTCGGCGAGCATGAACTGCACACCCTGGTTGTCGCTGACCGGATGGCCGAACTGCTTGCGGTCCTTGGTGTATGCGATGGCCGCGTCCAATGCGCCCTGCGCGATGCCGACGGCCTGCGCCCCGATGGTGGGCCGGGTGTGGTCCAGCGTCGCCAGCGCGGTCTTGAAGCCGGTGCCGGGCTCGCCGATGATCCGGTCGCCCGGGATGCGGCAGTTCTCGAAGTACAGCTCGGTGGTCGGTGAGCCTTTGATGCCGAGCTTCTTTTCCTTCGGCCCCACCGTGAAGCCCTCGTCGTCCTTGTGCACCATGAACGACGAGATGCCGTTGGCACCCTTGTCCGGATCGGTCACGGCCATCACCGTGTACCAGCTCGACTTGCCGCCGTTGGTGATCCAGCACTTGGCGCCGTTGAGAATCCAGTCGTCCCCGTCGGCCTTCGCCCGGGTCCGCATGGACGCCGCGTCGCTGCCGGCCTCGCGCTCGCTCAGCGCGTAGGACGCCATCGCCGTGCCGTCCGCGATCGAGGGCAGCACCTGCTTCTTTAGCTCGTCGGAGCCGCGCAGGATCAGCCCCATGGTGCCCAGCTTGTTCACCGCGGGAATCAGTGACGCCGAGGTGTCGACACGGGCGACCTCCTCGATCACGATGCACGCCGCCACCGAGTCCGCACCCTGCCCGCCGTACTCCTCGGGCACGTGCACCGCGTTGAACCCGGAGGAGTTCAGCGCCTCCAGCGCCTCCTCGGGGAAGCGGGAGTTCTCGTCCACGTCGGCGGCGTGCGGAGCGATCTCCTTCTCCGCCAGCGCACGGATCGCGGCGCGCAACTCCTGGTGCTCTTCGGGCAGTTGGAACAGATCGAAGTCGGGGTTTCCGGCCCATCCAGCCATCTCGGCCTCCTCTTACTACTCGCCGGTAACTTTACCCTGACGCTGCTGCAGCGCTTCATCCTTGGCCCGCACACTGCGCGCCAGCTCCTCTTGGAACTCGACGATCCGCGCGCGCAGCGCCGGGTCCGACGACCCGAGGATGCGCACCGCGAGCAACCCGGCGTTGCGGGCTCCCCCGATCGAGACCGTCGCCACCGGGACGCCGGCGGGCATCTGCACGATCGACAGCAACGAGTCCAGACCGTCCAGGCGCGCCAGCGGCACCGGCACCCCGATCACCGGCAGTGGCGTCGCCGACGCGACCATCCCGGGCAGGTGCGCGGCTCCCCCGGCCCCCGCGATGATCACCTCGATGCCGCGCCCGGCCGCGTCGCGCGCGTAGTCGAACATCACCTGCGGGGTGCGGTGCGCGGAGACGACCCGGACCTCGGCCGGCACGTCGAACTCGGCCAGCGCCGCCGCGGCGTCCTGCATCACCGACCAGTCGCTGTCGCTGCCCATGATCACACCGACCTTGGCGTGCTGATCGCTACTCATGGTCATTTACGCCGCTGCTCCCGCCTTTTCCGATCGCACTGCTCTGATTATCGTCGCCGGCGTGTGGATCCCATCCGTCCGTCCACTGCCCGTGCGACAACCAGTGTGCCGCCAGCTCGGCGCGTTCCCGCAGCTTCGCCACCTTTTCCCGATCCGCCGGGCCGGGGCCGGCGAAGTTGATGTGGCCCACCTTGCGGCCGGGACGTTCTTCCTTGCCGTAGAGGTGGACGCGGGCGTCGGGCATCCGCGCGAACAGGTGGTGCAGCCGCTCGTCGACGCTCATCTCCGGGACTTCGGGGGCGCCCAGCACGTTGGCCATCACGGTCACCGGCGCGATGGCGTCGGTGTCGCCGAGCGGGTAGTCCAGCACCGCGCGCACATGCTGCTCGAACTGACTGGTGCGCGACCCGTCCATGGTCCAGTGCCCGGAGTTGTGCGGCCGCATCGCGAGCTCGTTGACCAGCAGTTCGCCGTCGACCGTCTCGAAGAGCTCGACCGCGAGCACCCCGACCACGCCGAGTTCGGCGGCCAGCCGCAACGCCAGCTGCTGCGCGGCGGCGGCCCGTTCGCCGGACAGCTCCGGTGCGGGCGCGATCACCTGCACGCAGATCCCGTCTCGTTGCACGGTTTCGACCACCGGCCACGCCGCGCCCTGACCGAACGGTGACCGGGCCACCAGGGCCGACAGTTCGCGGCTCAGGTTCACCTGCTCCTCGGCCATCACCGGCACGTCGTCGGCCAGGAAGGCGGTCGCGATCTCGCGGGCGTGCGACGGGTCGCGCGCCATCCGCACCCCGCGCCCGTCGTAACCGCCGCGGACCGCTTTGACCACCACGGGCCCGGCGATGCGCCGCGCGAAGGCGTCGAGTTCGTCGACGCTGCGGATCTCGGCGTAGCGGGGCACCGGGACGCCGAGGGCCTCGAGCCGGCGGCGCATGACGAGCTTGTCCTGCGCGTGCACCAGGGCCTGCGGCGGCGGCGCCACGTTGACGCCCTCGGCGACCAGCTTCTCCAGCAATTCGTTCGGCACGTGTTCGTGGTCGAAGGTCAGCACGTCCGCGCCCGCGGCCACCCGGCGCAGGGCATCGAGATCGGTGTGCGACCCGATGACGACGTCGGGCGCGACCAGCGCCGCCGGTTCGTCGGCGGCGGTGGCCAGCACCCGCAGCGACTGCCCCAGCGCGATCGCCGCCTGGTGGGTCATCCGGGCGAGCTGACCGCCACCGACCATTGCGACGACAGGAACGGCTCGGGGAGCTGCAGGGGTCGCTCGGAGGCGGGCCGCCCCCGGCGGGCGTGTACTCGGCACGGCCATCATGGTGTCACGGCGAAACACACCGGCGCCAAAGGCGTGTTGACCGGGGCCGACACCGAATTGTTATGTACGATTTTGCGTCGAATTTGTGTGCATACGTAGACTGACGTGTTGTGTCCTTCGCCGAAGCCACGATCGCGCGTCTGCCTGGGGTTATGCAGCCCTATTTGCTACGCCACCACGAACTGATCAAATTCGCCATCGTCGGCGGAACCACATTCGTCATCGACTCGGCGATTTTCTACACGCTGAAGCTGACAATTCTCGAACCCAAACCGGTGACCGCCAAGGTGATCGCCGGCATTGTGGCCGTCATCGCGTCCTACGTGCTGAACCGGGAATGGAGCTTCCGCAATCGCGGTGGGCGCGAGCGCCACCACGAGGCGCTGCTGTTCTTCGCGTTCAGCGGCGTGGGGGTGCTGCTCTCCATGGCGCCGCTGTGGTTCTCCAGCTACGTGTTGCAGCTGCGCGAGCCGACGGTGTCGCTGGCGGTGGAAAACGTCGCCGACTTCGTCTCGGCCTACATCATCGGCAACCTGTTGCAGATGGCGTTCCGGTTCTGGGCGTTCCGGCGCTGGGTGTTCCCCGACCAGTTCGCGCGCGACCCCGAGAAGGCGCTGGAATCCGCGCTTACCGCCGGCGGCATCGCCGAGATCTTCGAGGACGAGATCGAGGGCGGCAACGTCACGCTGCTGCGTGCCTGGCGCAACCGGGCCAGCCGGCTGACTCAGCTGGGCGATTCCTCGGAACCCAGGGTGTCGAAGACCTCGTGATACAGCAGCGCGTGCACCTCGCGCAGCCGCGGAATGTCGTAGAACTCCAACGGATCTTGTGACGCCGATTCGATGATCAGCGTCCCGGTGCGGAACATGCGCTCGGTGATGCGATCCCGGAATTCCACGCTGTTGATCCGGGCCAGCGGGATATCGATGCCGGTGCGGGTCAGCACACCGTGCCGGAACATCACCCGCCGGTTCGTCACCACGAAGTGGGTGGTCAGCCAGCTCAAAAACGGCCACAGCGTCAGCCAGCCCACGATCACCAGCCAGATCCCCCAGATGACGCCGTAGATGATGTTCTTGGCGAGCTGCTCCCAGTGCGTCGAGTTGAGGTACCCGGAGCCGAACGCCGCCAGTCCGGTCACCAGGATGAGGGCCAGCACCGGCCAGATCAGCCGCTTCCAGTGCGGGTGGCGATGCACGATGACGTGTTCGCCGGCGGCCAGAACGTTATCCGGGTAGCCCATGCCCGCCGACATTAGCTGCGCAACGCGACATTCCGCGGCTAACTAGGCCGATGGTGGCGACCCGCTGCGCCCGGCTACGCCGCGCTTGCGATCGCCACTAGCGCAAATGCACCACGTCGCCGGCCGCGACGACGACGGTCTGCCCGCCACTGTCCAGACAGAGCCGGCCCTGGTCATCGATGGCGCTGGCGGTCCCGTCGACCTGCTTGCCGCCGGGCAGGTGCGCGCGCACCCGGGTGCCGATGGTCAGGCTGCGCGCCCGGTAGTCGGCGGCCAGCGCCCAGTCGGCCCCGCGCGCGGCGCGCCAGCCCACGATCCGCCGGCCCAGCTCCCGCAGCAGCGCCGACACCAGCTGGGTCCGGTCGGGCGCGGCCACACCCAGGTCGAGCAGCGACGTCGCGCCGGGGCCGTCGATCTCGTCGGCGGATTGAGTCACGTTGAGCCCCAAGCCGATAACCACGACGGGCTTGGCCACCTCGGCGAGGATGCCGGCCAGCTTGCCCGGCGAATCCGGCGGGCCGGCCAGCACGTCGTTGGGCCACTTGAGACCCGCCTGCGCCCCGGTCCCCGCCAGCAGCGGCGTCACGGTGTCGACCACCGCCACCCCGGTGGCCAGCGGCAGCCAGCCCCATCCGGTGGTGGGGACGTCGACGACGCTCACGCCGACGGACATGGTGATCTGGGCCCGCGGCGTGGCCGACCAGCCGCGGCCGTGGCGGCCCCGTCCGGCGGTCTGGTGCTCGGCGATCAGCACGGCACCGGCGACGTCGTCGCCCGACGCCGCGCGCGCCAACAGGTCGGCGTTGGTGGAGCCGGTCTGCTCGACGACGTCGAGCTTGCGCCAGCCCAGCCCGGTGCCGATCAACTCGGCGCGCAATGCGCTCTCGTCCAGCGGTGCTCGAAGCTGATCTCGTTCTGTCACCGGACCCAGCCTAGAACTCAGGGCCGGCGGTCGCGCATGTCCAGCACGGCCAAATGACTGAACAGCATGCTGGTTCCGATCGGATTGCCGCCGCCGGGATACGCGGTGCCGCTGGGCGCGGCCATCGTGTTGCCCGCCGCGTACACGCCGGCAATGGGGTTGCCGGTTGCGTCGAGCACCCGCGCCGCGGTGTCGGTGCGCAGCCCGCCCTTGGTGCCCAGATCGGAGATGCCGAACGCGGCGGCGTGATAGGGCGGCGCGTCGATGGCCACCAGCGGCGACGCGCCCGCCGAGAAGGCCCGGTCGAAGGCCTCGTCGCCGCGGCCGAAGTCCTCGTCGACGCCGGCGGCGGCGAAGCCGTTGAACCGGGCGACCGTGGCCGCCAACCGCTCCCCCGGCACGCCGATCTTGGCGGCGAGTTCCTCGAGGGTGTCCGCGGTGTGCCACAGGCCGGCGGCGACGTACTTCTCGGTCTCCACGATGGAGACGTTGGCCGCCTTCACCGGAGGGACCTCGCCCTCCTTGTCGTCGTAGATCATCCAGTACGGCAACGTCATGGACCCGTCCTGCAGCTGGGCGATGATCTCGCGGCCGGCCCGGTCGTAGGCCCGCGACTCGTTGACGAACCGGTTGCCGGACTGGTTGACGAAGATGCCGCCGGTGAACCACAGCGCGAACGCCGAGCGCCCGTCGGGATGGGTCATGCCCGGTGACCACCAGGCCTGGTCCAGCAGGTCGGTGTCGGCGCCCGCGGCGATGCCCGCCTGCAGCGCCAGGCCGCGACTTCCCGGGCCGCCCATGCTGTCTCGCGACGTTCCGGGGACCCCGTACTTCTGCCGGAGCTCGTCGTTGGCCTCGAAGCCACCGGCGGCCAGCAGCACGCCCCGGCGGGCGCGGATCGCGCGGCGCTCGCCGGCGGTCTCGACGATCGCTCCCGTTACCCGACCGTCCGCCACCACCAGCTCGACCAGGGCGGTGTCGCGCCGCAGCGACGCCGACGGGTACTGCCCGATGGCCTTGAGGAACCGCGCGATCAGGGCGCGCCCCCCGAGGTAGTAGTCGGACGGCGGTTCGGTGCCGAGCCGGTCGGTGTCCAGCGGACCGCGGATCGCCTCGAGGAATTCAGGGGCGGCGGCCACCGCCAGCGGCTTGGCCGCGATGTGGCGCTGGCCGTCCAGGCGCGCCTTGGGCGCCGCGCCGTAGTAGTCGGGCCAGGGCAACGGCACGAACTTCAGGTTGGCGTCGGCCTCCAGGTACTCGATCAGCCCGGCGCCGCCGCTGACGAAGGTTTCCTGCAGTTCGCGCGGGGTGCGGTCGCCGACCACGGCGCGGTAGTAGGTGAGCGCGTCCTCGATGGTGTCGTCGGTGCCGGCGCGGACCAGGACGGGGTTGCACGGGAACCAGACACCGCCCCCGCCGGAGTATGCGGTGGTGCCACCGAACTTCGACGTCGCCTCGACCAGCACGACGTCGAGGCCCTCGCGCGCCGCGGTGTACGCGCCGGTCACGCCGCCGCCGCCGGACCCCGCCACCAGCACGTCGCATTCGGCCGCCCAGTCCACCATCGCTACTCCTGCGCTGCCGTCAATACGTTTTGAATCGCGGGCGCCAGCCGCGCGATCAGCGTGTCGCTGTCCGCTTCCACGAGGAACTCCCACGATTCGTCGTCCGACGACGATACCGACCAACATCGACGACGCCAGACCGGCGCGCAACGCAGCTTCGTCGGGGTCGCCGCCCGGTCGCGAGCGAATGCCGTCGAGCAGCCGGGCCTGGATGAACTCACGCAGCTGCTCGTTGGCTCCGGCTTTTGCCCCACCTTCCGCCAGAGCTCCACGCAGCATCGCAAGCAACGGCTCCGAGTCCCGCGGGTCGCCCTCCCATACACCGAGAAAGGCGCGGTCTTCGGAAGCCACTCCTGCACACCATGGCCCCGACGGGATAAAACTCAACGACTGTTCACATTCATGAATCGCCGACGACTATTTAAGGGCTGCTTAAGGGAGACCGACAGGGCTGCCGATAACATCGCTCCCATGACGAGCGTTACCGACCACACTGCGGAACCGGCCGCCGAGCACTCCATCGACATCCACACCACCGCGGGCAAGCTCGCCGAGCTGCACAAGCGCCGCGAAGAGTCGCTGCACCCGGTGGGCGAAGAGGCCGTCGAGAAGGTGCACGCCAAGGGCAAGCTGACCGCCCGCGAGCGCATCCTCGCCCTGCTCGACGAGGACTCGTTCGTGGAGCTCGACGCGCTGGCCCGGCACCGCAGCAAGAACTTCGGCCTGGAGAACAACCGCCCGCTGGGCGACGGCGTGATCACCGGCTACGGCACCATCGACGGCCGCGACGTCTGCATCTTCAGCCAGGACGCCACGGTATTCGGCGGCAGCCTCGGCGAGGTGTACGGCGAGAAGATCGTCAAGATCCAGGAGCTGGCGATCAAGACCGGCCGCCCCCTGATCGGCATCAACGACGGCGCCGGCGCGCGGATCCAGGAGGGCGTCGTCTCGCTGGGCCTGTACAGCAAGATCTTCCGCAACAACATCCTGGCGTCGGGCGTCATCCCGCAGATCTCGCTGATCATGGGCGCCGCCGCCGGTGGACACGTCTACTCCCCCGCCCTTACCGACTTCGTGGTGATGGTCGACCAGACCAGCCAGATGTTCATCACCGGGCCCGACGTCATCAAGACCGTCACCGGCGAGGACGTCACCATGGAGGAGCTGGGCGGCGCCCATACCCACATGGCCAAGTCGGGCACCCTGCACTACGTCGCGTCCGGCGAGCAGGACGCCTTCGACTGGGTTCGCGACCTGCTCAGCTACCTGCCGCCCAACAACGCCACCGATGCGCCGCGCTACGCCGAGCCGCATCCGCCGGGCGCCATCGAGGACAACCTCACCGAGGAGGACCTCGAGCTGGACACGCTGATCCCGGACTCGCCCAACCAGCCCTACGACATGCACGAGGTGATCACCCGCATCCTCGACGACGACGAGTTTCTGGAGGTGCAGGGCGGTTACGCGCAGAACATCGTCGTCGGGTTCGGCCGCGTCGAGGGGCGGCCGGTCGGGATCGTCGCCAACCAGCCGACCCAGTTCGCCGGCTGCCTGGACATCAACGCCTCGGAGAAGGCGGCGCGGTTCGTCCGGACCTGCGACTGCTTCAACATCCCGATCATCATGCTGGTGGACGTCCCGGGCTTCCTGCCGGGCACCGGCCAGGAGTACAACGGCATCATCCGCCGCGGCGCCAAGCTGCTGTTCGCCTACGGCGAGGCCACGGTCCCGAAGATCACCGTCATCACCCGCAAGGCCTACGGCGGCGCCTACTGCGTCATGGGATCCAAGGACATGGGCTGCGACGTCAACCTGGCCTGGCCGTCGGCGCAGATCGCGGTGATGGGCGCCTCTGGTGCCGTCGGGTTCGTCTACCGCAAGCAGCTGAGCGAGGCCGCCAAGGAGGGCAAGGACGTCGACGCGCTGCGCCTGCAGCTGCAGCAGGAGTACGAGGACACGCTGGTCAACCCGTACGTCGCCGCCGAGCGCGGCTACGTCGACGCGGTCATCCCGCCGTCGCACACCCGCGGTTACATCGGCACGGCGCTGCGGCTGCTGGAACGCAAGATCTCCCACCTGCCCCCCAAGAAGCACGGAAACATTCCGCTATGACCGACGAAAACGGTTCCGCGACAACCGAAGCCGCGTCCCCGCAGATCCACGAGCCGCACATCCAGATCCTCAAGGGTGGACCCACCGTCGAGGAGGTGGCCGCGCTGGTCGCGGTGCTGGGTTGCGCCGGCGGCGCGCCGGAGCCCGAACAGCCCGAGCGCACCCGCTGGGGCCTACCGGTCGACCGGCTGCGTTTCGCGATGACCAACTATCAGCGGCTCACGTTCCAGCAGATGACCCACATGAGGCATTGACCCGTCTGGTGCTGGCGTCGGCCTCCACCGGCCGGCTCAAGGTGCTGCGCCAGGGCGGCGTCGATCCGCTGGTGGTGGTCTCCGGCGTCGACGAGGACGCCGTCGCCGCCGCGCTGGGCCCGGACGCCTCCCCGGGCGACGTGGTGTGCGCCCTGGCCCGCGCCAAGGCCGACCAGGTGGCCGGCGAGCTCGACGGTGACATAGCGTCCGATTGCGTTGTCATCGGCTGTGATTCGATGCTTTCCATCGACGGCCGACTGTGCGGGAAACCCGGATCGGCCGATGCCGCCGCCAGCCAGTGGCGCCTGATGGGTGGCCGCTCCGGCGAGCTGCACACCGGGCACTGCCTGCTGCGGCTCATCGACGGTGGCATTACCCATCGTGAAGTCGAATCACTAAGCACCACAGTGCATTTCGCTACACCGTCGGAGGCGGACCTGCGGGCGTATGTCGATCACGGCGAGCCATGGCACGTGGCCGGCGGCTTCACCCTGGACGGCCTGGGCGGCTGGTTCGTCGACGGCATCGACGGCGACCCGTCGAACGTGATCGGCATCAGCCTGCCGCTGCTGCGGTCGCTGTTGGGCCGGGTCGGGCTGTCGGTGTCCGGGCTGTGGGCTGCCAACTGACCCTGGCGGTAGGCTCGGCAGTGTGGCATTACCACCCGATCCAAGCCCGACATTGTCGGCCTACGCTCACCCCGAGCGACTGGTCACCGCCGACTGGCTGTCCGCCAACCAAGGCGCCCCCGGCCTGGCGATCGTCGAATCCGACGAGGACGTCCTGCTCTACGACGTCGGGCACATCCCGGGCGCGGTGAAGGTCGACTGGCACACCGACCTCAACGATCCCCGGGTCCGCGATTACATCAACGGCGAACAGTTCGCGGAGCTGATGGACCGCAAGGGCATCGCCCGCGATGACACCGTGGTGATCTACGGCGACAAGAGCAACTGGTGGGCGGCCTACGCGCTGTGGGTGTTCACGCTGTTCGGCCACCCCGACGTGCGGCTGCTCAACGGCGGGCGTGACCTGTGGCTGGCCGAACGCCGGGAGACCACGCTGGACGTGCCCACCAAGACGTCCAGCGGCTACCCCGTCGTCACCCGCAACGACGGGCCCATCCGCGCCTTCAAGGACGAGGTGCTGGGCATTCTCGGCAGCCAGCCGCTGATCGATGTGCGCTCGCCGGACGAGTACACCGGCAAGCGCACACACATGCCCGAATACCCCGAGGAAGGCGTGCTGCGCGGCGGGCACATCCCCACCGCCCGGTCGATTCCGTGGGCCAAGGCCGCCGACGAGAACGGCCGGTTCCGCAGCCGCGAGGAGCTCGAGGAGCTGTACGGCTTCCTGCAGCCGGACGACAAGACCGTCGTGTACTGCCGCATCGGCGAGCGGTCCAGCCACACCTGGTTCGTGCTGACGCATCTGCTGGGCAAGCCCGGGGTGCGCAACTACGACGGGTCGTGGACCGAGTGGGGCAACACCGTGCGTACGCCGATCGTGGCGGGTGAAGAGCCCGGCTCCGTTCCGGTCTGATGGCGCCGCGATGAGCATGCCCGCGCCGCTGGCCGAGGTGGTCTCCGACTTCGCCGAGGTCGAGGGCCAGGACAAGCTGGCGCTGCTGCTGGAGTTCGCCAACGAACTCCCGGCGCTGCCGCCCGACCTCGAACAGGCGGCGATGGAGCCGGTGCCCGAATGCCAGACCCCGCTGTTTTTGCATGTCGACGCCAGCGACCCCGAGCGGGTGCGGCTGCACTTCAGCGCGCCCGCCGAATCGCCCACCACGCGGGGGTTCGCGTCGATTCTGGCCGCCGGTCTCGACGAACAGCCGGCCGAAGAGATTCTGGCGGTGCCCGAGGATTTTTACGCCGACCTCGGGCTGGCGGCTCTGATCAGCCCGCTGCGGCTGCGCGGCCTGTCGGCGATGCTCGCCCGCATCAAGCGCAGGCTGCGCGAGGCGTCCTGAAAAAAGTGGACCGCCTCGTCGGGCCGAACGGCGCGGCGCTTAGACTTCCCGAGAACTCGTTGTAAGAAATTCTCTTAGAGAAGTCCGCAGAAATGCGTCTGCGGATATGCGAAACAGGAGGCGCAGTGGCTAGTCACGCCAGCTCGAGGATCTCCAAGGTGCTCGTCGCCAACCGCGGCGAAATCGCTGTCCGGGTGATCCGCGCGGCCCGCGATGCGGGCCTGTCCAGCGTGGCGGTGTACGCCGAGCCCGACGCCGACGCGCCGCACGTGCGTCTGGCCGACGAGGCGTTCGCTCTGGGTGGTCAGACGTCGGCGGAGTCCTACCTGGACTTCGGCAAAATCCTTGACGCGGCTGCCAAGTCGGGCGCCAACGCGATTCACCCTGGCTACGGCTTCCTGTCCGAGAACGCCGATTTCGCGCAGGCGGTCCTGGACGCGAACCTGATCTGGATCGGGCCCAGCCCGCAGTCCATCCGCGACCTCGGTGACAAGGTCACCGCCCGCCACATCGCCGCCCGCGCGCAGGCCCCGCTGGTGCCCGGCACCCCCGACCCGGTGAAGGACGCCGACGAGGTGGTGGCCTTCGCCAAGGAGTACGGCGTGCCGATCGCCATCAAGGCGGCGTTCGGCGGCGGCGGCCGCGGCATGAAGGTGGCCCGCACCATCGAAGAAATCCCCGAGCTGTTCGAGTCGGCCACCCGTGAGGCCGTCGCGGCGTTCGGCCGCGGAGAGTGCTTCGTCGAGCGCTACCTGGACAAGCCGCGCCACGTCGAGGCGCAGGTGATCGCCGACCAGCACGGCAACGTCATCGTCGCCGGCACCCGCGACTGCTCGCTGCAGCGCCGGTTCCAGAAGCTGGTGGAGGAGGCTCCCGCGCCCTTCCTGACCGACGCGCAGCGCAAGGAGATCCACGAATCGGCCAAGCGGATCTGCAAGGAGGCGCACTACTACGGCGCCGGAACCGTCGAGTACCTGGTGGGCCAGGACGGCCTGATCTCCTTCCTGGAGGTCAACACCCGTCTGCAGGTCGAGCACCCGGTCACCGAGGAGACCGCCGGCATCGACCTGGTGCTGCAGCAGTTCAAGATCGCCAACGGCGAGAAGCTGGACCTCACCGAGGACCCCACGCCGCGCGGGCACGCCATCGAGTTCCGGATCAACGGCGAGGACGCCGGACGCGGCTTCCTGCCCGCGCCCGGCCCGGTCACCCGCTACGACATCCCGACCGGGCCCGGTGTCCGGCTGGACTCGGGCGTCGAGGCCGGTTCGGTCATCGGCGGCCAGTTCGACTCGATGCTGTCCAAGCTGATCGTGTACGGCGCCACCCGTGAGGAGGCGCTCGCCCGTTCCCGCCGGGCCCTGGACGAGTTCCACGTCGAAGGCCTGGCCACGGTCATCCCGTTCCACCGCGCCGTGGTGTCCGACCCGGCGTTCATCGGTGACGGCGACGGCTTCTCGGTGCACACCCGCTGGATCGAGACCGAGTGGGACAACACCATCGAACCGTTCACCGGCGGCGAGCCGCTGGACGACGAGGACGCCCGGCCGCGCCAGAAGGTGGTCGTGGAGGTCGGCGGCCGCCGGCTCGAGGTGTCGCTGCCCGGCGACCTGGCGCTGTCCGGCGGCGGCGCGGCCGACCCGGCCGGTGTCATCCGCAAGAAGCCGAAGGCGCGCAAGCGCGGGGCGCATGCCGGTGCGGCCGCCTCGGGCGACGCGGTGACCGCCCCCATGCAGGGCACCGTCGTCAAGGTCGCGGTCGAAGAAGGCCAGGAGGTTGCCGCGGGCGACCTGGTGGTGGTGCTCGAGGCGATGAAGATGGAGAACCCGGTCACCGCGCACAAGGACGGTGTCATCACCGGACTCGCGGTCGAGCCCGGCGCCGCCATCACTCAGGGCACGGTGCTCGCCGAGATCAAGTAGCGCTGACTGAGAGTTTTGTCAGACATCGTTGTCGGCCCTGGCCATCGCGCGTAATGTTTCGGTCAAGGTTGAGTTCACAGCCGCCCGGGATACGTCGGTGACGTGGGGGTGGGCTGAATTCCCTCCTTCTCCGAACTCTTTGTACGTGGCTGACGTATCCACAGCAGGAATGCTCCTCAACGGATGGAGTCAGCGATGTCTGTGGCGCAATCGTGGCAGCAAAGCCGCACTGCACAATTCACCGCCCGCTGGGGCCCGACGGGCACCCTGATCACGGTGGACGGCGAGCTCGACGCGGCCAACACCGATCAGCTCGTCGCATACGTGCAACAAAGTACCAGCCGCTCCCGGCGGATGGTCCTCGACCTCCGCGGCCTGAAATTCATTGGTACCGCGGGCTTTTCGGCGCTGCACCGGATCAATGTGAAATGCTCGGGCGCCCAGGTGTCCTGGGCCATGGCGCCGAGCCCGGCGGTGGCCAGGTTGCTGCGGGTCTGCGACCCGGACGGCACCCTGCCGGTGACAACGCCGCAAGCCGAACCGCTGCTGGAACCGCTGTGGGTTGAGGACGAGCCCCGGCCGCTACTGCAGCTGGTCACGGAGCCGCGTTAGCGACTTCGCCAGCAACCGCGACACGTGCATCTGGGAGATGCCGACCCGCTCGGCGATCTGCGTCTGCGTCATCGACTCGAAGAATCGCAGCACCAAAACCGTTCGTTCGCGCTCGGGCAGCGCCTCGAGGAGCGGACGCAGCGATTCCTGATCCTCGATCCGGTCCAGGCCGGTGTCGACGTCGCCGAGGGTGTCCGCGATCGCGCGGGCTTCCTCCTCCTCGCCACCACCACCGCTGTCGATGGACAGGGTGTTGTACGAGCTGCCGGCCACCAGGCCCTCGACGACCTCTTCGCGGTCCATGTCGAGTTCCGCGGCGAGCTCGGTCGCGGTGGGCGCCCGGCCCAGCCGCTGCGACAGGTCGGCGGTGGCGGTGCCCAGCCGCAGGTGCAGTTCCTTCAGCCGCCGCGGGACCTTGACCGACCAGCTGTTGTCGCGGAAGTGGCGGCGGACCTCGCCCATGATCGTAGGCACCGCGAAAGAGACGAAGTCCGAGCCGGCGTCGACGTCGAAGCGGACCACCGCGTTGACCAAGCCGACGCGCGCCACCTGAACCAGGTCGTCACGCGGTTCGCCGCGGCCCTCGAAGCGGCGCGCGATGTGGTCGGCAAGCGGCAGGCACCGCTCGACGATCTTGTCCCGTTGACGTTGAAATTCCATCGAGTCCGGCGTGGCAGTCGCCAACTCCCGGAACATGTCCGGAACATCGGCGTATTCGTTCGGACGCGACACCGAACCGCCGGCAGCTCGCGCTGTCACCTGCTGGAGGCCGCCCGTCGCGCCGTCAGTGTGATGCCGAAGACACTGCCGGATTCATTGGGTTCGCGACCGTCATGGAAAGTCTGGACGTCGTCGGCGAGCGACGTCAGCACGTGCCAACTGAAGCTTCCGGGCGCCACCACATCATGGGTGTCGCATGAAGCGGAAGCTTCCACCACCAACTGGTCATCCTGCGGATCGACCACGACGATCAGGGTCGCGTCGGGAGTCGCCGAACGAATCAACCGGGTGCACACTTCGTCGACCGCCAGCCGCAGATCCGCCACCGCATCGAAATCCAGGTCCTCGAAGGTGCCGATGGCACCGACCAGGGTGCGCAGCATCGCGAGGTTCTCCAGTCGTGCAGCAACGTGAAGCTCGACGGCGCGATGGCCGCGCGGACGCTCGTTAGCGTGCAATCCAGCATCCTTCATATGGTCTCCCGGCAATGTTTGACTGACACTACTACTGCTACGCAGCCCGCCGTGGGCCTCGCGTTCGAGCCGGTTAGTCATGTTCGCCGCCGGGTATTCGGCCCGCCGCGGGCGGGCCTGACACGACCGACACAGTCGCGACGCGCCGATAGGGGCGCGTCGCGGTGATCGCCGGGGTCACGCTGGTCATATCGATAGTCGTTGCAGTAGGCATAGATGTCGGTGGCTCCGTGATTCTGTTTCCCACGATGGGGTGACCACGCTAACGCAACCGTTCCGGCACTCATCATGGTGCAAAGCTGATACCCACAAGTCAGCCGCCGTAATCTCGGAATCGCCTTTCATGCGAAATTTCACACCACCGCGCGTCGTGGCAGGTCACCGGCGAAAAACACACGATGAAATCCGGCGCGCCGGCTAGTGGGCGGCGGATGTCAGCTGGCCGGCCACTGCCGGTGCACCTCGGGATGTTCGGTGTACCAGCGATCGGCGATCCGGCGAATCCTGCGGTGCTCCACCGCAAGCCAGGCCAGCCCGAGCACCGCGGCGACGACCGCGACGATCCCCGCGGTCATGCCCTCTTGGTGATGTCCGCTGCCGAAGGCCGCAAGACTGCCGCAGGCCCCGATCACGCCCGCGACGACCAGGAGATACCCGGGCCAGTGCAGGACGTCGATCAGCGACTCGCCGGCGAGCGGCCGCGTGGTCCTCAGATGGTCGACGGGGTCATGGTAGGTGTCTCCCATAGCTGCTCCTCACCGCACCATCAACGTTAGATCGCGGGAGGACAAACCTAAAGAGCCAGTACCGGGCCGGCGATCGGAGCAACACCCATGGCAACCATCAGCGCCATCGCGGTCAGCAGGAACCAGCCCGCGCCGTGCCATCCCCACCACGTGCCCCGGGCCTTCCACACCAGATAGGTGCGCACGAACGCCCAGATCCCGGCGGCCAGCGCGATCAGCGGACCGCCGAACGCCAGCAGAGTGCGCTGCGGCGCGCCACACGCCACGGTGTCCACGCTGACTCCCGGGCAGGTGCTCACCCACACCGCGGCGATCAAGAGGAAGCCGACGGCGGCCAGGGTGGACAGCACGGCAAACCGGATGGCGGCGTGCACCTCGCCGTCCTCCTGACCCAAGCGGTCACCGCCGGATCGAGCGTCTGCTTTCTGCATCGTTGGTCACCTCCCTCAGGGGTCCGCGTTCAGTACATCGCTCGCTACGTCGCATTAGTTACCGGGCATCATCACCGCGCTGGTAGCAGCGGAAGGCGCACGGGATCAAATACCCCGCGGCAAACCGCGGTAAACGGGATCGATGTGAGGTCAAGGCCTAGCGCAGGGCCCGCAAAGCGGCGCGGATGGCGCGCAGGGCGGCGTCGATCTCGGCGCGCGAGACCGTCAGCGCCGGACGGAACCGGACGCCGTGGTGCCCCGAGGGCAGCACGATCACGGCGTGGCGCCACAGCATGCGGATCAGCTCGTCGCGGTCGGCGGTGGTCGGCAGGCTGAACGCACACATCAGGCCGCGGCCGCGGGGGTCGAGCACCAGGCCGGGAAATTCGGCGGCGAGCTCGTCGAGGCGCGCATATAGGTAGGCCCCTCGTTCGGCGGCCCGGTCGAACAGTCCGTCGGCCTCGATGACCTCCAGGATGCGGCGGGCGCGCACCATGTCGGCCAGGTTGCCGCCCCACGTCGAGTTCACCCGGGAGGACACCGCGAACACGTTGTCGGCGACCTCGTCGACCCGGCGGCCGGCCATGATGCCGCACACCTGGGTCTTCTTGCCGAACGCCACCACGTCGGGTTGCACGCCCAATTGCTGGTAGGCCCAAGGCGTTCCGGTCAGGCCGCACCCGGTCTGTACCTCGTCGAAGATCAGCAAGGCGTCGTACTCGT
The DNA here is from genome assembly GCF_001665835.1 of Mycobacterium colombiense. GTDB lineage: Bacteria > Actinomycetota > Actinomycetes > Mycobacteriales > Mycobacteriaceae > Mycobacterium > Mycobacterium colombiense_A. Next base: position 20,636 of record NZ_LZSX01000013.1, on the reverse strand, counting down.
CGCACAGCTCGCGCATGGCCGCGAAGAACTCGGGCCGGAAGTGACGGTCGCCGCCCTCGCCCTGGATGGGTTCGGCGACGAAGCAGGCGATGTCGTGCGGGTGGGCCTCGAAGGCCGCGCGGGCCTGGCGCAGCGACTCGGCCTCCAGCGCCGCCATGGCCGCGCCGTCCAGGCCGGGCCGCAGGAACGGGGCGTCGATGCGGGGCCAGTCGAACTTGGGGAAGCGGTCCACGGTGACCGGCTTGGTGTTGGTCAGCGACAGCGTGTATCCGCTGCGGCCGTGGAACGCGCCGCACAGGTGCAGCACCCGGGTGCCCAGCACGGGATCGATCCCGCGCGCTTCGTTGAACCGGCTCTTCCAGTCGAACGCCACCTTGAGCGCGTTCTCCACCGCGAGCGCGCCGCCATCGACGAAGAACAGGTGCGGCAGCGCCGGGTCGCCCAGCACCCGGGCGAAGGTCTGCACGAAGCGGGCCATCGCCACCGAGTAGACGTCGGAGTTGCTGGGCTTGTTCAGCGCGGCCTGCGCCAACTCGGCGCGAAAGTCCTGGTCATCGGCCAGGGCGGGGTGGTTCATGCCCAGCGCCGACGACGCGAAGAAGGTGAACATGTCCAGGTAGCGCCGGCCGTCGCGGGCGTCGTACAGGTAGGAGCCGGCGGAGCGGGCCAGATCGAGCACGAAGTCGAAACCGTCGACCAGAATGCTGTGCGCGAGCACCTCGTGGACCCGGTCGGGCTCGGTGCGCGTGAAGCGTTCCAGGGTCGCGGTCATGGCGCCCATGGTAACCGATTTTTACGGAATCATGAGCGCTATACCGTATATTTTATGGTATTCGTTGCCTATCAGCGTAAAAAGTATTCAATATGATGGTGCTTCGCGTCCTGACGTTCGCCGTCGTCCGGATCCGCTGCAGCAGGTCCTCCAGCGCCCGGGCCGACGGAACGCGCACCAGCAGGACGTAGCTTTCCTCGCCGGCCACCGAGTGACACGATTCGATCTCCTCGATGTGCTCGAGGCGGGCGGGCGCATCATCGGGTTGAGAAGGATCCAAGGGAGTGATGGCCACGAACGCCGACAGCAGGTGTCCGACCGCCTCCGGGTCGATGCGCGCCGCGTATCCCGAGATGACGCCGCGCGCCTCGAGCCTGCGCACCCGCGACTGCACCGCCGAGACCGACAGCCGTGCGCTGGCGGCCAGCTCCGCCAGCGTCGCACGGCCGTCGGCGACCAGCTCGCGCACCAGAATCCGGTCGACCTCGTCGAGCGTCTCACTCATGGCCGGAGACTATCGCAGGAACGGCCCGTCGTGACCCGCACGAAATGGCTGGAAACCTGGCAGCTTCGGGCGCAGTTCGCCGCGGGCCTGTCGGCGATGTATGCGGCCGAGGTGCCCGCCTACGGCACCCTGGTCGAGGTCAGCGAGCGGGTCAACGCCGATTACGCGGCGCGCCATGCCGATGCCGAACGGTTCGGCTCGCTGCGGCGGGTCACCGCCGAGCGGCACGGCGCCATCCGGGTGGGCAGCCCGGCCGAACTGGCCGCCGTCGCAGACCTTTTCGCCGCATTCGGCATGCTGCCGGTGGGCTACTACGACCTGCGTTGCGCGGCGTCACCCGTCCCCGTGGTCTCGACCGCCTTCCGGCCCGTCGACGCAACCGAGTTGTCGCGCAACCCGTTCCGGGTGTTCACCTCGATGCTGGCCACCCGCGACCCGCGCTACTTCGACCGCGACCTGCGCCGCCGCGTCGACACCTTCCTGGCGCAGCGCCGGCTGTTCGACCCCGCAGTGGCGGCGCGGGCGCGAGTCATCGCCGCCGAGGGTGGCTGCGATGCCGACGAGGCGCGGCCGTTCGTCGCGGCGGCGGTGGCAGCCTTCGCGTTGTCCGGCGACCCGATCGAGCGATCCTGGTACGACGAATTGGCGCGGGTCTCCGCGGTGGCCGCCGACATCGCGGGCGTCGGCTCCACTCACATCAACCACCTGACGCCCCGGGTGCTCGACATCGACGACCTGTACCAGCGGATGACCCGGCGCGGCATCACCATGATCGACGCCATCCAGGGGCCGCCCCGCACCGACGGCCCGGCGGTCCTGTTGCGCCAGACGTCTTTTCGTGCCCTGGCCGAATCGCGCCGCTTCCGCGAGGACGACGGCCGTATCACCGATGCAACGCTGCGGGTGCGCTTCGGCGAGGTGGAGGCGCGCGGTGTCGCGCTGACACCCAAGGGCCGGGAACGCTACGACGCCGCGATGGCCGCCGCCGACCCGGCCGCGGTGTGGGCTGACCATTTCCCGCGTACCGACGCGGAGATGGCCGCCACGGGACTGGCCTACTACCGCGGCGGCGACCCGTCGGCGCCGATCGTCTATGAGGATTTCCTGCCCGCGTCGGCGGCGGGCATTTTTTGGTCGAACCTGGACTCGCCCGCCGGCTTCGGAAACCATTGTGCCGTCGACGATTCCGGCTACGACGCGCAGTGGCTGGCCGGGTCCATCGGCCGCGAGATCTATGACCCCTATCCGCTCTACGAAGCGCTCTCCCAGGAGGCACCGCGATGACTATGTCCACAGCCGATGACCATGCAGAGCGAAGCGATGAGGAAAAACGGCGCATACCCACAGCCGATGACGATGCAGAGCGAAGCGATGAGGAGGAACGGCGCATACCCACAGCCGATGACTTGCGCGCCCGGGCTCGCGACGCCCTGCGGGCGATGGGGGCCGACGTCGCACTCGGCGTGCCGGACGACCACGGGATGCCGGCCAGCACACCGATCACCGGCGAGGTGCTGTTCACCGTCGCGCCCACCCCACCCGAGCAGGCCGAGCGAGTGATCTCCGAAGCCGCGCAAGCGTTTTCGGTGTGGCGCACCACGCCGGCCCCGGTTCGCGGCGCGCTGGTGGCGCGCCTCGGCGAGCTCCTGACCGCACACAAGGACGAGCTGGCCACCCTGGTGACGCTCGAGGTCGGCAAGATCACCTCCGAGGCCGCCGGCGAGGTGCAGGAGATGATCGACATCTGCCAGTTCGCCGTCGGCCTGTCGCGTCAGCTCTACGGCCGCACCATCGCCTCGGAGCGCCCCGGCCATCGGCTGCTGGAGACTTGGCACCCGCTCGGTGTCGTCGGGGTCATCACCGCATTCAACTTCCCGGTCGCGGTCTGGGCCTGGAACGCGGCGCTGGCCCTGGTGTGTGGGGACCCGGTGGTGTGGAAGCCCTCGGAGCTGACGCCGTTGACGGCGCTGGCCAGCCAGGGGCTGATCGCCCGGGCCGCGACCGACGTCGGCGCGCCGCCCGCGGTGAGCTCCCTGGTGCTGGGCGACCGCGACCTCGGCGAGCTGCTGGTGGACGACCCGCGCATCGCGCTGGTATCCGCGACCGGTTCGGTACGGATGGGCCGGGCCGTCGGTCCCCGCGTCGCCGCCCGGTTCGGACGGGTGCTGCTGGAACTGGGCGGCAACAACGCGGCCATCGTGACGCCGTCGGCCGACCTGGACCTCGCGGTGCGGGCGGTGGTGTTCGCGGCGGTCGGCACGGCCGGTCAACGCTGCACCAGCCTGCGCCGGCTGATCGTGCACCGCTCGGTGGCCGGCGAGGTCGTGGCGCGCGTCGCGTCCGCCTTCGGGCAGCTCCGGATCGGCGACCCGTCCGCACCGGGCACGCTGGTGGGGCCGCTGATCCACGAGACCGCCTACCGCGACATGGTGGGGGCGCTGGAACAGTCGCGCGCCGACGGCGGTGAGGTGATCGGCGGCGAGCGCACCCACCCCGGTGTCGCCGAGCATCCGAGTTCCTATTACGTCGCGCCGGCCCTGGTGCGGATGCCCGCGCAGACCGCCATCGTGGCGACCGAGACGTTCGCGCCCATCCTCTACGTGCTGACCTACGACGAACTCGATGACGCGATCGCGCTCAACAATGCCGTTCCGCAAGGTCTTTCGTCGGCCATCTTCACCACTGACTTGCGCGAGGCCGAGCGGTTCCTGGCCGAATCCGACTGCGGAATCGCCAATGTCAACATCGGCACGTCCGGCGCGGAGATCGGCGGCGCTTTCGGCGGCGAGAAGGAAACCGGCGGCGGACGCGAATCCGGCACGGACTCATGGAAGGCCTACATGCGCCAAAGTACCAATACCGTCAATTATTCCGGCGAGTTGCCGCTGGCCCAGGGCGTGAAGTTCGGATGAATCCAATGTGGCCGGCGTCTCATGTCGTATGAGTACTATCTGACACATGCCGACAGCCCGCAGGCGCTTGTCCCCCGAGGATCGACGCGCTGAGCTGCTCGCTTTAGGGGCAGAGGTCTTCGGGAAGCGACCCTACGACGACGTCCGCATCGATGAGATCGCGGAACGTGCCGGGGTGTCGCGGGCCCTGATGTACCACTACTTCCCGGACAAGCGGGCATTTTTCGCGGCGGTGGTCAAAGACGAGGCCGACCGCCTGTACGAGAACACCAACATGGATGACGCCTCCGGCCTGACCATGTACGAAGAAGTCCGGACCGGAGTGATGGCCTACATGGCCTACCACGAGCAGAATCCCGAGGCCGCGTGGGCCGCCTACGTCGGCCTGGGCCGTTCCGATCCGGTTCTGCTGGGTGTCGACGACGAAGCCAAGAACCGTCAGCTCGAACACATCATGAGCCGAATCGCCGACCTCGTCGCCAAGACCCCCGCGAGGAAGCTGGAGCCCGACGTGGAACGGGACCTTCGGGTGATCTGCCACGGCTGGCTGGCGTTCACCTTCGAGCTGTGCCGGCAGCGCATCATCGACCCCACCACCGACGCCGATCGCCTCGCCGACGCGTGCGCGCACTCACTGTTCGACGCCATCGCCCGGGTGCCCGAGATCCCCGAGGAACTCTCCCACGCGATGTCAACCGCTCGTATCGAGCCTCGCTAGCCGACGCCTTGTCGGTGCCCGTTGGCACCATGGATAGGTGAGCACTCGCGCTGATTCCGGGCCGCACGGCCGTTCCGACCCGTTGGGCCGGTTCAGCGCGATCACCCGCGAGTGGTTCACCAGCACCTTCGACAGCCCCACCACCGCCCAGGCCGAGGCCTGGAACGCGATCGCCGACGGCCACAACACCCTGGTGATCGCCCCGACCGGCTCGGGTAAGACGCTGGCGGCGTTCCTGTGGGCGCTGGACAGCCTGGCCGAGTCGACACAGCGCCCGCCCGGCACCCGCGTGCTCTACGTCTCCCCGCTCAAGGCGCTGGCCGTCGACGTCGAACGCAACCTGCGCACTCCCCTGGCCGGCCTCACCCGCATCGCCGAGCGCCAGGGCCTGCCGGCCCCGGACATCAGCGTCGGGGTGCGCTCCGGCGACACCCCGCCCGCCACCCGCCGCCAGCTGATCAACCGCCCGCCCGACGTGCTGATCACCACACCCGAGTCGCTGTTTCTGATGCTCACCTCGGCCGCGCGCGAGACGTTGGCCGGCGTGCAGACGGTGATCGTGGACGAGATCCATGCCATCGCCGCCGGCAAGCGCGGCGCGCACCTGGCCGTGTCGCTGGAGCGCCTCGACGCGCTGCGGGAGGACAAGCCCGCGCAGCGCATCGGGTTGTCGGCGACCGTGCGCCCGCCCGAGGAGCTCGCCCGGTTCCTGTCCGGGCAGGCGCCGACGACCATCGTGGCCCCGCCGTCGGCCAAGACGGTCGAGCTCACGGTGCAGGTGCCGGTGCCCGACATGGCCAACCTGGCCAGCAACACAATCTGGCCCGACGTCGAGAACCGCCTGGTCGACCTGATCGAATCGCACAGCTCGACCATCGTCTTCGCCAACTCGCGCCGGCTGGCCGAGCGACTTACCGCACGCCTCAACGAGATTCACGCCGAACGCAGCGGCGTCGAGCTGTCCACGGACGCCAATCCGAAGGTGGCCGGCGGTGCGCCGGCGCACATCATGGGCAGCGGCCAGACCTACGGCGCGGACCCGATACTGGCCCGTGCCCACCACGGTTCGGTCAGCAAGGAACAGCGCGCCCTGGTCGAAGAGGACCTCAAACGCGGAACGCTCAAGGCGGTGGTGGCCACCTCGAGCCTGGAGCTGGGTATCGACATGGGCGCCGTCGATCTGGTGATCCAGGTGGAGGCGCCGCCGTCGGTGGCCAGCGGTTTGCAGCGCATCGGCCGGGCCGGACACCAGGTGGGCGAGGTCTCGCAGGGGGTGCTGTTCCCCAAGCACCGCACCGACCTGATCGGCTGCGCGGTCAGCGTGCAGCGCATGCTGACCGGCCAGATCGAAACCATGCGGGTGCCCGCCAATCCGCTCGACATCCTGGCGCAGCAGACCGTGGCGGCGGCCGCGCTGGAACCGCTCGACGCCGACCGGTGGTTCGACACCGTCCGGCGGGCCGCGCCGTTCGCGACGCTGCCCCGCAGCGTGTACGAGGCCACCCTGGACCTGTTGAGCGGCAAGTACCCGTCCACCGAATTCGCCGAGCTGCGACCGCGATTGGTCTACGACCGCGACACCGGCACGCTGACCGCCCGGCCCGGCGCGCAGCGGCTGGCCGTGACCTCCGGCGGCGCCATCCCCGATCGCGGGCTGTTCACCGTCTACCTCGCATCCGAAGCCGAAAAGCCGTCGCGGGTAGGCGAACTCGAAGAGGAGATGGTCTACGAGTCGCGTCCCGGCGACGTCATCTCGCTGGGCGCCACCAGCTGGCGGATCACCGAGATCACCCACGACCGGGTACTCGTCATCCCGGCACCCGGCCAGCCGGCCCGGCTGCCGTTCTGGCGCGGCGACGGCCTGGGCCGCCCGGCCGAGCTGGGCGCCGCGCTCGGCGCGTTCACCGGCGAGCTGGCCGGGCTGAAGCGCGAGGCCTTCGACACCCGCTGCGCCGGACTGGGTTTCGACGCGTACGCCACCGACAACCTGTGGGGTCTGCTCGACGAGCAGCGCAGCGCCGCCGGGGTGGTGCCCACCGACACCACCCTGCTGGTCGAGCGGTTCCGCGACGAACTGGGCGACTGGCGGGTGATCCTGCACTCGCCGTACGGGCTTGGAGTGAACGGACCGCTGGCGCTGGCGGTGGCCCGCCGGCTGCGCGAGCGCTACGGCATCGACGAGAAGCCCACCGCCTCCGACGACGGCGTCGTGGTGCGGCTGCCCGACACTATTTCCGATTTCGCGTCCGACACGGGAACTGACGCCCCGCCGGGCGCCGACCTTTTCGTCTTCGATGCCGAGGAGATCGACCCGATCGTCACCGCCGAGGTGGGCGGCTCGGCGCTGTTCGCGTCGCGGTTCCGCGAATGCGCGGCCCGCGCCCTGCTGCTGCCCCGCAGGCACCCCGGCCGCCGCTCACCGCTGTGGCAGCAGCGCCAGCGCGCCGCCCAGCTGCTGGAGGTGGCCCGCAAATACCCCGACTTCCCGGTGGTGCTGGAGACCATCCGCGAATGCCTGCAGGACGTCTACGACGTCCCGGCCCTGACGCTGCTGATGACCGGCATCGCGCAGCGGCGGGTGCGGGTGCTCGAGGTCGAGACGCAGCGCCCGTCGCCGTTCGCGGCGTCGCTGCTGTTCGGCTACGTCGGCGCGTTCATGTACGAAGGCGACAGCCCGCTGGCCGAGCGCCGGGCCGCCGCGCTGTCGCTGGACAGCACCCTGCTGGCCGAGCTGCTGGGCCGGGTGGAGCTGCGCGAGCTGCTCGATCCCGAGATCATCACCGCCACCGGCCGCCAGCTTCAGCACCTCGCGCCGGACCGGGCGGCCCGCGACGCCGAGGGTGTCGCGGACCTGCTGCGGCTGCTGGGCCCGCTGACCGAGGACGAGGTGGCCGCCCGCGCCGGCGGGGCCGATGTGGGCGGCTGGCTGGAAGGGCTGCGCGCGGCCCGTCGCGCGCTGACGGTGTCGTTCGCCGGCCGCAGCTGGTGGGTGGCCATCGAGGACATCGGCCGGCTGCGCGACGGCATCGGCATCGCGGTTCCCCTCGGCGTGCCGGCCGCCTTCACGGAGGAGGTGGCCGACCCGCTGGGCGAATTGCTGGGCCGCTACGCGCGCACCCACACCCCGTTCACCACCGGCGAGGCCGCCGCCCGGTTCGGGCTGGGGCTGCGGGTGACCGCCGACATCTTGGCCCGGCTGGCCGGTGACGGCCGGCTGGTGCGCGGCGACTTCGTCGCCGCGGCCGAAATGCCCGGGGCCCCGCTGGCCGGGGGTGAGCAGTGGTGCGACGCCGACGTGCTGCGCATCTTGCGGCGACGGTCGCTGGCGGCGCTGCGGGCCCAGGTCGAGCCGGTCAGCACGGCCGCCTACGGCCGGTTCCTGCCAGCCTGGCACCGGGTGGGGGCGGCCGAATCATCGCGCTCCCCAAGCCATTCCGGACTGGACGGCCTGATGACGGTGATCGATCAGCTGGCCGGGGTGAAGATGCCCGCGTCGGCGATCGAGCCACTGGTGCTGGCCCCCAGGGTCCGCGACTACTCCCCCGCGCTGCTCGACGAGCTGCTCGCCACCGGCGAGGTCACCTGGTCGGGCGCCGGATCGATATCCAGCGGTGACGGCTGGATCGCGTTGCACCCCAGCGAATCCGCGCCGTTGACGCTGCCCGGGCCGGCCGACATCGAACTGGGCGACGCGCACCGCGCGGTCCTGGACACGCTCGCGCCGGGGGGCGCCTACTTCTTCCGCCAGCTCGCGCAGGACGGGATGCCCGAGTCCGAGCTCAAATCCGCGCTGTGGGAACTGATCTGGGCCGGCTGGATCACCGGCGACACGTTCGCCCCGGTGCGTGCACTGCTTGCGGGCGCCGGCACCCGCAAGCGTTCCGCGCCCGCGCACCGGTCGCATCGCCCGCCGCGGCTGAGCCGATACAGCGTCGCGCACCCGCAGGCGAGGCCCGCCGACCCGACCGTGGCCGGCCGGTGGTCGATCCTGCCGGCCCGGGAACCGGACTCCACGCTGCGCGCCCACTACCAAGCCGAACTCCTGCTGGGCCGCCACGGCGTGCTGACCCGGGGCGCGGTGGCCGCCGAGGGCGTGCCCGGCGGGTTCGCCACCCTGTACAAGGTGCTGAGCACCTTCGAGGACGCCGGCCGGTGCCAGCGCGGCTACTTCATCGAGTCGCTGGGCGGCGCGCAGTTCGCGGTCGCGTCGACGGTCGACCGGCTGCGCGCCTACTCCGACGGGATCGACCCGGAACGGCCCGAGTACCGGGCGATCGCGCTGGCCGCCGCGGACCCGGCCAACCCCTACGGCGCCGCGCTGCCCTGGCCCGCCCCCCGCGCCGAGGGCTCGGGGTCCGGGGGGCCGGGGGCGCGCCCGGGCCGCAAGGCCGGCGCACTGGTGGTGCTGGTGGACGGTGAGCTGGCCTGGTTCCTCGAGCGCGGCGGGCGGTCGCTGCTCACGTTCACGGACGACCCCGCCGCCAATCACGCCGCGGCGACGGCGCTGGCGGACCTGGTCGCGTCCCGGCGCGTCGCGTCGATCCTGGTCGAGCGCATCGACGGGGTGCCGGCCCTGCAGCCCCGCGCGGACGGGCCCGGCCCGGCCGATGCGCTCTCCGACGCCGGCTTCGCCCGCACTCCGCGCGGAATGCGGCTGCGCTGACATGCCCGAAGGCGACACCGTCTGGCACACCGCCGCCGTGCTGCGCGAGCACCTGGTCGGTGGCACCCTGACCCGCTGCGACATCCGGGTGCCGCGGTTCGCCACCGTCGATCTCACCGGGCAGGTGGTCGACGAGGTGCTCAGCCGCGGCAAGCACCTGTTCGTCCGGGTGGGAGCCGCCAGCATTCACTCGCACCTGAAGATGGACGGCAGCTGGCGGGTCGGCAACCGCAAGGTACGGGTCGACCACCGCGCGCGCATCATCCTGGAAACCGACAGCGTCCGCGCCGTCGGGGTCGACCTCGGCGTGCTGGAGGTCCTGGAGCGAGAGCGGGACGGTGACGCCGTCGCACACCTGGGCCCCGATCTGCTGGGCGAGGATTGGGATCCCGTGCTCGCCGCCACCAACCTGACGGCCGACCCGGACCGGCCGATCGCCGAGGCGCTGCTGGACCAGCGGGTGCTGGCCGGGGTCGGCAACGTCTACAGCAACGAATTGTGTTTCCTTTTCGGGCATCTGCCCACCGCACCGGTGCGCGACATCACCGACCCCCATCGCCTGGTCTCCCGCGCGCGGGACATGTTGTGGCTCAATCGCTTCCGCTGGAACCGGTGTACCACCGGCGACACCCGGACCGGACGCCAGCTGTGGGTCTACGGGCGATCCGGGCAGGCGTGCTGCCGCTGCGGCACCCGGATCAACTTCGACGACACCGGCGAACGGGTGACGTACTGGTGCCCGTCCTGCCAGCGCTGAGGCGCGCTTGCGATCGCCGCTAGTCCTGATGGCGGCGACCCGCTGCGCCCGGCTCCGCCGCGCTTGCGACCGCTAGTCGCGGGCGTGCGCGAGGAAGAACTGGGCGATGGCCTCGGATCCGTCGAGCGCGCGGGTGGTGGGGCCGATGACGGCCGCGGGTAGATACTGCTTGCCGCCGGGCCAGGTGTGGCCGCCGCTGTCGATCCTGTAGAACACCACCTCGGTGTTCGCCGCGCATCCCGTGGACTCGTAGCGGTGCACAACGGTGCCGTCGCGGACGTCGGGCAGCGCCTCCATGGCCGGCTCGCCCTGGCACCCATCTGCCGAGCGCCACTTGGCGACCATGCTGTCCACCGAGATGGAGTGGCTGACCCCGCCGCGCCCGCGCACCGCCCCACCCTTGAACGGCACCAGCGGATCGGCCGTCCCGTGGGCTTCCCAGACCGACACCGGCTGCGACGGGTTGCAGGCCACCCCCACGCCCAGGGTGCCCGCCACCGGGGCGACGGCGGCGAACAGGTCGGCGCGGTCGCACGCCAGCCGGTTGGTCATGAACCCGCCGTTGGACATCCCGGTGACGAAGACGTGCCCGGGCGCGATGCCGTAATCGTTCTGCAGCTTGTTCACCAGCCCGACGAGAAAGGCCACATCGTTGATGTGGCGGCGGTCGGCGGGTGAGGCGCCGCGCCCGTCTGCCCAGCTTTTGTCGTAGCCGTCGGGGTAGGCCACCAACAGGTTGTGGGCATCAGCAACGGTGTCGAAGCCCGTCAGGCCGCGCTGCGAGATGCCGGTGCCGCCGCCTCCGTGCAGACTGAGCACCAGTCCGACGGGGTCGCCCGCCGGCACGTGCAACATGTAGGTTCGGTCCATGCCGCCGGATCGAAAAGTGCCGGAAATGTCTCGAGCGCTGGCCGCCGACACGTGCCGCACACCGCAGCCGACCACGCATATCGCCACCACAGCGAGCCACAGCCACCGCGCGTATGCCATTTCGTCAGATCACCGACGGCGCGTCGACGAGGGCTCGCCGGTAACGCGTGTCCGACGGCGGAGCAAACCCTTGTGTGGCACACACCGCATTATCGGCGATCCGGCGCCGGGTGACGCCCCGACATGCAAACATTCGAACTAGTCCCGCCTTCAGCAAGCAACGGCACTTCTGTTCCACGGGAGTATCAGAAATGACGACCACCCAGATACGCAAGCCCATCCGGCCGCTGTCGCTCCTGGGGATAGGCGTGGCGCCGGTGGCCGGGCTGCTCGGCGTGCTGGCCGCGGCCGCCACCGCGCACGCCACCTCTCCCGATGACGCCTTCCTGGCCGCGCTGAAAGCCAAGGGCATCAATTACGAGTCACCCGACGCCGCGGTCAACTCCGGGCACACCGTGTGTCACGAACTCGATATGGGCCAGACGCCGGAACAGGTCGCCAACAGTGTGCTGTCCAGCAGCACCCTGGACAGCTATCACGCCGGCTATTTCGTCGGGGTCAGCATCAAGGCGTACTGCCCGAAGTACGCGGACGCGGCGGCATCGTCCGGGTCCTGAAATTTACAGCCGGTTGACCGGCTCGTGATGCAATCGCGGATAAAATTCGCGGTATCCGAAACGAAGAATTTCAAGGCCGAAAATGATTCCGAAACTTTTGTTCGGTGTCGCGGGTATGGCGATCGCTCTCGGCGTTTCCAGCGCAGCCACGGCATCGGCCAGCACCGACCCCAATCCCTTCAGTCATCTCGGCTGCGCCTGTAAGGATTCCGATCCACCGGGCAGCCCCGCCCTGCGGGACAACATCAATCAGGGTATCCACCAAGGCATTTCGGCGCCGTCCTTCGCCCGGTAACCCGTCGCGGCCTACAGCCAGTCGCGGCGCTTGAACAACACGTAGAGCACCACCATCAAGACGAGTATCACGCCGGTACTGGCCGCGAACCCGGCGTGCGTGCCGAAGCCCGGGTAGGGCACATTCTGGCCGTAGAAGCCCGTGATCGCCGTCGGCACGGCGATGATGGCGGCCCATCCCGTCAGCTTCTTCATGACAATGTTCAACCGGGCGTCCTGCAGCGACAGGTTGGTCTCGAAAATGGTTGTGATCATGTCGCGCAACGATTCCGTCCATTCGGACACCCGCAGCACGTGGTCGTACAGGTCGGCGTACAGCGGGTCCAGTCGGCGATCGGAGCCGTCCGAAACACGGTGATGCGCAATCGCATTGACGACATCGCGCATGGGCAGCGCGACCCGGCGCAGGTTCACCAGATCCCTGCGCAGCCGGAAGGTGCGGCGCTGAAAGACTCCCTTGCGGGGCCTGCCGTCGAACAGCTCGTCCTCGATCTCTTCGATGCAGTCATCGAGGGCCTCCACGGCGGCGAAATGGCTGTCCACCACCACGTCGAGCAGGCCGTGCACCAGCGCGCCGACGCCGTAGCTCTGGCCGCCGATCTCTTGCCACCGCCGGGTCACCTGCGTCATGTCGAAGTTGGGTGTCAGGCGCACGGTGATCAGCCCCTGCGGCAGCACGAATCCCGAAATGCGTTGCATCGACAGCATCCGCTCGCCGGTATCGGCTGTGTCCGTTGCGACGTCGACGGCATAGACGGTGAAGAAGGTGTGGCTTTCGTAGGCGGTGGCCTTGACCCGCTCGGCGGCCGCCACGGCGTCTTCGACGGCCCAGCGATTGAGGCCGATTTCGTCGGCCAGGCCGCACAGCGTGTCGTGGTCCGGTTCGCACAGGTCGGCCCACACCAGGGTGTCGGGTTCGGTGAGGTAGTCCGAGATCTTGTCGAACTCGAAGTCGTCCTGCGCCTTGCCGCCGCGCCACACCCGGCCCTGGACACTCGAAGCGATCTGCATCACAACATCTTCTCAATCGTTGTTCACGATCGGTAAACCCGCCAGCCACTCCCTGGCGCAGCGGCCGCCGACTATCCGTGATGGTCTTGATGTTGCTGGGGGGCCGTCGGGCCAATCCGGGAATTTTGGCGAGCAGGTGGGTGACATGGAGCAATCAAACCGGTTGCAGCTCAAGACATATCGGGCGGTATCCGAGCACATCGACGGCGCCTGGTGGCCTCGGTCGACGAACCTGGCCGGCGAGCTGCCCGCCCTGGTGGCGTCGCTATCCGACCGGCTGGGGCAGATCGTCATGGTGGGCTACCGCCGCAACGCCTGGCACGAGACACCGCCGCTGGTTGAAATCGACGGGCACACAATCGAATTACTGGGCTTTGTCAATGACGAGGAGGCCAGCGTCATCGTGATGGGCGAGAACGGCCGCCACATCACGTTGCATGTCATCCGGCCGGACACCGACGAGGACGTCGCGCGCCGGGCACTCGACGCGGTGCGGGCACCCGCCGAGGCCGTGGTGTCCCGGGCCGTCCGGGTCACCGTTGGGCGGTCGGTGGCGGACGTGGCCGACAAGCTGGCCCGTCACGAGGGGCTCGGTGACGAGCGGCGGACCGCTCAGATCAGGCGCTGGTGCGAGGAGACGGCGCAACGATTCATCGACGCGCCGGTGCAGACCTTCGTTCCCATCCTCGTCGAACACATCGTCCGCAACCGCATGATGGAGTCGCCCAACCAGCGCTATCCCGCCGACGGCGGCCTGTTCATCACGGTGCCCGGCAGCTCCGCACCGTACTCAATATCGTCGTAGTCGCGTCCACCCTTACGCCGGCGACCGTCCGCCGAGCCGCCTCCGGGGCGCATCGGGACCATCGGAAGCATGGGGGTCTGGCCGGTGCCAGGGGGCAGCGCGGAGACGGCTGACACCAGCTGCACCGGCGCCGACGATCCCAGCATTCCCACCGTCGCGGGCGGCATGGTCAGGTTGCCGAGTGAGATACCGACGCCCAGCGCCGCGCGGGGCGCCCAGGCCCCGGCGGCGTTGACCGCGCCGATCAGCTGCGCCTCGGATGACGCAAGCGCGGCCGTGCCCTCGGCCAGGCCGGTGCCGACGTCGGCGCCCAGCGCCTGAAACGCGTTCGCGGTCCCCACTTGCGCCAACACGCCGAGAAGGTTGACCGGGAACCCGGCCGCGGCGATACCCTGCCATCCCCACGTGCTCCAGTATTTGAACCAGCCCGAGTCGGGATCGAACAAGGCGAGGGAGGCGGCCTGGATGGATCCGGCGACCCCGGTGGCGCTCTGCGTCCCGGAGTTACCGGCGGTCACGGCCGGCACCATGGCGGCCTGTGTCGTCACGCCGGAGGGTTTGGCGACCTGCGGCGGCGGCGCGAAGGAGGGCGGTCGGACGGTACTCGCCGAGGTCGCGGCGTAGCGGACCATCGCCGCCGAGTTGTTCACCCACATGGTGTTGTACTCGGCTTCGGTTTCGGCGATCGCCGGGTAGTTGATCCCGAAGAAGTTGGTGGCCAACAACATCGCCAGCCGTGCGCGGTTGGCGGCCACCAGCGAGGGGTGCACCACCGTCCAGTGCGTCAACTCGAACGCCGCGGTCATCACCTGCACCGAGGTGGCGACCTCCTGGCACTGCTGCGCGGTGACGCGCAGCCAGTCCAGATAGGGTTCCAGCGCTTGGGCCATCGCCAAGGCGGACGGGCCGTGCCACGTCGTCATCACCCACGACAGCTCCGCGCTGTAGCCGGCGGCGGATTGCTCGAGCTCCATGCTGAGCTCCTGCCAGGCACCGGCGGCCGCGATCCATGACCAAGCGCCGGGCCCACAGTGGATCAGCGCCGAAGTGACCTCCGGCGGCAGCATCCCGAAATCCATGAACCTTTACCTCGGGAAAGAACGTGGGTGGGGCGAACGCCGCGCGTTGGCCCGTCCGGCAATTCGCGGTCCGGTGGCGATCAGACACCGCGGTGTCCCGCTGCCGGTCGCCGTTGAACGCGGGGTTCGGTGTCCGCAGTCGTGGGGCACCATCGACGTCATCCCGCGGATGGGTTTCGAGGCATCACTTTGCCCTTGACCTCCCGGCCCACGGCGACGTCCTCGTACTTCTGCTGTCTGCGCTTGCGCCAGCCGGTGCCGGCCGAGCCCGTCGTCGGCGGCACCATCATCGGCATCAGAGGCAGCCCCGATTCCGCCGCCGGCAGCGGCGAGGCCGCGGACGCGAGCTGCACCCCGGTCTGCGTGCCCGGCAGCAGCCCCACAACGGCTGGGGGCGCGGTGAGCTTGCCCACCGTCACCCCCACGCCCATCGCCCCCGAGGGCGCCATGCCCGCGCCGAGACCCTTGACCGCGTTGGACAGGCTCGCCGTGGCCGCTCCCAGGCCTTCCGACAGGCCGCTGCCGATGTCACCGCCCACGGACTGAACCCCTTGGGCGGTCGCCAGCTGTGCCCACACGCCGAGCAGGTTGATGGGGAAGCCGGACGATATGAACTGGTTGCCCCAGGTGCTGAAGTAGTTGAACCAGCCGGCGTTGGGGTCGAACCCTCCAGGCATGTTGAGAGAGTTCAGCACCGACCCCACCGACGAGGCCGTATCGCCGGAGCTCAACAGGGAGGCATTGCTCACCGCGAGCTGCTGGTTGGCCGTGCCGGATGGATTGGTGATCGCCAGCGGCGAATTGAACTGCGACAGCTGCGTGGTCGCCTGCGACGAGGTCGCCTGGTAGCGGGTCATCGCCGCCGAGTTGTTCGCCCACATGGTCTGGTATTCCTCTTCGGCCTGGGCGATGGCCGCCGTGTTGGTGCCGAACCGGTTGGTGGCCAGCAGCTGCGCCAGGCGCGTCCGGTTGGCGGTGACCACCGATGGCGGGACGATCGACGAGCGGGCGGCGGTGAACGCCGACGCGGCGCTCTCAGCCGACGTGGCCATCTGGGCGGATTGCTGCGCCGTCTCACGCAGCCACAGCAGGTAGGGCTGAACGGACTGCAGCATCGCCATCGCCGACGGACCGTCCCAGGACTCGATGAGCGACGACAACGTCGAGGCATAGGTGGAGACCGAATTCTCCAGCTCGACGGCAAGCCGTTGCCACGCGCCGGCGGCCTCGATCAGCGAGCCCGCTCCCGGCCCGGTGTGGATGAGCGTCGAGGTGACCTCGGGGGGTGCAAAAAGATCCATCACATCTCACAATGCCCACGCTGAGAACACCTCAGCAAATTTGCGTTAACCAGGCCGCGAAGAACCTCGAAACTCTGCACGTCGAAGCCTGTCACCTGCGGTCGGTACCTCCCAGTTCGACCGCCACGTGTTAGGACACCCTATACCTTTGGCTGAGAGCGATTTGACATTTGCTGGCCAGGGTCTTTTAACCGACACCCGCCGTCCGCTAAACCGTCACCGAGCCGCCGCGGTTCAACGCGATGATCCGGTCCCCCAGGCCGCGCCGCTGCATCTCCCGGGTGAAGTCGGCCAGGGGCGACGCGAAGGCCGCGTAGTCGTCGAAGTGCACCGGGATGGCCTTCGGGAGGGCCAGCATCGCGACCAGTTCGGCGCCCTGCCGGCCGTCCATCGTCACCGTCAGTCCGAACGGAAGCCGGTTTCCGGCCGGCAGCCGGGTGCCGCCGAGGTGCAGCATGCCCGCGTCGATCGGGTCGAACCGCGCGGGGATCTCCTTGAGCTCCTCGATCAGCAGGGTGTCCCCGGAGATGTAGAGCCGGCGCCGCGGCGAGCCATCGTCGGCGGCCACCTCCAGCATGGTGCCCATCACCGGCGGGAGCAGGCGCTGACTCCACCCGGGCGCGTGGCGCCCCGGCAGCGACGTGAGGGTGAG
Organism: Mycobacterium colombiense; assembly: GCF_001665835.1. Lineage (GTDB taxonomy): Bacteria > Actinomycetota > Actinomycetes > Mycobacteriales > Mycobacteriaceae > Mycobacterium > Mycobacterium colombiense_A. The sequence goes on along the minus strand of NZ_LZSX01000013.1, from coordinate 3,620 downwards.
CGTCGTGCCGCCCTTTGTGATCGCGTGCTGCTGCCACGTCTGCAGGCCACGCGCCCGCGCGAAGCCACGCCGGTGCAGCCGTTTGGCGGCGTGTGGGGTGGTGACGACGGGCAGTTCGTGGTCGAGGCCCCGCTGCGCCACCCTGTCCCAGTGATCGCCGTGCATGTGTGACAGCACGATCGCGTCGACCGGCGGCAGGTCGCTGAGGCGCAACGCCGGCTCCTTGAGCCGCTTGGACACCAGCCCGTGCCCGAGGTAGGCGCGTTGCCCCCGGTGCAGGAAGTTGGGGTCGGTCAGCAGCGTCAGCCCGCCCGCGTAAATCAGCGTGGTGGCGTTGCCGACGAACGTGACGGTGATGTCCATAGCCGCGGGCTACCCGGTCCCGCGTCGTCCATGCCGCCCGGCGCGGCTTACGGGGCGATTGCCTCGACCAGCATCGTCGGCCCGAAGTGCCGGATTCGTCCAGGTATGAACCCGACGTCGCGCATCAGAGCGTGCACCTGCCGCGGCGACCGTTCCCGACCGCCCTCGCAGCAAACAAGCATCCATACGTCGATCATCGCTGTGAACCCGGCCAGGTGGCCCGACTCGTGGTGCAGATCGATCACGACCAGCCTCGAACCGGACGGCATGGTGGCGCGGACCCGCTTGAGGATTTCGCGGCAGGCCTCATCACCCCAGTCGTGCAGGATCCACTTCATCGTGTAGACGTCCGCGCGGGCGTCGAGCTGACCGAACAGGTCGGCGGTGCGGCGCTCGATCCGGTCGGCCAACCCTCGCTCGCGTAGAAATGCATCGGCCCGCTCGATGACCTCGGGCGAATCGAGCAGGATCCCGCGAGCGTGAGGTCGATTCTCGAGGATGGCCGCAAGCATGTGCCCAACCCCTCCGGCGATATCGCAGATGGTTCCGCGCCTCGGCCAGGGGTAGGTCCGCGCGATACCGGCGAGGTCGAACTGGCTGAGCTGGCGCATCGCGTCATCGAATGCGCCTCTCATCCCTGGGCGGTCAGCCAGGTAATCCCACATCGACTTGCCGAATTCCAGTTGATATCCCGATCTTTCGGGCCCCGTGCGCAGCTGGGTGTCGAGGTGTGCATACGTGGCCGCCGTCTCGGGGTGCGCGTAGTACGCAACCCAGGAGGCGATCGATCTGGGGTGTTCGCGGCACAGCGGTGCGCCGATCTTCGTCATGCGCGCACAGCCCTGACGGTCCAGTCGCATGAGCCGGGACCCGGTCGCGGCGTTGACGATTCTGACCGTCACGTCCGGGTCCAACGCCAGTTGGTGGGCCAGCTCGACGGGATCAGATGAACCCTTGCCCACGGCATCGGCCAACCCCGAAGAGACAAGCACGCCTGCGATTTTCAGCTTCTGCAGCCCGAACGCAACATCTGAGAATAGGGTGAACTCTCCGGGCACCGCGGCATCCGCGAGATCCACGACACGCCGCCGGACACCGAATACGGCGCGCGCGACCGAAAGCGGTAATGGCAAGGTAGGGAAGCGCATCGCCGATACCTATCGCCGCTCGCCGATCACCGCGGGACCGGCGTTGCGGCGGGCGGGGTCATGGTGTCGAGCTCGCTTTCGTCTCGGCCGCGGATTCGATGTTCTTCTCAGCAGCCGCGTAAGCGGCCGGCCACCATTTCGCCAGCATCGTCAGTTCGGCCGCTTCCTGTCGAAGCGTCGCCGCCCGGGACGCGACGATCGATGTCGAGTCGACGTCGGCGGGCTCCGGCGCGACGCTGGCAGCTTTAGCTCTGGCGGCGTAAGCCAGGCGCAGGGCTGAGATAGCCGCGTGGCGGTCGCGCGCCGGCACCTTATGGGGCTCGGCGAGAAAGCGGCGCAGATCATCGCCGGGTATTGCACGGAAATATGGGCGCAGCCCCAAGATCGCGTCGCGGATCTCGACCACGGTCTGGTGCAGCTGCAACTCCGTCTTCTGGCGCCCCGGCTCGTCATCGCCGCGTTCGAAGACACGTTCTGGGACAACGACTCTCATGGCCTGTCGCAGCGGCTGCAATTCGCACCAACTGCGGCTGACGGGATCCAGCCCGAGGGAATGACGCAGCTTCATCGCAAGAGGGACAGGGGCGATCACGAACAGGCTGAATATCATGTAGAAAAAGCAGGACGCGTGGAATTGCTGCCTGAAGTCGGCGGTCTGAGTCCAGCCAAGTCGATCGGATATCTGCAGAGCGGCTTCATGGAGCGCTGTCACCACGGCCGTCAGCCCCATCGACAGGGTGCTGATGGCGATCAGGCGCTCCCGCCGCCTGTCGGCAATCCGCAACTCGCGCAGGGAATTCCAGATCACGCGCGCCACCAGGACCATCGGCATGGCAATAAAGCAAGTCAAGGTCGTCACGGAGTCCCAGCCAGTTGTGAACTCCAGGGACTGTGCCGCCATTCGGGCACCGGTACCGAAGACGAGCAACCCGACCGCAAGCAGCACACCCGCCAGGCGATAATACTGGTGCCTACGGCGGGTTTCGGCTTCTGACAGCCCCGACCACAACAGGGTGAACCCGATGAATTCGGCGTAGCTGTAGCTCAACACCGCGGTGCCCAATTGCCACGTGCCGGGCATCGTCATGAAGGCCGTTCGGACGAGCGAGTCTTGCACAAGGTGCTCGCGCAACAACTGAGCCAGCAGCATGAGCGCCAATGTGCTGTTGAAATACTTCTCATAGAGGTTGCTGTTGCACCATCGGTAGCGCCCCGCCAGCACCAGCATCATGAAGGCGATCAAAGGCCAGGCGATGATGCCTGGCACAGTGGACGCGCTCACCGGCGGAAGAACACGCTGCTCATCATCGACGGCCGCGCACCGGCCTCGGCGGCAGCGAGCATCACCAACGACGCGAACATCTCAGCATCGCGTTCGCGGTCGTCATCGAAGCTGGTGCGGCCCAATATCACCCCGGTGCCGGCGTCGAATCCGGCCAGTGCGCTCCCAAAGATCATCTTGGGGTAGTGCTCCGCGTCCCCTCGCGACCCGCCATCATGTTCCAACACCATGTGCCCGATTTCGTGGCACACGATCTGGTCGATGTGATATTCCGAGGTACCCGCCTCGTGGATGATGATGTCGTCTTCGTCGCGCTTCAGCCACACCCCGCAGGGGCCCAGTGCGAGCTCGTCTACCGTCGGCACCAGGCGAATCGGCCGGCCCCGCAAGCCGGCGACACCGTCGATGAACGCCGCGCGATCCCAGGGCACGGGAACGGGCAGCGTGCGAACCAACGCGAGCATGTCACCTTTGGATGCCATCTACGCCTCACCGCCTTCGCGAGGTATCACCGGCAGGTCTTGGAGTTTGCGAACCTCGTCGACCATCGCCGCCAAACTCGTTATGGCTTCCGGGGTCAGTCCGGACGTGCGCACCGCCAAATCCCGTACCCCGACGTCGCGCAGCGCTTGGATCAAGGTCAGCTGTGCGTCGATCTTCTGATCTGGGTCGCGATCGATGAGGTAGGACGCCGGCACCCCGAAAAAGTCTGCGATCGCCCGCAAATGCGCGACCGTGGGGTTTCTTTTGACGCCGCTTCTGAGCTGCCAGAGATAGGCCGGACTGATCGATACGCCGGTTTTCTTGGTGATAGCGGCCGCGGCGGC
>NZ_LZSX01000012.1 GCF_001665835.1 Mycobacterium colombiense | reverse complement strand
GATCTCGACGATCTCGTTCGGCACCCCGTACGGCACCGTCGACTACGAGGGCGCCACCATCCCGGTTCCGGTGGACGACCAGACCCTGCAGAAGATCTGCGAGATCACCGACGGCCAGTCTTTCCACGCCGACAGCCTGGACTCGCTCAAGAACGTGTACTCGACGCTGCAGCGCCAGATCGGCTACGAAACCGTGAAAGGCGACGCGAGCCTGGCCTGGATGCTGCTCGGCGCCTTCGTCATGGCCGGCGCCATCCTGGCCGGTCTGCTGCTGAACCGCAGGCTGCCCGCCTGAGTCCTCAGCTGGGCAGGCGCCGGTTGATCAGCAGCGCCAGCGCCGTCGCGATCAGCGCGGTCAGCACGCCGAGGCGCAGCCACCCGGAGCTGCCCGGCCCGGGCACCGTGCGGTAGCCGATCTCGTTCTCGATGGCGTTGTAGCTCTTCTCCAGCTCGCCCAGGGTGGTGGCGGTGTAGGACTGCCCGCCGGACAGCTTGGCGACCGTCTTCATCTGGTCGGTCGAGACCGGGACGGCGATTTTGTGCCCGTCCATCTCGATCTCGCCGCCCTTGGTTCCGAACGAGATCGTCGAGATC
>NZ_LZSX01000011.1 GCF_001665835.1 Mycobacterium colombiense | reverse complement strand
CCCGGGCGGTCCTCGCGGGCGATCACTACCGCCTGCTCCACCCCGGCCAATCCGGCCAGCGCCGCACGGATTTCACCGAGCTCGATGCGATATCCGCGGATCTTGACCTGCTCGTCGGCGCGGCCTAGATATTGCAGCTGACCATCGGCACCCCATCGCACCAGGTCTCCGGTGCGATACATCCGCTGTCCGGACTCCCCGAACGGACATGCCACAAACCGCGACCCGGTCAACGAAGCCCGGCCCACATACCCACACGCCACACCGCGACCGGCCACATACAATTCGCCGACCACACCGGCGGGCGCCAGCCGCAACCACTCGTCGAGGACGAACAGCGCCGCGGTCGATACCGACGCACCGATCGGCACCACACCGGTCCCGACCGACAGCGGCGCGCTCAACGACGCATACACCGTGGCCTCGGTGGGGCCATAGGCGTTGATCACCACCCGCCCGGCCGCCCACGCATCAACCACCTCGGCCGGGCAGGCCTCACCGCCGAGTAGCAATGCCACCGACTCCAACCCCTGCGGGCACAGAGCGGCCACCGCCGACGGGGTCTGGGTGAGCACATTGACGTGTTCACTGACCAGCAACGCGTGGAAATCATCCGGCGAGCCGGCCACCTCGTCGGGTACGACCACCAGCCGGCCACCACCGAGCAGTGCAGCCCAGATCTCCCAAACCGAGAAGTCGAAAGCATAGGAGTGGCATTGCGTCCACACCTGCGCCGGCGGCAGGCCTGAGGGCTGCGAGTCCGCCAAATGGGCCAGGTTGCGGTGGGTGACCGCCACTCCCTTGGGGACACCTGTAGTGCCCGAGGTGTAAATGAGGTAAGCGATGCCCTCCGGGTCCGGCGCCGGTAGTGCCGTGCTGGGTCGGGCGTCCACCGCCGGATCGTTGACATCGATGACCGCCAGATCGCATCCCTCCAACCGCGGGCGTAGGTCCGCGGTGGTGATGACGGCGATAGGGGCGGCATCGGTGAGCATGAACCCGATCCGGGACGCCGGCAGCGCCGGGTCGATCGCCAGGTAAGCCGCGCCGGTCTTCAGCACCGCCAGCATCGCCACGACGGCCTGGGCCGAGCGTTCCAACAGCAACGCCACGCACTGCCCCGGCCCGATACCCCGGTCGGTCAGCAAGTGGGCCAACCGGTTCGCGGCCTCGTCGAGTTCCCGATACGTCAGAGCACCGCCCTGGAAGCTGATCGCCAGCGCCTCGGGAGCGCGGGCCACCTGGTCGGCAAACAGCACCGGAATCGATACCGGCGGCGGTGCGGGCTGGGTCAACACCGCCCGGTTACCCCACCCATCCAGGCGGGTGTACTCACCGGCGTTCAGCACATCCACCGACGAGAGCAATCGCCCCGGATCGGCGGCCATCGCCACCAATACCCGCTGCAACCGTCCCGCTAAATCGGAGACGTCAAAATTCGAAAACAGCTGCCCGACGCCGGCCGTGCCGAGGGAGAGCTGGTCACCGTCGCCAGAGAAGACCAAGCCAAAGCCGCCCCGGTGGCCAAGATTGGTATATGACGCCGATGCGGTCACACCACCGAAGGACAAAGTGAAACTAGAAGGGAGGAAATTGACGCTGACCCTATCTGCTGACTGCCCCGGGCCGCGGGCATGGATTTTGCGCTCGAGAGCCTGCACCGGAAATCTCTGGTGCTGCAGCGCTTCCCTAATTTGCGTGTCAACATGGGCACAAAATCCGGCAACCGCCGATTCCGGCGAAACCCGCAACACCAAGGGCACGACCCCGGCCACCATCCCCGGAAGCGTCTTTAACTCCGGACCTACTCGCCTGCTGACCGGGAAGTCGAGCACCACCTCTGAGTCGTCAGCGCACCACCCACGCACCAAAAGTGCGCACGCCGCGGTGAGGACCGATGATCGCGGCATGTTCCATGCTCGGGACAACTCGTCGACTCGGCGAAGGACGACGGCATCCAGCTGAACCGGCGCGGACGGACGATACGGATCATGCTCGCCCGCGGCTTGCGGCAACCGATAGTGCGATCCATTTTCCGCTGGAAGGTTTTCGGTCCAATAGGCCTGGTCGTCGAGATAATCGTCGGACGCTTCGTACTCTGACTCGCAGTCAACCAGGTCCTGTAACGAGCCGAAGATGCATGGAGGGATCGGCGCGCCGGAAACAATTGCCGAGTAGACGGATGCAATCCGTTGGCCCACCAGGGCAATGCCGGATCCGTCTGTGACTATGTGGTGACTGCACGCGAACAAATAGAATTCGTCGAGCCGCGCCCGGAATAGCGCAAATTTGAACAGAGGGCCGGTGAACGGCATCGGCGTGCGTTGGATCGAGGACGCTATCTCATGGGCGTCCTGCACGGCATGGTCCGAGCCGCTCAGGTCATAGAAGGCCAGCTCGACGTCCGGGTAGTCCATCGCGCGCTGGAAAACCTGGCCATCCACCTCGAAGATGGCGGCCCTGCCCGGTTCGGTCTCCTGCACCGCCCGGCGGATCGCCCACTCGAGCGCCTCACGCTCAACTGCGCCCTCGATTTTCACGAATAGGCCAAGCTGCCATTGCGTACCGAACTGACCCGATTCCTGCGCAAGCCAAATGTCTAGCTGCCCGCGCGTCAGCGGATATGCCTGGCCGTCGGAATCCGTCGGCCGCCCGCGCGGCTCAACTATCAAGACCACGGGCTACCAGCCTCTCGCGCAGACTTTTCGGACGGATGTCGGCCCAGTTCTGCTCGATGTACTGCAGGCACGCAGCGCGATCCGCTTCCCCGTAAACCATCTGCCAGCCGGCTGGAATCTCAGCGAACGCCGGCCACAGGCTGTGCTGCTCTTCGTCGTTGATCAAGACGAAAAAGCTGCCATTGTCATCGTCGAACGGATTGACACTCACAAGTCCTCCAAATTTTTGCTTTGGCATGAGCCGAATAGTTCAGTGCACTAGCTAGCTGTTGCTGACCGGGCGCCCGAAAACGGTCTCGACGAAGTGCATGACCCAGAGCGTCGTGGGTTTCAATCCTGTTGTCAGGCTTATTAAGTCGGTAGCGTAGTCAGGACCTGCACATAGAGTGGTAGGCGCAAGCAGACAGAGTGGTGGCTCCACAACGACAGGAAATTGCACAACCGAAAATAAGCCTCTCGGTCGCGAATTACATTGTACACCAGCAGTTTTCGTCGACGCCGCCGGCTTCGGCTCTTACGTGGCGACACGGCCCCACCCGAGACGGCCGGGGGATCCGTGCTGAACACTCGCGCGGCGTGTAAGGCACCTTACTCATGTCCGGGCGCGTTCCCGATGGGTAACTGGACGAGCTGGTGCCCAATGGGCATGGGTCGCCGCGGAACGTCCGTCATGACGTGCCGATGTCGTCGTCTTGTGTCCCGGACGAATCCGGGCTCAGCAGCTGGACGCGCTGGTAGCGTGGCACAATCCCACCTGCTATCTCCCTGTGCAGGAGGGGTTTTCGGTATTCACTTTTTTTCGGTATTCACTTGGTTGCGGCTATCAGACGCGTCGGCGGACCACGAGCTAGGGGCGGAACTCCTTACCGGGAGTCCCGACCAATGCCCGGAAAAACTGTTGCTTCACGACGCATCTCGGTTGATCAGATGAATGAGTTGGTCACGGTTGTTGATGCCGAGTTTGGTGAAAAGGCGGTACAAGTGTCCCTCGACCGTGCGTACCGAAATGACCAGCCGGTCGGCGATCTCGCGGTTGGACAGCCCGGCCGCGACCAAACTGACGATCTGACGTTCACGTCCGCTGAAGGGAAGGGGGTGCGCCGCGGCCTCGAGCGCCGGCGTGCTTGACCCGCATTGGTTGGCCAACGCGTGTGCCCACGTCGACGACTCGACCTCCTTGCGACGTTCGCCCCGGCGGGCATGTTCGCCGGCCGCCTGAGCCGCCGCGTCGGCGGCGAAAGCCGATGCGCCGAGGTCGGCGAATCGATGGGCCGCGGCATCGAGCAGGTCGCCGTCGTGTTGCGCCAGACCGCGGGCGTGGTTGGCCACCGCTTGTGCCGATGGGGAGTTCAAGGTTCGGGCGAGCTCATCCACTCGCGTGGCCTGCGAACGATCGCCGAAGCGAATGGCTGCATGGCGTGCCCGCATCTCGGCCACGTGCATCCCGGCTGTCCGCGCGATCTGCGCCGCTTGCATCGCATGTGTCTGGGCGCCCGCCGTGTCGCCTGCCGCTGCCCGCTCCCAGGCCCGGGCGAGTTCGAGTTCAGGCAAGAACACCGCAACATGTGGTCCGTATGCTTCCTCCGCACGCCGCAACGCCGCCGCGGCCGCCGCACCGTCCCCGCGCGTCCCCTCGGCCTGGGCCAGTAGGGCGGCCACCACCAGCAGCCAAGGCGACGGAAAGCCTTGGGACAGTTGCGAAATGGACCGGTCGAGAGTGGCGCACGCGGTCGAGAGCTCACCGCGGGTAACCTGCACGAGCCCGAGCATCGCGTCGACCATGGCCTCAGCTGTGGGAAGGCCGGTAGCCAGTGCGGCGTAACGCTTGTGGAGTCGGTCGGCTGCCGGATAGTCACCGGAGGCGGTCGCAACCATAACCTCGGCCAGTCCGATGGCGAACCGCTGCGCTCCCGCCCTGCAGAGCGTCGTAGCGCGCACGCCGGCAGCGGCTATGGGGCCGACTTCGGAGAAACGTCCGGCCGCCATCAGTGCACCGCATGTCGCGACGGCCGCCCACACGGTCGCCATCGGCACTACACCGGGCTCACACAGCCCGGGCCCAAGCTCGATCGTCGTCTCAATGTCGCCGCGGAAGAACCCGATCGAAACCTCGAAAGCATTGATCAGCTCGAGACCGCCCTCGGTCACGAGACGCTGTTTCACCTCGGTGAGTACCCGCATCGCCGTTTCGGCGTCACCGCATCCCCATGCCAGGTTCGCAGCGCGCAAACAACCCCACCGCGCAATCAACCACTCGTCGGCGTCATCGACGTCGACGTCTAGAAGGATGGCCTCGGCCTCGTCGCCGCGGCCCTGCCAACTCACCGCCTCGGCAAGCACCAACGCGGCCGGCAGGCCACCACCACGATCGACCGCGAACCTCGCCAGTTCCTCACCCAGCGCCACATTCGACAACGCCAACGCATCCGCCGCCGCCTTGACGGCCACATCGAGGTCGGGCTCCAAGTCGCTGCGCATCATGAACTGCGCCAGTTGGATATGGCCACGAGGATCAGAGATCTGCGAGCGTCGCCCCGCCGCCCGCAGATGCCGTCGAAGAACTTTCGCCAATATGCCGTTGAGTTGCCGCGAGCGCACCACGCCGGCATGGCGGACCGCGGCTTCACCGAGCATGGGGTGATGCAATTGCGCCACGGTGTGGGATCCGTCGGCAACCAACTGGATCAGACCACGGCGCTCCAGGTTTGCCATTGCATCCGCATCGCAGATGTCACGCAGGATCTCCAACTCCAACAATTCGGCGGTGGCCAAGAGCTCCACCACCTCCAGTTCCGCAGAAGTCAGCGATTGCAGCTGAAATTCCAAAGCATCATTGAGCTCGCGATCCGGGCGCAGCGGGCCCTGAAGATGCCAGCCCCGATCGGTGTGTACCAAAGCCCCGCTTTCCCGGCCCGCGGTGAGAAAACCGCGTAGCAGCAACAGATTTCCCGCACTGCGTTCATACAACTCGTCAACCAGCCCAGACTCGACCGGACCACCCAGGACCGTGTCGGCCAATAGGCCGGTCTGCTCGCGGGTGAAGGGATCGATGTGAACGGTCAGCAACATGCGCTCTTTCAACAACGCCGTCACCGCATCCAAGACCGGATCGCCGGACCGGATCGTCACGATCAACCGCGCACTTCGGCCGGCCGCAAGTTGATTGATCAACGTGGCCGACAAGGGATCGAGCAACTGCGCCTCGTCGACCATCACCACCAGGTTCTTGTCCTGGCCCAGGGTGTTGTGCGCAGCCGCCAGCATGATCGCCGGTTCATGTCCCACTCCGAGGCTCACCACGCGGGAAAATGCGCCCAGCGGCACAGCACAACCCGTTTGAGTGCCCAGCGCGAATCGCACCGTGCGCCCTGCCGCCTCCACCGTCTTGGCCAGCATGCGCGCCAGGGTGGACTTGCCCACCCCGCTGTCCCCGACCAATGCCACGCCGTTGAAGTCCCCGTTGTTGAGCGCCGCGAGCGAGCGCCGGAACTCCACATCGCGTCCCACGATGGGCCACGTCGACCCATTAACCCGTTGCGTCAAATGATGTATCTCCCACTCCCACCGAGGTGCCGACATGGCAACCAGACTGTTGCTGGCTCGCTCACCGTCGGCCGCGATTGCCGTTCGCATTCGCCGGCCGACCCGTCGAGCTCGCGGCGCTACATAACGCCGGAACGCGCCGCTGCCAGATAAAGCGCGAAGAAATCATCGGAATCCGAGGGCGTGTCCGAGCAGGCCGACGGGATCACGTCCTCGACTACCTGAAATCCTCTCGGCGGGACCGTATCTGCGGGTCCGGACGGAGCGACATCGTGACCGGCGGTCACGATGGTGTGCTTTCGACTACCTATCATGCGCCGGAGCCTATGGCCGCTCGAGAGAGCGTCGCCGGAATCTTCAGAGAAGTCGAGTGGTATGCGCGCCGAGTTAGAGTAGCGGGCCCTTAAACCCATAGGTTGCCTATAAAAACTTAGCCTGCATAGGGGTGAACGTCGTCCCCGCGACCGAGCGACCGTATGCCGCCGCCTAACAACGGGCCTCCTGCAGAAGGCTCTCGGGTTGTCAGCAAGGCGAGTTGGTCGCGGCTGTTGACGCCGATCTTGGCGAAAAGGCGATAGAGGTGTCCCTCCACCGTCCGTACCGAAATGACCAACCGCTCGGCGATTTCACGGTTCGACAAACCGGCCGCGACCAAACTCACGATCTGACGCTCGCGGTCGCTGAAGGGAAGCGGGCACATCGCGGCCTCGAGCGCAGGCGTGCGCAACTCGCAACGCCTGGCCAGGGCGTGCGCCCAGGTCGACGACTCGAATCTCTTACCGCGGTCGCCCCGGCGGGCATGTTCGCCGGCCGCCTGCGCCGCTGCGTCGGCGGCACAAGCTTGGGCGCCGAGATCGGCGAAGAGATGTGCCGCGGCATCGAGCAGATTGCCGTCGTGTTGCGCCAAACCGCGAGCATGATCGGCGACTGCCCCGGCCAGCGCCGTGTCCAACACACGGGCAAGTTTCTCCAGTCTCACGGCCTGAGAACGATCGCCGAAGCGGACCGCTGCATGGCGTGCCCGCATCTCCGTCACGTACGTCCCCGCGGCGCGCGCGATCTCCGCCGCTTGCATCGCATGCGTCTGGGCTGCCTTCGAGTCGCCGGCCGCTGCCCGCTCCCAGGCGCGGGCAAGTTCGAGTTCGGGCACAAACACCGCAACATGCGGTCCGTACGCTTTGTCCGCGCGTCGCAACGCCGCGGTGGCCGCCGCGCTGTCACCGCGCGCCCCCTCGGCCTGGGCTTGCCAGGCCCCCGCCACCACCAACCAAGGCGACGCAAAACCCTTCGCGAACACAGCGATTGAACTGGCGAACAATGCGCACGCCGAGGTCAGCTCACCGCGGGTGAGTCGAACGAGCCCCAGCATCGCGTCAACCATGGCCTCCGCTGCGGGATGACCGCCGGCCATCGCGGCGTAACGCTTGTAGATTCGCTCCGCCGCGCAATCATCCCCTGCCGCCGTCGCAGCCATGATCTCGGTCATGCCGATGTTGAATCGATGCGGCCCCAATCCGCACAGCACGGCCGCACGCAGCCCGACGTCCGCGATGCGGCCGACTTCGGAGAAACGCCCGGCCGCCGCCAATGCGCCGCAGGTCGGGAAAACCGCCCACACGGTCGCCACCGGCATTGCATCGGACTCGCACAGGCCCGGCCCAAGCTCGATCGTCGTCTCGACGTCCCCATGGAAGTAGCCCATGGACAGCTCCAACGCGTTGATGAGGCTCAGGCCGGCCTCGGACGAAACACGCTTCTTCACGTCATCGAGTTCCCGAGTGGCGGCTTCGACGTCCGCGCAGCCCCAGAAAAAGTTGGCGGCGCGCAGGCAGCCCCATCGCGCGGTCAGCCAGTCGTCACCGCCGTCGGGTTCGGCGTCCGCCAGCACCGAGTCCGCCTCGTCGCCGCGGCCCTGCCAACTCACCGCCTCGGCAAGCACCAACGCGGCCGGCAGGCCACCACCACGATCGACCGCAAACCTCGCCAGTTCCTCACCCAGCGCCACATTCGACAACGCCAGCGCGTCCTGCGCCGCCTCGATGACCACATCGAGGTCGGGCTCCAAGTCGCTGTGGATCATGAACTGCGCCAAGCGGATCCGGCCTTGCAGGGCGGGCTGCCGCAGTCGCCGCCGCCCCGCGGCCCGCTCATGCTTCTGTAGAGCTCGCGCGATTTTGCCGTTGAGTTGCCGGGCGCGCACCATTCCAGCGTGCCGGGTCGCGGCTTCACCGAGCATCGGATGACTCAACTGCGCCACGGTATGAGATCCGTCGGCAACCAACTGGATCAGACCACGACGCTCCAGAGTTGCGACGGCCTCTGCATCGCAGATGCGACGCAGGATCTCCCACTTCAGCCGCTCGGCGGTGGCTAAGAGCTCCACCACCTCCAACTCCTCTGGGCTCAGCGATTGCAGCCGAAATCCCAGAACATCGCGAAGTTCGCGATCTGCGCCCAGCGGGCCCCGCAGTTGCCAGCCTTCCTGTGTGCGAACCAATGCCCCAGTTTCCCGGCCCGCGGTCAGAAAACCCCGCAGCAGCAGAAGATTTCCCGCACTGCGCTCAAACAACTCATCAACCAACCCCGCCTCGACCACACCGCCCAGAACGGCGCCGGCCAATAGGCCGGTCTGCTCGCGGGTGAACGGTTCCACATGGACGGTCAGCAAGATGCGCTCTTTCAACAACGCAGTCACCGCATCCAGCACCGGCTCACGCGACCGGATCGTCAGGATCAACCGCGCACTACGGCCGGCAGCGAGCTGATTGATCAACGTGGCCGACAGCGGATCGAGCAACTGCGCGTCATCCACCACCACCACCAGATTCTTGTCCTTACCCAAGGTGTCATGCGCGGCGGCCAGCATGACCGCCGGTTCGTGCGCCACCTGAAGGCTTACCGCGCGGGAAAACGCGCCCAGCGGCACAGCGCAACCCGTTTGAGTGCCCAGCGCGAATCTCATGGTGCGCCCTGCCGCCTCAACCGTCTTGGCCAGCATCCGGGCCAGGGTGGACTTACCCACCCCGCTGTCGCCGACCAGCGCCACCCCGTGGAACTCCGAGTTGTTCAGCGCCGCCAGTGACCGCCGCAGCTCCACATCGCGGCCCACAATGGGCCACGCCGACCCGCCTTCGCCCGGCACTTTTAACCCTAGACTTGCTGAGGGGGCTTGGGCGTCAAGGCTTTTCGCATAGCCAGGCACGCGCCGAGTGGGCGGCGTCTTGAATCCCGAACGGGCCCACCACAATCCCCAGCGACGACAGCCACGGGATGAGCTGGCGACCGATTGTGATTGCGTCCCGGCGACCGACGCAGCAGCCTGCCCACCGGCGACCGCATCAACTCGCTCTTCGTATGCACCGGACCCAACTCCTTCTGCAGTCCAGTATTTGCCAGAAATATACCCCTATATTGGCGCGACAGCAAAGGCACTTCCGCCACCGGGATTCGACACCGGTGTAAATTATTGTACGGGTTATACAGGTGTTTCATAGATCTGCACCAGCCTTGGGGAGGGGTACACAGCAAACAAAAGACGCAACGCGCCACTTCGGATGAGATCGCTGACCGAAGCGACGCCTGAGAAATTTCAGGTCTTGGATTGCAACACTGGCTAACAGCGCCGACGGTGTCGGCCAGCTCGGGGAATTCAGCTTTTAGTGGCGCCTCGGTATCTGAGTCGGGCGCCGTGTACACAACGCCGGGGGTGGTTCGTGACGGCCTTCAAGCCTCGGCTCGACTTTGCTGTCCTTCGTCACGACCCCTTGCCATGCTGGTCCAATTCGCCGTGCGTTGCTTCGCCAGCGCGGAACACGCGGCTGCGCGGGATGTGAGCGGCTGCGCGAGATGTGAAACGCCAAGAGCATCGGGTGCCCATGGTCGAAGGTCGATCCCGCGCGATCGCATTGGCCCCACGGTGCTCGCCAGCAAAGCCGGGCCTCCGGGCACGGCAACGAGCTCGTCGATCGCAGGCTCACGGTTTGGAGACCTGGTGGCGAACTGTACACAGCAGTACACGTCACGCATTCAACCGTACGTTGATGAAAATGTAAAACGGAACGAAACGCCCCTGTGGATAAACACCGTGAAGCGCTTCACCAGGCACAGATCCCGAGGTCACGGGCGTGCACCTGAAAGCATTTGCGTGGCGAATGGGGGTCCATCGTGATTGCGTGAGCCTGTAACATGGGTACACACTGCTGGCGTTCGCATGAAATGAGAGTGCATTGAAAGTCGATGGCGTCGAGGCCAACGGGCCGGATGACAGCGGGCTGGCAGCACGCCTGAACAAGCTCTTCGAGCTGATGCGCAAGGCGGGCGCCCCCCCGCTTTCCAACGCCGCCGCCGCGGCGGCAATCACCGATAAAACCGGCGTCCCGATCAGCCCGGCTTACCTCTGGCAACTCAGAAGCGGCCTCAAAACAAACCCCACCGTCGCCCATTTACGGGCGATCGCCGACTTTTTCGGCGTGCCGCCGTCCTATCTGATAGATCGTGGCACCGACCCGGCGATCGAGGCGCAATTGAATCTTTTGCAGGCGTTGCGCGACAACGGAGTGCGCGATCTGGCGGCTCGTGCATCCGGCTTGACTGCCCAGGCTCTGAACAGCCTGGCGGCGATCGTCGATCACCTTCGCGAACTCGAACGATTACCCCCTATCTCCTCCAGGCGGGATGATCAGCTCGATGCCGGCATCAAACGTTGACATACTTGCGCTGACGCGCAAGCTCCCGATCCCGGTGCCCTGGGACCGGAACGTTTTCATCGACAACTTGGGCCAAATGCGCGGTCGGGCCATCCGGCTCGTCCCGGTGGATACGGCGGCGCTGGCGGACAGCCCGTGTGGGATATGGCTGGCCTGCGACAACGAAGACGTCATCCTGCATGAGACCGGAACCACCGACTACCACATCGACCAGATTGTGGGCCACGAGATCGGTCATATCCTCCTGGGCCATGGCCGCAGCGCCAGCCACGCCTGCGATGCGGCCGTGTGCCAGGCCTTGCCCGACCTCGATCCCGACACGGTGCGCGCGGTCTTGGGACGCAGCAACTACGCCGGTGACCAGGAGCGCGATGCCGAGATGTTCGCTTCTCTGTTGCTGATCGCCGCCGCCGAGGCCGCCGAACGTCACTCGATGATGCGTAGCGCCTTCTTCCGCCGCCAGTGACCTCCAGCATCCCAGGCATCATCGCGTGGCCCGTGATCACGATCATGGTGATCGTTCTCGCGGCGCGTTTCCGATGGTGCAGGGCCAACCTGTACCAGACTTACCTCAACAATGTGATGGCTTGGCTGCTGCTGGCCCAGCTCCTGCGTGAGCGCAAGGTCGAAGCGGTGCTGTCCAAAAGCACTCTCATGACCGTCACCACCGCCCAGCAATTATCTTGCGTCGCAATGATTTTGGCGTGCGGTGAATTCGTCGGGTTCACCATGCTGTGGAACAAGATCTCACCGGAGGAAACACGCCGCAGTCACCGCTATTACCGCCTGGCCGCCGTCGCGTTATCTGTGGCATTCCTGGGTGCGGGTACCCGTGCGCGCGTTGCGGGCCAGACGTTCGAGGTGTCCGGCGGCTGGGACGCGATCTTGGCGCTGAGCTTGTATCTGACCATGATCGTCATCTTGGTGACGCGGCTGCTGTGGATGTTCTTCTCCGAGCTGATAAGAGCCACCGAGCGTCGCGAAATGCTGCTCGCCGCCGCCGGAATCCTTGCAGTTCTCGTGACGGCGGCAGCCTGCCTGGAGGCACTGCTTCTGGCGGTGAGCGACCAGCTCGGCTGGACCCACACCGTTGAATTCCGGGGCCGGGTTCATGGATCGGAATTCCTATGGATGGCCCTCATCGTCTATCTCTTCGGCGCGGTGCCGCTCGTAGTCAGGCTGCATTCGTTCTTTGGGTTGGACCGCATCAGCCGCACCTGGAAGAGTTTGCAGCCATTGCGGCTCAGCATGACAACCGTGGTGCCGGAAAGCAGTTTCAGTATCGAGCATGATCACCGGCGATTTCAGAAGACCACTCTCCAGCTGCACCAAACCGTCATCGAAATCCGCGACGCGATCCTGCAGCTGCGCCACTATGTGGGTAGTACGGCTTCGGACCAGCTAGCCCAATTTCTCCACGAAAACTCCGTGCCGGCCGACGAACAGGGCTCCGCGACAACCGCTTTCGAGCTGGCGCACGCCGCCGAGGCCAAGGCCGTCGGACATCGACCCGAGACACCCGATAGGGATTTGGCCGTGCGCTCCCGTTCAACAAACCTCTACGAGGAAGCCGTCGATCTGTTGGCGCTGGCGAAATGGTGGACGCCCGCGCTGACGGCGGCCACGCAGGTCAACCCGGATGGACCCGGCGCGGGAACGGCTCTGCCGGCCTGACCGACGGCATACCATCGTTCGGCTAGAGGGCCACGCCCAGTAGCGCATCGACGGCGGTCGCCACCAACTTGGGCGCCTCGGCGTCGTGGCCACCGTATTCCAGCGCGTCGGTGGTCCAGCCATCAAGCGCAGCAAGGGCTTTGGGAGTATTCAGGTCATCGGCCAGGTATTGCCGCACCCGCGCGATCACGTCGGCGGCGTCCGGGCCGGCCGGCAGACCGGTCGCACCACGCCAGCGCTGCAGCCGGGCGACGGCGTCGTTGAGCACCTGATCGCTCCAGTACCGGTCGCCGCGGTAGTGCCCGGCCAGCAGCCCCAGCCGGATCGCCGCCGGATCGACACCCCGGGCGCGCAGCTGCGACACCAGCACCAGATTGCCGCGGCTCTTGGACATCTTGTGCCCGTCCCAGCCGATCATCCCGGCGTGCACGTAGTGGCGCGCGAATCTCCGCTCGCCGCGCACACATTCGGCATGTGCGGCGGTGAATTCGTGGTGCGGGAAGATCAGGTCGCTGCCGCCGCCCTGGATGTCCAGGCCGCTGCCGATACGGCTGAGCGCGATCGCCGCGCACTCGACGTGCCAGCCCGGCCGGCCGGGGCCGAACGGTGAGGGCCAGCTGGGCTCCCCCGGCCGCGCAGCCCGCCAGAGCAGGGCATCGAGTTGGTCGGTCTTGCCGAGCCGTTGCGGGTCACCCCCCCGCTCGGCGAACAGTCGCAGCATCGTGTCGCGGTCATAGCCGGACTCGTAGCCGAACTGCGGAGTCGCGTCGGCGCGGTAGTAAATGTCAGGGTATTCGCCGTCGACGACGTAGGCCGCGCCAGAGGCCAGCATCTTCTCGACGAGTTCGACGACCTCGGCGACCGCCTCGGTCGCCCCGACGTATTCGCGGGGGGCCAGGATGCGCAGCGCCGCCATGTCTTCGCGGTACAGCGACACCTCACGCTCGGCCAGGTCGCGCCAGTCGATGCCGTCGCGCTCGGCGCGCTCCAGCAGCGGATCGTCGATGTCGGTGACGTTCTGGACGTAGTGGACGTCGTGGCCGAGATCCAGCCACTGCCGGTAGACCAGATCGAACGCCAGATATGTCGCCGCGTGGCCCAGATGGGTCGCGTCGTACGGGGTGATGCCGCAGACGTACATCGTGGCGGTCGAGCCGGCCGCCACGGGACGCACCTGCCGGTCAGACGTGTCATACAGCCGAAGCTCCGGACCGCGTCCCGACAACACGGGGACCTGGGGGGAAGACCACGACTGCATGGCAATCAGCCTAGGCGCGCCGACGATGCGGCCCGCGCGGCGGGCCGAGAAGGAGGCGCGCAATCAGCCTAGGCGCGCCGACGATGCGGCTCTGAATCACCCGCCGCCACACCCATCGCGAGCTATATCGCCGCAGCGCGATTTGTGGTTTGCTGAATCCGGTATCGAGCAAATTCGCTCAACGTCCACGAGCGGGGTGGTTGCCATGTCGACTGGCACAACTGACCGACCAGACACCGCGGGCGCGGCCGCGCAGCAAGAAGTCGTGGTCAGATGCCCCGCGACGGCACAAGTCGTCGGCAGCGTCCCCATCTCGACGGCCGCCGAAGTCGAGGCCGTGGCCGCCCGGCTGCGTAAGGCCCAGCCGTTATGGCAGCAAACGCCAATCAACGGCCGCGCGCGGTGGCTGGGCAAGTGGCGCGACTGGATGCTCGACCACCGCGACGACCTGCTGACGCCGCTGCAACTCGAGACGGGCAAGTCCTGGGGCGACACCGGAGTGGAGATCGCCGCGCTGCAGATCATCAACTACTGGATCGACAACGCCGCCGAATTCCTCGCCGACCAGACGGTGCACCCCTACGGCGCCGCGAACGTGGGCAAGAAGCTGACCCTGGTCTACCAGCCCTATCCCCTTGTCGGGGTGATCACACCGTGGAACGGACCACTGTCGGTGCCGCTGCTCGACATTCCCGCGGCGCTGATGGCCGGCTGCGCCGTGCTGTCCAAGCCCTCGGAGTTCACCCCGCTCGCGTGGCGGGTGGCGGTCGAGGGCTGGAAGCAGATCGGCGCGCCGGACGTGCTGGACGCGGTGTTCGGTTACGGCGAAACCGGTGCGGCACTGGTTAATACGGTCGATTACGTGATGTTCACCGGTTCGGTGAACACCGGGCGCCACATCGCCGTCGCGGCCGCGGAGCGGCTGATCCCCTGCAGCCTGGAGCTCGGCGGCAAGGACGCGATGATCGTGTGCGCCGATGCCGACATCGACCGCGCCGTCGACGGTGCGGTGTGGGGCGGCTTCGTCTACACCGGGCAGGTGTGCATCTCCGTGGAGCGACTCTATGTCGAGGAGCCGGTCTACGACGAGTTCGTAAACAAGTTGGTAGCCAAGACATCTGCGCTGCGCAACGGGATGGACTCCGCGCACGACTATTCTTGCGAGGTCGGGTCGATGACCACCGCGCAGCAACTCGCGATCGTGTCCCGCCACGTCGACGACGCCGTGAGCAAGGGCGCGAAAGTGCTCGTCGGCGGCAAGGCGGGCGACGACGGTGGCCTGTTCTACGAGCCGACGGTGCTGGTGGACGTGAACCACGACATGGATTGCATGCGCGAGGAGACCTTCGGCCCGACCCTGCCGGTCATGAAAGTGCGCGACGTCGCCGAGGCCATCGAGCGGGCCAACGACTCCAACCTGGGGCTGTCCGGCAGCGTGTGGACGCGCGACAAAGACAAGGCGATGTCCGTTGCGCGGCAGATGAATACGGGCAGCGTCAACATCAACAACGTCATCGCCAGCCTGCTGCAGTTCGGGCTTCCGATGGTGGGCTGGAAGGCATCGGGAATCGGTTCCCGCTCCGGTGGCGCCGACGGCATCCGCAAATACTGCCGCCAGAAGGCCATCGTCGCCGACCGGGTCGCGATGAAAAGGGAGCTGCTCTGGTACCCCTACAGCCGCAAGAAGGGCAGCCTCGTCGAAAACATGGTCCGAGTGCTCTCGGCGAAAGACTGGCGGCGCCGGTTGGGGCGGTAACGGCCGCTACCCGCCGCGGATGGCGCTCAGCAGGATCGGCGCCAGCTCGGCGCGACACATCACGAAGTCGGGCAGATACGGGTCGAGTTGGTTGTAGCGCATCGGCGATCCGTCGAGCCGCGACGCATGCATCCCGGCGGCCATCACCACCCCGGCGGGGGCCGCCGAATCCCACTCCCACTGGCCGCCGGCGTGCACGTAGGCGTCGACGTGCCCGTCGATGATCGCCATCGCCTTCGCGCCGGCCGAGCCGATCGCGACGGGCTGGATGGGCAGCGTCTGCCGCATCCGGTGCAGCACCGCGGGAGGGCGGGTCGCGCTGACAGCGATGCGGATGGTGTCGGTGACGCCGGCGCGCGCGGCGCCGGCGGTCACGGTGTCGCTGCGGTAGACGATGTTCCCGCGGGCCGGCAACGACACCGCCGCGTCGGTGATTTCGCGCTGGCCATTGCTGGAGTCACCGGTAGGGCGTTGCCACAGCGCGATGTGCACCGCCCAGTCGTCGCGGCCGGGCGTGGAGAACTCGCGGGTGCCGTCCAGCGGGTCGATGATCCACACGCGGTCGTGTTTGAGGCGGGACAGATCGTCGTACGCCTCCTCGCTGAGCACCGCGTCGTCGGGCCGCTCCTCGTGCAGGCGCCGCAGTATCAGCGCGTTCGCCAGGCTGTCGCCCGCGTCGCCCAGCGCCCAGGGATACCCGAAGCCGACTTCGTCGCGGACCTTCAGCAGCAACTCCCCCGCATCGGCGGCGAGATCGGCGGCCAGGGCGGCATCGGTTATCTCGTCGGCGGCGGGGCTCACCGCTTCAGTATCGCCGACGGCGAACCGCGGCCTTCACCGATGGCGGCGCCGCGCTTGCGATCGCCGCTAGAAGGCCGGCCACGGAATCGGGCGATGCCGGTTGGGTCCGGGCATCACCGGGTTGTCCAGCAGCGCGCACGCGCGCAGGCGCAGCGCGGCGATCTCGGCCCGGGTGATCTGCTCGGCCAGCTCGTCGCCGAACTGATCGTCCAGCGCGTCGACCAGGCCGGCGACGGCCTTGCACGTGTGATCGTCGATCGGCTTGCCGGCCCATCCCCACAGCACCGTGCGCAGCTTGTCCTCGACATGCAGGCACACGCCGTGGTCGACCCCGAAGATGTGGCCGTCGAGGTCGCGCAGCACGTGGCCGCCCTTGCGGTCGGCGTTGTTGACCAGCACGTCGAACACCGCCATCCGCCATAGGCGAATGTCGTCGGCGTGCATCAGGACCACCTCGTCGCCGGCGTAGTCGAGGGCGCGCAGCACCGGCAGGTAGCCCGGCTGCCTGGTGCCGGCGGGAAACAGGTCGACCAGATCCGGCCCGGGGCGGGGCTCGCTGTCGACCGCGTCGCCGGGTTGCTGCACCCACCGCTGCAGCATGCCCGGGCCCGCCGGCCCGTGCCGAATGATCGTGTAGGGCACGATGTTCCAGCCCAACTTCGCCGAGACCAGATATGCGGCCCGTTCGCGGCCGGCGAGCGTCCCGTCCGGGAAATCCCACAGCGGCGCCTCGCCGGCAACCGGCTTGTAGACGCAATGCACGCTGGACTCGCCGAGCGTCGATTCGCAGAGGAAGGTGCCGTTGCTGGCCGAGCGGATCCGTCCGATGACCGTCAGCTCGCCGTCGCGCAACACCTCACGGTCGTCAGACCTCTGGGTCATCGTCAGGCCCGAGCAGCGCACTGCGCCGATATCCGTTGGCGCGTGCGCAGATATGGCCCTCCGGGTCCAGCGGTTCGTCGCACAACGGACACGGTGGACGTCCCGCGGAGATGACGCGATTGGAGCGGGTGGCGAATTGGCGCGCCGACTCCGGCGTCAGGAACACCCGCACCGCGTCGGGACCCTCTTCGGTGTCGTCGAGCACCACCGACGCGTCGAACTCGGCGTCGGTGACCGCCAGCAACTCGACCACTACCGTCTGGGCCTCCGAATCCCAACCCAGGCCCATCGTTCCGACCCGGAACTCGGCGTCCACGGGAGTCACCAACGGATCGAGGTCCTCGATCTCGGCGGGCTCCGGCGGGACGGGCGTACCGAACCTGCGGTTCACCTCGAGCAGCAGCGCACCGATGCGTTCGGAGAGCACCGCCACCTGCTGCTTCTCCAAAATCACCGACACCACTCGGGCGTCGTGCACAGCCTGGATGTAGAACGTGCGATTTCCGGGCTGGCCGACGGTCCCGGCCACGAAGCGGTCGGGTGTGCGGAAGACGTGAATTGCGCGGGCCATGGCACTTCCCAAAATACCGGCTGTTGCCACCGCCGTGCGATCCGATGGAGGTAGCCGCCGAATTAATCCGTGGAACCGCCGACCACCGCGTCGCTGGACGGTACCGCGGCGGCCGATTCCTGCGGCTCTCCGTTGGACTTCGGGTCGGTTTCGGGCTTCGCGTCTTCCTTCGCCGGGGGGCCGGCCCGCAGGGCGGCGGACAGCCGCGCACCGGTGTGGTTGACGTGCAACACAAACGGGCGCAGCTCGGTGTAGCGGATCACACTCACCGACGCCGGGTCGGCGGTGACGCGCTGGAACCCGTCCAGGTGGATGCCATACGCGTCGGCGATGACCGCCTTGATGACATCACCGTGAGTGCAAGCGACCCACAGCACATCGCCGCCGTGCTCGGCGGTCAGCCGGCGGTCGTGCTCGCGCACGGCGAACACGGCCCGCGCCTGCACCTGCGCCAAGCCTTCGCCGCCGGGGAACACCGCCGCGCTGGGATGCGCCTGAACGACCTTCCACAGCGGCTCGCTGACCAACTCGCCGAGTTTGCGGCCCGTCCACTCGCCGTAGTCCACCTCGGCGAGCCGATCGTCGACGAGCGGCGTCAGGCAGAGCGCGTCGGCCAACGGCTCGAGGGTGCGACGGCAGCGCAGCAGCGGCGAACTGACCAGCTCCCGGATCGGCAGATCGCCGATCCGATCGATCAGGCCATCCGCCTGTTCACGGCCCTTGTCATCGAGGTCGACGCCCTCCGAGCGACCGGCGAGTACGCCCGCCGTGTTCGAACTCGAGCGGCCGTGCCGTAACAGGATGACGGTCATATCGACCACGACGGTACCCGGTGGACGGGTCCGGGCAGGACTAGCGGGATGGCGGCGACCCGCCGCGCCCGGCTACGCCGCGCTTGCGATCGCCACTAACCCGGGATGGTGGCGACCCGCCGCGCCCGGCTACGCCGCGCTTGCGATCGCCACTAGCGCGAAACCGGCTCCGCGTGCGCCACGGAGTCGCGCACCGCAGCGCTCAGGCTGCGCTCGTCGGTGAGGTCGATGTCGACCAGGCTGCGGACGGCCCTGGCGACCACCTCGTCGGCCTGCGGAACGGGCCCGGCCAGGCGCGGCCGGTAAACCTCGACGACAAGGGATCGGTTCTCGATGTGGAACGAAAAACTCCGCCCATCACCGACTTGTCCGTATCCGCTAGCGGAAATGCCTGTCGACATGTCCTCGACAGCAAACTCATTCTGCGCCAAATGACGGTCAGCGGTGACGGCCATGAGCTGACCATACCTCGCCGGTAAAGAGGAACGCAGGCAGCATGGCCCTGTTGGATGCGAAGCGTTCCTTAGAATTTGTGTTCCACCGCCGAACCACGAGGGAAAAGAATTGCTGTCACGGCATTTTCGTCACAAGATGGCAGCTCAATGCCGTGTTTTGGGGATCGCGGTTTTGCTGAGCCCAGTAGTCGGGTGTTCGTCGAATCCGCTCGACACGGCGCCGCGCACCATCGAACCGGCGCACGCCGCCGTGTCGCCGCCGGTCTCGCAGCAGCCGGCCGGGGCGGTATGGCCGCTGGCCGGTCACGCCGCGGCGGCGGTCTTCGACGGCGGCACCCATCAGCTGGCGGTCCTGACGCCGGGCAACGACCCGGCCGCACCCGCCAGCGTCACCGTCTTCGGCGATCCGCAGGCGCCGCCGCGCGTCGTCGAGCTGCCCGGACCGGCGACCGCATTGGCCGACGACGACCACGGAACCGCCTACCTGGCCGCCCGCGGCGGGTACCTCGCGGTCGAGCTGTCCACCGGTCGCGTGACCCAGGTGCGCGTCGCCGACGCCGCCCAGACCGAATTCACCGCGGTGGCGCAGCGCGCCGACGGCAGGCTGGTGCTGGGCAGCGCCGACGGCGCCGTCTACACCCTCGCCGCCCAGGCACCGCGCACCGTGACGAATGCGACCGTCACCAACCGCAACAAGATCTTTGCCCGCGTCGATTGGCTTGCCACACAAGGCAATACGACGGTGGTGCTGGACCGAGGGCAGACGTCGGTAACGACGATCGACGCCGACGGCCACGCCCAGCAGGCGCTGCGGGCGGGCCGGGGCGCCACCACGATGGCCGCCGATCCGGCGGGCCGGGTGCTGGTCGCCGATACCCGCGGCGGCCAGCTGCTGGTGTACGGCGTGGACCCGCTGATCCTGCGTCAGGCCTACCCGGTTCCGCAGGCACCGTACGGCCTCGCCGGCTCCCGCGCGTTAGCCTGGGTTTCGCAGACCGTTTCCAATATCGTCATTGGTTACGATCTATCCACCGGAATTCCCGTCGAAAAGGTGCGTTACCCGACCGTGCAGCAACCGAACTCACTGGCCTTCGACGAAGCGTCAGACACCCTGTACGTGGTGTCGGGTTCCGGGGCGGGAGTTCAGGTCGTCGAGCACGCGGCGGGTACGCGTTGACCGCCGCGCGGCGCAGCCGCCTGCCCGCGGGCTGGGACACCGAGATGTCCGACGAATACGAATGGGCGCCGTTGCGCCTGCCACCGGAAGTGACCAGGGTCAGCGCGTCCACCCGATTGTCGATCGAGGCCGAATACCGCGGCTGGGAGTTGACCAGGGTGCGGCTTTACACCGATGGCAGCAGACGAGTGCTGTTGCGCCGCAAGAAATCTCGTTTGGACAGCGCCGGCTCCGAGGGGCGACGGCCCGACCAGCCGGAACTGTGACGCCCGCCCAGCCACGCAAGGGCGGACACCGGATATACGGCTTGCTGCGACCGCTGTTTTTCGTGATCCCGCCCGAGCGGATCCACACGCTGGTATTCGCCTTGCTGCGCGGTGTCACCGCGGTCGGGTGGCCGCGGCGGGTGCTGCGCCGGCTGCTGGCCCCGACGGATCCGGCGCTGGCCAGCACGGTGTTCGGGGTGCGCTTTCCCGGGCCGCTTGGGCTGGCGGCCGGCTTCGACAAGGACGGCCTCGGCCTGCTCACCTGGGGCGCGCTGGGCTTCGGGCACGCGGAGGTTGGGACGGTCACCGCCAACCCGCAACCCGGCAATCCCGCCCCGCGCATGTTCCGGCTTCCGGCCGACCGGGCGCTGCTGAATCGGATGGGCTTCAACAATCTCGGTGCGGGCGCGCTGGCGATGCGGCTTTCGCGGCAGCGGCCCGAGGTGCCGATCGGGGTCAACATCGGCAAGACGAAGGTGACGCCGGCCGACGAGGCCGTCGACGATTACCGGGCGAGCGCCCGGCTGGTCGGCCCGCTGGCGTCCTACCTGGTGGTCAATGTCAGCTCGCCGAACACGCCCGGGCTGCGCAATCTGCAGGCGGTCGAGTCGCTGCGGCCCATCCTGTCGGCCGTGCTCGCCGAGACGTCGACACCGGTGCTGGTGAAGATCGCGCCGGATCTTTCCGATTCCGATGTGGACGAGATCGCAGACCTGGCAGTCGAACTGGGGCTGGCCGGTATCGTCGCCACCAACACCACCGTGTCGCGCCAGGGTCTGCACACACCGGGGGTCGACGAGCTGGGTCCGGGCGGCATCTCCGGTCCGCCGGTGGCGCGCCGCGCCGTCGAGGTGCTGCGCAGGCTGTACGGCCGGGTCGGCGACCGCCTGGTGCTGATCAGCGTCGGGGGCATCGAGACGGCGGACGACGCGTGGGAGCGGATCACCGCGGGCGCATCGCTGCTGCAGGGCTATACGGGCTTCATCTACGGAGGAGGCTTGTGGGCCAAGCAGATTCACCAGGGCATCGCGCAGCGGCTGCATGACGGCGGCTTCGCGTCCCTCGGTGCTGCCGTCGGCTCGGCGGCCCGCACACCGGAGTAGCTCAGGCCGAGCTTGACTTCTGGATAGGCTGACTACCAGTTCGGCATTAGGAGCGGCTGGTGATCACTTTGGACCGCCTGGTGAACGTG
Source organism: Mycobacterium colombiense (assembly GCF_001665835.1). Lineage (GTDB taxonomy): Bacteria > Actinomycetota > Actinomycetes > Mycobacteriales > Mycobacteriaceae > Mycobacterium > Mycobacterium colombiense_A. The sequence continues at coordinate 63,126 of NZ_LZSX01000011.1, read as the reverse complement.
CTGGGTGGTTATGGAGTCGGCTTGCGTTGGTCGTCGGTGCCCAGGTCGACTGAACTGCGCAGCGTGGTGATCCACGAAGCCGCGCCGGATCATGTGGTGGTAGGCGACGTATTGCTGGCGATCGGTGCCGCCTCCGTTAGCGAAGCAATGCAGTGGGCAGCTTCAGCGCGTGCTGTCGTGGTGTTGGTACGCGGCGGTGAGGAGCGAATCGCGTTTGACAGAGACGCCGGGGTCGGCGCGGTCATGGTGGTCGACGAGAAGGTCACGTGGAGCGAGGTGGGTACGGTCGTCTACGGGCTGGTGCTGGAGGGCCGTGAGACTGAATCCGGTCGTGGCCCAACGGATCTGTTCGCGCTGGCCGATAGCCTGGCGGATGCTATCGGCAGTTCAGTTGTCATTCACGATCGGCTGTTGCGGGTGTTGGCGTATTCGAAACTGCAGCAACATGCCGATCCGGCGCGGGTGCAGACGATCCTGGAACGACAGACACCGGAGCAGCTCCGCGCATCGTTGGATGCGCGGAGCGTATTCGCACACCTGGGGGTCTCCAACGAGCCGCTGTTTGTCCCCGAGGACTCCGAGCACGGCTTGATCGGTCGCATGGTGGTGGCGGTGCGCTCCGGAGGAGAGCTGATCGGGTCGGTGTGGGTGGCGTGTTCGGCGCCGCTGGACGAAGCGGCGCGCAGCGCCTTGGCCGAGGGTGCACACACGGTGGCCCTGCATCTTCTACGGTCACGAGCCAGCGCCGACTTGGAGCGCCAAATCGAATCCGAACTGGTGATCCGGTTGTTGGAGGGCACGGCTGATGCCGCCATGGTGGCTAGCAGGCTGGGTCTGCCGCACGACGGTTTGAGGGTTATTGCGCTGCAGGCGTTCATCGGCGACGAACGCGATGCCGCTCTGTTGTTGGCGTTCGAACGCGCCACCACCGGGTTCGGCTGGTCACGGCCGGGTCGCAGCGCTTTGGCAGGCAATATCGTTTACACGCTGCTTCCCGGCGGGCAGGCACCGGCGCGGCGATGGGTAGCCGGTCTGCGGGCGGCCCTCCCCGAACAGGCGACGGTGCTGGCCGGCGTAAGTGGCGCGGCTGAGGTGACAGACCTCGCCGCTGCACGCCATGAAGCCGAGGAATGTCTTGCGCTGCATGAGATGTCACCCGGGGCCCTGCCTCCGGTCTATGACGAGTCATGGGCTGACATCCTGCTGCAGCGATTGCGCACCGCCGCGCGCTCAGGCCGGTCCCCATCCCGTGGTCCGGTGGCCGAGCTAGGCCGCCATGACCGCGCCCACGGGACCGACTACGTGGCCACGCTGCGAGCATGGCTGGAGGCCCAGGGCGACCCGACCGAGGCCGGTGAACGGCTGGGAGTGCACGAAAATACCGTGCGTTACCGGCTGCGCAAGATGGCCGAGATCACCAACCTGCAGTTAGACGATGCCAGAAAACGGTTGGCGATGACGATAGAACTCGCGGCCATCGACACCGATTGACCAAGGGCGCTGTCGAAACCCGACAAAGCGGGACAGCGTCGTTGTCGGGCTGCGCAAAGCTTGCAGCAGCCATCCGCACCATCATTAAGGTTGCCAACTCAGAGGGCAGGTTTGAGTGACGGCTGGTTTCCGCCCGCCGCGCGATACCTCAAACCCACGCCAACTCTCCGATAGGAGATGTTCGATGTCGACCTCAGACCCCGATCATCAATCGATCGCCGACCGCCGATCGGATGATGACGCCTCGATGGAGACCTTCACCGTGCCGTTGCCGCGGAGGCTGTTCGTGCGGCTCTTCGGTCGTAACCCGCTGATACGCACCACGGACCGGTTGGAGGCGCTGATTTTGGTGTTAGCCGTTGCGGCCTCGCTGCTCGCCGTACCTATCGGTGCCGCGCTGGGCACCGCGGTGCATGATTCTCGGAGCCGCCTCTACGCCGAGCAGATCCAAACCCGCCGCCCGGTGACCGCGACTGTCACCGGCGAGAGTCACCCTCGCCGCGACCTTGAAAGCCCGACAGTGACCGTTCCTGCCCGATGGTTTGCCGCCGGGGCCGAACGCACCGGCGACGTCACCGCGCCGCTGACAGCCAAGCTCGGCGACGATATTGAGATTTGGATAGACGACGACGGCCTTCCGGTTGCCCGACCGCTAAACACCGCCCGCGACGAGGCGCTGGTCTTCGCGGTAGCGACCTGGTGGTGTGTGAGTCTCTTGGCAGTGGCCCTATTCGCGCGCGCACGTATCACCCTTGACCGACTCCGCTACGACCGATGGCAACAGAGTTTCGACCGCCTCGTCGAGCGGCAATAAGGCAACGCGCCAGAAGCTCTCGCCGCTCAGGTCGAGACCGCTTCGGGGCAGCCTCGGCAACAGCATTGTCGGGGCGTGACAATGCAGCGCACCGCCGTTGTCGGTTTTCGGCAAACACCGTCGTGCCCGCGCACGCCATCATGGAATCAACGCCCAACGAAAACCTTCAGCCGCTCCGGCATTTCGCCCACCATGAGCCTCCGAGTCGTCAGCGGCGGCCGCCTACTTAGGCCCGCCCCTGACGACGCTCCCCGACAATCGAAAGGACACCGCTCAAATTGACCAGCACCGAATCCATCTGGATGACACGACAGCAATACACCCGCCTGCGGAACAAACTCAACGCGTTGCGGTCGGGGCTGATCGTAGAAGTTCCTGACGACTTAATGGACTTCGACGCGAAGAGCTCAGTGCTACAACGACGTATCCGCGAGATTCAGAACCTGTTGGCCAAGGCGATCATTGGCGAGAATCCCGCCGGTGATCCCATCGCCGAACCGGGCATGGTTTTGACCATCCGCTACGACGCCACCGGTGAGACCGAAACCTTTCTGCTAGGCAGACGCGGCAGCGAAGGCGCCGACATCAAGGTCTACTCGATGGCCTCGCCGTTGGGCCGCGCGATAGCCGGCGCGCGTCCCGGCGACCAGCGCATCTACTCAATTCCCGATGAGACGGGACGACTGGTGACGCTGCTGGAGGCGGTGCCCTATGAAATGCATCTGACGAAAGGCACCCGCTCACAGACAGCCCACCGCGACCTAACCGCTAACAGCGGCCCAAGCTGTCTAACAGGGAGCGGCCCGGAAACCAACCGCACCAACGACGTTCGCGTCGCACGGGGGCCGCGACCTCAACTCACTACGACATAAGGAGAGCAACGAACATGACCAGCACGCAACCCGTGTGGATTTCGCCGCACGGCTACGAGCGGCTACAGAGGGAACTGGCCAGGTTACGTGTGTTGCACACCAGCGCATCCGCCGACGGTCGGTCGGACGACAACGCCATCGCTGCCCAACACGCGTGGCAGGCCAGGATCCAACGTATCCATGACTTGTTGTTCAATGCCGTCGTCGGCGAGGACCCGCCCGACGACGGGATCGCGGAGCCCGGCATGGTTTTGACAGTCCGCTACGACGATACCGGCGACACCGAGACCTTCCTTCTAGGCGTACGCGACGCCGAATACAGCGACATCGAGGTCTACTCCAACGAATCCCCGCTAGGCGCCGCGATCGCAGGTGCACGCCCCGGTGAACGACGCACCTATACCCTGCCCAGTGGTGCGGCCCTGAACGTCACACTGCTTGAAGCCGTGCCGTACGGAATTCACCCGGCTGGATTGAAGTAATGACCGATTACACGACTTCAGTTCATCGCACGATGTCCGGATATGTTGGACCACAGCCAAATACACCATCGGCCCACCCAGGGTGATCACATGATCTTCGAAGTTGTCGACCCGGTGACGATCATGTTTATCTTGCTAGCGGGTTTGGGCCTGATCATGGCCGTCGCGTACGGACGCATGTGAGTCGCGCATCAAGCTGCCCCCACCGCGTTGTCGTCTTCTCCGTCCTCGTCCTCGCACAACAGATCCTCCGGGTGATGGAAGCTGTTGGTTCGCGGTTGCCCGCGATCGAGATGCGGCGGCGGTATCCATTCGGTATCCCGTTGGCGCGTTTTCGGGTGGTCCAGCCCTTCTCGAGAAGCCGGTGGTGTGGTCCACAGGCCATGGCGAGTTGGTCGATGTCGGTGCGGTACGTCCTGGCCCAATCTTCGACGTGGTGGACCTCGCAGAAATAACCCGACACGTCGCAGCCTGGATGCGAACACCCACGGTCCTTGGCATACAAGACAATTCGTTGACCGGCCGACGCGAGGCGCTTGGTGTGATACAGCGCCAACGCCGTGCCCTTGTCGAAGATCGCGAGGTAATGGTGGGCATGACGGGCCAGGCGGATGACGTCCGACATGGGAAGAATGGTGCCGCCGCCGGTCAAACCTTTCCCGGCGGCCGCTTCGAGCTCTGTGAGCGTTGTGGTCACGACGATGCTGGCCGGTAACCCGTTGTGCTGACCCAACTCTCCGCTGGCCAGCATCGCCCGCAGCGCCGCGTTGAGCCCGTCGTGGTTACGCTGACCCGGGGTGCGGGTATCGCGCTGCATGGCTTCTTCCGAAGGGGCGCCGTCCACGACCGGCGCGTCATCGTCGGGGTTGCACATGCCGGGCGCGGCCAGCTTGGCCAGCACCGCCTCCCAGCTGGCTCTGGCTTCGGGCGTCAGCCATCCGCTCAGGCGCGACATGCCGTCGGCCTGCTGATTGCCGAGCACCAGCCCACGCACCCGCGCCCGGTCCTCGTCGGTGTAGCTACCGTCGGGATTGAGGCAATCCATCAGGCGCCGGGCCAGCTTGGCGAGCTGATCGGGGCGAAATTCGGTGGCCTTGGCCGCCAGTTGCCTCTCGGCGTGCTCACGCGTCTCGATGTCGACGGACTCGGGCAGCTGGTGGAAAAGCCGCCGGATCACCGCCAGATGGTCGGCCCCGATCGCCCCTTCCCGCTGCGCCGCCGCCGTGGCGGGCAGCACCGGCGCCAACGGTTCGCCGGAAAGCGCCCGGCGCGGCCCCAGATCGGCCGCCTCGGCGATGCGGCGTGCGGCCTCGGCCCGAGTGATGTGCAGCCGGTCGGCCAACACCCAGGACAACTTGCCACCCAACTCGGTCGAATCCCCTTGCTCACCAATCTGATTGATGAGCTGATGACTGGGTGTTCGAAGCCGACGCGCCTCGCACTCGAGTATCTCCAGCATCTGCAACCGCTCCGGGTTGGTCAGCGCATCATACGAATGTTCACGGAAGCGAGAGACGACGGCGCGCAATGCGTCAACGTCGTCCTGGAGATCCTCACGGTCGGTCAAAGTCATGTGCACCGCCCACTCGGCCGTGCGAACGCGCTCCGCAGCTCATAGATGAGTGCATCCAGCCGACCGATCAGAAACGCGTACTTCCCCAGCTCGGCAGGTGTCAGCGCGTCCCAGGAAGGCGCCTGGAAGCGGGAGACGGCAGCGCTCAACGCGTCAACGTCGGCCTGAATCTCTTCGCAAGTACTCGAACGCATGTTCGAATGGTATGACTACCCACCGACAAAACTCGCCGCGGTGAAAGCACCGGGACTAAAGTGGCGCAAGTGATTTCGGGTCCGGGGCGGGCCCTCTCTGCGGGCCGGAGCCCTCATTCGGGCCGGAACTCTCTTTCGGGCCGGAGCCCTCTTGCGGGCCGAAACCCGCCGGTGCCCTACTTCTGTTCGTAGGTGGCGTGGATGACCGCCCGCGCGATGGCGTGCTGGAACAGGTTGAACCCGAGGAAGGCCGGGCTGGCGTCCTCGGGAAGATCCAGCTTGTCGGTGTCCACGGCGTGCACCGCGATGTAGTAGCGGTGTGCGCCGTGACCCGCAGGCGGCGCGGCCCCGATGTAGCGGCGCTGCCCGGCGTCGTTCACCAGCGTCAGCGCATCTCCTGGCAGGTTGCTGCCATCGCCGGCGCCCGCGGGCAGCTCGGTGACGTCGGCCGGCAGGTTGGCCACCGCCCAGTGCCAGAACCCGGAGGCCGTGGGGGCGTCGGGGTCGTAGACGGTGACGGCGAAGCTGCGGGTCTCGTCCGGGAATCCCGACCAACTCAGCTGGGGGCTGACGTCTTCGCCGCCGGCACCCATGATTCCGCTGACTTGCGGATTGGCCAGCGGCTGGCCGTCGGTAACCGATTGCGAGGTCAGCGTGAAGGTCGGCAGCTTCGGCAACGATGCGTACGGGTCAGGAGCAGTGCTCATGGCGGTCCTCTCGTGTGATCGGCTTGCGTTTGTTCCTCTAGCAGTGGGTCAGGAAGTGGGCCAGCACGTCGGTGCCGAACCGCAGCGCATCGATGGGTACCCGCTCATCGACACCGTGGAACAGCGCGGTGAAATCCAGGTCCGGCGGCAAGCGCAGCGGGCTGAACCCGAAACAACGAATACCCAAGCGCGCGAACGACTTCGCGTCGGTACCACCGGAAAGCATATACGGCACGGTACGGGCGCCCGGGTCGTGCGCCAGCACCGCCTCATTCATGGCATCGACGAGGTCGCCGTCGAAGCTCGTCTCATACGACGAGAAGTCCTTGATCCACTCGCGCGTCACGTCCGGCCCGAGCAGCTCGTCGATCTCGGCCTCGAACGCCTCCTTGCGCCCCGGCAGGATCCGGCAGTCCACCACCGCCTCGGCGATGGCCGGCACGACGTTGGCCTTGTATCCGGCCTTGAGCATGGTGGGATTCGCGGTGTCGTGCAGCACCGCCTTGAGCATGCGGGCCATCGGGCCCAGCTTTTCGATCGCCCCGCGCAGGTCGCCCGATTCGGTGTCGAAGGTCAACCCGGTCTCCTCGCTGACGGCGGCGAGGAACTGTGCGACCGTATCGGTCAGCACGAGCGGAAACTGGTGGCGGCCCAGGCGGCCGACGGCCTCGGCGACGGCGGTGACGGCGTTCTGGTCGTGCACCATCGACCCGTGTCCGGCCGGGCCCCGGGCGGTGAGCTTCATCCAGGACAGCCCCTTTTCGGCCGTCTCGATCAGGTAGAGCCGACGCTCTCCCCCGTCGCGGCGGGGCACAGTCAGCGAAAAACCGCCCACCTCACCGATCGCCTCGGTGACGCCGGTGAAGAGCTCCGGCCGGTGATCGACCAGCCACTGCGCTCCGAAGGTTCCGCCGTGTTCTTCGTCGGCGATGAATGCGAAGATCAGGTCGCGCGGCGGGACGATGCCCGCGCGCTTCAACTGGCGGGCCACCACGATCATCATGCCGACCATGTCCTTCATGTCGATCGCGCCACGGCCCCAGACGAAGCCGTCTTTGATCGCGCCGGAGAACGGGTGCACGCTCCACTCGGTCGGCTCAGCCGGCACCACGTCGAGATGCCCGTGGATCAGCAGCGCACCACGCGACCTGTCGGCGCCCGCCAGGCGGACGAACACGTTCCCGCGACCGGGCGCGCCGGACTCGACATACTGCGGCGCGTAGCCGACCTCGGCGAGCTGCTCGGCGATCCACTGCGCGCAGTCGGCCTCGCCCTTGGTCGTCGCCGGTTCGCCGGTGTTGGTGGTGTCGAACCGGATCAACTTGCTGACCACCTCGACCACGTCGTCGCTCGGGTTGGTTGGCACCTCGGTCGCCCCGCTCTGAATGGTCACAACCACCTTTCCTACCATTGCCGCGGCTGGACGGCTCGATGCCGATCATCGAGACGTCCGGAGGGAGCTGGATTGGGTTCGCGGCGCGCAATCCGATAGCCTTAGCTGCCAACCCATGCTGGTTTGGCCTTGTCCGAGTGGCGGAATGGCAGACGCGCTAGCTTGAGGTGCTAGTGCCCTACTAATGGGCGTGGGGGTTCAAGTCCCCCCTCGGACACCCGTATCTATTGCCGGATATGCCGCTTCGGTGGCGGGTAGACGCCCCTGGCGATCGTCGCCGACAGCCACCCGATCGCCCACCCCCCGCACACCAGCAGGAACGTATGCCGGGAGGCGGCGTCGCCCGTCGTGGAAACCACCGCCAGAATGACCGCCCAGACGATCGCGCAGGCGATGCTGTAGGCCGTGTAGGTGCCGTAACGCCGTCTCATCTCGCAGATCCTCTCGGTCGTGCTGACACTGCAGCCAACCCGAACTTTGCCACCGCACTCGGCCTGACGCACGTAGCCTGGAGAGAAGTCCATCAGCCGGGAGCGTTAACGAATGAACCCATCGAGTGGCTTTGTCCGGAGGACCTCACCGAAGACGTTCGTCGACCGGCGCGAGGCCGGACGCGCGCTGGCGCAGCAACTGGCGGCCTATCGCGGCCGCGACGATGTGCTGGTATTCGGGCTGGCACGCGGCGGTGTGCCGGTGGCCTGGGAGATCGCCGCCGCCCTGAGGGCGCCGCTCGACGTCTTCCTGGTGCGCAAGCTCGGGGTACCGCAGTGGTCCGAGTTGGCGATGGGCGCGCTGGCCAGCGGCGGTGGCGTGGTGATGAACGAGGACGTGGTGGCCAGCCTGCGCGTCACCGACGAGCAGGTGCGCGAGGTGATCGACAGCGAGACGGCCGAGTTGCTCCGGCGCGAGCACGCCTACCGGGGCGGTCGCCCGATCGCCGACCTGCGCGACCGGATCGTCATCCTGGCCGACGACGGAATCGCAACGGGCGCAAGCATGCTCGCCGCCGTGCGTGCCATCCGGGCCGCCGGGCCGAAATCGATCGTGGTCGCCGTTCCGGTGGGGCCGGAGTCGACCTGCCGCGAGCTGGCGCAGGAGGCCGACGACGTGGTGTGCGCGACCATGCCGCCCGGATTCGAAGCTGTCGGGCAGGTCTACGACGACTTCCACCAGATCAGTGACGACGAGGTCCGCGAACTGCTCACCACGCCGACCGGCTGAGGGCCCAACGGCGCGAGGGGTGTTACTTGGCGGGTTCGTCGCCGCGGCCCTCGGCCACGACCTGGGACTCCTCGGTCGGCGTGGTCTCCCCCGTCGTCGCGGGTTCGCCCTCACCGGGGACTTCCTCGGGGTAGTCGACGTAGTCGCCCTCGTCGGCCTGGGCCTCGTCGACGCCTTGGGCTTCGTCGCCGCCCAGGTCACGCCGCTGGCGTTCGCGCAGCGCGTCCAGGATCAACAGCACCACGCCCACCACGCTGGCGGCGATGCAGACCCAGGCCACCAACTCGTTGCTCGTGACGACCGCAAACACCAACGCGACGAGCCCGATCAGGGCCAATACCAGCGCAATGATGAGCATCAGTCAGCCTCCAAGCGACGAGCGGGACCGCGGTTTCAAGTCCTAGTGTGCCAACCCCGAAGCTCGGCGAGTGACCGGCACGTCCGAAAGGCTAGTTGTTGCCCCGGTTGAACTGGTCGAAGCTGCCGGCATCCGCGCTGGAGTCCACGGGCGCCGCGGATCCGCGCTGCCCGAGTTCCTCCAGCTGAGACTCCAGGTAGGTCTTGAGCCGGGTGCGGTATTCGCGCTCGAACGTGCGGAGCTGCTCGAGGCGGCCCTCCAGAACGGTGCGCTGCTGGTTGATGGTGCCCATGATCTCGGAGTGCTTGCGTTCGGCGTCGGCCTGCAGGGCGTCGGCCTTCTCCTGGGCCTGCCGCAACTGGGTCTCGGAGCGGGTCTGCGCGTCCGCGAGCATGGCGTCGGCGCGCTGCCGGGCCTCGGTGACGGTGGTCTCGGCGGTGCTGCGGGCCTCGCTGAGGATCTGGTCGGCGTTGGCGCGGGCGTCGGCCAGCATCTTTTCCGACTCGGTCTTGGCCGTGGTGGTCAGGCGGTCGGCGGTGTCCTGCGCCAGCGTCAGCACCCGAGCGGCCTTCATGGCCTGTTCCTCGTTGTTGACCGCCGCGGCCGGGGCTGCGGCCGGCGCCGGCTTGACCGGTTCCGGTTCGGGGACGGGCTCGCGCACAGGAATGGCCTGGGTGGGCGCCGCGGCGGCGGCCGGAGTGACCGAACCACCACCGGAGGCCAGCTCGTGGTCGAGCTCTTCGATCCGCTGGCGCAGATCGCTGTTCTCTTCGATGAGCCGGGTCAGCTCGGCTTCCACCAGATCGAGGAAGGCATCCACCTCGTCTTCGTTGTAGCCCCGCTTGCCGATCGGTGGCTTACTGAACGCCACATTGTGGACGTCGGCTGGTGTAAGCGGCATTGTTTCGTCCCCTCAAGTTCCTGTCGAACGTTCTGGAAAGTGTAGAACGCAGTGGTAGCCGTAGTGCAACTGCCGTCCATCCTGTCACACCAGGCGCGACCGTTGCTGATTAGCCCAATAAATAAGAGCCAATTTCAAACAGTGAGCCCAATAAAATCCGAAACCTTAGAAATTTCAAATCGGGGGAACCAAACCGACGCTAAAGCGTGGCCGAACCGTCTCCGGGCCGGAATGGGTCCACGCCGACCGGCCGCGCGCGGGCCACGGAGGCTAAGCCGCGGCGCCGAATGCCAGCTGCATGCCGATGAACGCGACGAGCAAGAGCACCATGATCGACAGGTCGAAGCGGACCGCCCCGATGGTGAGTTGCGGGATCAGCCTGCGGAGCAGTTTCACCGGCGGATCGGTGATCGACAGGATGATCTCCAGCACCACCACGGTGATGCCGGTGGGATGCCAGTCCCGGCTGAACGAGCGGATGAACTCGACGACGACCCGAGCGATGAGCAGCAGCCAGAAAATGAATAGCGCAAACCCAAGGATCTGAAAGAACAACACCAACTGAAGTGCCCCGACCTTACCCGTGAGAAGTCAAGCGATGCCAAGCGCCGCGGACCAATCGCGGCGCCTGCCAGCGTACCGACTCCGGGTAAGAGGCCTGGTCTCACGTCGCCCCGGGACCCATCGACGATCCGAGCGACGATCCGAGCCGCCCGCCGGGAAGCGGGCGGCGGGTGCGCCTATTGGTAAGCGTAGAAACCGGTTTCGGCGATCCGGCGGCGCTCCTCCGGGGACACGTCCACGTCGGCGGGCGACAACAGGAAAACCTTGGTCGCGACCTTGTCGAAGGAGCCGCGCAGCGCGAAGGCCAGGCCGGCCGCGAAGTCGACGAGCCGCTTGGCGTCGGCGTTGTCCATCGACACCAGGTCCATGATCACCGGGGTGCCGTCGCGGAAGCGCTCGCCGATGGTGCGGGCCTCGCTGTAGTCCTTGGGCCGCAGCGTGGTGATCTTCGACAGCGGGTGGCCCTCTTCGAACATCATCGCCATCCGGCGTGGGTCCATCGCCAGCGCTCCGCGGGTGGAGTTGCGCAACCACGAGCCGAAACGCGGGCCGCCACGCTCGCCGCGGTCGAACTCGCGGGGGTGGACGGCGCCGTAGCGGGGCTCGTCGCCGTAGCCGCCGCGGTAGCCGGCCGGCGGCGGGTAGTCGGCGGGCTCGCGGCGCGGGTCGTCGTAGTCGTCTTGCTCGTAGCGACCGTATGCGTCGTCAAATCGCGGGCGCGGCGGAAAACCACGGGACGGGGCGTGGTCGTCGTAATACTCGTCCTCGTAGTCGTCCATTGGGGCCATACCGAAATAGGCCTTGACTTTGTGCAGTGTGCTCATTGCGTTGACCCTTCTAGCCCCTGGGAGTACTGGTGTTAGTGATAAAGCTGTTACTGCAGTGACTACTTACGGTGACGGTAACCGCCGCGGCCCCATTAACGCGGTACCGACACGCACACATGTCGAACCGTGTTTGACGGCAATTTCGAAGTCGTTGGACATGCCGGCGGACAGCCCGACGGCGTTGCGATGCGACTCGAGAATCCGGCGATGCTCGGATCGGAGCCGGTCAAAGGCCTCATCTGGGTCCGAGTCCAGTGGCGGAATCCCCATCAGCCCGACCAGGTCCAGGTTCTTGGAGTCCTCGACCTGGTCGCACACCTGGTCGACGGCACCCGGCCGGGATACGTCGACGCCGCCGCGCGACTCGTCGCCGTCGAGGCTGACCTGAACGTAGATCCGCATCGGGGCGGTGCGCCGACCGTCGTTCAGCGCCGCCGCCACACCCTTGTCGAGCGCGGACACCAGGTGCGCGCTGTCGACCGAGTGCGCGGTGTGCGCCCAGCGCGCCACCGATCGGGCCTTATTCCGCTGAATATGACCCACCATGTGCCAGCGCGGATTTCCCACATCCGCGCGCCCGGACGCCGCCAGCAATCGGGTGACTTCGGCCACTTTCGCCGTCGCTTCCTGATCCCGCGATTCGCCGATGACGCGACAACCCAATCGGGACAAAGTCACAACATCGGTTGCTGGGAAGTATTTGGTAATCGGCAGAACTTCGATTTCGCCGACATTGCGCCCCGCCGCTTCCGCCGCCGCCGCAAGGCGCGAGCGCACCGACGCCAATGCGTGCGTCAATTCCGATTCGCGGTCTCCCCCGGCAGGCATCTCTACCGCCATCGCGGTCACTCCATCCAGACCAGTGAGGCCAGCCGGCCGGTCGGCGCATCCCGACGATGACTGAACAGCGCCGCGTCGTCCACCGTGCATCGCGGATCGATGTCGATTGCCTTCACGCCCAAATCCGTTAGCTGACAGGCGATTCCAGCCCGAAGGTCGAGTCCGGGAGTTCCCGCGGCGGTGGTGGTCCGGCTGCCCGGCAGCGCCGCCTCGACCTCGTCGGCCATGGCCGCGGGCACTTCGTAATTGCGGCCGCTGACCGCCGGGCCCAACAACACCGAAATGTCTTCGGCCCGCGCGCCGAGCTCCAGCATCTTCTCCACCGTGCGGGTCACCACCCCGCGCTGGGCGCCGACCCGGCCGGCGTGCACCGCCGCGGCCACGCCGGCGCGCGCATCGGCCATCAGCACGGGGACGCAGTCGGCGGTGACCACCGCCAGGGCGAGACGCGCGGTACGGGTCACCAGCGCGTCGGTTTCGTCGAGCGCGGTGTCGCGTGCCCCGTCGACCACCTCGACCCGGACACCGTGCACCTGGTTCATCCACACCACGCGGCCGGCGCGCAGGCCGATGGTGGCGGCCAGCCGGGCCCGGTTCTCGGCGACCGCCGCCGGGTCGTCGCCGACGTGGTCACCCAGGTTGAAGGTGTCGAACGGCGGCTTCGAGACACCACCGGCGCGGGTGGTGGTCACCCGCCGGATGCGAACGCTCACGTGACCAGTATCCGGATTCCCCTGTCGGCGAGGCGGCCCCGACGGTCGCGGTCGGGGATCCAGGGTCACGGGCATGTTCTCAGCGGCGCATAAACGGCGGCACGTCGACGTCATCGTCATCGCCGCCAATATTCAAGGTCGAGCCGTTGGTGTGAACCGGCACGCTCACCGCGTCGACCGGTTCGAACAACGTCGAGGTGAGCTTGCCCGCCTTCGCCGACTCGATCCGGTGTGCACCGCCGGTCTTCTCCTCCTTATCGGCACTTCCGCCGACAACGGGTTTGCGGCCGGCGCCCGCTGCGTCGAAGCCCGCGGCGATGACGGTGACACGCACCTCGTCGCCAAGCGAGTCGTCGATCACGGTGCCGAAGATGATGTTGGCGTCCTGGTGGGCGGCGTCCTGCACCAGCGAGGCCGCCTCGTTGATCTCGAACAGGCCCAGGTCGCTGCCGCCGGCGATCGACATCAGCACGCCGTGCGCGCCCTCCATCGAGGCTTCCAGCAGCGGCGAGTTGATGGCGATCTCGGCGGCCTTGAGTGAGCGGCCCTCGCCGCGGGCCGAACCGATACCCATCAGGGCCGTGCCCGCGCCGGACATGATGCCCTTGACGTCGGCGAAGTCCACGTTGATCAGGCCGGGGGTGGTGATCAGGTCGGTGATGCCCTGCACACCATTGAGCAGCACCTCGTCGGCGCTGCGGAAGGCGTCCATCAGCGATACCGCGGCGTCGCCCATCTGCAGCAGCCGGTCATTGGGGATCACGATCAGGGTGTCGCAGCTCTCGCGCAGCGATGAGATGCCGGTCTCGGCCTGGTTGCCGCGCCGCTTGCCCTCGAACGAGAACGGCCGGGTGACCACGCCGACGGTCAGCGCCCCCAGCTTGCGTGCGATGCTGGCGACGACGGGCGCGCCGCCGGTGCCGGTCCCGCCACCCTCACCGGCGGTGACGAACACCATGTCCGCGCCGCGGAGCAGCTCCTCGATCTCGTCCTTGGCGTCCTCGGCGGCCTTGCGGCCGACCTCCGGGTCCGCCCCGGCTCCCAGGCCACGCGTGGAATCGCGCCCGACGTCGAGTTTGACGTCGGCATCACTCATCAACAGCGCCTGCGCGTCGGTGTTGATCGCGATGAACTCCACGCCTTTGAGGCCTTGTTCGATCATCCGGTTGACGGCGTTGACGCCGCCGCCACCGATACCCACGACCTTGATGACGGCCAGGTAGTTATGCGGGGGGGTCATCATTCGTCTTCCTCCCTGATGGGCTTGGCTCAGCTCTCCCGGTGGTGGGCTCCTCCGGACGTTCGCGGGCCTCCCTGGCAAACCCTCAACCTCAACCATAGAGTTAGAGTTATGTCAAGTAGTTCCGCGCAACCAGAACGGTATGGGTATGGCGCGCCCGAACCCCGCAGGCGCGCCGACACGCGTCCCGCAAATTTTGCGGCAATTTTCCCGCGTCAGGCGGCGTGCGCGCTGTTCACGGCGCATCGCGCGGCGCGACGTGATGAAGATCGCTACTTGACCGTCGGCAGGTCCGGGCTGGAGACGTCGTAGGTCTTGCCGGGCTGGGTCAGCAGCGCGGCCAGCTTCTCGGCCTTCTCGTCGGTGCGGTCGGTGGTCCCCCAGATCACCACCCGGCCGTCGCCGAGCGTCAGCGTGATCGAGGCCACCGAGGGGGCGGCGATGCGGCCGACCTGGCCCTCGACCTCGGGACGCAGCGCGGTCAGCACCTGCAGGGCGGCCTTGGTCGCCGGGTCGTTCGGTCCGGGGTCGGCCACGTCGAGGTACGGCAGCGCCGGCGGCGGCGGCCCGGTCGCGAAGTCCACGCCGTCGCGGTCGAAAAGATGCGGACCGTCGGGAAAGTCCTTGACCGCCACCGGGATTCGCTCGACGATGGTGATCCGCAGCGCCGACGGATACTGGCGCTGCACCCGCGCGCTGGCCACTCGCCGGATCGCCGCCACCCGGTCGGCGACCTGGTTGGTGTTGATCTGCAGCAGCGGCGTTCCGACCCGTACCCGGGCCGCGTCCAGGACCTCTTCCCGGGTCACCACCCCGGTGCCGACGACGACAATATTGCGGGCCGACATCGCCGGGGTGAAATAGAGGATCAATGCCAGCCCGATTCCGACGATCACCAGCAGGACCGTCGCCAGCAGCATCTTCAGCCCCCGAACCACGCCCCGCGCAACGGGTTTGGGCTCGTTGACCAGCCGTCCGCTGGCCCGGCGCTTCGCCTCGCGGCGGGCCTCTTCGATGGCGGTGGCGCGGGCCTGCGCGGCGCGGCGCTCGGCCCGCTCCCGGCGGGCGCGCCTGCGGGGCCCCTCGACCTCGGCCTGGTCGGGCTCCTGACCGTCGCCCGCGTCGGCCCCCGGCCGGACCCCGCCCGTTCCGGTGGCGAGCGGTTCGGTGACCGCGTTGTCGCCGGCCTCGTCGTCAGCGTCGCGGGCAGTCGGACCCTCCGCCGGTTCGCCGACGGCCTCGGCCGGGACGGGGTCGCCCGGCTCCGTCATCGCAACGCCCCGGGGGCGCCGCGATTGGCGCGCACCCGCAGCGCCGTGACGATCTCGGGCCCCAGCAGGGTCACGTCGCCGGCTCCCATGGTGACGATGACGTCGCCGGGCCCGGCAGCGGCCGCCACCTGCTCGGCGGCCGCGGCGAAGTGTGGGAGATAGCGCACCGGCACGCTGACGTGCTCGGCGACGCTGGCCCCGCTGACACCGGCCAGCGGTTGTTCGCGGGCGCCGTAGACGTCGAGAACGAAGACCTCGTCCGCCGCGTCCAGGGCCTGCCCGAACTCCTCGGCGAAAGCCTTTGTCCGCGAATACAAATGGGGCTGGAACACCGCAATGCTGCGGCCGTCACCGCTCTGCTCGAGCAAGGTTCGGACCGCCGCCAGCGTCGCGACGATCTCCGTGGGGTGGTGGGCGTAGTCGTCGAACACCCGCACCGTGGCCGCGCTGCCGACCAGTTCGAACCGGCGGCGCACGCCCTCGAAGCCGGCCAGGCCGTCCAGGACCGCATCGATAGGGGCGCCGATCTCGATCGCCGCCAGCAGCGCGCCCATCGCGTTGAGCGCCATATGCCGGCCGGGCACCGACAACCGCATCACCCGCGGGTGCTGCTCCGGATCCAGTTCGGGGGCCAGCCGGATCTGCGCGACGGCCTCGGTGCCCTGCTGTTGCCACGCCAACAACGTCGCGGCCAGTTCGTCGCCGGCGCGCGGGGACCCGTCCGGCGCCACGGATCCGTAGCGCAGCACCCGGATGCCCAGCTCCGCCGTCCGCCGTGCCAGCGCCTCGGCCCCCCGGTCATCGACACACACCACCAGCGCCCCGCCGGGAGCCAGCCGCTCCACGAACGCGTCGAACACCGCGACATAGGCGTCGGCGCTGCCGTAGAAGTCCAGGTGATCGGTCTCGATGTTGGTGACCACGGCGACGTTGGGCGTGTACTCCAGCAGCGAGCCGTCGCTTTCGTCGGCCTCCGCGACGAAGCAGTCGCCGCTGCCGTGGTGCGCGTTGGTGCCGGCCTCGCCCATCTCGCCGCCGACCGCGAACGACGGGTCGCGCCCGCAATGCTGCAGCGCGACGATCAACATCGACGTCGTCGTCGTCTTGCCGTGCGTGCCGGTGACCATCAGCGTGGTGCGGCCGTCCATCAGCTTGGCCAGCACGGCGGGCCGCAGGATCACCGGGATGCCGCGCCGCCGGGCCTCGACGAGCTCGGGGTTCGTCTTCGGGATGGCGGCATGCGTGGTGATGACCGCGGTGGCGCCGCCGGGCAGCAGATCCAGCGAGGACGCGTCGTGCCCGATGTTGATCTGCGCGCCCCGGGCCCGCAGCGCGTGAATGCCGCGGGACTCCTTGGCATCCGAGCCGGACACCAGCCCGCCGCGGTCGAGCAGGATGCGGGCGACGCCCGACATGCCGGCTCCCCCGATGCCGACCATGTGCACCCGC
Source organism: Mycobacterium colombiense (assembly GCF_001665835.1). GTDB lineage: Bacteria > Actinomycetota > Actinomycetes > Mycobacteriales > Mycobacteriaceae > Mycobacterium > Mycobacterium colombiense_A. The sequence continues at coordinate 46,216 of NZ_LZSX01000011.1, read as the reverse complement.
TGCAGTTCAGGCGGCAGCTGCTCGGTGTTCACGAGGTTTCCCTGGTCCACCGGGCACTCGTGCGGCCGGGCTGCGCCTTCCTGGCGACGTCCAGCGCCGCCTGGGCGACCTGACGCGCCGCGTCGGGATGTCCCACCCGCGCGGCGGCGGTGGTCATGGCCGCCAGGCGCGGCGGATCGCCCACCAGTCCGGCCGCTTCCCGGGCCACCAGCTCGGGCGTCAGGTCGGCGTCGGCGACGATCATGCCGCCGCCGGCGTTGACCACCGGCAGCGCGTTGAGCCGCTGCTCGCCGTTGCCGATCGGCAGCGGCACGTAGATGGCCGGCAGGCCCACCGCCGAAACCTCGGCGACCGTCATCGCACCCGAGCGGCAGATCACCAGGTCGGCGGCCGAATAGGCCAGGTCCATCCGGTCGAGGTAGGGCACCGCCACGTACGGCGGGTCGCCCGGCCGGGGCTCTGGCAGGTCGAGCGTGTTCTTGGGGCCATGTGCGTGCAGGACGGCCACGCCGGCGGCGGCCAGCCCGGCGGCCGCCCCCGAGACGGCCCGGTTCAGCGAGGCCGCGCCCTGCGAGCCCCCGAACACCAGCAACACCCGGGCGTCGTCGGCGAAACCGAAGAAGCGGCGCGCCTCGTCGCGCAGCGCCGCGCGGTCCAGCGACGTGATGGTCTCGCGCACCGGCACGCCGACCACCTCGGCGCGCGGCAGCCCGCAGTCGGCCACCGCGGATAGCACCCGCTCGGCCGTGCGCGCGCCCACCCGGTTGGCCAGTCCGGCGCTGGCATTGGCCTCGTGGATCACCACGGGGACCCGGGAGCGGCGCGCGGCCGCAAAGGGCAGGCCGCGGGCGGCCAGATAGGCCGGCAGCGCCACGTATCCGCCGAAACCGATCACCACGTCGGCGTCGACCGCCCTGAGCACGGCACGGGTTTCCCGGACGGCCCGCCACACCCGCGAGGGCAGCCGGGCCAGGTCGCCGCTGGGTTTGCGCGGCAGCGGCACCGGCGTGATCAGCTCGAGGTCATAGCCGCGCTCGGGCACCAGCCGGGTCTCCAGCCCCCGGGTGGTGCCCAGCGCGGTGATCCTGACCTGTGGATCGAGGGCGCTCAGCGCGTCGGCGACGGCCATCGCCGGCTCGACGTGACCGGCGGTCCCCCCGCCGGCGAGCACCACCGACAGTGGCTTAAAAGACGACAACGCGGCACCGGCGGGCGAAGGGTTTACCCCCCGCCCGCCGGTCGGCTTGTTGACCGTGTCGTTCACCCGTAACGCTGACCTTCCAATGCGCGAGCGCGTCGTGGCTGACGCTGGCCGGCCGCCTGGCTGACGCGGCGCTGGCCAGATCCATGATGCCTCGCCCGTGATCGAGCGGTACCCCCAGTCTGGCGAGCGGGCCGCCCGCCCGTTCGCGGTAGCGCCGGCCGCAGCGGTGCTTCGGCCTTCTGGGAGGCCTTGCGGGGGGCCTTGCGCCCCGGCGCCCCGGCGCCCTTGCGCGGCGGCTCTGCCGACTTCGGGCGGGCACGCTTGCGATCGCGGAAAGCCTCCAGGCGCGTCGGCGAGTAGGGCTCGGGCGGCGGCAGCCGCAGTATCCGGTTCACCTTGTCGTCGCGGCCGGCCCGCAGCGCGGCCACCGCCTCGGGTTCGTGGCGAGCCGCGTTCGCCATGATTCCTATCATGAAAAGCGTTGCGGCGGTTGATGTCCCACCGGCGGAAATGAGCGGCAGCTGAATACCGGTGACCGGGAGGATGCCGATGACGTAGCCGATGTTGATGAAAGCCTGGCCCAGCACCCACATGGTCGTGGTGGCGGTCAGCAGCCGCAGGAACGGGTCGGCCGAGCGGCGGGCGATCCGCATCCCGGTGTAGGCGAACAGCCCGAACAGCACCAGCAGCGCGAAGGCACCGATGAATCCGAGCTCCTCGCCGATGATCGCGAAGATGAAGTCGTTGTGCGCATTGGGCAGGTAGTTCCATTTGGCGACGCCCTGGCCCAGGCCGTCACCGAAGATCCCGCCGTGCGCCAGCGCGAATTTAGCCTGCCGGGCCTGGTAGCCGGTGTCCTGCGGGTCGTTTTCGGGGTTGATCCAGGACCGCACCCGTTCCGACCGGTAGCCGGCCGACATGGCCAGGACCGCGCCGGCGACGAAGACGGCCAGCAACGAGGTGACGAACACACGCAGCGGCAGGCCCGCATACCAAAGCAGGGCCAGCAGGATGATGCCCAGCGACACCGTCTGCCCCAGGTCGGGCTGCGCCACGATCAGCGCCAGCGCGATCACCGCCGCCGGCACCAGCGGAATCAGCAGTTCGCGCAGGCTCGCCCGCTCCAGGCGACGGGCGGCCAGCATGTGCGCGCCCCAGATGGCAAAGGCGATCTTGGCCAGCTCGGAGGGCTGCATCGAAAAGCCCGCGATCACGAACCACTTACGAGATCCGTTGGCCAGGTTGCCGATACCGGGAACGAGCACCAGCACCAGCAGGATGACCGTGACGACGTAGCCGGTGAACGCGACGCGGCGGATGAACCGCACCGACATCCGCAACGAGGCGTAGCAGGCGATGAGCCCGATCACGGTCCACAGCACCTGCTTGCCGAAGATCACCCAGGCCGATCCGTCGGCGTCGTAGGACCGCACGCCCGACGCCGATAGCACCATGATCAGCCCGAGCGTGGTCAGCAACCCGGCGACGGCGATGACTAGGTGAAACGACGTCATGGGCCGGCCCAGCCAGGCGCCGAACCGGCCGTGCGAACCGCCCTCGCCGGCGGCGGCCTTGTCCTTCTTGGCCTTTTGCGGCTTGTCGGCCTTCTTGTCGGCCTTCTTCTCGGCCTTGGCTTCCTGCTCGGCCTTGGCTTCGGAGGTGTCGTCGGCGTCGTCGGCCGGTCCCCGCTCGGCCGTGGCGGTTTCGGTGTTGTCTTTCCCCCGGCCCAGCAGCCGGGTCAGTGCGTTACCCACGCCCGCCCTACCGGAGCGCCGCGCGGACGGCGGCCGCGAATGTGTCGCCACGGTCGGCGTAACCCGCGAATTGGTCGAACGATGCGCCCGCCGGTGCCAGCAGGACGGTGTCACCGGGCTGCGCCACGCTACGCGCCGCGGCCACCGCCGCGTTCATCACCGCCGAGCCCAGATTGTCACCCGTTTGTTTCACTTCTGTCACATCTGCCCCAAGAACCACAGCAGTCGCATCCATACCAGCATCCTCGCCTGTCACAACCTGCAGGACGGGGACATCCGGCGCGTGTCGCGATAACGCCTCTGCAACCTCTTGCCGATCTCGGCCGATGAGCACCGCCCCGACCAGCCGCGACGCCAACCGGGCGACCTCGGCATCGACCGACGCACCCTTCAGCAGGCCGCCGGCGATCCAGACGACGCGGGGGTAGGCCAGCACGGACGCCTCGGCGGCGTGGGGGTTGGTGGCCTTGGAGTCGTCGACGTAGGTGATGCCGTCGGCGACGGCCACGACTTCGGCCCGGTGCCGGCCCACCCGGAAGGAGACGATCGCGGCCGCGATCGCTTCGGCCGGCACGTCGACGCAGCGCGCCAGCGCCGCGGCGGCCAGGGCGTCGAGCACCCCGACCGGGCCCGGCACCGGGATGGACTCGACCGGCAGCAGGGCCAGGTCGTCGGCGAACGCGCGGTCAACCAGGTGGCCGTCGCGCACGCCCAGCTCCCCCGCCGCCGGTTCGCCCAGCCGGAAGCCGACCCGCACCGGCGCCCGCGCGGTATTCAACAGCGCCGCCGCCCGGGCGTCGTCCAGGCCCACCACTGCGACCCGGCCATCGAGCACCCGCGCCTTCGCCGCGGCGTAGGCGCCCAGGCTGCCGTGCCAGTCCAGGTGGTCTTCGGCGATGTTGAGCACCGCACCGGCCTCCGGCTGCAGCGAAGGCGCCCAATGCAATTGGAAGCTGGACAGCTCGACGGCCAGCAGCTCGGCGGGTTGCTCCAGGACGTCGAGCACCGGGTCACCGATGTTGCCGCACAGCAGGCTGCGCCGGCCGCCTGCAGTGAGCATGGCGTGCAGCATCGACGTGGTGGTCGTCTTGCCGTTGGTCCCGGTCACCACCAGCCAGCGCCGCGGTGGCCCGTAGTGGCCGGCGGCGTCAAGTCGCCAGGCAAGCTCCACGTCACCCCAGATCGGCACCCCGGCCGTCGCTGCGGCGACCAGCAGCGGCGTGCTCGGCGCGAAGCCGGGACTGGTGACGACCAGCGCGTACCGGGAGATCTCGTCGATGACCGTCGAGGTGGACGCGGTCGCCACCCCCGCGTCGGCGTAGCCGCGCAGCCGGGCCGGGTCGTCGTCGCACAGCGTCGGTGTCGCGCCGAATCTCGTCAGCGCCGCCAGCACCGCTTTGCCCGTCACCCCGCCGCCGGCCACCAGCACCGGCGCTCCGGGCGCCAGGGGTTCCAGCGGGGCCTCAAGACCGCTCATCAGGCACCTATCGCGCCCAGCCACTCACCGTAGAAAAGGGCCACGCCCAGGCCGCAGGCGATCGCGGTGAGCAGCCAGAAGCGGATGATGACCGTGGTCTCTGCCCAGCCGGCCAGTTCGAAATGGTGGTGAAAGGGCGCCATCCGGAACACCCGGCGCCCGGTGGTGCGAAAAGTCAAGATCTGCAACACAACCGAGCTGACCTCGGCGACAAACAACGAACCCAGCACCACGGCGAGGATCTCGGTGCGGCTGGTGACCGAGAGGCCCGCGATGATGCCGCCCAGGGCCAGGGATCCGGTGTCGCCCATGAAGATCTTGGCGGGCGCGGCGTTCCACCACAAAAACCCGATGCAGGCGCCCGCGGTGGCGGCCGCGACCAGCGCCAGGTCCAGCGGGTCGCGCACGTTGTAGCACCCCAGCCCGGGGGCGGTGACGCAGGCGTTGCGGTACTGCCAGAAGGTGATCAACACGTAGGCGGCGGTGACCATCGCCATGCTCCCGGCGGCCAGCCCGTCCAGGCCGTCAGTGAAGTTGACCGCGTTGGACCAGGCGCTGACGACGACCACGCAGAACAACACGAACAGGCCCGGAGCCAGTGTGACGGTGGCGATCTCGCGCACGTAGGACAGGTCCGCGCTGCCCGGTGTCAGGCCGTTGTTGTTGTGGAACCGCAGCGCCAGCACGCCGAACAGCACCGCGGCGGCGACCTGCCCGATGGTCTTGGCCGTCTTGTTCAAGCCGAGGTTGCGCGACCTGCGGATCTTGATCATGTCGTCGAGGAATCCGACGCCGCCGAGCACGGTGGCCAGGCCCAGCACCAATAGTCCCGAGACGGTGACGCCCTCGCCGTCGAAGGCCATCCCGGCCAGGTGCGTGCCCAGGTAACCCGCCCAGATGCCGGCCAGGATGGCCACGCCGCCCATCGAAGGCGTGCCCCGTTTGGCGTGGTGGGTGGGTGGGCCGTCCTCGCGGGTGTGGTGGCCGAAGCCCTGCCGCGTGAACAACCGGATCAGCGCCGGGGTCAGCAGGATCGATATGGTCAGCGCGACGGCGACGGCGATCAGGATCTGCCTCATGCGCGCGTCCCGCCCGCAGCGCCTTCCGAGTTTTCTGCGGCAAGCGCGTCGGCCAGCGCACCGAGCCCGGCGGAGTTCGACGCCTTGACCAGCACGACATCGCCGGGTTGCAGCTCGGCCCGCAGTAACGCCAGGGCGGCATCGCTGTCGGCGACGTTGACGGCCCCCTTGTCGGCTGCGCCCCAGGAACCCTCCATGACCGCTCCGTGGTGCATGGCGCTCATCGACCTCCCACTTCCCACGACAACGAGTCGAGACACATCTAAGCGCACGGCCAGCCGGCCAATGCGATCGTGCTCGGCTATGGCGTCCTCACCCAGCTCAGCCATCTCGCCGAGCACCGCCCAGCTCCTGCGCTTTTCGGCGGGGCTGTGCCCGCCGCCCGCGCCCCCGCCGTGAGCGATCCAGGCCAGCGCCTGCAACCCGGCCCGCATCGAATCGGGGTTGGCGTTGTAGGCATCGTCGATCACGGTAACCCCGTCGGCCCGGGTGGTGACCTGCATGCGGTGCCGCGAGACCGGCCCGGTCCCGGCGAGCGCGGCCGCCACCTGTTCGAGGCCGGCGCCGCATTCCAGCGCGACCGCGGCCGCGCACAGCGCGTTGCTCACCTGGTGATCGCCGTAGACGCCGAGTTGCACCTGCACCTGCGTCACCCCGGACGCCTCGCGCCGGTGCAGCGTGAATCGCGGCCTGGCCAGCTCGTCGAGCGACACCGGCCCGGCCCACAGGTCGCTGGGGCCCGCGGTGGTGCGCTCGGCTCGGCCGACCCGGACAACCCGGGCCGCGGTCACGTTCGCCATGGCCGCCACGGCCGTATCGTCGGCGTTCAAGATCACCACGCCGGACGGCGGAACAGATTGCGGCAGTTCGGATTTCGTTTGGGCGATGGCTTCGCGCGAGCCGAATTCGCCCAGGTGCGCGGTGCCGACGTTGAGCACCACTCCGATGGACGGTGTGGCGATGCCGGCAAGCGCGGCGATGTTGCCGGGATGCCGGGCCGACATCTCGAGGACCAGGTAGTCGGTGTCGGCCGTCGCCCGCAGCACCGTCCACGGATGCCCCAGCTCGTTGTTGAACGACCCGGGCGGGGCCACCACCTCGCCCAGCGGCGCCAGCACGGCGGCCACCAGGTCCTTGGTCGACGTCTTCCCCGACGATCCGGTGATGCCGACGATGGTCAGCCCGCCGGCCACCAGTTCTGCGGCCACCGCTTGGGCCAGCCTGGCCAGCGCGGCCAGCACCGCGGCCCCCGAGCCGTCCGGGTCGTGCTCGAGCACCCCGGCCCGCGATTCCGAAGCGCCCTCGGGTGCGACGACGATGGCGGGAACCCCGACCGGCCGCGCGGCCAGCACCACGACCGCGCCGCCCGCCACGGCCGAGGCCGCGTGGTCGTGCCCGTCCGAGCGCGCGCCCGGCAGGGCCAGGAACAGCCCACCGGGCTTGACGGCGCGCGAGTCGAATTCGACGGTTCCGGTGACGTGCAGTTCCGCGGCGTCCTGCCGCGAGATGTCGGACAAAGTGCCGCCGACGATCTCGGCGATCTGCGCGACGGTCAGGTCGATCATGCGCGATCCTGCAGCGCCTGCGCCAACTCGACGCGGTCGTCGAACGGGCGGACCACGTCGCCGGTGCGCTGCCCGGTTTCGTGGCCCTTGCCGGCGATCAGCACCACGTCACCGGCGCCGGCCCAGGCGACGGCGTGCCGGATCGCGTCGCGCCGGTCGGCGACCTCGACAACCTCTGCCGCGCAACCACTTTCGATGGCACCGGCCAGGATTTCGCGGCGAATCGACGCCGGGTCCTCGCCGCGCGGATTATCGTCGGTGACGACGACCAGGTCGGCCAGCTCGGCGGCCGTCGCGCCCATCGGCCCCCGCTTGCCTGGATCGCGCTCGCCGCCGGCGCCGAACACCACCGCCACGCGGCGGCCGGGACGCGCCAGCGTGGTCAGCACCGCGCGCAGGGCGCCCGGCTTGTGGGCGTAGTCGACCAGCGCCAGGAAGTCTTGCCCGGCGTCGATCTCTTCCATGCGTCCCGGCACGCGGGTCTGCCGCAGTCCCGGCGCCGCCCGCTCGGGCGACACCCCCACCGCGTCGAGAAGGGCCAGCGCCAGAAGGCAATTGGCGACGTTGTAGTGCCCGGGTAGGGGGACCCCGACCTGATGCGCAGCGCCGGCGGGGTCGATAACGGTGAACTGTTGTCCCGCGGCGCCCATCGGGGCCACGTCGACGGCGCGCCAATTCGCGGGCCGGCCCTCGGCGCTGACGGTGATCGCATCTCGGGCCCGAGCCGCCATTGCCCGCCCGGCATCGTCGTCGATGCACACCACGACGCGGCGCGCCCGCAGCGGCGAATTCGGTTCGAACAGCAGGGCTTTGGTATCGAAGTAGTGTTCCATGGTCGGGTGAAAGTCGAGATGATCGCGGGAAAGGTTGGTGAAACCGCCGACCGCGAAGCCGGTGCCGTCCACCCGGCCCAACGCCAGCGCGTGGCTGGAGACCTCCATGACGACGGTGTCCACGCCCTGTTCGGCCATCGCCGCCAGCATCGCCTGCAGCGCGGGGGCCTCCGGAGTGGTGAGCGCGCTGGGGATGTCGGCGCCGTCGATGCGAATGCCGATGGTGCCGATCAGCCCGGCCCTGCGGTCGGCGGCGCGCAGACCGGACTCGACCAGGTAGGTGGTGGTGGTCTTGCCGGAGGTGCCGGTGATGCCGATGACGGCCACCCGCTCGGACGGGCGCCCGTACACCGTGGCGGCCAGGCCGCCGAGCACGCCGCGGGGGTCGGGGTGCACCAGCGTCGGCGCGGTCGGGGCGCCGGTCGCGGTCATCTCGGCGACCCCGGCGGGGTCGGTGAGCACGGCGGCCGCGCCGCGTTCGATCGCATCGCCGGCGTAGCGGGCCCCGTGGGTCGTCAGACCGGGCAGCGCGGCGAACAGGTCACCGGGCCGCACGTCCTGGGCGCGCAGCGTCACGCCGGTGATGGTCACGTCGGGCACGGCGGTGCCCTGACCTGGGCCGTCGGCCGGGACCGCGCCGACCTGGTCGGCGAGCGCGGGCAGCCGCGCGCCCACGACGGCGCTGGGGCGTAACCCAGTGGGCACCGGCACCACTTCAGTCACACCTCCCTCCGACGCCGCGTGATCCTCATGATCGGCCATGACACCCTACCTAGCCGCAACCGGCCGGGAGGCGATCCGCGCGCCGACCGAGCCGCCGGGCGGCTCGACGGAGGTCCCCCGGGCCCGGCTGTCTGGCGGCGACCCGCTAGGTGGCCTGCAGGGTCAGCGGGGGCCCGGGGTCGGGCGACAGCGGCACGTTCTCGCGCTGCATGAGCCAGCCGGCGATGTTATGGAACAGCGGGGCCGCCGAGTGGCCGGGCGTGCCGTCGGCGTTGCGCTCCGGGTTGTCCATCATGATGCCGATGACGTACCGGGGGTTGTCGACGGTGGCCATCCCGGCGAACGTGATCCAGTAGACGTTGTCGAAGTAGCAGCCGCAGGCCGGGTTGATCTGCTGCGCGGTACCCGTCTTGCCGGCCATCTGGTAGCCCGTCACCGCGCCGGCCGAGCCGGTGCCCTGCTGGTACCCCATCGGGTCCTTCTGCACCACGGCACGCAGCATGTTGCGCACTGTCTGCGCCGTCTGCGGCGAGACCACCCGTACACCCTCCGGGCGCGGCTCCTCGGTGCGCGTGCCGTCGGGGGCGATGGTGGCCTTGATGATCCGGGGCGGTATCCGCAGGCCGTCGTTGGCGATCGCCTGGTACATGCCGGTCATCTGCAGCAGCGTCATCGAAAGACCCTGGCCGATGGGCAGGTTCGAGAAGGTGCTACCCGACCACTGGTCGATCGGCGGCACCAGTCCGGCGCTCTCACCGGGCAGGCCCACGTTGGTGCGTTGCCCCAGACCGAATTTGCGGACCATGTCGTAGAAACGCTCCGGGCCGACGCGCTGGGCGAGCATCAAAGTGCCGACGTTGGAGGACTTTCCGAACACGCCGGTGGTGGTGTAGGGCATCACGCCGTGATCCCACGCGTCGTGGATGGACACCCCGCCCATCTGGATCGCGCCGGGGACCTGCAGCACCTCATCGGGATTGGACAGGCCGTACTCGATGACCGACGACGCGGTGATCACCTTGTTCACCGAGCCGGGCTCGAAAGGCGAGGACACCGCCAGGTTGCCCAGCTGTTTGTCGCCCTGTCGCCCGATGTCCTGGGAGGGGTCGAAGGTGTTGTCGTTGGCCATCGCCAGCACTTCGCCGGACTTCGCATCGAGCACGACAGCCGAAACATTGTGCGCGCCAGACATATTCTTGGCCTGCTGAACCTGCTGCTGCACGTAGAACTGGATGTCGTCGTCGAGGGTCAGCTGGACCATCGAGCCGTTGACCGCCCGATGCCGGTTGCGGTAACTGCCGGGAATGACCACCCCGTCGGATCCGCGGTCATAGGTGACCGCACCGTCGGTGCCCGACAACACCGAGTCCATGGCCTCCTCCAGCCCCAGCAGGCCGTGACCGTCCCAGTCGATGCCGCCGACGATGTTGGCCGCCAGCGATCCGCCCGGATACTGGCGCAGATCCTGTCGTTCGGAACCGACCTCGGGATACTTGTCCGAGATAGCACTGGCGACAGCGGGATCCACGGCACGTGCCAGGTAGACGAAGTTGTCGTCGGTTTGCAGCTTCTTCAAGACGGTCGCCGAGTCAGGCTTGTTGCCCAGGCGGCTGGAGACCTCCTTGGCGATATCGCGCAGCCGCTGCTGCGGATCGGGTGCGGTCGAGTTCTTGGCTCTGGCTTCCTCCAGTTGCTTGCGGATCCGTTTCGGCTGAAACGTCAGCGCACGCGACTCGATGGTGAAGGCAAGCTGGTCTTTGCGGCGGTCGATGATGCTACCGCGCACCGCCTTTTCCACATCGGTGACCTTGAGCTGGCTGGCTGCCTGGGCGCGCAGCGACGGGGCGCTGGTCACCTGCAGGACGAACAGCTGGGAGGCTGCCACCAGCATGAGTACCAGGATGACCACGTTGCCTGCGCGGTGCCGGAAGACGAATGACCCACCGCGGCTGGTCAACTCGACGATCTGGCGGGTGCGACGCTCCCGGGCCGAGTGCCCGGCCGTCACCGCCTCGGATCGCTGTGTCGCCCCGACGCCCTTGGCCTGCTTCGCCTTCCGGAATCGCTTCGGTTCCCGCACGTCGCTCCCGACGTCGGCCTGCTGCTGTTTCAGGCGACGCTTGGGTTGCCGTACGCCCTTGCCCGCCAAGTCCTTACGGGGACCACGTGTCGGCCGTGCCGACTGCGACCGGCGTGCCCGCGGGGATTCTCCGCGGCTCACCTGGGAGCACCTGGCGGCACGACGACCGCCGGCCCGGGCAGGCCGTTAGCCGGCGCGGCGGGCGCCACCGGTTGGGCCGGTGCCGCCGGACGGCCCAGCTGCAGCGGGACCGGAATCTCAGCGGCCAACGGCGCGGGCATCTGGCCAGGAGCCGGAATCGGCAGTCCGCCCAAGGGAATCGGCACCTCGGCCGGCGCCGGAGCGGTCGCCGGTCCGGCCGGCATGGGCAGTCCCGGCGTCGGCAATCCCGGCAGCGCACCGGGTGCGCGTCCGGTGACCGGGCCGGCGGGCGTACCGGGCAGGGGTCCGGTGGCCGGGGCAGCGGGCATGCCGGGCAATGCACCCGTCGTGGGTCCGCCTGGCATGCCGGGCAGCGTACCCGGCACCGCCACACCGGGTGCGGCAGGCGCGCCGGGCACCGGGGGCACCGCCGGCGGCAGGTGCTGACCGCCGACCGTGGACGCACCGTCGGGTGCGCGCAGCAGCGCTTCGGGCCCGGACCTGGCCGGGGCGGGGCCGCCGGGGGCGGGTTCCACCCGCATCGAGACCTCCGGCGGAGCGGCCGGCGGCTTGGGCGGCTGCGGCGCCTCGTCGGGGAGCTTGTTGTTCAGCGGGGGCGGCGGAACACCGTCGGCCGGCTTGGGTGTGCCGACCACCACCCAGTTCCCGGACGCGTCCTGGACCAGGTGCGCGGTGTCCCTGCTCGGGATCATGCCCTGCTTGCGGGCCGCCTCCGCCAGCGCCGGGGCGGCCTCGGCCTCGCGCACGTCGCGCTCCAGCGCTTCCTTCTGCTGCTGCAGCAGCCGGGTCCGCTCCCGGGCGTGGCTCAGCTTGTAGGAGCGCTCGGCGGAGTCGGTGGACAGCCACAGCGTGAGCCCGAGCCCGAGGCCCAGCGCACCGATGATCAGCACGACGAACGGCACCTTGCTGGCCAACGTCCGCGGCCGCAGGTCGATCGCCGCCAGCCGGGCGGCCACCCGCTCGGTCAGGCGAGGACGAACAACCTTGGGTGACTTGGCTTTCCGCGCCTTCGCCCGCGCCTTGGCCTGGCTGGTGCTCTTGGGCCGGGCCGGCCGTTCGACCGGCCGGGCGATGGGGCTGGTCTGCGGACCGGACTTGGGCGCGCGGGCCTCGCGGGCGGGCGCCGAGGTCCGGCCGCCACGCGCGCGCCGCGCCGAACCGGATTCGGCCACGGGCCGGCTGGTCCGCCGGGCAGAACCGTCGCGTCCACCCCGACGGTCGCTGCCGCCGCGCCGTTTGGACGTCTCGCGCTCTGCTCTCATGCGTCGCCTTTCCCGCTTGCCTGCTGTGATTCCATTCGTTGCAACGCCCGCAATCGCACTGCGGCACTGCGTGGATTGCTTTCGATCTCGCTGGCGTCGGCGCGTCCGGCGCCGTGCGTCAGGGCCCGGAAGCGCGGCTCATGGCCGGGAAGCTCGACCGGCAGATCCACCGGGGTGCGCGACGCGACCGCCTGGGCGAAGAGCCGCTTGACGATCCGGTCCTCCAGCGACTGGTAGGCCATCACCACGATGCGCCCGCCGACGTCCAGGGCGTCCAGGGCGGCCGGGAGCGCACGGCGCAGCGTGTCCAGTTCGTCGTTGACCGCGACCCGCAGCGCCTGGAACGTGCGCTTGGCCGGATGCCCGCCGGTGCGCCGGGCCGCGGCCGGAATCGCTTCGTACAGCAGGGCTACCAGATCCGAGGTCGACGTGAACGGCTCGCGGGCGCGCCGGCGGACGATGTGCGCGGCGATGCGACGCGCGAACCGCTCCTCGCCGTAGCGGTGCAAGATGTTCGCCAGCTCCGCCTCGTCGTAGGTGTTGACGATGTCGGCCGCGGTCAGCGGCGACGAGGGGTCCATCCGCATGTCCAGCGGCGCATCCTGGGCGTAGGCGAAGCCCCGCTCGGCGCGATCGAGCTGCATGGACGACACCCCGAGGTCGAACAGCATTCCGTCCACCGATTCGGTTGCCGCATAACCTAATTCGTCCAGCGCTGCGGCTATGCCGTCGTAGCGCGTGTGCACCAGCGTGACCCGGTCGGCGAAGCGCGCCAGCCGTGCCCCGGCGATGTCCAGCGCGCTGGGATCGCGATCCAGTCCGATCAGCCGCAGGCCCGGCAGGTCGGCGAGGAACCGTTCCGCGTGCCCGCCGGCGCCGAGCGTGGCGTCCAACAGCGTCGCCCCCGACCCGTCGGGGTGGTGACGGGTCAGTGCGGGCGTGAGCAGTTCGACGCAGCGTTCCAACAGCACGGGTACGTGCCCGTAATCGTCGGAACTCGAATTGTCAGCCACCGCAACGCCTCCACGGATCTGCCGGCACCCGTCGGCCACTCGGGCCCCCAAGAGACGGGCCCTCGCGCCGCTGCGGGTCTGTGCCGCCCGGACCTGCCTTACCGGGTGCTCGGAAAAATGGGCAGCCCCTGCATCGAGGTCTCTGACCGAAGTCGCGAACCTGGCGTTGGGGAAGTACGCCAGGGTCGGTTCGGGCAGAGGCCACGTTGCACGGGCATGCGCCTCAGATGATGTCGCCGAGTGCTTCATCGCTGGCCGCGGAGAAGTTCTCTTCGTGGGTCTGTTGGTAGTCCTGCCAGGCCTGCGCGTCCCAGATCTCGAGGTTGTCGATCGCGCCGATGACCACGCAGTCCTTCGTCAGGTTCGCGTAGCGCCGGTGATCGGCCGACAACGTGATCCGGCCCTGCGCGTCGGGATGCTGCTCGTCGGTGCCGGCGGCGAGATTGCGGAGAAACGCCCGGGCCTCGGGGTTGCTCCGCGAGGCCTTGCTCGCACGGCGGGCCAATTGCTCGAATTCCGCCCGCGGGTAGACGGCGAGGCTGTGGTCCTGGCTCTTGGTGACCATCAACCCCCCTGCCAGCGCGTCGCGGAACTTGGCGGGCAGCGTCAGCCGCCCCTTGTCGTCGAGTTTGGGCGTGTAGGTGCCGAGAAACACCAGCTCACCTCCCCTATGGGGTCACCCAAACACTGCAGCCACCATACCCCACAATCCCCCACTACGCCCCATTCTTTGAGTGTCGCCGTGGCGTTTTCGGGGTTATCCGTCGTCAGGACGCCGTCAACCCCCCAAATGGGGTGTGTCGAGGCCATCCCCGGGCGTGTTCCAGGTCCGCGGTCAAAGGATATCTACCAGGCGAAATGCTCGCTGTGGGGCGTAGTGGGGAACTCTAGTGGGGCGCGGTGGGGAGTAAATGTCGCGACGCGCCTCGGTTAGGGCTCGATTGGGCTGCAAAACGGCATCGACGGTTGATTGTCAGCGACACGGCCCGCCGCACCAGTCCCGGAAAAATAAAACGGGGCAGCCGATGGCTACCCCGAATGCGTGAACGCGCCTAGTCGTCGAAGCGGCGGCGGAACCGATCCTCCATGCGACTGGTGAAGGAACCCCCGCCCTTGTTGCGGCGCTGGCGCAGCGAGGTGGGCGCCGGGCCGGAATGATCGGCCTTGCGGGACAACCGAGGGCCGGTGATCGCGAAGATCACCCCGCCAAACATGACGATGAACCCGAAGACACTGAGGATCGGGAAGTTTCCGATCATCGTCGCCTTGAACGCCACTCCGGAGACCAGCATCGCCAGACCGATGACGAACAACGCCACGCCCTGCAGCCGCCGCCGGGCGGTGGGTGCGCGGAAACCTCCGCCGCGGACGCTTGACGCGAATTTGGGGTCCTCGGCGTAGAGAGCGCTCTCGATCTGATCGAGCATCCGCTGCTCATGATCGGAGAGTGGCATTCGTCCCTCCTTGCCGACTGTTTGGCACGTGACTACCGGTAGCACGCGGATGCCCGTTGCGGGGGCAACTAATTGAATGATACGAGGTCAATCTGCCCCATACCACTGGTTCGGCGCCGATTCTATCTCGGCCGCCTTCCGACCCACCGCCAGACCGCAACGACCGTGCGCTACAACCGGCTTCCCGAACCGGACGGTTCATCGGTCCGGTGCCACGACCGCCCGTCGGCCCGTCGCACACGGGTCCGATAATGGGCAATGGCGGCCCGGTCCGCAGCGACCACATAATGCCGAGGCGCCGCGCGAGCCTGGATCAGCGATGAGGAGGAGACCGCGAGTTGGCGATATTCCTCGTCGATCTGCTTCCCAACGACATGGAGCGGCGCCTGGGTGACGCCCTGGCGGTGTACGTCGATGCGATGCGCTACCCGCGGGGCACCGAGAACCAGCGCGCGGCGATGTGGCTCGAACACATCCGGCGGCGGGGCTGGCAGGGCGCCGGCGTCGTCGAGACACAGGAAGCCGAAGACGCAGGCGCACAACCGCCCCCGGCAGAGGACCTCGCCAGCGCCCCGTTGCTCGGTGTGGCCTACGGCTACCCCGGCGCACCCGGCCAATGGTGGCAGCAGCAGGTCGTGCTGGGCATGCAGCGCGGCGGCTCACCGCCCCAGGAGATCTCCCGGCTGATGGACAGCTACTTCGAGCTGACCGAGCTGCACATCCATCCCCGTGCCCAGGGCCGCGGTCTCGGCGAGGCGTTGGTCCGACGGCTGCTCGCCGGTCGCCCCGAGCAGAATGTGCTGCTCTCGACGCCGGAAAACAACGGTGAACCCAACCGCGCCTGGCGGTTGTACCGACGTTTGGGTTTCACCGACGTCATCCGCGACTACCACTTCGCCGGCGACCCGCGGGCGTTTGCAATTCTGGGCCGCAAGCTACCTCTGTAACACCCGAACTCGGCACACATCGGAAGACTCCACTTCGATGTGCCACTTATTTAAGTGGCCCATCGGATCTGGCACGATGACCTGGTGCGAGCCAGCTCCCCCCCGCCCCGCAGCCGAGGATCCCGAGCGTTTCGAGCTCGGCGGCGCCGCCTGACGGCCATCGCGATGCTGCTGCTGGTGGTGCCGCTGGCCACCGGATGCCTGCGGGTCAGGGCCTCGCTCACCATTTCCCCCGATGACCTGGTGTCCGGCGAGATCGTCGCCGCCGCAAAACCCAAGACCTCCAAAGACACCGGCCCCCAACTGGACAGCAACAACCTGCCGTTCAGCCAGAAGGTGGCGGTGTCGAATTACGACAGCGACGGCTACGTCGGCTCGCAGGCGGTGTTCTCCGATCTGACGTTCGCGGAGTTACCGCAGCTGGCCAACATGAACTCCGACGCCTCCGGGGTGAACCTGACACTGCGCCGCAACGGCAACCTGGTGATCATGGAGGGCCGGGCGGATCTGACCCCGCTGACCGATCCCGAGGCCGACGTCGAGCTGACGGTGGCCTTCCCCGGCGTCGTGACCTCCACCAACGGCGACCGGGTCGAACCCGACGTGGTGTCGTGGAAGCTGAAACCGGGCGTGGTGACCACCATGACCGCCCAGGCCCGCTACACCGACCCCAACACCCGGTCCTTCACCGGGGCGGTGGTGTGGCTTTGCATCGCGTCGTTCGCGGCCGCGGGCGTGGTGGGGCTGCTGGCCTGGGTCAGCCGGGACAGGTCACCGCGGCTGACCGCGCCGCGAGACCAGCCGCCCGATTAGCCGGGGGTCGGTGACCAGTAGGCGAGCATCTCCGCGAACGTCTGGAAGGCCGGCCCGGAGTTGCCGTAGGTCGCCTCGAGGTGGATGCTCAGCGGGAAGCCGAGCTCGGCGACCCCGTCGATGACGCGTTTGTAGAGGTCGACCATCTGCCGGCGCTTCTGCGCCGGTTCGCCGGCGGCGAGCTTCTTGACGAACTCCTGCTCCGCGGCCACCGCCGGATTGCCCGGGTCCTGAATCAGCCAGTTGATCAGTCCGACCCGGCTCTCCATCTTCGGTACGAAGCCGAACGACAGCAGGATCTCCGGCCGGTGATCGGTCTGGCGGGCGAACTCGGTAAGGAAGCCCACGATCGCGTCGGAGTACAACAGCTGGGTCATGCCGTAGGTGGCGCCCTGGTCACACTTGAAGTTGAACCGGCCCTGTTCGCCGTCGCGGGTGGGGATCAGGATGACGCCGCGGTTGGTCAGCAGCTCGCGGTAGATGGACAGGGCGTCGGTGGGGGCGACGCCGGAGCCCTCGCCGTCGTTCATGGTGCGCGGCACGCCGACGAACACCACGCCTTCCATGCCGGCCGACGTCAGCTCGGTCAGCCGCGTGCGCAGCGACGACTCATCCATGAACGCGGTGACCTGCGTGCAGAGGCCCTTGATCCCCGGCAGTTCCGGCTTGACGACCGACCAGAACTCGAGCACGTCCAACTTGGGCTTCATCTGGATGGGACGGTCGTCGTCCTCGGCGATGATCCCCGGAATCATCACGTGCCGGATCCGGCCGCCCAGACCGGCGTCGGCCGAATTCCGCACCACTTTCTGCGCCTCTTCGAGCGCGCGCTCCCGACCTTCGTCGGCGTTCGGCGGCACCAGCTCGAGCGCAATGGTGTTGAGGGTCACGCGGCTTCTCTCCATCTGACGACTATCGGCCCGGGCCTTCTGGTGGCCGCGCGGTCTGCGCGCGGGCCCAGTGCACCCGCCAGCATAGGGGCGAGTTAGTGAGGCAGGCGAAGCAACTGGGTCCACCCGCCCGGGTCACGTGCGGAGCAGCACGGGTGGCGCGGCGAATACACTGGTCGGGCCTGGAACACCCAGCCAGCCGAGCAGAAAGGGGTGCCGCGCTGAGCCTAGGAGCTTCAGAAGCAGCGGCAACCGTCGAGTTGACCGGCGCCATCACCGACCAATTGCGGCGGTACATGCACGACCGGCGCACCGAAACCGCGTACATCGGTGACGACTACAGCGGTCTGATCGCCGCGCTGGAAGATTTCGTACTCAACGGGGGCAAGCGGTTACGGCCCGCGTTCGCCTATTGGGGCTGGCGCGCCGTCACCACCGAAGCCCCCGATGAGCAAGCGCTGCTGCTGTTTTCAGCGCTCGAGCTGCTGCACGCCTGCGCGCTGGTGCACGACGACGTGATCGACGACTCCTCGACCCGCCGGGGCCGGCCGACCACCCATGTCCAGTTCGCGACGCTGCATCGCGACCGGCACTGGCAGGGCTCGCCGGAGCAGTTCGGCATATCGGCCGCCATCCTGCTCGGCGATCTCGCGCTGGCCTGGGCCGACGACATCGTCTTCGGTGTCGAATTGACGCCGCAGGCTTCCAGGCGGGTTCGGCGGGTGTGGGCCAACATTCGCACCGAGGTACTCGGCGGCCAGTACCTCGACATCGTCGCCGAGGCCAGCGCGGCCGCCTCGATCGCCTCGGCGATGAACGTCGACACCTTCAAAACCGCCTGCTACACCGTGTCCCGGCCGCTGCAGCTCGGGGCGGCCGCCGCGGCCGACCGGCCCGACGTCCACGACGTCTTCAGCCAGTTCGGAACGGATCTGGGGGTGGCGTTTCAGTTGCGCGACGACGTGCTGGGGGTATTCGGTGATCCCGCGGTCACCGGCAAGCCGTCCGGGGATGATCTGCGGTCCGGCAAGCGCACGGTGTTGCTGGCCGAGGCGGTGGAGTTGGCGGAGCGGTCGGACCCGGTGGCGGCCAACCTGTTACGCACCTCGATCGGGGCTCAGCTGACCGACGCGCAAGTGGATCAGCTGCGCGACGTCATCGAGTCGGTGGGCGCCCTGGCGGCGGCCGAACAACGGATCGCCGCGTTGACCCAGCGGGCGCTGGCCACGCTGGCGGCCGCACCCATCAACACGGCGGCCAAAGCGGGGCTGTCCGAATTGGCCAAGCTGGCCACGAACCGGTCCGCCTGAACCGATGACGACGCCCACCGACGCCCCGGCCGCGGATTCGCGGGCAGCCAAACCCTCTCGCGGCGAACGGTTTTCCCAGCTGAGGGCATTCGTCGCGTCCCGCGACTCCGGTCCTGCGAAGCTGGGCATGTTGGGATCGGTGCTGATCACACTGGGCGGGCTGGGCGCGGGCAGCACCCGCCAGCACGACCCGCTGCTCGAGTCAATGCACATGTCCTGGTTGCGTTTTGGCCACGGCCTGGTGCTGTCGTCGATCGTGTTGTGGATCGGCGTCGGCCTGATGCTGATCGCGTGGCTGGCCCTGGGCCGTCGGGTGCTGGCCGGCGAGGCGAGCGAGTTCGTCATGAAAGCCACCACCGGCTTCTGGCTGGCGCCGTTGCTGGTGTCGGTGCCCGTCTTCAGCCGGGACACCTACTCGTATCTGGCGCAGGGCGCGCTGCTGCGCGACGGCCTGGACCCGTACGCGGTGGGGCCGGTCGCCAACCCAAACAGCCTGCTGGACAACGTCAGTCCCATCTGGTCGATCACAACGGCACCCTATGGCCCGGTGTTCATCCTGGTGGCGAAGGTCATCACCATCCTGGTGGGCAACAACGTGGTGGCGGGCACCGCGTTGCTGCGGCTGTGCATGCTGCCCGGCCTGGTGCTGCTGGTCTGGGCGACGCCGCGGGTGGCGCGGCATCTGGGCACCGACGGTTCGACGGCGCTGTGGATCTGTGTGCTCAACCCCCTGGTGCTCATCCATCTGATGGGCGGGGTGCACAACGAGATGCTGATGGTGGGCCTGATGGCCGCCGGCATCGCACTGACGTTCGCCGGCCGCCACGTCGCGGGCATCACGCTGATCACCGTCGCCATCGCGGTCAAGGCCACCGCCGGCATCGCGCTGCCCTTCCTGGTGTGGGTGTGGACGCGGCACCTGTGCGATCGGCGGGGATACCGGCCGGTGCCAGCCTTTTTCGCCGCCACGGCGTTGTCGCTGCTGATCTTCGCCGTGGTCTTCGCGATCCTGTCCGCGGTGGCCGGCGTCGGCCTTGGGTGGCTGACCGCGCTGGCCGGATCGGTGAAGATCATCAACTGGCTGACCGTGCCGACCGCCGCCGCCAACCTGATCCACGCGATCGGCAGCGGCTTCTTCCCGGTGAGCTTCTACCCGATCCTGCGCGTCACCCGGCTGGTCGGCATCGCGATCATCGCAATCTCACTGCCGCTGTTGTGGTGGCGGTTCCGCCGCGACGACCGGGCCGCTCTGACCGGCATCGCGTGGTCGATGCTGATCGTGGTGCTCTTCGTGCCGGCCGCGCTGCCCTGGTACTACTCGTGGCCGCTGGCGATCGTGGCCCCGCTGGCGCAGTCGCGGCGCGCGGTCGCGATCATCGGCGGCCTGTCGACCTGGGTGATGGTGATCTTCAAACCCGATGGCTCGCACGGGATGTACTCGTGGCTGCACTTCTCGCTGGCCACCGTGTGCGCGCTGATCGCCGGGTACAGCCTGTACCGGGCTCCCGCGCGGCAAGCCGAGCGGGCCGACGTCACCGCCGGATGAGCGATCGGGCTCAGTAGGCCATCGCCTGTGCCCGGCGCACGATTTCCCGCGCCTGGTGGGCGTGCAGGGCGTCGACGGGACGGGCGTTGTTGAGGGCATCCCGACTGCCGTCGCGCGTGACCGTCAACGAGGGGTCGCGGGTGAACAACCAGCGCACGATCTCGGTGTCGTGATAGCCGCCATCGTGCAGGATCGTCAACAATCCGGGCAGGCTCTTGACCACCTCACCGGACTTGGTGAAGAACACCTGCGGTACCACCAGTCCCTCGTCGCGGCGAACCGCAACCAGGTGCCCCTCCCGGAGTTGCTGGTGCACCTTGGTGACCGGCACTCCCATCAGTTCGGCGACCCGCTTGAGGTCGTAGATCGGCTCGTCGGGTTCTAGCACATCGTCGCCGGCAGGAATACTGCTCATCCGGGCAAGTGTAGGCCTAGATGCCTACGTTGAGCCCGTGTTCTACCGGCCAATCACGGCCGCACACCTACGATGGCCCCGTGGCCCAAGCTGAATCGCCCGGCCCTCCCCCGCGAGCGGGCGGGACCCCCGTCTCGGGCCGGCGCGGCCCGCACCGTCGCCGATCCGAGGCAGGGTGGGTCGATCCGCTGGA
The DNA here is from genome assembly GCF_001665835.1 of Mycobacterium colombiense. Lineage (GTDB taxonomy): Bacteria > Actinomycetota > Actinomycetes > Mycobacteriales > Mycobacteriaceae > Mycobacterium > Mycobacterium colombiense_A. The sequence goes on along the minus strand of NZ_LZSX01000011.1, from coordinate 25,496 downwards.
CAACACTTTGCTGGACGGCCGCTACCTGGTTCAGTCCAGGATCGCCAGCGGCGGGACGTCGACGGTGTATCGCGGCCTGGACACCCGGCTCGACCGTCCCGTCGCCGTGAAGGTGATGGACTCCCGCTACGCGGGCGACGAGCAGTTCCTGACCCGCTTCCAGCGCGAGGCGCAAACCGTGGCCCGGCTGAAGGATCCCGGGCTGGTGGCGGTCTACGACCAGGGCCTGGACGCCCGGCACCCGTTCCTGGTGATGGAGCTCATCGAGGGTGGCACGCTGCGCGAACTGCTGGGCGAACGCGGACCCATGCCGCCGTACGCCGTGGCGGCGGTGCTTCGTCCGGTGCTCGGCGGGCTGGCAGCCGCCCACCGGGCCGACCTGGTGCACCGCGACGTCAAGCCCGAGAACGTGCTGATCTCCGACGACGGCGAGGTGAAAATCGCCGACTTCGGTTTGGTCCGGGCCGTCGCGGCCGCCGGAATCACCTCCACCAGCGTGATTTTGGGCACCGCGGCCTACCTGTCACCCGAGCAGGTGCGCGACGGCGAAGCCACTCCGCGCAGCGACGTCTACTCCGCGGGGATCATGACCTATGAGCTGTTGACCGGGCGCACCCCGTTCACCGGCGACTCGGCGTTGTCGCTCGCCTACCAGCGGCTGGACACCGACGTGCCGCCGCCCAGCGCGGTCATCGTCGGTGTGCCCGCGCAGTTCGACGAATTCGTCGAGCGCGCGACGTCCCGCGACCCGGCCGAACGGTATGCCGACGCGATCGAGATGCGCGCCGACCTCGACGCGATCGCCGAAGAGCTTGTGCTGCCCAACTTTCGGATGCCGGCGCCCCGCAACTCCGCACAACACCGGTCGGCCGCGCTGCAGCGCAGTCAGACCCCCCATCCGCCGGCTACCACGCAGCAGCCTCAGCCACCCGGCCCGGCGCCGGTGCGTCAGCCCACTCGCCAGATGACGCGGGGCCCCGAGGACTGGTCGGAGCCGGTACGCCCGGCGCAGACCGACGACGAGGACGAGGACGATTACGAATATGATTTGGCCGCAGGCGAATTCGCGGGAATCCCGATCAATGAATTCGTGTGGGCGCGCCAGCACAGCCGGCGCATGGTGCTGGTCTGGGTGGCGCTGGTGCTGGCGCTCACCGGGCTGGTCGCCACCGCGGCGTGGACGATCGGAAGCAACCTGAACGGACTGCTGTAGCGGGTTGGTGTGCCGGCGTTCACCCAGCAAGGAAGGCGCCGCCCGGCGGCCAGCACCTTGGTTCAGTCGACCGCGCTCCCGGCGACACGCATCTTAACGAAATCACAAAGTTCTCTTATTTTTCTTAATTTTGGTGTACCGTACTTCTGCATGGGTTCGACAATGCATAGCGTCGACTCGCCGAACCGGCTCGGCGAGCACGCAGTCGTACTGGGTGCCGGAATGGCGGGTTTGCTTGCCGCGCGCGTACTTTCGGAGTTCTACGATTCGGTCAGCGTGGTCGAGCGGGACAGGTTGCCCGACCACCCGTGCCACCGCAGGGGCATCCCCCAGGGCCGCCACGCGCACAACTTCCACAGCCGGGGCCTGCAGGCACTGGACGAATTGTTTCCCGGGCTGCTCGAGGACCTGTCCAGGGCAGGCGCCGTTGTCGTCGATGACGGCGATTTGTCGCGGTTCTACGTGCGTGTCGGACGCTACGAGCTGAAACACTCGGGCACGTTCAGCGATCCGGACGCGTTGGCGCTCCTTATGACGACCCGGCCGTTCATGGGGTTTCACCTGCGCCGGCGGGTCAAGGCCCTGCCCAATGTGAACTTCCTCGACGGGCACGACGTGTCCGGGCTTCTCACCACCGCGGACATCGTCAACGGTGTACGAATCACCCGGCGCTACAACGGTTTTCTTACCGCGCTGGACGCCGACCTGGTGGTGGACGCCATGGGACGGGGGGCGCGCACGCCGGCGTTCTTGGAGAGCCTGGGGTACGAACGGCCAACCGAGGACCGGGCGGTGGCCAGATACTGCTATGCCAGCCAACAGCTGAGCATGCCCCAGGGATCGATCGCCCAGCGTCTGGTGATGTTCAACCCCGGGGCCGGCCGGCCGGGCGGTTTGTTGCTTGCCAACGAGCACGACACGTTCATGCTGGCGATCGGCGTGCCGGCCGACGGTGGCGAGCCACCAACCGATTTCGACGCAATGCTCGCGATGGCCGAGCCGTCGCTACCCCCGGCAATCACCGAGGGCCTGCGCGGTGCATATCCGATCGGGGAGGCCGCGACCTATCACCACGCCGCCGCGATCTGGCGACGCTACGACCAGGTGGACGAATTCCCTTCAGGGCTGCTGGTGGTCGGCGACGCATTATGCAGTCTCGATCCGACCTACGGCCAAGGCATGACGATCGGTGCGCTGGAGGCACTGACGCTGCGCGATTGTCTACGCGCGGGAGATGCGCACCTGGCACAGCGCTTTTTCCGGGCGACGGCCCAGTACATCGGCCAGACGTGGGCCGCCAATCAGGCCCGAGACCTGGCTACCTCGGGCGCCCACCGGCCACGCGGGATCGGGCAGCGACTGCAGGGCTGGATGTCCAGGGCGGCACTGAACGCCTCCACCCGGGACGTCGTCCTGACCGAGCGCTTCTTTCGAGTCTCCAACTTCATCGACCCGCCGTCGCGGCTCCGAGATCCCGCCCTGCTGCCGCGCATCGTATGGGGCAACCTACGAGCCCGGTTCACGCAGCAGCGAAGCCGCACGGCCACGGCTCCGGTCGCGCCGCAGAGCCCACCGAGGGAGCGGCTTTCGGTGCGCCGCTAGTCGCGCAGCATCTCGGCGACGAGGAAGGCCAACTCCAGCGACTGCTGGGTGTTCAGTCGTGGGTCGCAGGCGGTTTCGTAACGGCCTACCAGGTCGGTGTCCGAAATGTCTTGCGCCCCACCCAGACACTCGGTGACGTTGTCGCCGGTGATCTCGACGTGGATGCCGCCCGGGTGGGTGCCCAGCGCGCGGTGCACCTCGAAGAAGCCCTGCACCTCGTCGACGATGCGGTCGAAGTGGCGGGTCTTGTAGCCGTTGGACGATTCGTGAGTATTGCCGTGCATCGGGTCGCACTGCCAGATCACCCGGTGACCGGTGGCCTGGACCTTCTCCACGATCGGGGGCAGCAGATCGCGAACCTTGTTGTTGCCCATCCTGCTCACCAGCGTCAGCCGGCCGGGCTTGTTGTTCGGGTCGAGCCGCTCCACGTATTCGACGGCCAGCTCCGGCGTGATCGTCGGGCCGATCTTGACGCCGATCGGGTTGGCGATCACCTCGGCGAACGCGATGTGCGCGCCGTCGAGCTGGCGGGTGCGCTCACCGATCCACACGGTGTGCGCCGACAGGTCGTACAACTGCGGCTCGCCGCTGTCGCTTTCGGACAGGCGCAGCATGGACCGCTCGTAGTCGAGCACCAAAGCCTCGTGGCTGGCGTAGATCTCGGCGGTCTGCAGGTTGCGGTCGGCCACGCCGCAGGCGCTCATGAAGCGCAGGCCGCGGTCGATCTCGGTGGCCAGCGCCTCGTAACGGGCGCCGGCCGGCGAGGTCCGGACGAATTCGCGGTTCCAGTCGTGCACCAGGTGCAGCGACGCCAAACCCGAAGACGTCAGCGCCCGAACCAGATTCATCGCAGCGCTGGCGTTGGCGTAGGCGCGCACCAACCGCGACGGGTCGTGCTCGCGCACCGCCGCGTCCGGCGCGAAGCCGTTGATCATGTCGCCGCGGTAGGACTTCAGCCCCAGCGCGTCGATGTCGGCCGATCGCGGCTTGGCGTACTGCCCGGCGATGCGGGCCACCTTGACCACCGGCAGGCTCGAGCCGTAGGTCAGCACCACCGCCATTTGCAGCAGGGCGCGCACATTGCCGCGAATGTGGGGTTCGGTGTTCTCGGTGAACGTCTCCGCGCAGTCGCCGCCCTGCAGCAGGAACGCCTCCCCCCGGGCCACCTGGGCCAGCTGCTCTTGCAACATGACAATCTCCGACGGCACCGTCACCGGCGGCACGCTCTCCAGGACCGTGCGCATCGCAGTCGCCCGGTCGGCGGGCCAGCTGGGCTGCTGGGCGGCCGGTTTGGCCAGCGCGGCGTCCAACCGCGCCCGCAGATCGGTCGGCAGCGGCGGCAGCGGCGGCAGCTGATCGATCGGTATGTCGACGGTCCAGTTCATCGGTTCATCCTAGCTGGGGCACGGACGCCCCAGGTCAGAGTTGATCTTTGCGAACTCGATTCGGCGGGCCGTTCCGCCCGCCGTTCTCAGCCCCCGGCCGTGATGAGCCGGTACCTGCGGAGCTGATCGCGCGCGTCGACCAGCGCGTCGTGCGTATCGGAGGGCCGCGGCGGCATCCGCGGGCTGCCCCGGTCTTCCCACAGTTGCCGCAGCTCGCGGGTGAAACGGGGGATGCAGCGCGGCAACTCCGGCATCGTCCCCCACAGCTGGCACAAGGCCACGTGGTCGTAGGCCGCCACCCACGCCCATAGCTCGATCGGCTCGGCGCCGCCGACCCCGAAGAAGCCCTCCAGGTCTTCGCGGATCTGACGGCGGGAGCGCCACAGCTGCGACGCCGGCGGCGGCAACTTGGGCAACACGTTGGCGCGCACCCAGGGCCCGGCGCGCTCGGGATCGAATTCCGTGGACACCGCGTAGTACTCGCGGCCGTCTTCTGCGGCCACCCCGATCGAGATCAGCTCGATGGTGCGGCCGTCCTCGATGAATTCGGTGTCGTAGAAATACCGCACCGGAGACAGCCTAGACCGGCGACGATGAGTGCCGGCACGGCACGAAGGAGCAGCCGGTCCAGCGGCCTAGACCGGCGACGATGAGTGCCGGGGCGGCACGAAGGAGGAGCCGGTCCAGCGGCCTAGGCAGGAGGTCAACGGCTGATCAGGATGGGCCCGGTGGGCGCCGGCGCGGGGTGGACCTCGTGGTCGAGCGTGGCGTCGACCGTGCGTTCGTCGGGCAACCGCGGTGTGCCGGCGATCGCGCACTGCAAGTACAGCTTGGCCCGCACCACCGGGCGGCGCAGCGTCCGCTCGCGTTGCAGCGCGCGGCGCATCTTGTCCGGCTGCGTCGAGTAGCGCCACCGGGCCCAGGGGGCGTGCGGGCGCGACAGCCGGATTGCGCCGATGACCAGCAAAACCACCAGGAACATGCCCAGCAGGCCCGTCCACACCTTGCCCTTGAGCACCACCACCACGGCGAGCGGCAGCGTCAACGCCATGGCGCCGGCCACCACGGCCCGCAGCGCCGTCGATTCGGCGTTGTGCCAGATCGGCAGGAAGAACATCAGCGGGTGCAGCCCCATGATCAACAGCCCGGCCACCGCCACCGCGGCGAACACCGCGTCCACCGAGGTGCGGCCGTCCTCGGACCAGTAGACGTCGGACAGGTGCAGGATCAACGCGTACTCGTCCAGAACCAGGGCGGCGCCGATCCCGAAAAAGGTTGCGGCAATGGTGAATTCGGGTTCGTGGCCGTCGATGGACAGCGTGACCAGCGTCAGGCCGGACAGCAGGGTCAGCACCACCCCGAAGGTCACGTGGTGAATGTGCACTCCGCCGACGTGGACGTTGCGCGGGTGCCACCACCGGGTGGGCCGGTCGTTGTCGGTGCGGTGCCGGATCAACCGCACGAACGTTCGCGTGACGAAGAACGTCAGGATGAAGGCGACCAGGCAGCACAGCAGCGGCAGGTGGCCGCGGTCGTAGACGTCATGTGCGAACCATCTGGTCACCTCGGCCACGAACGAATGGAGCACCCTTGAAACGTACGCCTGTCTGCGCCGGGCCCGTGGGACCCGCGCTGCACCAGGCGGGTCGGGGCCCGGGCACCCATTACGCTGTTGTGCGACATGAGTACACGGCAGGCGCCCGGCGTGGGCAATCGACCCGGCTGGGCGCTGTGGTGGGGGCTGGCTTGGCTGGCGGCCGCCGGGGGGCTGAGTTATGCGGCGTGGCAGCTGTTCGGGCACACGCCCTATCGCATCGATATCGACGTCTATCAGATGGGCGCCCGGGCCTGGATGGACGGCCACCCGCTGTACCGCGGGGATGTGCTGTTCCATACGCCGATCGTGGATCTGCCGTTCACCTATCCCCCGCTGGCGGCCATCGTGTTCTGCCCGTTCGCCTGGATGCACATGCCCACCGCCAGCGTCGTGATTACCGCGTTGACGCTGGTGCTGCTGGTCGTGTCGACCGTGATGGTGCTGACCCGCCTCGACGTCTGGAGCAGCTCGACGACGCTGCCCGGCCCGGCCTGGGTGCGCCGGTGGTGGCTGGCGATCGTCGCCGCGGCCGCGGCGACCGTCTGGCTGGAGCCGGTCAGCTCGAACTTCGCGTTCGGCCAGATCAATGTCGTGCTGATGACGCTGGTGATCGCCGACTGTGTGCCGCGGCGCACGCCGTGGCCGCGCGGGCTGCTGCTGGGGCTGGGTATGGCGCTGAAGCTGACCCCGGCCGTGTTCCTGCTCTATTTCCTGCTGCGGCGCGACACCCGCGCGGCGCTGACCGCGCTGGCGTCCTTCGTGGGGGCGACGCTGCTGGGCTTCGCGCTGGCCTGGAACGACTCGTGGGAGTACTGGACGCACACCGTGCTGCACACCGACCGGATCGGTTCCGCGTCGTTGAACACCGACCAGAACATCGCCGGCGCCCTGGCCCGGCTGGGGCTGGGACAGCAGGAACGTTCTCTACTCTGGGTGGCCGCGTCGCTGCTGGTACTGGCGGCGACGGTCTGGGCGATGCGACGGGTGCTGCACGCCGACGAGCCCACGCTCGCGCTTTTGTGCGTCGCGCTGTTCGGGCTCGTGGTGTCGCCGGTGTCCTGGTCGCACCACTGGGTCTGGGTGCTGCCGACGGTCCTGGTGACGGGGATCTTGGGCTGGCGGCGCCGCAACGCGGCGCTGATGGTGCTCAGCGTCATCGGGGTGGCGCTGATGCGCTGGTCGCCGATCGACCTGCTGCCCAAGCACCACGAGGCCAGCGCGGTCTGGTGGCGTCAGCTGGCCGGGATGTCCTACGTCTGGTGGGCGCTGGCGGTCATCGTCGCGGTGGGAGTCACAGTCACCGCCCGCGGTGTTGCGCGGGATGCCGCCCCGCAGCGGTTGGCGCCGGTTACCGCCGTCGGCTAACCGGCGGCCGTCTCGGGAATCCGCGCGGCCTCGCCGTCGGCCGCGTCGTTACCGTCCTTTTTTAGGCTCGCCGCGTAGATGTCGACGTATTCCTGGCCGGACAGTCCCATCAGCTCGTAGATCACCTCGTCGGTGACCGCCCGCTCGATGAAGCGGTTGCCTGCCAGCCCGTCGAACCGGGAGAAGTCCATCGGCTTGCCGAAGCGGACGGTGACCCGGCCGAACCGCAGCATGTTCGTCCCGGGCGGGTTGACGACGTTGGTGCCGATCATCGCGACCGGGATCACCGGAACACCGGTCTCCAAGGCCAACCGCGCCAGTCCCGTCTTGCCCTTGTAGAGCCGCCCGTCCGGCGACCGCGTGCCCTCGGGATACATGCCCAGCAACTTGCCCTGGCTCAGCACCTGCTGCGCGGTGTTCAGTGCGGCCTGGGCGCTGTCGGCGTCCGTGCGGTCGATCGGCACCTGGCCGACGGCGGTGAAGAACCACCGCTGGAACCAGCCCTTCAAACCGGTGCCGGTGAAATATTCCGACTTGGCCAGGAACGTGATTCGGCGCCGCACCACCAGCGGAAGGTAGAAGCTGTCCATCACCGCCAGGTGGTTGCTGGCCAGGATCACCGGCCCGGAACTCGGAACGTGTTCTAAGCCTTCAACTTTCGGCCGACCCAGCAATGACAGCAGCGGGCCGAGGAGCACGTACTTGAATAGCCAGTACCACATGGCCCTCCCTCTCGGCTAAACCGCTGATGTTCTGCGCCAACTGTACCCATCCCCACCCGAACCGACCACCTGCGACGCAGCCCGCTCACTCCTCGAGCGTGACCGGGATGGGCTGATAGCGGGTCCGCGGCGCGGCGTCTTGGGTATCTCCCGGCGCACCGGGCCCGCTGCCGGGTGGACCGTCCGGCGGTTCCGGCGTCGGCTTGGCGGACCGGTCCATGTCGTTGACGATGTCGCGGATCACCTCGAGCAGGGCGATGCTGTGGTCGGCGATCGCGGTGAGCAACGGGTGCTGGTCGCCGGTTGCCAACGCGGCCAGCGCGCACACCGGGCACCACACCTGCTGGCACTTGCCGGTGCCGACACCCGCGCCGGCCGTCAGCGCCGCCGCCGCGCGCACCGCGGGGTCGATGCCGTCCAGGATCGTCTGAGCGAGCCTGCGCAGTTCCGGACCGATGTCGGAATGAGCCCCACTCATTTCGGCCACACCTCCGGATCTGGTCGAAAACGCACCGTCAGTTCGCTACCCCGCAGATGTGCGTCCAGCACGGTGCACCGCCGAAGTACTGATGCCAACCTAACCCGGCGCCGCAAACCCCCGGCGCTGATGATCAGATCGTCATCGACGCGGCCCAACGTCAGGGCCGACGGATCGAGTTGCGGCAACGCTAGCCGCATTCGGTAGATGGACCCTAGTCCCGTGCCGGATTCGAGGTCGACGGTGGGCCGCAGCGGGCCGGGCGGCGCCGTACCGCCCCGGCGCCGGGCGGTGTCGAGCAGCCCGCTCAGCGCCTTGGGCCCGATCGGCTCGCCGGACAGGTGCGGGGTCATCATCAGCGCCACCTCGCCGATGGTGGCGTCGAGCTCGTCGAGCACCCCCTGCTGCTCGGCGATGCGCTCGGTGTACCAGTAGAAGGCGGGGTGATCGGGCAGGTTGCGATACTCGTACGAGTCGTCTTGCAGCAGAACCTGGTTCACGATCAGCTCTTCGACGCGCACCCCCATCAGGGCCAGCGAGCCCAGCGTTCGGGCCGCCTCGGCCGCGACCACCCGCTCGGGCGTCAGCACCAGGTGCGCGCTGACCAGATCGCCGTCGGTGAGCAACGTGCTGAGCGACTCCACGCTCGAGCTGATCCGCTCGAGCAGTGCGACCACAGCCGCCGACCGGGCGTCGTCGGCGGTGACGGACAGCCGGCGATGCCGCGGCCACGCCCGCTCGACATACAGCCCGAAGGTGGCGGGCAACGTCAACATCCGCAGGGCGTCGGCGGTCGACGCGCAGTCGACGACAACGCGATCCCATTCCCCCGAGCGCGCCAGCTCGCCGACGGCGTACAGACCGAGCACTTCCTGAACGCCCGGTAGGGCCGAAAGTTCTTCGGGCGCAATGGTACTCAGCTCCGAGTCGGGAAAGCGCCGGTCCAGCGTGGCGACGACGTCATGCCATCGGGCCTCGAGCAGCGCCAGCGTGTCCAATGCCAGCGCGTCGAGTAACCCGCCGCCGGCCTCCGCCCGCCCGGTTTCGAGGTCGGCGAGCACCCGCACCGGTTCGCCCTGACTGGGCGAGACGGTGATGCCCAGGACGTCACCCAGCGAGTGCGCCTGGTCGGTGGAGACCACCAGCACTCGCTGCCCGGCGCTCGCGGCGCCGATGGCGGTGGCGCAAGCCAGGGTGGATTTCCCTACCCCGCCTTTGCCGACGAAAAGGCTGATCCGGGCCGGGGCAGGCGCAGCGGACTCACTCAGCCTCGACTCGTTTCTTGAGATCTTTCAGCGCGGTGTCGGTCAACCTGCGCTCGGCCTTGCGCTTGAGCAAGCCGATCATCGGCATGGCCAGATCGACGGAGAGTTCGTAGGTGACCTCCGTGCCAGAGCCCTTCGCCGCCAACCGATATGAGCCTTCGAGCGAGCGCAGCAGCGAGCTCGACACCAGGGTCCAGCTCACCGACTGGCGATCCTTGGGCCACACGTAGGACATCACCATCGTGTCCTTGATCACCGTGGCGTCCATGACGATCCGCGCAACTTTGGGGTAGCCGTCGGCGTCCTTCTCCTGAACCTCGGCTTCCTTGTACTCCGAGATCCACTGCGGATAGGAATCGATATCCGCGATCACCTGCATCACGGTGGCCGGGTCGGCTTCGATGTAGATGGTTTGCGTCGTCTTCTCCGCCACCTGGTTGCTGCCCTCTCTCCCGCCAACGGATCGACCCCTCCGATGTGGGGGATCCCGCGGGTCTCGGTGCGACACGGTACTCTCCGCGCGGACCCGACCCGGCTAAACTACCGGAGAAACTCCGACCGGACGTGACCGTTCCAGTGTCGTCTTGACCTCGAACGCCATTTTCTTGCCCGCCACCCGACGGCGGTGCGTCATCTTCGCCAGATTCAGCTTGGCCAGCTGCCAGGCCGCCACCCCGGTCGGCTCGGCGTGCAGGAAGTAGTGCAGCACGACGCCGTCCAGCGAGGGTTCCAGCCAGATCTCCATGGTCCCGGTCACCGCGCCGGTGACCGCCCACCGGATGCCCTTCTCCCCGCGATCCTCGACGACCTGCAGCCGCAGGTCCGGCCACCAGCGGCGCCAGCTCGATTGATCGGCGACCGCGGCGCCTACCCGTGCGCCGGCAGCGGCGACAAACGTCTCATCCGCGATCTGGATGCTGCTCATGACCACAGCTTCACACACCGGTCGGCCGCGCCCGGCCGAGGGCGGCCCCGACTCGCGGCGGGCAATCGAGGCCTTGGGCTGACCCACTCAGGCCGTGCTGGATCAACGCGCGGATTAGGCTGGTGACCAGCAACCCGGCTCCCGGGAATCTTCACGAGGTCAATCGAGGTCAGAAGAGTGCGTGAGTACAGCGTCCCCGCCCGCTTTTCCGTCGGCGAACAGGACAACATCGCCGCGATGGTCTTCGAACACGAGCGCGACGACCCCAACTTCGTCATCTACCAGCGTCAAGTCGACGATGAGTGGACCGACGTCACCTGCGCCGAGGCGGCCCAGCAGATCCGCTCCGCCGCACTGGGTTTGATCTCGCTGGGCGTGCAGGCCGGCGACCGGGTGTCCATCTTCTCGGCCACCCGCTACGAATGGGCGATCCTCGACCTGGCGATCCTGTCGGTGGGCGCGGTCACCGTGCCGATCTATGAGACGTCGTCGGCGGAGCAGGTGCGCTGGGTACTGCAGGACTCCGAGGCGGTGCTGGCATTCGCCGAGACCGACGAGCACGCGGCGATGGTCACCGAGCTGACCGCCGAACTGCCCGCGCTGCGCCGGGTGCTGCACATCGACGGTTCGGGCCCCAAGGCGCTCGACCAGCTGGTGGAGGCCGGCGCATCGGTGGAACCGGCGGAGCTGACCGCCCGCCTGGAGGGGCTGCGGGCCGAGGATCCGGCGACGCTCATCTACACGTCGGGCACCACCGGGCGGCCCAAGGGGTGCCAGCTGACGCATTCGAATCTGCTCTACGAAACCAGGGGCGCCAAGGAGAGTCTGCCGACGCTGCTCGACGAGGGGCAGCGGCTGCTGGTCTTCTTGCCGCTGGCGCACGTGCTGGCGCGCTCACTGACGTTGTCCGCGTTCGCCAACAAGGTCACCGTCGGGTTCACCAGCGACATCAAGAACCTGGTGCCGCTGTTCGCGGTGTTCAAACCGACCGTGGTGGTGTCGGTCCCACGCGTGTTCGAAAAGGTTTACAACACCGCCGAGCAGAACGCCTCCAACGACGGCAAGGGTCGGATCTTCGCGGCGGCCGTGCAGACCGCGGTCGACTGGAGCGAGGCGCAGGACCGTGGCCGCCGCGGGCTCGCGCTGCGCGCCAAGCACGCCCTGTTCGACCGGCTGGTGTACAACAAATTGCGCGCCGCGCTGGGCGGCGACTGCCACGCGGCCGTCTCCGGCGGCGCACCGCTCGGCTCGCGGCTGGGCCACTTCTACCGGGGCGTGGGTCTGATCATCCACGAGGGCTACGGCCTGACCGAGACCAGCTCGGCGATCACCGTCAACCAGGTCGGCAACGTCAAGATCGGCACCGTCGGAACGCTGGTGCCCGGCAACAGCATGCGCATCGCCGAGGATGGCGAACTGCTGGTGCGCGGCGGCGTGGTGTGCAGCGGCTACTGGCGCAACGAACAGGCCACCGAGGACGCCTTCACCGACGGCTGGTTCAAGACCGGCGACCTGGGCGTGCTCGACGAAGACGGCTTCCTGAAGATCACCGGGCGCAAGAAGGAGATCATCGTGACCGCCGGCGGCAAGAACGTCGCGCCGGCGGTCCTGGAGGATCGGTTGCGCGCCCATCCGTTGATCAGCCAGGCGATGGTGGTCGGGGACAACAAGCCATTCATCGGCGCGTTGATCACGATCGACCCCGAAGCGTTCGACGGCTGGAAGCAGCGCAACCAGAAGGGCGCCGGGGCGTCGGTGAGCGATCTGACCACCGATCCCGACCTGGTCGCCGAGGTGGACGCGGCCATCAAGGACGCCAATCAGGCGGTGTCGCACGCGGAGTCGATCCGCAAGTTCCGCATCCTGCCGGTCGATTTCACCGAGGACACCGGTGAACTGACGCCGACGATGAAGGTCAAGCGCAACGTGGTGGCCGAGAAGTTCGCCTCAGACATCGAGGCCATCTACCAGAAGGACTAGCGCGGGCGGGCGCGGTGCCCACTCAGCCGAGCAGCCCGCCCAACCGTGCCGCAAGGGTGTCCCAGCGCCACTGGGCCGTCACCCAGTCGCGCCCGGCCGCGCCCATCGCGACGGCCCGGTCACGGTCGGTCAGCAATTCGGCGATGGCGTCGGCGATCTCGTCCACCTCGCGGCCGTCGACGACCAGCCCGGTCTTGTTGTGCTGCACCGTTTCTGGAGCTCCCCCGGATCTGCCGGCAATGACCGGCACGCCGGTCGCCGACGCCTCGAGGAACACGATGCCCAACCCCTCGACGTCCAGCCCCGCGCCGCGGGTGCGGCACGGCATCGCGAACACGTCGGCCAGCGCGTGATGCGTGGGCAGCTCCGCGGCCGGTACACCGCCGGTGAAGGTGACATCGTCGGCCACTCCGCACTCGCGGGCCAGTGCGCGAAGCGAGTCCTCGTAGGGGCCGCCGCCGACGATGACCAGGGCGGCGCCGTCGACGCGCCGCCGGATCGACGGCAGGGCTTTGATGAGCATGTCCTGACCTTTGCGCGGCACCAGCCGGGACACGCACACCACGGTGGGCCGCTCCCCCAGCCCGTAGCGGTTACGCAGCTGCGCCCGACCCGCCGGATCGGGCCGGAACCGGTCGATGTCCACCCCGGACGGCAGGTATTCCAGCGAAGCCTTGGGACCGAACGCCGGCGCGAACCGGGAACGGGTGTAGCGGCTGACGAAGGTGACGGCGTCGGTGTCGTCGCCGATGCGGCGTAGCACCGAGCGCGCGACCGGGAGCATCGACCACCCGACCTCGTGGCCGTGGGTGCTGGCCAGCACCCGGCTCGCCCCGGCCCCGCGGGCGCGCTGGGCCAGTAGGGCCAGCGGTGCGGCCGCCCCGAACCAGACGGTGTCGATGCCCTCGTCGGCGATCAGCCGCCGCATCCGGGTGTCGACCGCCGGGCCCGGCAGCATCAGCGTGCCCGGGTGGCGCACCACCCGATAGCGGGCGGCCTCGTCGTACGCCTCGGCGCCCTTCCATTGCGGCGCGTACACGGTCACCGAATGCGGCCCGGCGTCGACCAGCCGGCCGACGAACTCACCGAGGTACGACTGGATGCCGCCCGGGCGGGGCGGAAAGTCGTTGGTTACCAGCAGGACCCGACTCACTTGCGTCAGGCTAGCTTGGCGACGATGCGGGCCGTGCACACGGCCTGAGCCGGGCGAGCCGGCCCTAGTGGGTCAGCCACTGCTGCCAGCGCGTGAGCAGGCCCGCCGGGCTGGCACCCAGCACATCCTGTCCGGCAGCGGCCATGTCGGCGTGCCTGATGCCGCAGGTGGCCAGGTAGAGATCGCGCAACTTGGGTGCTCCGAAGGTGTCGGCGACGAAGCGGGCGAACCACCACGCGCGGTCGTAGGCCAGCGAGCGCTGCGCCCCGGGCACGTCCAGGTCGCCGTCGGTGGGCAACGCCATGGGTAACAACGTGTCGGTGGGCACCGGCGTGGGTGGGCGGCCGACGAAGTCGGCCACCCCCTCGGCGAGCCAGCGGGGCGCGTCCGCGATGGTGTCGGCACGCGCGGCGTAGTGAAAAAGCTCGTGGGTCAACACGATTCGCAGCGATGCCGCGCTCATGTTGGCCGCGCCCGGCGCGAACACTATCCGCTGGCCGACGGCGACCCGGCGAACGGGGTCGACGCGGTCGACGACCGTCACGGCCGCGATGTCGGCCCACTGGGGCGCCGGTCCCCCGCCGGCGGCGGCGCGAAACTCCTCGTCGGTGCCGGCCGCGACCACCGAGATCTCGTGCGGCCAGTCGACGCCCCAGAATGACTCCACCGCGGTGATCGCCGCGCCCATGGTCGAGGCCACCCGGGACAACAACCGCTCGCTGGCGGGCCCGCCGAGACCCTGCAGCCGGACGGTGCGGTCACCGACGGTGATCGATTTCGTCGACGCACTGACTTGGCTCCGGGCGGGCGTGACCAGCTGGGCGGGTCGGATCCGGCTTTCGCGCGCGGCGTCGAACGGTACGGCCGCGGCCACCAGCAGCTCGACGACGAATACCCAGGCCAGCAGTATCGGGAGCCGCCGGCGCCGCGGTCGAGGGTCTCTAGTAACGGCGGGCGTCGTAGATCGGGCCGCCGGCGCTCATCGGCGCGACCCGGACCGGCACGCCATAGGTAGAGGAATGGATCATCATGCCGTCGCCGATGTAGATGCCGGTGTGCGACGCGTCGGAGTAGAAGGTCAGCACGTCACCGGGCTGTAGCTCCCCCAGCGAGACGGGCTGGCCGCCGTGCGCCAACGCCTGGCTGGAGTGCGGCAAGGAGATACCGGCCTGCTGGAACGCCCACATCACCAGGCCGGAGCAATCGAATCCGCCCGGTGCGGAGCCACCCCACACGTAGGGCGAACCGACCTGGGTCAGCGCGGCCTGCACGACGGTGGCGCGGTCGCCGCCGCCGACCCCGTTGGGAGCCATGCCGGGAATGCCGGGCATTCCACCGGCGGGCGGAGCCTCACCCGGCGCCTGCCCGGGGGGTGCGCCAGGGGGCGCCGCTTCCGGCGCCGGAGCGCCGGGAGCCGGGCCTGGGTTGGCCAGCGCGGTGCGCTGGTCGGCAGTCAAAGAGAGGTATTGCGACTTGACGACCGCGATCTGCACCTGCAGCTGGCTCTGCTTGGACTGCAGACTCGCGCGGACGGCGGCGGCCTGCTCGGCCGCGCTCTTGGCGTCGGCGGCGGACTTGGCGGATTCCCGCTCGGCCTTGGCGGCCTGCTCCCCGGCGATCCGGTAGCTCTTCATCTGGCCGGCCATCTGCGTGGCCATCACCCGCTGCACCGCCAGCTTGTCGATCAGGCCCTGCGGCGAGCCGGCGGTCAGGATGGCCTCCATGCCGTCGACGCGGCCGCCCATGTAGGTCGAGGCGGCGAGCTTGTTGACCGAATCCTGATACGACGACAGATGCGCCTTGGCCGCGTCGACCGCGGCCTGGTCGTCGTTGTGCTTCTTGTCCGCGGCGCGCTGGGCGGCCAGCTTGTCGTTCAGGTCAAGCTGGGCGCTGTGCATCGCCTCGGTGGTCTGCTCGGCCTGGCGGGACAGCTCATTGAGTTTTGCCGTGGCGTCTTCGGCCGGGTCGGCCCACGAGGGGGCTGTCATGACACCGGAGAAGATCGCGAAGCCAGCTAGTGCCCCTATGGCCGAACGTGTCAGGACACGCGCAACCGGGTGCCTAGAGTCAAGCCTCAAGATTTGCTTCCTTAAACGGCCATCGACGATGGATAGGTCATCGAGCTGGTTTAGGTCTCAAACAGGTTACGAAACGATATCGGCGTTTGTCCAAAGCGAGCGGTTAAGAAATTAGAAAGAATCCTGTCATTTCTATGTGAATCGTTTCGCGTTGTCCGAGGACCTTTGTGGGACAAGGCGATTAGGCTACACCAGAACCTCGATCCCGACGAATCGGGACGAGACGAAGTCGCGGCGCCAAGCCAACTTCGGCAAGAACTTCCAAAGCCGCTCGTTCATCTTGCAATAAAGTATCCGGAACCCCGAGTATCACGCTGACGACGCAGTCGCGGCAGCCGGGGCCGCGCACCGCGCACTCGTCGCAGTCGATCACCACCGGTGCCCCCGGCTCCGGCGGCGTCATGCCGATGTCGGTCGGTCCATTTCTTGGTGCCATCGGGATCGGTCCTCTCGCTCTGGCTCCGGCAAATTAGGTGGGCGAACATCACGCCGGACTGCCCGAACGGTAACCGCGAGCACCGACAGGTGTCCGTCCCCGCATTCCGGCCACGCGCCCGGCGTGGGAGCCGCGCGGGTGTCGGTCGTCGGCCTTAACGTCACCGCCGTGGCTTCCAGGGGTGCGACTCAGCTGAGCTTCGCCGACGTGGGATCCCCGTTCACGCCCGACGAACTCTCGCTGCGCGAGACCACCTTCGTCGTGGTCGACCTGGAGACCACCGGCGGGCGCACCAAGGGCACCGCGGGCACCGTTCCCGACGCCATCACCGAAATCGGGGCGGTCAAGGTGCGCGGCGGCGTGGTGCTCGGCGAGTTCGCCACCCTGGTGGATCCGCAGCGCAGCATCCCGCCGCAGATCGTGCAGCTGACCGGCATCACCACCGCGATGATTTCCGACGCACCGACCATCGACTCCGTCCTGCCGATGTTCCTGGAGTTCGCCGGCTTGGAGCACGGGGCGGTGCTCGTCGCGCACAACGCGGGGTTCGACATCGGCTTCCTGCGTGCCGCCGCGCAGCAGTACGACATCGCCTGGCCGCGGCCGCAGGTGCTGTGCACGGTCCGGCTGGCCCGCCGGGTGCTCAGCCGCGAGGAGGCCCCCAGCGTGCGGCTGGCCTCGCTGGCGCGGCTGTTCGCCGTGGCCACCCAGCCCACCCACCGCGCCCTGGACGATGCGCGCGCCACCGTCGACGTCTTGCACGCCCTCATCGAGCGGGTGGGCAACCAGGGCGTGCACACCTATGCCGACCTGCGCTCGTATCTGCCCGACGTGACACCCACCCAGCGCCGCAAGCGGGTGCTCGCCGAGGGCCTGCCGCGCCGGCCGGGCGTGTACCTGTTCCGCGGGCCATCGGGCGAGGTGCTCTACATCGGCACCGCCGTCGACCTGCGGCGGCGGGTCAGCCAGTACTTCACCGGCGCCGATCCCCGGGGCCGCATGAAGGAGATGGTCGCGCTGGCCGGCGCGGTCGACCACGTCGAGTGCGCCCACGCGCTGGAGGCCGGCGTGCGCGAGCTGCGGCTGCTGGCCGCGCATGCCCCGCCGTACAACCGGCGGTCCCGGTTCCCGCAGCGCTGGTGGTGGGTGGCGCTCACCGAGGAGGCCTTCCCCCGCCTCGCCGTGGTGCGAGCGCCGCGGCACGACCGCGCCGTCGGCCCGTTCCGGGCCCGCGCCGATGCCGCCGACACGGCCGCGCTGCTCGCGCGGTTCACCGGGTTACGAACCTGCACCAATCGGCTGGGCCGCTCGTCGCTGCACGGACCGCTGTGCGCAGAGGCGGAGGTGTCGCCGTGCCCGGCCGCGCGCGGCGTCACCGCCACCCAGTACGCCGCCGCCGTGGCGCGGGTCGCGGCGCTGGTGGACGGCGCGGACAACTGCGCGCTGAGGTCGGCGGTGGATCAGGTCGGTGCGCTCGCCGACCGGCATCACTTCGAGAGCGCCGCGCGCCTGCGCGACCGCACCGTCACCGCGATCGAGACGCTGTGGCGCGGTCAGCGGCTGCGCGCCCTGGCCGCGCTGCCCGAGCTGATCGCCGCCGCGCCTGACGGCGAGGGTGGCTATCACCTGGCCGTCATCCGCCACGGCCAGCTCGCCGCGGCGGGCAGCGCCCGGCGCGGGGTGCCGCCGATGCCGGTCGTCGACGCGATTGTTGCTGGGGCACAAGCGATTCTGCCCACACCCGCCCCACTCGGCGGCGCACTGGTCGAGGAGACCGCGCTCATCGTGCGCTGGTTGTCGGCGCCCGGGGTGCGCATCGTCGGGGTCGCCGAGGACGGCTGGGCTTCCCCGCTGCGGTCGGCCGGCGCCTGGTCGGCGTGGGCCGCGACGGCGCGCTCGGCGCGACTGGCGAGCGAGCAGGCGCTGCGGGAATCAGACCTGCTGGCCGAACCGCACCCATCGCGCGAGCAGTTGTTCGGCAGCACCGGAATCGATGGCCTTACGCGCACGGGCCAGCCCGTCCTCCCACGCCGGCAACCATTCGGCGCGGCTGGATAACCCGGCGTGCGCGACGATCGCGCCGGCGGCATTGAGGACGACGGCGTCGCGCACCGGACCCTTGCCCCCGGCCAGCACCGCGCGGACCTCCGCGGCGTTGGCCTGCGCGTCACCGCCCAACAAATCGTCGAGATCGGCTCGGGGGAAACCGAATCCGGCCGGATCGAAGGTCAGCTTGTCCACGGTGCCGGCCTGCACCCGCCAGATCGTGCTCGTGGTGGTGGTCGTCAACTCGTCGAGCCCGTCGTCACCGTGCACCACCAGGACACTGGACCGGCGCGCGGCGAACACCCCGGCCATCACCTCGGAGAGCTCAGCGAACGCGCAGCCGATCAATCCGGCCCGCGGCCTGGCCGGATTGGTAAGCGGCCCAAGGAGATTGAACACCGTCGGCACACCGATTTCGCGACGCACCGCGGAGGTGTGCCGGTAAGACGGGTGGAACAGCGGCGCGAAGCAGAACCCGATGCCGACCTCGGCGAGGCTGCGTGCGACCTGTTCGGGGCCGAGGTCGATGCGGATGCCGAGCGCCTCGAGCGTGTCGGCGCCGCCGGACAACGACGAGGCCGCCCGGTTGCCGTGCTTCACGACCGGCACGCCCGCGGCCGCGACCACGAGCGCCGCCATCGTGGACAGGTTCACGGTGTTGACCCCGTCGCCGCCGGTGCCGACGATGTCGACGGTGTCGTCGCGGATGGCACCGGGGGGCATCGGCAGCGCGTGGTTGAGCATCACGTCGGCCAACTCGATGACTTCGGCCGAGGTGGGAACCTTCGCCTGCATCGCCACCGCGAAGGCCGCGATCTGGGCGGGGCTCGCGTCGCCGGCCATGATCCGGTCCATCGCCCAGGCGGCCTGTCCGCGCGCCAGGTCCTGCCCGCCGGTCAGACGGGACAGGATCCGCGGCCACGAGGTCGCGGGTGCGCCGGACGGCGACGCCTTAGATGACAAAGCCACGCGCCGATGGTCCCACGACGACCACACCTGCCCCAACCGTCTCCGCGAGCGCCCCGCTGCGCACCCGCGCACGACGCGCCAGACACCAAATGCCGCCCCGGGTGGAGTTCAACAACTACAAAGCGTCATACTTGCGGATGTGACCAGCGCTGCCGGGACTTCGGGTACTGCAATTACGTCGCGGGTGCATTCGCTGAACCGACCCAACATGGTCAGCGTCGGCACCATCGTTTGGCTGTCCAGCGAGCTGATGTTCTTTGCCGGCCTCTTCGCGATGTACTTCACCGCTCGCGCCCAATCGGGCGGGAAGTGGCCGCCGCCGCCGACCGAGCTGAACCTGTACCAGGCCGTCCCGGTCACGTTGGTGCTGATCGCGTCGTCGTTCACCTGCCAGATGGGGGTGTTCGCGGCCGAGCGCGGCGACGTGTTCGGGCTGCGCCGCTGGTACGTGCTCACCTTCCTGATGGGCCTGTTCTTCGTTTGCGGCCAGGGCTACGAGTACTACCACCTGATGTCGCACGGGACCACCATCCCGGGCAGCGCCTACGGCAGCGTGTTCTACCTGGCGACCGGGTTCCACGGCCTGCACGTCACCGGCGGCCTTATCGCCTTCATCTTCTTGCTGGCCCGCACCGCGATGAGCAAGTTCACGCCGGCGCAGGCTACGGCCAGCATCGTCGTCTCGTACTACTGGCATTTCGTCGACATCGTGTGGATCGCGCTGTTCGCCGTGATCTATTTCATCCGATGAGCAGGCGCTGGACGAACAGGAGTGCTCGGTTGAAGAAACTGGGATCTACCCGATCCGGTGCGGCCAAGCCGCCACAGGGGCAGCGTGACCGTTCGCGACGGCGGCTGCGCCGCAGGCTGTCCGGCGGTCTGCTGCTGCTGATCGCACTGACCGTCGCAGGCGGCCTGGCCGCCATCCTGACCCCGCGGCCGCAGGTGGCCGTCGCCGACGAGTCGAACTCGGCGCTGCTGCGCACCGGCAAGCAGCTGTTCGACACGTCGTGCGTGTCCTGCCACGGCGCCAATCTGCAGGGTGTCCACGACCGCGGGCCGAGCCTGATCGGCGTCGGCGAGGAAGCCGTCTACTTCCAGGTGTCGACGGGCCGGATGCCGGCGATGACCGGCGAGGCCCAGGCGCCGCGCAAGGAACCGATCTTCGACGAAGGCCAGGTCGACGCGCTGGGCGCGTACGTCCAGGCCAACGGCGGCGGCCCGACCACGGTGCGCAACCCGGACGGCAGCCTGGCGATGCGCTCGCTGCGCGGCGAGGACCTGGGCCGCGGTGGCGACCTGTTCCGGCTCAACTGCTCCTCCTGCCACAACTTCACCGGCAAGGGCGGGGCGCTGTCGTCCGGCAAGTTCGCGCCGGACCTGGAGCCCGCCAACGAGCAGCAGATCCTGGCGGCGATGCGGACCGGTCCGCAGAACATGCCGAAGTTCTCTGACCGTCAGCTGTCATTCGAAGCCAAGAAGGACATCATCGGCTACATCAAGGCGGTGACCGAGGAGCGCCAGCCGGGCGGCTACGGCCTGGGCGGATTCGGGCCCGCACCCGAGGGCATGGCCGCCTGGATCATCGGGATGGTCGCGGCCATCGGGCTGGCACTGTGGATTGGGGCACGAGCATGAGCCGCGCCGAGACGATGCAGACCAACGCGATGAGGAGGAGCGGCGCAAAATGAGCGAGGCGGACGTTCGCGGCTCTGACACCGGCGGGAACCCGCACGGCGCCGGCGAGCGGGAACCCGACGACGCGGCGCTGGCCGCCATGTCGCAGCACGAACTGGTGGCGCTGGGCGGCAAGCTGGACGGCGTCGAGACGGTGTTCAAGGAACCCCGTTGGCCGATCGAGGGCACCAAAGCCGAAAAGCGCGCCGAGCGTGGCGTCGCCCTCTGGCTTTTGCTGGGCGGTTTCTTCGGGCTGGCGCTGCTGCTGATCTTCTTGTTCTGGCCCTGGGAGTACAAGCCCAAGGAGAGCGCCGGCAGCTTCCTGTACGACCTGGCCACGCCGCTCTACGGCCTGACCTTCGGGATGGCGATCCTGTCGATCGGGATCGGCGTCATCCTCTACCAGAAACGCTTTATCCCCGAAGAGATTTCGATTCAGGACCGCCACGACGGCGCCTCGCGCGACGTCGACCGCAAGACGGTGGTGGCGAACCTGACCGACGCGTATCAGGGGTCGACCGTCGGGCGCCGCAAGCTGATCGGCCTGTCGCTGGGGATGGGGCTGGGCGCCTTCGGCCTGTCCACCCTGGTCGCGTTTGCCGGCGGGTTGATCAAGAACCCGTGGAAGCCGGTCGTGCCCACCGCCGACGGGAAGAAGGCCGTGCTGTGGACGTCCGGCTGGAGCCCGCGCTACCACGGCGAGACCATCTTCCTGGCGCGCGCCACCGGCTCCGCCTCCACGTCGCCGTTCGTCAAGATGCGCCCCGAGGACCTCGACGCCGGCGGCATGGAAACCGTGTTCCCATGGCGGGAGTCCGACGGCGACGGCACCACACCGGAATCGCAGGAGAAGCTGCGGGCCATCAACCAGGGTGTGCGAAACCCGGTGATGCTCATCCGAGTTCGGCCCACCGACATGAACCGCGTGGTCAAACGGCA
Organism: Mycobacterium colombiense; assembly: GCF_001665835.1. Classification (GTDB taxonomy): domain Bacteria; phylum Actinomycetota; class Actinomycetes; order Mycobacteriales; family Mycobacteriaceae; genus Mycobacterium; species Mycobacterium colombiense_A. The sequence continues at coordinate 3,666 of NZ_LZSX01000011.1, read as the reverse complement.
GGGCCAGGAGAGCTTCAACTTCGGCGAGTTCTTCGCCTACACCAAGGTCTGCTCGCACCTGGGTTGCCCCGCCTCCCTCTACGAGGAGCAGTCCTACCGGATCTTGTGCCCTTGCCACCAGTCGCAGTTCGACGCGCTGCACTTCGCCAAGCCGATTTTCGGGCCCGCCGCGCGCGCGTTGGCGCAACTGCCGATCACCATCGACTCCAACGGGTATCTGGTCGCCAATGGTGACTTCGTCGAGCCCGTCGGACCGGCATTCTGGGAGAGGACGACGACATGAGTCCGAAATTGAGTCCCCCGAAGATCGGCGATGTCCTGGCCCGTCAAGGCGAGGACATCGACACGCGCTACCACCCGTCCGCGGCGGTCCGTAGACAGCTCAACAAGGTCTTTCCCACCCACTGGTCGTTCCTGCTGGGTGAGATCGCGATGTACAGCTTCATCGTGCTGCTGCTCACCGGCGTGTACCTGACACTGTTCTTCGATCCGTCCATGGGTGAGATCACCTACAACGGTGCCTACCAGCCGCTGCGCGGCGTGGACATGTCGAAGGCCTTCGCATCGACCCTCGACATCTCCTTCGAGGTGCGCGGTGGCCTGTTCGTGCGTCAGGTCCACCACTGGGCGGCGCTGATCTTCTCCGCGTCGATCATGGTGCACCTGGCCCGCATCTTCTTCACCGGCGCCTTCCGGCGGCCGCGCGAGGCCAACTGGGTCATCGGTTCGCTGCTGCTGATCCTGGCCATGTTCGAGGGCTACTTCGGCTACTCGCTGCCCGACGACCTGTTGTCCGGTATCGGGTTGCGCGCCGCACTGTCCTCGATCACGTTGGGCATGCCGGTGATCGGCACCTGGCTGCACTGGGCCCTGTTCGGCGGTGACTTCCCCTGCGGCGGTATCGGAAGCGAATGCGCCACAGCGGGTTACATCATCCCGCGCATGTACGCCCTGCACATTCTGCTGCTGCCCGGGATCATCCTGGCGCTGATCGGCCTGCACCTGGCCATGGTGTGGTTCCAGAAGCACACCCAGTTCCCCGGTCCCGGTCGCACCGAACACAACGTGGTCGGTGTTCGAGTGATGCCGATATTCGCGGTCAAGTCCGGCGCGTTCTTCGCCGCGATCGTCGGCGTGCTGGGCCTGCTGGGTGGTCTGATGCAGATCAACCCGATCTGGAACCTGGGGCCGTACAAGCCATCTCACGTCTCAGCCGGTTCGCAGCCGGACTTCTACATGATGTGGACCGAGGGCTTGGCACGTATCTGGCCGCCATGGGAGTTCTACTTCTGGCACCACACCATTCCCGCGCCGGTATGGGTGGCGCTGATCATGGGCGGTGTGTTCGGCCTGCTGATGGTGTATCCGTTCCTGGAGAAGCGGTTCAGCGGTGATTACGCGCACCACAACCTGCTGCAGCGGCCGCGCGACGTGCCGGTGCGCACGTCGATCGGTGCGATGGCGATCGCGTTCTACATGCTGCTGACGCTGTGCGCGATGAACGACATCATCGCGTTCAAGTTCGACATCTCGCTGAACGCGACGACGTGGATCGGGCGCATCGGCATGGTGATCGTTCCGCCGGTGGTCTACTTCATCACCTACCGGTGGTGCATCGGTCTGCAGCGCAGCGACCGCGCGGTGCTCGAGCACGGCATCGAGACGGGCATCATCAAGCGGCTGCCGCACGGCGCCTACGTCGAGCTGCACCAGCCGCTGGGCCCGGTCGACGATCACGGCCACCCGCTGCCGCTGGAATACCAGGGCGCGGCACTGCCCAAGAAGATGAACAAGCTGGGCTCGGCCGGATCTCCGGGCAGCGGCAGCTTCCTGTTCGCCGACCCGGCATCCGAGGATGCGGCGCTGCGCGAGGCGGCGCACGGCTCGGAGCTGCGCGCCCTGACCGCACTGCGCGAACACCAGGACGGCCTCAACGGTTCGACAAACGGTTCGACAAACGGCGAGGGCGGCGAGCACTAGCTCGCTCCCCCACCCGTTTTCGTCGGTGTCCAGCCCCTACAGGTGGGCACAGGCCCGTTGCTGCTGGGCGGCCCGCAGGATCGAGCCGGCCATGACGAACACCCGTTTGCCCATGTCGCGCGTTTCGACAGGGAGCCCGGCGGCGCAGCGCAACACCATCATGGCCAGCGTGCTGTAAGTCGCGTACGGGACGATCAGCAGGTTGACGCGTGCGTCTCCCCCGATGACCGTCATCACGTGCTGGCGTTTGTTCTCCCATCCCGGGCAGTTGAAGTCCGGCGGCCGCTGCAACGGCGGCCAGTTGACGTTGATGGAGCTGACGTCGCCGAGCAAGGGTGTCAGCAGCGTGACCAGGCCGGGCAATTCGTTGGTGATGCGGTCCGCACGGGGCCACCACGCGCCGTCGATGGTGCGACCGAGCTCACAGCCCACCGACACCCGGATGGGATTGACGCGTGTTCGCCGTCTGCCTGCGGCATCGACTTGCGGTTCCCCTTCAGGATTGGCGTCCTTCGCCTAGACGGATCCGGCGGAGCGAGGGATCGCATTGCCCGTGGCTGTCATCCGCACCGACCGCGGGACCGCCGCTGACAACGAAACGGCTCGCGTCCGACGCTACGCCACCCCGGCGCACCGGACCGGGCGCGGGGTCCGCAACGCCGTGACGGACGCAGAGCCACGAGCGACAGCGGCGGCTATTGCTCGGCGACGACGTGGCGGAGCTGACGAATGTGCAGCCACTCCACCACCGGCATGGCCGCGGTGATCACACCGGCGAACCCATACCCGACCCACGATGCGCCATCGTGGCCGACCGCCATCAGGTAGGTCGCCGTCGCGACCGCGATCAGTGCAGCGCCCATAGTGCCGATCAGAATCACGGTGCCGCGCAACCAGACTCGGTCTACCGCCTCGCCCGACCACTCGGCGCCCGGGGCCGGCGCGGCCGATTGCACGGTGGTGGTCCGCTCGCTCCCCGGGCGCAGGGCGGCGGTCCCCAGCCGCACCGAAGGCCTTGCCGACCCGCGCGACGGCGCGGTCATCGCCTGGGCGGCCGGCTCGGCCTGCGACATCCGGCGGGCGCGCAACAGGATGGGGATCGCGCCAGCGATGATCAGCGCCGAAACGATGATGACGGCGTACAGCACCCAGGTGGTGTGCGGGCTGCTGGCTGCCTTGTGAAAACCCCTGCCCAGATCCGCCAGCGCGACGGCGGCCGCCACGCTGACGCCCAGCAGCACCAGATAGACCGCGGCGCACGCGCCGATCAGGATGCGGTCGATGACCTCGGGCGCAATGGTGTCGTCGCCCACGCCCCGCCGGTACGACGAATATCTGCTGACCATCAGCAGCTCGTCTGCGGCGAGTCGTTGCTATTCGACGAAAGCACCGCTCCGTCGCTGGTCGTGATCGAGCAATTGAGCCTGCTGAGCCGGAACAGGCTGGAGGCCTCCACCGAGCCCACATCGGATTGCGAGATCGGGGTGACGGTCATCGACCACGGGATGTACACATTGTGCTGCGTGCGGCGCCGCCCGGACGCGTCGACGTAGGTCACCGAGATGATGTCGCCCGGGGCCTTGGTGCCGGTCACCGAGTAGGTGACCTGGCGCGGACCCGCCGGCGTGGTGGGCGGCGGCGGCGCGGCCGCCGTGGAGGGCGCCGGCGGCGGCGCCGGTGAGCGGG
>NZ_LZSX01000010.1 GCF_001665835.1 Mycobacterium colombiense | reverse complement strand
TCGATCGGCAGATACGCCGCCCCCGTCTTGAGCACCGCCAGGATCGACGCGATGGCCTCGGCCGACCGCGAAAACAGCAGTGCCACAGTCTGTCCCGGACCCGCGCCCGCATCCGCGAGACAATGCGCCAACCGGTTCGAGGCTTCATCCAGCTCTCGGTAGGTCACCGACAGGCCCTCGCACACCAGCGCCACGGCGTCCGGGGTGCGGGTCACGTGCGTGGCGAACAATTCCGGCACCGACACCGAAACACTCGACGGGCTAGCCAAAACCGCTTTATTACCAAGCTCTTCCAGCCGGGCGTGCTCACCCGCATCCAGCAGATCCACCGACGAGAGCCGCCGGGTGGGGTCGGCGGTGAGCGCCATCAACACTCGGTGCAGCCGCGCGATCAACGCCTGGATGGTGTCCGCGTCGAACACGTCGGTGCGAAATTCCACGTGTCCGGAAATCCCGGCGGGCGCACCGGCCTCGGTCCAGTTTTCCTTGAGGAAGAAGACCAGATCCATTTTCGCGGTCTGGGTATCCGCGGCCAGCGGCTTGACCTGAAGATCACCCACAGCCAACCCCGTCGCGGGGACGTTGACCTGTCCGGGGAAGTTGTTCCAGCCCAACATCACCTGAACCAGCGGGTGATGGGCCAACGACCGGGTCGGGTTGAGCCGCTCCACGAGCACCTCGAAGGGCACATCCTGGTGCTCGTAGGCGGCCAGGCCCCGTGCCCGCACCTGGGCCAGCAATTCGGCCACGGTGGGATCGCCGGTCAGGTCGACCCGCAGCACCAACGTGTTGACGAAAAAGCCCACCAGTTCATCGAGTGCGGGATCGCGCCGCCCGGCGATCGCGAACCCCACCGCCACATCGCTGCTGGCGCTGAGCTTGGACAGCAGCACCGCCAGGGCCGCCTGCATCACCATGAATCCGGTGGCGTTGTGCTGACGGCCCACCCGAGCAATGTGCTGCTGCAGCATCGCGGGCCACTCCACCGCCACCCTGGCGCCGCGCTGGTCAGCCACCGGCGGGTAGGGCCGATCGGCGGGCAACGCCAGCCGATCGGGCATCCCGGCCAGCGCCTGCTCCCAGTAGGCCAGCTGCGCGGCGATGCGGCTTTCGCTGTCGTCGAGGTCGCCGAACTGCGCGCGCTGCCACAGCGTGTAATCGACATACTGCACCGGCAATGGCGCCCAGTCGGGGGCCCGCCCCACACACCGGCTTGCATAGGCCACACTCATGTCACGCACCAGCCGGGTCGTCGACCAGCCGTCGGCGGCGATTTCGTGTACGACGGCCACCATCACGTGTTCGTCGTCGGCGACGCGGAAAAGCCGTGCCCGCAACGGGATCTCGATGGCCAGGTCAAACCTATAGCCCACCGCGGCGGCGATGGCTTCATTCAACCGGGCCGCCGCCCAGCCGGTGACATCAACGACGTCCCAGCCGAAATCGGCCTGCTCGGCGGGCACCACCACCTGCCGCGGTATCCCATCGACCGCCCGGAACAGGGTGCGCAGGCTCTCGTGGCGGCCCACCACATCGGCCAGCGCCGCAAATAGCGCGTCCGCATCCAGCCGCC
>NZ_LZSX01000009.1 GCF_001665835.1 Mycobacterium colombiense | reverse complement strand
TTGGTGCATCTGGGCTTTTTTGTGCTGGACGCGTCGTTGCGTCCGGTGCCGGCCGGGGTGGTCGGGGAGTTGTATGTAGCCGGCGGCGGTCTGGCCTACGGATATGTGGGCCGGGCGGGTTTGACCGGGTCGCGGTTCGTGGCCTGCCCGTTCGGGGATTCCGGGGCGCGGATGTATCGCACCGGGGATCTGGTGTGTTGGGGTGCCGATGGGCAGCTGGATTATCTGGGTCGCGCCGATGAGCAGGTGAAGATCCGCGGCTATCGCATCGAACTCGGCGAAATCCGCGCCGCCCTGGCCGCGCTGGATGGGGTGGAGCAGGCGGTGGTGATCGCCCGCGAGGACCGCCCCGGCGACAAGCGCCTGATCGGCTACATCACTGGAGCCGCTGACCCAGCGGATATTCGGGCTCGGTTGGGTCAGCGGCTCCCCACCTATATGGTGCCCGCGGCGGTGGTGGTGATCGACGCGCTGCCGCTGACGGTCAACGGCAAACTGGACACCCGCGCCCTACCGGCGCCCGAATACACCGAGGGCGACCGCTACCGCGCCCCCGTCACCCCCACCGAAGAGACCCTGGCCGGCATCTACGCCCAGGTTCTCGGGCTCGAGCGGGTCGGTATCGACGACTCCTTCTTCGACTTGGGTGGGGATTCGCTGTCGGCGATGCGGGTGATTGCCGCGGTCAACAGCGCCCTGAACGCAGGCCTGGCGGTGCGCACCGTGTTCGAGGCGCCCACCGTGGCCCAGTTGGCGGCACGTATCGGCGGCGATGGGGTCGGCCGTAAGCCGTTGGCGGCCGTGGCGCGGCCGGCGGCGGTGCCCTTGTCGTTTGCCCAGCAGCGGTTGTGGTTCCTCGACCGGTTCGAGGGCGGGGTGGCGACCTACAACATTCCCACCGCGTTTCGGATCAGCGGGGTGCTCGATATCGAGGCGCTGGGGGCGGCCATCGATGATGTGATCGCCCGTCACGAGTCGCTGCGCACCATATTCCCCGACATCGACGGTGTGCCGCTGCAGCAGGTGTTGCCCGCCGAAGCGGGGATGTGGCGGCGCGGGGACGCGGCGGTGGTGTCGTTGACCGAGCAGGATGTGGTCGGCGAGTTGGTCGCGCTGGCGGGGTATCGGTTTGATTTGTCGGCCGAGATCCCTATTCGTGCCCAGATCTATGCGGTGGGCCCCGAGCAGCATGTGGTGGGAATTGTGGTGCACCACATCGCCTTTGATGGCTGGTCGCTGGCCCCGATGGTCCGTGATGTGGGCGAGGCGTATCGGGCGCGGCGGCAGGGCCGGGCCCCGCAGTGGGCGTCGTTGCCGGTGCAGTATGCGGATTACACGTTGTGGCAACAGGATTGGCTGGGCGCCGAGTCCGATCCCGACAGTGTGATCGCCGGGCAGCTGGCGTATTGGCGGCAGCAGTTGGCCGATCTGCCCGAGGTGGTGTCGCTGCCGGCGGATCGGGCGCGCCCGCAGGTGCCCAGTTATCGCGGCGATGAGGTGGAGCTCCGCATCGACTCGCGGACCTGGGCGGGGGTCAAGGCGTTGGCGGCGGCGCATAACGCGACGGTCTCGATGGTGTTGCAGGCGGCCATGGCAGTGGTGTTGCACCGGGTGGGAGCCGGCGAGGACGTGGTGATGGGCGCGCCGATCGCCGGTCGGATGGATGCGGCGCTCGATGAGCTGGTCGGGTTTTTCGTCAACACCTGGGTGTTGCGGGTAGGGGTGAGTTCCGCGCAGCGGTTCAGCGAGGTGCTCGAGCAGGTGCGCCAGCAGGCGCTGGATGCCTACGGCAACCAGGATGTGCCGTTCGAGCTGCTGGTCGAGCAGCTCAACCCGGTGCGCTCGGCGTCGCATCATCCGCTGTTT
>NZ_LZSX01000008.1 GCF_001665835.1 Mycobacterium colombiense | reverse complement strand
AGGACGCACCACCACGGCGCCAGCGGATGCGGTCGAAGACATGACGCCATCATCGCAGCCACCTACGACAAATCCGGGCCGCCCGATCCCCGCTGAAGAATTCGGTGCCCGCATCCCCCAGCCCACGCCGGCAAGCAACAGGCCAGCCCGTGGAACCACATCAACCAGTTTTTGATGACATCGCCACCGGGTTTTCGTCGTCCCACAGCAGCAATTGACGAACCGCCGGGCGCGGACCGTAGGGCCGCAGCATCGTGCTCGCCGGGCGCGGGCGAACCCGTTGCGGCCACCAGAACCAGCGCCCGAGAAGCCTTGCGACAGAAGGCGTCATGAACGAGCGCACGATCAGCGTGTCGAACAACAGGCCGAGCCCGATCGTCGTTCCGATCTGGCCGAGCACCTGAAAACCGCTGAACACGAACGCACACATGGTGACGGCGAAAACGATGCCGGCCGAGGTGACGACCGAACCGGAGCCGGCCATTGCCCGGATGATGCCGGTGTTCAGCCCGGCATGGATCTCCTCCTTGAAGCGGGAGATCAACAGCAGGTTGTAGTCGGATCCAACCGCCAGCAACAGGATCACCGCCAGCGCGAGCACGACCCAGTACAGCTGGATGCCGAACATGTACTGCCACACCAGAACCGACAGGCCGAACGAGGCCCCCAGCGACAGGGCCACCGTGCCGACGATCACCAGCGCGGCGATCAGGCTGCGCGTGATGATCATCATGATCAGCAGGATGAGGCTCAGCGCGGCGAACGCCACGATCATCAGGTCGTACTTGGCGCCATCCTGAATGTCCTTGTACGTCGCGGCGGTTCCGCCCACGTAGATGCCCGCCCCGGCCATGGGCGTGCCCTTCAGGGCCTCGTGCGCTGCCTTCGTGATCGGATCGATGTGCGAAATGCCCTCGGGCGTAGCGGGATCGCCTTCGTGCGTGACGATCATCCGGGCGGCCTTGCCGTCCGGCGAGAGGAACAGTTTCAGTCCCCGCTTGAAGTCGGGGTTGTTGAACACCTCGGGCGGCAGATAGAAGGTGTCGTCGTTCTTGGCCGCGTCGAAGGCGCGCCCCAGCGCCGTCGCGTTGTCGATCGCGGCCGCGGTCTGCGCGTAGATTCCAGACAGCGTGGCGTAATTCGCTAGCGTCAGATCGCGATTGGTCTGCTGGCTTTGGATCTGCGGCGGGATAAGCGCCGTCAGTTTGGGCTGCAGCGCGTCGAGCTTGTCGAGCGAGGCCGTGAGGTTTTCGAACTTCTCGGTGAGCTGGTCGATGCCGTCGAGCGCGTCGAACAGCGATCGGAATGCGAAGCACACTGGAATGTCGTAACAGTGCTTCTCCCAATAGAAGTAGCTGCGCACCGGCCGGAAGAAATCGTCGAAGTTCGCGATCTTATCGCGCAGGTCCTGGATGGTACCGAGCGTGTCGTGAAAGCTCTGAGTCTCGTCGTGGGTGGTGGCGGCGAGCTGCTGCTGCAGGGTGTACTGCTGCTTGAGGATGTTGATCGTCTTGGTCAGCTCGTTGGCCTGCTTGAGGGCGTCGTCGGCCCGATCTCGTTGATACGTCAGGTTTTGCTGTTGCGCCGCGCTGGAATTGCTGACCACGAACGCGAGCGAACTATGCACGAGCGGGGTACCCAACGGCCTGGTGATGGTCTGCACCTGCGCCACCCCGGGCACGTGGAACACCGCCTTGGCCACCTTGTCCAACACGAGCATGCTCTCCGGGTTACGCATGTCGTGATCGGTTTCGACCATCAGCAGCTCGGGCTCCAGCCGGGCCCGCGAGAAGTGCTTCTCGGCCGCGGTATAACCGACGTTGGCGGGCGCGCTGGCCGGCATGTAGGGGCGGGTGTCGTAACTCGTCTTGTAGCCGGGCAACGCGATCAGGCCGACCAGGGCCAGCGCGCACGCCGCCGCAAGCACGGCGCCGGGCCACCGGACAATGGCGGTGCCGATGCGGCGCCAGCCGCGGGTTCGTATCGCCCGCTTGGGGTCGAAGATGCCCACCATGGCACCCAGGGTGAGGATCGCCGGCCCCAGGGTGAGCGCGGCGAACAGTGCGACCAGGATGCCCAATGCGGCTGGTATGCCCAGACTTTGGAAGTACGGCAATCGGGTGAAGCTCAGGCAGGCCACCGCACCGGCCACGGTGAGCCCGGAGCCCAACACGATGTGCGTCGTGCCGTGATACATCGTGTAGAAGGCCTTTTCGCGATCCTCACCGGTGCCGCGCGCCTCCTGATAGCGGCCGACGAAGAATATCGCGTAGTCCGTTCCGGCCGCGATCACCAACAGCGTCAGCAGATTCGTCGAATACGTCGACAGACCGATCACGCCGGCATTACCCAGAAACGCGACAAGGCCTCGGGCGGCTGACATTTCGATGAGCACGGTGGCGAGCACCAGCAGCGTGGTGAGCACCGAGCGGTAGACGAAGAACAGCATCAGCGCGATCACCCCGATGGTGATCGCGGTGACCTTCGCGGTGCCCTTGCTGCCGACGTCGAACTGATCGGAGATCAGCGGCGCCGCACCGGTCACATAGGTCTTGACGCCTGGCGGCGGCTTCATGCGATCGATGATGTCGCGCAGCGCCCCGACACCCTCGTTGGCCAATGCCGAGCCTTGATTGCCGGCAAGGTTCACCTGAACATAAGCGGCCTTGCCGTCGCTGCTCTGCGATCCCGCCGCGGTCAGGGTGTCGCCCCAGTAATCCTGGACATGCTGGACGTGTTTGTGGTCCTGCTCGATCCTGCGGACCATCTCGTCGTAGAAGCGGTGGGCGTCGGCGCCCAGCGGCTTGTCGCCTTCCAGCACGATCATCGCCGAGCTGTCGGTGTCGAACTCATGGAACTTCTCGCCGATGCGCTTGATCGCCTTGAGCGACGGCGCATCTGGCGAGTTCAGCGCCACGTTGTGGGTCTTGCCCACCTCTTCCAGCTGCGGCACCGCGATGTTGGTGAGGGCGGCCAACGCCACCCAGAACAGCAGGATCGGCAACGCGAGCCGTCGGATGGTGCGCGGCACGAACGGCCGCGACTGTTGATCGTTGCTCATCCAGATTTATCCAGACAGAAGGTGTAGGCGTCGACTTTGTTGACGGTGCGTTGGTCTTTCACTTCTCCGTTGACGGTGATGCGGCAGCCCAGGGTGTCCCCGTTGCCCTGCGCGACGACGTTGCCGATCACCGCGGGCTCGGTCGTGGTGATGGTGAACGACCACGGCAGGGGCGCGTCCTTGACTTGCTGCGGCTGGGCGTTGACGTCGAGGTAGTTGATGGTCGCAGTCGCGCCCGGGGCACCGAAGACCTCGAGCACGACCTGCTTGGGGTTGAACGGGACGATCTCGTTGGACAGGCCACTGTTGGCCGACGTGCTGTTGTGCGACCACAAGATTCCGTGCAGGCGATAGATTCCGAATCCGGCGAGCACGACGACCACCACGGCGACGAGCACCATCCACCCCCGCTTCACCAGGGACGCGATCGAAAAGCCTTTCACCCGTTAGCCTTTCGAAGATCGGGCGACAAGATTCCACTCAAGCCAAACACGGCTGCCAACACCGTGAGTGTGATCGACAGCTATGACAGTACGGTACGGGACCGTACTGTACAAGAGACGCGCGCGTATATATTTTCCGGCCGGCGCCGGCGCTGACATGCGGCGTCTTACCCCGCCGACCTGGTCAGGCCGGGGATGAGGAACCCGTCGACGAACGCTTCCACGGTGTCTCGAGTGGGCGGGCGACCGGGCAAGATCGACCGGAAGATGAGATAACCGGGCAGCAGGTCCCAGAGTTCGTCGGTGATGACGTCCTCGGAGATCTCGCCGCGGTCGGCTGCCTGATGCAGCACGTGCTGGATCGTGGCCCTGCGCTGGTCCAGGAACTGATGCTGCATGGCCTCGTTGAGCGCGGGGTGGCGCGACACCTCGACCATCACCGCGCGGATGGTGCCGGCGTGCTGCCCGCACTCCTGGCTGATGGTCTCCCCCAGGCTCAGCAGGTCGCCACGCAACGTGCCGGTGTTCGGCGGAACGGCCACCTGGCGGACGCCTTCGATGAAGGCCGCCAGCACCAGTTCGGCTTTGGACGGCCAGCGCCGGTAGACCGTGGCCTTGCTGGCGCGCGCGGCGTTGGCCACCGCGTCCACCGTCAACTGGTCATAACCGTGTTCCTGCAGCAGCGCCAGGGTCACGGCCAGTATCTCGGCCTCGCGCGGCGACCACGGCGACGCGTGCTCACACCGGTCGGCGGTCTGGGTCATAGAGCCCACGATAGAGCCGGTCGGGCGATCGCGACCACTTTCGGTGCAGTCCGCCCCCCACGAATGTGAAATCGTCAGCGGGAGGACATCAGCGCGCGTTCGATGTCGGCGAGCAGGTCGTCCGTGTCTTCGATGCCCACCGAGATGCGCGCGAATCCGTCGGCGACCGGGTCTCCCCAGCGCGCCCGGCGATCCACCGACGTGTGCAGGCCCCCGAAACTGGTGGATGCGATCACCAGCTCGCTGCGGTCCACCAGCGCGTGCACGGCGGCCGCGTCGGCCAATTCGATGGAGACCAGCGCCCCGAATCGGCGCATCTGGGCCATGGCCACCGGATGCGCCGGGTCGTCGACCAATCCCGGGTAGCGCACCGACCGCACCGCCGGGTGGCGGGCCAGCATGGTCGCCAGCGCCCGGGCGTTCTGGCATTGCCGTTCGAAGCGCAATCCGGCAGTTGCCATGCTGCGCAACAGAAGCCACGCCTCGAACCCGCCCAGGATCGCGCCCGCGAGCAGCCGGTGTCGCTCCACCGCGGCCAGCAGCTCGGGCTGGCTGGTGGCGACGTAGCCGGCCAGCAGGTCACCGTGACCGGACAGGGCCTTGGTCGCACTGGCCACCACCGCGTCAGCGCCCAACGACAGCGGCTGCTGACCGAGGGGCGTGGCGGCGGTGTTGTCGACGACCAAGCGCGCGTTGCGGTTTCGGCAGATGCCGGCCAGCCGGTGCACGTCGATCACGTCCAACGCCGGGTTGGTGGGCGTTTCGGCCAGCACCACGTCGGCTTGCGCGGCGGCGTCGTAGATCTGCGCACTCGACGCCTCGACGACCGTCACACCGGCGGTCACCAGGTCTTCGCGGGCGTAGCGGCGCACCTGGTAGTAGCCATCGGCCGGCACCACCACCGTCGATCCGGGCGTGGCCAACGCGCGCAGCACGGCGCTGATGGCCGCCATGCCCGATGCGAAGACCCGCGCGCCGGTGGCTCCCTCCAACTCGGCCAGGGCCGACTCCAGTTGCCGCCAGGTCGGATTGGAGCCGCGGCCGTAGTTGTCCAAGGCACTCGTCTCGTCGGCGGCCAGGTGATAGGTGGCGGCGAGCACCGCCTGCGGCGCTACCGGCTGACCCGAAATCGCCTCGATGTCAATGGCTTTGAGGCTCCGGGTGGAGTCACCGTACCGGCTGCTCATGGCTCACTCCGCCGGGGTTTCGGGTGGGCCCTCATCCAGCAGCTTCCGGAAGCCGTCCTCGTCGAGGACGGGCACCCCCAGCTCGATCGCCTTGTCGTACTTGGATCCCGGCGAATCGCCGGCCACGACGTAGTCGGTCTTCTTCGACACCGAACCGGAGGCCTTGCCCCCGCGCGTCAGGATCGCCTCCTTGGCGTCGTCGCGGGAAAAGCCGCTGAGTGATCCGGTGACCACCACCGTGAGCCCCTCCAGCGTGCGCTGCACGCTGGTGTCGCGCTCGTCGGCCATCCGCACGCCGGCCGCGCGCCACTTTTCGACGATCGCGCAATGCCAGTCGACGGTGAACCATTCGGTGAGCGCCGCCGCGATCGTCGGCCCCACGCCTTCCACCGCGGCCAGCCGCTCGGTCGACGCCGACATGATCGAGTCCAGATCGCCGAACTCGGTCGCCAGGGCGCGCGCGGCCGTCGGCCCGACGTGCCGGATCGACAACGCCACCAGGACCCGCCACAGCGCCACCATTTTGGCCTTGTCCAGGTTGTCGAGCAGCCGTTTGCCGTTGGCGGACAGGGCGCCGGCCTTCGTCCGGAACAGCTCGGTGCGCAACAGGTCGTCCTCGGTGAGCGTGAACAGGTCGCCCTCGTCGGCGATCACCCCGGCCTTGAGCAGCGCGATGGCCGCTTCGTAACCGAGCCCCTCGATGTCGAACGCGCCGCGACCGGCAACGTGAAACACCCGCTCCCGCAACTGCGCCGGACACGACCGGGCATTGGGGCAGCGGATGTCGGCGTCGCCCTCCTTGGCCGGCGCCAGCGTGGTGCCGCACTCGGGACACTCGGTGGGCATGACGAATTCGCGTTCGGAACCGTCGCGCAGGTCGACGACGGGACCGAGCACCTCGGGGATCACGTCGCCGGCTTTGCGGATCATCACGGTGTCGCCGATCAGCACGCCCTTGCGTTTCACCTCAGCAGCGTTGTGCAGGGTGGCCAGCCCCACCGTCGACCCGGCCACCTTCACCGGCGTCATGAAGGCGAACGGGGTGACGCGTCCGGTGCGCCCGACGTTGACGCGGATGTCGAGCAGCTTGGTCTGCGCCTCCTGCGGCGGATATTTGTAGGCGACGGCCCAGCGCGGCGCGCGGGAGGTGGTCCCGAGCCGGCGCTGCAGCGCGACGTCGTCGATTTTGACTACCACGCCGTCGATTTCGTGGTCGAGATCGTAGCGGTGCTCACCCCAGTAGCCGATCCGTTCCTCCACTGCGGCAAGGCCGCGCACCCGGGCGGTCTGTTCGGCCACCGGCAGCCCCCAGGCGTTCAGCGCGGCGTAGGCCTCGTGCTGGGTCTTCGGTGCGAACCCCTCGGTGCGGCCGATGCCGTGGCAGATCATCCGCAGCTTGCGCCGGGCGGTGACGGCCGGGTTCTTCTGGCGCAGCGACCCCGCGGCGCTGTTGCGCGGGTTGGCGAACGGCGCCTTGCCGTCTTCGACCAGGCTGGCGTTGAGCGCCTCGAAGTCGGAGAGCAGGAAGAACGCCTCGCCGCGCACCTCGAGCAGGGCGGGAATCGGGAAATCCTTGCTGGCGGACAGCCGCTCGGGGACGTCGTCGATGGTGCGCGCGTTGAGCGTCACGTCCTCGCCGACCCGGCCGTCGCCGCGGGTCGCGGCGCGTTCCAGCCGGCCGTCGCGGTACACCAGCGCCAGGGCGACCCCGTCGATCTTGAGTTCGCACAGGTAGTACGGCTCCTTGCCGACCTCGTTCTCGACGCGGTTGCTCCAGGCCACCAGCTCGTCGCGATCGAAGACGTCGTCGAGGCTCAGCATCCGTTCCAGGTGCTGCGCCTCGGCGAACTCGGTGGCAAAACCCGCCCCGCCGACCAGCTGGGTCGGAGAATCGGCCACCCGCAGCTCGGGGTGACGCTCCTCGAGCGCGAGAAGCTCGTTGAACATCGCGTCGAAGTCCGCGTCCGAGATGATCGGGGCGTCCTTGATGTAGTAGCGGAACTGGTGTTCACGGACCTCTTCGGCGAGGTCCTGCCACTGCCGGCGAACCTCGGGCGATACCGAATCAGCTTCTGCTGCGCTCACCTTGGCAGGCTATCCGAGGACACCGACGCGAAACCGGGCGCGCTCGGTCCTCCACTCAGTCCTCCACTCAGTCCTCCACGTAGGCCCGCAACCGGTCCACCGCGGCGTCCCACCGCCGGGACAGCTGACTCAGGTAGTCGCTGGCCGACGCCAGCGGCTGGGTCTGCACCGTCCAGACCCGCTCGCGGCCCCGCCGGCTGCTGGTCACCAGCCCGACGGACTCCAGCAGCTGCAGGTGCTTGCTGGCCGCCTGCCGGGTGACCGGTATGACGCTGGTGACCTGCGATGTCGAACTGGGCCCCTGATCGCAGAGCCGCACGATGATGCGCAGCCGGTTGGGGTCGCCCAGCGCGTCGAAGAGCGGCGCGTCGACGGCGACTTTCATACCCGGACGCCTTCGATGTACTTGCGCACCAGCGTGGTCTGGATCGCCCAGCCCTCGCCGTTGGCCTCGAACGCTCCCCCGCGGCGCGCCTCGGGGATCGCCTCGAACCCGGATTCGGTGATGGTCAGCAGCACGCCGTCGGGCTGCTCCGACAGGGTGAACTCGACGAGCGTGGTCGGCTCGTGGTCGTAGTCGACGTCCGGGTCGATGGCGAACGGATGCCAGCGATAGGCGAACCGGCGCCGCGGCTCGAGGGCGACGATCTGCCAGGTGCTGCGCACCCCGGCGTGCGCCTCCTGACGCTTGGCGACCTCGCCGTCGACGACGGTCGGGCTGATCGCCGCGGTCACCGACGTCCCGGCGACGAACGGCCCGTCGAAGCGCACCCCGAACCAGCGGCCGAACTCCTCGGCGTCGCTGATGGCCCGCCACACCCGCTCGAGCGGCGCGCGCAGCACCACGTGCTTCTCGATCTTCATACGCAACCTCCTGGTTGCCTATCACTTCAGCACAGCGCGCTCAAAAGCGCAATCTTTCGGTTGCCTATTCGATGGCGTCGGGATCCTCGGCGAACATCTCGGCCGCCCTGCGGGCCAGCCCGATCGCGGTCCGCGCCCACTCCGGCGTCGCACCGGCCAGACCACACGCGGGCGTGACGCCGATGCGGTCGCGCAGCGCCGAACGGGCGAAACCGAGGCGATCGGTCACCGCCACCACCGCAGCGGCCACCTCCTCCGCCGACGGCCGGCGCGGCGGGGCCTTGCCGGCGACCACCCCCAGCGCGACGGTGCGGCCGGACTCCACGAACTCGGCAACACGGTCCAAATCCGCCGGGCTCAGCGCGCCGGCGTTTACCGAGACTGCTCGAAAGGCACTGCGCTGCAACAGGTCCCATGGCAGGTCGGGGGCACAGCAGTGCAGCAGCACCTCGCCGCCCACCGTCTGGGCGCAGGCGTCGAGCAGGCCGGCGGCCACCTGCTCGTCGATCGGCGCCACCGGGCTCAGCGCGGTCACCCCGCTCAGCCCGCCGCCCAGCGCCCTGGGCAGCGACGGCTCGTCGAACTGCACCACCACCTCCGCCTCGAGCCGGCGCGCCAGCCCCGCGCGGTGCGCGGAGACCCCCTCGGCCAGCGACGCCGCCAGGTCGCGCAGCGCCCCGGGGTCGGTGATCGCCCGGTGGCCGTTGGACAGCTCGATCTCGGCGGCCAGCGTGATCGGGCCCGGCGCCTGCACCTTCACCACCCGGCCGTCGTTGCGCAGGCCGGCGGCCTCCCAGGCCTCTTCCAGCGCGTCCATGTCCTCGTCGAGCAGGCTGACGGCGCGGCGGGTGACCGCACCGGGCCGGGCGGCGAGCCGGTAGCCGCGCGGCACCGTGTCGATGGCCACGTCGATCAGCAGCGCGCCGGCCCGGCCGAGCATGTCGGCACCGACTCCGCGCGCCGGCAGCTCGACGATGTGCGCCAGCGCGCCCGCGAGTTCACCCACGACGACTTCGGCGGCCTGGCGCGCGGCGATGCCGGGCCACGATCCGACACCGCTGGCGCTGGCAAAGGGATGGGCGAAAACACTCACCGGGCAACCGTATTCGACGTCGTACCACCCACCGGTCGGCAGGGGTCTGTGTGCCGCGGGACGGCGCGGGTAGGTTCAACGCCGAAGGGGTGCGAAAACGTGTCGCAGAAGGCGAAATCGGCGTGGCTACCGGCGTTGTGCGCGGTGGTGGCGCTGATGGCGGCGTGCACCCGGGTGGTGGACGGGGCCGCCGCGGCGGGGTCCGGCGCCAACCGCAGGGTGGTGCAGGGCGTCGACGTCGACACGATCCTGCTGGATCAGTCGCGAATGCGCGCGATCACCGGCGCAGGCGACCATCTGACCATCGTCCCGTCGATGGACGGCACCAGCCCGGTGGACATCGAAGCGCTGGCCGATACCGCGCCGCGCGAGTGCCGGTTCATCTACGCCGAGACCGCGACCTTCGGGCGCGACCTCGAGACGTTCCACAAGACGACGTTTCAGGACCCACCCGACGGCGCGCTGATCTCGGAAGGCGCCGCGGCCTACCGCGACGCCGACACCGCCCGGCGCGCCTTCGGAACCCTGGTCGGTACGGTCGGCGACTGCGCGAACGGCTCGAGCGGCCAGCTCTACGTCGGCGACTGGAACGCCGACGCGACCTCGCTGCACCTGCGGCCTGGCGGGTGCGGCCGCGACTACCGGATCCTGTCGGTGGCCATGCTCGAGGTCACCTTCTGCGGCTTCGCGCAATCGGTGTCCGACATCGTGATGACCAATATCTCCGCGAACATGCCGCGGTAGCCCGGATTCAGCGGGCGGTGCCGGCGATGGTGGCGCTGCCGAGCACCTCGTCGCCGTCGGGATCGGGCCGGTACAGCACCAGCGTCTGGCCGCGGGCCACGCCGCGCATCGGCGCGCGCAGCCGCACCACGAGCTCGTCGTCGACCAGTTCGGCTATCGCGTCGGCCGTTTCGCCGTGCGCACGCACCTGAACCGCGCACTCCACCGGGCCAGCAGGCGTGACGCCCGAGGTGAAAATCGGTGTCCGCCCGACCATTTCGCGTATCTCGAGGTCGGCCGCCTCGCCCACGTGCACGGTCGAGGTCTCCGCGTCGATCGCGGTCACGTAACGCGGGCGGCCGTCGGGCCCCGGCCCGGCGATGCCGAGCCCCTTGCGCTGGCCGACGGTGAACCCGTGCACGCCGTCGTGCTCGGCGAGCACGGTGCCGTCCGCGTTGACCACGGCACCGCGGCGCACCCCGATGCGCTCGCCCAGGAAGGCACGGGTGTTGCCCGACGGGATGAAGCAGATGTCGTGGCTGTCCGGCTTTTCCGCGACGGTCAGGCCGCGCCGGGCGGCTTCGGCCCGGATCTGCGGCTTGGGGGTGTCCCCGATCGGGAACGCCGCGTGGCGCAGCTGCTCGGCGCTCAGGACGGCCAGCACGTAGGACTGGTCCTTGTCGTGATCGACGGCGCGGCGCAGCCGGCCATTCGAGAGCCGGGCGTAGTGGCCGGTGGCCACCGTGTCGAATCCGAGCGCAATGGCCTTCGCGGACAGGGCCGAGAACTTGATCTTCTGATTGCACACCACGCACGGGTTGGGGGTTTCGCCGCGCGCGTAGGACGACACGAATTCGTCGATGACGTCCGACTTGAACCTCTCCGCGAAATCCCAGACGTAGAACGGAATTCCGAGCACATCCGCGACGCGGCGCGCGTCGGAGGCGTCTTCCTTCGAGCAGCACCCGCGCGAGCCGGTGCGCAGCGTGCCGGGCGCGCTGGACAGCGCCAGGTGCACGCCGACGACGTCGTGTCCGGCGTCGACCATCCGGGCGGCGGCGACCGACGAGTCGACGCCACCGCTCATGGCAGCAAGAACTTTCACTTAGGACGCCCCCGTGGCGGCCAGTGCGGCGCGACGGGCGCGGTCCACCGCCCCGGGCAGTACCCGCAGCACCTCGTCGACGTCGGCGTCGACACTGGTGTGCCCCAACGACAGTCGCAACGACCCGCGGGCGCTGGTCGCGTCGGCGCCCATCGCGATCAGCACATGCGAGGGCTGCGCGACACCGGCGGTGCACGCCGACCCGGTCGAACACTCGATTCCGTTGGCGTCCAACAGCATCAGCAGCGCATCGCCTTCGCAGCCGCGGAAGGTGAAGTGCGCGTTGCCGGGCAGGCGCAGCGGATCGCGGGCCCCGTTGAGTGTGACGTCCTCGATGCCGCCCAGCACCCCGTCGACCAGCCGGTCGCGCAACGCCCGCAGCCGGGCGCTGTTGACCTCGAGTCCGTCGACAGAGATCCGGGCCGCCGTCGCCATTCCGACCGCCCCGGCGACATCGGCGGTGCCCGAACGGATGTCGCGCTCCTGCCCGCCGCCGTGCGCCAGCGGCACGCACGCGACGTCGCGGCGCAGCAGCAACGCGCCCACCGCGGGCGGACCACCGAACTTGTGTGCGGTCACGCTCATCGCCGACAAACCGCTGGCGGCGAAGTCGACCGGCAGCTGCCCCACCGCCTGAACGGCGTCGCTGTGCATCGGGACGCCGAATTCGGCCGCGACGGCGGCGAGTTCGGCGGCCGGCATCACGGTGCCGACCTCGTTGTTGGCCCACATCACCGAGACCAGGGCGACGTCGTCGTGGCGTGTGAGCACCTCGCGCAGCGCCGCCGCCGACACCGACCCGTCGGCGGCGGTCGGAAGCCAGGTGACCTCGGCGCCCTCGTGCTCGACGAGCCAATTCACCGAGTCCAGCACGGCGTGGTGTTCCACCTCGCTCGTGACGATGCGCCGGCGGCGCGGATCGGCGTCGCGGCGGGCCCAGTAGATGCCCTTGACCGCCAGGTTGTCACTCTCGGTGCCGCCGGCGGTGAAGATGACCTCCGAGGGGCGTGCCCCCAGCCGGTCGGCGATCAGCTCACGGGACTCCTCGATGCGGCGCCGCGCCGTGCGGCCGCTGGTGTGCAGCGAGGACGCATTGCCGACCGTGCCCAGCACAGCCGTCATCGCCTCGACGGCAGCGGGGTGCATCGGGGTGGTGGCGGCGTGATCCAGGTAGACCATGACGCGACCCACGATACCGGCCCGCCCGGTTGCTCAGGCCACCAGCACGTGCCCGTGACCAGCGCGCCGGGCGGTTCCCGCACCCACCGCGGACTCGCACCGGCCGGCCAGGGCGCGCCGGTCGGTCCCGGGGAGCTGCAGAGACTCGACGTGCACCCGGGCCAGCGTGCGCGGCACGACGAGCAGCCGGCGGATCGAGCTCAGCAGGGTCTCGTCGCCGACGAAGGCCGGCACCGTCGAGGGGCTGCCGTCCACGTGGTGGTAGGTCAGCCGCAGCGGCTGCACCGGACGGCCCGCGTCGATCGCTGCCTGGAACATCGCCGGATAGAAGGCGCCGCGGTCCCGGCCGCACCAGGTGGTGCCCTCCGGAAAAGCGACGACCGTCTGACCGCCGCGCAGCCGGCGAGCGACGGCGTCCACCACGCCGGGCAGGCGCCGCAGACTGGACCGCTCGATCGGGATGATCTTCAGGAAGCGGGCCACGACCCCGGTCGCCGGACCGGTGAACATGTCGGCCCGCGCGACGAACGACCCGGGCAGCACCGAACCGATGGCGAAGACGTCGAGCCAGGACATGTGCGGGCTCACCACCAGCACGCCGCTCAGGTTGCGAATCGGGTTGCCCGTCACGGTGATTCGGACACCCAGGCAGCGCAGCACCAAGCGGCAGTAGATGCGCTGCACGCGGGTGCGGCCCGGTACCGGCACCGCCAGCAGCGGCAGCCCCGGCGCCAGCAGCAGCGCCAGCATGAGGCGAAGCGTCACCCGCAGCGCGCGGCGCAGCGGTCGCGACGCCACCACGTGGCCCGCACCCACGCAGCCGGCATCGCACGAGGCGCGCGGTAGCCAGGAGTGCCCGGTGCCCGCGGCGGCGTTCATCGCTCGCCGCCCGCCATTTCCGACGCCGCGGAGACCGATCGGAGTCGCTTGAGATATCGGGTGTCGGCGTGCGCCTTGCCCAGCAGGACGCAGAAATCGCCGACGCCGAAGTCCGGGTCGTGCGCGGGCTCGCCGCACACCTGGGCGCCCAGCCGCAGGTAACCGCGCAGCAGCGCCGGAACCGAGGGCCGCGCGGGCGGCGCGATGTCGTCGAGCGCCGTCCCGTCCACGACCACCGGCCGGTGCGGGTAGACGCGGTATTCCGGCGCTGCCCCGTGCCGGCTCAGGATGAAGTCGCGGACACCCCGCAGCTGGCGCCCCGGAACCTCGGATTCGCCGCCGATGGGCACCGATACGCACCCGGTCACGAAGTCGTAGCCGTAGCGGTCCAGATAGGCGAGGATGCCCGCCCACATCAACAGGACGACGCCGCCGTTGCGATGCCCGTCGCGCACCACGGCGCGTCCCATCTCCACCAGGGAGGATCGCAGCGGGTCGAACGCGCGGATGTCGAACTCGGTGGCGGTGTAGAGCCCGCCGGCCGCGATGGCCCCCGCCGGCGCCAGCATGCGATAGCAGCCGACCAGTTCACCGGTGTCGTCGTCGCGCACCAGCAGGTGGTCGCAGAACTCGTCGAACCTGTCGACGTCCCGGCCTTCCCGGTCGGCCGCCGGCAGTGCGAAGCCGGGCGTGCTGGTGAACACGTCGTAGCGGAGTCGCTGCGCCGCCTCGATCATGGCGGGGTCGGTGGACAGCAACAGGGAGTACCGGGGTGTGGCCGACTCGCTGGTGGCCGTACCGGTCGGCTTATCGCTGGGTATGAGGACTGAAGCAATGCTCATGAACCCCAACGTGGCGTAGTCGATGTGCTAGTCGGCATCGACGCTGTGACGTGTCGGTGCACGTGAGATGACGAACTGTCGCGAAAAGTGAGCGCCCCGGGCGCCGACACAGAGGAACGCAAAAGCCCCCGGCACCGCGGCGCCGGGGGCCTGAGGCCGAGAGACTCAGCCCTTGCGCGTCTTGATCGCCTCGGTCAGCTGCGGCGCGACCTTGAACAGGTCGCCCACCACGCCGTAGTCGGCGATCTCGAAGATGGGAGCCTCTTCGTCCTTGTTGACCGCGATGATCGTCTTGGACGTCTGCATGCCCGCGCGGTGCTGGATGGCACCGGAGATGCCCAGCGCGATGTAGAGCTGCGGCGAGACCGTCTTACCGGTCTGGCCCACCTGGAACTGGCCCGGGTAGTAGCCGGAGTCAACGGCGGCGCGCGACGCACCGACGGCCGCACCCAGCGAGTCGGCCAGCTCCTCGACGACGCTGAAGTTCTCCGCGCTGCCGACACCGCGACCACCGGAGACGACGATCGTGGCCTCGGTGAGTTCCGGACGGTCACCGGCGACCGCGGGCTCGCGGGCGGTGATCTTGGTGGCGTTCTCGGCGGGGGCCGGGACCTCGACCTTGACCTCTTCACCGGCGCCGGCGGCCGGCTCCGCGTCAACGGCTCCGGCGCGCAGCGTGATCACCGGGGTGTCACCGTTGGCCTGCGCCTCGACGGTGAACGCACCACCGAAGATGGAGTGGATGGCCTTGGGGCCTTCCTTGACCTCGACCACGTCGACCAGCAGGCCCGATCCGATCCGGGCCGCGAGCCGGCCGGCGATTTCCTTGCCGTCGGCGTTGGCGGCCAGCAGCACCGCCGCCGGGGCGTTCGACTCGGCCAGCGCGGCCAGCACGTCGACCGCCGGGGTGATCAGGTACTTGTCGACATCGTCGGACTCGGCGACGTAGATCTTGGCGGCGCCGGCCTCCTTCAGCCCGTCGATCAGCGGAGCGGCAGTGCCGGGGGCACCGACGACGACGGCGGACGGCTCGCCCAAAGCGCGGGCGGCGGTGATCAATTCGGCGGTGACCTTCTTCACCGCTCCTTCGGCGTGCTCGACGAGCACCAAAACTTCAGCCATGGGTTATCTCGCTCTTCTCGTCTTGGGAATCGGGTCAGATGATCTTCTGGGCAACCAGGTACTTTGCGACGTCGTTACCGCCCTCGCCCTCGTCGGTGACCTTCTCACCCGCGGTCTTCGGCGGCTTCGGCGTCGACGACAGCACGGACGACCCGGCGTTGGCCAGGCCGACCTCGTCGCTCTCGACCCCGATCTCCGCCAGGGTCAGCACCGTGACCTCTTTCTTCTTGGCGGCCATGATGCCCTTGAAGGACGGGAAGCGCGGCTCGTTGATCTTCTCGGTGACGCTGACCACCGCGGGCAGGCTCGCCTCCAGGTTGAAGACGCCGTCGTCGGTCTCGCGCTCGCCGGTGACCTTGCCGTCCTCGATGGAGAGCTTGCGCAGGTGGGTGAGCTGCGGCAGGCCCAGGTACTCGGCGATGATGGCCGGCACCGCGCCGCCGGTGCCGTCGGTGGCCTCGTTGCCGGCGATGACCAGCTCGGTGCCCTCGATGGTGCCCAGCGCGCGCGCCAGCGCCCAGCCGGTCTGGACCACGTCGGAACCGTGCAGGCCGTCGTCCTTGAGGTGGACGGCCTTGTCGGCGCCCATCGACAGGGCCTTGCGGATGGCCTCGGTGGCGCGCTCGGGGCCCGCGGTCAGGACCGTCACCGAGCCTTCGCCGCCCTCCCGCTCGCGGATCTGCAAGGCCTCTTCGACGGCGCGCTCGTTGATCTCGTCCAGCACCGCGTCGGCAGCCTCGCGGTCGAGCGTCCAGTCGCCCTCAGTCAGCTTGCGCTCCGACCAGGTGTCTGGGACCTGCTTTATCAGGACCACGATGTTCGTCATGAGTGTGGTTCGTCCTCCTCGAAGGGGTCCGCAGCGATCGACTGCGAGACCTCGGTACGCGTTTTTCGCAACGCACAGCCGTGTTACTACCCGGTAACTTTGTGCGGTATGCCTTCACACCATAGCTGGTCGTAGTGCACGTTCTTGCAGCCCGTCCGCCGCTTGAGAAGCGGGGCCCCGCTTCCCCGGTTCGCGAATCCGACACTTCGCGTTAGCCTGCCTATGCAATGAGCGCACTGGTCCCCGACGCCCCGCAGCACACCCCCGGCGATACCGCGTCGGCGGGCGACGCGGCGATGATGCTGACGGGCGAGCGCACCATCCCGGGTCTGGACATCGAGAACTACTGGTTCCGCCGCCACGAGGTCGTCTACCAGCGACTTGCCGGGCGCTGCGTGGACGCCGACGTGCTCGAGGCCGGCTGCGGCGAGGGCTACGGCGCAGACCTGATCGCCGGTGTCGCCCGCCGTGTCATCGCGGTGGATTACGACGAGGCCGCGGTGGCCCATGTCCGCAGCCGCTACCCCCGGGTGGACGTCATGCAGGCCAACCTCGCGCAGCTGCCGCTGCCCGATGCGTCGGTGGATATTGTGGTCAACTTCCAGGTGATCGAACACCTGTGGGACCAAACACAGTTCGTCGTCGAGTGCGCCCGAGTGCTGCGCCCGTCAGGGCTTTTGCTGATGTCGACACCCAACCGGATCACCTTCTCACCGGGCCGCGACACCCCGATCAACCCCTTCCACACCCGGGAACTCAACGCCGCCGAGCTGACCCAGCTGCTCATCGACGGCGGGTTCACCGATGTTTCGGTCAGCGGCCTGTTCCACGGCCCCCGGCTTCGCGAAATGGATGCCCGGCACGGCGGCTCGATCATCGACGCGCAGATCGCCCGGGCGGTGGCCGACGCCCCGTGGCCGCCCGAGCTGGCGGCCGACGTCGCCGCGGTCACCACCGGGGACTTCGACCTGGTGGACGCCGGCGTGGGTGTAGGCGCCGGCCAGCACATCGACGACAGCCTCGACCTGATCGCGATCGCGGTAGCGCCGTGAGCACGCCGCAGAACCGGGTTCCCGGCCTCTTCACCCTGGTTTTGCACACCCACCTGCCCTGGCTGGCCCACCACGGCCGCTGGCCGGTCGGCGAGGAATGGCTGTATCAATCCTGGGCGGCGGCGTACCTGCCGCTGATGCGTGTCCTCAACACCCTGGCCGGCGAGGACCGCCGCGGGGTGATCACGCTCGGCGTCACGCCGGTGGTGAACGCCCAACTCGACGACCCGTACTGCCTGGACGGCATGCACCACTGGCTGGCCAACTGGCGGCTGCGCGGCCTTGAGGCCACCAGCGTGCGGTCCGCGTCCCGCTCGAAGTCGGCCGGCTACCAGTCATGCACCCCGGAAGCGTTGCGCGCCTTGGGGATTCGTGAGTCGGCCGAGGCGCAGCGGTCGCTGGACGACTTCGCCACCCTGTGGCGGCACGGCGGCAGCCCGCTGCTGCGCAGCCTGCTCGACGCCGGCACGGTGGAGCTGCTCGGCGGCCCGCTGGCCCACCCGTTCCAACCGCTGCTGGCGCCGCGGCTGCGCGAGTTCGCGCTGCGCGAGGGCCTGGCCGACGCGCAAGCGCGCCTAGGGGCGCGAAAGGGGCGAGGCCCGGGCGGGATCTGGGCGCCCGAATGCGCCTACGCGCCCGGCATGGAACACGACTATTCGGCCGCCGGCGTCACCCATTTCATGGTCGACGGCCCCTCGCTGCACGGCGACACCGCGCTGGGCCGGCCCGTCGGCGACACCGATGTGGTGGCGTTCGGGCGCGATCTGCAGGTCAGCTACCGGGTGTGGTCGCCGAAATCCGGCTACCCCGGGCACGCCGCGTATCGCGACTTCCACACGTATGACCACCTCACCGGACTCAAGCCGGCCCGGGTCACGGGCCGCGGCGTGTCCTCGGAGGACAAGGCGCCCTACGACCCCGAGCGCGCCGATCATGCGGTCGACACGCACGTCGCCGACTTCGTCGACGTGGTCCGCAACCGCCTGCTCGCTGAGTCCGAGCGCATCGGGCGACCCGCCCACGTGGTCGCCGCCTTCGACACCGAGCTGTTCGGTCACTGGTGGTACGAGGGGCCGACGTGGCTGGAGCGGGTGCTGCGCGCCCTGCCCGAGGCCGGCGTGCGGGTGGGCACGCTGAACGACGCCATCGCCGACGGCTTCGTCGGCAACCCGGTGGCCCTGCCGCCCAGCTCGTGGGGCTCGGGCAAGGACTGGCAGGTGTGGGCCGGCGACCAGGTCGCCGATCTGGTCGCGCTGAACAGCGAAGTCGTCGACATGGCGCTGAGCACCGTCGACAAGGCGCTGTCCCAGACCGCGTCGCTGGACGGGCCCATCCCCCGCGACCATGTCGCCGATCAGATCCTGCGCGAAACGCTGCTCACCGTGTCCAGCGACTGGCCGTTCATGGTGAGCAAGGATTCGGCCACCGACTACGCCCGCTACCGCGCCCACCTGCATGCGCACGCCACCCGTGAAATCGCCGACGCGCTGGCGTCGGGCCGGCGCGACACCGCGCAGCGCCTGGCGGAGGGCTGGAACCGCGCCGACGGACTGTTCGGCGCCCTCGACGCCCGCAGGTTGCCCCGATGAGGCGGGCCGCGGCGTGAAAATCCTGATGGTGTCGTGGGAATACCCGCCGGTGGTGATCGGCGGGCTCGGCCGGCACGTGCACCACCTGTCGACCGCGCTGGCCGCCGCCGGTCACGACGTCGTCGTGCTCTCGCGCCGGCCCACCGGAACCGATCCCCGCAGCCACCCGTCGTCCGACCACATCAGCGAGGGTGTCCGGGTGATCGCGGCCGCCCAGGATCCGCACGAATTCACCTTCGGCACCGACATGATGGCGTGGACGCTCGCGATGGGCCACTCCATGATCCGCGCCGGGCTGCCCCTGACAAAGCCGGGCACCAACCGCGCGTGGCGGCCCGACGTCGTGCACGCCCACGACTGGCTGGTGGCCCACCCGGCGGTCGCTCTCGCCCAATTCTACGATGCGCCAATGGTTTCCACGATCCACGCCACCGAAGCCGGCCGGCATTCCGGCTGGGTCAGCGGCGCGATCAGCCGCCAGGTGCACGCGGTCGAATCCTGGCTGGTGCGCGAATCCGACTCGCTGATCACGTGTTCGGCGTCGATGGCCGACGAGATCACCGAACTGTTCGGTCCCGGTCTGGCCGAGATCACGGTGATCTGCAACGGTATCGAGACGGCGCGGTGGCCGTTCGCGGCGCGCCGGCCGCGCACCGGGCCGGCCGAACTGCTCTACCTGGGCCGGCTGGAATACGAAAAGGGTGTGCACGACGTCATCGCCGCGCTGCCGCGGATCAGGCGCAACCACCCCGGCACCACGCTGACCATTGCCGGTGAGGGCACCCAGCAGGGCTGGCTCATCGAGCAGGCCCGTAAACACCGGGTGCTCAAGGCGATCCGGTTCGTCGGGCACCTCGAACACACCGAGCTGCTGGCCGTCCTGCATCGTGCCGACGCCGCGGTGCTGCCCAGCCACTACGAGCCGTTCGGGATCGTCGCGCTGGAGGCGGCCGCGGCCGGCACTCCCCTGGTGACGTCGGACATCGGCGGCCTGGGTGAGGCGGTGATCAACGGCCAGACCGGGGTGTCGTGCCCGCCGCGCGACGTGACCCGGCTGGCCGCGGCGGTGCGCACCGTGCTCGACGACCCGCAGGCCGCGCAGCAGCGCGCCCACGCCGCCCGCGAGCGACTCACCTCGGATTTCGATTGGCACACGGTGGCCGACAAGACCGCGCAGGTTTACCTGTCGGCCAAGCGTGGCGTGCGGCAGCCGCAGGCCCGGCTACCTATCGTCGAACACGCCTTGCCGGACCGGTAGCACTAACGTCGAGGGATGGGGCTGGAGTTTTCGAGCGTCGTGGACGCTCCCATCACCGACGTTTTCGATTGGCATGCCAGGGCGGGCGCGTTCGCCCGGCTCTCGCCGCCGTGGCAGCCGATACGGCTGGTCACCGAGGCGGCCTCACTCAAGGACGGGCGGGCCACGCTGGCGCTGCCCGGGGGTCTGCGTTGGGTCGCCGTCCATCAGCCCGACGGCTACGACCCGCCGCGGCGTTTCGTCGACGCCATCGGTGGCGAAGGCCTGGCCACGCTGCCGGCACGAATCGCCCTGCGGTGGAAGCACACCCACGAATTCGAGGACCTCGGCGGCAACCGCACCAGGGTGATCGACCGGGTCGACACCCCGGTGCCCGGATCGCTGTTGCGGCCCATGTTCGACTACCGGCACCGGCAGCTGGCCGACGATCTGGCCGCGCACCGGCTGGCCGCCGAGAACGGGCTGCGGCCTTCGACGGTCGCCGTCACCGGGTCCTCGGGACTGGTCGGTTCGGCATTGACCGCCTTCCTGCGCACCGGTGGCCATCGGGTGATCCGGCTGGTCCGGCACACGCCACGCGGTGACGGCGAGCGACAATGGAACACAGACGATCCCGACCCGCGGCTGCTCGACGGGGTCGACGCGGTGATCCATCTGGCGGGAGCATCGATCGCCGGCCGGTTCACCGATGAACACCGGCAGGCCATCCGCGACAGCAGGATTGGGCCTACTCGGCGGCTGGCCGAACTGCTGGTCCGCACCGATCCCCGGCCGGCCGTGCTGATCTCGGCGTCGGCGATCGGCTACTACGGATACGACCGGGGCGACGACACCCTGACCGAGGACAGCGATCGCGGCGACGGGTTCCTGGCCGACGTGGTGACCGACTGGGAGGAGGCGACCACGCCCGCGCAGCAGGCCGGGGTGCGGGTGGTGCGGGTGCGCACCGGCATCGTGCAATCGCCGGCCGGCGGCACGCTGAAGCTGATGCGCCCGCTGTTCAGCGCCGGCCTCGGCGGCCGGCTCGGCGACGGGCGACAATGGCTGTCCTGGATCGGGATCGACGATCTGGTGGACGTCTATCACCGTGCGATGTGGGATGCCGCACTCTCCGGTCCGGTGAACGCCGTTGCGCCGCAACCGGTTCGCAATAGCGAATACACCGCCGTCCTGGCGCGGGTGCTACACCGACCGGCCGTGCTGCCGGTGCCGGCGCTGGGCCCGCGGCTACTGCTGGGCGACCAGGGCGCCCGCGAACTGGCGTGCGCGAGCCAGCGCGTGGCACCCGCCGCGCTCGCCGCCGCCGGACACCGGTTCCGTCAGCCGAGCCTCGACGGGGCGCTACGTCACCTGTTGGGGCGCACGGGCTGACGGATCTTCAGGGCACCCGACGAACGGTCAGCGGCCCGACGGTGACATCCCGGGTGATCGCCTCGACGAACGACCGGGAATGCAGCACCGGGCTCGGCGTCCCCGAGTCGTCAAGGAAGCCGTCGATGAGGTCGGCCAGCGCCGCGAGCGATTCCCACCGCGGCGACCACCCGAGCACGTCGCGCGCCCGGGCGGTGTCGAGCAGCGGCAGCGAAAACGCCATATCGAGCCAGCCGCGATCGATGGGCTGCAGCCTGGCCCGCCACGATGCCTCCACCGCCAGCCCGAGCACGGCCGAGGGCACATGAATCGGGTGCGCCCGCAATGCCTTTGCGATGTCATCGCGCGACACCGGCGGTTCGGCGGCAAGGTTGAACGGCCCCAGCACACAACCCTCGACCGCTTTCACGCAGGCGTCGGCGACATCGTCGGCGTGCACGACGGACACGCAGAGCGAGCGATCCAACGGCAGCACGGGCAGCCAGCGCAGCCAGTGCGGATCCAGGTAGGCGGGCAGGGTGTAGCGCCGCAGGCCCGGCGCGGCGTCGCGCTGCAAAATGAATCCGGGCCGCATCCGGGTGATGCCGACACCCTCGGGATTGCGGCCCTCGTACTCGTCGAGCATGCGTTCCACCGTGGACTTCGCCCTGCTGTAGGCCGACGTTCTGATGCCCCCCGTCGACCAGGACTCGTCGACGTGCTCCCCGTACCGCCCGGCGGCGTAAGTGCCCACAGACGACATGTGCACCAGCTGAGGCACTTTGGCGTCGTGAGCCGCGCTCAACACCGCGGCGCTGCCGTTCACGGCGACCGCGTCCAGGTAGCGTCTGTTGCGGGTGGGCTGGAATCCCCACGCCAGATGGATCACACATCGTGCACCGCGAAAAACGTTGAGCAGCTGGATCGCCACGCCCGGGTCCGCGAGGTCCAGCTCATGCCATTGGACGGATCGGTACACGCCGTCCGGCGGCGGTTGTCTGCGGGTGACGCCGACGATCTCGTAATCAGTGCCGTCTTGGGCCAGCCGGCGCAGCAGGGCGGTGCCGACGTTGCCGCTGGCCCCGGTGATGACGATCCGTTTAGACACCGGCTGGTTCCTCAGAACGAACGGCTACTCTTCGGCATCTCTGCCGTCGCGGCTGTGCTGATAGGCGCGGGCGCGCAGATCGGCCAACCACCGGGGGTGCAGACTCAGGCCGGGCGGCGTGTTGAGCACCGGGTCGAACGACACGTCGTGGTCGCGTTCGGGGTCGAGGGCGGTGGTCAGCGTGATGCGGGCCAACGGTGTGAAATCGCCGCTGCCGCAGGCTTGGTCGAGTGCCACCTCGATGTTGCTGCGCGCGAGCTTCGACCGGACACTGTCCAGGGACAAACCAGGGCCGCCGATCTCGTTCGAGGTCCCGGCCCGCAGCCACCAATTGTTGCCCTGAAAGTGCAACGGCATCAGCGTGGTCAGGGTCTGGCCGTTCCACGAGGTGGCCGGCCGGAGCGCCAGCGCGCGGGACAGCGCCCCCGACCCGGATGAGACAAGCAGGATGTCCCACGGCTGGTCCGCGGGCTGGGGTGTGCGCAGCCGGAAGGCGAACCCGATGAGGTCGGGCAGCGCCCCTGGTGTGCCGGTGGCCTTCGACACGCGCGCAACAATTTCCGAGGATGCGATCGGCAAGCCCTGCGCCGCAGGGGCAATGCGTTCGATGTAGCCCTGCGCCAGCACCCCGGTCGGATGGAAGAACCGTTTGCCCCGGATCGCGGAGCCCCACTGAAACGGCAATGCCACAAGTTCCAAAACTTTCACCGGCGGCGGATTCCCATTCTGCGGCCGGGGAAACCGGTCCGCGCGATCAGGTGCGCCAGCCGATCATTCGCAGGGTGGGCGGCTGGTGCTGCGGGTTGTAGGTGTGGCTGTCGATGTAGACCTGTGCCATGACCGCCTGCCAAGACTCGATCTGGGTCGAGGATCTCCAGGTGCCCTCGACCAATCCCACGATGACGGCATTGTTGTCGTCGGTCAGCGTGTACACCGGGCCGCCGAAGTCACGGCTGTCGGACACCATGTCGGTAATGGCGAAGCGGCCATTGGCCACCGAGCTGACCGAGCCGCATCGTTGACCGGTCGCGCTGCGTAGCTGGCACACGGGCATGCCCGGCTGCGCTCGCAGACCGGGATTGGACCCCAGGTGGCGCCCCGTCGGCAGCACATCGCTGGCCGTCACCTCCGGTGCGATCGCAATGACTTCATATTCCACGGGCAGCATCGAGGTGTCCGCGGTGGAGTCCGCGTCGAGTTGGCGACGCCCCAGTACCACGGACCCGATCGACTTGCGGTCACGGTCGGTCACCATCGACATTCCGCCATCGCACTGGCCACTGGTCACCGCGACCCGCAACCGCGGCTCAACCAGTCCCACCATGCAAATCGCGTTGCCTTGCCGGATCTCCATCCCGGGGAACACCGTGCCGCCCGGATCGGCTGCCGCCTGCCCCGGCGCGGCAAAGAGCATGGTCGTAAATGCGGATGCGATCGCTAGCCGGTACCACCGGCGCCCTAGCTCTTCCATTGGGACGCATCACCCCTCACGTCCTTCAGAGGGTCTATCGCGTTTGCCACTCGACACGCGTATACCCGCCGCAAATGGGGTCAAACCGCGCCCGGCTCTGGCCGGCAAGCGAACAAGTGTTGGTCGCCAAAAGGCCAGAAAACGAATGCTTCACCTGGGCGTTTCGGCATATCGATATCGAGCGGTCACGTCGGCGTAGGCTCCCGAACAGGTTGAGTTCACAGCTGCGTCTCCAGCGGGGGGCGGTGTGCTGAGCACTATCACTCCCTTCTCACCAATATTCGATAGGCGCTCTCATGGCTGCTATTCGCTCCGCAAATTCAGCGGACCCACACGACCCCGCACGGTGCCGGTACACGGCTCATTTCGACAGGGCGCATCTGTTCGTCTATGCGCGCAATCTCGGTACGGTGCTGCGCGTCGACGGCGAGATCGACGCTTCGAATGCGAAGGACCTCACCCAAGAGATCCGAAACTTCGCCCGGCTCAAGACCCCCTTGGTCCTCGACCTCAGTCATCTGCGTTTTGTCAGTGTGGAAGGTTTTCGATCCCTCCTATTCCTCAACGATGAGCTCCGCAAGGCGCGCGTGTACTGCGGCGTCGTCGGCGGAGCGGCGGTTCGGCCCCTCTTGCGGATCGTGCACGACAACGGCTTGCCGATCGCCGGTTCGGTGCCCGAGGCCTTCCAGAACGTCGAAGACATTCTGCGAGCGCGGCGACAATTCATGTCCGAGCTGGCGCGGCCGCGGCCACCCCGCCCCCGTGCCACGCACAGCGCCGCGTCGTGATCTTGGCCTGCCCATTGCCCGGGTCAAGGTTTCGGCCCCACACCCAATTCGTCTTGGAAGCACCGCAACCCTTCGAGCAGCGCGGAAAGTACCCGGTGGCCGGCGGTCGAGTCGGCATCGGGTGGGTCGGCGAGGGCGATGCGGGTATGCGGCGTGCTCAGCGGGCTGAAGAAAGACCGGGCGTGGCCAGGCCGGACTCGTCGTTGCGCAACACCGCCTTTCGGCGGTCTGCCGGATTTTTATCGCGACGGATATGGCCGCAGTCGATCAGCCGGTCGACCAGGTAGGTGGCCGCTGAACCCGACAGCCTCAGCTGGGCGCCCACCGGGTTAATTTCATTAAATTAATGTTTAAGTTATTGAACAAGATGGTATGTCGTAGCTGTCGGCGCAAGGGGGCGTCTGACGGTCAGCGCTGTGGTTTTGCCCGCCTCATCGGCGGGTATGACGCGGGTGTTTGGCCGGACAGGACTGGGCATGCCAAGCCGTCCGGGAGGGAGCGCTTGGGCACTATGGAAGCTTTGTCGTTTTCACCGGCCACGGCGTCGCCGGTGGCGATCGGTTGGCTGAGCGCTGACGATTTCGAAGCATGGCAATCGAACGTACGGCGCATGGTTTTGGGCGATGTCGTCGATTTCATCGTCGCGCGACGCGTCGGCGAACTGGATGATGCGCGCATCGATGCCGCCGGCGACATCCTGGTGCAGTTCGTCTCCGGCGGTAAATGCCTGCGGTCGACGTTCGTGTACCTGGGCTGGCTGTGCGGCGCGCCGCCCGACGACGCGGCCCTGCGGGCCGCGGCCAGTTTCGAGTTGGTGCACGCCTTTGCGTTGCTGCAAGACGATGTCATGGACGGTTCCGACCAACGGCGCGGCCGCCCGTCGGCGCATCGGCAATTCGGCCAATGGCATCGCGAGCGCGGATTGCGCGGCTCGTCGCGACGATTCGGTGAATCCGCTGCCATTCTGCTGGGCGACCTTTGCCTCATCTGGGCCGAACAAATGCTGCGCAACAGCGGCGTCGAGCCCCGGCGTCTGCAACGCGCGTGGCCACGCTATGACGCCATGCGCACCGAGCTTGCCGTCGGGCAATTCGCCGACCTGACCAACGATGCGCGCCAGATGCCCCGGCTGGAAGTCGTGCTCGACGTGGCGCGGCGTAAGTCGGGGAACTACACGGTGCGCCGGCCGCTGGAGATCGGCGCGGCCATGGGCGGGTGCGACGATCGGACGCTGTCCCAACTGGGCCGCTATGGCGCCGCCGTCGGCGAGGCGTTCCAGCTACGCGACGACGTGCTCGGCGTTTTCGGCTCGACGGCGATGACGGGCAAGCCCAGCGCCGGCGATCTGCTGGAGCGCAAGGCGACCAGCGTCGTGGTGGCCGCCCACCAGCTGGCCGATGCGCCGGCCCGGCGCGAACTCATCGAGATCGCGGAGCGTGAAACCCTCGACGACAACGCGATCAACCGGTGGAAAGCGCTGATCGTCGAGACGGGTGCGGTGCAGCTGATCGAGGAGATGATCGGCGATCGCGTCGCTTCCGCGCGCGACCACCTCAGCGAGCTGCCGATCGACGAGCCCGTTCGCACCGCACTGGCCGAAATGGCCGGCGTCTGCACGGATCGCGCCAAATGAGCAGCACCGACCGGGCAGCCTGTTGATCATGCGGACCATCGAGGGGCGCGGAGATCACGTGGTGGTGGTCGGCGCCGGGCTGGCCGGACTTTCCGCGGCGCTGCACCTGGCCGGCCGCGGGCGCGCGGTGACGGTGGTGGAGCGCGAGCCGTGGCCGGGCGGGCGGGCCGGTCGTCTCGACATCGACGGCTACCGGATCGACACCGGGCCGACGGTGCTCACCATGCCGGGCATCATCGACGAGACGTTCGCCGTCGTGGGCGAGCGACTGCGCGACCGCATGGAGCTGTTGACGATCGACCCGGCCTACCGCGCCTTGTTCGCCGACGGCAGTGCGCTGGACGTGCACAGTGACGAGGATCGGATGGCCGACGCCGTCGCAGAGTTCGCTGGCTTCGAGCAGGCAGCGGGCTACCGGCGGCTCCGGAAGTGGTTGACGCGGCTGTATCGCACCGAATTCGACGGCTTCATCGCCGCGAACTTCGATTCCCCGCTGTCGCTGCTCACCCCGCAATTGGCGCAGCTGACCGCGATCGGCGGCTTCCGCAAGTGGGACCGGATGGTCAAGCGGTACATCAGCGACCCACGGCTGCGGCGGATCTTCACCTTCCAGTCGCTGTACGCCGGTGTGGCGCCCCGCGACGCGCTGGCGGTGTACGCGGTGATCGCCTACATGGACACCATCTCGGGTGTGGTGTTTCCGCGCGGGGGCGTG
Source organism: Mycobacterium colombiense (assembly GCF_001665835.1). Lineage (GTDB taxonomy): Bacteria > Actinomycetota > Actinomycetes > Mycobacteriales > Mycobacteriaceae > Mycobacterium > Mycobacterium colombiense_A. The sequence continues at coordinate 162,852 of NZ_LZSX01000008.1, read as the reverse complement.
CGCGCGCTGCCCGACGCACTGGCCGCGGCCGCCGCCGACGCCGGCGTCCGATTCTGTTACGGCGCAACCGTTACCGCGCTCGAGCGCACCGGCGGCCGGGTCAGCGCGGTGGTGACCGAGCAGGCGGGGCGCATCGCCTGCGACGCGGTGGTGCTGACCACCGAGCTGCCGCAGACCTACGCGCTGCTGGGCCGCAAACCGCGTCGCGCGCTGCGGCTGCGGCCGTCACCCTCGGCGGTCGTCGCGCACTTGGGTTGTCCCGCCGTCGCATCCGGGACGGCCCACCACACCATCCTGTTCGGCGAGGCATGGGATCAGACCTTCACCGACATCGTCGACGATGGACAACTCATGCGGGACCCGTCCCTGTTGGTCACCCGGCCGACGGCCAGCGACCCGACCCTGGCCCCCGAGGGACGCGACCTGCTCTACGTGCTCGCGCCGGCGCCGAACCTGGAGCGGGGCACCATCGATTGGGCTGGTACCGGCGGAGCCTACGTCGAGGACATGATCTCGCACGTCGCCGACCGGCTGCTGCCCGGCTTGCCGCACGACGCAACGGTTTTGGGTGTCGTCACGCCGGCCGACTGGGCGCGGCAGGGCATGGCGGCCGGCAGCCCGTTCGCGCTCGCCCACACGTTCGGTCAGACGGGCCCGTTCCGGCCGGGCAACATGGTGCGCGGCATCGACAATGCGGTGCTCGCCGGGTCCTCCACGGTGCCCGGCGTCGGCGTGCCGACCACGCTGATCTCCGGGCGGCTCGCCGCCGACCGCATCACCGGCACCGCCACGCGATCGGCCGCGCACATCGACATCAAAGCGGGGCTGCCGTGATGCGCGGCGAGCTGACCGCGGCCGGAATCGACGATCCGCGGCTGCGCGACGGGTACCGGCAGTGCCGCGAACTCAACGCCGCACATGGCCGCACCTTCTTCCTGGCCACCCGGCTGCTCGCGCCCGACCAGCGGCCGCCCGTGCACGCGCTGTACGGCTTCGCCCGTTACGCCGACGACATCCTCGACGACCTCGACCCGCGGGTCGGCGCCGACGCCCGCGAACGGCGGCTGCGGCAGCTCTCGGAGCGCTTCTTCTCCGACGGAGCCCAACTGGGGGATCCGCTGGTCGCCGCGGTCACCGACACCGTGCGGCGCTACCGGATCAGCGCGGATCTGTTCGAGGACTTCCTGGCTTCGATGCGGATGGACCTCACCGTCACCGACTATCCCGACCGCAACGCCCTCAACCACTACATGCGGGGCTCCGCGGAAGCCATTGGGCTGCAAGTGCTTCCGATACTGGGCACCGTGACGCCGGTGCAGGAGGCCGCGCCGTACGCCGCGGCACTGGGGCGGGCGTTTCAGCTGACCAATTTCCTGCGTGATGTCGACGAGGACCTGCAGCGCGGCCGGGTCTACCTGCCGGCCGACGAACTGGCCGCCGACGGCGTCGACCGAGAGCTGCTGATGTGGTGCCACGCGCAGCGCCGCACCGATCCGCGGGTGCGCCGGGCCCTGATCGCCCAGCACGAAATCGCCTGGCAGACCTACCGATTCGCCGCGAACGGAATCGCCACGCTCGCCCGCCGCTCGCGGCCGTGCGTGGCGACCGCGACGGCTCTGTATTCGGAGATCTTGGACTGCATCGAAAGAAGCGACTTCGCGGTGTTCGATCACCGGGCCACCGTCGGCACGGCGCGACGGCTTCGGGTCGCCGGCGCGGGGCTGATACGGTCGTGGCGGGCGCGGAACGGCGCGCGGGGCGTTCGTCAATCGGGGGCCGCATGAGCGATCGGTGGCAATACCTGGCGGTGCTCGCCGCATGCCTGGTGATCACCGCTCCGCTGGAAATCTTCGGCCCCGGCGTCTACCGGCAGTGGCGGCGGGTCGTCAAGGCGGTCGTGCCGGTGGCCGCGGTCTTTTTGGTCTGGGATGAGATCGCGGTGGCCGCCCATGTGTGGGCCTACGACCGCAACTATCTGTGCGGCCTGAGCATCCCGTTCCGGGTGCCGATCGAAGAGGTGCTGTTCTTCCTCGTCATCCCGGTGTGCGCGTTGCTGACCTACAACGCCGTGACCACCATCCTGGAGAAGGTGCATCGCCGATGACCGGCCTCGGCTACACCCTGCCGGCCACGCTGGCGGTATTGCTGGTCTGCGCACTGGAATTGGCGGTGCTGCGGACCGGGCTCTTCCGGCGGGCGGCGTACTGGCTGTCGATGCTGATCGTGCTCGGGTTCCAGATCCCGGTGGACGGCTGGTTGACCAAACTCAGCTCCCCCATCGTCAGCTACGACGATCGGCAGCTGAGCGGCGTGCGTTTCCCGTTCGACATCCCGGTCGAAGACTTTCTGTTCGGCTTCGCGTTGGTCACCGCGGTGCTGCTGCTGTGGGAGCGGCAACGTGCGCGTCGGTGATGCGGGGCCCGGCGAGTTGGCGGCCGCGTTCGACGCCGGTGCGCCGGCCTACGATCGCCTGGTCGGCGCCAGCCCCGGCTACCACGCGCAGCTGTCCCTGTCGGCCCGGCGGATGCGGATTCCGAATCGCGGCAAGGGATTACGGCTGCTCGATGCCGGATGCGGCACGGGTGCCTCGACGGCCGCGCTGCTCGCCGTCGCGCCCGAGGCCGACATCGTCGCCGTCGACGCGTCGCGGGGCATGCTCGATGCGGCGCGCGCGAAGGACTGGCCCACCTCGGTGCGCTTCGTCTACACCCCGGTCGAACGGCTGGCCGAGCACGGGATCACCGGACCGTTCGACGGCATCCTGGCCGCCTACCTGATTCGCAACGTCGCCGACCGCGACGCACAGCTGCGCAAGTTCCGTGAGCTGTTGTGCCCGGGCGGCACGCTGGCGGTGCACGAATATTCGGTGCGCGACTCCCCCGCGTCCACCCGCATCTGGCACGCCGTGTGCTGGGGCATCATCATCCCCGCCGGGTGGTGGCGCACCCGCGACACCGGGCTGTACCGCTACCTGTGGCGCAGCGTGCTGGCGTTCGACGGCGCCGCGCGATTTCGGGCTCGGCTCGCCGACGCCGGCTTCACCGCGGTGCACAGCGAGACGATGCCCGGCTGGGAAGCCAACATCGTGCACACCTTCCTGGCGGATGCGCCGCGATGAGCGCAGACCGGCGTCGCCGAACATTCGCCGCGCCAACGGGATTGCCAGACGCCGACGCGCTGGAGACGCGCCCGCGGGTGGCCGTCGTCGGCGGCGGGATCGCCGGGCTGAGCGCCGCCACCGGGCTGGCCGAGCGCGGGGTCGCCGTCCAGGTCATCGAAAGCGAGCATTACCTGGGCGGCCGGGCGGGCGGGTGGACCGAGCGGGACGGCGGCGTCGAGCTCGCGATGAACCGCGGCTTCCACGCGTTCTTCCGGCAGTACTACAACCTGCGCGCCCTGCTGGAGAGAATCGATCCCCGATTGCGGATGCTGACTCCCGTCGAGGATTACCCACTGATCGACGGGGCGGGCCGGCGCGACAGCTTCCGCGGGCTGCCGCGCACCCCACCGTGGAACGCCGTGGTCTTCGCGGCGCGCAGCCCCACGTTCCGGCTTCGTGACTTCACCCGCATCGACGCCCGCGCGGCCGCACCGCTGGCCGCCGTATCGGTGCCCGGCACCTACCAGCGCCTGGATCAAACCGACGCCGCGACGTTCCTCGAGGACATCCGATTCCCAGAGGCCGCAAGGCATCTGGCGTTCGAGGTGTTCTCCCGCAGCTTCTTCGCGGACCCCGACAAGCTTTCCGCGGCCGAGCTGGCGACCATGTTTCACATCTACTTCCTGGGGTCCTCCGAAGGCCTGATCTTCGACGTGCCGTCGGCGAACTACGACAGCGCGCTGTGGCAGCCGTTGCGCGGCTACCTCGAAGGTCGGGGCGTGCGGTTCCGGCTCGCTACCAAGGTCCTGCGCATCGACACGGCGCCGGCGAAGACCTTCCGGGTGCACACCGATTCCGACGAACACCCCGACGTCGACGCCGTCGTATTGGCCACCGACATCGCCGGTTTGCAGCGGATCGTTGCGGCGTCCATCGACCTGGGCACCGACGACTGGCGCGCCCAGATAGCGCGGCTGCGCACCGCGCCGCCGTTCGCCGTGCACCGGTTGTGGCTCGACCGCCCGGTCGCGGCGCACCGGCCGGCGTTCTTGGGCACGGCCGGTCACGAACCGCTCGACAACATCAGCGTGCTGGAGCGCTACGAACGCGAGGCACGCGGCTGGGCCGCCGCGCACCGCGGTTCGGTCGTCGAATTACATTCGTATGCATTGCATTCCGCGCCGCCACGCGCCGCCGCGCTGCGACAACTGCACAGGGTGTATCCCGAAACCGCCGCGGCACAGATCGTCCACGAGAAGCTGCTGCATCGCAGCGACTGCCCGCTGTTCTCGCCCGGCTCCTATCCCCACCGACCCCCGATCATCACGCCCACGCCGGGCCTGCTGCTGGCCGGCGACGCCATCCGCATCGACCTGCCGGTGGCACTGATGGAGCGGGCCGCCACCACCGGCTGGTGCGCCGCCAACCAACTCCTGCAACGATGGGGTTTAGCCGGACACCCGTTGGCCACGGTACCCACCCAAGGCCGGTCACCACTGCTGCGATGGCTTGCCGCCCGCGAAAGAGCCACCCGATCATGAGGATTCGCGAACAGCTTCAGCAACGCCTGTCCGCCGTTCGGGCCAAAGGCCGGCCGCTGCAGGTGATCCCGCGCACGTCATGGGCCGATCAGCGCCCGACATATCGCGACGCACAGCCCGCCATCATCGAGGGCGCGCTGCAACGCTCCCAGCGCCAACCCACCGGCAACTGGTACGCGTTCGCCGCCAGCGACCGGCTGCCCGGCGGGCGGCCCTTCGGCACCCGCGTCGCCGGTGTCGACGTCGTCGCCTGGCGTGACGAACAGGGCCGGCTGTGCGTGGGGCCGCGTACTTGTCCCCATTTGGGCGCCGACCTCGCGACCGGCGCCGTGCACCGGGGCGCGCTGATTTGCCGCTGGCACGGGCTGACGCTGGACGGCCACACTCGCGAGTTCGGCTGGAGCCCGCTGCCCAGTCACGACGACGGGGTGCTCGCGTGGGTGCGGCTCGACACGGTGGGCAAGGAGGAACCACTGGACCGGCCGGTACTTGGGCAACGACCGACCGGCGACACCCTGAGCGCGGTCGCCCGCATGGAGGGTGTGTGCGAGCCGAGCGATATCATCGCCAACCGGCTCGATCCCTGGCACGGTGCGTGGTATCACCCGTACTCGTTCACCCGGCTCGATGTGCTCACGACGCCCACCGAAGAGGTCGACCGATTCGTGGTGGCGGTGACATTCCGGATGGGACGCCTGGGGGTGCCCGTCGTCGCGGAATTCAGTTGCCCCGAGGCACGCACCGTCGTCATGCGCATCGTGGACGGGGAGGGCACCGGCAGTGTCGTCGAAACCCACGCGACGCCAATGGGTTCGGGCCCCGACGGCCGGCCGCGCACCGCCGTCCTGGAAGCCACCATCGCGCATTCGGACCGCCCCGGCTTCGCGCTCGCCTCCCGGGTGGCGCGGATGATCACACCCTTCATGCGCTATGCGGCCACCAAACTGTGGCGCGACGACCTCGCCTACGCCGAACGCCGCTACCAGGTCCGCGCCGGACCCGGGTAACCCGGCGCGGGGCGCCGGGCGTGGAAGAATTCAACCGTGCGCAAGCCCTACGTCGCCGTCGTCGCGGTGACCGTCGGCGCTCACCTGGCGTACCTGCTGTACGTGCCAAGCGGGGGCTTCCTCGCGTTGCGCTGGCCGAGGACCATCGTGCTGCACGTGCCGGCGGTGGCCTGGGGCGTCGCGGTCGTGGCGCTCAGGCTGCGCTGCCCGCTGACGTCGGTGGAATCATGGGCGCGCCGCCGCGCGGAGATGGATCCGCTGCCCACGTCCGGATTCATCGACCGTTACGTGACGGGATACTTCGTGCCGCCCGGCCGCGCCGGCGCCGCACAGGCGCTCGCGTTCACCGCCGCCGCCATCTCATGGGGTGTATTCGCCCGCCGGGGCATTCGTCGCGGGAGCCGCGGCATGCCGACCACCGGTTGACCTCCGCCGCACCAACCACAGCACACCACCCACGAGCAGAACCGCCAGAACGATCGCGGTGGGCCACATGGCCAGCTGCGCGAGCCACAAACGTCGTTGCAGGCGCAGCACTTTGCGCTCAGCGCGCCCGAGGCGCCGGGAAGTCTCAATCACAGTCATCGTCAGACCAGATACCCGGGGCGCACTCGTTCAAACCGCCTCGCGGCGCGATGAACTGGGGCCACGATCCGCGAAGTCCCGATAGCGCACGCCGGCCGCGGCTGAGCCGCCGTGGGTGCCGTAGGCTGATGGCCACCGATTGCACCGGGAACGCTGCGGGGGCGTGTTTGCAAACGCCCGAGCGTTTCGCGGCCGCGATCAGCGGGCGGCGATAGGCTGGCCGGCGTATCTTGCGAGAAGGATGCGGGTAAGTGACCAAGCGCGCCGCTGCTGACCGGCGATTAGACCGGTCCGAACTCGAGAAATTGATGTCGGCCGACATGCGCGCGATCACTGCGCAGTCTGACCGCATCGGCCGGCACTTCGCCCGTCAGAACGACATCAGCAGCACCGACTTCCACGCGTTGCTGCACATCATGGTCGCCGAAACCGCCGGAGAACCGTTGACCGCGGCACAGCTGCGCCGGTGCATGGACGTGTCACCGGCCGCTATCACCTATCTGGTCGATCGCATGATCGACGCCGGCCACGTCCGGCGCGAGCCTGATCCCGAGGACCGGCGCAAGACCCTGCTCCGCTACGAGAAACCGGGGATGGCCCTGGCCCGGTCGTTTTTCACTCCCCTTGGCGCCGAACTGCATACCGCGCTGGCCGACCTGCCCGATCGCGACCTGGCGGCGGCACATCGGGTGTTCACGTCGATGATCGAGGCGATGGCGAGCTTCGAATCCCGACTCGTCGCACCGAGTCCGAAAGCGCCCGCGACCGAACCGAAGCGCGCGACGGCGAAAGGCCGCCGCAGCCCGGTGAAACGCGGCGTTCAGTGAACCGGCAGCGCGGGCCTAGGCCACGCCGATCAGGTCGACCTCGCGCAGGTCCGCCAGCTTCGCGGCGCCACAGCCGTGCAGGCAGACCCTGAGCTCGTCGATGAACGGCTGCAGCCAATCGACCACGGCCGCAGCCGATTCGATCGCGGCGGCCAGCAGCGGCCGCGCCACCGCCACCACATCGGCGCCCAGCGCGATCGCCTTGGCCGCATCCATGCCGGTGCGGATGCCGCCGGATGCCACCAACGGGATCGCCGGCAGCACCTCACGCACCTCCACGATCGCGCGGGCGGTGGGGACGCCCCAATCGGCCAGGTGCGGATAGCGCAGTTCGCCGTACCGCACGAACTGCTCGACCCGCGACCACGACGTCCCACCGGCGCCCGCGACGTCGATTCCGGCGACCGGCAATTCGCCCTCTCTCCCAACGAGTTCCGCGGCAGCCGCGCCACCGATCCCGTGCCCCACCTCCTTGAGCAGTACCGGATAGCCGATGCTGTCGGCCGCCTCGCGCAGCCTGCTCAGTGAGCCGGAGAAATCGGTGTCCCCATTGTGCTGCATGGCTTCCTGGAGCGGATTGGTATGCACGGCAAGCGCATCGGCGCCCACCCGGTCGAGGGCCCTGGCCAGATCCGGCACGGCGCTCTTCGTCAGTTGAGCCAGCCCGATGTTGCCGAACAGCAACACATCCGGGGCGACGTCGCGCACCGTGAAGCTGTCCGCGGCGCGCTCCCCCAGCGCACTGTCCAGCATGATCCGCTGCGAGCCCAGCATCATGCCCAGACCCAGCTGTTGGGCGGCCGCCGCCAGGTTGCGATTGATCGTCCCGGACAGCTCGGCGCCCCCGGTCATCGCGCCGATCAGTATCGGAGACCGCAGGTTGGCGCCGAAAAAGCCGGTGGACAAGTCGATGTCGCCCAGGTTCGTCTGAGTCAGCGCGTTGTACGGCAATGCGTAGCGGTCCAGCCCGGTGGTGACGCCGTCGTAGCCGACCGGCTCGTTCAGGCAGACGTCGATGTGGCGCCGCTTGCGGGTGGTCATGTCCCCCGGGTCAGCGGTCATCGCAGGTTCTCCCTCGCGTCCCACACTGCCCTAACCGCGTTCATAATGTCCATAGTGCCCCCTCCTGCGTACCGCCGGCGCTGCCGCGTGGCGATGCGTCATTTCAGTTGATTAATGTTTAAGAAACTGAAAGGGTTGTGTTCGTGCTGTGGGATTTTCTGGCCGGCGCCGTGACGGGCCGGCGTTCATGGCTGCTCGCGCTGGTCACGGCCCTGCTGGGTGTCGCATTCATGGTTCTGGTCGGCGGCAACGCCGCCGCGGGCCAGTCCCCGCAGTCGGTTCCGGTAGCGGCGCAATCCGCGCAGGTCGACGCGCTGGCAAAGCAATTTCCCGGGGGTGACAAAGCCCCGATGATCGTGGTGGTCAGCCGCAGCGATGGCCGGGTCCTCAGCCCGTCCGATATCGCCGCCGCCCAGGCCGCACGCGATCGGGTGCAGGCGGCAGCGCAGCCCGGCGCGAATCAGGTCGCATCTCTGATGCCCTCGCAGGATTCCAAGGCCGCCCTCGGCGTCGTGCCGATCACCACCGACCTGTCCGGGCTCGCCCTGGGCCACGCCGTCGCCACGCTGCGCACGGCCGCGGCCAGCGGTCTGCCCTCGGACCTGCAGGCGCACGTCACGGGCGGCCCGGCATTCGGCGCCGACATCGCAAGCGCCTTCGCAGGCGCAAATGTCACCCTGCTCGCGGTGACGACGGCGGTGGTGGCGCTGCTGCTGATCGCCACCTACCGCTCCCCGGTGCTGTGGCTGGTCCCGCTGCTCGTGGTCGGATTCGCCGATCGGGTGGCCGCCGCGGCCGGCACGTCCGTGGCGTCGCTGACCGGGCTGAGCTTCGACGGCGCCACCTCCGGGATCACCAGCGTGCTGGTCTTCGGCGCCGGCACCAACTACGCGCTGTTGCTGATCTCCCGATATCGCCAGGAGCTCCGGCGCCGGTCCGCACACCGCGCCGCGCTGCGTCAGGCGGTGCGCAGCGCGGGGCCGGCCATCGTCGCCAGCAACGCCACCGTGGTGCTGGCGCTGCTCACCCTGCTGTTCGCGTCCACCCCGAGCACCCGCAGCCTGGGCGCCCTGGCGGCGTGCGGCCTTGTGGTTGCCGCGATTTCGGTGCTGGTGATCCTGCCCCCGTTGCTGGCCGTGTGCGGCCGGAGTTTGTTCTGGCCGTTCATCCCGCACGCCGACGACGACGAAAACCTGGACTCCGGCGGGTGGCACCGCGTCGCCGAATGGGTGGGCGGGCGCCCCGCACTGATCGCCGCGGTCGCGATCGCCGTGCTGGCGGCCCTTGGCGCGGGCCTGCTCGGAACTCGGATCGGTTTGTCGCAGACCGAGCAGTTCCGGGTCAGCGCCGACTCGGTAACCGGTTACACCGTTGTGGCCGAACATTTTCCGGCCGGCCTGGCCAACCCGACGCTGGTCGTCAGCCCTACCGATCACGCCGCACCCGTACAGCGGGCGATCAGGTCCACCCCTGGCGTCGTCTCGGCGACCGAGTCCGGCCGATCCGGATCGGGGCTGACGAAGTGGTCGGTGGTGACCGACGCACCGCCGTCGTCAACGCGCGCATTCGGAATCGTTGCCGCGCTGCGGGATTCGACACGGGCCGCCGACCCGCACGCGCTGGTGGGCGGGGCGGACGCACAGGCTCTGGACATTCGCGACGCGGCCGCGCATGACCGGATGTTGCTGATCCCGGCGATCCTGGCCGTCATCCTGATCGTCCTCTACGTGCTGCTGCGGTCGGCCCTCGCGCCACCGACGCTGCTGGCCGCGACGATTCTGGGCGCGCTGGCCGCGCTGGGCATGGGCGGCTGGGCGAGCCTGCACGTCTTCGGCTTCCCGGCGCTGGACAACACCACCCCGCTGTTCGCCTTTCTGTTCCTGGCGGCCCTCGGCGTGGACTACACCATCTTCTTGGTCACCCGGGCCCGCGAGGAAGCCGCGCAGCACGGTGCCCGTGCGGGGATGGTGCGGGCGGTGTCGGCCACCGGGGGCGTGATCACCAGCGCGGGAATCGTTTTGGCCGCCGTGTTCTGCGTGCTCGGGGTGTTGCCCCTGATCGTCCTGACCCAGCTCGGGATCATCGTCGGCCTGGGCATCCTGCTCGACACCTTCGTGGTGCGCACGCTGGTCATCCCGGCCCTGTTCGCCCTCATCGGCGACCGGATCTGGTGGCCCACCAACCCTGCCCACACCAAAGCCGTTGAGCGACAAGCGGACCGGAAACAACCAGAACGGAGCACACCGTGAACAGGTCGATTCTGGCCGCGACCGGCCTGGCCGTCGCCGCAGCCGCCGGCACCGGAAGCATCGCCAGCAGCAACGCCATTCCCCGGTGGTACTCGCGGCTTCGCAAGCCCTCCTACCAGCCGCCCCGCGCCGCCTTTCCCACCGTGTGGACGACGCTCTACGCTGACATCGCGGGTACGTCGGCGGTGGCCATCGACCGGTTTCGCGCGGCCGCGCAGCACGACAAGGCACGCAACTACGCCGTGGCGCTGGCGGTCAACCTGCTCCTGAATGCCGGATGGAGTTGGCTGTTCTTCGGGTATCACAAACTCGGCGCGAGCGCGGTCGGCGCCGCGGCGCTGACGGCCAGCAGCGCAGATCTGGTCAGGCGCACGGCCCAAGCCACGCCACGCGGCGGGCTGGCGTTGCTGCCCTACCCGCTGTGGTGTGGCTTCGCGACCATCCTGTCCACCCACATCTGGCGACTGAACCGCTAGATCATGCCGGCACTGCTGTGGTTTCGCCGCGATCTGCGGTTGCGCGACCATCCGGCGCTGATCGCCGCGGCCGAGAACGACGAGGTGCTCGCCTGCTTCGTGCTCGATCCACCCCTGGAAAAGTCGTCGGGACAACGCCGGCTGCAGTACCTGGGTGACTCGCTGCGCCGGCTGCGCGACGATCTCGACGGCCGGCTCCTCGTCACCCGCGGGCAGCCCCACACGCAGATTCCGCGCATCGCCAAGGAAATCGATGCGTCGTCGGTGCACGTCTCCGAGGACTACGCGCCGTTCGGTAAGTGCCGCGACGAGAAGGTCGGCGCGGCACTGGATTCGGTGCCGCTGGTGGCGACGGGGTCGCCGTATCTGGTCTCGCCCGGCCGCGTCACCAAGCCGGACGGCTCGTCTTACAAGGTGTTCACCCCGTTCCTGCGTCAGTGGCAAAAGACCGGCTGGCGCGAACCGGCGAAGTCGGACGCGGAGTCCGCACGCTGGCTGGATCCGGCGCAGCTGCGGATCGAGCAATGCGAGATCCCCGATCCCGGACCGGCCCTCGAGGTGGCAGCCGGCGAGGCGGCGGCGCGAAAGCAGTGGAAGTCGTTTGTGGACAAGGGATTACAGAGCTACGCCGAGGACCGCAACAGGCCGGACCTGACGGGGACCAGCCGCATGTCGGCGCACCTGAAGTTCGGCACCATTCATCCCCGCACCCTGGTCGCCGACCTGGACCTGCGCAGCGGCGGGGCACAAGCCTTCATGCGGGAGTTGGCTTTTCGTGACTTCTACGCCGACGTGCTGCACCACTGGCCGGACAGCGCCTGGCGCAACTGGAACAGCGACTTCGACGGCATCCAGACCGACACCGGCGCCGAGGCCAAACGCCGCTTCGAGGCGTGGAAAGCCGGCGAGACCGGATTTCCCTTCGTCGACGCCGGCATGCGTCAGCTGCGCGAGACCGGCTTCATGCACAACCGGGTGCGGATGATCGTGGCGTCGTTTCTGGTCAAGGACCTGCACCTGCCGTGGCAGTGGGGTGCCGAATGGTTCCTGGACCAGCTGGTGGACGGCGACATGGCGAACAACCAGCACGGCTGGCAGTGGTGTGCGGGTTGCGGTACCGATGCCGCACCCTACTTCCGGGTGTTCAACCCGATCACCCAGGGCGAGAAGTTCGACCCGTCCGGCGATTACGTTCGGCGCTGGGTACCCGAACTGCGCTCGGCCGACGACGTGCACCTGCGCAAGGGTGAGCGGCCGGACGGCTACCCGGCGCCCATCGTTGACCACGCCGCCGAGCGCACCGAGGCGCTGCGGCGATATCAGAGCATCTGATCACGATTCGCCACTTCGGCGCCGCTGCCGCCCTAAGGTGGACGAGCAGCCGCAAGCGGAAGGCTAGCGCGCGGCCTTCTTGCGTTCGATGTCGGCCAGCGCGGCCGCCAGTTCGGCGCGCTGCGCGGCCGAGCTCTCCCAGGCGAGCTGGCGGTTCTTGACCACCTTGGCCGGTGCGCCGACCGCGATCGAGTAGTCCGGGATCACCCCGCGGACCACCGCGTGAGACCCCAGCACGCAACCGCGTCCGACGGACGTGCCCCGTAGCACCGAGACCTTTACGCCCACCCAGGTGTCCGGGCCGATCCGCACCGGGGACTTGACGATGCCCTGGTCCTTGATCGGCATGTCGATGTTGTCCATCCGATGGTCGAAATCGCAGACGTAGCACCAGTCGGCCATCAACACCGAATCGCCGAGCTCGATGTCGAGGTAGGCGTTGATGACGTTGTCGCGACCCAGCACCACCTTGTCGCCGAACCGCAGCGAGCCTTCATGCGCGCGGATGGTGTTCTTGTCGCCGATGTGCACCCAGCGGCCGATCTCGAGCTGCGCGAGCTCGGGCGTCGCATGGATTTCGACGCCCTTGCCGAGGAACACCATGCCGCGGGTGATGATGTGCGGGTTGGCCAGCTTGAACTTCAGCAGCCGCCAATAGCGCACCAGGTACCACGGGGTGTATGCGCGGTTGCGCAGCATCCATTTCAGCGAGGCCAGCGTGAGGAACTTGGCCTGACGCGGGTCCCGCAGGTTCGATCCCCGCCAACGGCGATGGACCGGTGCACCCCACATGCTCGTCATGGCCGGACAGCCTAACTCGGTCAATCGTAAGCCCGCGAACCGCCACGGGTTACCCTCACCTGTACTCGATTGCCGCCCAACGGCCGGGTCCGCCAGCGCGCGGCCTGCCACGCGAAAAGGATTGGGAAAACCGAAGGTGCTTGCCCGACAACTCGTCAGTGGGCTCCGGCGTTCGTCATCCGTCGTGTTGGCGGCGATGATCACCATCGGGGCCGGTGCATGCGGCAACACCGATTCCTGGGTCGACGCCTCGGCCGCGCAGGGCTGGCCGGCGCAGTACGCCGACGCCGCCAACAGCAGCTACACCGCCACTGACGGGGCCTCCAAACTCTCGCTGCAATGGACCCGGTCGGTCAAGGGAAGCCTGGCCGCCGGACCGGCGCTGAGCGCGCGGGGCTACCTCGCCCTCAACGCCCAAACCTCGGCGGGATGCTCGCTGATGGAATGGGAGAACAACAACAACGGCCGGCAGCGCTGGTGTGTGCGTCTGGCCCAGGGCGGCGGCTTCGGCGGGCCGCTGCTCGACGGCTTCGACAACCTCTACGTCGGCCAGCCCGGAGCGCTCCTGTCTTTCCCGGTGACCCAGTGGACGCGGTGGCGCCAACCGGTGATCGGCATGCCCACCACGCCGCGATTCGTCGGGCAGGGCGCGCTGCTGGTGGCCACGCACCTGGGACAGGTGCTGGTCTTCGACTCCCATCGCGGCCAGGTGACGGGGAGCCCGCTCGACCTGGTCGACGGCGTCGACCCCACCGACGCCGCGCGCGGGCTGGCCGACTGCGCGCCGGCCCGCCAGGGCTGTCCCGTCGCGGCCCCGCCCGCCTTCTCGGCGGCCAACGGGATGGCGGTGCTCGGTGTCTGGCAGCCCGGCGCTCCCGCCGCGGGTCTGGTGGGGCTCAAGTACCACCCCGGGCAGGCGCCGCTGCTGACCCGCGAGTGGACCAGCGACGCAGTGGGTGCCGGTGTCATCGCCAGCCCGGTGCTGTCGGCGGACGGGTCGACCGTCTACGTCAACGGCCGCGACCAACGACTGTGGGCACTGCGCGCCGCCGACGCGAAGGTGAAATGGTCGGCGCCGCTGGGCTTCTTGGCGCAGACGCCGCCCGCGGTCACCCCCCAGGGGTTGATCGTGAGCGGCGGCGGGCCCGACACGAAGCTGGCGGCGTTCAAGGACGCCGGCGATCACGCCGATCAGGTGTGGCGCCGCGACGACGTGCTGCCCCTGTCGACGTCGAGCCTGGCCGGCACCGGCGTCGGCTACACGGTGGCCAGCGGGCCCCCGGCGAACGGCGCCCCCGGCATGTCGCTGCTGATCTTCGATCCGGGCAGCGGCCGCACGCTGGGCAGCTACCCGATGCCGGCGGCGACCGGGTATCCGGTCGGGGTGTCGGTCGGCACCGATCGCCGCGTGGTGGCCGCCACCAGCGACGGCCAGGTTTACGGTTTTGCCCCGGCCTGACCGGGACATCCTCCTGTAGTGCCGATCGATGAACCCGCGGCCACAGGCGCCGCGACCACCATGACCACCGCCAGCCCGCGCGGCAGTACCGCCGACATCGTGGCGACGTCCGTCCTGCTGGTCATCCACGGCGGCCTCTACGCGGCGAGCTTTGTGCTGCTGGGCCTGCTGGTGATGACCACCGATCCGTGCGGGTCCCGAAAATGCGGCGATCCCGCCTGGATCGACCGGGCCATGAACCTGGGCACCTGGGGCGGCGCCGCCCTCCTGGTCGTCGACATCGTCGTCGCCGTGTATTTCCTGGTGCGGCAGAGGCGGGCGTTCTTCGTCCCGCTCATCGGTTGCGTCGCGCAGGTGGCGCTGGCGCTCGGCGCCGTGGCCATGGAGCTGCAGGCCGGCCCGGTCTGAGCCCTTAGATCGCCAGCGGCGGGATGGCGTTGCGCGGCACCTGGGCCTGCAACGGCCCGCCGAACGCCGGCAGCATCTCGCCCGGGGCGAAGTAGAAGATCAGCTGGTCGTCGGTGATGGCGAAGTTCTGATAGTGCGTCGGGTCATGTCCCGTCGACGGCAGAATCGCGGCGCCCAAAGGGGTTTGGCGTTCCAGGTCGCGCTGCACGATCGGGAAGATGGCGTCCAGCGGCGTAGCGCCCGGAGGGAACAGGTTGTCGAAGGTGATGGGCTGCTTGGTCCCCAGGTTGTAGTTGAAAGCCTTGTACCAGATCGACGAGTGCGCTCCCCCGACATCCTGGAAGAACTTGAGCACGACGCTGCGGGTGTTGTGCGGCGGCTGCCCGGCGAAGCGCTGCTCGGTGGTGGCCTCGAGCTGGTAGGGCTGGTCGCGCCCCCCGGAACTCTGCGCGACGGCGACGAAGCCGTCGCGGTTCTGGGTGATGTAGTCGGTCAGCGCCTGTTCGTCCGGATAGTCGGCGGGAAAGGCCATGTTGAGCATGTAGTTGGGGCCGGTGGCGCGCAGGCGGCACATCTGGCCGTCCTCGACGCTGCCGCCCAGGCTGGCGCACGACGGTGGGTCGGCCGCGGCCGGCCATCCCACCAAGATCGCCGCCGCGAGCAGCGCGGCGGCTATCAGGTAACGCATCGTGGAATTGTCCTCGCAAACTGGCCAGGGCCGGTGACCCGGAGAAGTGACGCCGCCAGCGTACCCGGCGCTATCGGGAGGGTTGGCAAACGAACGCCATCGCCCGGCCGGCGCTGCGCGCACCGATGCGGGCGATGACCACCGACAGCGATCGGCGCCCGCGCAATCGCATCCGTTTGCGCAGCGCGTCCGGATCCACCCGCACCCCGCGGACCAGGATCTCCAGCGAACCGCAGTCCAGCGCCGACAGGGCCTGGCGAAGCCGGCGTTCGTCGAAGACCAGCTGCTCGAGCACCTCGAACCCGCGGTCCGCCGCGGGCAGCCGATCGCCGGAGAGGTAGGCGATGTCGGGATCGAGCTGCCACAGCCCGTGCCGCGCGCCGTAGTGGCGCACCAGCCCGGCCCGCACCACCGCGCCGTCCGGGTCGACGATCCAGCGCCCGACCGGCGCCACCGGGCAGTCGTCCGGGTCGTCGTCGGTGAGCTGCTCACCGCGATCCAGGAGGCTCGCCCGCCGGCGCACACCGGGCCGCGCCAGCCCCGC
Source organism: Mycobacterium colombiense (assembly GCF_001665835.1). Taxonomy (GTDB): domain Bacteria; phylum Actinomycetota; class Actinomycetes; order Mycobacteriales; family Mycobacteriaceae; genus Mycobacterium; species Mycobacterium colombiense_A. The sequence goes on along the minus strand of NZ_LZSX01000008.1, from coordinate 146,773 downwards.
CGACCACAGGCAGGCTTCCCGCACGGAGCCGCGATACGACGTCACCTCGATCTCACCGTCGAAGCCCAGGCGTCGCACCTCATCGAAATCGATTCCGGGAGCGCACTTTACGACGAATTCTCGGCCGCGGTAGGCGTCGAGCAGCGAGCCCAGGCCGGGCCGGTAGTCGTCGATGCGCAATCGCCGCCGACCCTCCACGCGCCGGGCCGGATCCGCCACGAGCACGGCGTCGCGGGTGACCGGGCGCAGCGCGTCGGCGCGGCAGATCCAGGCCGACTCCCCCACGTTGTGGCGTGCCATCGCCAGCCGCACCGGATCGATATCGCTGCCAAGCGCGGCGATCCCGCAGGCGCTCAGCGCGGCGAGCTCGGTGCCGATCGAACAGGTCGCGTCGTGCACGACGACGCCGCCGTCACCGGCCAGCCGCCCGGCCCGGTGCAACGCCACCGGCGCCGCGGTGGCCTGCTGCAGCGCCTCGTCGGTGAAGAGCCAATCCGACACTCCCAGCTCGCCCAGTTTTTCCAGGGCGCGGCGGCGCAACAGCACCGTCTCCACCAGCACCGCGGCACGGTCGCCGAATTCGGCGCGCGCCGCGGCGACATCGGCCACCAGGGTGGCGTCGGTCAGTTCGAGTTGGGCGACCGCCTCCAGCGCCGCGGTACCCGCGCGCGACCGCAGATAGCCGAGGTCGTCGGTGCCGAAGCGCAGACCACCGCTCAGGAGGGTTTGACCCCGGTCACCATCACGTTGTAGAACCAGCCCTTCGGGACCACGCGGCGCCACACGTTGGCGTCCACCCAGCTCAGCGTCTTCCAGCCGTTGAAGGCGAATTTCGCCCAGCCCCAGCCCAGGAGCCCGGGCGGCACCGACGCCTCGAAGGTGCGCACCGGCCAGCCGAACATCGCGGCGGTGAACTCTTCGCTGACGGTCCGCACCTCGGTGGCGCCGGCGCTGGCGGCCATCCGCTCCAGGTCACCCGGCGTGAAGGTGTGCAGGTCGACGATCGCCTCCAGCGCGGCGGCCCGAGAGGACTCGTCCAGCTCGGCCTGCGGGCGCCGCCAGCTCCCCAGGCCGGGCAGCTTGGTGACGTTGGTGGCGATGCGCCAGGTCAGGGTGGACAGCTCGCGGGCATAGACGTCGCCGGCACTGGTCGGCTCGCCGGCGAAGACGAACCGGCCACCCGGGCGCAGCACCCGGATCACCTCGCGCAGCGAGAGCTCCACGTCGGGGATGTGGTGCAGCACCGCGTGCCCGACGACCAGGTCGAAGGTGTTGTCCTCGTACGGGATGCCCTCGGCGTCGGCGACCCGGCCGTCGATCTCGAGGCCCAGCGACTGGCCGTTGCGGGTGGCGACCTTGACCATGCCCGGCGACAGGTCGGTCACCGATCCGCGACGGGCGACCCCGGACTGGATCAGGTTGAGCAGGAAAAACCCTGTGCCGCAGCCTAATTCGAGGGCGCGATCGTAGGGCAGCTCCCGCAGCACCTCGTCGGGCACGATGGCGTCGAAGCGGCCGCGCGCGTAGTCGATGCAGCGCTGGTCATAGGAGATCGACCATTTGTCGTCGTAAGTCTCGGCTTCCCAGTCGTGGTAGAGCACCTGGGCCAGCTTGCTGTCGTGCCGGGCGGCTTCCACCTGCTCGGCGGTGGCGTGGGGCGTCGGGACGGCGTCGGTCGAACTGGTCATGCAGGGCAGCCTAACGGCCGACGGGATCCGCCTGATCGCCACCGCCCTGACCAGCGGTGAATACCTCGACGTAGCGGCGGCGTTCGGCGGCGAGCCGCTCGGGGGCTGCCAAATCGAACACGTCGTTGATACCGGCCTTGGCGGCGGCCAGCGCGTGCCGCGGCCCGTCGAGGAAACGGCGCGCCCACCCGGCGGCGGCGTCGTACACGTCGTCGGGGGCCACCATGTCGTCGATCAGGCCCAGCGCCAGGGCCTCCTCGGCGTCGAAGAAGCGGCCGCTGAACACCAGCTCCTTGGCCTTGCTCGCGCCGGCCACCCGGGTCAGGCGGGCCATCGCGTCGCCGCCGGGCACCAGGCCGGCCAGGATCTCGGTCGCACCGAACTTCACGTTGTCGCCGCTGATCCGCCAATCGGCGGCCAGGGCCAGGGTGAGCCCGGCGCCCAGCGCGTAGCCGGTGATCGCGGCGACGGTCGGCTTGGGGATCGCGGCCACCGCGTCGACGGCCTCCTGCCGCACCCGCGCCACGCTCTCGGCCTCGGCGCCCCGCAGCGTCCGCAGCTCGGACATGTCGTCGCCCGCGGAAAAGATCTCGTGGCCGCCGAACAGGATCACCACGGCGACGTCGTCGCGCCGGCCCAATTCCTCGGCTGCCGCGATGACCTCCCGATAGACCTGGCGGGTCATCGCGTTGGTCGGTGGGCGCGACAGCAGCAACATGGCAAGCCCGGCGTCCTGCGAGCCGTCGCTGACCACGACGCTGACGAACTCGCTCAATGCCGCCATCCCAGGCCGCCCGCTTCCCGCGCCTGGTGGTAGCGGTCGGAATCGAAGAACTCGAACACCCAGTTGTCGCCCTGGATCTCCAGGTGCGGCTGCACCGGCACGATCTGGCGTTCGACGGCCAGCACCTCGGTCACGGTCCGCCCGGCCAACGAGTCCAGCTGCGTCCACGTCGGCGGCAGCAGGAAGCAGCGACCGGCCTCGAACTCGTCGATGGCGGCCCGGGGCGCCATCCAGCCGGCGAGGTCGGATTCGGTGTTCTCGCCGTCGGCGCGCTGTCCGTGCGGCAGCGCGCCCACGAAGAAATAGGTGTCGTAGCGGCGGGTGCGCTCGGCCTCCGGGGTGACCCAGTTGGCCCACGGCCGCAGCAGATCGGACCGCAGCACCAGGTCTTCCTGACGCAGAAAGTCCGCGAAGGACAGCGACCGTTCGGCCAGCGCCCGGCGGGCCTCGCCGTACACCGAGGCGTCGCCGACGATGCCGTCCGGGTCGCCCACCGGCCCGGCGAACAGCACCCCCGACTCCTCGAACGTCTCGCGGGCGGCGGCGCACACCAGCGCCTCGGCCAGGTCGGGTTCGATGCCGAACCGCTGCGCCCACCACTGCGGTGGCGGGCCGGCCCACGCGATGTCGGCGTTGCGGTCGCGGTCGTCGACGCCGCCGCCGGGGAACACCACAGTGCCCGCGGCGAACTCCATCTTGGCGTGCCTGCGCATCAGGAAGACTTTGATGCCGCCCGGGTCGTCGCGGACCAGCATCACCGTGGCGGCGGGCCGTGCGACCAGCGGGATTTCGTCGGGTGTCGTCATAACGGCCTCCGGTGGGCTGCGTGGGTGCGGACTCGCCGCGCGAAATAACGCCCGTCGGCGACGTCGAGGGCGATCGCTTGGCCGAACGCGGTGGACAGGTTCTCGGCGGTCAGCACGTCGGTCAGCAATCCCGCGGCGACCACCTCGGCCTCCGAGAGCAGCATGCAGTGGCTGAACCCGGGCGGAATCTCCTCGACGTGGTGGGTGACCAGCACCAGGGCCGGCGCGTCGGGGTCGGCGGCCAGGTCGGCCAGCCGGGCGACCAATTCCTCGCGGCCGCCCAGGTCCAGGCCGGCGGCGGGCTCGTCGAGCAGCAGCAGCTCGGGGTCGGTCATCAGTGCGCGGGCGATCAGCACCCGCTTGCGCTCGCCCTCGGACAGCGTGCCGTAGGTACGGTCCGCGAGGTGCTCGGCGCCCAGGCTCTCCAGCATGTCGATGGCCTGTTGGTAGTCGACGTCCTCATAGCGCTCCCGCCACCGGCCCAGCACCGCGTAGCCGGCCGAGACGACGAGATCGCGCACCACCTCGTCGGTGGGAATCCGCTGCGCCAAAGCCGAGGAGCTGAGCCCGATCCGGGACCGCAACTCGGTCACGTCGACGCGGCCCAGCCGCTCGCCGAGCACGAAAGCCACGCCGGACGAGGGGTGTTCGGCCGCCGCGGCGATCCGCAGCAGCGAGGTCTTGCCGGCGCCGTTGGGCCCGACGATCACCCAGCGTTCGTCGAGTTCGACCGCCCAGTCAACCGGCCCGACCAAGACGTTGCCGCCGCGCCGCAGCGACACCTGCCTGAAGTCGAGCAGCAGATCGGGGTCGGCTGACTCGCTTCCGTTTTCGGGCACCCGACCATCGTGCCGTACCGCGGCGCTCGAATACCTGCCGGGTCGCCGCGCTTGCGATCGCTACGCGTTGGGCGGGATCTCAACCCGGCGGACCTCGCCGTCGACCGCGTCGGCGGCCTCGATTTCGCCGCGGGTCACACCCAACAAAAACAGCACCGTGTCCAGGTAGGGGTGGCTCAGCGACGCGTCGGCGACCTCGCGCAGCGCCGGCTTGGCGTTGAACGCGATGCCCAGTCCGGCCGCGGCCAGCATGTCGATGTCGTTGGCGCCGTCACCCACGGCGACGGTCTGCGCCATCGGCACCCCGACCTGGTTCGCGAATTCCCTTAGCGCCGTGGCCTTTCCGGCCCGGTCGACGATGGGGCCGATGACCCGTCCGGTGAGCGTGCCGTCGACGATCTCCAGCTCGTTGGCCGCGACGTAGTCCAGCATCAGCTCCTCGGCCAACGGCTCGATGATCCGGCGGAAGCCCCCGGACACGACGCCGCAGGCGTAACCCAGGCGCCGCAGGGTTCGCAGCGTGGTGCGGGCGCCGGGCATCAGTTCCAGCTGGTCGGCGACCTCGTCGATCACGCTGGCGGGCAGGCCCGCCAGCGTCGCCACCCGCTGCTCGAGCGACTGCGCGAAGTCCAGCTCGCCGCGCATCGCGGCGTCGGTGATCGCGGCGACCTTGCCCTCGGCACCGGCCCGGGCCGCCAGCATCTCGATGACCTCGCCCTGCACCAGCGTCGAGTCGACGTCGAACACGATGAGCCGCTTGGCCCGTCGTTCCAGGCTGTAGTCCTCGACCGCGATGTCGACCTGTTCCTCGCTGGACACTCGGTTCAGGGCGGTCCGCAGCGCGCCGTCCGCACCCGGCGGCACCGACACGCGCAGCTCCAGGCCGATCACCGGATAGTCGGAGACGCCGCGAATCAGGTCGATGTTGACGCCCAGGCCGGCCACCTCGCGCGCCACCGCGCCGAACGCGCCGGCGGTGATGGGCCGGCCCAGCACGAAAATGGTGTGGGTGGAGGGCTCCCGCATGATCGGCACGTCGTCGCTGCGCTCGATGCTGACATCGAGACCCACCTTGCGGATGGCCGATTCGACGTCGTCGCGCAACTGCGCGCTGTCGGCGACGTCGGCCGGGCAGCACACCAGCACGCCCAGCGTCAGGCGGTGCCGGATCACCACCTGTTCTACATTGAGCAGCTCGACGCCGTGCCGCGACAGCGCCTCGAACAGGGTCGCCGTCACGCCCGGTTGATCCACGCCGGTGACGGTGATCAGCACCGACACCTTGGCTGGTGAGTTCACGCCCGACAGCCGCCCGTCAGGCCATCAGCTGCGAACCTGGACGTCGTCCAGTCTGGTGACGTCCTTGTCCCCGGGCCCGTGCGCGCGACCCACATGCGCCTCGGCGCGCAGCCGCTCCACCATGTGCGGGTAGTGCAGCTCGAATGCCGGGCGCTCCGAACGGATTCGGGGCAGCTCGGTGAAGTTGTGCCGCGGCGGCGGGCAACTGGTGGCCCATTCCAGGGAGTTGCCGTAGCCCCACGGGTCGTCGACCGTGACGACCTCGCCGTACCGCCAGCTCTTGAAGACGTTCCAGACGAACGGGAACATCGACGCACCCAGGATGAAGGCGCCCACCGTCGAGACGACGTTGTAGGGCTGGAAGCCGTCGCTGGGCAGGTAGTCCGCGTACCGGCGCGGCATGCCCAGGTCGCCCAGCCAGTGCTGCACCAGGAAGGTGGTGTGGAACCCGATGAACGTCAACCAGAAGTGCAGCTTGCCCAGCCGCTCGTCGAGCAGCCGGCCGGTCATCTTCGGGAACCAGAAGTAGACCCCGCCGAAGGTGGCGAACACGATGGTGCCGAACAGCACGTAGTGGAAGTGCGCGACCACGAAGTAGCTGTCGGTGACGTGGAAGTCCAGCGGCGGGCTGGCCAGGATCACGCCGGTCAGACCGCCCAGCAGGAAGGTGAGTAGGAAGCCGACACAGAACAGCATCGGCGTTTCAAAGGTGATCTGTCCCTTCCACATCGTGCCGATCCAGTTGAAGAACTTGATCCCGGTCGGCACCGCGATCAGGTACGTCATGAACGAGAAGAAGGGCAGCAGAACGGCTCCGGTGGCGAACATGTGGTGCGCCCACACCGCGACCGACAGGGCGGCGATCGACAGGGTGGCGTACACCAGCGTGGTGTAACCGAAGACCGGCTTGCGCGAGAACACCGGAATGATCTCGGTGATGATGCCGAAGAACGGCAACGCGATGATGTACACCTCGGGATGGCCGAAGAACCAGAACAGGTGTTGCCACAACAAGACTCCGCCGTTGGCGGCGTCGTAGACATGGGCGCCCAGATGTCGGTCGGCGGCCAGCCCGAACAGCGCCGCGGTCAGGATCGGGAACGCGATCAGGATCAGGATCGAGGTCACCAGGATGTTCCAGGTGAAGATCGGCATGCGGAACATGGTCATGCCGGGTGCGCGCATGCACACCACGGTGGTGATCATGTTGACCGCACCCAGGATGGTGCCCAGACCGGCGACGATCAGGCCGGTGATCCACAGGTCTCCGCCGACGCCGGGTGAGTGAACGGCGTCGGACAGCGGCGTGTAGGCGGTCCAGCCGAAGTCGGCGGCCCCGCCGGGGACGATGAAGCCGGAAGCCGCGATCAACCCGCCGAACAGGAACAGCCAGAACGAGAACGCGTTCAGCCGCGGGAACGCCACGTCGGGCGCGCCGATCTGCAGCGGCAGCACCAGGTTGGCGAAACCGAAGACCACCGGCGTGGCATACAGCAGCAGCATGATCGTGCCGTGCATGGTGAACAGCTGGTTGAACTGCTCGTTCGACAGGAACTGCAGCCCGGGAGCGGCCAGCTCGGTGCGCATCAGCAACGCCATCAGCCCGCCCATGAAGAAGAAGGCGAAGCAGGTGACGGTGTACATGATGCCGATCATCTTGTGATCGGTCGTGGTGATCAGTTTGTAGACGAGGTTCCCTTTGGGGCCCATGCGGTCCGGGTACGGACGAACGGCCTCGAGTTCTCCCAAGGGGGGCGCTTCGGCTGTCAACAGCTTCTCCAAACATCCAGATCGGACACTGGCCCAAAAATCGGTATTGAGACGAATCTTAGCCGTCGATTCTGGCGACGTCAGGGCTGGTCCTACAAACTGTCGTAAATGGCTCCCCGGTGCGGCGCGTCCGTCGGCGCGGCGTCGCCGAACTGGCCGGATGTTAGCGTCTGACGCGTGTTGTTCGGCGTGATCAGACCCGCCCGGCTGGCCGCGGCGACCGCGGTGACGGCGACGCTCGTGCTGGCGTCCAGCGGCTGCGGGGCCGACAAGCCCGCCGGCCAGACGCCGGCCCGTTCCCTGGTCACCCCGACGACCCAGATCGCGGGCGCCGGCGTCCTCGGAAACGACCGCCGTCCCGACGACTCGTGCGCACGCGACGCCGCCGAAGCCGATGCGGGTTCGGCGAAACGGCAAGTCCACAACGCCGCGGGCGTCAACCCGGATGTCGTGCAGGTGCCCGCCGACCCGCAGCGCATCGTGGTGCTCTCCGGCGACCAGCTCGACACGCTGTGCGCGCTGGGCCTGCAGTCGCGGGTGGTCGGCGCGGCGTTGCCGGACGGGTCCTCGACTCAGCCCGCCTACCTGGGCGGCGCGGTGCACGGCCTGCCCGGGGTCGGCACCCGCGCACACCCGGACCTCAAGGCGATCGCGAGCGCCCACCCCGACCTGATCCTGGGGTCACAGGGGTTGACGCCGACGCTGTATCCGCAGCTGACCGCGATCGCCCCGACGGTGTTCACGGCCGCACCGGGCGCGGCGTGGCAGGCCAACCTGCGCGCGGTCGGCGCCGCCACCGGCCGCACCGCCGCGGTGGACGGGTTGATCAGCGGCTTTTCCCAGCGAACGACCGACATCGGCGCGCGGCATGACGCGTCGCACTATCAGGCGTCGATCGTGCAGCTGACCACCGGCACCATCCGGGTGTACGGCGCCAACAACTTCCCGGCCAGCGTGCTCGGGGCGGTCGGCGTGGACCGGCCGGCGTCCCAGCGGTTCACCGACAAGCCCTACATCGAGATCGGCAGCAGCGACGCGGACCTGGCGAAGAGTCCGGACCTCTCGATCGCGGACGCCGACGTGGTGTACGTGTCCTGCGCCTCCCCGGCCGCCGCCGATCGGGCCGCCACGATCCTGGACAGCAACCCGTGGCGCAAGCTGTCCGCCAACAGGGACAACCGGGTCTACATCGTCAACGACGAGATCTGGCAAACCGGCGAGGGCCTGATCGCGGCCCGCGGCATCGTCGACGACCTGCGCCTGGTGAACGCGCCGATCAACTGACGGCGGTCCGGCAAAACCGCATCCATCGTCACAACGTGATGTTCGCCGCGTCCGATGGCGAAAGAACTTTTACCTTAGCTAAACTTCTTGACGACGCATCGAATCGAAGAGGGATTCTCATGAGCACAGTTTCGGCGTACGCGGCCACCTCGCCGACGGCACCGCTGACCAAGACCACCATCGAGCGGCGCGACCCGGGTCCGCACGACGTGGCCATCGACATCAAGTTCGCCGGAATCTGCCACTCCGACATCCACACCGCCAAAGGCGAATGGGGCACACCGGATTACCCGCTGGTCGTGGGCCACGAGATCGCCGGCGTCGTGACCGCCGTCGGGTCCGAGGTCACCAAGCACAAGGTCGGCGACCACGTCGGCGTCGGCTGCATGGTGAACTCCTGCGGCCAGTGCAACAGCTGCAAGGCCGGCCTCGAGCAGTACTGCAGCCGGGGCACCACCTTCACCTACAACGCCACCGACAGGGACGGCACGACGACGCAGGGCGGCTACAGCCAGGCGATCGTCGTCGACGAGAACTTCGTCCTGCGTATCCCCGACTCGCTGCCGCTGGACAAGGCAGCCCCACTGCTGTGCGCGGGCATCACGCTGTTCTCGCCGCTGCGGCACTGGAAGGCCGGCAAGGACACCCGCTTGGCGATCATCGGCCTGGGCGGGCTGGGCCACATGGGCGTCAAGCTCGGCGCGGCGATGGGCGCCGAGGTGACGGTGCTGTCGCAGTCACTGAAGAAGATGGAAGACGGGCTGCGGCTGGGCGCCAAGCATTACTACGCCACCGCCGAGCGCGAGACCTTCAAGAAGCTGCGCAACAGCTTCGACCTGATCCTCAACACCGTCTCGGCCAACCTGAACCTCGACGACTATCTGAGCCTGCTCGACGTCGACGGCACGCTCGTCGAGTTGGGCATACCCGAGCACCCCATGGAGGTGGGCGCGTTCTCGCTGGCGCTGGCGCGCCGCAGCCTGTCCGGGTCAAACATCGGCGGCATCGCCGAGACCCAGGAGATGCTGGACTTCTGCGCCGAGCACAACGTGACGCCGGAAATCGAGCTCATCGAGCCCGACTACATCAACGAAGCCTACGAGCGCGTCCTGGCCAGCGACGTGCGCTACCGCTTCGTCATCGACATCTCGAAGCTATAGGGCGCCAACGCTTTACAGCGCTGCGCCCGGAGCGCGTTCGGGTACCGCGCTGCGCGCGGCGATCTCCGCGGCCTCTCCCCACTCGTCGCCGGGGATGACCTCGCTGACGTCGATGCCGGCCAGCGGCCACCCGACGGCGGCCAGGGTGGCGGCCACCCGGATGACGTTCTCCGGCCCGGCGTCATAGTGCGTCATGTCGGAGATGAAATGGGCGATCTCGTCGCGGTCGATCACACCGTCAGCGAGCGCCGGGGATCCGTCCGCGGTGATGTTGCGCACCACCTCGGCGATCTGCTCTTCGGTCAGCGGCGTGCTGCGCAGCAGCGCCAGCAGCGGCACGCGGTCGGGCCCGGGCACGCCCTCGGGGTAGCCGGCGCGCAGCCAGCGCAGCACTGAACGCAGGAAATTGGTGGTATGCGGGGCGGCGGTATTCGTCACCCCAACAGTGTCAGGGCAGCCGTATCACCCGCGCCAGCGGGCGGTCGCGCCATACCGACAATTCATGCGTCGTTCACGAACCGCTTAGCTCGATGCGCTGCTAGAAGTCCCAGTCCTCATCTTTTGATGAAAGGCATGAAAGTGCCGATGGAAAACAAGCCGAGCATGTCGCCAATGCCGGGCATGTCGTCGGCGCCGAACATGCCAACGCCCGCTCCTAGCCGCTGATACGGCGTTAACCGGCGACTGAGCACTCAGCCGCGGCCGGCGCGACAACGCGGTTTTCAAGATTCGACAAGAAGCGACTGCGTCAGCGTTTTCATGAGATCACGCAACGCCAATTCCCGAATGCATTGCGCCGACTTTATTGGCGGTCGAGTCAATAATTGGATGGCACCCACAACCTTGCGAAAGCACCTGCGGGAAACACATCGCGCATTTGCCAGCCGCTCGTACATGCTCCAAATAGGCAATATTGATCGGCCGAGCTAGCTAACACCTTCCGAGCTTTGTTCCTTCGCGCAGTGGACCATCCGCTCACTGAGGTGGATGAGTGGGTTTTCGTACCCGCCAGGCATGGTATAGGCCAATCTGCGCAATTCGAGGGCAAACTCGTACAGATGCTGGGTCAGCAACGCGGCGGTCATAAGACGGTAGTGACCACGTTTGCCGTGACGCGAGCCGCACGGAACAACATACTTCCCAAACCTCCCCGTTTGGCGACCCTGATATTTGGCGACGTGTCCCGATTCGTCGATGGCAGCGTAATCGCTTCTACGTCTAGTCACAACTGGATTTGTAGAAACTCCTGCGCGGGTTTTGGAGCAGCCCGGTGAGCCCCCCAGACGCTCATCGGACTATCCATGAGAGCCCTGACGCGCTGCTAGAAGTCCCAGTCCTCGTCCTCGGTGTTGACGGCCTTACCGATCACGTAGCTCGACCCCGAGCCGGAGAAGAAGTCGTGGTTCTCGTCGGCGTTGGGTGACAGCGCGGACAGGATGGCCGGGTTCACGTCGGTCTCGTCGCGCGGGAACAGCGCCTCGTAGCCGAGGTTCATCAGCGCCTTGTTGGCGTTGTAGCGCAGGAACTTCTTGACGTCCTCGGTCAGCCCGACCTCGTCGTAGAGGTCCTGGGTGTATTCCACCTCGTTGTCGTAGAGCTCGAAGAGCAGCTCGTAGGTGTAGTCCTTGAGCTCCTGCCTGCGGGCGTCGTCGACCAGCGCCAGGCCGCGCTGGTATTTGTAGCCGATGTAGTAGCCGTGCACGGCCTCGTCGCGGATGATCAGCCGGATCATGTCGGCCGTGTTGGTCAGCTTCGCGCGGCTCGACCAGTACATCGGCAGGTAGAAGCCGGAGTAGAACAGGAAGCTCTCCAGCAGCGTGGAGGCGACCTTGCGCTTCAGCGGCTCGTCGCCCTTGTAGTACTGCATGACGATCTCGGCCTTGCGCTGCAGGTTGGGGTTCTCCTCGGACCAGCGGAAGGCGTCGTCGATCTCGGCGGTCGAGCACAGCGTGGAGAAGATGTTGCTGTAGCTGCGCGCGTGCACCGACTCCATGAACGCGATGTTGGTGTAGACGGCCTCTTCGTGCGGCGTCAGGGCGTCGGGGATCAGGCTGACCGCCCCGACGGTGCCCTGGATGGTGTCCAGCAGCGTCAGGCCGGTGAATACCCGCATGGTCATCTGCTTCTCGTGGGCGGTCAGGGTCCCCCACGACGGCAGGTCGTTGGACACCGGCACCTTCTCGGGCAGCCAGAAATTGCCGGTCAGGCGGTCCCAGACCTCGGCATCCTTTTCGTCTTGCAGCCGGTTCCAGTTGATCGCCGAAACGCGGTCGATCAGCTTCATGTTTTCGCTCACCAGAACCCCACTTCACACACCGTTTTGCCGGATGAATCCCAGGCTCCAGACACTACCCCTGGGGTGCGACAAGCAACGGCAACACAACAACTTGTGTTTACGTGTCGCCGACGTGTCCCGGCCCCCACCGGATTCAATCCAATCTCCAGTATTGCGCGTTGACGATGTACCATTTGGTACATGTTTACCGAAGACGGCGTCGAGATCGACACAGCACCCCAACTCGTCTGGGAGGTCTTCACCGACGTCGAGCACTGGCCCGAGTGGACCGCGTCGGTCACTTCCCTTGTCGGCCTTGATGGTTCGGGCCTTGCGGCCGGCAGGCGGTTCGCCATCAAGCAGCCCGGCATGTCGAAGCTGGTCTGGAAGGTCACCGAGATCGCCCCCGGTAGGTCATGGACCTGGGTGCAGAGCTCCCCGGGGGTGCGGGTGACCGCCCGGCATGAGGTCATCGCCCAGCCCGGCGGCCGCACGCTGGTGCGCCAGCAACTCGACCAGGGCGGCGCACTGGGTGCTTTGGTCGGGCGGCTGATGGCCAAGAAGACCAGGCGCTTCCTGCAACTCGAGGCCCAAGGCCTCAAGGCCCGATCAGAGCAGCTCAGCCGCGCCGATGGCGCGCACTCCTGACACCGAGCGGCGCCGGCAGCTCCTCGATGCGCTGGTGGCCGAGTTCGCCACCGGCGGCATCGGCGACCGGTCGCTGCGCGAGGTGGCCGCCGCGGTCGGCACCAGCCACCGGATGCTGTTGCACCACTTCGGTTCTCGCGAAGATCTGCTCGTGGCGATCGTCGAAGACGTCGAGCGACGCCAGATGGGGCTGCTGCCCGGATTGCCGGCCGACCCGGCCGAGGGCTTTGCGGCGATGTGGGCCGACCTGTGTCGGCCCGAGCTGCGTGAATCCGAGCGACTGTTCTTCGAGTGCTACGCTCGCGCGGCTGCGGGTGAAAAGCCTTTTGCCCGAATGATTCCCGGCGCCGTCGAGAGCTGGCTCGCCGAGGTCGAGGCGGTCACCGACGGTCCGGTGGACCCCGCGCTCGCCCGGCTGGGGCTGGCGGTCACCCGCGGCCTGCTGCTGGATCTCGTTGCGACCAATGACGACACCGGCGTGGACGCGGCCGCGCAGGCTTTTATCCGACTCTTGGCAACACCGAGATGAGCGTGTCGACGAGTTCCTCGGCGCTGGTGTGCCACTTATCCAGATCCATGTGGCCGCTCAAGTCCAGGCCCGTGATCCCGTGCGCACTCGTCAAAATGAGCGCCCCATAGCGGGGGGCTTGCCGTGGACCGGTGATGCGACCAACCATCTCCAGAAATAGCCCCTGCGTGCGTTCGGCCACCCGCATCGCGGCGGTCGGATCGCCCGCCGGCGGAGTGAACATCAGGCGATAGAGATGAGGCCGGGTGCGGCCGATGGCGATCAGCGACAGCAGGGCCGATCGCAAACATTCCTCGGGTGAGTCTTCGCTACCGGCCAATGTCTCGAGTGCGTCACCCAATTCGCGCAATGCGTTGGTGGCCAGCTCGGCGAGCAGAGATTCCTTGTCGGCGAAGTGGCGATACGCCGCCGAGCGCGACACGCCGGCGCGCGCACCCACCTCGCGAAGCGTCACCGCCTCGACGCCTCCGAGGTCGAGCAGTACCCCCGCTGCCTCGACCAACGAACGACGCGTGGCCGCCGCGCTCTCGGATCGTGTCGTCACCCGCAGAGCATAAGCCGGTCTTTGGGTTGACAATGTCAACTCAACTGTTAGTTTGAGATGACAGCGTCAACTCAAGCTAACCCACTCGATTGGAGACCACCATGATGTCGTCGAATCGCGCCGCCCGTAATGAGCTGATCGTTGTGACCGGTGCCTCGACGGGCATTGGCGCGGCCAGCGCTCGAGAACTGGCCCACAAGGGTTTTCACGTGCTGGCCGGTGTGCGCCGCGAGGTGGACGCCGACGCACTGCGCGCAGCTGGCATCGAGCCGTACATCCTGGACATCACGATGCAATCAGACGTGGCCGCGATCGCCGACCGCATCGCGCGCGATCCACAGCGCCGCACCCTGCGCGCGCTGATCAACAATGCCGGAATCGCGGTCAATTCTCCGGTCGAAACACTGCCGATAGACCAGTGGCGCAGGCAGTTCGAGGTAAATCTGTTCGGCCACATCGCGATGACCCAGGCGCTGTTGCCGGCCCTGCTGCTCAGCTCGGGCACCGTCGTCAATATCAGCTCCGTCGGAGGCAAGGTGGTGTTGCCGACGTATGGCGCATATGCCGGTTCGAAGTTCGCCCTGGAGGCCGCCAGTGACGCGTTGCGGCGTGAGGTCGCCGAGCTCGGCATCAAGGTGGTCGTCGTCGAGCCCGGCGCGGTCAAAACCGAAATGGCCGAGCGCGGAATCACCACCGCGGAGGGACTGATGGCGAACCTGACCGATGCCCAACTCGCCCGCTACGGCGACCTCATCGCGGCCGTCACGGCACAAGCGCGGTCGTTCGGCGAGGATGGCGTTTCGGCCGAACACGCGGCGAAAGTGATCGCCAAGGCCGCGACCGCATCGCGTCCCCGCACTCGCTACACCATCGGACGCGATGCCGCGATCCTGGTGCGGATCAACCGCTTGGTGTCCGACCGGGTCCTGGACCGCATCATGCGACAGAACCTGCGATCCTTCGCCAAACAGTCGCAATTGAGCGAAGATCGCAGCGCCGCAACGGCTTCGCTCGGCAGCTAGGCCGTCGCGCGCCTGCCCATGTTCACGCCATAGAACTGGTATTCGTCCGGCTTGACCGAACGGGTCGCCCGCCAGTACTCCCAGGTGTAGCCGCCCCAGAGCACGGTGTTCTTGCCGTGCTCGTCCAGATACCAGCTGCTGCAGCCGCCGCTGTTCCACACCGACGGGCCCAGCCTGCGCTGCAGCTCGTCATTGAACTTGTCCTGGGCGGCGCGCGTCGGCGCCAGCGCCTGTGCGCCGAGCTTGTCACAGGTCGCGATCGCGTCTGCGACATAACGGATCTGGGATTCGATCATGAACACCACCGAGTTGTGCCCCAGCCCGGTGTTGGGTCCCAGCAAAAAGAACAGGTTGGGCACGTCGGCGATGGTGATCCCACGGTGTGCCCCGATGCCCTCGCGGTTCCAGCGGTCCACCAGGTCCTCGCCGTGCAGTCCCTTGATCTGGACGTAGGTGTAGGAGTCGGTGACGTGAAATCCGGTGGCGTACACGATCACGTCGGCCTGCCGGTTTGTGCCGTCGACGGTGACGATGCCGTCAGCGGTGATCCGCGAGATGTGGTCGGTGATCAGTTCGGTCTTCGGGTCGGCGACCGCGCCGTAATAGGTGGAGGAGTTCAGGATCCGCTTGCACCCGATGCGGTAGTTGGGGATCAGCTTGCGCCGCAGCTCCCGGTCCTTGACGGCCCGCCACATGTTGTACTTGCAGTAGGCCTCGATGAACTTCAACAATTTCGGCCGCTTGGTCATGCCGATGGCCAGCGCTTCCTGCCCCCAGTAGATGACGAGACGGACCAGCGCGCGCAGGCCGGGCACGTTCTCCATGGCCCGGCGCACCGCCGGCGGGATTTCGGGGTTGGAGCGCGGCACCACCCACGGCGGGGTGCGCTGATAGAGCTGAAGTTCGGCGACCTGCTCGATGATCTCCGGCACGATCTGGATCGCGCTGGCTCCGGTCCCGATCACCGCCACCCGCTTGCCGGTCAGGTCGACGCTGTGGTCCCACTCCGCGGAATGGAAAGCGGCGCCACGGAATTCGTCGCGGCCCTCGATCTCAGGCATGGACGGGATGTGCAGCGCGCCGGCACCCGAGATCAGAAACTGCGCGACGTACTCGCGCCCGTCGGCGGTGAACACGTGCCAGCGGTTCTCGTCATCGTCCCAGTGCGCACGATCCACCAGCGAGTTGAACTCGACGTAGCCGCGCAGCCCGTACTTCTCGGTGACCCCTTTGAGGTAGTCCCAGATCTCGGGCTGATAGGAGAACGGGTTCTTCCAGTCGGGCTTGGGCTCGAACGAGAACGAGTACAGGTGCGACGGGATGTCGCACGCGCAGCCTGGATAGCTGTTGTCTCGCCAGGTGCCGCCGATGTCGTCGGCCTTTTCCAGCATGACGAAGCCGACGCCCTGCTTCTGCAGCGCGATCGCCATGCCCAGGCCGGAGAACCCGGTCCCGATGATGACGGCGCGCGTGTGCACCGGCTTGTGGGCGTTGGTCCCCGGCAGTGTCTCGGTTTGTGTCACGACGTCGGTCACGGTCGATCGGTCCTTCTATCCAGGCCTGTCTCGGGTCGGCGTTAGCTGGCGTCTTCGGCTGCGGCCCCCGGCTGACGCAGATACCTAGTACCCAGGGTATCGGTTTGGACGAGTGTTATCGATGGCCGCGGCGATTGTCAACGCCGCGGCCCGCTCACCCCGCGGCCGGCTTAACGGTCACCATGTCGTGAATCGGCAGGTCAGGGTCCATCGTGATGCCCAGCGCCTCGGCGGTGCCGACGATTACCCCCATCATGATGGTCGTCAGGTGCGCAACGAACTGCTCGCGCGACATCAGGCGGGGGCTTTCCGGCTCGGGGCCCAGCCACCACTCGGTGGCCGACGCGGCACAGCCGAACGCCGCGTTCCCGGCCAGCTCGACCGCCGCGTGGTCGAGCTCCATCTCGCGCAGCTCGTTGTCGAACATGTCGGCCACGGCCAGGGTGATGCCGCGTCCCTCGTCCAGGATCTGGGGGCTGGCGGCCGAGCGGCCCTGGATGAACACCCGCAGCACGTTGGGGTGCTTGTCGACCAGGACCACGTACTCCTCGACGCTGCGCCGGATCACCTCGCGGGCCGAGTCTGTTTTCAGGTCGATGGACGCGAAGATCGCCGCCCACAGCATGTCGCGCAGCCGCTCCCCGATCGCCTGGAACAGGTCGGACTTGTCGTGAAAATGCCGGTAGATCTTGGGTTTGGCGGTGCCGGCCTCCTCGGCGATCTCCCGCACGGACAGCTCGGGGCCGAGGCGGTCGATGGCGCGGAAGGCCGCGTCGACGATTTCGCTGCGCACTTTCTTGCGGTGCTCGCGCCAGCGTTCGCTGCGCGCGTCGACCTTGGCCCCAGGCTTGACGCTGGGGTGGGGCCGGGGAATTCTCACCACAATTAGCACCATACCGCGGTCCCACTCGTGACCTGCGCATATCAGCGTGACGCATGCAATACCTGGCTTGGCAAGCTGCCGAACTCGCGCCGGTAGTCGGCCGCGAACCGCCCGAGGTTGGCGAACCCCCAGCGGTACGCGACGGCTGCAACGGTCGTCCCCTCCTCGACGGAAGACCGCCGCAGGTCCGCGTGGGCCCGAGCGAGGCGGATCGACTTCAGGTATGCCATCGGAGTCGTGTCCAGGTGCTTACGGAAGGCTTCCTGAAGGGCGCGCGGGCTCAACCGCGCGGCAGCCGCCACGTCGCTGATCCGGACGTCCTCGGCCACCGAATCCTCGAGGTAGGCGATCGCACGCCGCACCGCCGGCGGCCGAACGGCACCACTGGGGCCCGCGTCGGCCATGTGAATAAACCCGGGGTAGGCCTCGCCGATGCTCGCTACCAACATCCGAGACATCTGCGCCGATACCAATGACTTCGACGCCAGCAGCCCGTTCGGCCCGGCATTGCGGAGCAAGAATTTCATCACGTTCGCAACAGCCAACATTCCCGGCTTGGACGGCTGCCAGCTGGTCGGGACTCGGACCGGCGTCGGCTCAGTCGCACCGGTGAACTCGGCAACCGTCGCTTCGAATTCGGTACGCGGAATTCGAATGTGGAAAAGGTTACAGTTTTCTTCCCAGCGCAGCCGATACGCCGTGTGCGCGTCCAGCACCACGTGTTCGCCGGGCAACACGACCCGCTCCCCGTTATCCGCCCCGGCCACGAATCGCCCGCTGATCTGCTGGGACACCAAGACGAAGTCGTCGAATGTCGACGACTCGAGCACCGTGGTGGCCGAACCGTACGACAGGGAGTAAACGCCGAGCCCGCTGCCACCGCCTTCGGCATGCCGCGCACGAAACGCCGACACGCGGTCCCGGACGGTGAGGCGGTGGGGACAGTAGACAGACCCGATCTGGGTGCGCGCGTCTTCCGGATCCGTGGTGTCGGTCCGGATGCGCAATCCGTCGATCATGAGGCCGTTGCTCGTTCGCGGATCTGCACCGCCGTCTCCAGCATTTGCGCAGTGCTGGTGAACCAGTCCTGCAGATTGAGATCCACGATGAGCTCGTCGGCGCCCGCCTCCGCGGCGGTCCGGACATCGTCGAGAACCTGGTCCAGCGTGCCGACGAACGCGGATCGCTCAGGTCCGGCCGGCCGGTGGGTGAAGGTGACATTGCCGACCACGATCATCTCCATCCGGCTCGTGTCACGCCCGTATTCGCAAGCCATGCCCCGGATGCGGTCCCAGTCGGCCCGCAATTCCGCAGCTCCCGCCGGGCCCGGCGTAGCCAGCAGCGGCAGCCAGCCGTCGGCGCGTTTGGCGATGCGCTGCAACGCTTTCGAACTGGTGCCACGGCCCGGGTTATGGCCGCCGCCGCCCAGCAGGACGGGGATTTTCGCCACCGGCTTGGGCAGGACTGCTGCGTTGTCGACGACCACCCGCGGTCCCCGGAAGCTCACCGGGTCGGGGCCCCACACCGCATCGAAGACATCGAGCGTCTCGTCGAGGAAGCGGCCGCGATCGGCTCGGGTGGCGCCGGTGGCCTGCAGTTCGTCGGTGGCCCAGCCGGTGCCCAGGCCCGCGATCACGCGGCCGCCGCTGATCTGATCGATCGTGGCGAGAGCCTTGGCGAGCTGGACCGGAGTGTGCAGTGCCGCGACGAGGACGGAGGTACCGAGGCGGACGCTTTCGGTCGCGACCGCCGCGGCGGTCAGGACGGCCAACGGGTCGGCGGCCTGGCGCGAGTGTTCCGGCCACGGCGCGTTGGATCCGGCATAGGGCTCGACGGGCGTCTGCGGGAAGAGCAGTCGCTCGTACGTCCACACACTGGAATATCCGGCCGCCTCGGCCGCCCGTGCCGCTTCGACCAGATCGTGTTGCAGGTCGACTCCCAATCTCTGGGGCAGGCGAAGTCCAAGTCTCATTCGGTACCTTCCATCGAGTCGTGACGCTCGCGAAAAAGAACAACCATTCCGCGCCGCCGATGCCGTTGATGGCCAGAGCCGTCCTTTTCTGTGGAGCGGATGGCGCATTGTGAGTGGTATGCGGCTGCTACCAGAGTGGTTCGCAGTCAACGGATTGGGGCATGGCAGTCTCTGTGGGTAACGCGCTCGGCTAGCCCGCGTCGGCAACCGTGATGATGGTCTTGCCGCCGCCACGACGCGCCGGGTCGAATGCCGACGCGGCTTCGGCCAGTGCACATACCGTTTTGACGACTGGGCGCAGTCGGCCGTCGCGAACCCTGCGTTCCAGCACGGTAAGGGCTTGCCGGTCGGGTTCGACGACGAAAAAGACAGCGCGTCCGTGCTCGGGTTGAACCCGCGGCGGCTCGGCGATGGTGATCAGCGCGCCGCCCGGACGCACCAATTGCGCTGAGCGATCGAGGATTTCACCACCGATTACGTCGAATACCACGTCGACCGTGCCGGCCTCCTCGAGGCGATCGGATCGCAGGTCCAGGAAACTGTCGGCGCCGAGGCCCAGCACTGCGTCCCGGTGCTCGGCACGCCCGCTCCCGATGACGCAAGCGCCGGCGTCGCGAGCAAGTTGCACCACCAGGGAACCGACGGCACCGGCGGCGCCATGAACCAGAACGGTCTGGCCGGCGAGAAGGTGCGCATGCGCGAACAGCCCCTGCCATGCGGTCAATCCGGGCAACGCCAACGCGGCGGCCACCACGTGGTCGATGTCTGCCGATAACGGCGCGAGGTTGCGGGCCTCTACCGCGACGTACTCCGCGAGCGAGCCGTCACGGGCCCAGTCGGTAATCCCAAAAACCCGCTGTCCGACGGTCAGTCCGGTTGTGCCGTAACCTAATTCGGCAACAACTCCGGAGACTTCATGCCCTGGAATGACGGGCGTGCGATCGCGCCCGGAGCGGTCGGTCCACGTGGCCGGCCAGTTGAGCTCGTCCGGGGTGAAGCTGGCGGCATGCACGCGGACAACGACGTCGTTTTCGGCGGCATGCGGATAGGGCACCTCGGCCAGAGCGAGTCCACGGAAACCGGCGGCGCGGTCGCGCGCGGTGATCGCTTGCATGGTCGTGTCACTTCCTATCCACTTTGTCGGTTCGCGCTAATAACGTTTGCACCTCCGCGGTGCGATCACCAGGGCCATCGAGCCGTGCGGTCCACAAAACGCGACACGGCGCCGGTCACCGGACGCCCGCGTATTCGGCCGGCGCTACCCGCCCGGCGGCACGCGCCGGTCGGGCGCGAATCAGGCGGGGCCACCAGAAGAATGGCCCGAGCAGACGAGCGAGGGCGGGCGTGATGAACGAACGCACAATCAGCGTGTCGAGCAGCAGGCCGATTCCGATCGTGGATCCCATTTCACCGACCGAGACCAGCTTGCCGGAGACCATGGCCATCATCGTGACGGCGAACACCAGACCGGCGGTGGTGACCACTTTGCCGGAGTTGGCGACCGCTCTGATCAGGCCGGTGTTCAGGCCCGCCTTGCTTTCCTCCAGGTAGCGGGCTACGAGCAGCAGGTTGTAGTCCGAGCCGACCGCCACCAGGATGATGAAGGTGAGCGGCAGACCCAGCCAGCTGATCGGGATGCCGAGCAGGTGCTGCCAGATCAGGACCGACAGGCCGAACGCTCCCGAATACGAAAACGCTACGGTTCCGATTATGACCAGCGCCGCGATCATGCTGCGGGTGATGAGCAGCATCACCAGGAAAATCAACGCGAATGCCGCGGTGGCCGCGATGATCAGGTCGGTTGCGGCCGCATCCTGGATATCCCAGTACGTCGTCGCGGCGCCGCCGAGGTAGACATGGGCGCCGGCGAGCGTGGTGCCTTTCAACGCCTCCTCGGCGGCGGGCAGATAGGCCTGGTCGTGGTGGATTCCGTCTTCCGTGAGTGCTTCGCCGTCGTGGTAGACCATGTATCGAGCGGCTTTGCCGTCGGGGGACATGAAGAATTTCAGATCGATGCGAAACGACGGATTGTTGAACGCATCTGGTGGTAGATAGAAGAATTCGTCGTTCTTCGCACTGTCGAACGCATAGCCCAGATCCATCATCTGCCGGCTCAGCTCGTCCAACTGGGCCAGCTGGGGCGCAATCGTACTGTGCTCGGCCATGATCACCTGGTGTAGCTGCTCGAGCTGGCCGACGTTGCGGCCGAGGAGTTCGACCAGCTGCGGCATCACCGAGTCCTGAATCATCGCAGCCTTGAGGTTCTTGTCCATTTGCTCGTCCAGCTGGTCGAACTTGTCAGTCAGGTCGAATAGCGAACGCAGCGACCAGCAGAGCGGGATGTCGAAACAGTGCTTCTCCCAATAGAAGTAGCTGCGGATCGGCCGCCAGACATCGTCGAAGTCGGCGATGTTGTCGCGCATCGCGTCGGTGACGTCCTTCATGCCCTTGGCCGCTTCGGCGGCGATATGAGCCGCGCCGGCCTGTTGAGACGTCAATTCCTGTTGATGCCGCATCAGCCCCGTCATGCGCTCGGTGATGTCGGCCATCTCGGTGAGCCGCGTGTTGAGGTCGGTGAGGAACGGCAGGATTTCCTTGATCTTCGTTCCCGTCGAGCCCATGGTGTATGTGAACGACGAATGTTCGAGCGGAGTCCCCAACGGCCTGGTGACGCTCTGGATCAATCCCACACCGGGAGTGTGAAACACACTGCGGGCCACTCGGTCCAGCGCGATCATGTCCGTGCTGTTACGCATATCGTGGTCGGATTCGACCATGAGCATGTCGCCGTTCAGCCTGCTGACCGGAAAATGCCGGTCGCTCGCCGCATATCCCTGTTTGGACGGACTGTCATCGGCGATATAGATGCGGTCGTCATAATTGGGGTGGTAGGTGGGCAGGGTGAGCGATCCCACCAACACCACCACGCAACTCGCCAGCAGGACCCGGCCGGGCCACCGGACCGCCAGAGTGCCCACTTTGCGCCAAATACCCGCCCCGGCACGGTGTTTCGGCTCGAATATCCCCATCCGGCTGCCCAGCGCCAACACCGCCGGACCGAAGGTGAGGGCGGCCGCGACTGCGGTGAGCATGGCCACCGCGCACGGAATACCGCAGGTGTTGAAGTAGTTGAGTCGAGTGAATTTCAGACAAAACGTGGCGCCGGCGACGGCGAGACCCGAGCCCAGGATGACGTGGGAGACGCCGTTGACGGCGGAATAGTAGGCGGTTTCCCGGTCTTCGCCCGCGTGCCGCGCTTCGTGGTAGCGGCCGATCAAGAAGATCGCGTAATCGGTACCCGCTCCGAGGATCAACGACACCAATAGGTTCGACGCGAACTCGGATATGCCAATGAGCTTGTGGAAGGCGAGAAGGGACACGATCCCCCGCCCGCAGTTCAACTCGAGCATCACCATGAACAACACGAGGAATGCCGTCTTCATCGAGCGGTAGACGACGAGGAGCATCACCGTGATCAGGACGATGGTGACGAACATGATCATGACCAGGCTCTCGTTACCCGCCTGCAGCATGTCCGCTGACAGCGGAGCCGATCCCGAGACGTACACCTTCAGTCCGGGCGGAGTCTTGGCCTGCGAGACCAGATCTCGAACTGCCTTGATCGACTCGTCCGAGACCGCCGAGCCGAGGTCGCCGGCGGTCCGTACCAGCGTGTAGGACGCCCTCCCGTCGTTGCTTTGCACACCGGCGGCCGTTGTCCCTTGGCCCCACAGATTCATAACATATTGAACATGCTTGTCTCGCTGCAGTTTTGCGATCAGGTCGTCGTAGAAGTGGTGGTCGGCCTCGTCGAGCTTGTGATCACCTTCCAACACGACCATCACCAGACTGTTGCTGTCCGACTCGTGGAACACTTCTCCGATGTGGATGAGCGCCTGCGACGAGGGCGCATCGACCGGGACCAGCGGTCCCCGGTTCGCTTCGGTGACGGGTTCCAGCTGCGGGACGGTCACGTTGAGCACGACCATGAGCCCTATCCACGCCACAACCACGGGCACGGCGAACTTGCGGATGGTCCGCGCAAGGAAGGGTTTGCGCACCTTGATGTCGACGTTGTTGTGCCTCACGCGGACAGCACCTGGCACCAGACCCCGGCGTGCTCACCCGTGGCGGTGTGTTCGGAACGCACCTGGCCGTCGACGATGATGCGGCAGCCGACATTGCCTCCGGCGACCTGCGCGGTGATATCGGCCGTCGCTGTCGTCAACACCGTGACTTCGGCATGCGTCCAGGGCAACGTCGCCAGGTCGACGGCGATTGCGTGCGAGTTCACGTCCCAATAGCTGACCCGCCCCCACCCGCCCAACTCGCCGAAGACGTCGTATTCGATGTGTTTGGGATTGAACTGAGCTATCGAAAATTTGTTGCCCGGGCTCCGGGTTCGGTCCTGGGAACCGAAGATCCTGTGCGCGGAATCGATGACGCACCCCGCCAAGACGGCGACGACGACCACCAGGGTAGGCAGCCACAGCTTGTTGACCAGTCGCCGGCGTAGAGACGCGACCATGACGATGACCCTCCTCGGGCACTCACAACGAAAATCGAAACACGTGGACCATCGTGGCCACACGAGCGATGGGTGTCGGGACGATGGAGTTCAGCCGCCGCAGGACGCGCTAAATGCGCACTCCGCTCAGCATCCGCGTGAAACTCGCCAGCTCGACCAAGCCGTCGGCCGTGGGGGCGGGCCGTCCGGCCGCGTTGAAGACGTTAGCGATCTCAGCACTGCGCGTCGTCCAGTCCCGCTCGGCCAGATACCCGGCGGCGTCTGTGTGCTGGCCGGCGAAAATCACACTGCGCAGGTCGATCTCGGGGTCCAACTGATTCCATACCGCGTGGCGTTTTCTCAGATTTTCGCCGAGGGCATCGGTTCTGGGGGTGTCGACGTAATCCGCCCCGAGTTGGCTGCCGGAAGCACTCAAATTGGTGATCGCGTCGAGAATCTGGTCGTGTGCCTCCGGCGGGAGACATCCGATGAGAAGTCCCTCGACGATCCAGACGGTCGGCTGCGTGTCGTCGAAACCGTTTTGCCGCAACGCTGTCGACCAGTCCTGACGCAGATCGACGCCCAAGCAATGGTGCCCTTCGGCAGGTGCCCAGCCCAAGCCGGTCAAGACGCGCCGCTTCCACTCGATGACCTGGGGTTGATCGATCTCGAAGATGGCCGTCGCCGGCGGCCAGTCCAATCGGTAAGCCCGACAATCCAGTCCAGGGGCCAGAAGCACCGCTTGGCGGATGCCGGCTCGGCACGCGTCGCGGGCAAAGTCATCGAGGGTTCTCGTCCGCACGCCGACGTAGTCCGGCATCCAGTCGATTCCGAGGTCCGAGAAATCGATTGCGCCGTCGACGATTTGGGTGAACAGTTTCAGTCCGACCGCCCTGACCAACACTTCGGCGAACGGGTCGCGGATCACCGGATCGGGTTGTCTACTGGCGACCGCCCGCGCCGCAGCGACCAGTGTGGCGGTCGCGCCCACCCCCGCCTTGAGGTCCCAACTATCATCATGGGTCCGTGGCATTGTTCGCCCCCTTGAATCACCTTGCACCTGAACGAGTCACCCTCGTTCAGGCCGCCTTCCTGGTGCAAAGTTAGGGCTACGCCGACGGCCGGTCTACCCGTATGGCGCGGTCGATAGCCGGAAAGCGCGGAGAGCTCGGTTCGACGCTCACAGCGCGTGATACCGCGCAGGGAAAGTCGATGCAGATGCATCGCGATCCAGGCAGCCAATTGACGCCCAAATCACGAACCAAAGTCCCGGTGAAACACGTTGGGATAGTTTGAGTATGGACGAGCCTGGTGCAGCTGACTGTCGGTCCGGGCGGCCGGCACCACGTTGTGGTTGAAGCGGAACATGTTGGTCGGGTCGTAGATCTTCTTAACGTGCGCCAGGCGCTCGTAGCATTCCGGACCGTAGATCGCGACGGCGTCGGCCGCTTCTTCAGGAGCAAGGTTGTTCACCAGCCGCCGGTCGGCTTGCCAGGCCGCCATCCCGTCGAGCAACGCACCGACCGACTCCTTGAGCCGCCGTTCCTCTGACAGCGGACCGACCTCGACGCCCAACAAGACGTACGGCAGACCTCTGGTCGCTACGGCGTTGGGCACCAACGGCTCTCGGTCCCAGGCTCCGCCAAGGGCACGCAGTTCGGCGATCCACATGGTGGTTCGAGAGTTCGGGCCGATGAGTTCCACCAGCCTGTCCTGCGATTCTGTGGGGAATTCCCGCAGCATGATGCTGCGCTCGTAGTAGGGCAATGGTTCGGTCGGCTCGGCGTGGATCGATGCGACTGCCGTGTACGGCATCTCCGCTACGGTGTCCAGGATTGTCGGCGCGACTGCCCGGAGCGGCGCGATCATCCGTTCGCCGTCCTCGGCCGTGCCGTTGTAGGCGATCCGCAGCGCCACCGTGAACACGCCGCGCAGCGGCTCGGGGATTTCGGGCAGCGGCGGTAGTCGCAGGGCCGCGAACGACGAGATCATGGATTCCGGGGTGTCCGGGTGCCAAGCAGTCCAGGCGCGCAGCACGTCGGTCATGTGCTCCCCCGGGAAGTAGATGGCGCCGCCGTAGATGTGGGAAACCGGGAACAACGCAAACTCCAGCCTGGTGACCACGCCGAAGTTGCCTTTGCCACCGCGTAGCGCCCAAAACAGCTCCGGATCGGATTCGGCGTCGACATGCCGCAATTCGCCGTCTGCCGCCACCACGTCGAGCGAGCGCACGTGGTCCGCGGCGTAGCCGTGGGAGCGACCGAGGGTCGGGCTGAGACCGCCGCCCAGGGTGTAACCGGCCACCCCTACCGTGGGGTTGGACCCGTTCAACGGTGCCAGCCCAGCCTCGGCTGCCTTCTGGACCACCTCTTCCCATATCGCCCCGGCGCCGACCTCGGCCGTGCGGCCGGCGGCGTCGATCTCGACGTCGTTCATCCGGCGGGTATTGATCAGAACGGCGCCCTCTGCCGTGCCGACGATCTGGTGGCCGGTGGCCTTCACCGCAACCGGGCGATGCTGTCTCGCCGCGAATGCAACGGCCGCCTCGACATCGGTCGGACACTGCGCCACCACGATCACGGCGGGCTTGAGTTCGTGGTTGAGGTTAAAGACGGCGCGTTCGTCGTCATATCCAACGTCACCCGGCAGCAGAACCGAACCCGACACCGCCGCAACCAGGGCTGCGACATCCTCTGGCTGGACGGGCGAGAGACGGGAAGAACCGAAAATCACGGCGTACATCCTCTTTTCGTAGTGCGTTCGGGGGGCGGATACCACGCAAGGGACCGTCGAGCCGAAGGTGTTCGGGGCGGTCACCTGACGCTGGTGTTCCGGTCGAACGACTGTCGATCGGTCCAAATGGGCTTGCGGGCTTACGAGCCGCCGTTTTGCAGCAGCCACCTTCTGCTGCAAAGTTAGGGATACCGCCACCACCGGTCTACCCAGATAGCGCGGCGCTTGTCCGCTGAGCGCGGACAACCAAGGTCCACGCCGCTTCTGGTACGACGACGAAACCATCGGGGCGACGAGAAACATCGAGCCGCACCGGCGGTGTGACTCGGGCAGCAGGTATCCGCGGGGAGGTGTTATCCCGCGATCAGCCTCGGCGGTGCGAAGCCCGCGTGTCCTACAGCATGCAGGACACGCAGCCCTCGACCTCTGTTCCCTCCAAAGCCATCTGACGCAACCGGATGTAGTACAGCGTCTTGATTCCCTTGCGCCAGGCGTAGATCTGCGCCTTGTTCACATCGCGGGTGGTGGCGGTGTCCTTGAAGAACAATGTCAGCGAAAGCCCTTGGTCCACATGCTGGGTGGCCGCGGCATAGGTGTCGATGATCTTCTCGTACCCGATCTCATACGCGTCCTGGTAGTACTCGAGGTTGTCGTTAGTCAGGTAGGGCGCCGGGTAGTACACGCGCCCGATCTTGCCTTCCTTGCGGATCTCGATCTTGCTCGCCACCGGGTGGATCGAGCTGGTCGAGTAGTTGATGTAGCTGATCGACCCCGTCGGCGGGACGGCCTGCAGGTTCTGGTTGTAGATGCCGTGTTGCTGTACCGACTCCTTGAGTCGCTGCCAATCCTCTTGCGTCGGAATGCGGATGCCCGCCTCAGCGAAGAGCTCCTTGATCCGCGCGGTCGCCGGCTCCCACACCTGCTCGGTGTACTTGTCGAAGAACTCACCCGAGGCGTACTTCGACTTCTCGAAGCCGCCGAATTTGCTTCCCCGCTCGATCGCGATGCGATTCGACGCCCGCAGGGCGTGGTAGAGGACGGTGTAGAAGTAGATGTTGGTGAAGTCGATACCTTCTTCGGAGCCGTACAGAATCCGCTCGCGGGCCAGGTAGCCGTGCAGGTTCATCTGACCGAGCCCGATCGCGTGAGACTCGTTGTTGCCCTGCTCGATTGAAGGCACCGACCAGATGTGCGTCTGATCGCTCACCGCCGTCAGTGCCCGGATCGCCACCTCGATGGTCTGGGCGAAGTCCGGCGAGTCCATCGTCTTGGCGATGTTCAGCGAACCCAGGTTGCACGAAATGTCCTTGCCCACCTTGGCATACGACAAGTCGTCGTTGAATACCGAGGGCGTGGACACCTGCAGGATCTCCGAGCACAGGTTCGAATGGGTGATCTTGCCGTCAATAGGGTTGGCCCGGTTCACCGTGTCCTCGAACATGATGTAGGGGTAACCGGACTCGAACTGCAGCTCGGCCAGCGTCTGGAAGAACTCCCGCGCCTTGATCTTCGTCTTGTGGATGCGCGCATCGTCGACCATCTCGTAGTACTTCTCGGTCACCGAGATGTCGGCGAACGGCAGGCCGTAGACCCGCTCGACGTCGTAGGGCGAGAACAGGTACATGTCCTCGTTCTTCTTGGCCAGCTCGAAGGTGATGTCGGGAATCACCACACCCAGGCTCAGCGTCTTGATGCGGATCTTCTCGTCGGCGTTCTCGCGCTTGGTGTCGAGGAACCGGTAGATGTCCGGGTGGTGCGCGTGCAGGTACACCGCGCCCGCGCCCTGACGGGCCCCGAGCTGGTTGGCGTAGGAGAACGAGTCCTCGAGCAGCTTCATGATCGGGATGACTCCCGAACTCTGGTTCTCGATGTTCTTGATCGGGGCGCCGTGCTCGCGAATGTTGCTCAGCAGCAACGCGACTCCCCCGCCACGCTTGGACAGTTGCAGCGCCGAGTTGATGGAGCGTCCGATCGACTCCATGTTGTCCTCGATGCGCAGCAGGAAGCAACTCACCGGCTCGCCGCGCTGCTTTTTGCCCGAGTTCAGAAAGGTCGGGGTGGCCGGCTGGAACCGGCCGTCGATGATCTCGTCGACGAGCTTCTCGGCCAGGATGGTGTCACCGGCGGCCAACGTCAGCGCGACCATGACGACGCGGTCCTCGAAGCGCTCCAGGTAGCGCTTGCCGTCAAACGTCTTCAGCGTGTACGAGGTGTAGTACTTGAACGCGCCCAGGAACGTCGGGAACCGGAACTTCTTCGCGTAGGCGCGGTCCAGCAGCGTCTTGACGAAGTTGCGGCTGTACTCGTCGAGAACCTCACGCTCGTAATAGTTCTCCTTGATCAGGTAGTCGAGCTTCTCGTCCTGGTTGTGGAAGAACACCGTGTTCTGGTTGACGTGCTGCAGGAAGTACTGATGCGCGGCCTCGCGGTCCTTGTCGAACTGAATTTTGCCGTCCGCGTCGTACAGATTCAGCATCGCGTTGAGCGCGTGGTAATCCGTCTCCCCCGGTAACGCGTGGGCTCCGGTGGTTACAGGCTCTGCAGCGACGGTTGGTGACACGTCTGTTCCTTCCAGAAATTGGCTAAGCCCGCGCGGACGGCATCCACGTCGTCCTGGGTTCCCATTAGTTCGAAGCGGTAGAGGTACGGAACGCCGCACTTGCGCGAGATCACGTTGCCCGCGTAGGCGAATTCGGCGCCGAAGTTGTTGTTGCCCGCGGCGATGACGCCGCGGATCAACGACCGGTTGTGCTCATTGTTCAAGAAGGCGATGACCTGCTTGGGGACGTAACCGCCGGCGTTGAGGTCGGGTGTGGCCCGGCCGCCGCCATAGGTGGGCAGGACCAGGACGTAGGGCTGGTCTACCTCGATGCGGCCATGCAGCGGGATCCGCGTGGCGGGGATCCCCAGCTTCTCCACGAAGCGGTGGGTGTTCTCCGACACCGAAGAGAAATAGACCAGGTTGCGCGACGGCACCGCAACCTCCTTACCTAACGTCTCGCCTTACGCGCTGAGTTCCGCCGCGGACAGCGCCTTGATGCGGTCGGGCCGGAAACCCGACCAGTGGTCGTTGCCCGCCACCACCACGGGAGCCTGCAGGTATCCCAGGGCCATCACGTAGTCACGCGCCTCGGCGTCCAGCGAGATGTCGACCTTCTCGTAGGCGATGCCCTGCTTGTCCAGCGCCTTGTAGGTCGCGCTGCACTGCACACATGCCGGCTTGGTGTACACGGTGATGCTCATAGAATGCCGCTCCTTTGCGGAAGAGGGGACCCACGACTGGCAACTACTTTTGGACTGCGTCTTTGCTATGTTCAGCGATCCGTCAGGCCTCCTGATTCCCGTCGTGCGGCGGTCAAGGTCGAGCGACCTGTGAGTGCCGATTTCGGGGATTCACCGAGTCTGGCTTGCTTGGTGGCCCTGGGATCTGCTGGTGCTCGAAACACTACACCTAGTGGCTGACAAGATGTCGAGATACAAGATGTTCTGAATAACAATTTTGAAATTCCCTGGTCGTGAGCCCTGTCGCGAAAAAATCTGACCGCCCGCTCGGCGTGTCGCAGATCACATGCCGAGGCGCGGGCGCCTCTATATATGGGTATAGCAGCGACCACCGACATCACCGCCGACGATGACGGGCCCACCCACAGCTAGCAAAGCCGCCAGGCAGGCCTGGCGGCTTCTGCTATTCGGTTGTGCCAACCGCGCTGGTCGCCCGGCGAGCGGCTTGTTGACTTCTGCCAATCAGCCGACTTCGGCGGCCAGCTTGCCCACCACATCACGCACGTTCGCGGACAGCTCGGCATGGTCTGCGGGCGCCTTGCCCTCCAGGGTCTTGAACGGCACCGACAGTTTGATCGCCTCCACGACCCGCGCGCCGGCGATGCCGAAGGACTTGCGTGTGTCGTCGTGCGCCCACACCCCGCCGTACTGGCCGAAGGATCCCCCGATGACCGCCAGCGGCTTGCCCTTCAGCGCGCTGTCACCGAAGGGCCGGGACAGCCAGTCGATCGCGTTCTTGATGACGGCCGGGTAGCTGCCGTTGTATTCGGGAGTCACCACCAGAGCGGCGTCCGCGTCGGCCGCCGCGGCGCGCAGCGCGGTCACCGGGGCCAGTGGCGGCGCGCCGGTGTTCATCGCGTCGTCGATCTCCTCGTTATAGAACGGCAGCTCGCCGAGCCCTTCGAAGATCGTGACCGTCACATCGTCGGCGGCGACCGCCCCCGCCAACTCGGCGATCTGGCGGTTGATCGACGCCGCCCGCAGGCTTCCCACCAAGGCCAAGATTTTGGTTGCCACTATCGCAGTTTCCCTTCGATCGTTGTGTACATCCTCGCACCGTTTAAACGGACTATAGTCCGCTTTATTCCGGCAGCGTTAAAGTGCAGGTGTGAGCGAGCGGTCGGGTGAGTTGCACGTGTTCGCCCCCCAGGTGGTGCACCACGAGCGGGGCGACGCGGCGCGCAACCGCGCCCTACTCCTCCAGGCTGCCCGAAACCTGGTCGCCGAGCGCGGCGCCGACGCCGTCACCACCGATGACATCGCCGCCGCGGCCGGGGTCGGCAAAGGCACGCTGTTCCGCCGCTTCGGCAGCCGGGCCGGGCTGATGATGGTGCTGCTGGATGAGGACGAACAAGCCGTCCAGCAGGCGTTCCTGTTCGGTCCGCCACCCCTGGGCCCCGGCGCGCCGGCGGCCGACCGGCTGGTCGCGTTCGGGCGGGAGCGGATCCGTTTCGCTCACGATCATTGCGAACTGCTTTCCGCGGCCAACCGCGATCCGCAGAACCGGCACAACGCGCCGGCCATGGTGCTGCGCACGCACGTGCGGGTCCTGCTCAAGGCGGCCGACTCCACCGGCGACCTCGACGCCCAGACCGACGCGTTGCTCGCGCTGCTGGATGTGGACTACGTCGAGCACCAACTAGCCGAGGGCGGTCACACCTTGGCGACGCTGGGCGACGCGTGGGAAAGCCTGGCGCGCAAGCTCTGCGGGCGATGAACGCCGTGCCCGCGGCGGCACCGGATTGGGTCCTGCACGTGGACCTCGACCAGTTCCTGGCGTCGGTCGAATTGCGCCGCCACCCCGAACTGGCCGGGCTGCCGGTGATTGTCGGCGGCAGCGGCGATCCGAACGAACCGCGCAAGGTCGTCACCTGCGCCTCCTACGAGGCCCGCGAGTTCGGCGTGCGTGCGGGCATGCCCCTGCGGGCCGCCGCCCGCCGCTGCCCCGAGGCCAGCTTCCTGCCTTCGGATCCGGCCGCCTACGACGAGGCGTCCGATCAGGTGATGGGGGCGCTGCGCGACCTGGGCCATCCGGTCGAAGTCTGGGGTTGGGACGAGGCCTATGTCGCGGTGACTGCACAGGACCCGGGCGAGATCGCGCAGCAGATCCGCAGCGTCATCTCCTCGGAAACCGGGCTGTCCTGCTCGGTCGGCATCAGCGACAACAAGCAGCGCGCCAAGGTCGCCACCGGCTTCGCCAAACCGGGCGGCATTTTCATGCTCACCGACGCGAACTGGATGCCGCTGATGGCCGACCGCCCGGTGGACGCGCTCTGGAGCGTGGGCCCCAAGACGGCGAAAAAGCTTGCCGATCTTGAGATTACGACGGTATGGCAGTTGGCCCACTGCGACACGGAGCTGCTGACGGCCGCGTTCGGCCCGCGCACCGGGCTGTGGCTGCTGCTGTTGGCCAAAGGCGGTGGCGACAGCCAGGTCAGCGCGGAACCATGGGTGCCGCGCTCGCGCAGCCACATGGTCACCTTTCCGCGCGATCTCACCGATCGATCCGAAATGGACGCGGCCGTAACGGATTTAGCCGATCGGGCGCTGACGGATGTGCTGAAGGAGGGCCGGGTCGTGGCCAGGGTGGCGGTCACCGTACGAACGGCGACCTTCTACACGCGCACCAAGATTCGCAAGCTCGATGCGCCCAGCACCGATCGCGACGTCATCGTGGCCGCGGCCCTTCGCGTTCTCGACCTATTCGAGCTCGACCGGCCGGTCCGCCTGCTCGGCGTGCGCCTTGAGTTGGTCATGCCGGACTAGGGTCGCCGGGCTGGGCTGATGGCCCGCCTCCTCCTCAGCCCGCTGCACGGCCTGCATCGTCACCGGGCTGGGCCGTAGCGCGCGGGTGAAGATGACGTTGACCTGGCGCATGGCCACGCTATAGGGCCACCACGCAAGCCTTTTGAAGGCGTACAGCGCCCGGATGTCGGCTGACGTGTAGATCAGGTACCGGTTCTTGGCCACTCCGGCCAGGATCTTGTCGGCGGCCTTTTCCGGCGACACGGCATGGCCGGCGAACCGCCTGATCCATCGCGCGACGTTGGGGTCTTCCCGGTCCACGCCGGCGATCTCGACGGTGCCCACCAGCGGGGTGTTCACCGCGCCCGGCACCACGACGGACACGCCGATGCGGTGGCGGGCCAGGTCGAAGCGCAGCACCTCCGACAGGCCGCGCAGTCCGTACTTGCTGGCGCTGTATGCGGCATGCCACGGCAGGGCCACCAGCCCGGCCGCCGAGGACACGTTGACCAGATGCCCGCCGCGCTTGGCCGCGACCATCGGCGGGACGAAGGTCTCGATGACGTGAATCGGACCCATCAGGTTGATGGCGATCATCTTGCTCCACTGCTCATGGGTCAGCCGGTCGACGGTGCCCCACGCCGATACGCCGGCGATGTTGAGCACGACGTCCATGCTCGGATGTGCGGCGTGGACGTCGGCGGCGAAGGCGGCCACCTGGTCGTAGTCGGCGATGTCCAGCGCCCGATGCTCGGGGACCTGCGCGCCCAGCGCGCGCGCGTCGGCGACGGTCTGTTCGAGACCATCTCGGTCACGGTCGGTCAGGTAGAGCTCGGCGCCCTGCGCGGCCAGCCGCAGTGCCGTGGCGCGGCCGATCCCGCTCGCCGCACCGGTGACAAGGCACCGCTTTCCCGCGAAAGACCGCCCGGATTCCCTCTGCGCCATGGCCGTGACGATACCGGCGGTACCACCGCGCTAGGGACGGCCCGCCCACAGCGCGTGCAGCCACAACTGCTCGAGGACGCGCACCCGTCGGTCGCGGTCGCTGTCGCGCCCGGTCAGGATCGGGTCGCCGGTCAGCACCAGCGCGGTCGTTCCGGCCAGGGTGCGGATCAGCGTCGGCAGGTCGTCACTGATCGGCCTGGCCGTCCCGGCCTTCATCTCGGCCTCGACGATCCCGACAATCTGGGCGAGCACCACCTCGAACTGCTGGTCCAGCAGATCGCGAATCTCGACGTCGGTGTTGCGGGCCTCGTTACAGGCGGTCACGACGGGGTCGTTGTGCGCATAGACGGCCGCGGCGCTGCCGACCATCCGCTTGGCGAACTGCTCGGGCGACTCGCCGGCCTGCCGGGGGGCGAAGTACTCGGTGAGTTCCTCGAGCTCCTCGGCGGCCTCGGCCATGAGTTGTGCCAGCACCGCGTACTTGGAGTCGAAGTAGAAGTAGAAGCCGGATCGCGCCACCCCGGCCCGCAGGCTGATGGTGCTCACTGACAACTCGGCAAAGGGCTTTTCCTGCAGCAGTTCACGCACCGCCTGCACGATCGCCTGGCGTTGTTTGTCGCCACGCCGTCGTGTACCCGGCTCTGGAGTGGCGGGGTGGCTGGTCACTCCCTGACCTTGCACCACGGCGCCCAAAAAGCAAACTTGACAGCCGTCAAGTTTTTCAGCGAAGGTTATAGATCAGTGACGGCCGTCACCCGGAGGGCACGCAGAGGAGCGTTTATGACCGCCACCATCAGCACCCCGCAGTACCTGCTGGATCAGGCGCGGCGCCGGTTCACCCCGACGCTGAACACCATCCCGGGCATGGGGGCGATCGAGAAGCGCCTGCTCGCCCGTGAGTGGGAGACGGTAGTCCTGGCAGAACCGCCGGCCGGTAGCGAGCTCAAACCCGTGCTGGGCGATGCGGGGCTGCCGATTCTCGGCCACATCATCGAGCTGTTCCGTGGCGGCCCGGACTATGCGTTGCACCTCTATCGGAACCACGGCCCGCTGATCTATCTGGACTCACCGATCATGCCCGCGGTCACCGCGCTGGGGCCCGACGCCACCCAGGCCGTGTTCTCCAACAGGAACAAGGACTTCTCGCAGAAGGGCTGGCACCCGGTGATCGGGCCGTTCTTCAACCGGGGGCTGATGATGCTCGACTTCGACGAGCACATGTACCACCGCCGGATCATGCAGGAGGCCTTCACCCGCAGTCGGCTGACCGGCTACGTCGAGCACATCGATCAAGTCGCCACCGACATCGTCGCCCATTGGCCGACCGACGACGCGCGGTTCCTGTTCCACCCGGCGATGAAGGAACTCACCCTCGACATCGCATCGCTGGTGTTCATGGGGCACGAGCCAGGGTCCGACCATGACCTGGTCACCAAGGTCAACCAGGCGTTCACCACGACGACGCGCGCCGGCGGCGCGATCATCCGGCAGCCGATTCCGCCGTTCAAGTGGTGGCGCGGCCTGAAGGCCCGCAAGTTGCTCGAGGACTACTTCGTCGAGCGGGTCAAGGACCGCCGCAACGCCACCGGCAACGACATGCTGACCGTGCTGTGCCACACCGAGGACGACGACGGCAACAGCTTCACCGACGAGGACATCGTCAACCACATGATCTTCCTGATGATGGCCGCGCACGACACGTCCACCTCGACGACCACCACGATGGTCTACAACATGGCCGCCAACCCGGAGTGGCAGGAGCGGGCGCGCGAGGAGTCGGCCCGCCTGGGCGACGGGCCGCTGGACATCGAGTCGCTCGAGAAGCTGGAAACGCTCGAACTCATCATGAACGAGTCGCTGCGCATGGTGACGCCGCTGCCGTTCAACATGCGGATGGCGGTGCGCGACACCGAGCTGCTGGGCCACTACATCCCGGCCGGAACCAACATCACCATCTGGCCCGGCATGAACCACCGGCTGTCCGAATTGTGGACGGAGCCAGACAAATTCGACCCGGAGCGGTTCGCCGAACCGCGCTCGGAGCACAAGAAGCACCGGTACGCGTTCGCGCCGTTCGGCGGCGGTGCACACAAATGCATCGGCATGGTGTTCGGCCAGCTGGAGGTCAAGACCGTGGTGCACCGGCTGCTGCGCCGCTACCGCATCGAGCTGGCCCGGCCGGGCTATCAGCCGCATTGGGATTACGGCGGCATGCCAATCCCGATGGACGGCATGCCGATCGTGCTGCGCCCGCTGTAGAACGTCCGCGACGGCAGCCGCAGTCGCCGCCGTCGCGGTACGGGTCGAGCTTCATGTGCGCTATCACTGGCGTTAGCGCACATGAAACTCACCTATTGCTCGGCCCCGCCGCACGGGCGGCGAATAGCCGGTTGGCGCAGGCGATCACGGCGCGCAGCGCCGACTGCGTCGGATCGTCCGCCCAGCCCATCGCCCACTCGGCGCGGACGCCGTCGCTGCCGCAGATGAAAGTCGCGCTGCCGGTTGTCGATCGCATCTGATGGAACTGCACGACCTCGACCGTGACCCCACCCTCATGCAGCATCGCGGTCAGGGCCGCGATCGGTCCGGAAGCGGCAGCGGTGACGGTGCTGATCCGATCGCCCACGGCGATCACGGCCCGGTAGTCGCGGGGCTGCGGGCCCAGTCGGGTCGCGGCGCGACCGTCGTCAGCGCACTGCCAGTCGCCCAGCCGCAGCGGGCCGGCCTTGCGCGCATAGGTCGCGACGAAGCCTGCCCAGGACATCGCGTCGGCCTGAGCGCGCAGACCGAGGGGCAACGCGACGCCGAAGCGTTCGCCAAACCACGCACGGGCGGATTCGAAATTTTGGAGCTGATTGCGCTCGGGAAAAGTCATGGTGCCGGTCTTCTCTGGTCAGCAGGAGCGACCGACCGCAGTAGCTTCCGACCCACAGCGGGGGGTCGGTCCGGATCAGACCCCGCTGCGGGTTCTAGCTACTACGACTCGCTCGAAAAGACGCACGAGCGTTGACATTAGACGCCCGGCCACGGTGTCCGCAACTCCCTCGGCGGGCCCAAAACGCCGCTGAGCCGCACAAACGGACCGTACAAAAAAATACAGAAAACAGTCCTAAAAGTTTGGTTTACGCGTGTTTAACAGGGGGTATGTCGCCGAGCAGCAGTCAATTAGACGGCTGTTCAACTACCCCTCACCGAAAGGCACGATCATGAAGGCGAAGAGCACCAAGAAAATCCTCAAAGCTGCCGTAGCGGCCCTCGGGGTGGCCGCGGTGTTGGCAGTACCGGGCTGTGCGACCGTCGGCGGAGCCGGGGGCTCGGGCCTCATTGGCGGAACCGGCGGCGGAGCCGGCACTGGGGGCGGAATTGGCAGCATCCTAGGCGGCATTCTGTAAC
Source organism: Mycobacterium colombiense (assembly GCF_001665835.1). Taxonomy (GTDB): domain Bacteria; phylum Actinomycetota; class Actinomycetes; order Mycobacteriales; family Mycobacteriaceae; genus Mycobacterium; species Mycobacterium colombiense_A. The sequence continues at coordinate 110,130 of NZ_LZSX01000008.1, read as the reverse complement.
CGATTGAACGAGCGTCTCCGCCGGGACCCCGGTCTCGGCGGGACGCCATTCCTCACTCGCTTCGTCTATCCGGCGGCCCCAGATGACGGAGAAACCCAAACCCGACCTCGGCTGGGATTAAGCACGCGATAGCGCCGCAACAATGGCGTTTTGCGCCGCCAATTGCCCTTTACCGGCACGGCCGTGGACCGCGCATGTCTTTGTTTACGCCTCTGCGCAAGCGCCATAGAATCCGCGCGCGCCTGTCTCCGAATACTGCTGTCGCAGTGGCTAATTGGCGATGCGCCGGGCGCTCACAGGGCGCACCACACCAAATGCAAATTAGGTCTTTACGTTTATTCAATAGCCGTTGTAGCATCCGTTAAATTGGACGGTTTACCTGCGGGGCGATGCCCTCCAGATGAAAGGAATTGATTATGAATTCAACGAGGACAAAGAAGGTCCTTAAAGCTACCGCGGCCGCCGCGGGATTCGTCGTGGTGTTGTTCGCGCCGACCGGATGTTTGATAAGTGGGACCACGACCGGAGGCACGCTGGGCGGCACCACCGGCGGCACGGTCGGTGGCACCGTCGGTGGCACGGTCGGCGGGATTGTCGGTGGGATCACCGGGGCTCTCGGCCTCTGACCGAAAAAGACAAGCGACCCGCTGGGACCCGTGGTCTCGGCGGGCCGCTATTTTCTTGGACCGCTTCGTATTAACCGGCCGGGCCGGCAGCGGGCTCGCACGGCAGGTATGCCTGGATAGTCGTACCCGTCCTGGTGGTGTGGGTTCGCACCAAGTCCGAGATGGCGTTGACCAGATACAGGCCGCGACTCGCGGGACCGCACGGGCCCGGGTCCAGGCGCCCCACCAGCGGGTCCTCGAATCGCCCGGTGTCGCGTGCCTCGCAGATCAGATGCCCGTCGTCCTGCCAGAAGGCCAACCGGCAGGCGCCCCCGGTGTACATCAGGCTGTTGGTGGCCAACTCGGTGGCGACCAGCTGCAGATCCTCGATGCAGTCCTGCGACAGCCCCATCCAGCCCGCGTAGTCGACGGCGAAGGACCGGGCCGGCCGAAGGTCCGCCGACTTGCGGACCATGTAGGTGACCGCGCCGGGGCCGGCGGCCAGTGGTTGGTTGCAGCGTTCCAGGACGTCCCTGGGGGCGAAATTCGGGCTGCGCTGCAGCGCACCGCATTCCCATAGCAGCGGATGTGTGGCGCGGGCGTCGGCCAGGAGGACATCGTCGAGCCGGCTCGCGTCGTAGAGGCACAGGCTTGTCGCCGGGTAGCCGTCCATGGCCTCGTTGACGAGCGCTTCGTGCTCGATGCAGGAGACGAACTCTTCGTCGGTGCGGCCGGGCCACGCGAGCTGGCTGACGATCCGGACTCGTTGGTCCGGGTGCTCGTCGATGAACGCGCCCTCCATCGCCATGAACCGGCTCGGGTTGCGGGCCACCTCGGTGATGTCGATCATGCGCACGGCGGCGGGCAAGTCGCCGCCGGCGAACAACACGTCGTGCAGCACCGCAAGTGTCGCGGGAGGCACGGCGAGCAGCACCGCCTCGTCCACCGCCAAACCGTCGCCGACGAAGCGGCCCACCAACTCCAAAAACTCCTGCTGAGAGTGATAAATCGATGCGGAGTGGACGAAACCGTATTGTCTGGTTTCGTTGTCCGCCGTCACTTCAGCGCTCTCGCTTTCGATCACTTACGCCAACCCCCTGCTGGGTCGGCTCACACCGTCCCCCCTTCCCAGTACCCCAGACGGGCCTTCGCTATACCGCGCAACAGATCACATTTAGGTTTGCCTCATTGGAGACGGCCGGCGATCGAGTTTTCTACAGCCACCACGAGGCGGCCGCGTCGAGATGACGGCGGAGGCGATAAGCGGCGACGCTCTCGTCGGCCGCCCCGACCGCCTCGACGATCCGCAGGTGAGCGTGGTGCACGGCCAGCACGTCCGACCAGGTCGGCAGCGCCTGCCCGGTGCTCGACCAGTGCCGGCGGAACAGCTCGACGATGATCCGCAGGAACAGGTCCAGCAGCGCGTTGCCGGCGAGCTGCGCCAGGCCGACGTGGAAGTTGAACTCCTCCGCGATCGCCTCACGCACGTCGTCGGCCGTCTGGCGCGAGGTTTCCGGCAGCCCGGACCGATGGCCGGCCAGGAAAGCCGCCACCTCGGGTTCGCCCAGCCGCTTGACCACCTTGGCGACGTTGTCGATCTCGATGGCGTCGCGGACGCATCGCAGGTCCTCGCGGCTGGGCTCGCGGTACTGCAGGTACAGCGCGATCGTGTCGATGCTGGCTTGCGCGGCGGGTTGGGCGATGACGAGCCCGCCGCCGGGCCCCCGGCGCATGTGGGCTATCGAGTGGTATTCGAGCAGTCGCACCGCCTCGCGGAGCACCGCGCGGCTCACCCGGTAGCGCTCCAGCAGGGTCGTCTCGGTGCCGAAGACCGAACCCACGTGCCAGCCGCTCGCGGCGATGTCGTCACCGATGGTGACGGCCAGCATCTCGGCCAGTTTGCCCCGGGGTGCTTCGGAATCGAGGCGCCTGCGCCTCTTGCGACCCCGGGTCCCGTCGCCCGCGTGATGCTGCTCCAGCCAGGCGGTGACGGCCTCGACGTGTCGCTCGGACAGCGTCTTGGCGCGCGCCGAATCGCCGGCCGTGACGGCCGCGACGATCGCGGAGTGGTGCGCGTGCAGATGGTCGACCGCCTCGATCGCCTCGGTCGCCGAATCCGCCCGCGACGCCAACGCGTAGCGGGTGGTGAGCCGCATCAGGACATTGATAAAGAGTTGCAGCACCGGGTTTTTGGATTGCTCGGCCAGCGCCATGTGGAACTCGTCGCGCGGCGCCGGTAAACCGGGCTTCCACTGCTGTTCGGCCTGCAGCACCGCCCGCAGCCGCGCGATGCCGGCCTCGTCGATGCGCTCGGCGGCGAGGGAGGCCGCCAGCGGCTCGAGCACCAGGCGCGCGTTGAGCAAGTCGCCCAGCGTGGTGCCCAGGTATTCGAGATAGATGACGACCGCGCGGGTGGCGGGCCCCGCGTCGGGCTCGCAGATGTACAACCCGCCGTTGGGCCCGCGGCGCATCCGCGCGACCTGATGGTGTTCGACCAGGCGGACGGCCTCCCGCAGCACCGACCGGCTCACCCCGAAGCGCTGCTGCAGCGCCTGTTCGGAGCCCAGCGACTCGCCTACCGCCCAGCCACGGCGGACGATATCGGCTTCGATGTCGCGGGCGAGGATCGAAGCGAGTTTGTCGGCCTGGCCGGTCCGTGGCTCCTCAGTCATTCGATTGCGCTGTCGCTCAACAGGTCAGCAGCATGCACCCCGCGACGGGTCCACCGCCGACGGAGACGACGCCCACCTCGGGGCGACGCGATACCTGCCGCTCCCCCGCGTCGCCACGCAGCTGCAGGCACCCTTCGTGCAGCGCCCAGTAGCCGTGCATGCGCCCCGCCGAGAGCTGGCCGCCGTAGGTGTTCAGCGGCAGGTGCCCGTCGCGGGCGATCCGTTCCCCGCCCTCGACGAACGGGCCACCCTCGCCGTCTCCGCAGACCCCCAGCGCTTCCAGCCACGCCAGGGTGAGATAGGTGAATCCGTCGTAGAGCTGCGCGACCTGGAGGTCGGCGGGCTTCAACGTCGTGCGCGACCACATCTGCGCCGTCGCATCCGACATCGCCATCTTCGGGTAGTCCGCGCGGTGAAACCAGCCGCCGGCGCCGTCGGACCCGCCGATCGCCTCCACCTTCACCGCGCGGTGCGGACAGTCGGCGGCGTACTCCGCGTGCGACACCACCACCGCGATCGAGCCGTCGATCGGGACGTCGCAGTCCAGCAGCCCCAGTGGGGTGGACACCAGCCGAGCGCCCAGGTAGTCGGCCATCGTCATCGGATCCCGGTAGACGGCACGGGGATTCAACGCCGCGTTGCGCCTGCCGTTGAGCGCTATCCAGCCCAGCTGTTCTTTGGTGGTTCCGTACAGGTCCATGTGGCGACGGCAGTTGAGCGCCAGCCAGTTGGCGGCGGAATAGGCATGCGCCGCAACGAGATCGTTGACGTCGTCCATCGCACCGACGGCGGGCTTCGGCTCGCCTTCGGGTGTCTCGAACATGCGCGCCAGCGGCTGGGCCGGCGCGTTCTCGTCCTGCTTGACCGGGACCGTGCCGCCGAGCATCTGAATCGTCCGGTAGACCACCACGTGGCGGGCGCGGTGTTCGGCGACCGCGCGGCAGGCCGACATCACCGGCGAAAGCAGGCCGCCGGTGCCGAAGCCCGACCCGCAGTCCGCGGCGTCGATGCGCAGCTGGGCGTTGACGTCCGCCGCGGGTGTGTCACCCAGCGTGGCGATGCCGTCGATGTCGCCGGCGGTCAGCCCGGCGTCCTCGATGGCGGTGCGCACCGCCTCCATGGTCAGCTCCAGGCCAGGGATGCCGGTACGGCGGCCGATTCGTGAGATCCCGATGCCGGACAAGATCGCGTCTTTTTCGAAATGCGTCATGTACACCGCCCGTCAGAACCACACCGCCCCCGCATCGAATCAATTGAGTGTACTGTATCCGTCGTGTCGAACGGGGCGCTGCTCATCGAGTACTGCGACGACTGCGCGCGCTGGGTGCATCCGGCCAGCGGCGAGTGCCGGGAGTGCGGCGGCACGCTGCAGGCGCGAGAAGTTTCCGGGCGGGGCACCGTGTTCACCTACACGGTCAACCATCACCCGTACAACCCGGAGATCCCCACCCCGTACGTCATCGCGATCGTTGAGCTCGCCGAACAGGGTGGCCTGCGCGTCGCCGCCAATATCGTTGACTGCGAACCGGATTCGGTGAGCTGCGGGATGCCCGTCGCCCTGCGGCCGGAACGCGGCAGCGGCGGCGCGGCGCAATTCGCGCCGGCCTGACCGCCCCGGACTAGTTGATCAGCGGGTCACGCGGCATGCCGAGGATGCGCTCGGCGATCTGATTGCGCGTGACTTCCGACGTGCCGCCGGCGATCGCCATCCCACGGGCCCCCATCATCAGCCGGCCGGCCAGGGCGCCGGCACCGTCGGTCAGCGCGACCTCGGGACCCAGCAGCGCCGCCATGATCGCGGCGCCCTCCACCATGTGCTCGGCCAGTTTGAGCTTGGTGACGTTGCCTTCCGGGCCGGGGCCCGCGCCTTCGACGCTGCGCGCGGCGCGACGCAGGTTCAGCAGCCGCAGCGCGGTTTCCTCGGCGAGGTACGAACCGACTCGAATTCGCCTGCCCGCCAACCGATCCGGGCGTTGCTCGGTGAGCTGCACCAGTTGGTCGGCCAGTCCTTCGTAGAACGATCCGCTGCCGCCGATGCTGACCCGTTCGTTGCCCAGCGTCGCGCGCGCGACGGTCCACCCGGAGTTGGGCGTGCCGACGACGTCCTCGTCGGGGACGAACAGGTCGTTGAAGAAGACCTCGTTGAAGTCCGAGCCGCCGGTGATCTGCCGCAGCGGGCGCACCTCGACCTCGGGCGCCTTCATGTCGACGATCACCGTGGTGATGCCGGCGTGCTTCGGGGCGTCGGGGTCGGTGCGCACGGTGGCCAGGCCGCGCGCGCAGTAGTGCGCCCCGCTGGTCCAGACCTTCTGGCCGTTGATCTTCCAGCCGCCGTCCACCCGGGTGGCGCGCGTCTTGATGGACGCCGCGTCCGAGCCGGCGTCGGGCTCGGAGAACAGCTGGCACCAGATCTCGTCCTTGCGCAGCGCCTTCTCAACGAATCGTTCGATCTGCCAAGGCGTTCCGTGCTGGATCAGGGTCAGGATCACCCAGCCGGTGATGCCGTAGTCCGGCCGCTTGATGCCGGCCGCACGGAACTCCTCCTCGATCACCAGCTGCGCGACGGCGTCGGCCGCGCGTCCCCACGGCTTGGGCCAGTGCGGCATGACGTAGCCGGTCTCGATCAGCTTGTCGCGCTGGGCCTCTTTGCCCAGGGCGGCGATCTCGGTGGCGTCGGCGCGGATGCCGGTGCGCAGTTCCTCGGCTTCCGGCGGCAGGTCGAGGCTGTTCTCGCGGACGGCGCCGGCGGCGGTGCGCTCGAAGACGTCGGCGGCCGGCGCGTCACCGCCGAACAGCGCCGCGCTCACCACCGCCCGGCGCAGGTGCAGGTGCGCGTCGTGCTCCCAGGTGAAGCCGATGCCGCCGTGCACCTGGATGTTGAGTTCGGCGTTGCGGACGTAGGCCGGGAAGGCCAGCGCCGCGGCCACCGCGGCGATCAACCGGAATTGCTCCTCGTCCTCGGACGCCGCCCGGGCGGCGTCCCAGACGGCGGCGATCCCGGACTCCGCGCCCACCAGCATGTTCGCGCAGTGATGCTTGACCGCTTGGAAAGTGGCGATGGTGCGCCCGAATTGCTGGCGCACCTTGGCGTAGTCGACGGCGGCGTCGACGCAGTCCGACGCCCCGCCCACGGCCTCGGCGGCCAGCAGGGTGCGGGCGCGGGCCAGCGCCGATTGCCTTGCCCCGGTCAGGACGTCGTCGCCGGAGACGCGCACGTTCTGCAGGCGGACGCGCCCGGACCGCCGCGTCGGATCGAAGTTCTCCGGTACCTCGACCGAGACACCGTCGCGGCCACGCTCGAGCACCAGCACGTCGTCGCCCGCGGCGATCAGCAGCAGCTCGGCCAGCCCGGCTCCCAGGACGATTCCGGCCTCACCCTCGGCCACGCCGTCGTTGACCCGCACGTCGCTGCCCAGCCCGATGCCCGCGGTGACGGTTCCGTCGATCAGGCCGCGCAGCAGCCGCGACTTCTGTTCGGCGGTACCGTCTTTGGCGATCACCGCGGATGCGATGACGGTGGGCACAAACGGCCCGGGCGCCACCGCGCGACCGAGTTCTTCGATCACCACGACGAGCTCGGGCAGCCCGAACCCTGAGCCCCCGTACTCCTCGTCGACGTGCAGGCCGAGCCAGCCCAGCTCGACCAGGTGCTGCCAGAATCCGGGGCGCGGCTCGTCCGTGGCGTCAAGCAGCGATCGCGCCGCCCACCGCGCCTTCTGCGAGGTCAGGAATCCGCGAGCTACCTCGGCGAGTTCACGATGGTCGTCGGTTATTGCGATACCCATGAGGGCCCTCCTCGCGCCGCATGCCAGCCGGGTGTGATTGTCCCGCTCCCGCTCGGACCGCCGCGCGGTCCGCAACTTCGGAGCTGAAGCTGGGTGGCCTGCCCCGCTTCGAGGGGAAGCGGGGCGGCTGCCTAAAGAGTGTACTTAATGCGGGGAGCGCCCCAACGGGGGGCGTCTACTTGGGGGCGAACCGCTGCCCCGCGTCCAGTCGCAGGCACTGGCCGTTGAGCATCGGGTTGTCCACGATGGCCGCGGCCAGCTTGGCGTACTCCTCCGGACGGCCGAGACGCTTGGGGAACGCCGCATCCTTGGTGAGTGCCGCCGCGAACTCGTCCGGAATGCCCTGAGTCAGCCCGGTGGCGAACAGGCTGGGAGCGATGGCCAGCACCCGGATGCCCAGCGAGCCCAGGTCACGCGCCATGGTCAGGCACATGCCGGCGATGCCGGCCTTGGCGGCGGTGTAGGCGACCTGCCCGATCTGGCCCTCGAACGCCGCGATCGACGCGGTGTTGATGATGACGCCGCGCTCCTCGTCCTCGGGCTCGTTCTTGGCCATGTGCGCGGCGGCCAGCCGGCTGATATTGAAGCTGGCGATCAGGTTGAGGTCGATCACGGACTGGAAGGACTCCAGGTCGTGCGGACCGCTCTTGGTCATCGTGCGCTTGGCGATACCGCCGCCCGCGGTGGTGATGATGACGTGCAGGCCGCCGAGCTTGTCGACGGCCGCCTGCAGCGTCTCCTCGGTGCCGGCGAAGTCGGTGACGTCCACCGGGTAGAAGGTGCCCCGGACGCCTTCGGCGACGGTCTTACCGTCGGAACCCTCGCGGTCGAGAATGGCGACATCCGCGCCGCGTTCGTGCAGCAGCTCGGCGCTGGCACGGCCCATCCCCGAGGCGCCGCCGATGACGACGACCTTCTTCCCACTGATCTCCATCCGGACGTCTCCTTTGTGGTTGTCAGAATCACTGCGATCTGTAACGTTACGTAGGCACGCTAGCGTGTCCGCTCCGGAGGGCTGTCACCGAGCCATGCCAAGCTGGCTACCGTGCTCCTCATCGACGTGGCGACGACGTCTACCGACGTCGGGAGCACGTCGTCGCGGCTGACCAAAGTCACCCACATCGCCGGCCTGCTGACCCGCGCCGCGTCCGACGCCGCGGTGGTCGCCATCATCGTCGCGTGGCTTTCCGGTGAGTTGCGGCAACGCCAGATCGGCGTGGGCTGGGCGGCGCTGCGCTCGCGCCCGCCGGCGGCCTCGCACGCCTCGCTGACCGTCGCCGGCGTCGACGCCACCTTCTCCGAGATCGGCGCCGTGTCGGGTAAGGGCGCGCAGGCGCGCCGCGCCGCGCTGCTGGACGCCCTGTTCGCCGCCGCCACCGACACCGAACAGACCTTTCTACTGCGACTCCTCGGCGGCGAACTGCGCCAGGGCGCGCTGGCCGGGATCATGGCCGACGCCGTGGCCAAGGCCGCCGGCATCCCGGCCGCCGGGGTGCAACGCGCCGCCATGCTGGGCGGGGACCTGCCGGCGGTGGCGGCGGCCGCGCTGTCCGGTGCGGCGTCGGCGCTGGACGCGTTCGCGCTGCGGGTCGGCCGGCCGGTCGGCCCGATGCTGGCGCAGACCGCGACGGGTGTGGCCGATGCGATCGAACGCCACGGCGGCTCAACGATTTTCGAAGCCAAGCTGGACGGGGCGCGGGTGCAAATTCATCGCGCCGGTGACGAGGTCACCGTCTACACCCGAAGCCTCGACGATGTCACCGCCCGGCTGCCCGAGGTGGTGGAGGCGACGCTGGCACTGCCGGTCGACAACCTGATCGCCGACGGCGAGGCCATCGCACTGCGGCCCGACAACCGTCCCCACCGGTTCCAGATCACCGCCTCACGGTTCGGGCGCTCGGTCGACATCGCTGCAGCCCTTGCTGCGCAGCGACTTTCGGTATTCTTCTTCGACATCCTGCATCGCGACGGCATCGACCTGATCGACGCCCCGACCACCGAGAGGCTGGCCGCCCTCGACGCGTTGGTGCCGCCGGCGCAGCGAGTCGACCGGCTGCTCACCGCCGACCCCGCGGAGGCGGGCGCCTTCCTGGACGCGACGCTGGCCGCCGGCCACGAGGGCGTGATGGCCAAGGCGCCCGACGCGCCGTATGCGGCGGGGCGCCGGGGAGCGGGCTGGCTGAAGGTCAAGCCGGTGCACACGCTGGATCTGGTGGTGCTCGCGGTGGAATGGGGCTCGGGGCGGCGCCGCGGCAAACTCTCCAACATCCACCTGGGCGCGCGTGGTCCGGTCAGCGGCGAATTCATCATGGTGGGAAAGACTTTCAAGGGCATGACCGACGCCATGCTGGAGTGGCAGACCGCCCGGTTCAGCCAACTCGCGGTCGGCGGGACAGACGGGTACGTCGTCGAGGTGCGGCCCGAACAAGTGGTGGAAATCGCGCTGGACGGCGTGCAGAAATCGTCGCGCTACCCCGGCGGGCTGGCGCTGCGGTTCGCCCGCGTGGTGCGCTATCGCGACGACAAGAGCCCCACCGAGGCCGACACCATCGACGCCGTGCGCGCGCTGTACTGAACCAGGGCTTTTCTGAACACGCGCAGTTGGTTTAGCGCGCGTAGGGTGTCCGCCGTGGCAGTCACAGAGCACGGGACAGACGTCAGCTACATCCACACCGACGATGACCTGCCACCCGTCGCGGTCGTCGACCGCTCCCCCATCACCGCGCGGCACAAGATCGTGTTCGCGATCGTTGCGGTGCTCGGCGCCGTCGCCTGGGCGATCATCGCGTTCGCCCGGGGCGAGAGGGTGAACGCGGTGTGGATCGTCGTCGCGGCGATCTGCACCTACCTGATCGGGTTCCGGTTCTACGCCCGGCTGATCGAATTGAAGATCGTCCGGCCGCGCGACGACCACGCCACGCCCGCCGAGATCCTCGACGACGGTACCGATTACGTGCCGACCGACCGCCGGGTGCTCTTCGGCCATCACTTCGCCGCCATCGCCGGGGCCGGGCCGCTAGTCGGCCCGGTGCTGGCCACCCAGATGGGCTATCTGCCCTGCAGCATCTGGATCATCCTCGGCGCGGTATTCGCCGGGGCGGTGCAGGACTACCTGGTGCTGTGGATCTCCACCCGGCGTCGGGGGCGTTCGCTGGGCCAGATGGCGCGCGACGAGTTGGGCGCCACCGGCGGGGCCGCCGCGATGGTCGGCGTCCTCGTCATCATGGTGATGATCATCGCGGTGCTCGCCCTGGTGGTGGTGCGCGGACTGGCCCAGAGCCCGTGGGGCGTGTTCTCCATCGCCATGACCATTCCCATCGCCCTCTTCATGGGCTGCTACCTGCGGTTCCTGCGGCCAGGGCGGGTAGGCGAGGTCTCCCTCATCGGATTCGCGTTGCTGATGCTTGCCGTGGTCTCAGGCAACTGGGTCAGCGAAACCTCTTGGGGCGCATCGTGGTTGAACCTCTCGGCGGCCACCGTTTCCTGGCTGATCATCAGCTACGGCTTCGTGGCGTCGGCGCTGCCGGTGTGGCTGCTGCTGGCGCCGCGCGACTACCTGTCGACGTTCATGAAGATCGGCGCCATCGCGTTGCTGGCGCTCGGCATCTTCCTCGCGCATCCGCTCATCCAGGCACCGGCGGTCTCGCGGTTCGCCCACCGGGGCGACGGACCGGTGTTCGCCGGCTCGCTGTTTCCGTTCCTGTTCATCACCATCGCGTGCGGCGCGCTGTCCGGATTCCACGCGCTGATCTCGTCGGGGACGACGCCCAAGCTGCTGGAGAAGGAAAGCCAGATGCGCTTCATCGGCTACGGCGGCATGCTGACCGAGTCGTTCGTCGCCGTCATGGCGCTCATCAGCGCGGCCGTCCTCGACCAGCACGTGTACTTCGCGCTCAACGCCCCGGCCGCGCAGACCGGCGGCACCGCGGCCACCGCGGCGCACTACGTCAACGGCCTCGGGTTGTCGGGCGGACCGGCCACCGCGGACCAGCTGAACCGGGCCGCCGCCGGCGTCGGCGAAAAGTCGATCGTGTCTCGCACCGGCGGCGCCCCGACGCTGGCGGTGGGCATGTCCGAGGTGTTGAACCGGGCCTTCGGCGGCGCCGGTCTCAAGGCGTTCTGGTACCACTTTGCGATCATGTTCGAGGCGCTGTTCATCCTGACCGCCGTCGACGCGGGCACGCGGGTCGCGCGGTTCATGCTCTCCGATGCGCTGGGCAACCTGGGCGGGCCGCTGGCCAAGCTGCAGAACCCAAGTTGGCGCCCGGGCGTCTGGGGCTGCAGCCTGGCGGTGGTCGCCGCGTGGGGCGGCATCCTGCTGATGGGCGTGACCGATCCGCTGGGCGGCATCAACACGCTGTTCCCGCTGTTCGGCATCGCCAACCAGCTGCTCGCGGCGATCGCGCTGACCGTCATCACCGTGATCGTCATTAAGAAGGGCCTGCTGAAATGGGCGTGGGTTCCCGGGGCGCCGCTGCTGTGGGATCTGGTGGTCACGCTGACCGCGTCGTGGCAGAAGATCTTCTCCGCCGATCCCGCCGTCGGCTACTGGACGCAGCACTTCCGGTACCTGGCCGCCAGGAGCGCCGGTAAGACGTCGTTCGGATCGGCCAAGAACGCCCATCAGCTCGACGAGGTCATCCGCAACACGTTCATCCAGGGCACGCTGTCCATCCTGTTCGCGGTGGCCGTCGTCATCGTGCTGATCGCCGGAGTCCTGGTCGCGTTCGGGGCAATTCGCGGTCCGGGCAGCAAGCTGAGCCGGCCGCTGACCGAGGACGACCCGGTGCCCTCGAGGTTCTTCGCGCCCTCGGGTCTGATCCCCACCGCCGCCGAACGCGAGGTGCAACGCAGGTGGGACGGGTTGGCGACGTCGACCCCTGAGGTCGTCGCCGCTCAGGAGCGTTGACCGCCCGCTGACCATTACCTGCCGAGGTGCCGTAGCGAGCCGCGCGCAAACAGGTAGTCGACTACGCGTGCCTATCAATGGTCGCCGACCTTACGTTGACTGCATCGCCGGCAGACCTACCTGGTCAACCGGGCCGCAACGCGAAGAAGGTGGACGAAATGCTGGTCACGCCAACGGGACTCCCGACCGCATCCGACACCGTCCACCGGCCCATTGCGCAACCGTCCCCGGCGGCGTCCTCGGTCGAAGCGGCACCCGCCGAGGTCCTGATCAGCACCCAACAGGTGCTCTTCGGCACCGCCGCCGTCCAGGGAACGCACCGCGCCGCCCTCGCCGGCCGGATCGCCGCCGCGCTCCGGCGGATGGCCCCGGACGCGGATGAGCCGCGGCACCCCCACTACCCGGCGCGGATCGTCTACATCGAGGACGCCCGCATGGCGCGCGAAATGGACAGGCTGTGACCGCGATCGTCAGCGTCGCCTGCGTTGGGTTGATGCTGCTGCTCGGAATGGGGACCTACAACCTGCAGTGGTGGCTCGAGCGCAACGACTACGAGCGCCATTTCGAGGACTGAGCGAACGCGGACGGCACGCCGCGCAAAAAGGTCATGCCCAAGCCCGCGTCGCGGTCCTAAACTTGCGCGATGAGAGTCGGCATCGACTTTGGCACCACCCACACCGTCGTCGCGGCCGTGGACCGGGGCAACTATCCCGTCGTCTCCTTCGAGGGCGTGGATGCGTCGCCGTCGCTCGTCGCCGCCAACGCCGCCGGGGAGTTGCGCTTCGGCGCGGACGCCGCCGCCGTCCGCCACGAACCGGGATGGTCGGTGTTGCGCTCGTTCAAACGCTTGCTCAACGATGCCGGTCCCCAGACCGGGGTCACCCTCGCGGGCCGTGACTATCGGCTGGCCGATCTCCTGACCGGCTTCCTGGCCCAGCTGAAAACCGATCTGCAGCGGCACTCGAACGTCACCCTGGCGCCGGGCGAAGGCATCGAAGCCGCGATCAGCGTGCCGGCCAACGCGTCGAGCGCCCAGCGCCTGCTGACCCTGGATGCCTACGTGGCCGCGGGTTTTCACGTCGTCGCGCTGCTCAACGAGCCGTCCGCCGCGAGCCTGGAATACGCCCACCGGTACCGATCCACCATCACCGCCAAGCGCGAATACGTCCTGATCTACGACCTGGGCGGCGGCACATTCGACGCGTCGCTGCTGAAGATGACCGGGCACGCGAACGAGGTCGTCATCAGCGAGGGCATTCAGCGCCTCGGCGGTGACGACTTCGACGAGGCGATCGTGGAGCTGGTGCTGGCCGGCGCCAACCTGCCCGGCCTCGGCGCCGCCGAGCGCGGTCTGCTGGCCGAGGAGTGCGCCGCCCGCAAAGAGGCCGTCGGACCGCAGACGCGCCGCTTTCTGGTGGACCTGTCCGCGGTCGATCGGCCCCCGTTCTCCTGCCCCATCGACGACGTCTACGCGGTGTGCGCGCCCCTGGTCGACCAGACGACGGAGTTGCTCAACCGGGTTCTGCACGATCCGGCGCGCGCCCGCAAGGACGTGGACTGGTCGGAGGTGGCGGGCATCTACGTCGTCGGCGGGGCCGGCGGCTTCCCGCTGGTGTCCCGGATGCTGCGCAGCACCTTCGGCGAGAAGCGGGTGAAACGCTCGCCGCACCCCTTCGCCGCCACCGCCATCGGACTCGCCGTCTTTCTGGACAAGGAGTCCGGTTTTGCGCTGTCCGAACGGTTCTCGAGGAACTTCGGGGTATTCCGGGAGGCCGAGGCCGGCGCCGGTGTCGTCTTCGACCCGATCGTGTGCAAGGACGTTTCGCTTCCGGCCGACGGGCGATCCCCGCTAGTGGTGAAGCGAAAATATCGAGCGGCGCACAACATCGGGCACTTCCGGTTCGTGGAATGCAGCCGCCTGGTCAACGGGCGTCCCGACGGCGACGTCACGCCCTATGACCCGGTGCTGTTTCCGTTCGACCCGGCCCTCTACGACCGCGACGACCTCGGGCGTCAGCCGGTCGGCCGCTGGACGGACGGGCCCGACGTCGAGGAGCGCTACGTCATCGCCCCCAGCGGTGCGGTGGAAGTGACGCTGACGACGAAGCCGGCCGGGTTCGAACGCACCTTCCGCCTGGAGCGGTGCGCGTCCGCGAGTTGATGAGCCGTCCCGCCATGCAGCTATACGACGTGATGCGAACGACTTTCGCGGCACGGGAATTCACCGACGATCCGTTGCCCGACGAGGTGCTGGGGCGCATATTCGACAACGCCCGGTTCGCTCCCAGCGGCGGCAACAGGCAGGGCGCCCATGTCACCGTGGTGCGCGACGAAACGGTCCGCCGCCGACTGGCCGAACTCGGCAGGCCCGCCGCTCGCCGCTACTTCGCCCAGTTGCAGGCGGATGAAAACCCTTGGAATTCGGTTCATCCCAGCGGCGTGCCGCAAGACGTCATCGACGCGACCGAGATCCCCGAGACGTTCGTGGCGCCGATCGCCAAAGCGCCTGTCGTCCTCGTGGTTTCGGTCGACCTGGCCGTTGTCGCCGCCATCGACCAGAACCTGGACCGCGTCGGTATCGCCGGCGGGGCCTCGGTCTACCCGCTGATCTGGAACATCTTGCTCGCCGCGCGTAGCGAGGGCTACGGCGGCACCATCACGACGATGGCCATCGCGGCCGAAGAACACGTCCGCGAACTGCTGGGCATCCCCGAGCGGCACGCGGTGGCCGCCGTCGTGCCGGTCGGAAAGCCGGTGCGGCAGCTGACCAAACTGCGCCGCCGGCCGGTCGCAGACTTCATCACCCGAGATCGATTCGACGGCCCGGCCTTCGGCGGGTAAGGGGTCGACAAGGCCGATAGCGTCGAACTATGACCGATATCGATCTGGACGCCTTGTCGACCCCCGAACACGGGTACACCGTGGACGACCGTGATGACGACGACCCGGTCCTGCTCGACCGCGAGGGCAAATACGTCGACACGTGGCGCGAGCGCTACCCCTACGACCACCGAATGCCGCGCGACGAGTACGAGCGGCTGAAACGGCGCTTACAAGTCGAGCTGCTGAAGTTACAAAATCACGCCAAACGCACCGGAGGCAGGCACGTGATCGTGTTCGAGGGACGTGACGCCGCCGGAAAGGGCGGCACCATTCGGCGGTTCATGGAGCACCTCAATCCGCGCGGCGCACGGGTGGTGGCACTGGAGAAGCCCTCCGAACGCGAACAAACGCAGTGGTATTTCCAGCGTTACATCAACCACATGCCGGCCGGCGGCGAGATCGTGTTGTTCGACCGGTCGTGGTACAACCGCGCCGGTGTCGAGAGGGTGATGGGATTCTGCACCCCAGACCAATACGCCGAATTCATGGAGCAGGCGCCGCTCGTCGAGCAGATGCTCGTCGACAACGGGATAAACCTGACGAAGTTCTGGTGCTCGGTCTCACCCGCCGAGCAGCGCACCCGTTTCGCCATCCGGTTGGTCGACCCGGTGCGCCAATGGAAGTTCTCGCCGATGGACATGGAGTCGATCAACAGGTGGGACGACTACACCGCCGCGAAGGAGGCGATGTTCGAGGCGACAGATACCGAGGCCGCGCCGTGGATCGTGGTAAGGAGCAACGACAAGAAGCGGGCCCGGATCAACGCGATGCGCTACGTTCTCGCCAAATCCGACTATGACGACAAGGATCACGAGCTGGTGGGCGAGCCGGACCCCAATATCGTGGGCCGGGCGTTGACCGACTGAGCTGCGACCCGACTGAAAGGAGAGTCATGTCGACCTGGCTCATCACCGGCTGCTCGACCGGGCTCGGCCGCGCACTCGCTAAAGCCGTCATCGGCGCCGGCCACAACGCCGTCGTCACCGCACGGGACGCCGCCAAGGTTGCCGACCTTGCCGAGACCGCACCCGAGCGGGTGCTCACCGCCGCCCTGGATGTCACCGACCCCGCACAGGTCGCCTCGGCCGTGCGGCAGGCGATCGAGCGATTCGGTGACATCGACGTGCTGGTCAACAACGCCGGCTACGGCTATCGCGCCGCGGTCGAGGAGGGCGACGACGCCGACGTCCGCGCACTGTTCGAGACGCATTTCTTCGGCACCGTCGCCATGATCAAGGCGGTGCTGCCCGGCATGCGGGCGCGGCGCAGCGGCGCCATCGTGAACATCTCCTCGATCGGCGCCCAGCTGACCCCGGTGGGGTCCGGCTACTACTCGGCGGCGAAGGCCGCGATCGAAGGCATCAGCGGAGCCCTTCGCGGTGAACTTGTCCCGCTGGGCATTTCGGTGACCATCGTCGAACCCGGCGCTTTCCGCACCGACTTTGCCGGCCGCTCGCTGTCCCAGTCGGCCACCGTCATCGATGACTACGCCGCCACCGCGGGCCAGCGGCGCAAGGAAAACGACACCATGCATGGCAATCAGCCCGGCGACCCCGCCAAGGCCGGCAACGCCATCATCGCGGCCGTCGAATCGCCTGAGCCGCCGGCGTTTTTGTTGCTCGGGCCGGACGCGCTGGCCGCCTACCGCTACACAGCGGACGCGCGGGCCGCCGAGATTCGAAAATGGGAAGAGCTCACCAGCAGCACCGACTTCGAGGGCTGATCCCTACCCGCGCAGTTCCGGCAGCACGCCCTGCTCCCACGCCGCGAAGAACCCCTCCATGTCGGGGCCGATCTGCTGCACGTAGATCTCGTCGACGCCGGCGTCGATGTACTCGCGGACCTGGGCGATGTGCTTTTCGGGATCCGGGCCGCACGCGACGCTCTCGGCCACCGTCTCGGGCGGCACCAGCGACTGCAGTGCCGCGAAATCCTTGGGGCGCGGCAAGATTTGCGACGTCTGGCCGGGCAGACCCTCGTTGGCCCACAACCGGTGCGCGGTCTTCAGGGCGGCGTCGGCGTCCTCGTCCCAGCACACCTTTGTACCGCCCTGCACCGGTTTGTCGCCGCCGCCTGCCTCCCGGAATTTCCTGACCAGGTCGCCGTCGGGCATGGCGATGCTGTAGCCGTCGCCGATGCGGGCCGCCAGCTCGACGGCTTGCGGGCCGAACGCGGACACATAGATCGGCACCGGTTGCTCCGGCCGGGTGTAGACCTGCGCCTCCTGCACCTCGTAATGCTTGCCGTGGTGGCTCACCTCACCCCCCTTGTGCAGCTTGCGAATGACGTCGATCGACTCCTCCAGCATCTCTAGGCGCACTCCGGCGGACGGCCAGGGATCGCCCAGAATGTGTTCGTTGAGGGCCTCTCCGCTGCCCACCCCGAGCACGAAGCGTCCCTCGAGTTGCACGGCCGCGGTGGCCGACGCCTGCGCGATGATCGCCGGGTGGATTCGCATGGTCGGGCAGGTGACGGCGGTGCTGACCGGCAACGACGTCGCCTCCGACAGCGCACCGATCACTCCCCACACGAACGGGCTCTGCCCCTGCTCGTCGTTCCAGGGGTGATAGTGATCTGAGATCCACAGCGCCTCGAATCCGGCGTCCTCCGCACGCTTGGCCTGGTGGATGAGTTCCTTGGGGCCGAATTGCTCGCAGGTGAGAAAGTATCCGATCTTGGTCATGGCGCCGGGCTACCCGCTGAGCACCCTGTTATGCGCCGCCCGCGGGCGCGTATAGACCAGAGCACCGCAGCCCGGCGCCGGTCTCACCGCCGCGCGAGAACAGCTTCGCCATTTTGGAGAAGGTAGTTCTCCGCAGTCGAGAGACCGATTACGATCGCGGGTGACCAGTGCCGTCCGCCGACCCTTGCAACGCCCGACCCACGACGATCGGAGTCCATCATCGACGCCTGGATTCTCGACGCGGTCCGCACGCCCCGCGGGCGTGGCCGCCCGGACGGCGGACTGCACGGCGTGCACCCGCAAGCCCTGCTCGCCCGGTGTCTCACCGCGCTGGCGGAGCGGACCGGCTTCGAACCGGCCGACGTCGATGACGTGATCGCCGGCAACGGCATCCTGTCCGGAGACCACGGCGACGACATCGCCCGCCTCTCGGTGCTGCTGGCCGGCTGGCCCGAGAGCGTTCCCGGGATGACGCTGAGCCGATTCTGCGGGTCGGGCCAGCAGGCGGTGACCGTCGCGGCCTCCGGCATCGCCGCGGGCAGCGAGGATCTGGTGATCGCCGGCGGCGTCGAGTCGATGTCGCGCTGGGACGTCACGGCCGGCGTCCCGACCATCGACGGCAACAACCCGGACCTTCGCGCGCTGTATCCGACTGTTCCGCAGGGCATTTCGGCCGACCTCATCGCCACCCTGGAGGGATTCAGCCGCGAGAACGTCGACGCCTACGCCGCGCAGAGCCAGCGCCGCGCCGCCGCGGCCATCGAGCAGGGGCGCTTCGCGCGGTCGCTGGTCGACGTGCCGACGCCGGACGGTTGCGTCGACCGTGACGAGCATCCCCGCCCGGGCACCACCACCGAGTCGCTGGGCCGCCTCAAACCGGCCTTCGCCGCGATGGGCGCCGCGTGTGCCGATGGTGAGCAGCGCACGTTCGACGAGATCTGCCTGCAGCGCTATCCGGGCATCGACCGCATCGATCACGTGCATCATGCGGGCAATTCCTCGGGGGTGGTCGACGGCGCCGCCGCGGTGGCGCTGGCCTCCTCGAACTGGATGCACACCCATCGGGTGACGCCGCGAGCGCAGATCCGGGCCACCGCGGCCATCGGCAGCGAACCGGTCATCATGCTCACCGCACCCGGACCGGCGGCTCAGCGATGCCTCGAGCGGGCCGGAATGACCGTCGCCGACATCGATCTCTGGGAGATCAACGAGGCCTTCGCCGCCGTCCCGCTCAAGACCATGCGCGATCTCGACATCGACCCCGAGGTGGTCAACGTCAACGGCGGCGCGATCGCGCTCGGGCACCCCATCGGCGCCACCGGCGCGATGCTGATCGGCACCGTGCTCGACGAGCTCGAACGCCGGGACCTGACAACGGGACTGGTGACCATGTGCACCGGCGGCGGGATGGGCACGGCGACGATCGTCGAGCGGGTGTGACCATGCCGGACACCGTGGAGCTCGACCGGCCCGGCGATGGGGTCGTCATCCTGCGGCTCAATCGCCCGCAGCGGCTCAACGCCATCGACGAGGCGATGCAAACCGAATTGCGGCAGACCTTGAGCGATTTGACCGTCGACCGCTCGGTGCGCGCCGTCGTGTTGACCGGCGCCGGACGCGGGTTCTGTGCGGGTATCGACATGCGCGACTTCGGCCCCTCCATGCTGGATGCCAGCGCGCCCGCGCTGGACCGGATGCGTTTTCAGGAGCGGATGGCCGCCCTCGCCGAAGCGGTGCACGCGTTGCCGCAGCCCGTCATCGCCGCGGTCAACGGCCCCTGCGTGGGCGCGGGACTGGCGCTGTGCCTGGCCGCCGACATCCGAATCTGCTCGGCCGCAGCGTCTTTCGGCAACGCCGCGATCCTGCTGGGGCTCTCTGGCGCCGAGATGGGCATGAGCTATCACCTGCCGCGCATCGTCGGCACCAGCGTGGCCGCCGACTGGATGCTCACCGGGCGCACCGTGTCGGCCACCGAGGCCGACCGACGGGGTCTGGTCAGTGAGCTCGTCGAGCCGGACCGGCTGGCCGACCGCGCGGTGGAATTGGCGTCGCTGATCGCGAGCCATGCCCCGCTCGGAGCCCAACTGACCAAGCGCGCCCTTCAGGTCAACACCGACGCCACCAGCCTGGCGTCGGCCATGGAGATGGAGAACCGCAATCAGGTGATTTCGCACGCGACCGACGAGGCGGCCGATCGCCGCAAGAAGTGGTCTTCATGACCGGTCCCCTACTCGGCGTGCGCATCGTCATGATGGGCGGATTGGGGCCCGCACCGTTTTGCGGAATGCTGTTGGGAGACTTGGGCGCCGATGTGATCCGCATCGACGCCCTGGCCGGCGTGGACGGCCCGCTGCCCGTCGACCACACGGTCCGTCGCAGCCAGCGGTCACTGGCGGCCGACGTGAAGGATCCGCGCGGCCGGGACCTCGTCCATCGGCTGGCCGCCAATGCCGACGCCTTCGTCGACGTGTACCGGCCCGGCGTGGCCGAACGCCTCGGCATCGGTCCGGACGCGCTGCGGGAACGCAATCCCCGCCTGGTCTACGCCCGCATGACCGGCTACGGGCAGGACGGGCCGCTGGCCGGTCACGCGGGTCACGACATCAACTACCTTGCGCTGACGGGCGCCCTGCACGCCATCGGCACCGCCGAATCACCGGTGCCGCCGCTGAATCTCGTCGGCGACTATGGCGGCGGCGGAATGCTGTTGGCGGTCGGGTTGCTCAGCGCGATCCTCGAGGCCCGCGAGTCGGGTGCGGGTCAGGTCCTCGACGTGGCGATGGTCGACGGCGTCGCCGCCCTGCTGGCGCCGTATTTCGGCATGCTTCCCGCCGGCACGTGGCACGACCGGCGTCAGGACAATCTGCTCGATGGCGCCGCTCACTTCTACGGGGCCTACGCGACTGCCGACGGGGGCCACATCGCCGTCGGCGCGATGGAGCCGAAGTTCTACGCCGAACTGTGCGGCCGGCTGAATGTGGATGTGCCCCATGACGATGGCAATCCGGCGGCGTGGGCCGCCCACCGGGCCGCGCTGGCCGCGCGCTTCGCCGAGAAGAGCCGTGACGAGTGGGGGCGTCTGCTCGATACCCCGGGATGCTGTGCGACACCGGTGCTTTCGCTGACCGAGGCGCCGCGGCATCCGCACAACGCCGCGCGGCAGACGTTCATCGAGCTCGACGGCATCACGCAACCCGCTCCGGCGCCGCGCTTTTCCCGGACCCGTCCGGCTGCGCCGGCGTCTCCGTCGTTGCCGGGCGATCACACCCGCGCGCTGTTGGGCGAACTGGGTTTGGACACACAGGCCATCACCGAGCTGGAAGACGCAGGCGTGGTGGCGCAGAGCGAGAAGGGGTAACAGATGTCGTGGGACTTCGCCACCGACCCGGAGTGGGCAGAACAACTGCTCTGGGTCGAAGGCTTCGTGCGCGAGGAGTGCGAGCCGATCGACTTGATTGTGAAGGAATCTCACGACCTGAACGACCCGGTGCGGCAGGCGCTCATCCCGCCGCTGCAGGAGGTGGTGAAAAAGCGCGGGCTGTGGGCCACCCACCTCGGCCCGCACCTGGGCGGTCCGGGCTACGGGCAGGTGAAATTGGCGCTGCTCAACGAGATCCTGGGCCGCTCGGAATGCGCGCCGATCGTCTTCGGCTCGCAGGCGCCCGATTCCGGCAACAGCGAGATCCTGGCGCACTACGGCACACCCGAGCTCAAGGAGCGCTACCTGGAGCCGCTGCTGGACAACCGCATCATCTCGTGTTTCTCGATGACCGAGCCGCAGGGCGGGGCCGACCCGAAGGTGTTTCGCACCACCGCGGTGCAGGACGGCGATCACTGGGTCATCAACGGGGAGAAGTGGTTTTCGTCGTTCGCCTCGATGGCGTCGTTCATCATCGTGATGGCGATGACCGACCCGGAGGCGCCACCCTATGAGCGCTACTCGATGTTCGTCGTTCCCGGCGACACCCCCGGCATCAACGTGCTGCGCGACGTCGGGCTGGGTTACCAGCCGACAGGCGGTGGACGCGAGGGTTATGTCCGCTACGAAAACGTCCGCGTCCCGGCCGATCATATGTTGGGCCCGCGCGGCGGGGCGTTCGTGGTCGCCCAGACTCGCTTGGGCGGCGGGCGGATTCACCACGCGATGCGCACCGTGGGCCTGGTCCGCCGGATCTACGACATGATCTGCGAGCGCGCGGTGTCGCGCTACACCCAGGGCGAGCCGCTGGCCAACAAGCAACTGGTGCAGGAAATGGTCGCCGACTCGTGGATGGAGATCGAGGCGTTCCGCCTGTTGACCCTTCAAACGGCTTGGAAGATCGACCAATTCAACGACTACAAGGCCGTGCGGGCCGACATCTCGGCGGTGAAGGCGATGATGCAGAAGGTCCTGCATGACGTGTCGTCGCGGGCGCTTCAGGTGCACGGGTCGTTAGGCACCACGCACGAGATGCCGTTCGTGCAGTACCTGGTCGAGTCGTTCGTGCTCGGGCTGGCCGATGGCCCGACCGAAGTGCACAAGGTCACGCTGGGCAGGCTGTTGCTGAAAGACCGTGAACCCGCGCCCGATCTGTTTCCCTCCGAACATCTGCTGCGGTTGCGGGCGGCCGCCGAGGCCAAGTTCGCCGACAAGCTGGCGGGCATTCCCCGCGGCTGAGCAGCGAGCCGCATCAGACCTTTTTGGTGACACCGATGTAGGACAGCACCACATCGGATTCGTCGGTCACTCGATTCAGCACCGCATAGGAACGGATGAACGACTCGCCCACGCAGCCGTCGATCTTGACGTGGAAGTTGCTGACCATCACCCAGGGATTTGATCCTCTGAACTGCTTCTTGACCACCGGCACCACAACCACCAGGCCGGGCTTGAGGCCTACATTGAGCACACCCGCGGTGGGAAAAAGAACCAACGGCAGCAGGTCGAACGGCACACCGCTCACCGGGCCCGTCACGCCCGGGGTGATGCCGGCGGTACCCCCGATCGTGACGCCATCGGACGTGCTCATGTCGATTCCGCAACCGATCTCGTAACCCACCTCGAGGACGCCCTGGGGCTGTCCCGGTCCTATCAGCGAGCCGACGAATATCCCGCTGGCGAGGTACTCACGGGACGAAACAGCGGTGGTCAACGGCGCCACCGGAACCTGCTGCTCGTCCCTGGCGCCTACACCCAGCGTCCAGCCGTCAGGGGTATGGAGGATCGCGGGAGGATTCGAGGGCATTGCTCCGTCGGCCTCCGGCGCCGCTTCCGCAGCGGCAGGGGCGACATCGGGATCTGCACCCGTCGTGGCCGCCGTAGGCAATGAAATCACCAGGCAGGCGGCAGCCACCATTGCGCGACGAACGACCACGGCGATGGGCCTCACGGGCGAAACCGTACTCACCCGGCAATTCGAGTAGCGAAATTTGCTGGGCGCCCGGCCGAAGTTGTTGTGTGTTTGTAACTGTTACGCGATATGGGGCTCAGGTAGACTTGGCCTCCGCAAAGCCAACATTCCCGGCCGAAACCGAGGAGGCGGGGATGACTCTTCGCACGCGCGCTCGCGGACTGCTGGTCTGCGCGACGACGGCCATCGCCCTGGCGAGCGGCGCCGGCATCGCGCACGCGGACCCGAACGTCGATCCGCGCCCCCAACCGCCTTGGGTCGACGACGTGTGGAGCCCGTTCCCGACCACCTGGACCAACCCATCCAATGAGGGCCAGCCCGTGAACGACACGGGTGACGTCGGAATGATCTGCGAAAATCTACTGGTCCGCTGCCAGTAAGGCGTATCCCCGACGCTAAGCCAGCGTCGACCGGGCACGCTCGAGCAGTCTCGGCAAAACCGCTGCCATGGCTTCCAATTCGGCCCGCGGCGCAGCTCGCCGGCGATTGTGTTTGACAATCAGCGACCACGTCGCCACCGACTTGAAGCACGCCAGCGCGGTGAACCAGCCCAAATCGCTGACGTCGCAACCTAACTCAGACCGGTACAGCTCGGCGAGCTCTGCGATTGGTGGCACCATGCCGTCGGGCACGTTAACCCGCCGATACGTGTCGGGATCGCAGTTGATCAAAAACCAGCCCGCATCGATGCGCGGATCGCCTATCGACCAGATCTCCCAGTCGATGACGGCGTTGACGCGTGATCCGGCCGCGAGCAGGTTGCCCAGCCGGAAGTCACCGTGCACCACGCGGGACGCCATCGCGCCCGGCGCGCAATCCAGCAGCGCGTCGCGCACTTTCGGCCAGTCGGGCGCCAGCGCCGGGTCGACGGTCCGCAGCGTGTCGGACCACCGGTGGACTTCGGCGGTCGGGTCGACCACCGGCTCATCGCCCAGCCCGAGGTCCGCCGGCGCGAGGCTGTGCAGCGCGGCCATGGTGCGGCACGCATTTCGGTACCGATCGCCTACATGGGACACGGGTGGGCAATCGTCGAATAACGGCTCCACACATTCGCCGTCGATATGTGACATCACGTACAGCGGTGGTGTGGCGGGCGGGCGCCCCGCGTCCTCCCACAGCACCTCCGGCACCGGAACACTGGTTGCGGCAAGCGCTTTGATGATGCGGGCCTGACGCAGCATGTCGCGATGCGCGACCGGTTCGACGCCGGGCGGGGCGACCTTGATCACCACGCGTTGGCCGTCGCTGGTGCCCGCGAAGGTCAGACTGGAGGCTCCCCCGGCCAGCGGGACGACATCGGTGACGCCGGCGCGGTCGAGCCGCCGGCGCAGCTCGGTGGGGTCGAGCTCGGCCATTCAGCCCGCCGGCGCGGTCCAGCCGACCTCGGCGAGGAAAGGCTGGGTGTGTGCGACGCGCCCGGTCAGCGTCTTCGGATCGCCCGTGCACAGCCGGAACGCGGTCTCGGTAATCAGCGCGATGTCCTCGGTGTCGGTCTTCGCCAGATCGAGGGTGCCGGCGCCGGGCGTGGCCACCGGATTGGACGGGGCGGCGGCGTTCACCGCGATGCCGTCGTCATAGAGTTCGGCCGCAAGGCTTTTCGTCAACCGATTGAGCGCGGCCTTGGCCGTGCCGTAGATGCCGAAGCCGGCGGTCCGGTCGAACTCCGAGAACGGCGGCCCGGCCGGCAGGTCGCCGCCCACCGAGGTCAGGTTCAAGATCCAGCCGCGTCCGCGCTCGCGCATCGCGGGTATCGCCAGCTGACACAGGTGCAGGGGCCCGAGCACGTGCATCTCCATCATCAGCCGGGCGCGTCGCTCGGGAAACCCGTCGAGGGGCCGCAGGAACGTCACCGCGGCGTTGTTGACCAGGATGTCGGGCGCGCCGACGGCACCGGTCACCTCGGCGAAAAGACGTTCCCGGTCCTCGGATTGGGACAGATCCGCTTGGACCGCAACGGCTTTGCCGCCCGCGCCGACGATATCGTCGCGCGTCTGGCTCAGCGACCCCTGGTACTTCGGATCGGGGTCCATCGTGCGGGCGGTCAACGCCACCGTGGCCCCGCGTTCGGCCAGCCGCACGGCGATCGCCTTGCCCAGGCCCCGGCTGCTTCCGGTGACGAGAGCCACCATCCCGTCGCAGCGTTGTGCACTCATCGTCAACCTCTCCGAACCCGCCCGTCGGTGGAAACAGCTTCTCCGTATCAGAGAATGCCATTATCGCCGGTCGAGGGGAAGCCTCAGCTGGACGTCTTTCGGCGTAGTGCATCGAGCGAGTAGGCGCCGCCGCCGGAGAAGACCAGCAGGAAGAACGCGAAGCAGAACAGGATCGCCAAGGCTCCACCGTTGCCTGCGGGCGGATCGGCGACGGGCCAAAGCGCCTTGGGTTGATGAATCGAGAAGTAAGCGACCGCCATCTCCCCCGAGGCGACGAACGCGACGGCGCGGGTGAACAACCCGCTTGCGATGAGCAGACCCGCGACGATTTCAATCAGGCCGGCGTACCACTCCGGCCAGAGTCCGAACTCGATATGAACGGGCGAGCGGACGGGCCAGTCAAAGAGGCTTCTCGACCCGTATGCGGCGAAGAGCAAACCGTAGACGCAGCGAAACAGGCTGAGCACGGCAGGGGCGTAGCGAGCCAGTGTCTGGTCGAGCCCATTAATCACGCTGGCAAGGTTACGGTGGCGGCCCAGGCGAGCAGGCGACGCCACAGCCGATGCCGGCTCGACGCCATGTTGTGGCAGTGCGCGCTGTCGGCCAGCACGATCGTGGTGATGTCGGGGCTGCTCCGGTACAGCCCGGCCTCGGCGCGCGGATCCGGCGAGACGTCGACCACGCCGTAACCGACGAGCACCGGGATGTCGATTCGCGCCGCGTGCTCGGCGACGACGCCGGGGATCATCGCCGTGCCGAACACCCGGGGAACCACCGACTTGGCGGTGACGGAGTCGGCCGCGACGACGTCGGCGGGCACGTCGGCGAGGTGAAACCAGCTCTGCAGGTGCTCGCGTGGCCCCTCGAAATACGGCTGCGGAAGGGCGGACAGGATTTCGGCGGCCAGCTCGGTGCGGCCTTGCGGGGTGGCGCAGCGCGCGATGATCGCCGCATCGAGGTTCAGCGGCGCGACGTGTTGATTGGTGCAACCGAGCACCGCCAGCCCGGCATAACCGGGAAACAGCGCTTGCTGGGTGATGGCCAGATACCCGCCCAGCGAATGCGCCACGGCGACCGGCGGCGCGTGGATGCCGATCGTGTCCGGCAGGGCGGAAACGGCACACGCCAGCGTTGCGGCGATATCGCCGAAGTCGAAATCACATGCGGGGTGCGAGCTTTCGCCGGTGCCCAAGGGGTCGATCGTCACGACAGCGTAGCCGTTCTCGGTGGCGAAGCCGGCAAAGCTGTACCCGTGGTGGCCGGGGATCTCGAGGTCCCAGTATTCGCGGCTGTACGTACCGCCCGGCAGGCAAACCAGCACCGCGGGGGCCCGCTCGCCGCCGCGGGCGGGATAGTACGTCGCGGCCAGCGCCGCGCGTTCCCCGATCACCTCACTGACATCGAGCTCCAGTGGATGCCCGGCAAGCGTCATACGGCGCAACCCTTCGTCGGCGAGTGGAAGACGATCCATTGCCTCCCTGTCAGGTAAATACGTACGTGTACCTGGGTATGCAAGGAGGCGTTTTGACTTATCTCTTTCTCCTCGGCGCCATATTCGCTGAGGTGATAGCGACCAGCCTGCTCAAGAGCACCGACGGCTTCAGCCGACTGTGGCCGACCGTGGTGTGCCTGATCGGTTATGCAGTCTCCTTCGCCCTGCTGGCGGTGTCGATTTCGCGCGGTATGCAAACCGACGTCGCCTACGCGTTGTGGTCCGCGATCGGTACCGCCCTGATCGTGCTGATCGCAGTGCTGTTTCTGGGCTCGTCGATATCCGTGACGAAGGTTCTCGGCGTCGGGCTGATCATCGCCGGGGTGGTGACGCTGAATTTGACCGGCGCGCACTGACCGCCCGGCTTGTCCGCTGTGGCAACCAACGAGTCCTTGCGCTCCTGTCGCAGAACTACACCGCGTCCGGCGCGCGGCTGCCTGGTCGTCGGGTGCACGGGTCTTGGCAGGCGTGGTTGATGCCCGGCACCAATTGATGCGCAAAGTCGCCGCCGGTGCGGATCGTCAGCAGCGCGACACTTCCGCCGACCACACATACGACTGCGATGATGATCATCGCGAGCGAGAAGCCGGGGCCGAGGGGCGTCCCGGGGGCTGCGTCGATCCCGGCGGCGACTGGCAACACAGCGATTGCGAGAAGGCCCGCGATCCTCGAAACCGCGTTGTTCACACCCGAAGCGGTTCCGGCATAGGCATCAGGAACCGCAGAAAGAACGGCTGCAGTCAGAGGCGCCACCGTGATCGCCAGGCCGACGCTGAAGATAACCACCGCGGGCAGGACTGCAGCCAGGTAAGTCGCCCCGGGCACGATACGCGCCATCAACGCCACACCGCCCGCAGCGACCAACGGGCCGACCGTCATGGGCAGCCTGGGACCGGTCCGCTGCCCCAACGCACCGGCCAACGGGGAGCCGATCATCATGATGATCGTCATCGGCAGCGTCGCCAGACCTGCCGCGAGGGCAGAGTAGTGCAGGCTTTGTTGCAGCTGCAGCGCCAACAGGAACAACGCACCGCCGATTGCCGTGTACACGGCCAAGGTCGTGAGATTGGCCCCGGTGAATTGCCTTGAGCGGAAAAGCTCCTGGGGCAACAGCGGCGACGGTGCGCGTCGTTCAATCAGGGGGAAAGCGACCAACGCAGTCAGCCCCACGCAGGCGGCGGTGACTGTCACGAATGTCCAACCGAGCGAAGGGGCCTCGATCAGCGCGAAGATGACCCCCGCCAGGCCGACCGTGACGGCGGCAGCCCCGAGGATGTCGGGGCCGCCCCGTGCGGTTTGATCGCGAGATTCCGAGATGTGCCGCGCAGCGATCCATGCCACCGCGACGGCCAGCGGAAGGTTCAAGAGGAAAACCCAGTGCCACGACGCCGCGTCGACCAGCCAGCCGCCGATGAACGGACCCAGCGCCGTCGTCACACCGGACATGCCCGCCCAGAGACCGACGGCACGGCCGCGGTCGCCGTCGGTGATGCCGGCGTCGATCAGGGCAAGGCTGCCCGGGACCAACGCCGCCGCGCCGACACCCTGCACCAGCCGAGCGCCGATCAGCCATCCGATCGTCGGCGCCAAACCGCAGCCGAGAGAAGCCACGCTGAAAACCACCAGTCCAGCAAGAAAGACCCGTCGCCGGCCGTACCGGTCGCCCGCAGCGCCTCCGGAGAGGAGCAAGGCGCTCAGCGTCAACAGGTAGCCATCGAGGACCCATTGTTGGCCGGTCAGACCCCCACCAAGCTCCCGGCCGATGGTAGGCAGCGCAACGTTGACCACGGTCCCGTCGAGGAGCGCAATCCCCGAGCCGAGGACGGCCGCGGCGATGAGCCAACGCGCGCCGGCCGACGCCAACGGCAGTTGACGTGGCTCCGTCGATTCACCGCCACCAGGCCGGCCCACGGATGAGGATTCTGCGCTATGGGGTCGCCGCCGCGGCCACCGACCCCGGCTGGCAACGCTCTCTCGTCGCCAGTAAGTGAGCTTCCGTTCACGTGGCAGACTTCAATTCCGCTCCTGGTGTGCAAACACCGCTGCGAGACTGACGGCCTGCACGCCACTGGGTAGGCCACGCCGTGCTGACACCATCTCTAGCGAGTAGGACCCACCATGACCGATGTCGATCAGACGCCCTCCGACGGACTCTCCCCCGGCAACCCCACCCGGGCCGACTTGGTCGAGCATTCTCGTACCGGGATGGGCGCGGCGGCACTACAGCGGGCGATCAACGACCACCTGCGCTACTCGATCGGGCGCCCGGCGGCGGCGCGGCGCCCCGAGCATTACTACCGCGCGCTCGCTCTGGCGGTGCGGGACCGCATGCAGGACCGCCGGGTGGTCTCGACGCAGACCTCACTCGACCTCGGGCGCAAGGTGACCTGCTACCTGTCGGCCGAATTCCTGATGGGGCCGCAACTGGGCAACAATCTGCTGAACCTCCAGATGGAGCGGGCCGCCCGAGAGGCGCTGGCGGCGATGGGCCAGAACCTCGACACGGTCCTGGCCTGCGAGGAGGAACCCGGGCTGGGCAACGGGGGCCTCGGCAGGCTCGCCGCGTGCTACCTGGACTCGCTGGCCACCCTGGAGCGCCCTGCGATCGGCTACGGCATCCGCTACGAATTCGGCATCTTCGATCAGGAAATCCACGACGGCTGGCAGGTCGAGCAGACCGACAACTGGCTGGACAACGGAAACCCTTGGGAGATCGCTAAACCCGACGTCAGCTTCCTGGTCAAGTGGGGCGGCTATGCCGAGCACTACACCGACGAGGCCGGCCACGACCGCGTCCGCTGGGTGCCCGGACGGCTGCTGAAGGGCACCGCCTACGACACACCCATCCAGGGCTACGGCGTCAACACCTGCAACGTGCTGACGTTGTGGAGCGCGCGCGCCGTCAAGTCATTTGCGTTGGAGGCCTTCAACACCGGTGACTACTACAAGGCGGTCGAGGACGAGGTCACGTCCGAGACCGTCACCAAGGTGCTGTACCCCAATGACGAGCCCGACGCTGGCAAGCGGCTGCGCCTGCTGCAGCAGTACTTCTTCGTTTCCTGCTCGCTGCAACACGTGCTGCACATCATGGACGACCTCGCCGACGTGTCCGTCAAGGAACTACCGCAGCGGTTTGCCTTGCAGCTCAACGACACCCATCCCTCGATCGGGGTCGCCGAGCTGATGCGGCTGCTGGTCGACGAGCGCGAATTGGACTGGGACGAGGCGTGGGACATCACCGTCGCGACGTTCGGCTACACCAACCACACCCTGCTGCCCGAGGCGCTCGAGACCTGGCCGCTGGAGATGTTCGCCGAGTCGCTGCCGCGCCACCTGGAGATCATCTACGAGATCAACCGGCGGTTCCTCGACGAGGTGCGCGGCCGCTTTCCCGGTGACGAGGACCGCGTAGCCCGGATGTCGTTGATCGGTGAGAACGGCGGCAAGCACGTCCGGATGGCACACCTGGCCACCGTCGGCAGCCACGCCATCAACGGTGTCGCCGCACTTCACTCGGAGCTACTGAAAAGCAGTGTGCTCAAAGACTTTTACGAGATGTGGCCGGAACGGTTCAGCAACAAGACCAACGGTGTGACGCCGCGCCGGTTCCTCGCGCTGGCCAACCCCGGGCTGCGCGAACTGCTGGACCGCACCGTCGGTGACGGCTGGTTGACCGATCTGGACCGGCTGCGCGGGCTCGAGCCGTTTGTCGACGACGCCGCCTTCCGGCGCGAGTGGCGCGACATCAAGCGCAACAACAAGTCACGCCTGGCCAAATACATCCACTCGGTTGCCGGCGTCGAACTGAACCCAGACTGGATGTTCGACGTCCAGGTCAAGCGCATCCACGAATACAAGCGCCAGCACCTCAACGTCCTGCACGTCGTCGCGCTCTACCACCGGCTCAAACAGAATCCCGGCCTGTCGATCCCGCAGCGCGCCTTCATCTTTGGTGGCAAGGCTGCCCCCGGGTATTTCCTGGCCAAGCGAATCATCAAGCTGATCAACGCGGTCGGGGAAACGGTGAACGCGGATCCGGACGTGAACCGATTCCTGAAGGTGGCATTCGTGCCCAACTTCAACGTGCAGAACGCCCACATGATCTACCCGGCCGCCGATTTGTCCGAGCAGATCTCCACCGCCGGCAAGGAAGCCTCCGGCACGGGGAACATGAAGTTCATGATCAACGGGGCGCTGACCATCGGCACCCTGGACGGGGCGAACGTCGAGATGCGCGACGAGGTCGGCCCGGAGAACTTCTTCCTGTTCGGCCTGACGGAGGAGCAGGTCGCGGCGGTCAAGGCCAACGGATATCGTCCGGCCGATTACATCGATGGCAACGACGAGCTGCGCGCGGTGCTGGATCTCATTGCCGGCGGGACGTTCTCGCGCGGGGACACCGAGGTGTTCCGGCCCCTGGTGGACAACCTGCGCTACGACGACCCCTTCCTGGTGTGCGCCGACTATGCGTCCTACCTGGACTGCCAGGAGCGGGTCAGCGCTTCCTGGCAGGACCGGGAATCGTGGACCAAGATGTCGATCCTCAACACCGCGCGCAGCGGCAAGTTCTCGTCGGATCGCGCCATCACCGAGTACTGCGACGAGATCTGGAACGTCTGGCCACTGACGGTCAAGATCTAGCGGTGACCGGGCAAATCCCGTACTGCGCTCGCGGTTGGCCGGCTGCCCGGTAACCAGCGCAACCTGCCCCGGCGGCGGATGCGCCGGAAACGGGCTAGGGTGGGCGCTCACGCTGAGGAATTCCTCGCGGTATTCGGCGGTGCTGACATTGAGGGCGACGTCACAAGTGGACGCTTCCACGGCCCGCCGCAAGGATCGACACGACGGCAGGAGAGATGTGACTTCACGCTTCCGCAGCCTTGCGCCGGCTGCGTTGATCATGGTGCTGGCACTGCTGCTCGCCCCGTCCGCCTCGGCCGACACCTACACAGACCAGCTGGTGAACAGGTTCGACGCCCAGACGCATGTGGTGGTCGACCCGGGTGCCAGACCGCCGCTGCAGAACCCCGACAAGGTGAACCAGCAGATCCTCACCAGCTCGTGGACGTGGAGTTCGGGACCTCCGATCTGGGTCGCTGCGGTGTCGCCCGCGCAGAGCGGTGTGACCACGGCCGACGCCGTCCATGACGCCATGCTGGCCCGCAACGCCGAATTCAGCGGGGTCATTCTGGTCATCGACTCTCGCGGCTACCACGTACGCGCCTACAACGTGCCCAAGGCCATCGCGGACAACGTCGATCAATTCATGAATCAGTCGGCGAAGGATCATCGCAACGACCCGTACGGCGCGACGAGCGCTTTCGTCGGCAAGCTGGCGAGCGTCAAAGCGGCCTCCCGCGGTCCGGTGACCACCTCGCACGTCGCGCACGAAAAGCATGACGACTGGGCCTGGCTGAAGGTGACGCTGGTCATCGTCGGCATCGGGCTGGCCGTGGCCGGCCTGCTCTGGTTCGCGGTGGGCCGAAATCGCAAGCACCGCAAGAGCTCCGAGGCGCGCGAGGAGATCAAGCAGGAGTTGATCGCGGCCACGTCGAGTGTCAGCGACCTCGATAACGCGGTGCTGACCGAGAGCGGCGCCGATGTCAGCGCCGAGCAGTTGAAAGCCAACGCCAGCCTGTACGACGCCCGAACGGCTTATGACAAAGGCGATTACGGCGCCGCGCGGGCGCATCTTCGGGTGGTGGCGTCCACGGTCGCCAAGGCCAACCGCAAACTCGACCCCGGGCAACCCAGGCCCGACGTTGCCGCCGTGACTTCGGTACCACCCGACGATCGCAAGCAGGCGAGCGTGCGCGCCAGGAACCCGGACACCGGCGAATCGGTGACGATCACCAACAACAACTACAGCACCACTGCGCAGCCCGACTACCCGTACTACTACGGCGGTGGCTACCACAACGGGATGTTCTTCTACCCCGGGTATTACCCGTACGCGTTCTGGGGTCCGGGCTGGACGTGGGCGCTGGCCGACGTGCTGCTGATGGATGCGTTGCTCGACGACCATTGGGGCGGCAGCTACGAGCGCGGCTTCGAAGCCGGCCGCGACTCCGCCTTCGCCGATGCCAACAGCTACAGCTATGACGGCGGACAGGCCGCGGGCTACGACAGCCCACCGGCCGACGTGGGATTCACCGGCGGCTACCAGGACTCGGGCGGCGCCGGTATCGGATTCGCGGGCGGCGACGCCGCATACTCCGGCGGCGGTGACGTGGGCTTTAGCGGCGGGTGGGACACCGGTGGCGGCTGGGACTCCGGCGGCTCCGATTTCGGCGGCGGTTCGGACTTCGGCGGCGGGTCCGATTCCGGCGGCGGCGGCGACTTCGGGTTCTGACGTAACGCGAGTAGGTCGAGAAGTGAGGTTCCTGCAATGAGTACGGACAAGATCAATCGCGCCATCCTGCTCGTCATGGTGGTGATCGGAGCGGTCGCCTACGGCCTGCTGTACAGCCACGCGTCCATCGTCTTCAAGCTGCTCGTGCCGCTCGCCCTGATCATCCTGGTCGTACTGATCGTTCGGGATGTGATCAAGGACCAGGACTCCGGAAAGCGCTGACACCTGGATCGTTGGGGTAGCCTTCTCCGCGAGCCTCGGTTTTCCACGGCGGAGCAAGGACTGGAACATGAGTTCGTATCTGTATGGCTTGCTGACCTTACTAGGCCTTGCGTTTGCGCTGGTGTTTGCGTCCGTGGCTGCCGTATTCATCAAACGTTTGGGCGATCGAGCGACCACTCCGATAGGTGAGGAAGTGGGCAGCGCCAAGACCGTTGTCACCAAAGTGCGTAAACGCCAACCAATGTCACAAGATGAGTTGAATTATGCGACGCGACTCCTTGCGGCACGTGGCTCCGTGATGGCGTTGGGCATCCCGGGTGCTTTGTTCGCGATCGGCTGCTTTTATGTGTTCGGCAGTCTTTACCACTTGCACGGAGCGACACCCTCCGAACGTACATTTCTGGGGGTGTTTCCCATGTTGGCCGGCACCAACCTCACCATCCAGATTCTGCGAAGCGCCAGGTTGAAACGCCGATTACAGAAGATGTCCTAAAGCAGCCCGAGGCGTCTGGTGCTGTCGCCATCAACGCCAGGTAGGTATGCCCGCGGGCCGTCTCGGTCGCGTACCGGCGTCGTTGCCGCTATCGTTTGCACGATCATCTGTCCTTTGAGCACACGACCGTCTACTATCTGCAGTGGCCTGAAGGCAGTAGCAGGGGGCGTGAAAACGATGTCTGGGACCGGACTCCGAAAGGCGAGCCAGTGAGCCCTCGCTCAGTCGGCAGGACTGTCTTGGCGCGCATCTGGATGCCTTTGGTCGCCGTCGTTGTGGTCGGCGTGGGCGCGGTGGCCATGGTGAAGGTGCACGAGTTCTCCAACCCCCCGCCGGTCATCACCGTCAATGAGCCGGCAGCACCTCCGGAGTTCAGTATCAAACGGCTCACGTATGAGTTGTTCGGCAACCTCGGTGAGGGCGGGATGCTCGTCTGGGTGGACATCAACGGGCATCCACATCAGGTCGATCTCACGACCTTGCCGTGGTCGCATACGGAGGCGACCACACTGACCGTGGTGTCCGGCAGCATCTCGGCACAGGTTCATGGTGGTCAGGTCGGCTGCCGGCTGCGGGTGAATGGCATTGTCCGCGCTGAGCAATCCGATGCCCATCAGGACGCACACGTCTTTTGCCTGGTGAAATCGGCATGAGCGAGCACCAGGCGGAGCCGCGGGCGAAGCGACCCTTCTTCCCCAGAATGGTCCGCATCTTCGCGATACCGATCATCGCCTTTTGGGGCCTGCTCGCGGTGTCGACGAACACCTTCATGCCGCAGGTCGAAAGGGTCGCCGAAGAGCTCGCAGGGCCGCTGGTCCCGCACTACGCGCCGTCGCAGCGGGCGTTGCTGTCCATCGGCGCGAAGTTCCACGAGTCCAATTCGACCAGCTTGGCCATGATCGTGCTCGAAGCCAACCGGCCGCTGGGCGACGCGGATCATCGGTACTACGACGATCTGATGCGCCGGTTCAGGCAAGACCCCAAGCATGTGCAGTACGCCATGGATCTGTGGGGGAAGCCGATCACCGCAGCAGGGGCGCAGAGCCTCGACGGCAAGTGCGCGTACGTGCTGCTGCGCCTCGCGGGCGATATCGGCCAAATGCAAGCCAACGAGTCCGTTGCTGCCGTTCGGGATATCGTCGCCAAGGTCGCGCCGCCGCCCGGGCTCAACGTCTATGTCAGCGGCGCGGCCCCGCTCGCCAAAGACACTGTCGCTATTGCGAATTCGAGCTTGAACAACATCACGATCGTGACGATCTTCCTCATCATCGCGATGTTGCTGCTGGTCTACCGCTCGATCGTCACCCTGTTTGTGCCACTGGCCGGAGTTCTGTTCGAGATGCTGGTCGCGAAGGGGGTTATCGCCACCCTCGGGCATCTCGGGTACATCGAGCTCTCATCATTCGCCGTGAACATCGTCGTCGCGCTGACGCTGGGAGCGGGGACGGACTACGGCATCTTCTTGATGGGCCGCTATCACGAGGCGCGACACGACGGCGAAAGCAGGGAGCAGGCGTTCTACACCGCGTACAAGAGCGTCACACCCGTCATCCTCGGCTCGGGGCTGACGATCGCGGGGGCGTGCTACTGCTTGACTTTCGCGCGCCTCAACTACTTCCACACCATGGGGCCTGCCGTCGCGATCAGCATGCTGTTCACCATCGCGGCGGCGCTGACACTGGGCCCGGCCTTCTTGACCGTGGGCAGCCTATTTGGGCTCTTCGACCCGAGAAGCAAGGCCAAGGCTCACCTGTATCGGCGGTTTGGAACGAGCGTGGTGCGGTGGCCGGTGCCGATCCTCTTCGCCAGCGCCGCTGCCGTTCTGCTCGGGGCGATCTTCGTGCCGACCTACCGGCAGAACTACGACGACCGCCAGTACCAGCCGCACAATTCCCCCGCCAACCTGGGTTTCCAGGCAGCCGACCGGCATTTCCCGAAGAGCAAGCTGTTCTCCGAGATGCTGATGATCGAGTCGGATCACGACCTGCGAAACTCGGCGGACTTCATCTCATTGGACCGCGCGGCCAAGGCTCTCGAACGCCTTCCCGGCGTCGCGATGGTGCAAAGCATCACCAGGCCCATGGGCCGAGCCTTGGAACACGCCACAATTCCCTACTTGTTCACCACACAGGGCAGCGGGAGCGGTCAACAGCTCCCGTTCACCAAGCAGCAGAACGCCAATACGAACGAGCAGGCACAGATTACGCAGCACACGGTCGCGGTCTTGCGCAAAGAGATCGGGTTCTTCCAAACGATGTCGGACGAGATGCACAAGACGGTCCTCACCATGGAGGACATGCAGAAGGTCACGGACGAGTTGAGGTCAAACCTTGCCAACCTCGAAGACTTCTTTCGGCCGATGCGCAGCTATTTCTATTGGGAGAAGCACTGTTTCGACATTCCCATCTGCTACGCATTCAGGTCGCTGTTCGAATCGATCGACGGCCTCGACAAGATGGCCGACGACATCAAGGACGCCGTAACCTCTCTCGAGGTCATCGACAAGACCTTGCCGCAAATCATCACACAGCTCAAACTCACGGCCGACGACTCGGACGCTTTGGCCTCTCTTTTGGTCAGCACCTACGGCCAATCTTCTCTGCAGTCCACCCAGACCGACCAGACATTCGACGACCAGATCAATGTGGGCCTCGACTTCGATCAATCCCGCAGCGATGACTTCTTTTACATCCCGCACGAGGGTTTCGACAACGACGACGTCAAAACTGGTATGCAGCTGCTGATGTCGCCCGATGGCAAGGCGGCCCGGCTCATCATCACCCATGAGGGAGACGCCAACGGCCCGGAAGGCGTGCAGCACGTAGAACAGTTCCCCACAGCCATCACCGTGGCGCTCAAAGAGACCTCGCTGGCCGGCTCGAAGGTTTATATCGGCGGTTCGGGATCGACCAACAAGGACATTAAGCAATACGCGGCATCCGATCTGCTTATCGTGGCGATCGCCGCCTTCGTGCTGATCTTCTTGATCATGTTGTTCCTCACCAGAAGTCTGATGGCCGCCGTCGTCATTCCCGGCACGGTGGCGTTCTCCTACGCCGGGGCGTTCGGGCTTTCCATCCTCGTCTGGCAACACCTCATCGGCCTGCAGTTGCACTGGTTGGTATTGCCGCTGACGTTCATCATCCTGGTCGCCGTGGGTTCGGACTACAACCTGCTGTTGATCCTTCGGGTCAAAGAGGAACTGCACGCCGGAATCCACACCGGCCTGATCCGCGCGCTGGGTAGCACCGGCGGCGTGGTGACATCGGCGGGTTTGGTGTTCGCGTTCACCATGCTGGCAATGCTGACCAGCGATCTGCGCACCGTCGGTCAGGTGGGTTCCACCGTGTGCATCGGCCTACTGCTCGACACGCTGATCGTGCGTTCGTTCGTCGTGCCGTGCATCCTGCGGATCCTCGGGCCATGGTTCTGGTGGCCGACGCTGGTGCGTACCCGTCCGCTGCCACAGCATTAATGAAAGGCCCAGATCGCATGAGCGACAACGACAAACCCCTTACCGGCCGGGTCGCATTCGTCACCGGCGCCGCACGCGGACAGGGCCGTTCGCATTGCGTGCGGCTGGCCCGGGCCGGGGCCGACGTCGCCGCCATCGACGCCTGCGGCCCGGTGGCGGCGAACAACGGCTACCCGGCATCGACGCCGGAGGACCTGGCCGAAACGACGAGCCTGGTGGAAAGCGAAGGCGGCAAGATGCTGGCCGCGCAGGTCGACGTCCGCGACGCCGCCGGCCAACAGCGGATCGTCGACGAGGCGATCACCCAGTTCGGCCGCCTCGACATCGTCGTCGCCAACGCCGGCGTGCTGAATTGGGGCCGCCTCTGGGAGATTTCGGCTCAACAATGGCAGGACGTCCTCGACACCAACCTGACCGGCGTCTGGAACACCATCAAAGCCACTGTGCCCGCGATGATTCAGGCGGGTAACGGTGGCTCGATCATCACCATCAGCTCGGCCGCGGGCGTGAAGGCCGTACCGGGTTGCGGTCATTACTGCGCCAGCAAGTTCGGTGTGGTCGGGCTGACGAACTCGCTGGCGGTCGAACTCGGCGGATACGGCATCCGGGTGAACTCGGTACACCCGTACGGCACCGACACCCCGATGGGTAACGACCCCTCGATGTGGCAGCTGTTCGCCGACAACCAGACCTACATTCACAGCTTCTCCCCCGGCGCATTACCCACCGACTCGCTCGCCGACCCGAACTTGGTCTCCGACATCGTCTTGTGGCTTGCCAGCGACGCGTCCTCATTGGTGACGGCCGCGCAAATTCCCGCCGACAAGGGCTACCTGAAGATCTGATAAGAGAGCCACCGGGCGCACCGCCGACGACGGGCATAATCGTGTCGTGAAGGCATCCGGCGCTGCACCGCCGAAAGCGCGTGCCGGATCGCTACGACCCGGCGAACTGGCGCAAGCATCGGTGATGGGCGCCCTGTGCGCGGCGATCGCCATCATCGCGGTCGTCCTTCCGCACGGCGGGGGGCTCGGCCTGCTCGGCAGCGTGCCGACCGGGCTGCTGGCCTATCGCTACCGGATCCGCGTTCTGATCACCGCGACGGTCGCCGGCGGTGTGATCGGTTTCCTGGTCGTCGGCCTGAGCGGTCTGGGGGCGATCGGGCTCTGTGCCTATGTCGGGGGCCTGGCCGGAACCGTCAAGCGGCACCGCCGCGGCACGCCCACCGTCATCGTGGTGTCGGTCGGCGCGGGCGTCGTCGTCGGCGCCGGGATGGTCGTCGCGCTGACCGTCCTGACCCGGTTCCGGCAACTCGCCTTCCAGGCCGCCAGCGCCACCGTGGACGGCGCCTCGACGATCGTGTCGCGGGTGCCGCAGCTGCGTCCGGCCGCGCAACAGTTCAAGGCGTTCTTCGCCGAGGCGC
The DNA here is from genome assembly GCF_001665835.1 of Mycobacterium colombiense. GTDB lineage: Bacteria > Actinomycetota > Actinomycetes > Mycobacteriales > Mycobacteriaceae > Mycobacterium > Mycobacterium colombiense_A. The sequence continues at coordinate 71,593 of NZ_LZSX01000008.1, read as the reverse complement.
TGCATTACTGGCAGTGGCTGGTCCTCGGGTACGCCGTCTTCGCGATCGTGGGCGCCTCGCTGGTCGGCTGGTGGGCGTTGTCACGGGTGCTGGAGCGACTACGCGGCATTCCCGACGTGCACAAGCTGGACGCGCCCGCCGGCGACGGACCGATCCGGCCCGTCCCGGTACGGCTGGACCAGGTGCGCCTGCGCTACCCGCACGCCGACCACGACGCGCTGCATGCGGTCGACATGGACGTGCGAATGGGTGAGCACATCGCGGTCACCGGCGCCAACGGCTCCGGGAAGACGACGCTGATGTTGATCCTGGCCGGGCGCGAACCGACGTCGGGCACCGTCGTCCGTCCCGGGGCGGTCGGACTCGGCGAACTCGGCGGCACCGCGGTCATCATGCAACACCCCGAGAGCCAGGTGCTGGGCACTCGGGTCGCCGACGACGTGGTCTGGGGACTGCCGCCCGGCAAGACCACCGACATCTCCCGGCTGCTCGGCGAGGTCGGCTTGGCCGCACTGGCCGACCGCGACACCGGCAGTCTGTCCGGCGGAGAGCTGCAGCGCCTGGCCGTGGCCGCGGCGCTGGCGCGCGAGCCGGCGCTGCTGATCGCCGACGAGGTCACCAGCATGGTCGATCGGCAGGGCCGGGAGAAACTGCTCGCCGTGCTGTCCGGCCTGACTGAACGCCACCAAACCGCGCTGGTGCACATCACCCATTACAACGACGAGGCCGAATACGCCCACCGCGCAATCAAACTCGGCGACTCGTCGGTCTATACCGAGCTGGTGCAGAGCGCGACCGCCCCGGCGCCGACGGTGACGACCGATCTCGCCTCCGGCGCGCCGGTGCTCGAACTCGTCCACGTCGGACACGAATACGCCGGGGGCACGCCGTGGGCTCAGACCGCGCTGCGCGATGTCAGCTTCGCGGTGCACCAGGGTGACGGGCTGCTGATCCACGGCGGAAATGGTTCCGGCAAGTCGACATTGGCGTGGATCATGGCCGGATTGACCGCGCCGGCCACCGGTACCTGCCTGCTGGACGGACGGCCGACCGCCGACCAGGTGGGCGCTGTCGCGCTGCAGTTCCAGGCGGCGCGGCTGCAGTTGATGCGCAGCCGGGTCGATCTGGAAGTGGCTTCGGCGGCCGGGTTTTCACCCACCGATCACGCCCGGGTGACCGCGGCGCTTGCCGCCGTCGGCCTGGATGCCGGGCTGGCGCGGAGGCGCATCGACCAGCTCAGCGGTGGCCAGATGCGTCGCGTGGTGCTGGCCGGGCTGCTGGCACGATCGCCACGGGTGTTGATCCTCGACGAGCCGCTGGCGGGGCTGGATGCCGCCAGTCAGCGCGGTCTCGTCCAGTTGCTCATCGAGCGGCGTCGCGACACCGGCCTGACAGTGGTGGTCATTTCGCATGACTTCGCCGGGCTTCAGGAGCTGTGTCCGCGCACCCTGCACCTGCACGACGGTTCACTGCAGCCGGCACCGGCCGCGGTCCAGGACAATACGGTGGCTACCGCCGCTCCGGCCAAGCGGCCGTCCGGTCGCCGGCGCCCCGTCGTACTGCTGCGGCCGGTGCCGGGCAGCTCGCCCATACACGAGTTGTGGGCCGGTACCAAACTGCTTGTGGTGTTTGGTATTTCGCTGCTGCTGACGTTTTTCCCAGGCTGGGTGGCGATCGGGCTCACCGGCGTGCTGGCGGTGACGGGAATACGGCTCGCACGCATCCCCCGGGGCGTGCTGCCGTCGGTGCCGCGCTGGCTGTGGATCGTGCTGGTGATCGTCGGCATCAACGCGGCGTTCGCCGGCGGGAGCCCGAGGGTCCACCTGGGCACGGTGTCGCTGGGCTTCGGCGGCCTACTGGACTTTCTGCGCCTCACCGCACTGTCGGTGGTGTTGCTCGCCCTGGGCGCACTGGTGTCGTGGACGACCCATGTCGCTCAGGTCGCCCCGGCTGTCGCCACTTTGGGCCGCTTCCTGCGGCCGCTGCGGATCCCCGTCGACGACTGGGCGGTCGCATTGGCGCTCGCGCTGCGGACCTTTCCGATGCTCATCGACGAATTCCGGGTGCTCTTCGCCGCGCGCCGGTTGCGGCCCAAGCGGCCGCCGCAAACCCGCTGGGCCAGGCTGCGACGCCCGGCGGCAGACGTGATCGACGTGGTCGTCGCGGTGATCACGGTGACACTGCGCCGCGCCGACGAGATGGGCGATGCCATCACCGCCCGCGGCGGCACCGGCCAGATCTCGGCCGCCCCGTCGCGACCGAAACCGGCTGACTGGCTGGTACTTTCGATCGTGCTTGCGGTGTGCGGGGCCGCCGTGGCGGCCGAGCTCGCGTTGTTCGCCGCGCGCTGAACGCACTCAGAACCGCGCCAGTCCCGGGACGTCGGCCAGCGCACAGTCCGGGATGCCTTCGGCCGCGCGCAGCAGAAAGTTGAGCTTCGCGATGCGCTCGCCGGACCGCGGTGCGCCGTTCTTCTGAAACGGTGCGCCCAGGCCAACCGCCAGGTCCATCACCACGTCGTCGATGACGCCGCCCGAGCGACCCGAGGGAATCGCCAAAACGTTGTTCCGCGTGGCATATTCGAAGCAGTCCAGAGCTTCGGCGATGGTTCCGACCTGGTTGGGCTTCAGGATGAAGCCGTCCACGGCGGACGTCTCGACGGCGCGCCGCAAGCGCGCGGGGTTGGTGACGATCAGGTCGTCTCCGACAATGATCGAACGGTTCACCGCCTGCACCGCTTTGGCGAACCCGGGCCAGTCATCCCCGTCCAGCAGGTCCTCGATGAACAGCATCGGGAATTCCTGCGACAGCCCCCGGGCATAGTCGATCAGCACCTCCGCCGTCACCCGTTCGCCGTTGAATGCATATGTCGCAGAGTCGCTGTCGTACACCTCACTGGACGCGCAGTCCAGAGCGAACGCCATGATGTCGGCGCAGCCGGCGCGCTCGACGGCCTCGGTCAGCACCTCCAGGACGACGTGCGGGTCGCTGGACGGCGCGACGTATCCATACGACGACGCCAGCATCGGTGCGCGGCCGAGCCGCTCGGTGAGGACCTCGCCGAGTGTCTCGAACAAGGTCACCCCCTTTTCGACCGCGGATTCGATCGAGTCCGCGCGATAGGGCACCACGAGGAACTCACTGAATGTCTGGCAGACATCGCCGTAGTGACCCCCGTTGATCATGTTGAAGCTGGGCACCGGGACGGTGGTCGGTGGCTCGAGCCCGAGTAGTGCACCGACATAGGTGTAGGTGGGTGTGCCGGCCGCGGCGGCGGCCGCCCGCAGCAGCGCGATCGACGTGGAGTAGATCGCGTTGCCGCCGAGCCGGCGCTTGTCGGGCGTGCCGTCGAGATCGATCATGACCCGGTCCAGTGACCGCGGATCGTCGAGCTCCGCGCCGATGAGGGCAGGGGCGATTTCGTCGGTCACCGCGGTGATGGCGTCGTGCACGCTCAGCCCGTTGTAGTGGGTTCGATCGCCGTCCCGCAGCACGAAGGCCTCGTGTGAACCCACCGAGCTGCCGGTCGGCGACGCGCCGCGGCCGACAACGCCGCTGTCGGTGGCAATTTCGACCTCGAGCAGCGGCCGGGCTTTACAGTCCAGCAGTTGGCGCGCGATGACGGATGCGATCTTCATCATCGACCTCCCGGACCCAGGATCTCAGCGTAAGGCCGCGCCACTGAGAGGTCACTGAGAAGTCGCCACCCGTCATTTCCCGCCCACCCGCGCTAGGCTAGCGTTTACACAAGTAGTACTGTAAAAACTCCGCGTGTCGGACAGAGGGATCCTGAAGGAGGATCTTCATGCGGCCGGTAGTGAACCTCGATCGGTGTGAAGGCAATGCCTACTGCGTGAACATCGCGCCGAACGTTTTCCAGCTCGACGATGACGACTACGCGGTGGTCATCGCAGATCCGGTCCCCGCCGAGCAGGAGGCGCTGGTCGAGCAGGCCATCGCCGAGTGCCCGCGCGCCGCCCTGTCTCGCGAGGACTAGAGCGCACCACGACCCGGCACCGGGCGCCGACAACGCGGCGGCGGTCTACTCGTGCTCTTCCTGGATACCGAACGTGTTGACGGCCAGCGCCAGCAGAAGGTAGCCGCCGATGGTGAACGTCAGATCCATGCACTGCTGCTGCGTGAACAGCTCGCCCAGTAAATCCCAGGTCGCCTGGCTGATCGTGCTGTCACCGGTGAGATCATCGACGGCCCGGATCACGGCCTGATCGATCCGGTCGGCGCAGCGGCCGGAGCGGATGTCATCGATCTCGGATTCGGTCAGGCCGGCACGCAGCGCGATCGGAATGTGGTGCGACCACAGGTAGCCGCAATTGCTGCGGTGCACCACCCGCAGCAACGCGACTTCGCGCACCCGGGGCGACAGGCTCGATCGCATGAGCAGGTAGGCGTTGAACGGTAGGTAGGCCGCGGTCAGGTCGGGATGGCGGACCATGGTCGACAAAACATTGCCCGCACCAACGGGATTCGCCCGATCGGCCGGGATCAGCGACGCCAGCGCCGCTCGGGCGCTCTCGTCCCACTCGTCGGCGGGCAGCGGTGCCAGGCGCAGCGAATGCTGGTCGGCAGGCGTCATCACTGGATCGGCTCGTCGCCGAGCACGGTGGTACGCAGCATTTCGCGTTGCGAATCCGGATCGTACGGGGCCGCGCGGTGCAGAACCCCGCGGTTGTCCCAGATGACGGTGTCGCCGATCGACCAGCTGTGGCTGTAGACCTTCTCGGGCACCGTGGCGCGCTTCAGAAGGCTGTCCAGCAGGGCGCGTCCCTCGTCGAGATCCATGCCGACGACGTAGTCCGCGGAGGCGCCCAGCACCAGCGACTTGCGGCCGCTACGGTGTGTCCACACCAGGGGATGCTCGTGGGTGCGGCGGGATCGCCAGCGCTGCACCAGTTCCGGTGACGGGTCGGGGTAGACGCGGCGCTGGGAGGCTTCCAGCGAGTGCACCACACGCAGGCTGCCGAACCGCTCCTTCTCCCCGTCGCTCAGGGCGTCGTAGGCGGCGTAGGAGTTGGCGAATTCGGTTTCGCCGCCCCATTCGGCGACCTGTACCGCCGACAACACGGTGGCCTTCTGCGGGCACTCGTCGCCCAACGGTGTGCAGCCGTCGATGTGCCAGTCGAAGGTGGCCTTCAGGTAGGCGGCCGAGGCGTTCTTCGACTTGTCCAGCGTAATCGGGTAGATGCCGGCCACCGGATGGTGGCCGTCGGATGAGTGGTCGATCTCGCCGAGTCGACGGCAGAAGCCGACCTGGGCCGCCGGGTCGAGCTGCAGACCGCGAAAGACCAGAACTCCGTTGTCTTCCAACGCATCCAGCACCGCCTCACCGACCGAGTCGTCGCTTGCCAGCGCGGCCGGCTCGAGGCCCGAGACTTCGGCGCCGACGGAGTCGGTGAGTTTGGTGATGGTGAGCAGACTCATGGTCGCTCCTTTCGAGAAAAGGGATGTACGGTGTGCGGGCCTCGTGGGCGTGACGGTCAGGGCACCGGTCCGCCGGTGCGGATCATGACCGCGTCGGCGGCGTCGACCGGGGCCGGTTGGTGCATGATCTCCACCGCCATGGCGACCATGATCAGCGAATAGATCAAGTGCAGCAGGTTCAGTGCGTCGTCGGGCACATTGTCGAGGGGAAACTTGTCGCAGTAGTCGATCGCCTCTTCGAGGCGGGGAAAGAACGCGTCGTAGAAGTCGCGCAGCTCCGGCATCGACGCGTTCACCCGGGCGTTCCAGCGCTCGGTTTCTGTTGCCAAACACCAGGTTTGTGCGTAGTCCTCCAGCTCGGCGAATGCGCTGGGCAGCATGGGAGGCATCGTCACACCCCCACCGAATTCCGCTCGCGGCGATAGGCTTCGACCCAGTCCACGGCGACCTTGTGCAGATGGCGCACCAGGATCTCCTGGTCGTTGAGTGGGAACTCGTCGACGATGCCGTATTCCAGCGCCGCCTGTGTCCCGCCGAGCATCCCGGCGTCTTGCAGCGCAAACTCTTTCAGTACCACCGAGGCGACTTCATGCTCGATGCGCTCCCGCACGCTGCGCGCCGGATGGAAGTAGGTATACGCCTCGAACCGGTGCGTGTTGTGCGAGGTGGGCCAGTACCGGTACACCAGATACCAGCCGCCATAGATCAGGATCTCGGTGTTGGGGAAGATCTGGAAATTGCTGATGCCCCAGGGCTCGATTCCTCCCGGATTGAGGCCGGCCGGCAGTTCGCCGATGTCGGGGGTTCGCCACGGTCCCACCAACCCGCTGCGGGTGGCCCGCTCGATCGGGTACATGTATTCCGGTGGCAGCAGCCAGCGGCGCCGCCCGGCCGTGGAGACCAACCGGTGCGGCCCGTCGAGTTGGAAATGCCCGCAAGTGAATCCGGCGTTGGGGTCGCGCACCTCGGAGGGCACCTGCTGTGAGTGCAGCGAGGGCACGTGGTAGTACTCCTGGAAGGCGTCGGCGAAGATCTTCCAGTTGCTGTTGTTGTGGGCCACCCACTCGTAGCGTTCGGTCAGCTTGCCGAACGGATAGTCGTCGAGCCCGGTGATCATCGGACCGAGGAACTCACGCAGGCCCTGGCGCGGTTCGGCGTCGAGGTTGATGAAGATGAAGCCGTTCCACACGTCGCAGTGCACCGGACGCAACCCGTACTGCGCGCGATCGAGGTCGAAGAACTCCGACTCCTGCTGGACGAATTTCAGCGCGCCCTGCAGGTCGTAGCGCCAGCCGTGGTACTTGCAGGTGAACTGCCGGCACGTGCCGCGGGTCTCCTCACCGGGGAAGTCATTCCACACCAGCTTGTTTCCGCGATGACGGCACACGTTGTAGAACGCGCGGATCTGCTCGTCCTTGCCCTTGACCAGGATCACCGAGACGCCGACGACCTCGATCTCCTTGGTCAGGTAGCTGCCGACGCGCGGCAACTCCTCCACGCGGGCGACGTTCAACCACGCTCGTTTGAAGATCGCCTCTCGCTCGAGTTCGTAGAACTCGAGCGATGTCGAGTCCTTGAAAGACACGGGACCGGTGCCCAATTCGGGATAGTGCTCGGTCCAGGAGCCCTCCGGGGGCCTGCCTGCTCTGGTCATCGAATCCTCACAATCACATCACCGATCCGCCGTTGACGCCCAACACCTGGCCGGTGATGTACCTGGCTTCTTCCGAACATAAAAACCCGACGGCCGCGGCGATGTCGGCGCCGGTGCCGAGGTAGCCCAACGGGATATTGCTGGCGATCTGCTCGTTGGACGGCAGGTACCCGGCGGCCTGGCCCTGGTGCTGCATCGGCGTCTCGATGCCCGAGGGCGGAATGTTGTTCACCGTGATCCCGTGCGGCGCGTATTCGCGGGCCAGCGATTTGGTCAAGGTGATGACCCCACCTTTGGACGCCGCGTAGTGGGCGGCGAACGGCGAGCCACGCTGGGCGCTCGACGACGAGATCATCACGATCCTCCCCCAATTCGCCTCCACCATGTCCGGCAACGCGACCTGACAGCAGTGAAAGGTGCCGGTGAGATTGACGTCGATGATCCGCGACCAGGTTTCGGCGCTGATCTCCGAGAACGGCGAGAAGTCGAACATGCCGGCGCTGGTCACCAGGACCGTCACCGGGCCCAGCTCGCTGCGCACCTTCGCGAAGGCCTGCTCAACGGCGGGCCGATCGGTGACGTCGGCGCCCGCGCCGAGCGCGGTCACACCGTTGGCGCGCAGGTCGTCGGTGACACGTTGCGCGGCATGCTCATTGACATCGAGGACCGCGACCTTGAGTCCGCGCCGGCCCAATTCATGGCAGGTCGCCTCGCCCATACCGGAGGCGCCGCCGGTCACCACCGCCACCCTGGTCATCGACTCCGCTTTCCCATCGACCGCCTTCTCGCTCACTCGTAGACCACCCGCACCGCGGGACTGGTGGGCAGGGCCTGACACGTCAACACCCAGCCCTCCTCCACCTCATCCGGCTCCAGCGCGTCGTTGTTGATCATCCGGGCACTGCCCTGCGTCAGGCGAGCCATACACGTTCCGCACGAACCGATCTCACACGAGGACGGGGCCCGCAGGCCGGCCATCCGGGCCGTCTGCAGCAACGTGTTGCCCGGATCGTAGGACGCCGTGGTCGTGACTCCGTCCAGCACGATGGTGACCTCATCGGTCACCACTTGGGTAGCCGGAGGCGCCGCCGCGGCGATGTCGTTCACGTCGAAGTGCTCCACGTGCAGGCGATCGGCCGGCACGCCCGACACGGACAGAGCGGTTCGCACGGTCTCCATGAATTCGTTGGGCCCGCAGATGTAAACATCGGCCTCGCCGGCGTCCCGGACGAACGCCTCGATTTCCGCCGACGTGACGAAGCCACTGTTGTCGTCGAGGTGGTGGTGCAGGACGAAGCGATCGGCGTGCCGCGCGTTGAGCGACGCCAACGCCTCGTCGAAGATCACCGCGTCGCGGCTTCGGTTGGCGTAGAACAGCCGCGCGGTGCGCTTGCCGGACACCAGCGCGGTGCGCAGCAGCGAAAAGACCGGCGTGATACCGCTTCCGCCGGCGAAGGCGATCAGCTCTCGATCGCTGTCGTGTAGCACGAAGCGGCCCTGGGGCGGCAAGGCGGGCAGCTGGTCGCCGGGCGCGGCCCTGTCGTTGAGCCAATTCGACACCAGGCCGTCGCGGTCTCGTTTGACGGTGATCTGCAGGTCCTCGCCCAGAGCGGGTGAGGACGACATCGAGTAGCACCGCCGGTGCTCGCCGCCGTCGACACTGACCAGCAGCGTCAGGAACTGTCCGGCTTGGTAACCGAACTGTTCCACGTTGCCCGGCGGGACATCGAGGACGATCGACACGGCGTCGCGGGTTTCGGGGATCACGCGCTTGATCCGCAGTGGCGCAAAGCCATCCGGCAGGGCAGCGACATCGACACCGCCCGAAGCGGCGCCGGCCACCGCCGCCGAACCGACGTCCGCAGTCACGCGCTTCTCACCCATCCCGGCCAGAGTATCAACTACTTGCGATTGGTCTCAAGTACTAGATACAGGTGCCGATGTCAGCCGTCGACGTGATCGTTGAACAGCTCATGGCCGGTACCCTTTTCGACCACGCGGCCCAGCAATTCCCGCAGGGTCCGCTGCTCTTGCTCGTTCAGCACGCCGAACACCTCCTGGTGTGCGGCGATCGCGTCGTTGACCACCGTTTCGGCCACCTTGCGGCCCTCCCCGGTGAGGTAGGCCCGCAGGATGCGGGCGTGCTGGGGGTCTTGCTTCCTTTCCACCAGGCCGCGGCGTTCCAGCGCGGTGAGCGCGAGCTGGACGCCCTGCGGGCTGATCAATAGGCGCCGCGCCAATTCGGCGCCCGACAAGCCTGGTTCGTTGGCCAGTTGGCGCAGCACGCCGATCTGGGCGGTGCTCACACCGTGTTCGCGCATCGCCTCGTTGATGGTGGTCAGCGAGTAGTAGAAGGCCTGCTTGAGCAGCCACAGGATGTTGTCGGTGAGTTCCATGCCCGCCTCCATCACGCCACGGGGGTTTTGTAGATCTGCCCGTTCTTCATGACAAAGCGAACGTCGAGGGTCGCGGCGATGTCGTCGAAAGGGTCTCCGGGAACGGCGATGATGTCGGCCAGATAGCCGGGCGCCAGCCTGCCCAACTCGTCGTCCGCCTCGATCAGCTCGGCGGCCACCACCGTGGCCGCGCGGATCGCTTGCGCGGGAGTCATGCCCCGTTCCACCAGCGCGCCGAGTTCCTTGGCGTTTTGACCGTGCGGGATGGCCGGCGCATCGGTGCCGCACGCGATGCGCACGCCGGCGTCGATCGCCTTGGGCAGCATCGACTTTGCCCGGGGAAACACCTCGAGCGCTTTCTTGCGCAGCTCCGGTGCGATGCGGTCGATGGCCATGGCGTCGGTCAGATAAGTGGTCGAGACCAGGAACGTGCCGTGGTCGACCATCATCTGGATCGTCTCGTCGCTGGCCAGGAAGCCGTGTTCGATGCAGTCGATCCCGGCGCGAATGCACGCCTGTATTGCACTGTCCCCCACGGCGTGTGCCGCCACCCGGACGCCGGCCCGGTGGGCTTCGTCGGCGATCGCGGCAAACTCGGCGTCGGAGTACTGCTGCGCACCGGGCGCGGTGCTGTGTGACATCACGCCACCCGAGGCGGAGACCTTGATCAGCTTGGCGCCGTGCCGGATCTGGTAACGCACGCAGGCGATCACGTCGGGCACGCCGTTGGCGATGCCCTCGGCCACCGACAGCGGCATGATCCCGGGAGCCAACCGCTGGAACACCGTTGGGTCCAGATGTCCGCCGTACGGGGTGACGGCGTGGCCGGCGGGATAGACGCGCGGCCCGATGTGCCAGCCCTGGTCGATGGCGCGCTGCAGCGCCACGTCGAGCAGATATCCCCCGGTCTTGACCATCAGCCCGAGATTGCGCACTGTGGTGAACCCGGCGTCCAGGGTGGTGCGCGCGTTGACCGCGCCGCGCAGCGTGCGGTACGCGGGGTCGTCCTGCACGCCATGCATGGGCGCCGGTAGGCCCTCGGGGCCGCCGGGCCCGCCGATGAGCAGGTTGAGTTCCATGTCCATCAGGCCCGGGAGCAGCGTCACATCGCCGAGATCGATGATGGTCGCCGAATCCGGCAGCGGCTCTTGGGGATTGATTGCGGTGATGCGTTCACCGTCGATCACCACTTCCGCCGGCGTGTGGATCTGGCCGGTCACGACGTCGGCCCATCGGGCCGCCCGCAACACGGAGATCATGGAACGGGCTCGGACACGCAGTCCAGCGTCGACGCACCCGAATCAGGGACGCGGGGCTGTTTCCAGCATTCCACCGGGAACGACACCATGATCATGGAATAGAGCAGGTGCATCAGGTTCTGGACGTCGTCGGGCAAGTCGTCGAGAGAAAACTTGTCGCAGAACGTCAAAGCCTCTTCGGCCCGCGCGGTGACCGCGTCGTAAAAGGCCTTCATTTCCGTCATCGAGCTGGCCAGCCGCTTGGCGTAGCGTTCGGGTTCGCTGGGCAGACACCAGTCCGAGAACCGTTCGAGGTCGGCGAACTCGGCGGGCAACATCGGCATCGTGTTCACACTCCTGCCGTGGAGATTCGGCGGTAGTCATCGATCCAGGCAGCGGTCTCCTTGTGTAGATGACGGATCAGGACCTCCTGGTCGCAGAGCAAGAACTCGTCGATCACCTGGGATTCGAGCATCGTCTGCGTCGCCTCCAGCGTGTTGGCATCCTGCAAGCCGTATTCCTTGAACGACACCGCCGCCAGCTCCTGAGCCACCCGCTCGCGCGGGGTCCGCGGCGCCGGGAAGTAAAGCGTGCCTTCGAAAAGGTGGCTGTTGTAGGACGTCGGCCAGTAGTGGTAGGTCAAATACCAACCCTGGCCCCAGAACAGGATGACGAAGTTGGGGAACAGCTGGAACGAATCGAGGCCCCACGGATCGCATTTCGCGGGGTTGAGCCCGGCGGGCATCGGCCCCAGATCCGGCTTGTCCCATGGCCCGAACAGCCCGCTCTGGCAGATGTCCTCCATCGGCTTGCGCATCTCGTCGGCCATTTCCCAGGCCCGCACCCCCGAGGTGCTGACTAACCGGTGCGGCCCGTCCAGCCGGTAGTGCGGGGCTTCAAAACCCGCCTCGGCGGCCGCCTTTGAGTACGCGGTGGGCGACTGGTTCGCATGCAGCACGGGCGCGTGATAGAACTCCTGGAACGCGTCCATGTAGAGCTTCCAGTTCGCCTTGACCTCCGAGCGGTAGTACCAGCGCGACGTCATCTTGTCGAAGGGGTAGCCCTCCAGCCCGGCGATCATGGGCCCCAAGAACTCTCGCAGCGACTGTTCGGGTTTCTTGGCGAAGTTGACGAAGATGAAGCCCTCCCACACGTCGCAGTGCACCGGCACCAGGCCGTAGCGACTCTTGTCGAGGTTGAAGAACTCCTCCTCCTGCTGCACGAACGTGAGGTTGCCGTCCAGGTCGTAGCGCCAGGCGTGGTATTTGCAGGTGAACTGCCGGCACACGCCACGCGTCTCTTCCTGCGGCATGTCGTTCCAGACCAGCTTGTTGCCGCGGTGCCTGCACACGTTGTGGTAGGCCTTGATATCGCCAGATGTCGTGCGCACCAAGATGATTGAGGTGTTGACGACTTTCAGCTCCCGGGTGAGGTAGCTGCCCTTGCGCGGAAGCTGTTCAACGCGACCGACATTGAGCCAGGCCCGCTTGAAGATGGCCTCCCGTTCCAGCTCGTAGACCTCGGGGCTGATGGAGTCCTCGTACGACACCGGATCGGTGCCCAATTCGGGGTAATGCTCGGTCCAGCTGCCCTCCGGCGGTTTGGGGAATCGAGCCATGATCGCTCCTTATGCAGTCCAACTTGGGAAAACCTGCGTGCCCAGCCGCTCACTTCTGCACTGCCCGCGCGAAACAACCACCTGCGCACCGGTTTCACCGATCCCTGAGAGCTCCGTCACGGCCGACGGTATATCCTCGACCCATCAATAGCAAGTAGTTGATATTGGCCCCGGGAGGCGCGGATGGACCACCAGGTCGTGCAAGTCATCTCACCACATACCGAGGAACCCATCGCCGAGGTCGACGCGGCCGGACCCGACGACGTCGACGCCGCGGTCGCCGCCGCGCGCACGGCCCTGACCTCGGCGCCCTGGGCCCACAGCGAGCCGTCGGAGCGGATCGCCGCCATCCGGCGCCTGGCCGACATCTACGACCGACGCCGCCCCGAGATGGCCGAGACGATCACCGCCGAGATCGGCGCCCCGATCAGCTTCGCCCAGCGCGCGCAAGTCGGTCTGCCGGCATTCATGATCCGCGCGTTCTGCGACCTGGCCGAGCGACACCAGTGGCAGGAGACCAGGCCCGGGTTCTTCGGCAGTGACGTCCTGGTCCGCAAAGAGCCCGTCGGCGTCGTCGCGGCGATCGTGCCGTGGAACATGCCCCAATTCCTGATCGTCACCAAACTCGTGCCGGCGCTGCTGGCCGGCTGCACCGTCGTGCTCAAGCCCGCACCCGAAAGCCCCTTGGACGCGCTGCTTTTAGGCGAGATGCTCGACGAGGCCGGTCTGCCACGCGGGGTGGTGAGCGTGCTCCCCGGCGACGCCGCGCTCGGCGCCTACCTCGTCGCCCACCGCGGAGTGGACAAGGTGTCCTTCACCGGCTCCACCACGGCAGGCCGCGCCGTCGCCGCGGCCTGCGCCGCCAACCTCACCAAGGTCAGCCTCGAACTCGGCGGCAAGTCCGCGGCACTGGTTCTCGACGACGCGGCACCGGACAAGGTCGCCGCCGGGGTGCGATCGGCCAGCCTGTCCAACAGCGGGCAGATCTGCAATGCGCTGACGCGCGTGCTGGTGCCCCAAGCGCGCCACGACGAATACGTCGATGCGCTCGCCGCCGAGATGAGCGGCCTTCGCGTCGGCGACCCCGGCGACCCCGAGACCCAGCTCGGTCCCCTGGTGTCTCGACGCCAGCAGCAGCGCGTTCGCGACTACATCCGGGTCGGCCAGGACGAGGGGGCGCGCTTGATCGCAGGCGGCGCCGACATGCCCGACGGGCTCGACCGCGGCTGGTACGTCCGACCGACGCTGTTCGCGGCCGCCGACAACGCGATGCGCATCGCACGCGAAGAGATCTTCGGCCCCGTCATCACGGTCATCCCCTACCGCGACGAGGAGCAGGCGGTCGAGATCGCCAACGATTCCGACTACGGCCTGGCCGGGTCGGTCTGGGGCAACGACACCGACCGGGCCCTGGCACTGGCCACGCGGATCCGCACCGGCACCCTCGGCATCAACCAGGGCTACACGATGGATCCGTTTGCACCCTTCGGCGGCGTGAAAGCGAGCGGTTATGGCCGAGAGCTCGGGCCCGAAGGGCTCGACGGCTACCTCGAGACGAAATCGATCGCGATCGCGCCGGCCGGCTAGGTCACTGGGGGGCCGTCGCGCCAGTTCTGTCTGGACATGACGTCAGCAGCACCGTCACGATCATCGGACAGGCGGCGCGCCTTCCCGAGTACTCAAGTGAGGGCCGTACCATCGTTTCGCTACCTCATACATCCCGAGATGGCCAAATAGGCCTATGACAGGCCTGATGCATGGGAGGTGACGGTGAGCAAATTCATCGAAACGATGCTCAACGCCGCGGACTCAAGTACTCGTGCCCTGGTGACCGGAGACCCCGATTCGCCGATTCGGACTACCTGGGGTGAGATCCATCAGCGCGCTCGGCGGGTAGCCGGCGGATTGGCTGCGCTTCGTGTGGGCCCGGGTGACCGGGTCGGTGTGTTGGCCGGGGCTCCGGTGGAAGTCGCGCCGATCGCGCAGGGCGTGTGGTTGCGGGGCGCGTGTTTGACGATGCTGCATCAGCCGACCCCGCGCACCGATCTGCAGGCGTGGGTGCACGACACTTTGACGGTTATCACCATGATCGATGCAACGGTCGTTATCGTGTCAGATCCGTTCATGGCCGTCCTGGACGTGTTGACCGAGCACGGTGTCGCGGTAGTGACGATCGCCGAGTTACTAGGGGCCGCACCGGCCAACGTTGTAGAAAGCGGTGAGGACGACCTGGCGCTTCTGCAGTTGACGTCGGGCTCGACGGATTGCCCGAAAGCGGTGACGATCACCCATGCCAATGTGATCGCCAACGCCGAGGCGATGTTCGTCGGCGCCCAGTACGACCTGGACACCGACGTGATCGTGAGCTGGTTGCCGCTGTTCCATGATATGGGTATGACCGGTTTTTTGACGGTGCCGATGTTGTTTGGCGCCGAGTTGGTCAAGGTCACCCCCATCGACTTCTTGTCCGATATCTTGTTGTGGCCCAAGTTGATCGATAAATACCGGGCGACTATGACCGCGGCACCGAATTTCGCCTACGCCTTGCTCGCCAAGCGGCTACGTCGCCATGCCAAGCCCGGTGATTTCGATCTGTCGTCGTTGCGGTGGGCGTTATCGGGTTCCGAACAGGTCGAACCGGCCGACGTGGAGGAACTGTGTGCGGCCGGAGCGCCGTTCGGGCTGCGTCCCGAAGCGATCTTGCCAGCGTACGGAATGGCCGAAAGCACTGTGGCAGTGTCGTTTTCGGAATGTGGCCGCGGACTGGTCGTTGATCAGGTGGACAGCGACATGCTCGCTGTGCTGCGCCGGGCGGTTCCCGCCACCACGGGCCGAACCTGCCGACTGGCGTCGTTGGGACCGTTGCTGAACGGTATGCAGGCCCGCATTGTTGATGAGGACGGCGTCGTCCAGCCGATCCGCGGAGTGGGACTCATTGAGTTGCGCGGAGATCCGGTGACATCCGGATATATCACCACGGCCGGTTTTGTCACGGCCCAAGACGATCAGGGCTGGTTGAACACCGGGGACCTGGGCTATCTCACCGAGCAGGGCCACGTCGTGGTCTGCGGCCGGGCCAAGGACGTCATCATCATGGCCGGACGCAACATCTACCCCGCGGATGTTGAACGTGCTGCCGGACGGGTCGCCGGAGTGCGCCCCGGGTGTGTGGCAGCCGTGCGCCTCGATGCCGGCCGTTCGCGAGAATCGTTTGCCGTTGCTGTGGAGTCGAACAACGCCGACGACCCCGCGCAGGTGCGGCGCATCAAACACGAGGTTGCGCACGAAGTCGTCACCGAAGTCGCGGCGCGGCCATGCAACGTGGTGGTGCTGGCCCCGGGTGCGATTCCCAAAACGCCGTCGGGCAAGCTGCGCCGCGGCTACGCGCTGTCGCTGGTCACCTGACCGCTTCGGTGTCGAGTCCAACACGCCCCGTCGATGCCGCCACCCAACTGTCGTCCCACAAGGGGCGGCCGAGATTGGCCGTCAGCTGGTCTGGCTGGCGACGTAGACGGCGACGTACCCGATCGGGATGCCGGTCCAGGTCGCGATGCATTCGCGTGCCGCCAGCTCCACGGTGGCCCGGCTGCCGGCGCGGGTGGCCTTGCCGATCTCGGGGATCCGGATCATCCATCCGTCCGAGTCGCGAGTGATTTCGACATCGAAGCACTGGCCGACCATCGGATACTTCACGCGGGGAGCGACCCGCTGACGGCGGGCGCTGCGCAACGATTGACGGCGCAGCAGAGTGGGCTGAACAGACATGGCTGCTTTCCTGAGTCGCGAACGAACCGCGGGCAGACTAACTCCGCTTCGAGGCGAAAACCTAATCGGCGGTCTCAGCCGGATAACGGTGAACTGTCGCTCACCGCGGGCGGCGTCTCGCTACCCGCCGCGGGGCTCGACTTCCTTGTTGCGCCGCACCTCCCGATGATGGCGCGGGCCGAGGGCGCTCGGGTCAATCTTGCGCGGCTCGAACCGATTTCGGCGGTTGGATTTGGAGAGATAGACGGCGTGAGCGGGATGCTTCACCAACCCGCCGATGGGTCATTCGCAGTGCCGATCGCGTAGCCGACAGGGCAAGTGACCGTTATCGAACGTTCGCCGAATTGGGCGGAGAGATTCGCCTGCGTCGCTGAACGCGCTCGGGCATGGCGGGCCACGTCCTCCGATTCAGCGTCGAAACGGCTACCGGCTGGCATAATGTGATGTAGACCACATATAGGCATGGCATGTTGCGGGCGTCACACCGAAGGAGATTTCATGGTTGGCGTGGATCGCTCCAGAAAGGCCGTCATCGCGCCCCGTACCGGCGCGGCGGTCAATTCACATCGTCTGCTCGTCGCCTTCCTGACTGTCACGGTGTTTATCTGCGCGATCGTGGGCGTCATCGCGGCCGCGCTGATGGGACAAACCACCGCCGCGCTCCTCATCGCGCTCGTGGCCGGTGGGTGGTTCTCGGCCGCCGTCTTCTGCTGACCACGAGCATTGCGGAAGCCGGCGCAGTGCGCCGGGATCGCTGTGCACCCGCAGGCGGCGTCGTCCGTCCTCTTCGGTGTCAAGGCCGACGGGTAGCTCGTCGCCGCGCGCGCCGGCCGGATCGACGAGAAGCTGCAGTTCGTTGGAGTCGACGAACAACACGGCATCATCTTCCGACAGCCTCCACGGGTGGCCATCGGTGGGCCATCGGCCACCGATGACCCGAATGCCGTCGCCATCACCTTCCTCACCGGCGTCCGCATCGGCCATGACGCAATCAATCCACAACTTCGCCGGCACCGGACGGAAGTACACGGCGAGGCGTTGGCGGTTGAGGTCCAGGTGGACCGGCATACCGATCGGAGGAAGCGATGTGCCCTCGGGTTGGTCGTTCAGCGATTTCTTGACCTGACGAGAACCGATGCCGGTGCCGAACCAGTCGACGGTCAGGACGGTGGTGATGTACTGCGCGATCGCGAGGGTCAACAATCCGCCCGCCCCGGCGGCTCCCACCCCGGCAGCTCCCGCTACCCAGGTCACCGGTAGCGCAAGCAGACCGACGACAGCCGCCGCACCTGCAGCTGTGGCCACTTTGCCGGCGGCGGTCAGGCTGAAGTCCGCATTCACGTCCGGCTCAGAGTTCTGCGCCGGGCGCACCCCCACGGTTCGCGGTAGCCGATCGAATCGCTCGCTCACTCGCTTGACTTCCGCCTCGTATTCCTCGGTGCTGAGGTGACCGGCGCGCTTCTTCTGACCGGCCAGGCTCAGCGTCTGTTCGAGGAGTTCGATGCTGTCTACGTCCTCTCGCAGCAACTCCTTGCCCTTCGGGTCGCGCGGGATCCCACCGAGGCCCATTTCGTACGTCACCTTGAAGGTGGCCTTGAAATCGTAGAGCGTGGTGTCGGCGCTCACGGTGCCGTCGACGACCAATCGGCCGTCCTCGGTCCGCGGCACAATATCGGCGTCGAGAGCGTCGAGACTGCGGTCCTGGCCGCCGATGCTGATGGTCTTCGGGCCCGCCAACGCGCACGGCGCATCAGGGTCGAAGTCGCTCTCGTCGAGATCGAAACTGCTCATCACGGTGTCACGGACCTGCCGCAGAATACTCCACCCGGTGACGGCCAAAGCTGCTCTCTCACGAGGGTTTTCGGCGAGGACGGATGCCGGTAGTTCCTCCCCTGGTGGCAATTCGCGCAGTGTCTGCAGCTGCACCACCATGGACTCCTCAGTGGCCTCGCCGATCTCGAAGCGCTGCACGACGGCGTCGAGTTCCTTGACCGTGCTGTCGTCTCGGGCCTCGGGATCGACGTCCACCGGAGACGGAAGCAGCGCCTGAATCCCGTTTTCTCCCATCGCCTCCAGCTGCGGGCGGACCGCATCGGCGATTTGGGCGGCAAGCGAGTCGAGCACCCTGGTCCTGACTTCCTCGTCGGGCAGGCTGGGGTGCTGCAATTTCTCCAGGTTCACCATCAGCTCCCCGGCGATGCTGTGGGTTATCCAGTACGCCTCGGCATAATCGAGTTCCCAGCTGATCCGCGGGTCTTGGCCGCTAAGAACCGTGATCCCGTCCTCACGACGCTGGATGTGCGGACCGAACAGCCACCCGGCCTGCTGGTCCGCCAACGGCGTGGCCACCAGTGCGGGAGCATCCTGGGAGGTGAAGTTCAGTGCGATCGTCTGCTTGCCCGGCTCGATCTGGTGCGGCTCGAGCTGGTCGTGAATTGTCAACCGTCCGAACAAGGGAATCTCGTTGTACGCAATCTCGCGCGATTCTCCGGCACGCGGACCATCCGGGATCGTGATGGTCGCCGGGGGCAACGAGACCAACGGGATGCAGGTAACCGAATCGATAACGATCTTGGAATCGAAAATCACCAGGTCTATTGCGAAGTGCCGCAGCGGTTCCCGACGTTCACCGTCGGCTTCCTCCTGCCACAGCCGCTGATGCGAGTCGAGGATGAACCAGACGCGATCCAGGGTGAGGTCAAGGGCCGCCGTTGCGGAATAGCCGGTGCCGTCGACGGACTGCGTGTACTTGTCGCCGCTGAACATCCCGACCGTCTGATCCTGCACGCGTTCGCGATGAATTTCGATGATCGTGTCGGGGCGATGCATGTGGATGCTGTACCCAAAAAGGCGTGTCTTGAGTCGAGTCCGCCTTCGCTAATCCGGTCGGCTCGGTGGGAATTCGGCGCGCTTCTCGATGGCCTCCCGATAGGCATGGACCCGGCCCGGGATCGTACCGAGCACCGCGATGGTGCGGCCGCCCCGCCCGTAAGCGCCGATGAACCCCCCGGCGTCCGGATTGCCTTCGATGATCTCGACGGCATCGTAATCCGTTGGCACACCAAGCATCTGCAACTTGACATCGTATTGGTCGGACCAGAAATACGGCACCGCGTCGAAGGCCTCGGCGTGCTCGGGCCCGGCCAGCAGTGTGCGGGCCGCGGCCTCGCCCTGACGTGCCGCGTCGTCCCAGTGTTCGGTACGCAGATGGCGCTCGTACAGCGGGTGCCACCAGCGCGCCACATCCCCGGCGGCGACCACATTGCCGTCGCCGGTGTTGCCCTCGGCGGCGCCGGTGGCATCACAGACCACCCCGTCATCCAGATGCAGACCCGAGCCCTCCAGCCAGGCGGTGGCAGGAGTAACACCGAGCCCGACGATGACGACATCAGCCGGCACCTGCGAACCGTCGGTGAGTCGAACCGCTTCCACCCGCCCATTGCCGACGAACCCGTCGACACCCACGCCGACGCGCAGGTCCACACCATGTTCGCGATGCAACGTCGCCCAACAATGCGCCAGCTCCGCACCTAACGCCTGAACCAGCGGCCCGGCGGCCTTCTCCACGAGCGTCACATCCAGCCCGAGCAATCGGCAGGTCGCAGCCACCTCGCTGCCGATGAACCCGCCCCCTACCACGAGGACACGAGGACGCGAACCGAGTCGCTTTCGAATCGCCATGCAGTCATCGACCGTCCGCAGCAGCAGCACCCCGTCTAAAGTCGGTCCGCCCGGCCATTCGCGCGGTTCAGCGCCACTGGCGATGACAAGCCCGTCGAAGCCTAAGGACAGGTTCTGGCCGTCGTCGCGGACCTGGACGGTACGTGCGGACATGTCGAGGCTGACCGCAGAAGCCCCTCTGAGCACCCGCGCATCCATGTCGAACTGCGGCGCCATGTCAACGCCTGCCCGGTGCACCTGACCGCTGAGCAGCTTCTTCGACAGAGGTGGCCGATGGTAGGGGGCCTGCCGTTCGGCTCCAACGATGGTGAGGGCACCGTCGTAGCCGTCCTGTCGCAGCGCCTCCGCCGCCCGCGTTCCTGCCACCCCGGCACCAACCACGACGACCTGCTGTAACTGACGATTCGGGCGCATTCGCGTTAATCCTCCACCACAATCGCCTGGGTCGGGCAGGACACTTCGGCGGCCCTCAACGGCCCGCGCAACTCTCGCGGCGGTTGCTCATCGAGCAGGTGCAGTCCGTCTTCTCGTAGGTCAAAAACCTCACGGCACAGGCTCATACACACACCGTTGCCGTCGCAGGTGTCAAGATCGACTGAGACTTTCATCGGACTGCGGCCTTCCGGTCTTGCTGAGCTCGTTCGCGGGCGGCCTTGGCAGCGGGCGACTTTTTGATGTACTCGACCGCCATCTCCGTGACCGCTTCGGGACCCGGATGATGATGGGGCCGCATATACCTGGCGGGTTGGGTCACCATGAGCTGCCAGGGACCGGGCAACTTGTACTCGCGCGCCGCACGCAGCCAATCCCGCCAGCGCCATTTCTGATCGATGGTCGGGTCGTGGGCCATGAGGTATTTCGCTCCGGCGATCCACCACCCATAAAACAGCGGGGTGGTCATCAACATCGAGAAGGCTCTGATGAAGTAGTTGCCGCACACGTGCTGGTAGACGTCGAACACCAGTGAGCGGTGCTCGACCTCCTCGGCGCCGTGCCAGCGCAGTAGATCCAGCATTGTCGGGTCGGTGCCGGCGTAATCCAGACCGCGGTTCTGCAGCACCCATTGGCCCAACATTGCGGTGTAATGTTCCAGCGCTGCCACGTCGGCCAGGCGCCGATAGAGCCACCACCGCTTCATCGGCGGCGGAAACCACTTGGGCGGATCACCCAGCGCCACCGACAGCATCTTCCGGAGTCGCGAGGTGTACGGCTTGGTGTCGATGCCTTGTTCGGCCAAATGGTCGAGCACCACCTGATGCGCCCAGGCATGCCAGGACTCCTGCTGGATGAACGGCTTGATCGACGCCTCCAGCTCCGGGTCATCGACCAGCGACGACGCCTCGAGAACAGCCTTGATGAAGTGCCGCTCCCCTTCGGGTAGCAGCAGATGCAAGACGTTCATCATGTGCGTTGAAAACGGGTCGTCGGGCACCCAGTGCAGCGGCGTCTCGGACCAGTCGAATCGGACCATCCGCCGATAGCGCGGGTGTCCCTCGTGGTGAAGTTGGATCTCCGGCATCAGAAGCTCCTCCCGCAGACCGTTGCTTAGTCGGTCGATCCTCTGTTCTTCGAAGGAAACGAGCCGACCCGCAACCAACCGGAATGCAGGACGCCGTTTCACTGCGAACAACCGTTCACCCAGCCGCGTACCCGCGCAGGTGGCCGGTCATGCGTGCCAGCGGTACCAGGAAGCTGAGAATTCTCTGCTGTGGTCTGAACACGCGAGACGATGCGCGGCCCTCACGCCGGAATACGGGTGGAAACCCTGATGCGGGACCCGAACTGCGTCTAAAGAGTGGAGCTAAGGGGACTCGAACCCTGCCTCGACCAGGCAATATACGGATTCGCTACGTCTTGTTCCAATTCGTTCCCGCTTACGCGCCACGGTCAAACAAGGTTGCGGGCTGGCGAAAATCGCTCAAGCTGGGCGGGCGGCCCGCCTGCTAGCAGCGGTGGCATGAGTCGAGCGACACCGTCGATCACGCTAGTGACCGCCCGGCTTTCACGATCAAAGTTCAGGGTGCCGTGTTGAAAGTTCTGGACGACCCACTTGGGCTCCTGGATTTCGGCGCTGGTCGGCAACCCCAGCGCACTGTGCTCGTAGCCGAGAGTGCCCCACGCGGTGTAGATGGCACCGGTGACGGGCTGGGCCCCGCTGGCCGGTGACCAGTACATCGCTCCCTTCTCGAAGATGACGTATCGGATGGCTCCCGCTCCTTGCGATTCCGGCGATGTCGGTGCGCCCAGTGCGCTGTTGATGCCGCCCATCGCCTGCCACCGGTCATAGATAGCACTACCTTGTAGCGACTGCGCTAGATCCTGGGCGCTGGGGCGTTTGTTGAACCGCGCGGCAATGTCGCGAATCTGGTTCATCAAGGCATATCCAAGGTGGCCGGGGCAATCCGTATCGCTGACGTCGCGGTGGGCGAAAATGCACGGCAGGTTCACGGCGGCGCCGTGGGGGACCCGCGTGTAGGGGCCCCCGTCCGAGGTCAACGCGACACTGCCCTGCGGGTCGACGCCGTCCATGGCCAGCCGCCACCCGAGCAAGCGCCCGACGGTGCGCACCTGAACCGGGGTGGGGCCCACCGCGTCAAACTCGCCGATCATGCACACCGCCCACGTGTTGCGGTTGAACCCGCCCGTATGGGTGCCCTGAACCGATCTGGTCATCCCGCCGAATCGGCCCTCGAATACCTGACCGTACTTGTCGACCAGGGCGTTGTAAGCGATGTCCGGCCACCC
Organism: Mycobacterium colombiense; assembly: GCF_001665835.1. Lineage (GTDB taxonomy): Bacteria > Actinomycetota > Actinomycetes > Mycobacteriales > Mycobacteriaceae > Mycobacterium > Mycobacterium colombiense_A. The sequence continues at coordinate 49,057 of NZ_LZSX01000008.1, read as the reverse complement.
CAGGGTGCGGGTGTGGTAGCCATAGATCGACCGCACAATCGCCGCCGAATCCTGCTGCGCGTAGTCATTTACGCCGGCAGTATGGTGCACGACGCCCGCCCTGATTCCGTTGTCATACACCGGTGCTCGGCTACGAATCGACTCGTCAGCGCCCCACTGGGCACGACTGATGATATTGGGCGACTGCCCGGGCGCTTCGACCGCCGCAACCAAGACCGGATCCGCGCCCGCACTCGGGGGTTGGGCCAGCCCTGATGCGGCGGTGCCCAAACCCAGCACGATCGGCGCGGCCGCAACGTATTTCAGGACATCACGGCGCGAAACAGACGGTGACGCTGAGCAGCCGCACCAATCACGCACGGCAACACGGTAACCCGCGGCAACAACATTCGTGATGCGACCCGCCGCAGCCGAATACGGTTGAACGCGGCGGGTTCGCAACCCTGCCAACAGGGGTCCAGCACACACAAATCAACGCGCGTCTGTGGCCGGGCAGCCGGGACCGCGATGACCCAGCGTCGATTCGACCGCGGCGGTTGCCAATATATATCGTATTTGTTTGTCCACCAACCGATTACGTTGCTCGGTGGCCTTCGGCGCGATGCGGGTGGACGGTGCCGTCGAATCGACCGGGTCAGCGAACAGCATCGCCACTGCGAATTTCGCCGCTACAGGAGGGTGGCGACAATTCCCAGTTCTCATGAGGACCACCCTCGACCACCCATCCACAACGGCGCCTCCTGGCCGTTGTACATGCTCTTGGGCCGCCATCGGTGTCTGCGCAACTGCCGACCGGCGTGGTGTTCGGCGACGCCCTTCAAGTACTCGACGTCGTCGTTCCGGGCCCAGGTCCTCTCAGGCCCCTTTCCAAACTCGCCGACGGGCCAGCCGTCGGAGACAGCCGTCGATGGCGGCGCGAGAAGGGCTGGAGTAATCCGGCCGGAAGCGGGTAGCCCTGCCACAGAACCTGCTACTCAGGCGGGAGGCCGCGGATGCCTGTTACGGCCGGCCACGTTCCCGGCTTGACATCGGGATTACGCAGAATCCCCATGGATCCCGTGCGTTTCCATAGCGGGCGCTGGTTCCTGCTGGCCGAGGGCGTGCTGGTGAGCACGTTCGGCATTGCCGGGTTGATCTCCGCCGCCCTGCACCCGCATGCCGGGCCCACCGGCGCCCCAGTTCTCGGCCTGGCGACGACTCCGGCCCACAGTGCGATCCTGCTGGCATTCGGCGTGGCGGGCATTGCTGCTATCGGCACCCGTCGCGCAGCAATAACCGTTACCGCACTGAGTGCGATCGCCTACTTCATGTTGTTGTTTTTCAGCAGTGTCGCCACGGCACGCGCAAAACCGACGCCGCTGGGTTTTCACGCTGCTGACATCGTGCTGCACGGTGTGCTTGGGGTAGTCAACCTCGCGCTGCTGATGTGGCTGATTCCCGACGAATTGGGAGACGAGGCTTGGGGGCCACGACGGGGCCGCAGCCGCAATCGGCGGCAGCTTTCGGCCTTCGAAGCGGTCACCGAGCCGGCGGCCGGATCCATGAGCGCGGCTTCTGCGACGAAACCGGGACCACCATCCGCAGCAGCAGCAGCGTCCGCTCAGGAGTCGGGCGCTCACGGGCGCCCACCCCCACATCAAGTGGTTGAACAGCCGCGGCAGCGTGGGCCCACCAAGCCACCGGTCAGCATTCGGCCCGCACAGCTCACCGTTCTCGAGCAGTCGACGAGTTACGAAGCGAACGAGCCCTCGACCCACAACGTCGAGAACTCAACGCAGCCGAAGCACTCCGCCACCCGGACGGCAGATGCGGTGCTATCACACGCTTTCGCGCCTGTGGCCGTGGCTGTCGTGGCAGCTGTCGTCATCGTCATCTGGATGCGCCGCCGTCGCTGACACTGCCAGATCTTCCGAAGTTCGCCTTCCTAATCAGCGTTCACCGGTGTATGGGTCCACATCTGTTGTGTCGCATGCAGATATGACGGGCGATCGTTTAAGAGGAGCGGCTTTGTTGGTCTTGCGTACGTGGATGACGGCCGTCTAGGTGCTGGGCGTAAACGTGTAGGTCTCGCCATGAGCGAGGTACACAAATTTTGTATTAGTGGTCGAGGACTCAGCGGCCTTCTTGAAATCGCCGAGTCCGGACATAAATACCGAAAAGTCGTTGTAGTGGATCGGGATCGCGGTGCGAGGTTTGGTGATCTCAACAGCTCTGACTGCTTGCTCGCCCGTCATCGTGACAACCGTGACAAGGAAAGTCGTGCCGCCGGCGTGGATCAGACCGAGGTCGATGTCGGGGTAGCGACGGGGAATGTCCTCGAGGCTATCGACCAGCATCGTGTCCCCAGTGATGTAAAGCCGGTATTGCTGCTCGCCGTTCCGGATGAAGTCGAGCAAGTGCCCGTTGACGGGCATGAGGAGCTCGTTGACCGCGTCGTCGGTGGCGTGCTTGGCCGGCATCGCGGTGATCTTCAGCGTCGCGTCACCTTTGTGGACCTCGAGAGATTCCCAGGTGTCCAAGGGGTGGCCCCGGTCGAAGCCCAGAACGCTGAGCTTGTCCACCGCATCAGCCGTCGAGACGATCGGCAGTTCCTTGTCGAGCTGTTGGGCGGCGACATCATCGAAATGGTCGCCGTGGTAATGCGACAGGATGATCAGATCTATCGGCGGCAGGTCAGCGATCTGGCACGCCGGCTCGACCTCGCGCCGCGCCCAAATCCCATGACCCAAAAAGACGTGCTCACCCTTGTGCAGGAAGGCGGGATCCGTCAGGATTGTCAGTCCGCCGAACCGGACCAAGGTGGTGGCGTTACCAATAAAATAGAGCTCGCCCTGGCTGAAATCCGCAGTGTCACTGCTAGTTAGATCCAACGACCTCATCGCGGTTCCTCTCCTTTAGGTCCAGCACGGTCACTGCGCTTGCGGCGGTAACGCCGCAGCGGCGTGTGGCGCGCGCGGGTTTTCAGTTGCCATGGCCGCGACCGCCTCGGCCGTAGATGGAACGGCATGTGCGAGGAATGCGTAGTTGACCAAGGCGGCCCGGTAGCCGTCTCCACGGGTCGGGTGCCGGGGGCCGGCTGTAGCATCGCGGACCACGGCTACTTCGAATCCTTGCTCAAGTAAATCCCGCAAGTGCGACTCCACACAGATGTTGGCGAGCATGCCGCACAGGACCACCTTGGTGATCCGCCGCTTGCGCAGTTGCAGCACCAAGTCGTTGGTCTGCGGTCCCCATACTTTGTGCGGGCTGGCGACGACGGTCGCCGGGTCCGCGATGAACGGCTTCAACTCGTCAAGCCAATCAGCACCAGAGTCAGCGAAGCCGTCAAGGCTGAGGGGGCCAACGCGTGCAAACGTGTTGGTGCGCAGTTCATCCGCCTCCAGCGGCCCATTGAACAACCAACGGTGGTCGGTTGGGTAGAAGTAGTGCGGAGAGATAAACACCGCATAGCCGCCCGCCGCGGCGGCTGTGAAGATTTGGACGAGGTTCTCGACTGTCCTGTTCTCAGTCACACTTGCGCTTAAAACATCCCAGCTCCTGCCCGAAGGAGAAAGAACGTCGTTCTGCGGGTCGATGACGACGACTGCGGTGTCGGCGGGGTCGTACTTCACGGTATGGCTCCTAGGGTGGTGGGCTTTCAGTAGGAAAAACCCATGCGGACGGTTGTGCAGCTTCCTTCGTCGCGCTGAAAAACCATTGAGTACAGAATGCGGTGCCGCGCCGATCGGATAAAGAGCCAATGTCGGATTGCTGTGATCGTCGCCGCCGACTAATCGGGGCCGTTCGCTTCCGGCGTAGTTAGTGTTGCGGATGTCGACTACGCCGCCGCAGCTGACTAACGTACTCTCACGCGATCTACGCCTACGGGAGGCGGCTCCTGACCGGTGATGCGGTTGATCTTGCCCAGGGCCAGGTGCTCGATCGATGTAAGCCTGTGCCTTGCAATTATTCGGTGGAGCTAAGGGGACCGAACCCCTGCGTTGAGCAGGGGAACGTGGCCTTAGCTGCACGTTCACTCCGTCTCGTTCCGATTCAGTCCCGTTCGTTACGTGCGGTTTTGTTTTCGCGTCTTGACGGCGTCAAGATAGGTTCCAGCCCTCTCCGCCCATGAGACCGCAAATCCCCGCCATGAGACCGCAAATCGACTTGCACGTTTGGCCGCCTGGGCCGGCGGCGATATCGGACGACGAGTCGTCACCGCCGACCGTTGGTGGACCATTTACGGCTGAGATTTTGGTGACGTGGAGGACCGCTCGTGGGAGCGCCAGCGTGGGGCGTAGATCATCATGCCGGTTGGGTCTCCGTGGACTGCTGGTGCGACGGTTGTGGCCATGGTTGGGGAAGGGGTCGGGGACGTACGCGGTTTGGCCACCAGAACCAACGCCCCAGTAGGGCCGCCAGAGACGGTGTCATCAACGAGCGCACCACCAGGGTGTCGAATAGCAGGCCTAAACCGATTGTGGTGCCGACTTGGCCGATCACGATCAGTTTGCTGACCGCCATGGACATCATGGTGAAGGCGAACACCAGTCCGGCGGAGGTGACCACGGAGCCGGTGCCGACCATGGCGCGGATGGTGCCGGTATTCAGCCCGGCGTGGATCTCCTCTTTCATCCGCGATACCAACAGCAAGTTGTAGTCCGATCCGACCGCCAACAAGATGATGACCGACATCGGCAGCACCATCCAGTGCAGCGGGATCCCGATGATGTGTTGCCAGAGCAGCACTGAGAGCCCGAAGGAGGCCGACAGGCTGAGCACCACCGTTCCCACGATGACCGCTGCGGCCGCTACCGCCCGGGTCAGGACCACCATGATGATGAAGATCAAGATGAGTGCGGCGACCGCGACGATCAATAGGTCGTAGTTAGCGCCTTGCTGCATGTCGGTGTACATGGCCGCGCTGCCACCAAGGTAGAGGGTCGATCCCTCGAGCGGTGTTCCTTTGACGGCGTCTGTGGCCGCGACTTTGAGCGGCTCGGTGCGTGATGTGCCTTCCTGTGTTAGCGGGTCGCCTTGGTGAAAGATGGTGAACCGCACGGCATGGCCGTCGGGGGACAAGAACAACTTGATGCCGCGTTTGAAATCGGCGTTGTTGAAGGCTTCCGGGGGCAGGTAGAACGAGTCGTCGTTTTTGGCCTCGTCGAATGCTTGGCCCATCGCCGTGGCGTTGTCCTGCAGGGCCATGGTTTGGTCTTGCTGTGCTTTTTGGGCCTGATACTGGTTGAGCATCATTTGTTTTTGGTTTTTCATCGATTCGATCATCGGTGGCATCAGGGCGACCATCTGCGGCATCAGCGCGGCCATGCGATCGAGGTCTGGCACCAGATCGCTGAGGTCATCACTCATGGTGGAGATGCCGTCCAGGGCGTCGAACACCGAACGCAACGCCCAGCACACCGGGATATCGAAGCAGTGTTTCTCCCAATAGAAGTAGCTGCGGATCGGTCGGAAGAAGTCGTCGAAATCGGCGATGTGGTCGCGCAACTCCTGCACATCCGCGCTGGTTTTGCTCATCTTGGCGGCCATGCTGTGAGTGACCTGGGCCAGCTGCTGGGTGACGTTCTGCATCTTTTCCATCGAGTCGATGGTGACCTGCATGTCGGCGGCCTGTTGCAGCGTGTTTTTCAACATTGTCTGCTGGTAGTCGTTGTTCATCACCTGGCCGGTGCTGTTCTGGCTGATGTTGTAGGGGATCGAGGTGTGTTGGATCGGATGTCCCTCTGGCCGGGTAATGGTCTGCACTTGGGCGATGCCATGCACGTGGACAAGGGCTTTGGCGATTTTGTCGATTACCAGGAAATCGGCGGGGTTGCGCAGATCGTGATCGGCTTCGACCATCAACAAATCGGGATTCATTTTCGCTTGGGAGAAATGCCGATCGGCTGCGGCGTAGCCGACGTTCGCTGCGACGTCGGCGGGTAGATAAATGCGGTCGTTGTAGGTGGTGTGGTAGCCGGGCAGGGTCAACATGCCGACCAGGGCCACCAGGATCGCGGAGACCAGGATCGCGCCGGGCCAGCGCACGGTGGCGGCGCCGATGCGGCCCCATCCGCGCGGCTGGGTCATACGTTTGGGGTCAAGCACTCGGCCAAAGCGACTGGCGACCGCGATCAGCGCCGGACCTAGGGTCAAGGCCGCAGCGACCACGATCGCCATGCCGACCGCCAAGGGAATTCCCATTGTCTGGAAGTAGGGCAGCCGGGTAAAGCGCAAGCACAAGGATGCCCCGGCGATGGTCAGTCCCGACGCCAGCACGACGTGCGCCGTGCCGTGGAACATGGTGTAGTAGGCAGCTTCTCGGTCTTGGCCCAACCGGCGCGCCTCTTGGTATCGGCCGATCAGGAAGATCGCATAGTCGGTGGCCGCGGCGATCGCCAGCGTCACCACCAAATTCGTTGCGAACGTTGTGAGGCCAAAGACGTTGTGGTAACCGAGGAATGCCACCAGTCCGCGGGCGCCGAGAAGCTCAAGCACCACCATCACCAGCACAACGCACACCGTGACCAGCGATCGGTAGACCAGCAACAGCATCACGATGATGACGGCGAAGGTGAGCAGCTCAATGACCTGCATGCTCTTGTCGCCGGTCTCGCCTTGATCCGCACTGATTGCCGCGGGCCCGGTTACATAGGCTGTGACCCCCGCAGGCGCCGGCACGCTGGCGATGACATGGCGCACCGCCTCCACCGACTCGTTAGCCAGCGTCTCTCCTTGATCACCGGCGATATAAGCCTGGACGTAGGCGGCCTTACCGTCGACGCTTTGTGCCGCCGCTGCGGTCAGCGAATCGCTCCAGAAATCCTGCACATGCTGGATATGCTTTGTGTCACCCTGCAGCTCGTGTACCACGCGGTCATAAAACTGGTGGGCATCTGCACCCAACGGCTGGTTGCCTTCGAGCACGATCATCACCGAGCTACTCGTGTCGTACTCGCGGAACACCTTGCCTACCCGCTTGGTGGCGATCATTGACGGCGCATCGTTGGGACTCATCGACACTGCGCGCATCTTGCCGACCGCTTCCAGTTGCGGCACAACGGTGTTGAGGATCGCGACCACGGCGATCCAACCGAGGATGATCGGCACCGCCAGCGCGCGGATCGTGCGCGGTATCCAGGGGCGGGCCGCGCGCCGGGCAACCGGAATGGGAACGGTCTGGACAGCGTCGTGCACAGTTGCGCTCATGCTGACTTCACCAAGCAGAAGGTCTCGGCATTCACACCGGTGGCAGATCTTTCATCCTTGACCTCGCGGTCGACGGTGATCCGGCAGGCGATGGCCTGACCGTCGCCCTGCGCAAGGATGTTGGGTGTGGCCGCCGGTGCGGTGGTGCGCAGCGTCAACGACCACGGCAATACGGCGTCCGGGGCCCGTTGAGGCTTCCCGTCCAGGTCGAGGTAATTGATGACCGCCCTGGCCGCAGTGCCGAACACCTCATAGGTGACGACCTTGGGGTTGAAGTCCGCCGCGCTGTCAGAACTGTTGGGTGCCACCAAAATGGCATTGGAGCCAAAAACTGCACGCAACTTCATCACCGCGACACCGCCGACCGCGACAGCCACCACGATGAGCAACGGAAGCCACACCCGCCGCACCAGCCCGATCACCCCGGTCATCGCGGCCGCCCAGCGCTAATCGCTTTCGCGTTCGGGTAGTCACACCAATCGTGGCGCATCGAGGCAGGATCCTCGGAGCCAAAGATCCCGTGCAGCCGGTCGACGGCCAACCCGCAGACCGCTAGCACGACCACCGGGACCAAGGGTATCCACCCTCGATTGAGCACATGAGTAATGGGAATCATGCTCGCTTCGAATACCTTTCGCTCACCGGGCCGGGTCGCCCTGCAACACCGAACATCGCTGTCTGGATGGCGTCACTGATGACGTGGGACGCCTGCTGCGGCAGCATGTGTCCGGCGCCAGGAACGTGCACGTGTACGGCGTCGGGAATACAGGCGGCCAGATCGTGGGAATGCGCCGGCGGAGTCAATAGGTCGGCGCCGGCACTGACAACGACGGTGTGGGCGCCGATTTCGCCGAGGGTGCGGTACTGGTTGTAGCTGCTAAATGCGGGCAGGAATCCGACCGCGGTGGAGACCGGGGTGGTTGCCAGCGCCGCGGCGATGACCGCCGTCAGGGTTGCGGGTTGGGGACTGCCGTGGGCGTACCAGTGGCCCAGCGTCGCAGACAGCGGTCGGCTCAACACCCGCAGTGCCTGATCGGGGGTGCGGTTGATCAGCCGGATCAGCGCCGCGATGCGCGGTGTTGCCAACAGCCGGCCCAGACCGCGCTCGGCGATCCGGCCGGCCGCCGTCGCGACCAGCACCAATCCGTCGGGGTCGACCGGGCGATCGGCTGCGGACCGGCCGAGGTAAGCCAACGCCGTCATCCCGCCCATCGAGTGCCCGACCAGAGTGAGTGGGCCGGCTACATCAAGCCCGACAAGCACATCGGCCAAGTCGGCGGCGAGCTGCTCGATCCGGTAGGTGGTCATCGGCGCGCTGCCCGACCTGCCATGACCGCGGTGGTCGTAGCTGATCACCCGGATGCGATCACCGTAACGGCGCAGCAGGTAATCGATTTGGCGCGTCCACGTGTCACCGGTGAGGCAAAACCCATGCAGGAACACGACGGTGCTCTCAGCACGGCGCGCACCACCATCGCGCACCGACAACCGCACACCGTCGCGCGTCATCACGCACAAGTCCCTGCGTCGGCGGTAGACCGGCTGGACTCCGAGCGCAGGAAAGGGGCTGCGTTGTATCACCGGACCACCCAACGGCACTGCGGCGAGCTCGGCTCTCAGACCGGCACTCGTGGTCGACGGCCCAGGTCGACGGTGGGGCACGCGGCTATCGGTCTGCGTAAACATACCGGCCTCCTTGTCATGATGTCACTCTGTAGTGACATGTTGCCACTATAGGATGGCGTAAGTCAACTGTATAGTGACCTTGGATACGGAGGAGCGATGGAAACCGCGAAAGCCGAACAATCAGGTCGCCCGCAACGGAGCGGCTTGCAGCAACGCAAACGTCAACTAACTGTCGATGCCATCGTGCGCGCGGCGCAGCAGGGCATGCGTGAGCATGGCCTTGACGTGACTATGGATACGATCGCGGCGCTGGCGGAGGTGGATCGGCGCACGGTGTTCCGCCACTTCCCCACCCGCGAAGACATCATGAGCACCGCCTTCGTCGCCATGCATGCCGATTACCTGGGCGACGTACCGCCCTACGCCGGTGAGGATTGGCAAAACTGGCTTGTCGAGGTGGCACGCTGGGAGCACCGCACGTCGGCCCAGTTTGGCCGGCTCCTGTTGGACTTCCAGACGCGGCACTTATCGACACGGATGGCCGCGGTCTTCGACAAGGAGCGACAGGCACATAAAGACGCTTGGGCCATGATCACGTCGACCCTGTGGCAGGCAGCCGGTGGCGACGGGCCTTCGCCAGAACTGTTGCGCCAAATCGTGAATACGCACCTCAGTCCTATGTTCACCCAGGCGGTGCTGCGCGACGCAGAAGGAACTGCCGACCTTGCCGCCCAATGGGCGACCACCACGATCGCATCCACGCTGCGTCAGCTCCTCGGGGCCCAGGGTGTGGAGGCATGACTGAGACCGGGATGCGATCCGGCAAGGTCGCGCTCGTCACCGGGGCAAGCGCGGCATCGGGACAGCGGCGGCTCGCCTGTTCGCCAGCGAGGGCGCGACCGTCGTGCTCGCCGCCCGCACCGAGAGCGCGGTGAACGCCGTCACCGCGGACATCCCCGGCGCCTGGTCACCGATCTCGGCGAAGTGGCGAGTATCGAGCGCGCGGTGTCCACCGTTGTTGAGCGGCACGGGTGGCTCGATCTCGCGTTAACAACGGCGCGGTCGCGGTGCCGCCCCACCCGGTCGCGGACTTGCCCGAAGACGACTTCGACTTGGTCATTCAGATCAACCTCAAGGGCGTCTTTTACGCAGTGTCGGCCGCCTGGCCGCTCAGCGATCGCGCGTCGTATGTGACTGGCGTGGCGCTACCGGTCACCGGGGGCGCTGCAGTCTGACCAGTCTGCCGCATACCCCAGCCTGGGGAATCCGACGACGATGTCATCCGAAGTGCGACTGGCAAGATCTACCGGATTACCTGGGCGATTCCGCTCACTGGCACGTTGACTTAGAAAACTGACATCTCAATTTGGAACGGACACTCAGAAACGCGAAAAATGCTGGGAGAGTGGATAGTACGGCGTCTACCGGTAAGGCTGCATATTCGTTTCCGTCGTATTCAGTCAGTGGTACTGGGCGTGCGACGGCAGGAGTCAAGTCCGGAGCACCGTCGACAGCATGGCCGTCTCAGAACTCTGGGGTTTTGCGCGACAACGAAAAGTCCCGTCGCTTATGTCGATACCTCGATGAGTTGTCGGGCGCTGTCGACCGATGTCCGATTGAGGTAGGTCTGAATGTCCAGGGCGGCGAGACCACGCCATGCGCGGATCGCTTGGCGCGTTAGTTCCACGATCGGGGTTGCCGTGGCGCCCTCCGTCGCAAGCACGTGGGCCTGCAGGGCGTTTCCGGTTACAGCATCCAGCGTTGCCCCGCGGCCGGTACTGACAACTGCGGTCGAATGATATGCGGCCCTTAGGGCGTACAGGCCGGCGACGTGTAGGTTCGGTTTGCTGGCGCGGCAGGCGGTGCGAGCGGCCCGATCGGCGGCGTCCCAGGCAGCAATGGGTGGCATGCCGCCGGCGGCGACCGCGCGGTGCAGTTCAGCGATGTTCAGGACCGCCTTGTCCGCACTGCTCTTCGCGTAGCGAGCGGCGCGCTTCGCGTAGCAAACGACGCCCCATGTGGGGCTGGTCAGCAGTTCGGCCACCCAGGCGTGAATGACAGTGTCGTCGACATCGGCGGTTCCCACGGTCTGCCAGCCGAGTTCGAGTGCCAGCAGGCTGTTTTCCGGCGACAAGTAGCCGTCGGGCCCTGCCAGCAGATCGTTACATAGTTGAACGAACGCGGACAGTGGACGAGCCGAACAGTCCGGGAAGTCGCTGATATGGGTGTCGCCGTTGATGTAGGAAATAACGTTCATCGCACACCCTTTACCCGATCCCGGCTGGTGTGATCCTTTGGCCAACCTCAATGGGTGGGTGATCCTGTCGAAGTCCATGTGCGTGTCCTATCTGTAAGCACCGGAACGGTGACGGTGCGGCTCGGGCGGCGCGGCGGCCATAGTGCCACTCATTAGTGACACTATGTCACTGTTGAGTGACATAAGTCAACTGGGTAGTGGCGGTGACAACGGAGGTGCGGGATGCACACCGCGATGGCTCAACAACCAGGCCGCCCGCGACGGAGCGGCCTGCAGCGACGCAAACGTCAACTGGCTATCGATGCCCGCGTCCGCTGCGGCGCAGCAGGGCATGCGTGAGCATGGCCTTGATCCCAGTCAGCGGTAATGTCGACCCGGCCGTGCCGCTTGGGGTATGCGGGTGGTGTTGATCAGTCGTCCGTGTGCGATGAGAGATGCGGATTGCTTGAGGCGTTGCGTGCGAAGCGGATGTCATAGGTCTGGATCAGCGACGGCCACGGCATTGGAGCCAAAGACCGCGCGCAACTTCATCACCGCGACACCACCGATGACAACAGCCACCACGATCAGCAGCGACAGCCACACCCGCCGCACGACCCCCACTATCGCGGTCATCGCGGCCGCCCAGCGCTAATCGATTTAGCGTTCGGGAAGTCACGCCAATCGTGATGCAAGCCAACGACATAGGCCACTCCTGGGCGGCGGCTGCCGGGGTCTAGCTACGTAACCTAGTGGACAAAGTGGATATAGGTAATCCGTTTTTGGCGTGGGCGTCGTTACACTTGGGTTCCGTGAGCGCTTGCAAGACGACACGTCGCCCGCTGCGAAAGGATGCCGAGCGCAATCGGCAGCGGGTCATCGAGGCCGCCCGCGACCTGTTTGCGTCCAGGGGCATGGAGGCCACCCTCAACGACGTAGCCCACCATGCCGGTCTCGGGGTGGGGACCGTTTACCGACGGTTTCCCACGAAAGAAGAACTGCTCGAGGCGGTCTTCGAAGATGGCATGAACGAGCTCACCGGCCTGGCCGAATCGGCGTTGCGCCATAACAACTCGTGGGATGTGTTCGTGTGGTTCGTTGAACAAATGTGTGAAATCACCGCGACCGACCGCGGGATGCGGGAGATCGCCTTCAGCAAGGCCTATGGCGGGGATCGGGTGGATGCCGCCCGCGCACGGCTGGTGCCGGCGCTTTCGAAACTCGTCGAGCGAGCTCAGGATGACGGGTACCTACGCGCGGAACTATCGCCCACCGATATGCCTATCTTCGGGCTGCTGGCGGGAACGGTCAGCGAATACGCCGGGCATGTCGATGGCGATCTGTGGCGGCGCTATGTAGCCATCCTCCTCGACGGAATGTGTTATCGCAGCGACCAGCCACGGTTAAAGGCCAACGCGCTCGACGACGAACAACTCGACGCGGTGATGCAAACCTGGGATCCCGCCGGCCGACACTGACCACACCCGAATCAGAGCCGACTGGGGCGAAACCCCCGCTGCAAGAAGAATTTTCAACCCGCGCCGCAGGACGCACCGTCGCCGACGTTGGGGAGCAGCTCGCCGGGGCGTGGCACGGTCGTAGACCTCTTGGGACTGGATGGCGATGGCGTGCTCGCGAATCGCCTCGAGTGCCTCGGCCCACAGATCGAGGGACTTCGCGTAGTGCAGTTGCAGCGACTCGTGTGGTCATGCCACCGTCCGTGGCGTTCCAGGCCGGCGGAAGGTGAGGGCCAGCGAGCGCATTCGCCTCTTGGGCGTCGGCAGGAACTGGACCCGCATGTGGGGATCGGCGGCCTTTCCCAAACCGGTGAAGGCCGAGGGGCTGTAGGCGCGCAGGGCGCTGATATAAGCGTCGTGCATGACGGCGCCTGCTGCGGCCAGCGGGCGCACCCTCAATGCGATGGTTGGCATGATCAGCGGCAGCAGCGCCAGGACCGGTGAAGGCATGCGCTTGAGGTCGACGATGAGGAAGGTTTTGCCGACCCGGGTGGCGTCGGCGATGGCCTTGACCGCGACGGGTGGCGGGAGGTGATGGAACGCATTGGCGAATACCACCAGGTCGTAGCTGTCGTCTGGATCGTCGATGTTGGTGGCGTCGACGACCTTGGTTCTCACTCGCGGGTGGCGGCCCAGTGGGCCGCTGGCGACGTTGCGCACTGAATGGGGGTCTAAGTCGGAGATGGTGAGCTCGGCGGTGGGGTGCAGGTGCAGGATGTGGTCGGAGAGGCGGCCGTGGCCGGCGCCCAATTCCAGGATGCGGGGGGTGTCGATCCCGGCAACGAGGTCAACAGCGAGTTGAGCGGTGGACGCGTGCGTCCCCTGCCGGGTGCCCATGTTATCGAGTGCGGTGACGACGTATTGCTTGATCTGGTCGGGAATGTCGTAGCGGTCGGTGTACTCGAGGACGTCGGTTTGCAGGCAGCGGCTTAGCCACGACGCATCGTGGCCACCGCGCGGCATCGAGTCAATGGGCGAGGTGTGGGTCGTAGACGTGGTCATCACAAGGCCTTTCTTTCCTGTTGGTCGGATCGTGAGAAGTGGAAGCCGTAGCATCGCGGCGGGGGTGCATCGGTCTGGGTCGCGGCATGCAGTTGTTGCCTCGTCAGTGCCGGCGGTGCGTCGAGGCCGACTGGTAGGTGTGAGTCGTCCGCATGCCACCGATGGTCAGCCGAAACAGGCGCTGCCATAGCTCGGGGTTTTGGCTGCCGACGAAGTCGCTGACGGCACCGATAGCTATCAGGATCAGTGGAAATCGGTGGCCGAGCGTCACGGCGCGGCGACCGCGACGCAACATCGGCTTGGACCGTGATCACGAGCTGGAACTCCTAACCGGATAACTTTTATCCGCTTATGAAGAACCATACGCCCCCAATGTGGACGCCGCCATTCCAGTCAAAGACCGCCGTAATCCCTAGGTGGCAACGCCATGCGCTGCCCCCGACGTGCGGCGGTTTCGACCACAGCGGGCGGGACTGCGGCCGTAGAGGCTAGCGAGCGCCTCGGCCGCCGGTCGAATCCCTGCAGGATTGCGTTGGTGGTCAAGGCTTTTGATGCCGCCAATTCTCTGCGGTGACCCATGTCGGCCGTCAACGCCGACACCCTCGCGTCGACGTCGCCCGGGACTGTGAAGCACCGATCCAGCTAGGACGCTCGATCTCATGTCTGATCCGGAAGCGACCTACACCGACGGCACCAATGAGATCCGCCGGAATCTCAACGAGACTTTCTACCAGCGGATCTTCCTCGACGAACACGGTGTTCAGGCAAGCGACTTGAATCCGCCCTTCGACGAATTCCACCCGGCGCTTGCGATGTCGAGGAAAACCTCAGCGAACGCCACGGCCGTCACAACGAAACAAGGCCCCCTCGCGGGAGCCTCGGATCGAGCAGGTCATTATTCGTCTTCTGGATTGGCTCTTACTCTCGCCGACATCCTTTCGGGCGCGGGTTCGAGTAAGACCTCTTTAGTGGAGCTAAGGGGACTCGAACCCCTGACCCCCACACTGCCAGTGTGGTGCGCTACCAGCTGCGCCATAGCCCCATGAAGTCGTGCCCATCGAAGTTACACCACGGGTAACTGACCTTCAAAGTTGCTGCTCATACCGGCTCGACGTCCGACTCGGATGCGAGCAGATCTGCCTCCAGATCGACCGCCGTCCGCGTCTCCGGCGCCACCACCCAGCCGACGGCGGCGATCAGCAGGACGATCCCGCTGATGACGAAGCCCCACGTGTAGCTGAACTGCTCGGCGGTCCAGCCGACCGCCATCGATCCGACGATGGCACCCAGGTCCGACATCATCTGCACCGTCGCCACCGGTAGGCCCGCGCGGGCTTCATTGCCCAGGATGTCGGCGACGGCGGCCTGCAGCGGCGACATGTAGATCCCCGTCATCGCCCCGACCACGCCGGCCGCCACCATGAACACCGGCAGCGACGACACGAAGCCCAGCCAGACGGTCGCCACCCCGGACGTCACCAGCCCGATGATCAACAAGGTGCGCCGCCCCATCCGGTCCGACAGGTAGCCGCTCGGGATGACGGCCAGCGCATTGCCGCCCGCGAACGCCGCGAGCACCACGCCGATGATGCCGATGCCGCGGCCCATGACGTCGGAGATGAACAGCGGGACCAGGGCGACGCGCAGGCCGAACGCCGACCATCCCGTCGCGAAATTGGACAGCAGCGCCGACCGGTACGCCCGCACCCGCAGCGCCTCGCGCAGCGTCACCGTGGATCGGCTCGGCGGCGGCGGTGCGGCCAGGGCCGAGTTCCGCAGGCTGTAGAACAGCACCACCGCGACACCCAGCATGGCGACGCCGTAGACGACGAATGGTGCGGTCAGTCCCCATCCCGCCGCCAGGCCGCCGACCGCCGGACCGCCGACGGCGCCGACCATGAACGAAGTGGTGAACAGCCCCGCGATCCGCCCGCGCGCGTCGGGAGGGCTGATGTGGATCATCAGTCCCAGCGCCGAGACATAAAACATCGTGGACCCGATGCCGCTGAAGACCCGGAAAAGCATTAACTGCCAGTAAGCCTGGGAAAACGCACACGCGGCGGTCGACACCGCCACGATCAGCAAACCCGCGATATAGATCCGCCGCTCACCCAACCGCTCGGTGAGCAGGCCACTGACCGGTGCGAAACACAACCGGCTCAACGAAAAGACGGTGACCAAGAATGTCACCGCCTTGATGCTGACCCCGAAGGTACGTGCAAAGGTTGGCAGCGCCGGCGAGATCACCCCGTAGCCCAGGGCGATCATGATATTCGCCCAGCTCAGAATCCAGACTTCACGCGGCAGCCGGCCAGAACGGGACGCACGCCCCCCCGAGCGGGCAAGACGGAGGGAAAAAGTCACCCAATGACTTTATTAACTACCTCGCGCGCGGTTTCTTGCACCTCCGCCAAATGCTCAGGCCCGTTGAAGGATTCCGCGTAAATCTTGTACACGTCCTCGGTTCCCGACGGACGCGCGGCAAACCATGCATTGGTCGTCGTCACCTTCAATCCGCCCAGTGGTGCGCCATTGCCCGGCGCCGCGGTCAGCTTCGCGGTGATCGGCTCCCCCGCCAATTCCGTCGCGGTCACCTGGTCGGCGGAGAGCTTTGAGAGCCGGGCCTTTTGGTCACGGTCGGCGGGCGCGTCGACCCGCGCGTAGTACGGCGTGCCGTACTCGGCGGTCAGCCGCTGATAGCGCTGCGACGGGCTCGCACCGGTGACCGCGAGAATCTCCGAGGCCAGCAGCGCCAGGATGATGCCGTCCTTGTCGGTGGTCCACACCGAGCCGTCCCGCCGCAGGAACGACGCCCCGGCCGACTCCTCGCCGCCGAAGCCGATGGTGCCCCCGATCAGGCCGTCGACGAACCACTTGAATCCGACCGGCACTTCGATCAGTTTGCGGCCGATGCCGGCGACCACCCGGTCGATCATCGATGAACTGACGGCGGTCTTGCCGACGGCGATGCCGCCCGGCCACGACGGCCGCTGGGTGTAGAGGTATTCGATGGCCACCGCGAGATAGTGGTTCGGGTTGAGCAGGCCCTCGTCGGGCGTGACGATGCCGTGCCGGTCGGAGTCGGCGTCGTTGCCGGTGGCGATCTGGTAGCGGCCGGGGTTGTCGGACATCGTTCGGATAAGCCCCGCCATCGCGTCCGGCGAGCTGCAGTCCATCCGGATCTTGCCGTCGTGGTCGAGCGTCATGAATCGCCATGTCGCGTCGACCAACGGATTGACCACGGTCAGGTCCAGGCGATGCCGCTGGGCGATCTCCGCCCAATAGTCCACGCTGGCCCCGCCCAGCGGGTCGGCGCCGATACGCACCCCGGCCGCGCGGATGGCGTCGATGTCGACCACGTTGGGCAGGTCGTCGACATAGTTGCCGAGGTAATCGTGGCGTTGCGCGGTTTGCAGCGCCCGGGCCAGCGGGATGCGGTTGACGCCCGACCCGTCGCGCAGGATCTCGTTGGCGCGCTTGGCAATCGCGTTGGTGGCGTCGGTATCGGCCGGGCCACCGTTGGGCGGGTTGTATTTGAAGCCACCGTCGGAGGGCGGGTTGTGCGACGGCGTCACGACGATTCCGTCGGCCAGCGCCTCGGTGCGGCCGCGGTTGTAGCTGAGGATGGCGTGGCTGACCGCAGGTGTCGGGGTGTATCGGTCGCGGGAGTCGATCATGGCGACGACGTCGTTGGCGGCCAGCACCTCCAGCGCCGACACCCACGCCGGCTCCGACAGGCCGTGCGTGTCCCGGCCGATGAACAACGGGCCCGTGGTGCCGTGCGCGGCGCGGTACTCGACGATGGCCTGGGTGATCGCCAGGATGTGAGCCTCGTTGAACGCCCCGTTGAGCGCCGATCCGCGGTGCCCCGACGTGCCGAAGGCGACCTGTTGAGCGACGTCACCGGGGTCGGGCGCAGTCGAGTAATACGCCGTCACCAGGTGGGGCAGATCGACGAGGTCTTGGGGCTGGGCCGGCTGACCGGCGCGGGGGTTGGCGACCATGGTTACCAATTCTGCCTGTGTCCGCGTCCCCCCGGGCTGCGCCGGTCTGGACTTCGGCCATACGCTGCGTAGCGCACCGGCGAACGAAGGGAATCGACCCAGTGGCTCAACGGGACTATCGCGAATTGGCCGCGGTATTCGCCGGTGGGGCGTTGGGCTCCCTGGCACGTGCGGCGCTGGGCACCCTGGCCGGCGGTGACCCGACGAGCTGGCCATGGCCCACCTTCACGGTCAACATCGTCGGCGCATTCCTGGTGGGCTACTTCACCACCCGACTGCTGGAGCGGTTGCCGACGTCGAGCTATCGGCGGCCCCTGCTCGGCACCGGATTGTGCGGCGGTTTAACCACTTTCTCGACGATGCAGGTCGAAACGCTGAGGATGATCGAACACGGCCACTGGGGGCTGGCCGTCGGCTACACCGTGACCAGCATCGTGCTGGGCCTGCTGGCGGTGCACCTTGCTACCAAGTTGGTGCGCCGGGTCCGGGTGCGCCGATGACCGCCGCTGCGGCGACGACGACTCTGGTCTGGGTCGGCGTCGTGCTCATCGGCGGCATCGGGTCAGTGCTGCGTTTCGTCATCGACCGCACGGTGGCGCGCCGGCTATCACGGCCGTTTCCGTTCGGCACGCTTGCCGTGAACCTCAGTGGCGCAGCGCTTTTGGGCTTCCTCGGTGGTATGGCGCTGAACAAGGACGTGGCCATGCTGGCCGGTACCGCCTTCGTCGGTGCCTACACCACGTTTTCCACCTGGATGCTCGAAACGCAGCGGCTCGGCGAGGAACGCCAACTCCGCGCGGCATTGGCCAACATCGTCGTGAGCCTCTTGCTCGGTGAAGCGGCGGCCTTCATCGGACAGCAGCTGGCACAGCAGCTTTGATGCGGGCGCGCGGCGCCATCAGGTGTCGCGCTGACGGGGGACGTCTTCGGGAGTTCGGGGCAGCACGTACAGCGCCATCCGCCGGTTCGACATGTCATGCTCGCCGAGAAATGCGCAGCCGCCTCGTTCACAGAACTTGCGCGCCAACGCATTGCGGTGATCGGGGTCGAACATGATGCGGCGACACCGCGGATCGCGGGTGAAGATGCCGATGACCAAATACGGCAGCAGGTAACTGACGTGGCCGCGTTCGATGTAGTCCAAATCAGCGACAGCGACGTGCAGGCCCAGATCGTAGGGGTCATGCTCGTATCGCCGAGCAATGGAATCCTTTGCCGCTCTGTATATTTCGATGTATCCGCGGTCAACCTCGTCCAGGGTGGCGATGAGCGGGCGTGAGAAGCCGCCTTCCAATTGCGCCTTCAGGTAGCGGTGCCACCGCGCCGCCGGCCAGTTGGACTCCCACGCCTCGACCAGATGCGGTCGGCTCATCCACTCCGCGACCATCTCGGCGTCGGCATCCGGGTCGGCGACGCGCAGACCGTAGGGCGCAGGCAATTCCGGGATGGGCGGCGGCGCGACGCCGCGGATCGCCTCGGGAAGGTCGGTCAGTTCCCGCGGGAGGATCGGGTCGGGGGTGGTCATGTCAACGGGACGAGCCTACGACGTTGCCGGTTCGAAGCAGGTTCAGCGAGGTTTGAGCAGCTTGGCCAGGACTGCGGCCTGGCTGATGTCGAGCTCGCGGGTTGCCGTCACCAGCGTGATGGAACCGCGTTTGGCGAGCTTGCGCAGCTCGTCCAGGGCGCCGCTGTCGCGCAACTCGCTCTTGTAGCGCGACGCGAATTCGTCGAAGCGGTCCGAGTCGTGGTGGTACCACTCGCGGAGATCCTTCGACGGGGCGACGTCCTTGCACCAGATGCCCACGCGCGGATCGTCTTTGCGCACCCCTCGTGGCCAGACGCGGTCGACCAGCACGCGCTGGCCCTCGTCGGGGCTGACGTTGTCGTAGACCCGCGCCACCCGGATCCGGCCCTTGGCGCTCACCACATCAGCGTAATCGCGGACGTGCAGGCGTCCACTGGCTCAGTAGTGGTAGGTATCCGACGGCGCGGGCGAGTGATCGCGCTCTTCCTCGTCGATGTCCAACGCCTCGATGCCGTACGCGCGGGCCAGCTCCAGAATCTTGGTGGCCCGGGCGATGCGGGGCAGGTCGGAGCCGTTGCGGATCTCTCCCCCGTCACGTTCGAACTCGACGAAGAACTCTTTCGCCCACGAGATTTCATCCTGCGACGGCGAGAGTCCCTCGTTGACGACGGCACATTGATCGGGCGTCAGGCAGATCTTGCCGGTCATCCCGAACTGGGTGGACACCGCGGTGGCCTCGATCAGTTTCAGCGGATTGGAGCCGATGGTCGGCCCGTCGATCGCGCTGGGCAGGTTGGCGGCCTTGGAGGCGATGGTGAAACGTGATCGCGTGTAGGCCAGGGTGGCCGGGTCGTCGCCGAAACCGGTGTCGCGGCGGAAGTCGCCGATGCCGAAAGCGAGCCGGAAGGTGCCCTTGGTCGCGGCGATCTCGGTGATGCGTTCCAGGCCCCGGGCCGTTTCCACCAGGGCCACGATCGGCACATCGGGCAGCCGCTTGGCGGTCTCGGTCACATGGTCGACCGATTCGACCATCGCCAGCATCACCCCGCCGACCGGGGTGGTGGCCAGGGCGGCCAGGTCGTCGGCCCACCAGGGGGTCCCGAAGCCGTTGACGCGGACCCAGTCGATGTTGCCGGCGCCCAGCCAGCTCACCACGTTGTCGCGGGCGGCGTTCTTGTCCTTGGGCGCCACCGCGTCCTCGATGTCGAAGACGACGATGTCAGCGCGCGAGTTCACCGCGGATTGGAACCGGTCGGCGTGCGTGCCGTTGACCAGGAGCCAACTCCGGGCAAGGACCGGGTCGATGCGAGAGCCGATGTCTTCGGGCTCGGCGGCGGTGGTGTTGACCGGTTCGTACATGTCGGCTGATCTGTCGTCTCTGTGTGTCGGGCGGGTGCGTTGCCCCTAACCGTAACCCGACCGGGTGAGAACTCAGTCCGGACGGTCGTGCGACGTCTCGCTTTTGCGCCGGGTTTCCCGCCGGAGCCTCCGCTTGCCGCGGCCAGCAAACGAAAAGCCCGCGGCATCGAGTTTCGACGTTGCTGGCCGGGGTAAGCCATCCCTCGCGACGTTACGGCCATCGGTCGGCGTCGCTTTCTGCGGAGACTAGAGCACCCTGGTCCCGAAACGCGTGTCGATCGGCCATCTGGGCTCGACCGAGCAAACCCATTAGGAGTAGAAATGCGTAGGACCATTGCAATCGTTTCGGCCACCGGAGCACTGCTGTTCGGCGGAGCTGGTGTCGCCAATGCCGCCAGTCCGAGTGCTCCCACGCCGTCGTCCACCACAACGACGTTGGCGGACAACAACAATGACCAGCACAACGATAAGACCGGGCTGTGGGGCCTCGTGGGCCTCCTGGGCCTGGGCGGACTCGCCGGATTGATGCGCCGGAAGGACGCGGCCGCTGGCACCGGCGTCGGGCCCACCACCACTCGGAACCGCGGCGTCTAAGCCGCTCGCCCTACCCCCCAGATCCCCGTCGGACGCTGCGCAGCTGACGGGGATCTGGCTGGGCGGTCGACGCAGAGGTACGAATACGTTGTGCCGCAAGGGGTCCTGATTCCAGGACTGGGCGCCTCAGAGCGTCGTGTGCAGCGAGGCGCCGTTTGGCCATTTGTGCAGCGGGTATGACTCGGACAAGCCGCACTCAGCCCACAGTGCGCAGTCCCAATTCCTGAAGTCATTGGAGGTATCGGCGATGGCAGACCTCATTGTCGAATCACCCGACGAAGTTGTCGCATTCCTGAAAGCGCAGCACAACCTCATCGAGGACATGTTCGACCAAGTGCTGCACGCGACGGATCCGAAGGCGCGTGAAGAGCCGTTCGCGACGTTGCGTCAGCTGCTGGCCGTCCACGAGACGGCCGAGGAAATGGTGGTGCATCCGCGCGTGCGGCGGGAGGACGGTGAGGCCGGCGACGCCATCGTCGACGCCCGCCTCCAAGAGGAGCATGAAGCCAAGGAGTTGCTGTCGGCGATCGAGAAGCTCGACATCACCTCGAACAAATTCATCGCAGAGCTCAGCAAGCTGCGCGAAGCCGTGCTCGAGCACGCCCGGCAGGAGGAGGACGAAGAGTTCCCCATCCTGAAGCGCAAGGTCGACACCGACGACCTCAAGCGAATGGGGACGGCAGTGCGCGCCGCCGAGGCCATCGCTCCGACGCGCCCCCACCCCGGTGTGGAGTCGGCGAAGCTGAACTTCGCGCTTGGGCCGTTCGCGTCGATGCTCGACCGCGCCCGCGACCTCATCGGCAAAGCCCTCGGATAGCGCCTTCGGGTTTCCGTAGGCTCGATGAGATGAGCGTTGCCCCGGATACCACGGTTGCTCTCCAAGACCGGTTCTCCCGCGAGTTACCGGAGATGGCGGTCCGCTGGCAGGCGGAGACGTTCCCCGACCTGCAGCTGCTGATGCTCAACGAGCCGCTGGCCGAGTCGCTGGGCCTCGACGCGGCCTGGCTGCGCGGACCCGACGGGCTGCGCTTCCTGGTCGGCAACTCGGTGCCCGACGGGGCCACCCCGGTGGCCCAGGCCTACGCCGGTCACCAGTTCGGCGGCTTCGTTCCGCGATTGGGCGACGGGCGTGCCCTGCTGCTCGGCGAACTCGCCGACGGCGACGGGCGGCTGCGGGACATCCACCTCAAGGGTTCCGGTGCCACGCCGTTCGCCCGCGGCGGTGACGGCCTGGCCGCGGTGGGGCCGATGCTGCGCGAATACATCGTCAGCGAGGCGATGCACGCGCTGGGCGTGCCGACGACACGATCGTTGGCCGTGGTGGGCACCGGCCGCCCGGTCCATCGCGAAGAAACGCTGCCGGGTGCCGTGCTCACTCGCGTGGCCAGCAGTCATCTGCGGGTGGGCAGCTTCCAGTTCGCCGCGGCCACCGGAAACGAGGACCTGCTGCGCCGCCTCGCCGACCACGCGATCGCCCGCCATCACCCCGGCGCCGCCGAGGCGGACAACCCATACCTCGCCCTGTTCGAAGCGGTGGTTGCCGTCCAGGCGTCGCTGATCGCGCAATGGATGCTGATCGGATTCGTCCACGGCGTGATGAACACCGACAACACGACCATCTCGGGTGAAACGATCGACTACGGGCCGTGCGCCTTCATGGAGGCCTACGACCCCGACACCGTCTTCAGTTCGATCGACTTCTGGGGACGCTACGCCTACGGCAACCAACCGGTCGTCGCCGGATGGAACCTCGCCCGCTTCGCCGAGACGCTGCTGCCGTTGTTCTCGGAGAACACCGAGGAGGCCATCGCGCTCGCGGAGCAGTCGTTCGGTGTTTTCCAGACCCGCTACGACGCCGTGTGGGGCTCCGGGATGCGCGCCAAACTCGGCCTACCCGACGGCGTCGACGCCGAATTCGCCACGGTGCTGGTCGAGGAACTGCTTCTGCTGCTCAAGCAGAACCACGTCGACTACACCTCCTTCTTCCGCGGGCTCGGCCAGGCGGCGCGTGGACATGCCAAATCCGATGCCGAACCCGTGCGCGGATTGTTCGTGGACCTCGCCGGCTTTGACGCGTGGCTGACGCGTTGGCGGGCGCTGGGTCCCGACGCCGAAACGATGGATCGCACCAACCCTATCTACATTCCTCGCAACCATCTGGTCGAGGAGGCGCTGGCCGCCGCGACGGCCGGCGAGCTCGGCCCATTGGAGCAACTGCTCGCCGCGGTGATGGACCCCTATACGGAGCGGGCCGGCCTCGAACGCTACGCCACGCCCGCCCCGGAGGACTTCGGCAAGTATCAGACCTTCTGCGGCACTTGAGCTTACGACAGCTTGGCGAGCTCGGTCCGCAAGCCGTCGAGGCGTTGTAGCGTCTGATCGCGAGGCTCGGTCGGCAGGTCCACCAACAGGTGCTGCACACCCAGCTCGCGATAACCCTCGAGTTCTTTGGCCGTCGGCTTGCCGCCGTGGAAGTGGATCACCGGCACGTCCCGGCCGGCCACCTCACGCAATTGCTCGAGCGGAGAAGACAACTCCTCTGCCGACCCCGTCATCGACAGCCAGCCCGCGTTCAGCCGGGCGATGCGCTTGAAGCCGGCCGGTCCGCCGCCGAGGTAGAGCGGCGGATAAGGCTTCTGGACCGGCTTGGGCCAACTGTAGATCGGGTCGAAGTTCACGAATTCGCCGTGATATTCCGCCTTTTCGTGCGTCCAGATCTCGATCATCGCGTCGAGCCGCTCGTCGACGACGCGCCCGCGAACCGAGGGTTTCACGCCATGGTTGGCGATCTCCTCACGCAGCCAGCCGATTCCCACGCCGAATCGAAATCGCCCCTGCGACACCAGATCCAGCGACGCCACCTCCTTGGCCGTGTGGATCGGATCGCGCTGGGGCACCAGGGCGATCCCGGTGCCCAGGACGAGCCGCTCGGTGGCGACCGCCGCGGCGGTCAGTGCCACGAAGGGATCCAGCGTGCGGTAGTACTTCGGCGGAATCGGGCCGCCGCTCGGATACGGAGTCTTCGCGTCGACCGGGATGTGCGAGTGCTCGGCGAGAAAGACCGATTCAAAACCGCGCTGCTCGAGCGCCTCCCCCAACTCCGCGGGACCAATGCCGTCGTCGGTAACAAATGTCAGCACACCGAAACCCATGACGCTCAGTCAACAGCATCACCGCTGGCCTGTCACCGCGAGCTTGGTCCGGCGGCCACCTCGGGCCGGATACCTCAGCTCAAGGCGTTGGTTCTTCGGTCACCGCCCGGGGTGCGCGGCGCTTGGCCGGACGTACCGCGCCCCAGAGGCCCGCGGCGACACCGACAGCGGCACCACCCAGGCCGATGATCTGCTGGGAGGGCTTCATCTCGCTGTGCACGCTCATCCCGCCGACCAGGTCGGCCACGTCGGCACCCGCGGAGGCCAGGAACCAGCCGCGCGTGTTCTTCCCGCGCAGCGCCGCCGACGCGAGCAGGACACCGATCAGCGCGTCGCGGTAGCCCATCGACCGCAACAACAATTGCGCCGTCGGTGCCGGCTCGTCCGGGTCTCCCCACAACTTGTTCGCCCGTAGCGGGTCGACGAGGAAGGAAACGCCAGAGGCAAGTCGGATGGTGCCCGCAAGAAGGCCGAACCGGTCGATGGACATGGTCTGAGAGCCTAGGAGCAAACCGTCCGATCGTGCACGCATTCCACCCCAGAGTCGCTCACGGCGCCGGGCAGGAATCTGCGATCTGCAGCGAAGCCGGCCACAGCACAGTGGCCACCCCGAAGGCCATGGCGTCGGCGCCGGTGGGCGCCACGGCCTCTATCCGCGCCTGAATTCGCTGGGTCTGCTCGGGGTGAAAAGCTGTCCACGCGAACCCGATACACAGGTATGGGATCAACAACCACAATCCCAGCTCGATCAGCCCGCCGACGCTGATCTTGCGCCCGAGAACGCGCCGGACCGGGCCCATCGCGTGTTCGATTCCGCCCATAACCGCACTCCCTACCGCAGCACCAGTTTCAGCGCGTAGTCGACGACAACATCGAGATCAGTGCCCAGATGGCCGGCGAGCCACTGCTGCGCGAGCTCGGCCATGGCGCCCGTGTACAGGGCGGCCGCGACCTCGGCGGCCACCGGATCGGAATCGGGGTTGAGGCGCCAGCCTTCGGTGAGCACGCCCGCGCGCAGCATGTCCTGCGTCGCGCGGCGCCGGGCGGCCAGCACCGGGTTGGTGCGCGCGTCGGTGAACAGCACCCGGCCGCGGCGCGGATCGGCGGACGAGAAGCCCAGCACCGCCGCGATGCCGGCCCGGGTCCGGGCACCGAGCGAATCCCCGGCCTGCTCGATGGCGGACTCGATCACTTCGCCGAGCTGATCACTCACCCGGTCGTAGACCGCACCGAGCAGATCGTCGGTGTCACCGAAACTTTCGTAGAAGTACCGCGTGTTCAGCCCGCATTCGCGGCACACCGAACGCACCGAGACGGCCGCCTCACCGCCACTGCCGAACAGTCGATAGGCGGCCTCGACCAGCAGCGCACGACGCTCGGCGCGGCGGTCCTTGAGCGGTATACCGGCCCACCGGGTGGGACTCGACATCCCTACAGCGTAAGTCGCGATCGCGCGGGTCTTGTCACACCTGTAGCCAAAACTTATTCTGGTTACAGCCGTGACCAGAAGTTTCGAGGGAGTACGCCGTGTTTCTGCCACACCAGATCGTCGGGCAGCTGATCAACAAACGGTTGGACGACAACATGCGGCGGTACTTTTTCCGCGGCATGGAGTTCGCCGCGCCCGTCGGCGACCCGGGCTGGTTCGGCCCCGACAGCGCCGTGTGGCGCGTGCACTCGCACTTGCCCGCGCTGATCTTCGGCCTGCAGTGCGCCGCCTTCATGGAGACCCTGGACCCGTCGATCTACTGGATGGGCATGCACCACTCGCGACTGATCAAGCGGGACAGCAACGGAAACCCGATATCGCAAGTGCCCCAGATCGATCCCGAAGGCGCCGCGACACGTCTCGGCCACTCGGTGGCGTTCTTCATCGGCACGGCATATGGGTCAACGGAAACCGCTGAGCGCCTGGCGAAATCGGTGCGCGCGATGCACCACACCATCAAGGGCACTCGTCCCGACGGCGCCCGCTACGACGCCGACGACCCCGACTGGCTGCGCTGGAACTATGCGACCGTCGTCTGGGGCCTGGCCACCGCGCACGAGCTCTATCACCCAATGCCGTTGCGCGGCAAGAAACTAGACCGCTACTACGGTGAGTTCGTCCGGGTGGGGCACGCGCTGGGAGGCACCGACCTGCCGACCACCAAGGCCGAGACGCTCGAGTGCCTGGAGTCCTACTTGCCGAAACTCGCTGTCACCCATGGCAAAGCGATGGGCACCGGCCCCAACGTCCCCATGCCGCAGGCTGCAGTCGACTGGGCCATCCGCGACACCATGCCGAAATGGGCGAAACAGATGCTGCAGCACCGCGACTGCAACATCGTCGAACGCACCGCCCGTCGCACCGCGGTGTGGTCGATCATCAACGGGATCAACGCCGCATCCGGCCCCGCGCCGGAATTCCGGCAGGCCCAGGCCAGGGTCAAGGGCGGCACCACGGTCCCCCACACCCTGCCGACCTACGTGCTCGGCACCGATCGGGTTCGCAGCCGCTCCGAGGTGGAGCGCAGCTTCCAGTCCGTCTAGTCGCTCCACCCGCCGGTGTTCGACACTGGGGACATCTCACAAACTTTCCCGGCGAAACGTCTACACAGCGTGACAGCCAAACGACCGTTCGAGGCGGTGGTCGCCGACCACGGCCCCGCCGTACTGCGGGTATGCCGCGCCATCATCGGGCCGGTCGACGCCGACGACGCCTGGTCGGAGACCTTTCTGTCCGCGTTGCGCGGCTACCCCGACCTGCCCGCCGACGCCAACGTCGAGGCCTGGCTGGTCACCATCGCGCACCGCAAAGCCATCGACCTGACCCGGGCCCGGGCGCGACGCGCGGTTCCGACCGACGACGTGCCCGAGACCGCCGGCCCGGCAGAGCCCGACAGGGACGACGACCTGGCCGACGCGCTGGCCCGGCTGCCCGCCAAGCAGAAGCAGGCGGTGGCCTACCACTATCTGGCCGGCCTGCCCTATTCCGAGATCGCCGCCATCCTCGGCGGCAGTACCGACGCCGCCCGGCGCGCCGCCGCCGACGGCATCGCCACCCTCAGACGCACATACCCCGGCGTCGCCGCCGGCACGACCGGGACAGGAGAACACCGATGAGCAACGAACACGAATTGACCCGCGAGCTGGCGCAGATCACCGACGCCACCGCCAACGACCTGGGCGCACTGCACGCCCGGCTCGCCACCGCCGCGCAAGCCGAGGGCCTCCTCGACATCGCCTACCGCATCGTCGACAGCCCGGTCGGCGCCTTGCTCATCGCGGCCACCGAACTCGGCCTCGTTCGGGTCGCCTACGCCAGCGAGGGGCACGACACCGTCCTGCAAAGCCTCGCCAACAGGATCAGCCCGCGCATCCTGCTCGCACCCGGCCGCCTCGACACTGCCGCAAGGCAACTCGACGAGTACTTCGCCGGTAAGCGCCGGGACTTCGGCGTGCCGCTGGACTGGCGGCTCTCGGGCGGATTCCGCAACACGGTGCTTCGTCACCTAGCCGAGATCGGCTACGGCCACACCGCGAGCTATGCGGCGGTGGCCAAGCTGGCCGGCAATCCCAACGCGGTTCGCGCCGTCGGCAGTGCGTGTGCCACCAATCCGCTACCGGTCGTGGTGCCCTGCCACCGCGTGGTGCGCAGCGACGGCGCGATGGGCGGCTACCTCGGGGGCGTGGAAGCCAAACGCATCCTGCTCACCCTCGAGGCCGCGGCCTAACGGGCGAATCCCGTTGCAGCACAACCCGACCGCGGCCCGTACCGGCCGCTAGGCGGCGCCCGGCGTGAAGATGGGAATGTCGATGACCGGCAATGGTTGCTGCGTCGGCGCGGGCTGCGGTGCCTGGTTGACGTGCTGCCCCAGATGCTGGGGACAGTAGGCGCTCGCCGCGATCATGGTGAACTGGGCGGCGCCGTCCACCGTGAACCCCGGATTACTCGACGACACGCTCTTGATCACGTCGACCTGGGGACTGCCCTCGTCCATCAGTTGGCACGCCCGTTTACCCACTCCTACGGCCGCAGCCGGGTCCTGATAGGTGATGCCCGCCTGGTTGAGCGCGGCGATGAAGCTCGCATCGGGTCCCGAAGTGCCGACCGGGTCGGCGTACGCGGGCGCGGCCACACCGGCGAGGGCGACGCAGCCCGCAAGCACTAGCAGCATTCGCATCGCTTCATCCTCATATAAGTCGGCGCCCTTGTCCTGCCGAGCCCCTCCGGCAGTGCATAACGACGGCAAACGCGCACGTTGTGCCGCCGGGCGCCGGTTCCGCACGAATCCTGACACTCCGGCCCTACGTGGTACACAGTGGCTATGTCCGCGCTGTCCCAGCAGCATCGTTGAGAGCCCCCGCGTGCACGACGATCGACTCCTGACTCCCGGCCAGACCTGCTGGCGCACGGCACGGGCCGACCGGTTCGCCGCCATCATCGACGCGGCCGACTACTTCAAGCACGCCAAGGCCGCGATGCTGCGCGCCCGCCATCGGATCATGCTGATCGGCTGGGACTTCGATACCAGGGTGACGTTCGAGCGGGGCGAGAAGACACTTCCCGGACCAAACCAGCTGGGCGCGTTCCTTTATTGGATGCTGTGGAAACGGCCGGGCCTGGACATCTACCTGCTGAAGTCCAATCTGCGTCTGCTGCCGGCCTTCGACGGCATCTGGTTCGGCCTCACCCCGGTGTCGCTGCTGAACCAGATCAGCAGCAGGCGAATGCATCTCGCCATTGACGGCGCCCACCCGATCGGCTCTGTGCATCATCAGAAGATCGTGGTCGTCGACGATGCGGCGGCGTTCTGCGGCGGCATCGATCTGACGCTCGAACGGTGGGACACCCGTGCGCACACGCATGACAACCATCACCGCCGCACGGCGGGGCGCAGCTATGGGCCACGACACGACGTCGGCCTGGCCGTCGACGGTGCGGCAGCTCGGGCCCTTGGCGAGCAGGCCCTGACCAGGTGGCAGACCGCGACGAAACGCTCGTTGCCGCCGGTTGAGGCCAAGCACAGCACCTGGCCCAGCAAGCTGGAACCGAACCTGCGCAACGTCGACGTCGGAATCGCGCGCACCGTGCCCGAGCTCGAAGGCCGCTCCGAGGTCAGGGAGGTGGAGGCGCTCAACCTGGCCGCCATCGCGGCGGCGCGTCACACCATCTATGTGGAGAACCAATACCTGGCATCCCGAACCATCGCCAGGGCGCTGGCCGCGCGGCTGGGCGAGGAAGACGGTCCTGAGATCGTCATCGTGCTGGCCCGCAGAGGCAACAACCCGCTCGAGCGCGGAACGATGGACAGCGCCCGCCACCGCCTCATCCGGCTGCTATGGGAAGCCGACGATCATGGCCGGCTGGGCGTCTATTGGCCGGCGACCGACGGGGGCACGCCGATCTACGTCCATTCCAAGGTGCTGGTGGTCGACGATCGGCTGCTTCGCATCGGCTCCTCGAACTTCAACAACCGCTCGATGGGGTTCGACAGCGAGTGCGACGTCGCGATCGAGGCGCAGCCGGCCAATTCCGAACATGACGACCTGCGCCGCGAAATCGCCGCGGTGCGAAGCGAATTGATGGCAGAGCACCTCGGCGTTTCGCTGGGCGAGTTCGAAGACGCGATCGGCGAACACCGGTCGGTGCTCAAGGCGATCGAGGCACTTCGCGGAGAAGGCAAGACGTTGCGGCCCTTCACCGAGCGGACCGTCGCCAACGAGGCGGGCCCGCTGGCCGAGAACGACCTGATGGATCCCGACCACGTCCCACGGTCGCTGACCCGCAGTGTGCAACGGTTCATCACCGGCCTTCGGGGTTGACCGGTCGGTGATTTGGGTGTGGGTTGAGCCGAACTCGGCCTAGTGTGGGCAGAAGTGCCAGTGGACTAAGGACGAGCACCGATGAGCATCGACGACGACGCCTTCACCACGCTGGAGGACCTGCGGGGCGACCTGGCGCAGCGGTACAAGCGGACGCCGACCGGTGGAAGTGCGGTGGACAGCGCGGTCGTCGAGGCCGACATGGCCGCACTCGATCGTGACGGCTACGTCATCTGGGAGAACCTGCTGACCGCCGAGCAGTGCTCGCAGATCCGAAAGGTCGTGCGCCCTTCGCTGCGGCACACGGGACGCAATTCGTTCGAGGGCCTGCGCACCCAGCGCATCTACAGCGTGCTGAGTAGGACCCGGGCGTGCGATCGGCTGGTCGATGACCCGCGGGTGCTGGCGGTACTCGATCGGCTGCTGATGCCCAACTACCTGCTTTCGGCGTTGCAGGCCATCAACATTCAGCCCGGCGAGGCCGCGCAGCTGGCGCACCACGACGACGGCTTCTACCCGATTCCGCGCCCCCGGGAACCGCTGGCTGCAGCGACGATCTGGGCGATCGACGACTTCACCGCCGACAACGGCGCCACAATCGTCTACCCGGGTAGCCACCGCTGGGGCAAGCGCCGGCCGGGCCCCGACGATCAGGCGCTACCCGTCGTGATGCCCGCCGGCAGTTGCGTCTTTTTCGTCGGCACCCTCTGGCACGGCGGGGGTGTCAACGACACCGACCGCGAGCGCCTCGCCGTCACCGCCCAGTACTGCCAACCGTGGCTGCGGCCGATGGAGGCCTACACCCTGTCGATATCGCGCGACATCGCGCGGGCGGTGTCCGATGACATTCGCCGGATGCTGGGGTACAGCATCCATCCGCCGTTCGTCGGTAACGTCGACGGTCTGCATCCGTTGCGGCTGTTGGAAAGTTGAGCCGCGGCCATAGCAGGCGTCCGATCAACCGACGATGCGCTCGGGCAGTCCCGGTTTGAAGCGCCGCTACCTGGCTATTCTTGGTTCTGTCATGACGCGTCGAGCGGGCCCGCCCGGCGAAGAAGCAGATTCACCGACGGCCGGGCCCCGGAATCGCTTGCACCGCAACCACAGGATGGTGGCCGGTGCCAAGGTGGTGGCCGCGTTGATATCCCTGGTGGTGGTCGCCGTCATCGGCATCGCTTGGCACGCCTACCTCAGCGCGTCGGCGGGCATCACCAAATCCGAGGCATTGGCCGGTGAACCCGCATCGACCGGAAGCGACCAGAACATCCTGATCATCGGCCTGGATAGCCGCCGTGACCAGCACGGGCAGCCGCTGCCGCCCGACATCTATGACGCGCTGCATGCGGGCAACGAGGATTCCGCTGACGGCGATTCCGACGCGCTCATCGTGGTGCACCTGCCGGCCGGCGGCGGTGCGGCCACGGCGATCTCGATCCCTCGCGACGATTACGTCGATCTGGCCGGATGCCCAACCTCGGATTGCCACGGCAAGATCAAGGAGGCCTACAGCTACGCCTACCAGCGGGTGATGTCCGGCCACGGCTCCGCAGGCTCGCAGCCGAATCCGACGCCGCTGCAAGGGCAAGACGCGACGGCGAAAGAACAGGCGGCGCGAGAGGCGGGCCGCAAAGCCGAAATCAGCACCGTCAAAAGTCTTCTGCAGATTCCGATCGATCACTTCATCGAAGTCACCCTGGCCGGCTTCTTCCAACTCGCCCGGGTGGTCGAACCGATCACGGTGTGCCTCAGTGCGGATACGTCGGACCGGTACTACTCCGGTGCGGACTTTCATAAAGGCGTCCAACAGATCAGCGCAACTCAGGCGTTGGCCTTTGTCCGGCAACGCCGCGACCCCAACGACGCGGCGTTTACCGACCTCGATCGAAGCCGGCGCCAGCAGGCCTTCATCGTCTCGGTGGTCAGCGCGATGCGCCGCGGCGGAACGTTGTCGGACCCCACCAAACTGCATGCCCTGTTGGGGGTCGCCAAGCAGAACGTCGCCGTCGACGCCGGTTTCGACTTTGACGAATTCATTCGTAATGCGTTGGCATTCCCCAATAGACCGGTGGTGCTGTACACAATGCCGGTCACCAGCTTCGGTCAACTCTCAGACGGCGCCTACGTGAACTTCATCGACATACCCACCATCCGCTCCATCGTGCACAACCTGGTGGGCGCCGATTCGTCTACCGCACCCTCGACCAGCAGCCCCACCACGGCAGCGGAACCGGAGAGCGGCACGCAGAACACCTCCGGCAGCGTCGCGCTCGACGTCGTCAATGCCTCGGGCCGCCAAGGTGAGGCGGCAACTGTCCAAATGCTTTTGGCGACCGGGAAATTCAGTGAAGGCAAGGTCAGCACGGCCGACTCCACCACCGAGACGAGCACTATCACCTACGGGGCCGGCGCGAAGGTGGCGGCCACCGAGCTCGCCGACCAGTACGACATAACGGCGACCGCATCCGACAGCGTCGCCCGCAACACGGTGCGGCTGACCGTCGGGACCGATTTCTCCCGGTTCGACCAGACCCGCAATTCCACGTCGGAATCGCCGACCGCTACCGCCACGGCACCCGTCACCACCGTGCCCGCCACCGGCGCCGGCACGCAGCAACCCGCCGTTACCAACCTCTCGCGCATGACCGCCGACGGCATTCCCTGCGTGAAATGACAAGGCGCTACGGTGTTTTCCGTGGGGCAGGCGTCGAGATCGGTGGCGCCGCGCCGTAAAGCTGCAAAGCCTGCGCCGCGGCCGTGGCCACCGCACCCCGGAGGTGCGAGATCGGCGGGCTGCCCCGTAGGTGGATCGAGTTCGAGAGCAGAATGACGTAGGTATTCGAACCTGGGTCCATCCACAGCGTGGTTCCGGTAAATCCGGTGTTGCCAAAGCTGCCGACGGGAAAGACCGTCCCGCGCGGCCTGGAGAAGGCCGTGTCGATGTCCCAGCCAAAACCAAACAGGCTTTGCCCTTCGATCGCCGGATAGGTCGGAGTGTGAGCCCGTTGAGCAGCACGGTTTGCCGCTACAACTTGTTCGGCGGTATGGCCGGGCTGCTGAGGAGTCGTCATCAGCTCGAGAGTTTCTGGCCGCAAAGGAAACTCACTCGGGCGGTCGGCCAGCCGGTCAAGCAGCGCCTGCGCAAAGATGCTGACATCGTGCGCCGTCGAGAACATGCCGGCATTGCCCGCCACTCCGCCCATCCGGCGTGCCGTCGGGTCATGCACCGTACCCCGAAGCAGGGCAAAGAAATCCGGATTCTTGCCGGGGTCGTCCCTGCTTTCCTCGTCGCGCGCCGTGGGTGCGATGCGTGGCAGCAGGCTGGTGCTCCAGGTCCCCGCGGGACAAGTCATCGGCTCGCCTCCCGCCGGCGCGGGGGCCCAGGCAACCGCCGCTCCTCTAGTCGTATGGGGCCCGCAGGCATTGGCCACGGGAAGGTAGCGGGTGTCTCGCAGGCCAAGCGGCGCAAACACATTGCGTTGGACGTAGGTGTCTTCGGGCTCGCCCGTGGTCTTCTCGAGCAGCGCGCCCAGCAGGATGTAGTTGATGTCGGAGTATCGGAAAAGCTCACCCGGACCCGACTGCAGCGGCGTGGTGAGCGCGCGATGAATGCCTTCCGCCTTGTCGGGTCCGCCCAGTCCCCACGGGTCCGCCAGGCTTACGTCGATTCCCTCGCCGGACATGTTGGTCAGCAGCATGCGCACCGTGACCTGCGCCCGCCGTGGATCGTTCGTCGTATTGAAGTCGGGCAGATATTTCTGCACCGGATCGTCGAACGCCACCTTGCCCTGTTCGTAGAGCTGCATGATGGCGACCGCCGTTGCGAGGCACTTGGTCAATGACGCCATGTCGAAGATGGTGTCCTCGGTCATCGGCTCCGCGGGTGCGGGCGATCCGTCCAGCCCCGGTTCGCCCGCGAGCTTGCGCGACCCGTACGCCTGGCGGAAGACGACGTTGCCGCCGTGGCCGACCATCACCACGCCGCCCGGCAATCCGCCTGCCGCGATCGCGTCGTTCATCAGCTTGGAGATGGTCGCGAACTCGGGTGCGGGAGCCGCAGCAGGCGCCGCAACGGGCGCCGGCGTCGGCGCGGGCGTCTGCGCGGGCAGCTGTGGACGGTCGGCTACCGGTGTGCGTGCCGTGAAGGTCCACGGAGAAACCGCGATGAGGGCGAGCAATACGATTGCGACCACGACCGACTTGCGTAGCCAGGATGGCCAGAACTTCCACCCGCCACTGACTACCGGCATATGGCAAGAGTAAGTCGGCGGCCCGGCCGCATCCAGTAGGCTTTCGGCTTCTCCGCAAACGGACTGCTGCGCACAAGATTAGGAGCGGCCTGCAGTAGCGTTGGCGCCGGACCTGTCTCGCGACACCCGGTCGCGACGGTCTTGTCGCGATGGAGCAAGCGGTGAGGACCCATCCCCAGTGACCTCCGGCAGGCGGTGGGTCGCCGTGCTGGCGGGCACGATGGCGGCCGGGGCCACGTTGACGCAATGCACCGCCGCGCCGGCACCCCCTGCGGCCAGGCCATCGTCCACCGCGTCATCGGCGGCCGGCCCGTCGTCGGCGCCCACCGCTGGCAACGTTCGCTCGGTCACCGCCGCGGAGCTCGGTACGAGCTGGCGGCCGGGCTGTCCGGTGGACCCCGCGCAGCTACGACGAGTCGAGGTTGACCACGTCGGTTTCGACGGCCGGACCCATCGCGGCGAGCTGATCGTGCACCAGGACCTGGTGCCGGAGGTCATCACGGTCTTCGCGCAGCTCTACCGAGTGGGATTTCCCATCGAGAAGATCCGTACGGCGGACCGCTACCCGGCCGCCGACGACGAGCTCTCGATGGAGGACGACAACACGTCGGCGTTCAACTGCCGAGGCATCCCGGGGAGCGAGCACTGGTCGCAACACGCCTACGGTCGGGCCATCGATCTGAACCCACGTCTCAACCCGTGCATGTACGCCGACGGCACTTTCCAACCGCACAACGCGGCGGAGTATCTGGACCGCAGCCGCAGCGACCCGGGGCTCTTGCACGGCGAGGACCCCGGCGTGCGCATTTTCACGGACCGCGGGTGGCGGTGGGGCGGCCACTGGACGTCGCCCGTCGACTACCAGCACTTTGAGCGACCGTGAGCCGGGCCTCTGCAAGAATGGGCGGATATGTCGCGCTCATTCGACGTCTCGACCGAGTCATCCGCCACCGTCGAGCAAATTCATGCCGCGTTCGGTCGCGAGGACTACTGGCTGGCGCGCATCGCGGCCGGCTCCGCCGACGCCACGTTGGATTCGCTGGTGACCGACGCCGATGGCACCGTGACGGTGCGCACGACCCAGCACCTGGGCCGTCAACTCCTCCCCGGGCTGGTCGCCAAATTCGTCACCGGTGACGTCAAGATCGTGCAGACCGAGACGTGGCGACCGAACGGCGACGGCCAGGTGCGCGGGGACATCAACGTCTCGGCGTCCGGCGGGTTGGGGTCGGGCCGTGCGGAAACCCGGCTGGCGCCGACGCATGACGGCGGTTCACAACTGCACTCCACCCTGAAGGTGGAGGTCAAGATCCCGCTGGTAGGCGGCAAGCTCGAGAAAACCATCGGATCCGATTTGTCCAAGGGCATCCCCGAGATGCTGCGCTTCACCACCACGTGGATCACGGACAACATCTGAACCGTCACCGACGTCGTTGGCGCATGACACTGACGTTTGACCAACAGCGTCTGCGATGTCAGGCGCAAGCGGCGTAAGCCGTCGGGCGTGGGGACCTCGTCTCACCAAGTACCGCTTGCGCGGCTGACCCCACGCCCGACGGCGGATCACAGGATGTAGAGCATTTCCTGGTAGGTGGGCAGCGGCCACAAGTCATCGGCTACCACGCTTTCCAACCCGTCAGCGGCGGTACGCACCGCTCCCATCGCCGGCAACAGCGCCTCCTGTGCGTGCTTCGCCTCGTCGACCACCGCCGAGTGATCGGACAGCGCCGTCTGCAGCGTCGTCAGCGCCGCGGCGAGATCGGCGAGGGGGGCCGAAACCGTCTCGAGTGCAGCCATGCTCGGCTCCATGCCGGCCGCCTTCAAAGCCGCGACGTTCTGCGCGAGCTCGGTCTGGTAGCGGATCGCGGCCGGCAGGATGACCGTGGTACCGATCTCCAGAGTCAGATTGGCCTCGACCGCGATGGTCAGGGCGTACTGCTCCAAGCGGACCTCGTAGCGGCTATGCAGCTCGCGCTCGCTGAAAACGCCGTATTTCGCAAAGACCTCAACCGTTGCCGGCTTGATCAGCTCCGGAATTGCGTCCAGTGTGGTCTTCAGGTTCGGCAGACCGCGCTCGGCCGCCTCGATCTGCCACTTCTCTGCGTACCCGTCGCCGTTGTACACCACGTCGCCGTGTTCGGTAATGATCTCGGTGAGCAGCTTCTGCACTGCCACATCGAAGTCCTCGTCGTTTTCGGCGGCCTTCTCCAGAATCGTTGCCATGTAGTCGAGCGAGTCGGCCATGATCGTGTTGAGGACGATCAGCGGCACGGCCACCGTCTGCCCGGAGCCGGGCGCTCGGAACTCGAACCGGTTTCCGGTGAACGCGAATGGGCTGGTGCGATTGCGGTCACCCGGATCGGTTGGCAGTGGTGGCAACGTGTCTACACCAATGATCATGGTGCCCTTGGCTTTTGATGATGTGGCGGCGCCCTTGGCGATCTGCTCGAACACGTCGGCGAGCTGTTCGCCGAGGAAGATCGAGATGATGGCCGGCGGCGCCTCGTTGGCGCCCAAGCGGTGGTCGTTGGTGGCCGATGCGACCGACACCCGAAGCAGCCCGGCGAACTTGTGTACGGCGCGGATCACCGCGGCGCAGAACACCAGGAACTGGGCGTTCTCGTGCGGGGTATCGCCCGGGACCAGCAGCGAGCCCAGCTCGGAATTGCCCATCGAGAAGTTGACGTGCTTGCCGGACCCGTTGACGCCGGCGAACGGCTTCTCGTGGAACAAACATTCCATACCGTGCTTTTTGGCAACCGTCTTGAAGATCGTCATCAACAGCTGCTGGTGGTCGGAGGAGATGTTCGCCCGTTCGAACATCGGCGCAATCTCGAACTGGCCGGGCGCCACCTCGTTGTGACGGGTCTTGGCGGGAATACCGAGTTTGAACAGCTCCCGCTCGGTGTCCATCATGAAGCCGAGGACACGCTCGGGTACCGCGCCGAAGTAGTGGTCGTCAAATTCCTGGCCTTTCGGCGGCTTCGCGCCGAACAGGGTGCGACCGGCATTGACCAGATCCGGACGCGCGAGGAAGAAGTGCCGGTCGACCAGGAAGTACTCCTGCTCCGGACCGCAGAACGATACGACCTTGTTCAGGTCCTGGTGACCGAACAGCGTCAGGATGCGCTCGGCGTGCATGCCCATGGCCTGCTGACTGCGCAACAATGGCGTCTTGTAGTCCAGTGCCTCTCCGGTCATCGAAACGAAAACCGTTGGGATGCATAGCGTGTTACCGTTCGGGTTCTCCAGGACGTAGGCCGGGCTGGTCACGTCCCAGCCGGTATACCCGCGCGCCTCGAAGGTGCTCCGCAATCCGCCGGACGGGAAGCTGGAAGCGTCGGGCTCGCCCTGGATTAGGGTCTTGCCGGCGAACTCGGCGAGTGTCTGCCCGTCGGAAACGGGTTCCAAGAAACTGTCGTGCTTTTCGGCGGTCAGGCCGGTCATCGGATAGAACACGTGAGCGTAGTGGGTGGCGCCTTTCTCCAGCGCCCAGTCTTTCATCGCTACCGCGACCGTGTCGGCGACCGCGGGGTCCAGCTTGGTGCCCTTGTCGATGGTCGCCACGATGGACTTGTACACCGACTTGGGCAGCCGTGCCTGCATTTCGGCCTTGGTGAAGACGTTGGAGCCGAATACTTCGCCGGGAGTCTCGCCGGCTACGAAGCTGATGGCTGGGGGGATGTATGCCTCGACATTGTTGATCGCCTGCAGGCGCACGGCGTTTCCGCTCAATTTGAGTTCCTATCGGTGAGGGGTCCGCGGCTTGCGCCTCGCAAGACGGACGGCCTCACCTTAGGTACGTTCCATGGCGGATTTATTGCGGCGACGTCAAAGGTAGGGTCTCAACGGTTGCGAATGTGAGACGCTGAGCCCACCGCGCCGCCGGCTCGTCGCTGCGGGGTGAGAGCGGTCAGTTTCGGCTCGCGTGGACGGTCAGCTCAAAAGCGGAGAGAATCACTCGGGAAGCGAACTCCCGCTCCCCCGCCGACCGAAGGTCGAATGAGCGACGAACGCACCAGGCCGCACCTCTTAGCGCGGACGATCCATCGACTTTCGGTACCCATCGTCCTGGCTTGGTTGGCGATCACCGTGACCGTGAGCATCGCTGTCCCCCCGCTTGAGCAGGTCGAGAAAGAACATCAAGTATCGGTGAATCCCAAAGACGCGCCGGCGATCCAGGCGATGAAGCGCATGGGTGAGGACTTCAAGGAATCGGATTCCGACAGTGTGGCGATGATCGTGTTGGAGGGACAGCAACCACTCGGCGACGATGCTCACACGTACTACGATCATTTGGTTCGTGAACTGGAAAACGATCCGAACCATGTGCGGCATGTTCAGAACTTCTGGGGCGACCCATTCACAGCGGGCGGTGCGCAAAGCGCCGATGGCCGAGCCGCATACGTCCAGTTGAGCCTCGCCGGTAACCAGAGCTCAACCTTGGCGAATGAATCCGTGAAAGCGGTCCGAGACATTGTCGGCAGAGCACCGGCGCCGAATGCGGTCAAGGTCTATGTCACGGGCCCCGCGGCGCTCATTGCGGATGTGACCGACAGCGGCGACAAGACCATAATGAAAGTCACCGTTACGAGCCTCCTGATGATCTTCACCATGCTGCTGTTCGTCTACCGATCAATTATCACTGTGCTTCTGCTGTTGCTGATGGTCGGGA
The DNA here is from genome assembly GCF_001665835.1 of Mycobacterium colombiense. Lineage (GTDB taxonomy): Bacteria > Actinomycetota > Actinomycetes > Mycobacteriales > Mycobacteriaceae > Mycobacterium > Mycobacterium colombiense_A. The sequence continues at coordinate 10,124 of NZ_LZSX01000008.1, read as the reverse complement.
TTGAATTGCAGGCGGCCCGAGCGATCGTCGCGTTTCTCGGATTCCACGGAATTATCAATCTTTCGACTTTCGCCGTCAATTTGCTCGTATCTCTCGGGATCGCGGCTGGAACGGACTACGGCATTTTCTTCATCGGGCGGTATCAAGAGGCGCGTCAGGCCGGCGAAGATCGGAAAACGGCTTACTACACCACTTATCACGGCGTGGCGAAGGTTGTCCTGGCCTCCGGTTTGACGATCGCTGGAGCGGCTTTCTGCCTCAGCTTCACCCGCATGCCGTACTTCCAAACCGTGGGGGTACCTTGCGCGGTGGGCATGCTCGTTGTGGTTGCAATTGCGCTCACCTTGGTTCCGGCGGTTCTTGCAATCGGCGGACGCTTCGGCCTGTTCGAGCCCAAACGGATAATAAGCGGCCGCGGGTGGCGACGCGTAGGGGCGGCGATCACCCGTTGGCCCGCGCCAATTCTCGCCGCGAGCTGCGCGGTCGCCCTTATCGGCCTGCTAGCCCTGACAGAATACAAAACCAACTACCACGACCGGGAATACGTGCCCAAAGACATCTCCGCCAATATGGGGTATGCAGCCGCGGCCCGACATTTTTCCGTGGCCCGGTTGTTGCCCGAAGTCTTGTTGATCGACGCCGACCACGATATGCGTAATCCGGCGGACTTTCTCGTACTGGACAAACTGGCCAGGGGCGTCCTCGCAGTTCCGGGCATTTCCAGGGTGCAGTCCGTGACCCGGCCCGCCGGAACGCCTCTGGCGCACACGTCGATACCGTCTCTGATCAGCATGGCGAACGCCGCGCAGCTCCAAGATATGGGCTTCCAAAAGAAGCGCATGGACGACCTGCTCAAGCAGGCCGAAGAAATGGCGAAAATGATCAGCGTCATGCAGCGTATGTATGGCATGATGCAACAACTCGTGAGCGCGACTCATCACTTGACCGGCGAAACGCATGACATGCAGGAGATCACCAGTGAGCTCCGCAACCATATTGCGGATTTCGAAGATTTTTGGAGGCCGGTCCGCAGTTATCTGTACTGGGAAAAGCACTGCTACGACATTCCCATCTGCTGGTCGGTACGATCGATCTTCGATTCGATCGACGGGGTCGACGCTATCAGCGATAAGCTGGGTGATCTCGTCAAAGATCTCGACCAGATCGACATGGTAATGCCGCAACTGGTCGCCCAATTGCCGCAAATGATCTCGGCGATGCAGGGCATGCAAACGATGATGGTGACCATGCATAGCACCATGTCCGGGGTTTTCGGCCAGATAGAAGCGAGCGGGAGCAATGGGTCAGCCATGGGGCAGGCGTTCGATGCCGCCAAAAATGATGATTCTTTCTACTTACCGCCGGCAGTGTTAAAAACCCCGAACTTCCAACGAGTCATGAAAGTATTCATGTCAGCGGATGGGAATGCGGCACGTATGATCATCTCGGACAGAGGAGATCCTGCGACGCCCGAAGGCATTTCGCGTATCGCCCCGTTGAGGAACGCGGCCGAGGAGGCGTTGAAGTCGACGCCACTCGAGAACGCCAGGATTTACATTGGTGGCGCGTCGGCGACCTACAAGGACCTGGGCGACGGCAACAAATACGATCAATTGATCGTGGGAATTTCTTCGCTGTGCCTTATTTTCATCATCATGTTGATTGTTACGCGCAGTTTGGTCGCCGCTCTGGTTATCGTGGGTACGGTATTGCTTTCACTCGGTGTGTCCTTCGGGCTATCCGTGCTGGTCTGGAAGTATATCGTGGGAATAGAATTACACTGGCTCGTACCCGCGATGTCCGTGATCATACTTTTGGCGGTGGGGTCCGACTATAATTTGCTATTAGTCTCCCGGATGAAACAGGAAATAAGAGCCGGGATAAACACGGGCATCATTCGCGCGATGGGCGGTACCGGCAAGATCGTGACCAACGCGGGCCTGGTATTCGCGTTCACCATGGCCTCGATGGTGGTCAGCGACCTGCGAGTCATCGGGCAGGTAGGGACCACCATCGGCTTGGGCTTGCTGTTCGACACGCTGGTGGTGCGTGCATTCATGACCCCGGCGATCGCGACGCTTCTCGGGCGCTGGTTCTGGTGGCCGGAAAGGGTGCGCCCCCGGCCCGCCAGCGCGTTGCTTCGCGCCAATGGGCCGCGGCCCCTGGTTCGTGCACTGCTACTCCGGGATGGCCAGGCGACCCCGGCCTTTATGAGCTCGGCTCCGACGCAGAAGCCGAACGGTAGCCATAGCGGTCAATGACTTCGCCCAAACGCTCGGTGACGATCTTGCACTGCTCTGAAGTCAGGTCGTAGCTGTTCGTCTCGTAGTCCGCGTGGTCGGCAAGGTACTGGCGCAGGCGCGGCCGGTATTGCTCGAAGCGCCCCAACCCCAAATGCTCGTACAGGCGACACAACTGCCCTTCGGGATCAGCGACCAGATCCTCATAGCGCAGCTCGTAAAAGCGTGCCGGGCCAACGAGTTCTCGCCCTTCGTCCACTTTGCGATAAAGGTCGACGTAGGTCGCGAGAACTCTCTCGTCCAGCCCTTCGAAGGTCGGTCGCTGCAGGCTGTGCACACGAGACAACGACTTCACGAGATGAATGCTGGACGGATAAACGACATATGGATCCCGGATGATGTGGATGAACTTCGCTTCCGGAAAGATGTCCAGGAGGACCTTGATTCGGAAGCTGTGGTTCGGGTTCTTGAGCACGACGGTCTTGCGGTGGCGGAAGAACAACCGCTGAACAAACTGGAACAGGAGCCGTTTCCATGCCTCTAGTTCTCGCGGCGACAAGTGCTCCAAATCAAGGTACCGCTCATGCTCAGGCGGCCGGTTCGGGAACGCCAGCGTCAGATACGGCGACGGCTGTCCCTGCATGATCCATACGAACTCGTCTTCCTGCGGGTGATGCAAGCTCGAATCCATGTTGTCCATCGCCCGATGCTTCGACACCATGAATCCCGCCAACGGCGCCAACCGCTCGGTCAGCAGAAAATGCTGCGGCGCAACGCATTCGAAACCCGTCGGGCCAACGTAGCGATCGTCGAGCACCAACAGTTCGTGCAGCAATGTGGTGCCGGTACGCCAGTGCCCGATGATGAAGATCGGCGGATCGGTGATCACCGTTTCGGCCACTCGCCTGTCGAATACGATCTTCTGCAACAAACCCAGACAGGAGTTGACCACGCTGACTAGCGTGTAAAGGACGGCGTAGTGCCAGCGGCTCCAGTGCACGGCGAAACGGTTACGGATCAGCAGGCGCGTCCACGCCGAGAAATTGCAGCCTATCCACACCGGCGCGGCCCACTCGTGCCACCAGGAAAGTCGAGATGTCGCGCGGGGGCTCTTCATCGCAGGTGGACAAGCTCTACGCGGTTGCCCGGGGCGTAACGGCTACGCGTAACCGGACCAGGCCGCGCAGGTTGGCGTTTGTCGTCCACGTCGGCGGCTCGACCACCTCTATCCGGTCGAGGTTGGTGACGATCTCGCGCAGGACCGCCTGGCCCTCCATCCGCGCCAAATGAGTCCCGGGACACGAGTGGATGCCGGAGCCGAACGCGAGATGACCGGCCGGGTTACGTTCGGCGCGAAAGACATCCGGATCATCGTATTGACGCGGGTCACGATTCGCTGCACCCCACAGCAGCAGCACACGGGAGCCCGCCGGTATGACGGCGCGACCGACGCGGTAGTCGACGCGCGTTGTACGGCACATGTTTTGGACCGGAGGCAGGAAGCGAAGTTGCTCCTCAATCGCGGACGGGATCAGCTCCGGTCGCTGCGCAAGGAGCCTGAGCTGTTCTGGATATTCGGCCAGCGTGAGGAACAAGGTGCCGATCATATTCGCGGTGGTCTCGTGGCCCGCAACCACCAGTAAAACGGCGAACAAGAACAACTCATCATCGCTGAGCCGGCCACGGTCGGCATGTCCGGCGAGCCGTCCGAGAACAGTGCACTCCCCCAGCTGCCCGTTATCGCGCATGTGGGTGAAGAGTGCACGCAATCGCCGAAATCCGGTGAAGCCGTGCACCAGCGACCCCAGCCCCGAAACCGACAAGTTGACGTCGGTGATACGAGCCGCCTGGTTCGACAACCGGATGAAAGCGGCCTCGTCCGGTCCAGCAATGCCGAGAACATTGGTGATGGTGCGCATGGGCATCGGTGCGGCCACAAGAGAGACGACGTCCGCGGTTCTCTGTGGCTTGAGGCCGCCGACCAACTCTCGGGCTAGTTCGTCGACCATCGGACGCCAGGATTCCAATGCGCCACGCGCCATACCCGGCGCCAGCTGCTTGCGCATCCGCGTGTGTGCCGGCGGATCAGACGTGGGAAGGAAAGGTGCCGCGCCCCGGGAAAAGGTGACTCCCTGTGCGCTGGACAACATCTCGTGGTTACGTGCAGCCTCGCGGACGTCGGAATATCTGCTCAAGATGTAGACATCGCGCTTGGCGTTGTACTGCACCCGCTCGCCCGCCAAGAGCTCTCGATAGTGCGGGTACGGATCCCGGGCGATCGCGGGGCTCATCGGGTCGAATTCGGTGATCTGCACATGCTCTGGGGCGTGGCGGCCGGCCAGCCTGGTGCGGACTTTCCTGGCCGCGGTGAGCGCCAGTACTTTTGCCAGCATCGGCGCGCACGCCCGCGCGAGCTGGGCGTCGCGCCTCATAGTTGCCGCGAGCGTCGGGACGCGCCGAGCCGCGACCTCGCCGATCGGCAGCGGCAAGTCTCGCGTGGCCGGCACAGAGTACGAGCCACCGCGCCCAAAGGGACACCCGCCGCCTTGCGGCACCCAACCTTCTGCTTCTTCGGCACCGGATAGCGTCGCCGTCATCGGCCCCCGATCACAGGAAGGTCAGTCAGGTTGCGGAATGATGCAAGAGTAACGGCACCATGGTAATCACGCAGGTCGGGAAGAGCCGTTGGGTTCGTCGACGTGGCCGACGCAGTTTCCCATGCCGTTGACGGCTGTTAACCTCATCGGCCGGCGTCGCACTGCTTCGACTCCTGCGAAAGGCGGCGTTCATGAATCACATCCGAGTCGGCATCAGCAGTCAGCTTCTCAATTCTCGCTGGTCCCCGACCATGCTCGCGCGCACCAACTTGCGAATGGCCGCGGCCAGCGGTGTCGACTCCTACTGGGCGGCCGACCATCTGAATTCGCTGTTCCCACGCTCGATCGCCACGCCGGGCCACCTCGGTGTCGCCAAACTGATCCCAAAAGTCGACGCTCAACTCGAACCGTGGACGATGCTCGGACATCTTGCTTCCCGCAACCGCTTTGGACGTCTACGGCTTGGTGTTGGCGTGACGGATACCAATCGACGTCATCCGGCGGTCACCGCACAGGCCGCCGCCACGTTGCACTTGATCAGCCGTGGCCGCGCCATTCTGGGCATCGGTGTGGGAGAGCGGGAGGGCAATGAGCCTTATGGGGTGGACTGGACCAAACCCGTGGCGCGCTTTGAAGAGGCGGTCGCCACCATCCGTGCGCTGTGGAACTCCCGTGGCGAACCCATCTCGCGTGAGTCGCCATACTTCCCCTTGCGTAACGCGGTGTTCGACCTGCCCGCCTACCGCGGCAAATGGCCCGAGATCTGGATCGCCGCCAAGGGGCCGCGGATGCTGCGGGCCACCGGGCGCTACGCCGACGCCTGGTTCCCCGGCCTCGTCTCGGGACCCAAAGACTACGCATCGGGTCTGGAAGCAGTGCGAACTGCGGCATCCGATGCCGGCCGCGTCCCTGGTTCGATCATCCCGGCCATCTCAGCCTTTGTCGTCACCGGACGACGCCCCGACGACGTCGAGCAGGCCCTTAACTCAGATGCTGCAAAGGCTTTCGCGCTCATCATCCCGGGCCAGATGTGGGCCAACCACGGCGTACAGCATCCGCTGGGACGTGAATTCACCGGCGCGCAAGATCTAGTCCCACAAACGTTGGACGAGCAGACCGTGTTGTCCTACACCAAGAACGTCCCGGTATCACTGCTCAAAGACGCGCTTCTGGCCGGGACGCCCGATGAGGTCGTCGAACAGGCTGCGCAGTGGCGTGACCACGGTGTGCGCTATTTGGTGGTCAATAATCTCAGCTACCTTCAGCCGACCTTGCGGAAAGGCCTTGCATCCAGCGCGCCATTTTTCAAGATTCTGCGCGGTCTCAAGAAACTATGAAGTCGGCCGTGCGACAGTCGACTGCTCGGAGGCAAAACGTTCGGTCTCGAGGGCGTTGATCTTGCGTGGCGTGAACGCGCGAGAGAGCAAGCTGCGGTGGATGTGGTGTACGGGTGGATCTTCGAAAATGAATACTCCCGGCCCGATTTCGATGCCCCCTTGATGATCTCCAGCACGACGCCACGTGCGGAGCTGAAGGTCTGATGGTCGACCAGGGCCCGGTTGACGTCATCGAACCGGCTCAGGGCATAGAAGTCGTGGTCGGCGTTGTAGTACGGCGGCGCGTTCTCGCGGATGTGCCGGAACATCGGATACGGATCGGCGTTGAGGTCGACGTCCCACGGGTCGTTAGTACAGGTCGTCGGCAGTCCCGATGGTCACGGGATTCCTGTCTACTGCGTCTGCGCGTTTGCGCCGAAGGTTTCACGGTGCAGTTCGATCAAGGCGTGGAGTTGCTCGAGATAGTGCTGCAACGAGTGGTGAACGAAGCGGGCCGAAAGGGTCGTGGTGCCGCCGTCGGCCAATTCCCGCAATGTGTCCTGTGTTGCTTCGGGTTTCCCGGCAGGATCCAGGGGTTGCTCCGCGGGCATCACCACCTCGAAATCCGGTGGTAATTCGAAACGCTGCAACCAGTCCGCGGCCGTGTGGATCGACACGTAGTACGGGCACCAACCGTCCGCGAGGGTCACCGCACGCCGCAGCGAACGTCGCGTGCGTCCGCCGACCCAGATCGGCATGTGCGGCTGTACCGCACAGGGGTCGACGGTCAGCCCGCCGAACGAGTAGAACTCACCGTGATATGCCGGCTCATTGCTGGGCAGCGCCGCCCGGAGCGCCCTCAGGGCGTCGTCGCCGCGGGCGCCGCGGTCCTCGAAAGGCGCACCGAGAAGGTCGAACTCCTCCTTGAGCGAACCGACGCCCACACCGAGGATCACCCGTCCATTGCTGACGTGGTCGAGTGTGCCGTAACGCTTTACGATCGCCAGCGGATGGTGGTACCCGAGCACCAACGTCATCGTGGCGAAGCGAATCCGCTTGGTGCGCCCCGAAACGTAACCGAACGTCGCCAGCGGATCCCAGTAGCGAGCTCCGCGCCGACCGGATTCGGTCGAGGGCATGCCGATGTGCTCGCTGCAGGTCATGTGGTGATAGCCGAGCCGATCTGCGACCTCCGCGACCCGGCCGATGTCCTCGATGCCGGCGTCCTTCTCCCATTCCAGGGGCGCTCCAGCGACATTGGTGACGACCGGGGTGGCGATGCCGAGCTTCACCGCAGCGGCTCTTCACCCGCGAGAATCGTTCGGTGCATGAGCCGGCCGCTGTCCACCGCATAGGGCAACACCCGGTGCATGGTCCCGGTGTTGTCCCAAATGAGCAGGTCGCCCGGCTGCCACTGATGCTGATAGACGTACTGCGGCTGGGTGGCCCAATCACGAAGCCGCGCAAGCAGCGCCCGGCTTTCCTCCACCGGCAGGCCGATCACGTAATCCGAGGTCGCGCCCAACAGCAAGGATTTACGGCCGGATTGATGCGTCCACACGATCGGGCACGCCTTCGTTGGCGACTTCTGCCAGAAGGCCACCTCGTCGTAACTCATCTCCGGGGTGACGTAATACTGCGAGCGTTCCGCGCTGTGCACCACGCGCAACTCCGCAATCGCGTCCTTGTCGGCATCGGGCAGGTCGTCGTAGGCCGCGTAGGTGTTGCAGAATTCGGTCTGCCCCCCGATCTCGGAGAGCTGCACCGCGCGCAGCAGCGTGGCCAGGTTGGGCAGCGGCTGCAGCGATCCGTCGAAATGCCAGAACATCGAGCCCTGCAGGTATTTGGCGCGCTGATTGACCTTCTCGTCGAGGGAGATCTTGTTGATGCCGCCCTGGCCCTCGTTGGCGACCAGCGTGCCGAGGGTCTTGGCGATGGCGACCTGCTCCTCGTCACCGATGTCCAGCCCGCGGAAGAACACCACGCCGCGCCGCTCGAGAACGTCACGGATCGTCGACGCCTCCCGGCCGCTCAGCAGCGTGTCGAGATCGGTTCGGATCTCGCTGCCGATTCTCGGGGTGAGGTCGACGATCTCCAGCTGCGCAGAAGTGAGTCCCATGGTTTCAGCTGACTCTCGTGAGAATGGTGTTGGCCGAATGCTTTACCCGCGGCTGCTTCCACAGCTCGACCGCCAACGAGACGGTGATCAGCGAGTAGAGCAGGTTGCGCAGATTGGCGACGTCGTCGGGCAGCGGCTCGGAGTAGTCGAACTTGTCGATGTAGGCGACGGCTTCCTCGGCGCGCGGAAACACCTCGTCGTAGAAGGCCCGGATGTCCTCCATGGAGCTGTTGACGCGTTTGACGTAGCGCTGGTGGCCATCCTCGATCGCCCACTCGGGCACCAGGTGCTCCAGTCGCGAGAACTCTTTCGGCAGAACCGTACTCATCGTTGGACCGCCTTCGCCGCTTCGCCGGCCGCAACGTAATCACCGACCACCTTGTGGAGGTGGCGCAGCAGGATTTCCTCGTCATTCATCGTGAAATGCGTCAGGACACCGCTGTTGAGCATCGCCTGCAGACCCTCGGACGGGCTCGCGTCCTCGAGGATGATGTCGTTGAGGAACGTCACGGTGAGTTCCTGGCCGAGCCGCTCCTTGTGCGTCTTCGGCGGCTGATAGAACATCTCGGCCTCGAACACGTGCGAGTGCGGACCCGTCGGCCAGTGGGTGTGGGTGCTGAATCCGGACGCCCCGAAGATGATGACGAAGTTGGGGAAGAACTGGAACGAGTCGAACCCGTATTTCTCCGACCGCGTGGGATTGATCCCCGGCGGCATCGGCCCCCGATCGACCTTCTTGTTCCAGGGACCCGCCGCGCTGGCTTCCATCACGCATTCAATCGGCTTGGAGTACGGCGTCTTTTGCGAGGGCTCACCGGAGAACGAGAACATCCGATGCGGGCCGCTGAGCTGGTAGGCCAGCGCGTCGGTGAACGGGTTCGGCTGGTCGAACGCGTCTCTGGCCTCCGCGGTGAGAGCGCCGAACGACGATGCGTGCAGGTACGGGCCGTGGTAACTCTCGGCGAAGCTGTCGACGAAAATCTTCCAGTTGCACTGCAACTCGGCCGAGAACTTGTAGACCTGATGCGGTCCGTCGAACGGATAGCCCTCGATGCCATGGGCCAATTCGCCGAGGAAGGACCGTAGCGGCTCGGTGTTGTGCGGGTTGAGGTTGATGAAGATGAAGCCCTCCCACACCTCGCACTGCACCGCCGGCACCTGGCAACTGTCCGCGTCGAAGTCCAGCAGCAGGTCCTTGCGGGTGGCCGAGTGCAGCTTGCCGTCCAGCTTGTAGCGCCACCCGTGGAAACGGCAGTACAGCAACGGGGCGCGGCCGGACACTTCCTGGAACGGGTCGTCCTCCCACAGCATCTTGTTGCCGCGGTGCGGGCAGATGTTGTGGAAGGCGCGGATCACCTGGTCCTTGCCCCGCACGATGATGATCGAGGTGTTCAGGAACCTGAACTCGCGGGTGAAGTAGCTGCCCGAGCGCGGAACCCGTTCGACCCGCCCCACGTAGAGCCAGGTCTTCTTGAAGACGTGCTCGCGTTCCTTCTCGTAGAACTCTTCGGATACACAATCTTCGAGCGACACCGGGCCGCGGCCGAGTTCGGGATATGCGTCGGTCCAGTGCCCGTTTGGGGGCTTGGCGACGGCGATAGGCTGATTCATCCCCGCGTACCTCCTACGTGGTGCGGCCGACGCTAGCAGCTGCAAGAACCCCCAATAAGGTGTACGAACGCAACACCCTGTTGCATACTTGGAACACCGCCCATGGAACAGAATCTGCCCTTTGACCTCGATGCCCTGCTGGTATTCGGCAAGGTGGTGGACTGCCGCAGCAGCTTGATGCCCAGGTCGGATTCCAGCTTGGTCAGCTTCCGGCTCACCGTGGACTTGGGCATGCCGAGCG
>NZ_LZSX01000007.1 GCF_001665835.1 Mycobacterium colombiense | reverse complement strand
TTGGTCAGCTCGCCACCCAGCGCCTCCACGTGGATGCGCGCCACCTTCTCGTCCAGGTGCTTGGGCAGCCGGTACACCTCGTTGTCGTACTCGTCGTTCTTGGTCCACAGCTCGATCTGCGCGATGACCTGGTTGGAGAAGCTGTTGCTCATCACGAACGACGGGTGCCCGGTGGCGTTACCCAGGTTCAGCAGCCGGCCCTCGGACAGCAGGATGATCGACTTGCCGGTATCCGGGAACGTCCACAGGTCGACCTGCGCGCGGATGTTGGTCTTAGTGGCGCCGGACTTCTCCAGCCGCGCCACCTGGATCTCGTTGTCGAAGTGGCCGATGTTGCCCAGGATCGCCTTGTCCTTCATCGCCTTCATGTGCTCGAGGGTGATGATGTCCTTGTTGCCCGTGGTGGTGATGATGATGTCGGCCTCGCCGATCACGTCCTCCACCCGCTTGACGTCGAAACCCTCCATCAGCGCCTGCAGCGCGTTGATCGGGTCGATCTCGGTGACGGTCACGCGCGCGCCCTGGCCGGCCACCGACTCCGCGGAGCCCTTACCGACGTCGCCGTAGCCGCAGATCAACACCTTCTTGCCGCCGATCAGCACATCGGTGCCGCGGTTGATGCCATCGATCAGCGAGTGCCGGCAACCGTACTTGTTGTCGAACTTGCTCTTGGTGACCGAGTCGTTGACGTTGATCGCCGGGAACGCCAGGTCACCGGCCGCGGCGAACTGGTAGAGGCGCAGCACGCCGGTAGTGGTCTCCTCCGAGACGCCCTTGATCGACGCGGCGATCTTGGTCCACTTGTCCTTGTCGGTCTCGAACCGCTTGCGCAGCAGGTTCAAAAACACCCGGTGCTCGGCCGAGTCGTCTTCCTCGTCCGGCGGCACCACGCCGGCCTTCTCGTACTGCGCGCCGCGCAGCACCAGCATGGTGGCGTCACCGCCGTCGTCCAGGATCATGTTCGCCGGCGCGGCGACGCCGTCTTTATCGGGCCACGTCAGCACCTGCTCGGCCGCCCACCAGTACTCCTCGAGCGTCTCGCCCTTCCACGCGTACACCGGAACGCCCCTGGGCTCCTCCGCGGTGCCGTGCGGGCCGACGACCACCGCGGCGGCGGCATGGTCCTGAGTGGAGAAGATGTTGCAAGACGCCCAGCGGACCTCGGCGCCCAGCGCGACGAGGGTCTCGATCAACACCGCGGTCTGCACGGTCATGTGCAGCGAACCCGAGATACGCGCACCCTTGAGCGGCTGCACGTCGTGGTACTCACGGCGCAGCGACATCAGACCCGGCATTTCCTGCTCCGAGAGCTCGATGTCCCGGCGACCGTAATCCGCCAACGACAGATCGGCGACCTTGAAATCGATGCCGTTTCGAACCTCGGGGGTCAGTACGTTTTCGGTCGTCGTCAT
>NZ_LZSX01000006.1 GCF_001665835.1 Mycobacterium colombiense | reverse complement strand
AGATGTGTATAAGCGGCGGCTACAAACGCTGAATCGACGAACGCTGAATCGACGGTGAATCATCTTCAATGCACTCTACCCGCAGGATCATTGATTCCATATCCGACGGGAACTCCTGCACCGCAATTTCTTTGGTGCCCGATCGCGCGTCGCGTCGAAATCGTGCAATTCGATGAAGGTTGCCCGCGCGGCTTGGCCTGCACGCATCCGGCGTTCCGGCGCGCGGAAGTGCGCGCTTTACTGACACTACGAATATAGAGTAGGGTCGCCACCTAGAAGATTATGGATAAACGCCGAAAGCCAAACCCCGCCGAGCGCCGCCGCGATCTGTGCGACGCGGCGATCCAGTTGTTGGCCGATGACGGGGCCAAGGGACTGAGCCATCTGAAGGTCGACCGCGCGGCCGGGGTGCCGGACGGCACCACCTCGTTCTATTTCCGCACCCGGTCGGCGCTGTTGCGCGCGGTGGCCGAGCGCTCGGCCGAGCTCGACCTCGCCGAGCTGCAAGCGATCGCGGACAGCTCCGATGGCGCCGTTGCGGATCGCGCACCGTCGCGGTTGTCGCAGGTAGTCATCCAGGCCGGCAGCGATCCGCAGTTGTATCGGACCAGGGCCCGCTACGAGCTCACCATGCAGGCCACCCGCGACCCCGCGCTGGCCGCAATTCTGCAGCAGGCCACCGACGAGTTCACCAAGCTGCACCGGGAGATCCTAGTGCAGCTCATGCCGCACGGCGCCGAGCTGGATCCGGCCGTCGTCGAGGATCTGAGCAATGTCACGCTGACGTTCATCAACGGCCTGCTGCAGCGGTTCGCCCATGGCGACCGGATCATCGACAGCGCCGAACAGCTCGACGGGATCCTGTCGGCGATCGCCGCCGGCATCCTGAAGAGTTCGGACAAGGGGCGGCTGACCCAGGCCGGCGGCCTGCGGGTGTTGCGCCGCGGGGCGGCCGGGTCCGCGTGAGGACGCCGCCGGGACACGGCGTACGGGGGTATGGATCTTGCCACGGGATGCGCTGTATGGTTCTCTACGAGAATAGAGTTCGTCCACGTTCATGCGCCGTTTTCAGCGGAGCTTGTGCAGAAGTCAGAGCGATGCAATTAAGCGGAGTGTATAAATTGCCCGGACCGAATCCAGCGCTGCGACGCTGGCAGCGCTAGGCCTGGTGCAGGTGATGCGGGCGTCTAAAACTGCAGCGGTAGGAGGGTTTTCGTGACGGCGAGCACCGATAGCGATGTTCGGTTCGATCCATACGATGTCGGGTTGATCGCCGACCCGTATCCCATGTTCGCGCGATTGCGCGAAGAGGCGCCGCTTTATTACAACGCCGAATACGACTTTTACGCGGTGAGCCGTTACGCCGATGTCAGCAAGGCGCTTGTCGACCACGAGACCTACAGCTCCGCGCGCGGCGCGATCCTGGAACTGATCAAGGCCAATCTCGAAATCCCGCCGGGCATGCTGATCTTCGAAGACCCGCCGATTCACGACGTACATCGCAAACTGCTGTCGCGCATGTTCACCCCGCGCCGGATCGCCGCGCTCGAACCGATGATTCGCGACTTCTGCGCTCAACTGCTCGATCCGCTGGTGGGCTCGGGACGCTTCGATTTCGTCGCCGACCTGGGTGCGCAGATGCCGATGAAGGTCATCAGCATGCTGCTCGGTATCCCCGCGGACGACCAGGAGTACATCCGCGACCGCGGCAACGCCCAGCTGCGCACCGAGGCCGGCAAGCCCATGGACGCGGCCGAGAAGGGCCTGTCGGTGGGCGAGCAGTTCGAGGCCTACATCGACTGGCGCGCCGAGCATCCGTCCGACGACATCATGACCGAGCTCCTCAACGTCGAATTCGTCGACGAGACCGGCACCACCCGGCGGCTGTCCCGCGAAGAAATCCTGGTCTACCTCAACGTCGTCGCCGGGGCCGGCAATGAGACGACAACGCGGCTGATCGGTTGGTCCGGAAAGGTTCTCGCCGAGCACCCCGATCAGCGCCGCGACCTCGCCGAGAACCCCACGCTCATCCCGCAGGCCATCGAGGAGTTGCTGCGGTACGAACCGCCGGCGCCGCACGTGTCACGGTATGTGACCCGCGACGTCACCATGCACGACCAGACCGTGCCCGAAGGCAGCGTGATGATGATGCTCCTCGGCTCGGCGTGCCGCGACGAGGCCCAGTTCGGGCCCGACGCAGGCGATTTCAACATTCACCGGACCGTCCGTCCGCACCTCACCTTCAGCATGGGAACGCACTTCTGCTTGGGATCGGCGCTGGCCCGTCTGGAAGGCCGCATCGCGTTGGAGGAGATCCTGAAACGATTCCCCGAGTGGGAGGTCGACCTGACCAACGCCGTCCTGAGTCCGACCTCCACGGTCCGGGGCTGGGAGTGTATGCCGGCGCTGGTGTCATGATGACCGGCCGGGTCGAGGGCAAGGTGGCTTTCATCAGCGGCGCCGCCCGCGGTCAGGGCCGCAGTCACGCCGTCCGCCTGGCGCAGGAGGGCGCCGACATCATCGCGATCGACGTCTGCGGGCCCATCGACAACCTGGCCTATCCGCACTCGACGCCGGAAGACCTTGCCGAGACGGCCGATCTGGTCAAGAACCTCGACCGGCGCATCGTGACCGCCCAGGTCGACGTCCGTGACTACGACGCGCTGAAGGCCGCGGTGGACGGCGGGGTCGAACAGCTCGGTCGCCTCGACATCATCGTCGCCAACGCCGGCGTCGGCACCGACGGCAGAAAGCTGCACAAGATCCGCGAAGACGTGTGGCAGGACATGATCGACATCAACCTCAGCGGCGTGTGGCACACCGTCAAAGCGGGCGTGCCACATGTTCTTTCGGGTGGGCGCGGTGGCTCCATCGTGCTCACCAGTTCGGTGGGCGGCCGCAAAGCCTACCCGAACACCGGGCACTACATCGCCGCCAAGCACGGCGTCATCGGCCTGATGCGGGCCTTCGCCGTCGAGTTGGGCCCGCACATGATCAGGGTCAATTCGGTGCTGCCCACCCAGGTGAGCACCACGATGGTGATGAACGACAACACCTATCGGCTCTTTCGCCCGGATCTGGAAAACCCCGGACCGGACGACTTCGCCCCCATCTCGCAAATGATGCACACACTGCCGGTGCCTTGGGTGGAAGGCACCGACATCAGCAATGCTGTCCTGTTCCTCGCCTCTGACGAATCTCGTTATGTCACCGGCGTTTCGCTTCCCGTCGATGCGGGCAGCTTGCTCAAATAGGCGTCAACCCCAAGTGAAAGAAGAAGTCCATGCCCGAATATGACTACGAAAAGCTGAAGAAGGAAGCCGAGCAGTACATCAAGTTCGAAAAGGACAAGAAGAACCGGATCGCCTACATCACCTTCGATCGTCCCGACGCGCAGAACGCCACCAGTTTGGGCATGCGGCAGAACTACGCGGACCTGATCCACAAGTGCAACGTGGACGACGACGTCAAGGTGGTCGTGATCCGGGGCGAGGGACAGGATTTCGGCAGCGGCGGCGACCTGCCCGAGCAGCGGCCCATGCTGGAGAACCCCGGTCTTCCGCTGCATCACGAGCTCGCGATCAACGATGACGACGTCAAGTACCCGCCGGGTGGTTCGTACCGGTACCTGTCCACCGTCACCGACTTCTACGCCAAGGCCCGCGCCGGAAACCGGCCGCTGCAGGAACTGCGGAAGATCAGCATCATCGAGGCCAAGGGCTACTGCTACGGGTGGCATTTCTACCAGGCCGGCGATGCCGACCTGGTGATCTCCTCCGACGACGCCCTGTTCGGTCACCCCGCCTTCCGGTACGTGGGCTGGGGACCGCGGCTGTGGTGGTGGGCCGAGACGATGGGCCTGCGCAAGTTCTCCGAGATGCTGTTCACCGGAAGGCCGTTCAGCGCTAAGGAAATGTACGACTGTGGCTTCGTCAACAGCGTCGTGCCACGTGACCAGCTGGAAGCGGAGACCGAGAAGTACGCCATGGCATGCTCACGGTCCCGCCCGACCGACACGGTCGCGGTGCAGAAGACCTTCCTCGAGTTGTACAAGCAGCACAAGGGCGAGTACTTCGGGAGCCTGCTGACCGGCATGGTCGAGGGCATGCTGCCGATGATCCAGAACGACGCGCAAGAAGTTGACCTCACCGAAGGCACTTTCAACAAGGGCCTCAACAACGTGGTCAAGGACAACGACATGAACTTCCCGCCGGAGTGGCGCCTGAGCCGCTCCGGCCGCGCGAAGCCCTGACCGTTTTGGCGGGGCGTGCATGTCCGCGCTGACGGGTATCAGGGTCGTCGAGTTAGCCGAATCCGTCGCGGGGGAGTACTGCGGGAAGCTGCTGGCCGACTTCGGCGCCGAGGTCATCAAGATCGAGGCGCCGAAGTGCGGCAGCGCGACCCGCGCCATGGCGCCCATCCTCGCCGAGGGGTGCGAAGGCAGCGCGTTGTTCGCCTACCTCAACACCAACAAGCGCTCCGTCGTTCTCGATCTCGGCTCGGCGGCCGATGCCGAGCGCCTGCACCGGATGATCGACACCGCGGACGCGGTCATCGAAGGCCGGGTCACGGACTGGTCCGCGCGCCACCCGTCGGCGGTCTTCTGCGCCATCACCCCGTACGGCCAGGGGGCGGCGGCCGAGTTCGATAATGCCCGCAGCATCAACGTGTTCCACGCGAGCGGGTGGGGGTATCACACCCCGAGCCACCCGGACGTAGGCAAGCCTCCGCTGCAGGGGCCGGGCCGCTTCCTGGCCGACTACGAAGCCGGGCTGGAGGCGGCGCTGTGTGTCGCGTCGGCGCTGTGGGGACGGCTGCACACCGGCCAGGGCGAGTCCATCGACATCTCCCAGCAGGCCGTGCTGGTCTCACGCGCCGATTGCATCCTGGGTCGCCTCGTGACCGGCGAGGTACCGGCCTACGGTGAGCGGGGCGATTTCGATCAGGCCGGGCCGGCCTCGTTCTTCGCCTGCGCCGATGGCTTCGTCTATCTCTACATGACCAGCGGCGCGCACTGGGCCGGCGTGAAAACCTTGATGGGCGATCCCGAATGGCTTGATACGTTCGAGGACGACTGGCTGGAGTTCTCCGTCACCGCCGAGAAGGTCGCCGCGTTTCAGCGGGGCTTCGCCGGTTGGGTTGCCGGCCTGCCAAAGGAGGAGGCGTCGGAAAGAGCCCAGCGGCTCGGTGTCCCGCTGGTGCCCGTCAACGGCGCCGCGGACCTGCATCATTCGCCCCAGTACCGACACCGCGGCTTCTTCCAGCGGGTCGGCCATCCGGTGCTGGGTGAAGCGGCGTATCCGACGGTGCCGTACGCGTTCAGCGCGTCGCCCGCGCGAATCGACAGCGCCGCACCCGGTCTCGGTGAGCACACCCGGCCGGTGCTGGAAAGCATCGACGCCGCGCGCGCCCGGCCGACGGTCAAGTCGGCGCAGCTGAAGCCACCCAGGGATGCGCGGGGCGGACCGCTGCAAGGGGTGCGGGTCGTCGAACTCACCAAGGTGTGGGCCGGTCCGTACGCCGGCAAACTGCTGGCGATGCTGGGCGCCGAAGTCATCAAGATCGAGACGGCCGCCAGCCCTGAGGAGATGCGCGCCTACGGCGGCACCGACATCAACCACGCGCCGTATTTCTTGAGCATCAACCCCGAGATCCTCAGCGTGGACCTCGATATCAAGTCGGCCGAGGGGATGGCGCGGCTGCGCGAGCTGATCGCCCGCAGCGACATCGTCATCAACAACCTGCGCCCGGGCGCCATGGAGCGCCAGGGCCTGGGGTACCAGCAGCTCACCGAGATCAAGCCCGACATCATCTCGGTGTCGATCAAGATGTGGGGCAACGACGGGCCGATGGGTCACCAAACCGGTTATGCCCCATGCTTTGCCGCGCTGGCCGGGCCGGCCTCACTGGTCGGCTATCCCGATGGGCCGCCGCTCGGGACCAGCATGCGCTATGGCGACTCGACGGTCGGCGCGGCCGCCGCCTATGCCGCCGTGGTGGCCCTGCTGCATCGGGAACTCAGTGGCGCCGGTCAATTCGTCGACGTGTCGGCCGTGGAGACCCTCTCCTCGATGATCGGTGACTGCCTGCTGGAGCAATCGCTGACCGGACGACCCCTGGGTCCTAGCGGCAACGCCAACCCGGACATGTGCCCGCACGGTTGCTACCCGTGCGCCGATGGCGCGTGGATCACGGTGGCCGTCGCGAATGACGCCGAATGGCGCCGGTTGTCCGAGGCGCTCGGCGCGGCGCCACTGGCCGACGAGCCCCGCTACGCCACACGCGAGGCGCGACACCGGCACGCCGAAGCGCTCGACGCGGACCTCGCCCGGCTCACCCGAGGCCAGGACGCCGAGCGACTCGCCGAGCGCCTGCGCGCGGCCGGGGTCGCGGCCGCCAAGAGCGCCACCGCGGTGGATGTGATTGCCGATCAACGGCTGTGGGACCGCGAGCTGTACCGCTTCGTCACGGATCAGCGCGAGGGCCAGCGACCGGTGCTGGGTCCGTCCTGGCGAATGACGCGGCCCGCCCGGATCGCGCGCGGCGCGCCGGACCTGGGCGAGCACACCGACTACGTTCTACACGAGATACTCGGCAAGCAACCTATGGGCGGAACATGACGACACTGGCGCGCACAGCGGCCCTGGTCACCGGTGCCAGCAGCGGCATCGGCGCGGCGACGGCCCGAGCGCTGGCGGACCAGGGAGCGGCGGTGGCCCTGCTCGCGCGCCGCGCCGACCGGTTGGCCGGGCTGAAGGCCGAGATCGAATCCGCCGGTGGCACAGCGCTGGTCGTGGCCGCCGACGTCACCGATGCCGAGCAGGTGGCGTCCGCGGTGCAGCGCACGGTCGCGGAGCTGGGACGCCTCGACATCCTGGTGAACAACGCCGGCCTGATGCAATCGGCGCCCGCGACCGAGGCGCCGCTGCAGGATTGGGACCAGATGGTGTCCGTCAACGTGCAGGGTGTTCTTTACGCCACCCGGGCTGCGCTTCCTCACCTGATCGACGCGGCCGCCGACTCGCCACGCGGCGTGGCAGACCTGGTCACCATCAGTTCCACCGCGGGCTGGGTGGCCCGGCCGAACACGGCGGTGTATTCGCTGACCAAGTTCGGGGTGAACGCCTTCAGCGAGGGCCTTCGCCAAGAGGTGCTCGGCAAGCGGGTCCGGGTCGGAGTGGTGGGCCCCGGCACCGTCGACACCGAAATCTTCGGCCACCTGGCCGAAACGTCACGCGAGGCGTTCGAACGGCAGACCGCCGGCATGGTCATGCTGCGGCCCGAGGACATCGCGGATGCGGTGCTGTTCATGGTGACTCGTGACCGGCGGGTCGCGGTCAATCACATGTTGGTGCGCTCGGCCGAGCAGACCTGGTAGCCGCGTGGACTCGGATTGGGTGATCGGCGATCACTACGAATTGCAGATCCCGGCCGACCCCGCGGCGTTGCTCGGCGGCGGAGTGTCGTTCCTGACCAACGCGTTTCGGGCCTCCGGTGTGCTCATGGAGAACAGCGTCGCCCGGATCAGCGAATTCCGGGAGATCGGCGGCGGCAGCACAGGCCGCAAGGTGATGTTGGCGGTCGAATACGACCGGCCCGCACCCAATCTGCACACCGAGCTGTTCGTCAAGTTCTCCCGCGATCTCGACAATCCGGTGCGCGACCGCGGAAAGACCCAGATGGAGTCCGAGGTCCGGTTCGCCTCGCTGGCGCGTGCGCCCCAATTCCCCATCGTGGTGCCCAACCCGCAGTTCGCCGACTACCACGCGCAGAGCGGCACCGGGATCTTGATCACCGAACGAATCATCTTCGGCGCCAACGGGATCGAACCCCAATACCACAAGTGCCTCGACTACGAGATGCCCGAGCCGGTGGATCACTACCGCGCGCTGCTGACCGCCCTCGCGCGGCTTGCCGGCACGCACCGGTCCGGTCGGCTGCCCGCGGAACAGACCGCGCACTTTCCGCTGGACGTGCAGGCCGCAACGGTGGGAAAGCGGGCACCGCTGTCGATGGACAAATTGCAGCGCCGGGTCAATCAGCTGGCTGAATTCATCGACACCCACCGCGGCCTGGTGCCGGCCGGCGTGGGCTCCCCGGAGTTCCTGGCGCGCTTGGCCGCTGAGGCGCCTCGGTTGGCCCTGTTCGAGGATGCGGTCGCGGATCACTTGGCCTCCGACGGCGATTACGTCGCGCTGTGCCACTGGAATGCCAATATCGACAATGCCTGGTTCTGGCGCGATGCCGGCGGCGCACTGCGCTGCGGCCTGATGGACTGGGGATGCGTCAGCCAGATGAATCTGGGCATGGCCCTGTGGGGGGCGATGTCCGGCGCCGAAAACGACATATGGGATACCCATCTCGACGACCTGTTGGAACTGTTCGTTGCGGAATTCGAGCGTTGTGGCGGTCCGCGCCTGCAGCCGGACCGGCTACGCCGGCACACGCTGCTGTATGCGGCGGTGATGGGCGTGGCCTGGCTGCTGGACGTACCGGCATTGATAGGTAAACGATTCGACATCGCACCCAGCAGCCGGACGGACCCGCGGATCAGGGACAACGAGAGCGTGCGCGCCCCGCTGCAGATGCTGTCGAACCTGCTGTTGCTGTGGCAGCGGCACCCGCTGGGCGACCTGCTCGACGAGGCGCTGGCCGAGGAAGGGCGTGTCGCCTAGGGCGCGGCGCCTAGGGCACGTCGTCGTCTCGATCTCGGAGCAGCTTTTCGGGATGGTGAAATACGTTGACGCGGGGCCGTCCGCGGTCCAGGTGCGGGGGCGGGACCCACTCGGTGTCACCCCTGGCGTTCTTGCGGGTGGTCCAGCCGCCGGGTCGCAGGAGGCGGTGCTGGGGTCCGCAGGCGAAGGTGAGGTCGTTGACGTCGGTGGTGTGGCACATGGCGTAGTCGGTGACGTGGTGAACTTCGCAGTAGTAGCCGGGCGTGGTGCACCCGGGTGCCGAGCAGCCGCGATCCTTGGCGTACAACACTATTCGCTGTCCGGGCGACGCGAGCCGCTTGGTGTGATACAGCGCCAGGGCCTTGCCCTTGTCGAAGATCGCCAGGTAGTGATGCGCGTGGCGAACCAGGCGGATCACGTCGCTGATCGGCAACATGGTGCCTCCGCCGGTCAACCCGCGTCCGGCGGCGGATTCGAGCTCTTGGAGCGTTGTGGTGACGATGATTGAGGCCGGTAAGCCGTTGTGCTGGCCTAGCTCTCCGGAGGCGAGCAATCCCCTGAGCGCGGCGTTGAGTCCGTCGTGCTGGCGTTGGGCGGCCGATCGCGGGTCGCGCTCGATGGCTTCCTGGGTGGGAGCCCCATCCACACAAGGGCTTTCGTCATCCGGATTGCACATGCCCGGCGCGGCGAGTTTCGCCAAGACGGCTTCGAACGTGGCGCGTGCCTCGGGGGTGAGCCAGCCGCGCAGCTGCGACATGCCGTCGGCTTGCTGGTTGCCCAACGTCAGGCCGCGCTGCCGAGCCCGGTCCTCGTCGGTGAAGGTGCCGTCGGGGTTCAGGCAGTCAGCGAGGACGTCGGCCAGCTTGCCGAGTTGTTCGGGCCGATACCGGGTTCCCTCCGTGGCGAGTTTGGCCTCGGCCTGCTCGCGGGTGGCCGCGTCTATCCAGCCGGGCAACTGGTGGCAGAACTTGCGGATCACCGAGACCTGACCGGTGCCGAGCGTGCCGGACCGTTGGGCGGCCGCGGTCGCGGCGAGCATCGGTGCCAGCGATTCGCCGGTCAGCCCGTGCCGGGGACCGAGATCCCGCGCCTCCTTGATGCGTCGGGACGCTTCGGAGCGGCTGATCAGTGTGGCCTCGGTGACCGCATGCGACAGCGTGCCGCCGAGCGACTCGGATGGGGCCTGGCGGGCAAGAGAATTGATGAGTGGATGCTCGATGGCCGGCAACCGGCGGCGCACCTTTTCGCAGCGTTCCAACACCGCCAACTGCTGGCGGGTGGCCAACGCATCGCAGTCAGACCCGAGCAGACCGTCGAAGGCGGAGTCGATGACGTCAAACGCCGCGAACAGGGCCTCCGGATCTACACTCACGCCCCGAAACTATCGGAGGCCACCGACAAGAAAAGCTATTCTGGGGCCACTGAAACCAAAGTGGCACAAGTTATTTCACTAACCCCACGACGGGCTTTTGGTCAGCACCTCGGCGCCGCTCTCGGTGATGTGCACCGTGTCTCGGCGGAACACCGCGCCGACGCCGCGCTGCCACACATACCCGGTGATCGCCAACACCATCCCGGCCTCGAGCACGTCGTGTTCGCCTGCGGCCACGAGCGTTTCGGACACCACGGGCGGGTCGAAACCCAGGCCCAGCCCATGCGCGACCGGCATCGGCGGCACCGGCTCGCCCGCCGCTTCGTACGCGCCGAGCAGATCGCGGGTGGGCGCGCCCGGGTGACACGCGGCAAGCATCCTGTCGTACAACCCTTTCGAGCGGTCGAAGAGCGTGCGTGCCTCGCCGGTGACGCCATCGCCGGCCGGCCAGGTTCGGCCAACCTCGGCAACGTAGCCATTTGCCAGCGCGCCGGCGGCGAACGCGACGAGATCACCCGGACGGACCTCGTGAGCGGCCGAGCGTCGCCACGGCTGCTCCCGCGAGGTGACCCACGCGGCGTCCTGGGTGGCCGGCGTGCTCACCCCGCCCGCGGCCATCGCCTCCATCATCACCCCGGCCAGCGTCCGCTCGGAAACGCCCGGCGCCAATTCGCCCAGGGCGGTGGCTAATCCGTGGTCGGCGATGCGCAAGGCCTGATCCATCGCCGCGATTTCGCCGGGTGTTTTGATGCGTCGTGCCGCACGCATCGCCGGCTCAGCGTCGACGAGCTCGGCATTGGGAAACGCCTCGGGCAGCAGCGCCGCGAAAGTCGGTGTGATCGCGTCGGTTCCGACCCGCCGCGCCGCCTCGGCGCCGCCGACCTTCTTCAGGACGTCGATGAGCGTCATCGGGTTCCAGGCCAGCCCGTACAGGTGATCGTGGCCGATCTCCTCCGGAACGCCCTCGTCGTCGGTGCTGTTGAGGTAGATGTCTCCGGTGGCACGCACCAGCACACACATCGGACCGAACGGCCGCGTGCCCGCTATCCACAGCTGCGGAGCGCCGGTGACGTAACGGATGTTGGCCTGCCGGCCGAGCACCAGGATGTCGAGGCCGTGCTCTTCCATTTGGGCCAGCGCCCGTTCCCTCCGGCCCGACCGCAACGCGCGTGCGTCGGGCAGAACTTCAGTCGCCATAGGGGGTATACGGGTAGTCGGTGATCGGCGCGTAGCCGTCTTCGGTGATCACCACGATCTCCTCACTGCGGTAGCCTCCTGTGCCGTCCTCCCACACCACCGGTTCCAGTACCAGAACCATGCCGGGCGGGAAGACGAAGTTGTCGTCGAACTCCTCACCGAGGTCCGTCCCGATCATCGGCGCCTCGGCGGGGTAGGTGCCGATGCCGTGGCCCAGATAGAAATGCGGCAGCCACGGTTTGCGACCGCCATTGGCCGCGATCGCCGCGCGCGCCAGGTCGCCGGAGGTCACGCCGGCTTTGGTGACCGCGAGCACGGCATCCAAAATGGTGCGCCACTGCCGGAATTGGTCTTGCTGTCGTGGCGTGGGCGCCTCGCCGACCACCCAGGTGCGACCGAAGTCAGAACAGTATCCGTGGTAGGTGATGCTGATATCGGTCCACAGCACATCGCCGGCGGCCAGTTCCCGATCGGTGGGCAGCAGCGGCAGCGCGAGATCGCCGTGCGTCGTCCACACTCCGGCTTCCCGCGAGCTCGGCATCACCTGCCAGATGGCCTCCAGCATGTTGGTGGTGGCGCCCAACTCGAACGCGCGACGCACGAACGTGGCCGAAAGATCGATCTGACGTACACCGGGTTTCAGCGCCTGCTGCACGTCGACGATCGCCCGTTCGGTGATGCGGGCCGCCCGACGCAGACAAGACAATTCATCGCGGGTCTTCACCAGTTGCGCGGCGCCGAGCACGATCGCCGCGTCGGTCGGCGCGCCCGCGGGGAACAGCTTGGCCGCCGCCCGCCGCATCGCACCGGTGAGCTCGTCGACGGCGACGTTGGCCCCGGGCGGCACGAGCCCGGCCAGCTTCCGTGCGAAATCCTGGACGCCATGGTCGAATTCGAGGTAGGCGGGACCGTGTAGATGGTCGTCGGGTACCGGGTACTCCGCGGACGCCCCGCTGCGGAACGGCATGAACAGGTGCGGATGCACGTCGTCGGCGAGCACGACGGCCACTGGGCGCTCCACGTGTGACAGGCCGGCATCCAGGAGCGGCCAGCTGGCTCCGGTCGCGTAGCCGACGTAGCCGTTCATCAGCAGAATCAGGGCGTCGACACCGTGTTCCGCCATGGCAGATCGCAGCCGCGCGCCGATCTCGTTGCGCATGCGCGCCCAGTCCGGCTCATCGGGGACGTCCAGCACCGAGGCGCGGGCAGTAACCGAATTCGTCATGCGGGGATTCCTAGAAAGTTCTTGATGTTGCCGCCGACAACCCGAACGGCATCCTCGGGACCGACCGCGTCGACCACCGCGGCCAGCGACCGCTCCGAATAGCCGAAAGTGCTTTCGTTGTGCGGGTAATCGGACGACCACATCACCTTGTCGATACCGATCTCGTCGATCTGTCGCAGCCCCAATGGATCGACCATGAACGAAGCGCACATGTGCGTGTCCCAGTAGTGCCGGACGTCACGCGCCGGCTGGTGGGCCAGCATGTGCCGATAGGAGGCCAGAACGTGCTCGGCGTCCTGCAGGGCCGTCGGCACCCAGGCGATTCCGCCCTCGAACCATCCGATCCGCAGTCGCGGATGCCGGTCCAGGATGCCGCCGAAGATGTACTTGGAGAACATCTCCCGGAATGAGTCGATGTTGACCATCATGGCCACCGCGACGCTGTTGACCTCGCTGGGGAACTTGGGCTGGCTCTCGCCGATGTGGTGGGTGACGGGCAGCCCCGCCTTTTCGATCTCGTCCCACACCGCGCTCATCGCCGTGCTCGAATAGTCGATGGGCTGCCCGTCGCGATCGCTGCCGGGACTGATCGGCATCAGAAACGTCTTGAGCCCCAACGACTTCAGCTCAGCGAGGGTGCGCTGCGCCCCGGCCGGATCCCACCAGTTGATCAGCCCGACCCCGTAACAATGGCCGTCGGAGCGCTCCTGAACGCCGGCGATGTGCTCGTTGTAGACGCGAAAGATCCGTTCGCGGATCTCGTGGTCGGGGTGGTGGAACAGCGCGAGCACCGCGTTGGGGAAGGCCAGTTCCTTGTCGACGCCGTCCTCGGCCAGTTCGCGAACCCGGGCTTCGACGTTGTTGGTGGCCGCCCCGGCCAGATCGTCGTATTGCATGAGCACCGCGCTGAAATCGCCCACCACCATCGATTGCCCGGGCGGGCCGAGCAGATACGCACCGTCCTCATACCAGATCCGGGGCGCCTGATCCTTCAGGTCGGCGGGAAAGCCTTCGTAGAAGATGTCGTCGGCCACCGAGATGTGGTTGTCGGCGGAGAACACCTCGGTGCCCGCCGGCAGGCCGGTGCTGAACTCCGCCGCGTGACCGCGCCGGTCCTTGGGCGCACCAATCACGCCTTTGGGGTAAAGCGTTGGGGCTGGGCTGGACATCATCGTCCCTTCGTTTGGAGATCAGTT
This sequence comes from Mycobacterium colombiense, assembly GCF_001665835.1. Classification (GTDB taxonomy): domain Bacteria; phylum Actinomycetota; class Actinomycetes; order Mycobacteriales; family Mycobacteriaceae; genus Mycobacterium; species Mycobacterium colombiense_A. The sequence goes on along the minus strand of NZ_LZSX01000006.1, from coordinate 3,788 downwards.
CGCGTTCAGCGGGTCAGTACACCGATCCGCTGGAGATCGGCCAGGTATTTGTCGATCAGCTCTTTCGACAAGTGGGGGATCGCGCGCCCGGCGGCATGGACGGCCCCCCGGAATCGCTCTCCGGGCACCGGCGATCCCGCCACCGCGGCCATGGGTTCACGGTAGACGTCCAGCACCGTCAGCACCGAGTGTCCACGCTGATTCTCAGGGAGCGCACGCATCGCCGTCTCGAACCGAGCGAGCCAGGCCGAATAATCGTCGATCTTTTCGACCGGAAGTCCCGCCGCAATGATCCAGTCGACGAACGTGTCCAGCGAGACTGCGTCGTCGTGCGGATTGGTCGTGTTGTAGGTGTCGTAGCCGTTGCCATGCTGTGGCCCGATCGCGGCGATCGCATCGGCCAGGAAGTCGACCGGCAGACCCTCGTAATGCGGGCGCCCGCCGCCACCCCGATAGAACGAGCGCGGAGCGACACCGGTGGCGACCAGGCTGAACAGCAACCGGGTGAAGATGTCGGGTACGTTGAGCTGTCCCGCGTAGCGGCTGTCGGCCAGGATCATGCCGGGCCGGAACACCGCAATGGGCAAGCCGCACAGGTCGTGTGCCTCGCGCATCAGGACCTCGCCCGCCCACTTGCTGATCCCGTAGCCGTTGGCGTAACCGTCGTCGATCGTGCAGCTGGGCACCGAGCGGCGGATGTCGGTGTCCTCGTCCACGAGCTGATGCGCGACGGCGCTGATGCCCATGGTGGAGACGTAATGAATCGGCTTGAGCCGGCGCGTGATTGCCAGCCGGATGATTTCGGCGGTGCCCACCACGTTGGGCGCGAACAACTGCCGGTAGGGCAGCACGTGGTTGACGTGCGCCGCCGGGTGCACGACGAGATCGACCGTGTCCGACAGGCGCCGCCACGTCGCCTCGTCCAGCCCGAACCTCGGCTCGCCGATGTCACCCGCGACGACTTCGAGATGATCGGCGGCCAGGGCCCGGAAGCTCTCCAGCAGTGCGGTGTCCGTGCCCAGCACCGCTTCGATCCGCTGGCGGGCCTGCGCTGCGTCGGCGCCCCGGGTCAGGCAGATCAGGGTGCCGCCCGATTGGGCGAGGCCTTCGAGCCATTCCATGGCGAGGAACCGGCCCAGGAATCCGGTTGCGCCGGTGAGCAAGACGGTGCGAACCTCGGCCGTCGGCTGCGACAGCAACATCGCCGCTTTCAGGATGTCGTCATCGATGAACCTGTTCAGGGTCAGGTCCTCGGCGTGCACCTCGGTGGTTCCGGCGCCGTGCACGGATGCATACGTGGGCCGGGCGGTGCCCGGGGCGCGATGCCGTTCGATGTGGCCGGCGATGGTGAGCAGGTCCCCGGTCGGGTCGATCACCACGCCGACCGGAACCTCGATGCCATAGATGTCGGCGAGCAGGGTCGAAAACGTCAGCGCCGAAAGGGAATCGCCGCCCAGGTCGATGAACCTCGCCTCCGGAGACACGTCGGCCGCGGCCACGCCCAGAGTGGCCTGCACCGCTTTGGTGACGGTCGCCAGCACCGGCTGATCGGCGCCGCCGGTGCGCAGGACGCGAAGCTGCCCGAGCTGGTCGTCGGCGATGCGCGCGTAGAGCTCTTCCAGCCTATCGCCGTAGCGCGCTTTGAGCTTGGGCCGCAGGAACTTTCCGACGCCGGACAGCAAGCCGTTGGCCAGGCTGAACGGCTCCGTCTCGATCAAATAGTCGCGGGGGAGTTCGTAGCCGTTGAGTTGGTTGTCGCGGGCGACCTGGCGCAGCGACTGGGCGATCGCGGACGGGTCGGCGTCGCCGTCGGTCGGTACGACCACGGCGAGCAGGAACGAGCGGGCGCTGTTGCCGTAGATGTAGATCTGATGGATCAGGGGGCTGGTCGAATACAGCGCCTCCAGGCGGGAGACCGCGACGAACTCACCCTGGGCGAGCTTGATCACGTTGTTGCGGCGGTCGACGTAGCGCAGCCGGTCCGGGCCGACCTCGGCCATGATGTCGCCGGTCTTGTAGTAGCCGTCCTCGTCGAACATCGTGGCGGTCAGGTCGGGCCGGTTGTAGTAGCCCGCCATGAAGCGCGCCGACTTGACCGCTAATTCCCCTCGCGGATAAGGCTTGTCGGTGTTGAAGTAGCCGAGCTCGGGGACGTCGAGAAGCTTGTAGTCGATGACCGGCGGGCGCAGCACGTGCTCGTCGGCCACGATCATCCCGCCGGCGATCTCGGTGGACGAATAGCCGATCAGCAGGTGCTGATCGAGCACCTCTTCCATGAACTCCTTGATCTCCGGCGACAACGCGGCCGAGCCGCAGCCCACCGCCAGCACGCGCCCGCCCAGGATCTCTTCCCGGATGGCCGTGGTGATCTGTGCGCCCGCGGCATCGGGGTCGGCGCCGGCCATCAGGGCGCGGTCCAGCTCGCGCTGGTAGTGGTGGAAGAACATCTCGCACACCCGCGGCACCAGGCTCATGGAGGTGGGCCGCGCCAGTGCCAGGTCTTCGAACAGGGTCGAGAGATCGCTCTTGGCGGCGAAATAGCTGGTGCCCCCGTTGGCCAGGGTCAGGATGACGTAGCCGTAGCCGATCAGGTGGCTCATCGGCATGTAGCTCAGGGTGATGACGGGCTGATCGGACTGCGCCAACCAGGTACCGATGCACAGGCTTTCGGTGAACATCGCGCCCTTGGGTGTGCCGGTGCTGCCCGACGTGTAGAACACCCATGCCAACGGGTCTTCGCCCTCCGCGGCGACGTGCAGGGGTGCGGGTGGCAGGACCGCGCCGTGGGTGGCGACGGCATCGATCGTCTCGATGGTCAGCGCGCTGCCCGCCTCCGACAGCCGCGCTACCGCGGCCTCGAAGCCGGCACGTTGGTCGTCGTCGCGTGGTTCGTAGTCGAAGACGATCAGGCGATCCGGCGCGGTGCCCGCCAAGACTGCCTCGACGGCGCTCGCGAGATTATCGATGCCCACGGCCAGAATTCGCGGCCGGGTCTCGGCGAGGATCGGTGCGTGTTGTGCGGCCGGCGCGCTGGTCTGCAACGGGACCACCACGGCGCCGAGGTGGATGCAGGCGCACTCGATGGCGGTGTAGTCGACGCTGGCGAATCCCAGCACGCAGACGAAGTCGCCGGCGCGCACCGGGTGGCGTTCGTGGTGATGCCAGTCGGCGGCGGTGGCCTGCACGCGCGCCCACAGGTCGGCGTACGTGATGGTCTCGAAGCGCGGCAGGAAGTGCAGCTGCGAACGCCCGGTCGCCGGGTCGGTCACGACCTCGCGAGCGCGCTGCGCGAGCGCCGGCCGCGCGGCGTAGCCCTGCAGGACGGTCGCCATCACCTCGGCGATCCGCAACCCCGGTGCGCGTGCGGCGGCGGCGATTTCGTCGTCGGGCTTGGTGTTGCGAAACTGTTCGTCGTCGGCGTACAACCGCTCGCGCCGGCGTGCCAGCCGTTCCCACTGGTCCTGCTGTGCACCAGGATCTTTGACGTCACTGCGACCGACGAACGCCATCTATCACCACTTTCTGATGTCAACCCGGATAGCCGACACCGGTGAGCCGTTCGGAGAGCTGCCACAGCTGTTGCATATCGGGCTCGCTGCGCGCCAGCCGGGGGATGCCCGCGAAAGTGACGCCGCCCCTGACCGTTTCGTAGAAGCCCCGCGGTCCGTAATATTTGGCGCCCTGCGCATCCGGCGACACCGCGGCGTAGAGGACCGGCTTGATGCCTTCGTCGATGTCGAGCCACATGAACGGCAGCAGGCGCCACGTCAGCCGCGTCAGCCGGGCCT
>NZ_LZSX01000005.1 GCF_001665835.1 Mycobacterium colombiense | reverse complement strand
CCCCCCCCCCCCCCCCCCCCCCCCCCCCCCCCCCCCCCTTTTTTTTTTTCAAGCACAAGACGGCAAACGCGATTAGCTGCAGTCTCGTGGGCTCGGAGATGTGTATAAGAGACAGTGGGGGTGGGTACCCCGGCGGCGGGCCGTACGTCGGCGGGGCGCCGTATGCCGGTGGCGGGCCGTAGCCCGGTGGCGGACCGTATTCGGGTTGTGGGCCGGATGCCCGCGGCGGACCAGCCGGATAACCAGGCGGCGGCGCGCTCACCGAACCCCGCGGCCTTTGCAGCCGCGCGCGTCGTTCGTCATGGGCTCCATCCTGTCGGCGGCCGGGGCATTTCACAACGTTGACCCCCCGCCCGACGCGTAGCGTCTCAGGCATGGCGGAACTCAAATCCCGGATCCGGACCGACCTGACCGCGGCGATGAAGGCCCAGGACAAGTTGCGAACGGCCACCCTGCGCATGCTGTTGGCTGCGATCCAGACCGAGGAGGTTTCCGGTAAGCAGGCCAGGGACCTCACCGACGAGGAAGTCCTCAAGGTGCTGGCCAAGGAATCCCGCAAGCGGAGCGAATCCGCGGAGATCTACACCCAGAACGGGCGCGGAGAGCTCGCCGCCAGCGAGCACGCCGAGGGCAGGATCATCGACGAGTACCTGCCCACCCCGCTCACCGAGGCCGAGGTGGCCGACGTCGCCGACACCGCGATCGCGCAGGTCGCCGAGGAGATCGGCGAGCGGCCGGGGATGAGACAGATGGGCATGGTGATGAAGGCCGCCACCGCGATCGCCGCAGGCAAGGCCGACGGCGCCCGCCTCTCGGCCGCCGTCAAAGAGCGGCTGTAACCACCCGGGTTCCGTCGTCGCCGCGGCGCGTCACGCGCCGGGCGTCGAGCTGTTCCAGCAGCGGCACCGCCACCCGCCGGGTGGTGCCCAGCGCGCGGCGCGCCTCGCTGACGGTGAACGGTTGCGGCAGCGCCGCCAGCACGCCGGCGGCGCGGTCCAGGGCGTCGGGTCCCAGCACCACCCCGTCGGCGATCCGCGTCAGCCGCCCGGCCCGCACGGCCGCGGCCAGCTCGCGCGGGCCCAGCTTCAGCCCGGCCAGCTCATCGGCCTCGGGCGCCCGGAACGGCTCGGCGGCCAGCCACTCCTCGACCGTGCGCACGGCCTTGTCCACCCGGGCCGGCAGGCCCGCCCCGGGCGGCCGGACCAACCCGTCGGCCACCTCCAGACCCGTGCCCTCCAGCAACTTGGGCATGAGGTCGGCGGCGGGCAGCCCGACCTGTTGTCGCAACGTCTCCAGCGGCATGCCGGCCGCGATGTCGTGATCGCCCGCCCAGCGCCGCACCGCCGCGGTCGCGTCCTCGCGCCGCGCCGCCCACCACCGCGGGTCCACCACCCAGTCGCCCACCCGCTGCCCGCGCGGCGGCAGACCCATGGCGCGCAGCTCCGCGGCGCGCGCGACGTCGGGTGCGGCCACCTCGCCGGTGGCCAGTTCCTCGGCGCGCGCCCGCGCCGCGCCGCGGCGCCGCAGCCCGGGCGGGCGGACGTCGAGCACCTCGACTCCCGCCGCGATCCGGTGTTGTCCGGGGTCGCGGAGCAACCCGATGTCCCCCACGCGCAGCGGCAGGGGCCTGGCGAGCCGCAGCCGCGCCGCCGCGGGTCCCAGCCGGCGCACCTGCACCGGCACCGCCGCCGACCCGATGTGCAGCACGAGCTGGCGGTGCAGCGTGTCCGCCGATCGCAGGGCGACGTCGATCTCCGCGGTGTCCAGCCAGGCCCCCGGCGTGCGCACGGTGTCCCCGCGGCCGATGCCGTGCCGGTCGACGCCACGCAGGTTCAGCGCCACGCGGGCCACCGCGCCGACCTCGGAATGGTTGCGGCCCAACGATTGCAGCCCACGGACGGTGATGACGCGGCGCCCGGCGTGCTCGAGCTCGTCGCCCACCCGCACCGTGCCGGCGGCCAGCGTGCCGGTGACCACGGTGCCCGCGCCGCGCACGGTGAAGCTGCGGTCCACCCACAGCCGCACGTCGGCGCCGGGGTCCGGCGCGGGCAGCCGGTCGGTCAGCGCCACCAGTTCGGCGCGCACCCGGTCGAGGTCGGTGGAAACAGCCACGGGAATGCCGGCAAGTGATGTGGCGACAAGCCTTTCGGACGCCTGCGCGACCGCCGGACCCGGATCGGCGAGGTCGGCCTTGCTGATCACCAGCAGCCCGTGGCGGACGCCGAGCGCGTCCAGGGCGGCCAGGTGTTCCTCCGACTGCGGCATCCAGCCCTCGGTGGCCGCGACGACGAACACCACCGCAGGGACCGCGCCGACGCCGGCCAGCATGTTGGCCACGAACCGTTCGTGGCCGGGCACGTCGACGAAAGCGAGCTGACGGCCGCCGAGCTCGGTCCACGCGAAGCCCAGATCGATGGTCAGGCCGCGGCGCCGCTCCTCGGCCAGCCGATCCGGCCACATGCCGGTAATCCGTTGCAGCAGAGTCGATTTGCCGTGATCGACGTGTCCGGCGGTGGCTAGGACGAACACGCCCGTACCGCCGCGGCCAGCAGCTCGTCATCCTCGGGCGCCACCGTGCACAGGTCGAGCAGGCACCGGCCACCCTCCAGGCGGCCCACGACGGGTGGGCTGCCGAGGCGAAGCGCGGCGGCATAGGACTCGGGCAGGCTCACCGCGGCGCTGGGCAATTCGACGTCGGGTGCCCCGCCGCCGCCGATGGCCGCGACGCAGTCCACCGCCACGGCCCCGGGCAGCCCGGCGGCCAGCGACTCGGCCCGGGCGCGCAGCCGCTCGACATCGGCGGCCAGCGCCTGCGCCACCGGCGGGGGCGGCCCCAGCAGCGTCGCCTCCAGCGCCGCCAGCGTCAGCTTGTCGACCCGCAGGGCGCGCGCGGCGGGATGGCGGCGGATCCGCTCGATCAGCTCGGCGCGGCCGAAGAGCAACCCGGCCTGCGGCCCGCCCAGCAGCTTGTCCCCGCTCGCGGTGACCAGGTCCGCGCCGTCGGCCAGCATCGATGTCGCGTCCGGCTCGTCGGGCAGCACCGGATGCGGCGACAGCAGGCCGGACCCGATGTCGATCACCAGCGGTACGCCGAGCCCGCGCAGTTCCGGCGCCAGCGTCGCGACGTCGACGGCCGAGGTGAAGCCGCTGACGTGGAAGTTGGACGGATGCACCTTCAGCACGAAACCGGTCTGCGGCCCGAGCGCCTCGGTGTAGTCGCGCGGGCTGGTGCGGTTGGTGGTGCCGACTTCGCGCAGCCGCGATCCGGTGGATTCCAGTAGCTCGGGGATGCGGAACCCGTCACCGATTTCGACGAGTTCGCCGCGGCTGAGCACGATCTCCTTGCCGGGGGCCAGGGCCATGGCGGTCAACAGCAGCGCGGCCGCGTTGTTGTTCACGACGTGCACGCCGCCGGCGGTCGGGACCGCGCCCGCCAGCGCGGCCAGCGCACCCCGGCCGCGGCGCGCGCGCCGGCCCGTCGCCAGGTCGAACTCGACGTCGGTGGCCCCGCCGGCGGCGACGACCGCGTCCAGCGCGGCCCGCGACAGCGGGGCGCGCCCCAGATTGGTATGCACGACTACGCCGGTGGCGTTGATGACCGGCCGCAGGCTCGAGGCGGTGGCGGGAAGCGCGGCGACGGCGTGCTCGGCGACCTGCTCGGGTGCGATCTCGCCGGCCCGCGCCCGCTGCTGGGCCGCCGTGATCACCGACTTCACCAGGTCGCGGCCCAGCACCCGCTGCGCCGCGACCAGCCGCGGATCGGCGAGCAGCGTGTCGGTGCCGGGCACCCGTCGGCGGGGGTCGCTCATGTCGGGCCCGAAAGAGCATGGCGGAGGCGGACGGGAATTGAACCCGCCAACGGCAGCGACTGCCGTTCGACGGTTTTGAAGACCGCGCCGGTCACCAGACCGGACACGCCTCCTTCAGCCATGGCGCCAATTGTCGCAGCCTTCGCGGCGCGGGCACCATGGACACCGTGACGTACCGACTGACTCAATACGCCCACGGCGGCGGCTGCGCCTGCAAGATCCCGCCCGGTGAGCTCGAGGAGGTGGTTCGCGGGCTGGGATCCAACCCACCGCGCGACGCGGTCGGGGAGCTGCTGGTGGGCCTGGACAACGGCGACGACGCTGCGGTGGTCCGCATCCAGGACGGTACGGCGCTGATCGCGACGACCGACTTCTTCACCCCGGTGGTGGACGACGCCTACGACTGGGGCCGGATCGCGGCCACCAACGCGCTGTCCGACGTCTACGCGATGGGCGGGCGCCCGGTGGTCGCGGTGAACCTGCTGGGCTGGCCGCGCGAGGTGCTTCCGTTCGAGCTGGCCGCCGAGACGCTGCGCGGCGGGCTGGACGTGTGCGGCCTGGCCGGCTGCCACCTGGCCGGCGGCCACAGCGTCGACGACCCCGAGCCCAAGTACGGCCTGGCGGTCACCGGGATCGCCGATCCAAACCGACTGCTGCGCAACGATTCCGGCAGGCCGGGAACTCCGCTGTCGCTGACCAAGCCGCTCGGTGTGGGCGTCCTGAACAACAGGCACAAGGCCACCGGCGAGCGCTTCGAGGAGGCGATCGCCGTGATGACCACGCTCAACGCCGAGGCGGCCGCCGCGGCGCTGGCGGCCGGCGTCGAATGTGCCACGGACGTAACCGGTTTCGGGCTGCTCGGACATCTGCACAAGCTGGCACGGGCCAGTGGAGTGACGGCGGTGATCGACTCGGCGGCGGTGCCCTACCTGGACGGCGCGCGGGAGGCGCTGGTGGCCGGCTATGTCAGCGGCGGCACCCGGCGAAACCTCGACTGGGTCGTGCCGCACGTCGACCTGTCGGCTGTGGGCCAGGACGACGCCTTGTTGCTCGCCGACGCGCAGACCTCGGGTGGGCTGCTGATCGCCGGGGAGATTCCGGGGGCGCCGGTCATCGGCGAGCTGGTGCCGCGCGGCGAGCACACCATCGTGGTGCGCTGAGCGGGCCGATCGCACTAGGGTCCATGGCGACCCGCTGCGCCCGGCTTCGCCGCGCTTGCGATCGCCATTAGGGTGAGGACATGGCCCTGCGCAAAGTCTTTTTGGAATGGCCCGTCCTGCGCCAGTTGCGGTCGACAGACAAGCTCGGCCGCGGCTCTGCGGTGACGTCCAAACGCACCCGCGCGATCACGCCGCGCACCACCACCGCCGACCGCGTCGTGCAGAGCGTTTGCCCGTACTGCGCCGTGGGCTGTGGGCAGCGGGTGTACGTCAAGGATGAGCGGGTCGTCCAGATCGAGGGTGATCCTGATTCGCCGATCTCGCGAGGGCGGTTGTGCCCCAAGGGTTCTGCGAGCGAGCAGCTGGTGAATTCGCCCGGGCGGCAACTGCAGGTGCTTTACCGGCCGCCCCGGGCGACCGAATGGCAACCGCTCGAGCTGGACACCGCGATCGACATGATCGCCGACCGCTTCGTGGGATCACGCCGAAACAGTTGGCAGGACATCGACAAGAAGGGCAACCTGCTGCGCCGCACCATGGGCATCGCCGCGCTCGGCGGCGCGACCCTGGACAACGAAGAGAACTACCTCATCAAGAAACTCTTCACCGCCGCGGGCGCCATTCAGATCGAGAACCAAGCTCGTATTTGACACAGCGCAACGGTTCCCGGTCTGGGAGCCTCCTTCGGGCGCGGCGGCGCCACCCAATCACTGCAAGACATGGCCAACGCGGACTGCATCGTCATCCAGGGCTCCAACATGGCCGAGTGCCACCCGGTCGGGTTCCAGTGGGTGGAAGAGGCCAGGGCCCGCGGCGCGCGGGTGATCCACGTCGACCCGCGCTTCACCCGTACCTCGGCGGTCTCCGACCGGCACATCCCGATCCGCGCCGGTTCGGACGTGGTGCTGCTCGGCGCGCTGATCAACCACATCCTGTCCAATGACCTGTGGTTCAAGGAGTACGTGGTCGCATACACCAACGCCGCCACCCTGATCAACGAAAACTTCAGGGATACCGAGGATCTCGGCGGAATTTTCTCCGGATTCGACCCCGAAACCGGGCAGTACGACACGTCGAGTTGGGCTTATGCAGAGCCGGAGGACGCCACCGAGTCGCCCGCCATCGGCCACCCGCATGGCGCCACCGCGTCGCAGAGCGCGGCGGGTGACGAGCACGGCAGCGGCGGCCCAGCGCTGCCGCACGCCCGGGTGCAGCGCGACGAAACCCTGCAGCACCCGCGGACGGTCTTCCAGATCCTCAGGCGCCACTACGCCCGCTACACCCCGGAGATGGTCAAGGACGTCTGCGGTATCAGCCGCGAGGACTTCGACTACCTGGCCCAATCCATCGTGGAGAACTCCGGGCGCGAGCGCACCACCTGCTTCGCCTACGCCGTCGGCTGGACCCAGCACACCCTGGGTGCCCAATTCATCCGCACCGCAACAATTTTGCAACTGCTGACGGGCAACGTCGGCAGACCCGGCAGCGGCATCATGGCGCTGCGCGGTCACGCGACCATCCAGGGCTCCACCGACATCCCCACGCTGTTCAACCTGCTGCCCGGCTACCTGCCGATGCCGAAGGCGGGCATGCACGACACCTTCGCCGATTACCTCGACGCGATCGGCTCCAAGAAGCAGAAAGGCTTCTGGGCCAACGCCGATGCCTACACCGTCAGCCTGCTCAAGGCGTGGTGGGGAGACGCGGCCACCGCCGACAACGACTGGGCCTACGACTACCTGCCGCGGCTGACCGGCCCGCACGGTACCTACCAGACCGTGATGGGGATGCTGGACGACGAGGTCGAGGGCTACTTCCTACTCGGGCAGAACCCCGCGGTGGGTTCGGCCCACGGCCGCATGCAGCGCCTGGGCATGTCGCATCTCAAGTGGCTGGTGGTCCGCGACCTCAACCTCATCGAATCGGCCACCTGGTGGAAGGACGGGCCGGAGATCGCGTCGGGCGAACTCAAGACCGAGGGCATCGAGACCGAGGTGTTCTTCCTGCCCGCCGCAACGCATGTCGAGAAGGCGGGATCGTTCACCCAGACCCAGCGACTGCTGCAATGGCGTCACAAGGCCGTCGAGCCGCCGGGCCAGTGCCAGAGCGAACTGCAGTTCTTCTTCGAGCTCGGCAAGCGGATCCGGCAACGGCTGGCCGGCTCGACCGACGAGCGCGACCGGCCCCTGCTGGACCTGACGTGGGACTACCCGACCGACGAGCACGGCGAACCCGACGGGGAAGCGGTGCTGGCCGAGGTCAACGGGTATCGGGCCGGCGGCGCCGACGCCGGAAAACCGTTGACCTCCTACACCGAGCTGCGCGCCGACGGGTCGACGGCCGCCGGATGCTGGATCTACACCGGGGTGTACGCGAACGCCACCAACCAGGCCGCGCGCCGGGTGCCGCACGGCGGCGACTCACCGAGCCAATCCGAGTGGGGCTGGGCGTGGCCCGCCGACCGGCGGGTGCTCTACAACCGCGCGTCGGCCGACCCCGAGGGCAAGCCGTGGAGCGAACGCAAGCGCTACGTCTGGTGGGACGCGGACGAAAACCGCTGGGTCGGCTACGACGTGCCGGACTTCGTGGCCGACCGGGCGCCCGGCAGCCGGCCCGATCCCGAGCTGGGTGGTCCCGACGCGCTGGCCGGGGACGACCCGTTCATCATGCAGGCCGATGGCAAGGGCTGGCTGTTCGCGCCGAAGGGCTTGGTCGACGGACCGCTGCCCACGCATTACGAGCCGCAGGAGTCACCGGTCAGCAACGCGCTCTACCCGCAGCAGCGCAATCCGGCGCGAATCACGTTCCCGCGCAAGGACAACCTGAGCGCACCGAGCGCCGGTGACCCCGGCGCCGAGGTCTACCCCTACGTCTTCACGACCTACCGGCTCACCGAGCACCACACCGCCGGCGGCATGAGCCGGTGGCTGCCGTACCTGTCGGAGCTGCAACCGGAGATGTTCTGCGAGGTGTCCCCGGAACTGGCCGCCGAACGCGGCCTCGAGCCCTACGGGTGGGCCACCATCATCTCGCCGCGCGCCGCGATCGAGGCCCGGGTGCTGGTCACCAAGCGGATGAGCCCGCTGACCATCAACGGCCACACCGTGCATCAGATCGGGCTGCCGTACCACTGGGGCGTGGGCAGCGACGCGGTGGTCAGCGGCGACGCGGCCAACGACCTGCTCGGCGTGACGCTCGATCCCAACGTGCAGATCCAGGAGTCCAAGGCCGGCTCGTGCGACATCCGCCCGGGCCGCCGCCCGCACGGCGAGAAGCTGCTGCGCCTGATCGCCGAATACCAATCACGCTCGGGCGTCACCACCGAGACCGGCAATATACGGGTCGACGACGCGGTCTGGGACATCGTGGGATCGCAGGACACGAGGAGGGCCGATGGGCCAGCTGACCGGACCGACTGAGCCGGCCGCGGCTGCCGGTTGGGCGGATGCCAAGCCGCGCAAGGGTTTTTTCACCGACACCTCGATCTGCATCGGCTGCAAGGCCTGTGAAGTGGCGTGTAAGGAGTGGAACCGCAACCCGCGCGACGGCGACCTCGAGCTGCTGGGGTCCTCGTACGACAACACCGGGGCGCTGGGCGCCAGCACCTGGCGGCACGTGGCCTTCATCGAGCAGGACCGCGACCGCATCGAAGAGGCGCGCGCATCCGGGCGCGCCCTGGTCAATCTCGGCATGCCCGCCATTCCCGGTGCTGCGAAACCCGGGGAACCAGAGCCCATTTCGCAGCCGCTGCACACCCCGGAATTCCGCTGGCTGATGTCGTCGGACGTGTGCAAGCACTGCACGCACGCCGGCTGCCTGGACGTCTGCCCGACGGGCGCGTTGTTCCGCACCGAATTCGGCACCGTGGTGGTGCAGCATGACGTCTGCAACGGCTGCGGAACCTGCGTGGCGGGATGCCCGTTCGGCGTGGTCGAACGGCGCAGCGACGGCACGTACGCGACGCCGGTGGAGCGCCCAGGGAAGCCGCAAGAGGAATTCGTCACCGGCGTCGCGCAGAAGTGCACGCTCTGCTACGACCGCCTGGTCGAGGATCAGGTGCCGGCGTGCGCCCAAACCTGCCCGACGACGTCGATCAAGTTCGGCAATCACGACGAGCTGGTGACCCAGGCGCGCGAGCGCGTCGCGCAGCTGCACGCCGAGGGCCGCACCGAGGCAAGGCTTTACGGTGCCAACGAGAACGACGGCGTCGGCGGCATCGGGTCGGTGTTCCTGCTGCTCGACGAACCCGAGGTCTACGGCCTGCCGCCCGATCCCCGGGTATGCACGGCCGACCTGAAGACCATGTTCAAGCGGGCGAGCATGGCCGCGGCCGGTATGGTCGGCGCGGCCGCGTGGGCATTCTGGAGCAGCCGATGAGCACCTCGGAATTCGACAGCTTCCGCCCGCCGGAACCCCAGGGCGGCAGGCGCCGCAAAGGCAGGCGCGCGGGCCGCCGCGGCGGCGGCGACGGGTCACGCGAGATGCCGATGGTCCCCGACGCCGAATTCACCTCGTATTACGGACGTCCGGTGGTCAAGCCGGCCCCGTGGGGACACGAAGTGGCCGCGTACCTGTTCCTGGGCGGTGTCGCCGGCGGGTCCGGCCTGCTGGCGGCCGGCGCCCAACTCACCGGGCGAAACACGTTGCGCCGCAACACCAGGCTGTCCGCCCTGATCGCGGTGTCGCTCGGCGCCGTCGCGTTGGTGAAGGACCTGGGCCGGCCCGAGCGTTTCGTCAACATGCTGCGGACGGTCAAGCTGACCTCGCCGATGAGCATCGGCTCGTGGATCCTCAGCTTCTTCTCCGCCGGCATCGGCGTCGCCGCGGCCTCCGAGGTGGACCGGATGACCGGCGAGCGAATCCCGTTGGGCCCGTTGCGTCCCGTCCTGCGCGCCGTGGAGGGACCGGCCGGACTGGAAGCCGCCGTCTTCGCGGCGCCCCTGGCCGTCTACACCGCGGTGCTGCTCACCGACACCGCGACCCCGACGTGGAACGCCGCGTATCGAGACCTGCCGTTCGTGTTCGTCAGCTCGGCGAGCCTGGCCGCGTCGGGATTGGCGATGATCACCACCGGAGTCGCCGAGGCCGGGCCCGCCCGCAAGCTGGCCGTCATCGGCGCGGTCGGCGATCTGATCTCCGCCAGGTTCACCGAGTACCGGATGGACCCGGTGACCCGGGAACCGCTGCACCACGGCACACCCGGCCGGCTGCTGTCGGCCAGCGAATGGCTTGCCGCCGCAGGGGGTTTGGGCGCGCTGCTGGGCGGACGGCACCGCGGTGTCGCCGCCCTGTCCGGCCTGACGTTGCTGACGGCGTCGGCGCTGCTGCGGTTCGGTTTCTTCGAGGCGGGCAAGGAATCGGCCGGCGACCCCCGGTACACGATCGAGCCGCAAAAGCGCAGGCTCGCCGCCCGCCGGGCGGCCGGCGTCACCGGGGACTCCATCACCACCGCGGACTGAGCGCCCGGGTCGTTTGCGCCCGCAGCAGCCGGGTACTCCGTCACGCATGACGAATTTTGGCTACACTTTGATGACCGAGCAGAGTGGACCCAAAGACCTTGTCCAGTATGCGGTTTCGGCTGAAGAGCGCGGCTTCGACTTTCACGTGTGCAGCGACCACTTCTCGCCGTGGCTCACTTCGCAAGGACACGCGCCGAACGCCTGGGCGGTGTTGGGTGCGGTGGCGCAGGCCACCGAACGGGTCGACCTCTACACCTATGTGACGTGCCCGACGATGCGGTATCACCCCACGATCGTCGCCCAGCAGGCGGCCACCGTGCAGATCCTGTCCGACGGCCGGTTCACCCTGGGCCTGGGCAGCGGTGAAAACCTGAACGAACACGTCATCGGCAAAGGCTGGCCGACCGTCACGCGCCGGCAGAACATGCTGCGCGAGGCCATCAAAATCATCCGCGAGCTGTTCGGCGGGCAACTGGTGGACTTCACCGGCGACTATTTCCAGGTCGATTCGGCGCGGCTGTGGGACGTACCGGACGTTCCGGTCGGCATCGGGGTGGCCATCGGCGGCACCAAGGCCGTCGACAAGTTCGCCAAGCTGGCCGACCACCTGATCGCCACGGAACCCGAGAAGGAACTCGTCGACGCCTGGCACGGCGCCCGCCAAGCCGCCAATCTCGCCGGCGGCGGACGCGTGGTCGGCCAGATCCCGGTGTCCTGGGACCCCGACCGTGACACCGCCGTCAAACGCGCGCACGACCAATTCCGCTGGTTTGCCGGCGGCTGGAAGGTCAACGCCGACCTGCCGACGCCGGCCGGCTTCGCCGGCGCAACCCAGTATGTGCGGCCCGAAGACGTCGCCGAGACCATTCCCTGCGGTCCTGACCTCGACGCGATCGTCGAGGGCGTCCGGCCCTACTGGGAAGCCGGGTTCACCGACATCGCCCTCGTGCAGATCGGCGGGGAAACCCAGGAGCGCTTCCTCGACCAAGCCGCGGAGCCTTTGCTCGCGGCGCTGCGGGACGCAGCAAACTGACCGCAGGTTTGACCGCTGCGCGCCCGGGTATCCGCCTCGCAGTCGTGCGCAGCCAGCCAACGCGCGTCGGACGCCGGTAGAGCTGGGACGTGAACGGGCGTTCCGGCGTGCGTTGGCCCCACAACCTGCTGCCGCACAGCCGGCTTGCGGGCATCCGTACTCCGGCAAAAGCAGGGGGAGTGAATTTATGAGCGATCAAACCGGCGACACCACAACCGCACTCGTCAAGGCGCTCAGCGGCGCCAGTTTCGGCCTGGGTGTGAGCGAAATAGTGGCCCCGGGGAAAGTCGCTGCCATCGCGGGGGTGGACGACACCGGCCGGTCGCGGCGGGTGATCCGCGCGCTCGGGGTGCGTGAATGCGGCCATGGCGCGGCGCTGCTGGCCGGGCCCGCCAAGCTGGTGTGGACCCGGGTGGCCGGCGACGTCCTGGACATGGCGCTGTTGATCGCGGGTGTGGTCGCCCGCGGACCGGGGCGACGGCGCCAGGGTGCCATTTCGGCCACGCTGCTTTCCGGCATCGCCGGACTCGACCTCTACACGGCGTTGCGAACCACCGGGGCTCGACGCGGCGCTCCGCAGCTACGAGCAGTTTGATCCGACGGGCGATCGCAGAAAGGGAAGCGACGATGTCAAATGAATTGCAGGGCAAAACGATAGCGATTCTGGCGGCCGACGGCGTGGAAAAGGTGGAGCTCGAACAGCCGCGTGCGGCGCTGCAGGATGCCGGCGCCCGGGTGCAGCTGCTGTCCCTGAAGGACGGCGAAATCCAGGCACGCAACCACGATCTCGAACCGGCGGGAACCTTCACCGTCGACCGGAAGGTATCCGAGGCGTCAGTGGACGAATATGACGGCCTGGTACTGCCGGGCGGCACCGTCAACCCGGACAAGCTGCGCATGGACAGCTCCGCCGTGTCCTTCGTCCGTGATTTCGTGGGGTCGGGCAAGCCAGTGGCGGCCATCTGCCATGGCCCCTGGACGCTTGCGGAAGCCGGTGTGGCAGTGGGCCGCACGCTGACCTCGTACCCCAGTATCCGCACCGATCTGCGCAACGCGGGCGCACACGTCGTCGACGAGGAGGTCGTCGTCGACGGCAATCTGATCTCGAGCCGCTCGCCGTCGGATCTCCCGGCGTTTTGCGCGGCCATCCTCGAGCAATTCTCCCATGTGACCGCGGGTTAGCCGCCAAGTCTTTCCCGCTGGTCCGTTTGAATACTCCGGTTTGCGGGCATTATCCCGCCAAGCCGCGATGAGCGGCAATCCTTGTAGGGTTCTCGAAAGGTCAACAGTGACAACCACGTATCCCGAGCCCGCTGTGTCGCCTGTTCCGAACGTGTATCAGCCGCAAGAGGACTCTCGATTGCTGGTCGACGTGATGCACGACACCGGCCTGATCCCGGGGCGGAGGGTCCTTGATCTGTGCACCGGCAGCGGTTTCGTCGCCATCGCGGCCGCCACCATGGGATGCGCCGGCGCGACGGCGTTCGACATCTGCCCGCAAGCGGTGCGGTGCGCCCGGGAAAACGCGGCGATGGCCGGTGTCGAGGTCGACGTGCGCGAAGGATCGTGGATCGCGGCGGTGGATTGCGCGCCGTTCGACGTGGTCGTGTCGAACCCGCCGTATGTGCCCACGCCGCCCGGCGCGGAGATGGAAGAGATCTGCCCGACCGCGGGACCATCCTGGGCGTGGAACGCCGGTGTGGACGGCCGGATGATCCTCGACCCGCTGTGCGAGTCGGCACCAAAGCTCCTGCGCGACGGCGGATCCCTGCTGCTGGTGCATTCCGCGCTCGCCGGCGTTCAGCAGTCCCTGGATTCGCTGAAGTGGGCCGGCGTGGATGCGAAAGTGATTGCCTCCAAGTGGATACCGTTCGGCCCGGTGATGTCTTCGCGGGCGAAGTGGCTGGAGGAGGTCGGCCTGATCCCGCGCGGGCGGCGCGAAGAAGAGCTGATCGTGATCCGCGCGGAGAAGCGATGACGACCACTCGGGTGCAGGTGGTCCCCAACGGGCCGGTGCTGGTGTCGGGTCCGGTGCGGATCGAGATGCCCGGCGGCGAAGTCGTCGAGTCCGACCGGTTCATGGTGGCCATCTGCACCTGCCGCCGCAGCGACCGCTACCCACTGTGCGACACCAGCCATCGCCGGTGCCGGCGCCTCAAGACATCGGCGGGCCCGTCTGGTCCAGCGGCCTCCGCAGCGACGTCTGATTCCGCCCCCACGACGTCATAATCCGTTCTGCCAAGCGGTCTTCGACGGCTGCGTGGGCGCGGATGCCGAAGATGACATCGTGCTCGAGCCGCGGATCCTGGGCGACCAGATCGCCCACCACATCGTTGCGCACGACGTGTTCGTGCACCGCGTCGGCCTCCACGTGCTCGCTGTAGAACTCGATACAGGCCGCCGGTGCCTGCAGGCGCCGCAGGGCCTGCACCATGCGCTGCGATCCGGGCGGTGAGGTGATCTCCGTCGACGCGAAGTGTCCGATCGCCGCGCCACGCATCGAGCGGTGCAGACCGAACAGTGACATGAGATTGACCACCGCCAGGGACTCGGCGGGCACCGCGTCGACGTAACCCCAATACGTCGCGTCCAGACCGGCCGCCGCCAGCAGGTCGGCGAACAGCTGCTGGTGCAGCCGCGGGCCCCGTCCGGCGCCGTATTCGTCGAATTCGATTGCCACAAATGCCGCTTTGGCCACGCCCGTCAGGCGCGGGATGGCAAAGGCGTGCGGATCGCCCTCTTTGAGGTGGTACAGGGAGCGGTGTACGAAATATTCGCACATCTGCTGCCAGGTTCCGGTGTCGCGCAGATAGTACGACGGGCCGGTGCCGTCGACGGGTTCGACGGTGAGCGCTTCCATCTCGGCCGCCGCCGTCTGATCGGGATCGATCTGCCCGACGTCGCGGCGCACGCCGGCCAGGAACACCCGTTCGAGTTCGGCGCGCAGCCCCAGCAGGGCGGGGTTCCACTCCCAGGCGGGGTCCACGCCTGCGAGACCGCGGTAGTGCAGCTCGTAGCACATCGACAGCGCCAATTGCAGATCGAGGCCGTACGGATCTGAATCGCGCACGGAGGCGCCGATGCGCGCCAAGTGGTCGACCGACGGTGGACCGGCCAGCGCGCAGCGTACGGCTGTTGACAGGGGCCCGTGCGCCGCAGGCAGGACGGGTTCGGTCAGGGTCGATGCGTGGGTCACGCCGATGTCTACCCGCTGCGCGGGGCAGGCAAACGGCAGGCCGGCCAGCCGCCAACGGCCGTCGACGCTCCTCAGACGGCTCCTGAGGGCAGTCGGAAGGTGATGTCCGCGGTGGTGCCGCCGGCGGTTTTGTCGAGCTCCATCGCGTCGCTGAGCACCCGCATCAGCGGTAGCCCGCGTCCGCCGTTGCCCGGAGGGATGGCCGGCGTCTTCCACGACCCGTAATCGGTGATGCGGGTGCGCACTTCGCCGTCGGCGATACTGACCTCGAGCAGCATGGTTCCGGCGGCGAAGCCCCGGTAGGCGTGTTCGACACAGTTGGTGCAGGCCTCGTTGACCACCAGCACGATGTCGGCCGCCCGGTCCTCCGTCACGCCGCCGGCGTGCAGCCAGCCGGCCAGCCGATGTCGGATGAGGACCAATTGGTCCGCGGTGGCGCCGGTTTCGATCCGCAGCGGCATCTGCTGATGCCGGTAGATCACCATCGCGACGTCGTCGTCGTAACCCCCCGTCGGGGCCAGTTCGCGAAGCACCACATCGGCGACGGTGCCCAGCGGCGACGACATGGTCTGAGTCAGAACGTCTGCCGCACGGGCGATTCCGTCGTCGATCGGCTCATGCTTGCGTTCGACGAGCCCGTCGGTGAACAGCATCAGCGTCGACCCGGGCGGCAGCACCTGGGTGGTCTGCGGGCGCGGTTCGTTGCGGCGGACCGCCAGCGGCACCGACGCGGCATCGGTCAACAACGTCGTCGTGCCGGGCTCCGGGCCGACCAGCACGGCCGGCATGTGGCCGGCGTTGCTGTACTGCAGCACCCCGGTGTCGGTATCCAGGATCGCTAGAAACACGGTGGTGCAGTACGCGTTCGGGATGAGCGAGGCGGCCGAGTCCAACTGGTCGAGCAGCACGGCGGGCTCGGCGCCGTTGATCAGCAGCGCCCGCGCGGAACTGCGCAGCTGACCCATGATCGCGGCCGCCGGCAGGCCGCGACCCACGCAGTCTCCGACGACGATGCCGATGTGGTGCTCGCCGATCGGCAGCACGTCATACCAGTCACCGCCAATCTCCAAGGGCGGCACCGCGGGTTCGTAGCGAACGGCGAAGCCCGGCGGCGGCTCAACGGGCGGGAGCATGGCCCGCTGCAACGTCAGCGACGTCTCCCGCGCGCTCTCGAACTGACGCACGTGCTGCATGGCCAGGCTCAAGTGGCCGATGAGGACGGTGACCAGCAGTCGATCCTCTCCGCTGACCCAGCGAGGGGTGCGCAGCTCCAGCCACAGCGTCAGGTCTCCGGTACCGGAAAGCGCCGCGACCAGTCCCTGGGCCTTGCCCGGATTGCCCGGCGCCTCAACCGTTTTCGCTGTCAGCGGCAGCTGGTGACGCGCGTCCTGGAAGGTATTACGCAACCACGGATCCAGCTGGCGCCACGACGAGGCCGAGGGCTCGCCCGCCACCTGCACCGTCGGGTCGCTGTCGCCGTTGGGCCACGAGACCGCGATCACCCGTTGCGCATCGATCGCTGCGCTGCATTCGTCGAGTGTGATCGACAGCAACTCGTCCACGCTCTTGGCCACCGCCACGGCGGTGGCCAGCCGCAACACCGCACTTTCCCGGGCCGCGAAGGCACGCTCGGCGGTGACGTCGCGGATCGTTCCGACGTAGGCGTCTCGATCGCTGCCGGTTTCCTTGACCGCGTTGATGCTTACCTTCACCCACGCCAGGTGGCCGTCGGCGTGGCGGATCGGTGTTTCGTAGTCGGCTCGGCCGTGGGTTATCACCAGTGATATCTTTTCGGCCGCCGTCTTCGTGTCGACCAGCCAGGGGTGTGGCCACCTATACGGCAGGCCCTCATTGGGAAATCCGAGGATCTCGATGAAGGCGTCGTTCATCTCGACCACGGTGCCCTCGTGATCGGCGACAAAGAAGCCTTCCTGCAGCGAATTCACCAGTGCGGTGCGGAATTTGTCGCGGTCGGCCAGCCCCTCGGCGCGGGCCCGCTGTTCGGCATAGCGCCTGTTGCCGTCGATGAAGCCGCGTGTCGCGACATCAAGCGGAACCAGCAGCTGCAGGAGGAACTCCAGCGCGATCGGCGCATCGATGCGCACGTCTTGCGAGATTTCGAATACCAGGCGGACGTGCTGCTCGACAATGTCGAGCAGGCTGATCCGGTCCCTCAGGGCCCTGCGCCCGAGCTCGTTGCCGACAGACAGGCTGGCCTCGTCGTGTGAGTCCAGATAGGCGCGCAGCGCGGCCTCGTACTGCTCGTGAAAGTCGTTGTCGCCGCTCAAATCGATACTCCCCTGTGACGCGCCGCCAGCACCATCGCATCGTCGGTCTCTTTCGCGTCCTTGCCCAGGAGCCCCTCGGCGATGGCGACAGCGGATGCCGAGAAGTCGATGTGATCCAGGTAGTTTTCGATGATTCCGTCGGTGCTCATCACGAGCAGATCGCCGGGGCGCATCGAAACCACTTGCGCCGGCCTGATTTCCGGTATGCGATAGCCGACGATGCCTCCGGTAAGCCGTGCGCTGGACCGAATCTGGATACCGGTTGGCGCCTTGGCCACCAGGTCGGCGGTGACATTGCCGACGCCGGCCCAGGTGAGCGTGCTGGCGGCAAAATCCACCCGCGCCAACGTTATTGCGACTCCGCGGGTGCCGACCAACACACGGTGGCAGAGCTGGATCAGCACCTCGACCCGCTCGGAGCCGGCGCGCGTGACCGCGTCGACGGCACGCAGCGCGGCTTCCGCGGCGGCCGGGCCGTGACCGAGGCCGTCCACCACGCCGAACAGCGCGGCCTCACCGCCGACATCGACGGCGATGCCCCGGTCACCGGAGGTGTATTCGCTGGGCATAGGCCGCCCCGCCCTTGCCCATTCGATAGGTCCGAAGCGACCGCTCTCATGCACGAGGGGGGACCCATTTCCACATTTCGATGACGGTTCCCTGGCCCAGTGTGGACTCGACGACCAACCGGTCCATCAGGCGGCGGGCGCCCGGCAAACCCAGGCCCAGCCCGCGTCCGGTCGTGTAACCGTCTTCCATCGCCCGTTCGATGTCGGCGATGCCGGGGCCCTGGTCCTCGGCGCGCACCACCAGGGCCTTGCGTCCCTCGCGGTCGGCGATGGCGACCCGGACCGCGCCGCGGCCGGCGTAACTGGTGATATTCCGGGCGATCTCGGAGATCGCCGTGGCGATCATCGTGACGTCGGTCAGGGAGAATCCCAAATCAAGGGCGAGCTCGTGTCCGGCTTTGCGGGCTTCGACGATGTCGTCGGGGTGGTCGATGGCGACGACGATATCAGCCGCCACCGTCGAACCCGATCGTTGACTTCCCCGCTGCGCCTTGGCGATTCAGCAGCGCCAGGCCCTCTTCAAGATCCAGTGCGGTGTTCATGTCGTCGAACTGCAGACCAAGCTGGACCATTGCGAAGGCAACCTCCGGCTGCAATCCGACGATCACGGTGTCCGCGCCGCGCAGCCGGGTCATGTGCGCAATCGTGCGCAGCGACCGCGCGGCGAAGGAATCCATCACATCGATGGCGGTGACGTCGACGATGATGCCCTGCGCGCGGAACTGGCTAACGCGTTCCATCAGGTCGTAGCGCAGGCGTTCGGCGTCGGAGTCGGTGAGGGCGGCCTGTACCGACGCGATGAGGATCGAGCCCTGTTTCAGGATCGGTACTGGCATTGGGTGCTCGTGTCGATGGTGGTCAGCCGGTCTGCTCGCCCGTGCGGGTCACCTCGTAACCCAGCAGGCGTTCGGCTTCCTCGATGCCGCCCTGCAGGTCACCGACGGCGTTCATCTTCGACAGGTCCAGCCCGATCGTGACCAGGGTCAGCGCGATCTCGGAGGACAGGCCGGTGATGATCACGCTGGCGCCCATCAGGCCCGACGCGTCGACCGTCTGCACCAGGTGGTTGGCCACCGTCGAGTCGATGGTCGGCACACCGGTGATGTCGATGACCACCACTTTGGCGCGGTTCGCGCGGATGGCCCGCAGCAGCTGTTCGGTGACCTGGCGGGCGCGCTGGCTGTCCAGCACGCCGATGATAGGCAGGATCAGCAGCTGTTCACGCACCTGCAGCACCGGCGTGGACAGCTCGCGGATGGCCTCCTGCTGCTGGCGGATGATGCGCTCGCGTTCCTGCACGAAGCTGACGCCCACGGTGTTGGCGATGCGGTTGGCCGCCGGCTCGTAGGCGTCGAGGACGCGATTGAGCATCTCGAACTCGGTTTGATACTTCTCGAACAGCGAGCGGGCGAGCACGTCACGCAGCAGCAGGACGATGCCGAGCACCTCGTCGGTCTCCACACCTCGCGGAATGATGCGTTCGGACAGGTCACGCGCGTAGGCCTGCAGCGCCTCGACGCTACCGGTCTCGAGCACCTCGACGTAGTTGTCGTACACGGCCGTGGCTTCGGAGAAGAGCTCCTCCGGGGTCATCGCGGTGAGCAACTCAGCCTCGGTGATGCGGCGGGCCCATTCCTCCCGCAGGATGGTTCGATTCTGCCGCAGATGCTGGACTAGCTGGGGAAGGAGCCCCTCACTGGAGATACCGACAGTCTGTGCTGCGGTGCCGGTACTGTTGAAATCCGACGGCGAATCTGACATCTGGCCTCCCGAGTGCCACGTCGCGCCCTGCGGTCTGCAGTTCCTTTTGCGAGACTAGCGTGGGTTGTCGCCGGGCACGTGTAGAGGGCATATTCTTCTCGCAGTTCGGTAACGCAGGCTAGGGTTGAACCACGCCACGGCCCAGGACAAAGGATTGCCATTGTCAGCTCCTGATTCGATTACCACGTTGGTTGAGGACCACGACGGCGTTTCCGTGGTCAGTGTCAGCGGCGAAATCGATTTGGTCACGGCTCCAGCCCTGGAACAAGCCATCAGCGCGGTCGTCGCGGACAGCCCCACAGCACTGATCATCGATCTCTCCGCGGTGGAGTTTCTCGGCTCGGTCGGCCTGAAGATCCTGGCGGCGACCTACGAGAGGCTGAGCCGGGAGACCGGGTTCGGCGTGGTCGCCCGCGGCCCGGCCACCCGCAGGCCGATCCATCTGACCGGGCTGGACAAGACCTTCCCGCTGTACCCGACGCTCGACGACGCGTTGACCGGGGTGCGGGACGGCAAGCTCAACGGCTAGCTACCCACCCCGCCTGCCCGGCGCCGTCCCCATGGTCTCGGTGAGCCGAATTCCGACAGGTTTAATTGCCTGACAACACGTTTGGCGCAATTGCGGTGAGTCTGATTCCCCATTGCATCGATTTCGGGACTAATCCCGAGTTTTTCCCGGAAACGCCGCCGGAATTCACCCGAACGAAATCGGCGAAAACGTTTATCGGCGGCGGGTCCGCTCGAACCGGTGTCCCCGCGCAGCCCAGGTGCGATGATCAGGACTATGGACGTCGACCATCCGCAAGACGACCAGCGGTGGGATCGCCGTGCGCGAGGCGAGACCGAAGTTCAACGGCTGGACCGCAATTGGAACAGCCTGCTGCAGGAGCTGCGGGTGGTCCAGACCGGGGTGCAACTGCTGACCGGCTTCCTGCTGACCCTGCCGTTCCAGCAGCGCTTCGACGTGTTGGGCCCGCCCATGCGCGTCGTCTATCTGGCCACCGTGGTGTGCGCGGTGTGCGCGACCGTCTTGCTGATCGCCCCGGTCGCCATGCACCGGATACTCTTCCGGCGGCATCGGCTTCAGGTCCTCGTATCGGCCGCGCACCGGTGCGCCTTCGCCGGGCTCGGCCTGCTCGGTCTGGCGCTGATCGGCCTCACCACGATCATTTTCGCCGCGGTGGCCGGGCGAAATGTCGGCCTCATAGCCGGAGCGTGCGCGCTGCCGCTGTTCAGCATCTTCTGGTGGGTGCTGCCGCTGATGCTGCGGACGCGCGGCGACTGAGAGGTCAGCGGCCCGCCGCCAGTGCCGCGATTCGGGTGGAGTCCAGGTGCTCGAGCAGCTCGCGTGGATCGGCGAAGACGGGTTCGGCGCCCGCCTCCTGCAACTCGGCGCGGGCGATGCCGCCGCTCAGCAGCCCGATGCACGGCAATCCCGCGCCGGCCGCGGCGTGCGCGTCCCATACGGCGTCCCCGACGAACACGGCGCGCTGAGCGTCCACTCCGGCGCGGTCCAGCGCCACCCGCACGATGCCGGGTTCGGGCTTGGCGGTGTCGACGTCGCGCGACGATGTCGTCTCGGAGATCACGTCGTCGCAGTCGAGCGCCTTGCGCAGAATCTCCAGCTCGTCTTCGGGCGCCGAGCTGGCCAGCACGACCTGTAAGCCCAGGTCGGCGACGCGGCGCAGCAGGCTACGGGCGCCGGGCAAAGGTTGCAGCAGCCCGGTGATCTCCCGGTAGTACTGGCTGTGCTTGTCGCTGAGCCGCTCCCGCACGTCGTCCGGGGCGTCATCGGAGAGCGTTCGGACAAGCCTGGATCCGTCCATGCCGATGCACCGATGGATTTGCCAGGACGCGACCTGCATGCCTTCGGCGTCGAACGCGCGCTGCCAGGCGTGAACGTGCAGATAGTTGGAATCCACCAGCGTGCCGTCGACGTCGAACAGGACGGCGGGTGTGCCGCCACGCGCGATCAAGGCAGGCTCCCGGGATCGGTGTCGCGATGCGTTCCCGTGTGCGGTCGTGAAGTCATGTGCGCGGCATACCCAGGCCGGGCGCTGCTGACACGGCGCGGGGTTTCGTTTGGCCACCGGCGCGGCGGGTACACGTGCGTGGTGATCCGCCACATGGGGGCGACTTCGCCGCGCCCGCCAGCGGATCGATCGCGACCGCACGCCTACGAATAATGCTGGTACACAATGATTCTCGACGAGGAATGACGTTGGATTACCCCAAGAACCCCCCGGTCGACCTTTCCCGTACCACTCGTCAGCACGCCGGTGAATCGTTCAAGAACGGCGCCAACGCCCCCGGTCTCGCCGGTTCGGCCGTCGCGGTCATCGCCCTGACCGTGGGCCTGTTCGCCGTGGCGGCCGGGCATCTGGTGGGCGGCGCCATCGCCCTGCTCGTGGCCGTCGTGGTTGGTGCGCTGAGCGCGGCCTGGCTGCTGCGCGCTCACAGCAAGGTCCGCGACGCCGAACTGCGCTGGCACGCCGCGCATTCCGGCAAACCGGCGCCACCGCCCAGCAGCTGAGGAGGCGTGGTTGCCGTCGGTGCGGCACACCGTGAATCCGCTCCCACCGGAGCGTTGATCCGAGGCAACCTTCCTCGCCGATGCGAGAGTGGGTGACCCGACGCGGGCAGGCACCGGGCGGGGCGCCACGCCGTCCAGTTCCCGGCTGCCACAACTTTTTCGGGCCGCGACGGTGTAGTGCAGCCCCGAACGGGGTACTGCCTGCGCCACGGGTGAGTACAGGAAAGTGCGTCAACCCGTTCCATCGCAGGAAGGAACAGCAATGGCGACCACCACTGACTACGACGCACGCCGTGTATCCGATGCCGACACCCAGGAGAAATCCTCGCTTCGCGAACTGGCGCCGACCCTGCAGGGGTCTTCCACCGCCGTGGTCGACGAAGACCCCAACGATGCGCACTTCTTCGAGCTGCCGGGCGCCGACCTGTCCGGGGAAGAGCTGTCGGTGACGGTGATTCCCCAGCGGGCCGACGAGTTCACCTGCTCGAGCTGCTTTTTGGTGCAGCACCGCAGCCGGATGCGTGTCTCCAGCTCCGGCCTGCCGGTGTGCGCCGACTGCGCCTGACACTTGGAACGCCCCTCGGGGGCGGGCGAGGTGCCCCGCGTGCTATGCCGCGACCGTGAACCCGCGCTGGATTGCGCTGAATTGTCGGTGGCATCCACTAGGTTCATCGGGCGATGGAGAAGGTACTCGGGTCGCTCCTGCTGCTGGGTTTAGCGCTCCCATGGTATTTCACGCAAAAGGCCACAGGCAGCCTGCAGGCGGGATGCCTCGCCGGACTCGGTGGGCTCGCCGCCGCGGTGGCGATCTTGTGGTGGCTCTCGGTACAGCGGGACCGCTACCAGTCCGACGCGCACCGTCGACGCGACGTCAGATTGACGAAATCCGGGCTGCGGTCGATCGACCGGATGTCGGGCACCGAGTTCGAGGAATTCGTTGCGGCGCAGCTTCGCGTCGCGGGCTACAGCGTCACCCCGACCGCCAGCACCGGTGACTACGGCGTGGATCTGATCGCCAAGAAAGACGGCGCCCGCATGGCCGTCCAATGCAAGAGACTGGCGAAGGCCGTCGGCGTGGCCGCGGTCCAGCAGGTCGTGGCAGGGGCGCTGCACCATGGCTGTAACCGGACGGTCGTCGTGACCAACCGGACCTTCACCAAGGCGGCCCGCCAGTTGGCCGGTACCCACCATTGCCGCTTGGTGGGCCGCTCGCAGGTGCAGAGCTGGACGCGGATTCAGCCCGTGGTCGTGCGGGGTCCGCGGCGCACGCATGGCGTCACCCCGCACGCCAGACCACAGCGGCTGGAACCGGAGTGGGAAGGCTAGCGAGATGCCCTGGGCCACAGCATGTTCGGCCCGACCCCCAACCTCCCCCTGACGTCACCGCCCGGTTGCGTCCTCGATCACCCTGCGCGCGATGTCGCGCAGCGGGGTGTTCATGCTCTGCGACAGTTTGATCAGGGTATTGAAGGCGGTCCGATCGTCGACGTCATAGCGCTCGATGAGGATGCCTTTGGCCTGTCCGATCATATCGCGGGTGCTCAGGGCTTCCCGGAACTGCTGGGTGCGCACGACGTTGCTCCATGCCTGGGCGCCCAGCGTCGCGAAGATGGCGGCGATCCGGCGCGAATCTTCGGAGAAGGACTGCGGGCGCTCGGCGTAGAAGTTCAGCGCGCCCATGCTCAGCTCGTCGGCGAACATGGGCAGCGACAGCACGCTGCGAATCCGGGTGTGCGCGAGCGCGTCGGCCCGGTACTTCGGCCAGCGTTCGTCGGCTTCAAGGTCGTCGATGACGACGACCTTGCGGGTCCAGGCGGCGTGGACGCAGGGGCCCTCGAGGTGGCGCTGCTGAAACTCGTCGAGCAACCGGGCGCAGTCGTGCGTGACCGACGGGGTGCTGATCTCGTTCTGCCGGCTGGTGACGGTGATCCCCGCTTCCTGGGCGCCTGGCACCCAGCGCGCGGCCGCCCTGGTCAGGTCGTCCAGCACCTGGGGGAAGTCGGCGGCGTCCGCCGAATAGATGGCCCGCAGAACGTCGGTGAGCAGGCTGAGATCGTCAAGATTGGTCACAGAGTGTCGCCTTCGTGCGTGGAGACCGGTTACAGGCATTTCCGCGCCGTTTTCTGCAGCCTGCGGTCTCGCGAGGCGATCACTTGTAATTTTTGACGGCGACGAATGTCAATGCTGTCTGCTTAGCAATGACGATGGGATTCACTATATCGCCCCGGTTTTGGGTGATTGCGCTCGACACCGGCCCACGACGATGCGCTTGACGGCTCGGGTGACCGCGATCCGCTATCGGGGTTGCGCTGGCGAAGCCAGGTGGTAGCGTCCGGCTCACCGGCCTGACTTTGGAGCGGCGATGGTGGCAACCGAAGACGAGTGGACCAAACCCGCGGCTCTGGCCATCCCCAAGGAAGGCTATTTCGAACTCGAACGCGGCCGCTACGGGCCGCTGTATCCGCGCACCCCGGCTTGCTACGGCTTTTCCATCATCGCCAAGGTCAAGGAAGGCCGCGAAGAAGCCGTCCGCGCCTACGGCAAACAGATTGAAGAAGCCATCAAGGCAAACCCGGAAGTGCTGGCACCGCTGCGGCTGCACTACCTACGCTGGCAACTCTTCGACATCGGGTCGGGGCCGCACTTCCAGTACCAGGGCATCTTCGACACCGACTTCGACAAATACACCGAGGACGCGGTGCACCTGTTCAGCCAGACCGGGATCACCACCGTCTTCACCAATCTCGAGGGCTTCCCCGAAGACTGGCGCGAGAACCCGGATGCCTTCGTCAAGTTCGTTCGCGAGCACCAGTGCCCGAGCTTTCTGGAATATGGTGAGTACCCCTACGTCACGGCCGATGAGATCAAGAAGGCACTGCGGCTGAAAGCCGCGTTCGGCGCCATGCTGGATCAGATGCAGTGACGCCCATCGGAGCGTGCAGATGCTTGAGCTCGACGACATCCAGCACATCCTGCTGACCCGTACCCCGGCCATGACCGGACGGTACGAGTTTCTCTCGTTCGACAATCCGATGGCCGGCCGCGCCTGGCTGTCCGAACTGGTGGATGTCGTGGAGTCCGCCGCGTCGGTGCGAGACTCCGTGGACCGCGCCAAGCGTTGGGTCACGCTGGGTTTCACCTGGAACGGTCTTCGGGCGCTCGGCGTGCCGGAGGAGGCTCTCGCGACCTTTCCGGAAGAGTTCCGGCAAGGCATGGCCGCCCGGGCCGACATTCTCGGCGACACCGGTCGAAACCACCCCGACAACTGGGTCGGCGAATTGGCCGCTGACGACCTGCACGCGATTGCGATTCTGTTCGCGCGAGACGACGCCGAGCACACCCGAGCCACCCGGGCCCATGACGACCTGGTGCGGAGGTGCGCGGGCGTGCGGCGGCTGTCATATCTGGATCTGAATGCGACGCCACCGTTCAACTACGCCCACGACCATTTCGGCTTCCGCGATCGGTTGTCGCAGCCGGTGATAGAGGGATCGGGCGAGGAGCCCACGCCAGGCTCGGGCGCGCCGCTGAAGGCAGGCGAGTTCATCCTCGGCTATCCCGATGAACTCGGCCCGGTGGCCAATGCGCCCCGCCCGGATGTGCTCTCGCGCAACGGCACCTACGCGGCCTACCGGCGACTGCACGAGCACGTCGCATTGTTCCGCGACTACATCCGTTCGCAGGCCCGCACGCCCGACGACGAGGAGTTGTTGGCCGCGAAATTCATGGGCCGCTGGCGCAGCGGCGCTCCGTTGGTGCTCGCACCCGACCGGGATGACCCCGAGCTGGGTGCGGACCCCATGCGCAACAACGACTTCAACTACAGGGAGATGGACCCGCTCGGATACGCATGTCCCCTGGGCGCCCACGCTCGACGGCTCAACCCGCGGGATACCGCGCACAACATGAATCGGCGAAGGATGATTCGGCGCGGGGCCACGTATGGGCCGGCGCTTCCCGACGGTGCGCCCGACGACGGAGTTGACCGTGGCATTGCCGCGTTCATCATCTGCGCCAGTCTGATCCGGCAGTTCGAATTCGCTCAGAACGTCTGGATCAACGACCGCACGTTCCATGAACTCGGCAACGAGCACGACCCGATCTGCGGAACGCAGGACGGCACAATGGAATTCAAGATACCAAAGCGGCCGATCCGCCGAGTTCTCAAGGGCCTTCCAGCATTCACGACGTTAACCGGTGGGGCTTACTTCTTCCTTCCGGGCATCAACGCCATGCGATACCTCGCCGCGCTCGACTGACAACCGGGAACCATCATGAGCACGTTGCCCGCCGCACGCACCTACAACCAAACCCACGTGGTTCGACCGCGCACGGGCGGACGACGCATCAGCATCTACTGGACGTGGAGCTATCCGTGGGAATCCCAGCGCGACATCGAAGCACTGGACAACCGTTTTTCCACGATGACCGAAGTGCGCAGAGCGGCATGGCCCCAGTACGAGGGACCCGACTGGGATGAGGCGCACTTCCTGCAGGGGATCGCCGGCACCTTGGAGCTGTTCCACCGCTCGACGCTGGCCTTCCAGGAACTTGCGGGCGACGCGACCGGCCACCCGGTCGCGGTGTTCCAGCGCATCGACCAGGCCGGCTATGAGCAGCTGATCGACGAACGGATTCTGGCCGACACCGACACCTTGATGGTGTTCGGGCTCGACCATCTCGTCGGCGAACAGGAGGCGCGGCCCGACGAGGTCGCCGCCCTTCGCGAGTGGCTGAAACGCGACGGCACCTGCCTGCTGCTGGCGCCGCACCACGACGTCGGCTTCACCGACGACCCGGCACAGCGCCAGGTGGAATACCTGCACCATGGGGATCCGCTGGTGCCACGGCAGCAGCGATTCACCGCCTACACGCGTTCACTGATGAAGGCGCTCGACGTTCCCGTTCACAACACATGGGGATTGCGACCCGCTCTAGTTGAGGGAACCAACCAGATCGCAGCGCTAACCGGCTTCCGCGATCTGGATGCGCCCGGGCTGCTGAACAACGTCACGACGCTGAACTTTCACCCGCACCTGCCGCACTACGCGCTGACCGCTCCCGAAAGCCATCTGCTGCGCGTGCTCGGCAGGCAACGCGTCGATCCGAAACGGCCACATCCTTTTACCGAAGCGGGCAACAGCGAATTCAATGCGTTGATCTGGATGCCTCCGGTCGGCGAACGAGCCGGTGACATTGTGCTCATCGACTCCACGAACTTCACGACACTGTTCGGCGGAACCGACAGCCTCAAAAACTTCTGGCACAACCTGGCGACGATGAAGTGATGGTCGGGGTGGCGGGATTCGAACCCACGGCATCTTCGTCCCGAACGAGCCTGAGCTGGGGAATGGAGATTGACGGCTGGTGTTGAAAGTCGACAATTGTCGGCGAAAAAGGTCGCTGACGTGGTGCTTTCACCGCTACATTCGTTAGTGTTCGGCATCGTCCATCGGAGTCAAAAACGTACCCAGCTGCGTACCCGAAGGGAACGTCCGGTTTAGAAACCATGGCGGCGGCGGTATACGACGCGATTTCGTCACCCCTGGCGTTTGCCAGTGGTTCTCGGGCTGATCAGCAGGCCTTGACTGGTTACCAGGACACCGGCGCCGGGTCCGCGCAGTTCGGCGTGGGTGGTGGTCTTTCGTCCGTCGATGTCAAGGATGTGGCCGTGCACGGTCAGTGGCGTGTCGATGGGCACGGGTTGGTGATAGTCGACCTCCATTTTCGCGGTGCGGCTGAACGGTCTTCCCGCGGCGTGGATGACCATTCCGTAGATGAGGTCGAAGATCATTGGGAGTGTGCCCCCGTGGACCACAGAGCGAGCGCCAACGTAGAAGCGGCTGTACTCGACGGCGATGTCGACACCGTCGGGTTCGAAACGCGTGATCGTCCA
>NZ_LZSX01000004.1 GCF_001665835.1 Mycobacterium colombiense | reverse complement strand
CCACGACGGCCGCCGCGGCACCCACCCCGGCGCCCGCGCTGGCGCACCTGCGGGGCACCACCCAGAAGGCCAGCCGGATCCGGCAGATCACCGCGAACAAGACCCGCGAATCCCTGCAGGCGACAGCCCAACTCACCCAGACGCACGAGGTCGACATGACCAGGCTGGTCGGGTTGCGGGCCAGGGCCAAGGCGGCGTTCGCCGAGCGCGAGGGGGTGAACCTGACCTTCCTGCCGTTCATCGCCCGCGCGGTGATCGACGCGCTGAAGATCCACCCCAACGTCAACGCGAGCTACAACGAGGACACCAAAGAGATCACCTACTACGACGCCGAGCACCTCGGCTTCGCGGTCGACACCGAACAGGGCCTGCTCTCCCCCGTCGTGCACAACGCGGGCGACCTGTCCCTGGCCGGACTGGCCAGGGCGATCGCCGACATCGCCGCGCGCGCCCGGTCGGGCAACCTGAAACCCGACGAGCTGTCCGGCGGCACCTTCACAATCACCAACATCGGCAGCCAGGGTGCGCTGTTCGACACCCCGATCCTGGTTCCGCCGCAGGCCGCCATGCTGGGCACCGGCGCGATCGTCAAGCGGCCGCGGGTCGTGGTCGACGACAGCGGCAACGAGTCGATCGGCGTTCGCTCGATCTGCTATCTCCCGCTGACCTATGACCACCGGCTGATCGACGGCGCGGACGCCGGCCGCTTCCTGACCACCATCAAGCACCGGCTGGAAGAGGGAGCCTTCGAGGCCGACCTCGGCCTGTAAGAAGGACATGCGAACGTGGCTCGCGCTGGTCAGAATTCCGTCATCGCGATTGCGGGTTCGTCCGGCCTGATCGGTTCCGCCCTGGCCGCGGCCCTGCGGGCCGCCGATCACCGGGTGTTACGGATCGTGCGGCGGGCTCCCGCGAACGCCGATGAGCTGCACTGGAATCCCGAGACCGGCGATCTCGATCCCGACACGCTCGTCGACGCCGACGCCGTCGTCAACCTGTGCGGCGTCAACATCGGCAAGCGGCGGTGGTCAGGCGCCTTCAAGCAGAGCCTGCGCGACAGCCGCATCGCCCCCACCGAGGTGCTGGCGCATGCCGTCGCCGACGCGGGTGTGGCGACCATGGTCAACGCCAGCGCGGTGGGCTTCTACGGCAACACCAAGGACCGCGTGGTCGATGAAACCGACCGCGCGGGAACGGGTTTCCTGGCCCGGTTGTGCGAAGACTGGGAGGCCGCCACGCTGCCCGCCCAGTACGGCGGCGCCCGGGTGGTGCTGGCCCGCACCGGGCTGGTGTTGTCGCCCGCCGGTGGCGCGCTGGGCCGGTTGCGGCCGTTATTCCGCACCGGGCTCGGCGCCCGGCTGGGCGGGGGGCGGCAATACGTGTCGTGGATCACGCTGGAAGACGAAGTGCGCGCGCTGTTGTTCGCGATTTTCGACGCCGAGTTATCCGGCCCGGTGAACATGACCGGGCCCGCGCCGGTCACCAACGCCGAGTTCACCACCGCTTTCGGTCGGGCGGTCAACCGCCCGACCCCGTTGCTGTTGCCCGGTTTGGCCCTCCGGGCCGCGCTCGGCGAGTTCGCCGACGAGGGCCTGCTGATGGGACAGCGCGCCATCCCGTCCGCGCTCGAGCGTGCGGGTTTCGTCTTCCACCACAACACCATTGGCGAGGCGCTCGCCTACGCCACGGCCCGGCGCGAACACGACTAGCACCGCGGCCGGACCGGACTGGGCCCGGCCCGCCCCCGCCGAGTACCGTCGCGAATGTGATCGAGTCCATCCGGTCCAGCCAGGCCTTGATCGACGTCCGCCAGCTCGGCGTTGTCGACTACCGCCTGGCCTGGCAGCAGCAACGCGATCTTGCCGACGCCCGGGTGGCCGGTGGCAGCGACACGCTGCTGCTGCTGGAGCACCCCGCGGTCTACACGGCAGGCCGGCGCACCGAGCCGCACGAACGGCCGGTGGACGGCACGCCCGTCGTCGACACCGACCGCGGCGGCAAGATCACCTGGCACGGTCCCGGCCAGTTGGTCGGGTATCCGATCATCGGCCTGGCCGAACCTCTCGACGTGGTCAACTACGTGCGGCGCCTGGAAGAGGCGCTGATCAAGGTCTGCGCCGACCTGGGCGTTGACGCGATCCGGGTGCCGGGCCGGTCGGGGGTGTGGGTGCCGGGCGGCGAGGGCCGGCCCGACCGCAAGGTTGCCGCGATCGGCGTCCGGGTGTCGCGGGCGACCACCCTGCACGGATTCGCCCTCAACTGCGACTGCGACCTGGATGCCTTCAGCGCGATCGTGCCGTGCGGCATCAGCGACGCCGGGGTGACGTCGCTGTCGGCCGAGCTGCGCCGCCCGGTGTCGGTCGAAGACGTCCAGACTGCGGTCGGCGACGCCGTCTGCGACGCCCTGGACGGCGTCCTGCCGGTCCGTGACCACCCCGACGCCCGCGTAGCATCAGCGATGTGACTGTCGCACCGGAAGGACGCAAGCTGCTGCGCCTGGAAGTGCGCAACGCCGAGACCCCGATTGAGCGCAAACCGCCCTGGATCAGGGTGCGGGCCCGGATGGGCCCGGAGTACACCCAGCTCAAGAGCCTGGTTCGGCGCGAGGGGCTGCACACGGTGTGCGAGGAGGCCGGCTGCCCCAACATCTTCGAGTGCTGGGAGGACCGCGAGGCCACCTTCCTGATCGGCGGCGACCAGTGCACCCGCCGATGCGACTTCTGCCAGATCGACACCGGCAAGCCCGCCGAACTGGATCGCGACGAGCCCCGGCGGGTCGCCGACAGCGTGCGCACGATGGGACTGCGCTACGCCACGGTCACCGGGGTGGCCCGCGACGACCTGCCCGACGGCGGTGCCTGGCTGTATGCCGAGACGGTGCGCGCCATCAAGGAACTCAACCCGTCGACCGGCGTCGAGCTGCTCATCCCCGACTTCAACGGCGAGCCCACCCGGCTGGCCGAGGTGTTCGAGTCGCGCCCGGAAGTGTTGGCGCACAACGTCGAAACCGTGCCGCGGATCTTCAAGCGGATCCGGCCCGCCTTCACCTACCAGCGCAGCCTCGACGTGCTGACGGCGGCGCGCGACTTCGGGCTGGTCACCAAGAGCAACCTCATCCTCGGCATGGGCGAGACCCCCGACGAGGTGCGCACCGCCCTGGCCGACCTGCACGACGCCGGCTGCGACATCATCACCATCACCCAGTACCTGCGCCCGTCGGCGCGTCACCACCCCGTCGACCGTTGGGTGAAGCCGGAGGAATTCGTCGAGTTCGCCCAGCACGCCGAGCAGCTGGGTTTCGCCGGGGTGCTGGCCGGGCCGTTGGTGCGCTCGTCCTATCGCGCGGGACGGCTCTACGAGCAGGCCGCCCGCAGCCGCCTCGACGATGCCGCGGCACGGTAGCGGCGTTCGTCCTTCGGCCCTACGTATTCTTTGACTATGGCTAAATCCCGCAATGCCGCTGAGAACAAGGCCGCCCGAGCGCAGGCGCAGGCCGCCCGCAAGGCCGCCGCGCGGGAGCGGCGCACCCAGTTGTGGCAGGCGTTCAACATTCAGCGCCAGGAGGACAAGCGCCTCCTGCCGTACATGATCGGCGCGTTCGTGCTGATCGTGGGCATCTCGGTGGGGGTCGGCATCTGGGCGGGCGGTCTGACGATGATCACCCTGATCCCGCTCGGGGTGGTGCTGGGCGGCCTGGTCGCCTTCATCGTGTTCGGCCGCCGCGCCCAGAAGTCGGTGTACCGCAAGGCCGAAGGCCAAACCGGCGCCGCCGCATGGGCTTTGGACAACCTGCGCGGCAAGTGGCGGGTGACCCCGGGGGTGGCCGCGACCGGCCACTTCGACGCCGTGCACCGGGTGATCGGCCGGCCCGGCGTCATCCTGGTCGGCGAGGGGGCGGCGACCCGGGTCCGCCCGCTACTGGCGCAGGAGAAGAAGCGCACCGCGCGCCTGATCGGGGACGTGCCGATCTACGACATCATCGTCGGCAACGGCGAGGATGAGGTGTCGCTGGCCAAGCTCGAGCGCCACCTGACCAAGCTGCCGGCCAACATCACCGTCAAGCAGATGGACACCCTGGAGTCGCGGCTGGCCGCGCTGGGGTCGCGGGCCGGCGCCGCCGTAATGCCCAAGGGACCGCTGCCCAACTCGGGCAAGATGCGCGGTGTGCAGCGCACCGTGCGCCGCAAGTAGCGCGCGGCTTCGCCGCTTTCACCGGCGATCGCCGCCATTGATTCAGCGACGCACCACGGCCGTCGCGGTCAGCCGATCCTGCATTCCGCGGCCATCCCAATCGGTGAACAACGCCGGGACCACCGTCCCGACCAGCACGCCGCGCACCACCGCCCGACCCAGGCCGACGGGCCCGCGGCCGTCGACCGTCACCACCTGCAGGCGCAGGGCCAGCTGGCCGGGTGTGAATCCGAACAATCGCAAAAACACCACACCCAGCACGAACCAGATCACCAGGACCGCGGTGGCCAGCGCCGGCTGGGACAACCAGCCGAAGCGCATGGCCAGCGCGGCCAGACCGTACGAGATCAGCCAGTCGATCATCAGCGCGCCCAGCCGGCGCCCCATCGGCGCGAGCGATCCCGGCCCGCTCTGCGGAAATCCGAGCTTCTCTCCCGGGTATGCGGATCGAGATTCCGCCATCATCGGCGCGGACCGCGGTCCGAATAACCGGCCGGAACGGCCTGGTAAAGAGGGCGGACGGTGCGCGCGGCCACCGGAAAAGATACGATCTTGCGATCCATGGCCCCACAATAGAACCCGCCGCCGACGCGGCCACTTTTAGCGTGTGGCATGGTCACGTAACGTGCGCGCAACATCGGGTTGACTGACGGGCAACATCTGCTCCATAGCGTCAGGCCGCGGATCTCACCAAGTAAAGGAGCATTCTGTGACGGAAACGACGCCCGACGACGTCTTCAAACTCGCCAAGGACGAAAACGTCGAATTTGTCGACGTCCGGTTCTGTGACCTGCCCGGCATTATGCAGCATTTCACAATCCCGATTTCGTTCTTCGACGAGAGCGTTTTTGAGGACGGCTTGGCCTTCGACGGCTCGTCGATTCGCGGATTCCAGTCCATTCACGAATCCGACATGCTGCTCCTCCCCGATCCCGCCACCGCGCAGATCGACCTGTTCCGCGAAGCCAAGACGCTGAACCTCAACTTCTTCGTGCACGACCCGTTCACCCTCGAGCCGTACTCGCGCGACCCGCGCAACATCGCCCGTAAGGCCGAGAACTACCTGATCAGCACCGGCGTGGCCGACACCGCCTACTTCGGCGCCGAGGCGGAGTTCTACATCTTCGACTCGGTGAGCTTCGACTCGCGCACCAACGGCTCGTTCTACGAGATCGACGCGATCGCGGGCTGGTGGAACACCGGCTCGCCGAACGAGCTCGACGGCAGCCCGAACCGCGGCTACAAGGTGCGGCCCAAGGGCGGCTACTTCCCCGTCGCCCCCGTCGACCACTACGTCGACCTGCGCGACAAGATGCTCAAGAACTTGATCACGGCCGGCTTCAGCTTGGAGAAGGGCCACCACGAGGTGGGCACCGGCGGCCAGGCCGAGATCAACTACAAGTTCAACACGCTGCTGCACGCGGCCGACGACATGATGCTGTACAAGTACATCGTCAAGAACACGGCGTGGCAGCACGGCAAAACCGTCACGTTCATGCCCAAGCCGCTGTTCGGCGACAACGGCTCCGGCATGCACTGCCACCAGTCGCTGTGGAAGGACGGCAGCCCGCTGATGTACGACGAGACCGGTTACGCCGGGCTGTCGGACACCGCCCGCCACTACATCGGCGGCCTGCTGCACCACGCGCCGTCGCTGCTGGCGTTCACCAACCCGACGGTGAACTCGTACAAGCGTCTGGTGCCCGGCTACGAGGCGCCGATCAACCTGGTCTACAGCCAGCGCAACCGGTCGGCGTGTGTGCGTATCCCGATCACCGGCAGCAACCCGAAGGCCAAGCGGCTCGAGTTCCGTTGCCCCGACTCGTCGGGCAACCCGTACCTGGCGTTCTCGGCGATGCTGATGGCCGGCCTGGACGGCATCAAGAACAAGATCGAACCGCAGGCGCCGGTCGACAAGGACCTCTACGAGCTCCCGCCGGAGGAGGCCGCCAACATCCCGCAGGCGCCCACGCAGCTGTCCGCGGTGATCGACCGGCTCGAAGAAGACCACGAATACCTCACCGAGGGCGGCGTTTTCACGCCCGACCTCATCGAGACGTGGATCAACTTCAAGCGCGAAAACGAGATCCTGCC
The DNA here is from genome assembly GCF_001665835.1 of Mycobacterium colombiense. Lineage (GTDB taxonomy): Bacteria > Actinomycetota > Actinomycetes > Mycobacteriales > Mycobacteriaceae > Mycobacterium > Mycobacterium colombiense_A. The sequence continues at coordinate 51,406 of NZ_LZSX01000004.1, read as the reverse complement.
GGTCCAGATCCGGCCGCACCCTTACGAATTCGCGCTGTACTACGACGTCTAAGTCGGCTTGACGAAACCACCCGCGTGGCAATCGCCGCGCGGGTGGTTTCGTATCTGTCGGGAGGACCGGGCCCTCGCGAACTGGTCCAGAGCGAATGGCGTCAGGCCGACGGTCCGAAGACTTTCTCCACGGTTCGGGGTATGCGTTTGACGGCGGCCGGTCCGGTGAGGGCCAACTGCATCAGGTAGCCAGGCAGGACACACAACAGCAGGTCGGTCACCGCGGCCGCGTCGCGGGCAGGGCGTTTGGGCGATCGTAAGAGCCGTGCTGCGGCGCTAATCGAGGCGCGGAGTCGTTCCGCCAGAACGGGATTGCGCATCGCCTCCGACCAGACAAGCAGCGCGATCGCTGCAAATCCATCCTCGGCATGACGGGCGGTGACGAAGTCGAGGACGGCGCCGATGGCCGCTTCGGCGGTCAAGCCATCCTCGATCGACGTGCGGATCACGTTGACAACCTGATCAAGGTTGTCGGCGGCGATCGTCTCGATGACGGCGTCCTTACTGGGAAAGTAGCGGTATACCGCGCCTGAGGACACTCCAGCCTCGTCGACGAGATCCTGCATCGAAGTGCCATGGAAGCCGTCGCGGACGAAGCACCTGCGCGCCGCGGCCAGGATGTGCGCGCGCCGTTCGGCGCGGTACTCGATTGACACCTTCGGCATCGCCACACCCTACCTCAAACGCACATGAGCGTTCGCGTTTGACGTCAGCGGGCGACGGTGACACTATAAAAACATGAGCGCTCATTCTCTTATCTGCAACTGAATGGCACGACCGCTCGGATTTAACGAGGAGACGGATCGATGAGTGATGCAGGGGGATTCGGAACTTTCGGCCGGTTTGTGGAGACGCCGGTGCACGCGATGTCACCGGAGATGAAGCAGGCTTATGACTTCACCCGCGAGTTGCGCGGGTTGGTGCCGGGTCCGCACAAGATCTGGCTGGCTAACCCGACGCTGTCCAAGACGATTGTGCCGACCGGCGCTTACTATCAGCGCGATTCGACGCTGAGCAAAGCGGAGATCGAAATTGCGACCAACCTGGTGTGCGGCCGATGGCGCAGTGCGTACGCCAGCTACGAACATGAGATCATCGGCGAGCGGGACGGCCAGCTCGACGCGCGGCGCGTCGCAGCCTTGATCGCCGGGTTGCCGACATCTTTCAGCGATTCGCGTCAGCAGGTGGTCTACGACCTTGCCTCGACATTGCTGGTAGGGCGGGTGGTTCCGATGGGACTGTACCGGCGTGCCCGGGATCTGCTCGGCGACGCCGGCGTCGTTGACGTGACGGTGCTGCTCGGCTGGTTCACCATGGTGTGCCTGACACTGAGCGCGTTCGACGTGCCCGCCGACGCTACGGGTTTGGACCAGTGAGCGCCGCCCCCGCCTTCGCCATGACCACCAGCCGCCGGGCTTCGTGGCCCGCACCTCCTGCTCTAGTTCTGAAGACACCGGAAGGTAGGACCAACCGTGCCTGATGTGCCCCTGCCCACCGTCACGGTGGCACCCGTCGCGTTCTTCCCGAAGAAGTACTTTCTGGAAAACCTGGCCGTGCGCGCTGACGGCTCCGTCTTGATCACCGCGGTACTGCAGAAAGAACTTTGGTACGTCCCGGCCGCCGAGAACGGTTCGCTGGTGGACCCGGTCTTGGTGCATCGTTTTGACCATCCGGTCACCGGCATTGTTGAGATCGCGGCCGACGTGTTCGTCCTCAGCCTCACCGAGGCCTACACGACCCACGAATCTCTGCTCGTCAGAGTCGATCTCGTCGGCTGGGTTCCCGGCGACCCTGTCATCCCGGAGACCATCTACCGGTTCGACGACCGCGTCCGCGGGCTCAACGGAGCCTGCCTGCTCGGCCCGGACGTGCTGGCGGTCGCCGATTGCTTCGCCGGCCTGATCTGGCGTGTCGACCTCGCAGGCGGCGCCGACACGGCCACCGCCGAGGTGTGGTTGACCCACGACACCATGGCCTTCGACCCCGACAGCGGCCTGCCGCCCCCACCCCAGCCGGGCGTCAACGGCGTGCGCTACAGCCCCAAAACCGGCTACCTGTACTACACCTCGACCGCACAAAAAGTGTTCATGCGCGTCGCCGTCGATCCCTCGACACGCAACCCGGCCGCGGCACCGGAGTTCGTCGCCGCGATCGACAACGCCGACGACTTCTGCCTCGACGAGGACGCCGGGTTCGCCTACGTCACCCGCCACCGCGCCAACACCATCGACCGGGTACCGCTGCAGCCGCGGCACGGCAGCGAGGTCCGTCACCTCGTCGGCGACCCCTTCGACGAAGCGCTGGTCGGACCGTCCAGCGCCACTTGGGGACGCCGCCCCGGAGAGCGCGGCAGAGTTTTCTATGTCACCACCGATGGCGGCACCACCGCACCCCCACAGGGCATCGTGCGCAACGCGGCGCTGCTGCGTGTCGCACTGGACTCAGCCCGATCCGAAACATCCGGCGCGGCGCGGCCATGACCCGGTACGGGGAAGTCGTCGACACACCAGACGCGTCCATCGAAACCTGCGTCGACGGGCACGGACCGGCGGTAGTGATCGTCCCGCCTTATGGCCGCGACGGTGGCGCCGATTTCGACGCGCTGACCGCCGCGCTCGTCGAGGCCGGCTACCGGGTGCTGCGGCCCCAGCCGCGCGGCGTCGCCCACTCAGTTGGTCCGATGAGCGAGGTCACCTTCGAAGACATGGCCGATGACCTCGCCGCTATCGATGAGCTCGCCGACGGGCCGGCGATGGTGCTTGTCCCTGACCTTTTCCACAGGATAGGTGAAACACCGTGTTTCCCTGCCCTTTTCATGTTCGTTGTCGGGTGAAAAATGTCGATTCTCGGGAATAGGAGTGCACATGATTGGTTGTGGTGAGGGATGAAAGCGATCGGCTATACCGAATTCGGTGGTCCTGAAGTCTTGCGCGTCTTGGAGTTGCCGGAGCCGCACGCGGGGCGTGGGCAGGTTCGGGTCCGTGTGCAGGCGGCGGCGGTCAATCCTGCTGATACAGCGGCCCGGTCGGGCTGGATGCAGAGGACCTATGCGCCAGACACGCTCCCTGGAGGACGCTACCCCGAACCGCCGTACGTCCCGGGATGGGACTTCTGCGGTGTTATCGACGAGTCCCCCACTGGCGCTCCGGTCGCGGTTGGCCAACAAGTTATCGGCCTCACGCTCAGCCCGATCGGCGATGTCGGCGCTTACGCCGAATACGTGGTCACCGACGAGCGCTCGATTGTACGAGCACCGAGTAACGCCACAGTCGTTGCCGCGTCCACTCTTCTCATGAATGCGGCGACCGCATACGCCATGCTCGAGGCACTAGCCGTCCCGGCCGGCGGCACCGTCGCGGTGACGGGCGCGGCCGGCGCTTTAGGCGGCTACGCCGTTCAATTGGCCAAACATCAAGGGCTGCACGTCATTGCTGATGCCGCTGCAACCGACGAGCAGTTGGTGAAGGGGTTAGGGGCGCACATCGTCGTCCGCCGCGGAGACAAGTTGGTCGACCACATTCGTGCAGCGTTGCCTGAGGGAGTCGACGGTGTCGTCGACGCCGCGCTGTACAACGATGCGATCGTTCCCGCGATCCGCGATGGCGGCGCCGCCACCTCGGGCCGCCAACACGTCGGCGCCACCGAGCGAAACATAGTGTGGCACAAGGTCTTCGTCAACGAACACACCACACGTACCGACGTTCTCAACACCCTGCGCGACCTCGTCGAGGCCGGCGTCCTGACCCTGCGGGTAGCAGACACCCTTCCCGCCGAGCGGGCCGCCGAGGCACACCGGCGGCTAGAGGCCGGCGGGCTGCGGGGTCGTCTCGTACTCACGTGGTAGCTCAGACAAGCCCGGCGCGGGCTCAGCCGCGCGAAACACCTTGTACTGATCGATCGCTGAGAGGAATCCAATGACGAAGGACTTTCGCCCACCCGACTCGTTTGGAGTGGATGACGCTGTCGACATCTCGGAATTGCTGGCTCCGTTGTCGGTGGGGTCGCTCCGGCTGCCCAACCGGTTCGCGCTCGCGCCGATGACACGCTATGCCACACCCGATGGGATCCCCACCGCGTCCTATGCCCGCTACTTTCAGCGGCGCGCTGCGGGCGGAATGGGCCTGTTGATCACTGAGTCCGCCCTGATCCCCGACCCGAGCACCGCAATGGACCTCGACATGATCAGCTACTTCCACGACGAGGCGAAAGCGGCATGGAAACCGGTGGTCGAGGCGGTCCACGACGAAGGGGCAGCAATCTTCTCCCAGTTGCTGCACGCAGGCGTCTACCGAGGCACCCATCCCACCCTCTTCCCCGATGTCCCCACAGCCAGTCCCTCCGGACTCGACTTCTACGGTGAACCGATTGGTAAGGCGTTATCCACCAACGACATCGACAACATCATCGCCAGCTACGTGAAGGCAGCCCGAGACGCGCAGTGGGCGGGCTTTGACGGCATCGAAGTGCACGGCGCCCACGGATACCTGCCGGACCTATTTTTGTGGGAGCGCACCAACCAGCGCTCAGACCAGTACGGTGGCACGTTGGCCGACAGGACCCGGTTCGCGTCCGAATTGGTCCGCGCCCTGCGTAGCGAACTCGGACCGGACACCGTGATCAGCTTCCGGTTCTCCCAATGGAAGGCCGACCTTTTCGACGCGCGGATCGCTGACACACCCTGCGAACTGGAAACGGTGCTGGGCCCGCTTACCGCCGCGGGAGTCGATATCTTCCATCCGTCAACACGCCGTCACTATGACCCGGCCTTCCCTGACCTGCCCGGCACCGACGGCCAACTCAGCCTTGCCGGTTGGACCAAGAAGATCACCGGCAATCCCACCATCACCGTGGGATCAATCGCGCTCACCAAGACCATCGGAGAATCCGGCGCCACAGCCGACGGTCACGCGGACATCGCCTCCCTGCACGCCCTTGTTCGCCAGTACGAACGCGGCGAGTTCGACATCGCCGCCATCGGGCGTGCTGCCCTGGCGAACCCCGACATAGTTCACAAAGTCCACGCCGGACGTAGCCACGAACTCATCCCCTACAACGAGCGCCAACACAAACTCATACTCCGGTGAACACCGAACGCACGACGGAACGTAATTTGCAAACGTTGAAGCGGATTCGCTGCATCGGCCGCGCTGGGATTCAGCGTGCTGAAGCGCCCATAATGGCCGCTGCTGACTTCCTGATGGGCAATACGAGTCTCATCCGCACCTGACATCCGACTGAAAGGAGTATCGCTGTGCGCGTATACCGATTCGATTACCACGGTGGGCTAGACGGTCTGCAGTTGCACGACGAAACCGTACCCTCACCGCAACGAGGAGAAGTCCTGCTGCGGATCAAAGCCGTCTCGCTGAACTACCGGGATGTCGCGATTCCGCTGGGCCGCTATGTGCGTGACGCCAAACCCGGTTTGGTGCCGTGCAGCGACGCAGTTGCCGAAGTCATCGAGATCGGTGACGGCGTCGCTGACTACCGCCCCGGCGACCGGGTGGTGGGGACGTTTCAACCCAGGTGGTTCGGTGGACCACTGCCGGCGACCGCAGAGTCCGACAGTTACGGCAGCGGACAGGACGGATGGCTCACCGAATACAAAGTGGTCTCCCAGGAATCGGTAGTCGCCGTGCCACCCGGCCTGTCGGATGAACACGCCGCCACGCTGCCCTGCGCCGGTGTCACCGCCTGGAATGCGCTAGGCGGTCCCGCACCCATCCGCGCCGGCCAAACCGTATTGACGCTCGGTTCCGGCGGCGTGTCGGTCTTCGCCGTGCAGCTGGCGAAACTGCTCGGCGCCCATGTCATCGCGACAACCTCAAGCACCCAAAAGGCGCAGGTATTGCAGTCGTTGGGGGCTGACGAGGTCATCAATTACCGCACCAACCCTCAATGGGGCCAACGGGTGCGGGAGTTAACCGGAGGTCGCGGCGTCGACCGCGTCGTCGAAGTCGGCGGGCCGGCCACCATCGAGCAGTCATTGCGGGCGGTCGCCGTGGGAGGGGAAGTAACCCTGATCGGCTTCCTGAGCGAGGACAATCCCGGCATCGACTATTTCTTGCTCAAGGGCAGCGACGCGATCACGCGGTCCATCACGGTGGGCGACCGCACAGAGCTTGAAAGTCTCATACGGGCCGTCACCACCACCGGGCTCACACCGGTTATCGACGAAATCTTCGAATTCTCAGATGCAAGAGGGGCATTCGAGCGACTGCGCGACGGAAAGCACCTCGGCAAGATCGTCATAAGGGTCAACTGAGACGGTCGCACAGACCGTCGCGTCCTGTGCTGTGGTTGATAGCCCAGCCGTGAGCGACGTCCGGTCGGCCGTATCAGGGGTGGGGACATCACCGGCGGTGCAGGTGCCGTGGCGTTTTCCGCGGTCGCGCTGTTCGCGCGGTACTACGACGCCTGGTCGGCTTGACGAAACCACCCGCGTGGAGGTTGCCGCGCGGGTGGTTTCGCATTTTGCTGCCTCGGCTGTTATCCGCGGCGCGCGCAGTCCTTGTCGGCGGGCGCTGACGGCCACGCGCAAGCGTCGATGTCCGTCGTGCTGCCGAAGCCCCCTCCGGTGAAGACCCCGAAAGCGTTGCCGTTTCTGGCGGTATACGTGGCCCCACCGCCGCCCGGCCCGCCACCGGCGCTGTCGACGATCAGCGTCCAGTTCATGCTCAACAGCGCGGTCTTGTAGGCGCTCATCACGTCGGTCGAAGATCCGTTGACGAAGAAGTGCGAACGGATGCCGCCGTCATGAATGGGATCGGGGCCGTCGGTTCTGTTGGTGGTCGCCGGCGTCGGGATCAGCGACCGCAGATACGCGACGGCGGCAGCGGTAGTGGCCTGCGACACGATCGTGGTGACCGTGTTGGTGTGGGTCCCACCCGTGGTCGTCGAGATGCCCGCATACGGTGAACCACCGCACGCTGCCGTCACCACTCCGGCGGCCGCGGCCGCAACGCAGATAGTGGGGCGCATCTGGACTCCGTTCGGGGCAAGGGTTCCCGAAACATATGCGATGGCGAGGCGCGCCAGCGTGCCTTCGCCGCCGGTTAGGTGCCCCGCGGCGCCGAATTAGGTGTCGTCTAGCCGTCGAGCGCGAGGTCCTTGCGGAAGCGCTGCATGCCGTCGATCTTGTCGTCCAGGCTGGCATCGGGCCCGGAGTAGAACATCCACGGCATGGTGATGATGCCGGTGATGCCGGCGTCCTCGACGCGTTGGTAGTCGGCGGTGGTGAACGCGTCGGTCAGCGGTGTCAGGATGGTGAAATCGTCCATGGTCAAACCGCTTTCGGCGCGCATCTCCCGCAGCCGGCCGACCGCCTCGATGGCCCGCTCAGACTTGATCAGATCTCCGATCCAGCCGTCGTTGCGGGCGGCGCGGCGCAGCGCGATGTCGGACAGGCCACCGACATACACCGGTATCGGGGGCGGAGTGGGTTGCATCTCCAGCCGCGGCGCTTGGTAGAACTGGCCGTCGAACTCGGTCCAGCCCGGCGACCACAGCGCCCGCATCAAGTCGATGATTTCATCGGTGCGCTTGCCGCGGGCCTCGAATCGCTGCCCCATCAGAGCGAATTCCTCGCGGCACCATCCCACGCCGATGCCCAGCTCCACTCGGCCGGACGCCAGAACCGCCGCGGTGCCAATGGCTTTGGCCGCCGAATACGGGTTGCGCATCGCGGGGATGTAGACGGTGTTGACGAACCGCAACCGCGTGGTGACCTGGGCCAGCGCACCGACAAGCACCCAGGGGTCGGGCCAGTCGGTGAACGGCTGCCAGCGCCGTTCCCCGTCTTTGGTGTACGGGTAGGGGGTGTCCAGGGTCTCCAGGTTGACGACGTGATCGGGAATGCCGATCCCGTCGTAGCCGAGCTCGTCGGCCGCCTTGGCGAGCTCGATGATCTCGCGGGTGTTCAGGAAGGCGCTGCTGATGTAGAACTTCACTGCGCCTCCTGCGCCCAGGCCGGCTCGATGAAGACGCCGTCGGCCTCGACGGTGACGCCGGTGGCATCCGAAATCGTGCCGCGCGCAAAGACTTTGCGCCCCTCCTTGCCGTCGACCCACGCCTCGCAGCGGAGCGGGCCCAGCGGGGTGCCACGCAGGTACTTGACGGTGATGGTGCCGGTGAAGCGGGCCTTGGACAGCCCCTCGCTGGCCGCCTCGCCGAGCATGTGGTCGAGCACCAGGGCGCTGACGCCGCCGTGCACCAGCTTGGGCGGACCCTCGTAGGCCGAGCCGAGGGTGAACTCGCTCCAGCAGCGCCCGTCGCCCTCGGGGTGCACGACGATCGGCGGGGCGATGGGGTTGCATACGCCGATCGCGGCGTTGCCCAGCGGCAGCGGGCGGCCGTTGACGCGGTAGCTCACCCCGAGCGGGCGGGTGCGTTGCCGCAACGACGCGGTGACGGCCTCGACCGCCCTCTTGGCCTCGGCGACGGCGTTGTCGTCGGCCTCGGTCCGGATGGTGGCGTCGACGAGCTCGCGGACCGCGTCGGCCAGCGGAGCGTACAGCGCGGTCACGCGATCGGCCTCCGCCGCGCTGAGCACCTCGAATGTGGCGTCCAACGCGCCGGCTTCCTGACTCAACTTCCAAACACCTTGCGCACCACCGCTTTTGCTCGTCGCGTCACCCGAAGATAGTTGTCCAGGAATTCCCCGCCCTCATCGGTCGGCCACCCCGCGGCCACGGCGACCGCGTTGAGCTGGCGCCCGGGCCCGGGCAGCTGGTCGGTGGGCTTACCGCGGACCAGCACCAGCGCGTTGCGGGCCCGGGTGGCGGTCAGCCAGGCCTGCCGCAGCAGTTCCACCTCGTCGGCGGGCACCAGGTCGGCCGCGGCGATCGCGTCCAGGCACTGCAGCGTCGAGGTGTTGTGCAGCGCGGGAATCTCGTGCGCGTGCCGCAACTGCAGCAGCTGCACGGTCCATTCGACGTCGGCCAGTCCCCCACGGCCCAGCTTGGTGTGCGTGTTGGGGTCCGCACCGCGCGGCAACCGCTCGGAGTCGACGCGGGCCTTGATGCGCCGGATCTCCTGCATCGCCTCGGCGGACACCCCGTTGGCCGGATACCGCGTCTTGTCGACCATCAGCAGGAACCGCTGCCCCAGCTCCGCGTCGCCGGCGACCGAGTGCGCGCGCAGCAGCGCCTGGATCTCCCAAGGCTGCGCCCACTGCTCGTAATAGGCGGCATAGGACGCGAGGGTGCGTACCAGTGGACCGTTGCGGCCCTCGGGCCGCAGGTTGGCGTCGACCTCCAGCGGCGGGTCGACGCTGGGCGTCCCCAGCAGCGCCCGAATCTGTTCGGCGACACCCGTCGCCCAGCGCACCGCCGCGGAATCCTCGACACCGGGCGCCGGTTCGCACACGAACATCACGTCGGCGTCGGACCCATAACCCAACTCGGCGCCGCCCAGCCGGCCCATCCCGATGACCGCGATCGCCGCCGGCGCCTTACCGTCCTTGGGCAGGTTGGCCCGGATCATCGCGTCCAGCGCCGCCTGCAACACCGCCACCCAAACCGAGGTCAGCGCACTGCACACGTCGGTGACCTCGAGCATGCCGAGCAGGTCGGCGGACGCGATGCGGGCCAGCTCGCGGCGCCGCAGGGTGCGCGCCCCGGCGATCGCCCGCACCGGGTCGGAGTAGCGGCTGGCCGAGGCGACCAGCGCGCGGGCCACCGCGGCGGGCTCGGTGTCGAGCAGTCTGGGCCCGGACGGCCCGTCGCCGTAGTCCTGAATCACCCGGGGGGCGCGCATCAGCAGCTCCGGCACGTATGCCGAGGTGCCCAGCACGTGCATCAGCCGGCGGGCCACCGCAGGCTTGTCGCGCAGCGTGGCCAGGTACCAGCTCTCCCCGGACAGCGCCTCGGACAGCCGCCGGTAGGCCAGCAGTCCGGCGTCGGGGTCCGGCGTGTACGACATCCAGTTCAGCAACCTGGGCAGCAGCACCGACTGCACCCGGCCGCGCCGGCCGCTCAGGTTGACCAGGGCCGACATGTGCTTCAACGCGGACTGCGGACCCTCGTAGCCCAGCGCCGCCAGCTGGCGCTCGGCCGCTTCGGAGGTCATGCCGCGGGCGATCTCCAGCCCCGGCGGGCCGATCGACTCCAGCAGCGGCTGATAGAAGAGCTTGGCGTGCAGCTGGGACACCCGCAGGTTCTGGTGCCGCAACTCCTCACGCAACACCCCGGCCGCGTCATGGCGCCCGTCCGGCCGGATGTGGGCGGCCCGCGCCAGCCAGCGCACTGCCTCCTCGTCCTCGGCCTCGGGCAGCAGGTGGGTGCGCTTGAGCCGCTGCAGCTGCAACCGGTGCTCGAGCAGCCGGAGGAACTCGTAGGAGGCGGTCAGGTTGGCCGCGTCCTCGCGGCCGATGTAGCCACCCTGGCCCAGCGCGGCCAGCGCGGCCACCGTCGACGCCACGTGCAGCGAGTCGTCGCCGCGGCCGTGCACCAGCTGTAGGAGCTGCACGGCGAATTCCACGTCGCGCAACCCGCCGCTGCCGAGCTTGATCTCGCGGCCGCGGACCTCGGAGGGCACCAGCTGCTCGACCCTGCGGCGCATCGCCTGCACCTCGACCACGAAATCCTCACGCTCGCAGGCGACCCAGACCATCGGCATCAGCGCGTCCAGGTAGCGCTGGCCGAGCCCCGCGTCGCCCACCGCCGCACGGGCTTTCAGCAACGCCTGGAACTCCCACGTCTTCGCCCAGCGCTGGTAGTAGGCGATGTGTGACTCGACGGTGCGCACCAGTTCCCCGCTGCGTCCCTCCGGCCGCAGCCCCGCATCGACCTGAAAGAAGGCCTCGGAGGCCAGCCGCATCATCTCGCCGGCCACCCGGGTGGTGACCGGGTCGGCCTGCTCGCCGACGAAGATGACGTCGACGTCGCTGACGTAGTTCAATTCGCGGGCACCGCATTTGCCCATCGCGATGACCGCCAGCCGCGGCGGCGTCTTATCGCCGCACACGCTCTTCTCGGCCACTCGCAGCGCGGCGGCCAGCGCGGCGTCCGCCAGGTCCGACAGGTGGGCCGCCACCACGGTGAACGGGACCACCGGTTCGTCCTCCACCGTCGCGGCCAGATCCAGCGCGGCGAGCACCAGCAGCTGGTCGCGGTACAGGGTGCGAAGGCGCACCATCGCCGAACCCGGCGCCGCCAGCGCCTCGTCGACGCATTCGGTGAACATGTCGCACAGCTGGTCGTGGGTGGGCAGTGTGACGTTGCCGCGCAAGAGTTTCCAGGACTCCGGCTGGGCGATCAGGTGATCGCCCAGGGCCAGCGACGAGCCGAGCACGCCGAACAGCCGGCCGCGCAGCGGACGTTCGGCCAGCAGGGTCGCGTTGAGCTGATCCCATCCGGCGTCGGGGTTCTCCGACAGCCGGACCAGGGCGAGCAGCGCGGCGTCGGGATCAGCCGCGCGCGACAGCGACCAGAGCAGGTCGACGTGGGCCTGGTCGTCGTGGTCGTACCAACCCAGCTGCGCCATGCGTTCGGCCGCTTGCGGATCGACCAACCCGAGCCGGCCGACGCTGGGCAGCCTGGGACGCTGCGTCGCGGGTTTGGTCACGCCCACGACCGTAGCGCAAGCCGCCGGCGTTCAGCCTGATCGGCGCTCGATCCGGGTCAGAGCGACAGGTAGGTGTTCAGCTCGTATGGGGTGACGTGGCTGCGGTAGTTGGCCCACTCCGTGCGCTTATTGCGCAGGAAGAAGTCAAAGACATGCTCCCCCAAGGTTTCCGCGACCAGCTCGGAGGACTCCATGGCGCGCAGCGCGCTGTCCAGGCTCGTCGGCAGCTCGCGGTAGCCCATCGCGATGCGTTCCTCGGCGGTCAGGTCCCACACGTTGTCCTCGGCCTGCGGCCCCAGCACGTAGCCCTTCTCCACCCCGCGCAGCCCGGCGGCCAGCAGCACGGCGAACGTCAGGTACGGGTTGCACGCCGAGTCGGGGCTGCGGACCTCGACGCGCCGCGACGACGTCTTGTGCGGCGTGTACATGGGCACCCGCACCAGCGCGGACCGGTTGGCTGCACCCCACGACGCGGCGGTGGGCGCCTCGCCGCCGCCGACCAGCCGCTTGTAGGAGTTGACCCATTGGTTGGTGACGGCGCTGATCTCCGAGGCATGCTCGAGGATCCCGGCGATGAAGGACTTGCCCACGTCGGAGAGCTGCAGCGGGTCGTCGGGGCTGTGGAACGCGTTGACGTCACCCTCGAACAGGCTCATGTGGGTGTGCATGGCGGAGCCGGGGTGCTGCCCGAACGGCTTGGGCATGAAGCTCGCGCGGGCGCCGTTCTCGATCGCGACCTCCTTGATGACGTAGCGGAACGTCATCACGTTGTCGGCCATCGACAGCGCGTCGGCGAAGCGCAGGTCGATCTCCTGCTGGCCGGGCGCGCCCTCGTGGTGGCTGAATTCCACCGAGATGCCCATGAATTCCAGGGCGTCGATCGCGTGGCGGCGGAAGTTGGAGGCCGAGTCGTGGACGGCCTGGTCGAAGTAGCCGGCGTTGTCGACGGGGACCGGCGGCGTGCCGTCGTCGTGGCCCGGCTTGAGCAGGAAGAATTCGATCTCGGGGTGCACGTAGCAGGAGAAACCCAGGTCGTTGGCCTTCTGCAGCTGGCGGCGCAGTACGTGCCGCGGGTCCGCCCACGACGGCGATCCATCCGGCATGGTGATGTCGCAGAACATCCGCGCCGAGTGGTGGTGGCCGTTGGGCGAGGCCCACGGCAGCACCTGGAAGGTGGACGGGTCGGGGTTGGCCACGGTGTCGGATTCCGAGACCCGCGAGAAGCCCTCGATCGAGGAGCCGTCGAAGCCGATGCCCTCCTCGAAGGCGCCCTCGAGCTCGGCCGGGGCGATGGCGACCGACTTGAGGAAACCGAGCACATCGGTAAACCACAGCCGAACGAAGCGGATGTCTCGTTCCTCGAGGGTGCGGAGGACGAATTCCTTCTGTCGATCCATAACTCGAACAGTATGCAACGGCTGTTAACTCTGTGTTACCGATGCCCGCTCAGAAGCGTTGCGAAGCTTGCCGGGCGCTGGTCAGGACTGGCAGCGGTAGGCGGCCGGCGGCGGCGTGCCGGCGACCAGATAGCGGACGACGGCGTTGTCCACGCATTGGTGGCCGTTGAACACCGCGGTGTGCTGCGTCCCGTCGTAGGTGATCAGAGGGCCGCCCAGCTGGCGGGCCAGGTTCACGCCGGCCTGATACGGCGTGGCCGGATCGTGCGTGGTGGAGACGACGACGACCTTGCCGGCGGCCATCGGCGGCGCGGCGTGCGGCGCCAACGTCGCCGGCACCGGCCACAGCGCGCACAAATCGCGGGGAGCGTTTCCGGTGAACTGCCCGTAGCTGAGGAACGGCGCGGCCTGGCGGATGCGCTGATCGGCACTCACCCAGCTGGCCTGGTCCGTCGGATTCGGCGCGTCGACGCAGCGGATCGCGTTGAACGCATCCTGATCGTTGGCGTAGTGCCCGTTCTTGTCGCGCCCGTCGTAGTCGTCGGCGAGCAACAGCAGGTCGCCGGCGTCGGTGCCGCGCGCCAGGCCGAGCAGGCCGCTGGTCAGGTACTTCCAGTGCGCCGGCGTGTAGAGCGCGTTGATGGTGCCGGTGGTCGCGTCGGCGTAGCTCAGGCCGCGCGGGTCCGCGGTGCGGCCCGGCTTGGTCGCCAGCGGGTCGACCAGCGCGTGGTACCGGCTGACGAATTGGGTCGGGTCGGTGCCCAGCGGGCAGCCCGCCGAGCGGGCGCAGTCCGTGGCGTAGTCGTTGAAAGCGGTTTGGAATCCTGCCATTTGGTTGACGTTCTCGTCGATCGGCCCGACGGTCGGGTCGATGGCGCCGTCGAGCACCATCGTGCGCACGTGGTTGCTGAACTTCTCCAGATAGGCGGTGCCCAGCTCGGTGCCGTAGCTGTACCCCAGGTAGTTGATCTGGTCGTCGCCCAGCGCCTGGCGGACGGCATCCATGTCGCGGGCGACCGAGGCGGTGCCGGTGTTGGCCAGGAACGCCGTGCCCATCCGGCTGACACACTGCTGGGCCAGCTGCCGGTAGAGCTGCTCGATATGCGCCACCCCGCCGGGGCTGTAGTCGACCATCGGCTCACGCCGGTACGCGTCGAACTCGGCGTCGGTGCGGCAGCGCAGCGCCGGGGTGGAATGGCCCACCCCGCGCGGGTCGAAGCCGACCAGATCGAAGTTGCGCCGGACCGGAGAGCTCTCCAGGTTCGAGGCCATCGCGGCCACCATGTCGACCGCCGAACCGCCGGGTCCGCCGGGGTTGACCAGAAGGGATCCGATCCGTTGACCTGATGCGGGAATCCGGATCACCGCCAGCTTGGCCTGCCCGCCGCCGGGGTTGTTGTAGTCGATCGGGACCGACACGGTGGTGCACTGTGCGGTGGGGATATCGCTTGTGTCATCGACGAATTGGCCGCAACTTCCCCAACCCTGCGGCACCGCCGCCGACGGCGGATTCGGGCCCGGCGTCTGCCCCGCGCCGGGTTCCGGCGTGGCGACGGCCGCGGGCGGCGCGAGGACGCAGGGACCACCGAGCAGCAGCCCGAATGAAAACAGCGCCGAGCTCAGGGATCTCAGGCGCGACATGGCTGTCATCGTTGCAGCCCCGGGTACCCGTGACAGCGCGAAACGGTTACGCCTTGGTCTCAGCTGCCATCCCCGCCAAGCGTGCAACCACGGCGAAGGATCGACGAAAACCTCGCCGTGAGTACACGTTCGGCGTCAGCGTGATCGACCGGTCAGCACTTGGCGCCGTCGGGCGGGATGGACCCGCCGACCAGATACGCCGTGACGTAGTTGTCGATGCAGCCGTCGCCCTGGAAGACCACGGTGTGCTGGGTGCCGTCGTAGGTGAGCAGCGAGCTGCGCAGCTCGTTGGCCAGATCGACGCCAGCCTTGTACGGGGTTGCCGGATCGTGGGTCGTCGACACCACCACCGTGGGCGCCAGGCCGGGCGCGGAAATGGTGTGCGGCTTGCTCGTTGGCGGCACCGGCCAGAACGCGCAGGTACCCAGCGGGGCGTTGCCGGTGAACTGCCCATAGCTCATGAACGGCGCGACCTCGCGGGAGCGGCGGTCTTCGTCAACCACCTTGGCGCGGTCGGTGATCGGCGGCTGGTCCACACAATTGACCGCCACCCGCGCGTCGGTGGCGTTGCTGTAGTGGCCGTGCGAGTCGCGGCGCATGTACATGTCGGCCAGGGCGAGCAGGGTGTCGCCGTGGTGGTCGACGAGTTCGGACAGGCCGTCGGTCAGGTGATGCCACAGGTTCGGTGAGTAGAGCGCCATGATGGTGCCGATGATCGCGTCGGAGTAGCCCAGTCCGCGTGGGTCGTTCGTCGGGATTGGATGGCTGACCATGGGGTTGTTCGGGTCGACCATCGGGTCGACCAGGCTGTGGTAGACGTCCACCGCCTTGGCCGGGTCGGTGCCCAGCGGGCAGGTCGGCTGCTTGGCGCATTCGGCGGCGTAGCCGTTGAACGCGTCCTGGAATCCCTTGGCCTGACGGAGGTCTGCTTCGATCTGGTCGGCGTTGGGGTCGACGGCGCCGTCGAGGATCATCGCCCGCACGTTGTGCGGGAAGGCCTCGGCGTACGCCGAGCCGATCCGGGTGCCGTAGGAGTAGCCGAGGTAGGTCAGCTTCTCGTCACCGAGCGCCGCGCGGATGGCGTCGAGATCCCGTGCGACGTTGACGGTCCCGATGTTGGCCAGGAAGTCCTTGCCCATCTTGTCGATGCAGCGGCCGACGAACTGCTTGGTTTCGTCTTCCATGTGGGCCACGCCCGCCGGGCTGTAGTCGACGTTGGGCTCCGTACGCAACCGGTCGTTGTCGGCGTCGGAGTTGCACCAGACCGCCGGACGCGACGCTCCCACTCCGCGGGGGTCGAAGCCGACGAGGTCGAATCGTTCGCGGACCTTCTTGGGCAACGACTGGACGACACCGAGGGCGGCTTCGATGCCGGACTCCCCCGGCCCGCCGGGGTTGATCACCAGCGAGCCGATCTTGTCTCCGGTCGCGGGGAAACGAATCATGGCCAGCGTCGCCACGTCGCCGTCGAGGTGCTCGTAGTCGACCGGCACGGCCAGTTTGCCGCACAACGCGCCGGCCGGGAGTTTGACCTTTGGGTTCGCGGCGCGGCACGGCGTCCACTCCACCGCCTGGCCCAGCTTCGGCCCGGACATGACGGCCCGTCCGACCACCACGCGGACACACCCCGCCAGAAGCAGCGCGACGGCAGCCATCGACGTCCAGATCAGCAGCGTGCGCGCGATCTTGGCGCGGCGAGACAGGCCCATGCCAACCTATGCTGCCAGAGGAAAGCTGAGATCATGATTAGCGGCACCGCCGCCCGGCTACCGCGCGAGCGCGAGCAGCTCCTCCATCCCCACCGCGAAGTCATCGGCCATCTCCCACAAATCCGGCAGCAGATCGGGGCAGGCGACAAGTCCGATGTCGAGTTTGCCCAGCAGCGACATCGCGGTGATGTTGAGTCCCGAGCCGTGAAATATCGGCCCCAGCGGATACATCGATTTGACCTCGCAGCCCAGCATGTACAGCGGAACCTGCGGTCCCGGCACGTTGGAGACCACCAAATTGTGCACGGGCATGCTGGCGGTGAATCGGGTTCTGGCGTAGATCCGCATCGCGATGCCGAAAACCGCCGGGGCGGCGAATTGCGACCAATCCTGCAGCAGTGACGCACCGATAGCTGAACTGTGTTCTTTGGCAACCGAATTCGCCCGCGCGATGGCTTTCAGCCGTTCCACCGGATCGGTGATCTGGGTGTGCAGACTGGAAAACATCGCCGATACCTGATTGCGGCCGGGCCGGTCGGATTTGCCGTGCACCGAAACGGGGACGGATGCCACCAATGACGAATCCGGCAATTCATTTCGGTCCGTCAGGTATTGGCGAAGCACGCCCGAAACCAATGCCATCACGACGTCGTTGACTTTGACGCCGAAATGGTTCTTCACCCCTTTGATGTCGTCCAGATCCAATTCGGCATAAGCGACGTTGCGGCGGTCGGTGATCCTGGCGTTGAAAACGGTTCCGGGCGCCGCGAAGGGACGGGCCATGGCCACGCCTTCGCGCGCGCGTCGCACCGTGGCGAGCACCGACGAGACGGTGTCGGGCACCACGTTGGCCAGGTGCAGCGGCCGGGCCGCGAAGCGGACGAAGCCGCCGGCCGCGATCTGCCAACCGTTGGCTCCGCCGACGCCCTCGGCCGGCTCCGGGGCGGGGGCGTCGGCTTCGGTCGCGCACAACTGCGACATCAGGTTGGCGCCGGTCACCCCGTCGACGCCGGCGTGGTGCACCTTGGTCATCACCGCCAGCCGCCCTCCGAGACCGTCCGAGCGGTGGCAGTCCGTGCCAGCGACGCCTTCGATGACCCACATCTCCCAGAGCGGCCGGTCACGGTCCAACGGCCGCTCGGCGATGTGGCCGCAGATTTCGGAGAGCTCGGCCCGCCCTCCCGGCGCGGGCACCGCGATGCGATGCAGGTGGCGATCGATGTTGAACTTCTCGTCGTCCACCCAGACCGGGTGGTCCAGATTCAGCGGACTGTTCGCGAGCTTTTCGCGGAACGCCGGGATCGCCTTGATGCGGAGCGCAAGAGCGTCGCGGAGCCGGGCGAAGCTGTAGCCGCCCGGCACGGTCGACGTGTCCAGCTCGATGATCGAGCACACATGCATGGGCTGTGACGAGGTCTCCAGGTACAGGAAGCTGGCGTCCAGTCCACTCAGCCGCTGCATGCGCGAATGGTATGTCTCACACCGCCGCGCCGGTGCAACTGCGCAAAAGAAATGGCAGAATCGAGTAGTCCGACGAACCCGGGGACCCGTAACGGCCACGAGGATCGAACCGACCACCATTAGGGACAATGATGTCTGAGCACAACGTTTACGGTGCCAACTCACCTGCGCAGCCCGAAAAGCCGCGGACCAAGATTCGCACCCACCACCTGCAGAAGATGAAGGCCGAAGGCCACAAGTGGGCCATGCTCACGGCCTACGACTATTCGACCGCCCGCATTTTCGACGAGGCCGGTATCCCGGTGCTGCTGGTCGGCGACTCGGCGGCCAACGTGGTGTACGGCTACGACACCACCGTGCCCGTCTCGATCGATGAGTTGATTCCGTTGGTGCGCGGCGTGGTGCGGGGCGCCCCGCACGCGCTGGTCGTCGCCGACCTGCCGTTCGGCAGCTACGAGGCCGGGCCGGCCGCCGCACTGGCCGCCGCAACCCGGTTCATGAAGGAGGGCGGCGCGCACGCGGTCAAGCTCGAGGGCGGTGAGCGGGTGGCCGAGCAGATCGCCTGCCTGACCGCCGCCGGCATCCCGGTGATGGCGCACATCGGGTTCACCCCGCAGAGTGTCAACGGCCTGGGCGGCTTCCGGGTGCAGGGCCGCGGCGACGCCGCCGAGCAGACGGTGCACGACGCGATCGCCGTCGCCGAGGCCGGCGCGTTCTCCGTCGTCATGGAGATGGTGCCGGCCGAACTGGCCACCCAGATCACCGGCAAGCTGACCATCCCGACCGTCGGCATCGGCGCCGGACCCAACTGCGACGGCCAGGTCCTGGTTTGGCAGGACATGGCCGGGATGAGCAGCGGCAAGGCCGCTCGCTTCGTCAAGCGGTTCGCGGACATCGGCGAAGAATTGCGCCGGGCCGCAACGCAATATGCGCACGAGGTGGCCGGCGGGGTCTTTCCCGCCGACGAGCACTGCTTCTGATCCGTACGTAGACCGGTTGCGGTGTTTTGCGCGGTCACGTCGCCAGTCTGAAGTTCGCGCCTGGTTGACACGTTATCCCCGTCACTATGAAACCGCTGAAAAGCGTTGCGGTACAGGGATGTACGATGGCTCGCTGAGACGATCTGAAGTCTGACGAGCAGAGGTGGACCACATCGACCGGGGGTATCGCGGTGACTTCGTGCACCGTCGAACGGTGTTGACGCTGCCGCTGCTAGTAGCGGGAGGCATGGCTTTGGCCCAGACACCTGGCGCGTCGGCGCAACCGCCCAACACCTCGCCGCAGGCAAGCCGGTGGTCGCCCGAACGGGCCAACCGCTGGTATCAGGCGCAGGGCTGGCCGGTCGGCGTGAACTACATCACCTCCAACGCCATCAATCAGCTGGAGATGTTCCAGCGCGAAACCTTCGACCCCCGGCGCATCGATACCGAACTGGGCTGGGCGCGGACCAACGGGTTCAACGCGATACGGGTCTTCCTGCACGATCAGCTTTGGGCGCAGGACTCCCGCGGGTTTCAGGGCCGGCTCGCCCAATTCGTCGACATCGCCGCCCGCCACGGCATCAAACCGCTGTTCGTCCTGTTCGATTCGTGCTGGGACCCGTTCCCCCAGGCCGGCCCGCAGCGCGCGCCGCGGCCGGGCATCCACAACTCCGGCTGGGTGCAGAGTCCGGGGGCGGCGCGCCTCGACGATCACGGCTACCTGCGCACCATGCGCGGCTACGTCACCGGGGTGCTGACGCAGTTCCGCAGCGACGACCGCATCCTGGGCTGGGACCTGTGGAACGAGCCGGACAACCCGGCCAACGCCTACGCCTCGGTCGAGCGCAAAGACAAGGTGGACCTGGTCGCCCAGCTGCTGCCCCGGGTGTTCGAGTGGGCGCGGCTGGTCGATCCCTGCCAGCCGCTGACCAGTGGCGTCTGGCACGGCGAGTGGGCCGACCCGGGACGCCGCAGCGTGATCAGCGGCATCCAGCTCGACAACTCCGACGTCATCACGTTCCACTCCTACGCCGGCCCGGAGGAGTTCGAGAGACGCATCGCCGAGCTCGTCCCGCAGGGCCGGCCCATCCTGTGCACCGAGTACATGGCCCGGCCGCTACGCAGCACGGTGCAGGACATCCTGCCGATCGCGAAGCGTGCCGGCGTCGGCGCATTCAACTGGGGATTCGTCGCCGGCAAAACGCAGACCTTTTTCCCGTGGGATTCGTGGGACCACCCGAACCCGGACCCCGCGATGCCGCAGGAGTGGTTTCACGACCTGCTGGCCCCCGATGGACGGCCATTCCGCGACACCGAGATCCAGACGATTTTGGAGCTGAGCGACCTGGCAATGCACCTGCAACAGCCGCCGCCGCCACCGGCCGGCTGAGGGCGATCGGTCAGCGGCACCGGTTCTGGAAGTCGGTCAACGGCTGGCGAATGCCCTCGAGATCGGTGTGGGTCTGCGGGTTGGCGTCCATGTACTGCTTCAGCTGCGCACGCATGTCGTCGCGCGGCTGGCCCTTCAAGCTGGTGAAGTACGCGTTGACGTCGGGGTGGGTGAATAAATATGCCGACGTCGCCGCGGCGACGCCCGACGAGGCCTGGGCAAGGTCGGCCGCCGTGCAATTCGGCTGCGACGAGGGCGCCGGTCCGGATCGTCCATCGGCCAGTCCGCGGCGGCCGAACCGGCCGTCGCGAAAAGCATTGCCACACTGACCGCGCCGGCCGCGATTACGCCGGCAACAACTCGGCCCGCCGGGCGAACAAAAGACACCATGGAAACGCTCCTTCGTCTTCGCATCCGCAACCGCGGCCGTTATCGGTACCGCAAACCATAAGGGGTTTTCTCGCCGCGCATGCGCTAATCACCGGCAAAGGAATATGGAGCCATTCTTCGATCTCGGCCCGTCGGTCGGGCCTCGACGGCAGAATGCTTTACGGGTGGCAGGAAGGAGACCGCAGATGATTCGGCGCCGCTGGTTTGCCGCAGTGCTGGTGTTCTCGGGCTTGGCCGCAACTCCCGCAATTGTCGTTGCCGCGCATTCCGCCGGTCGGGCGGAGGCGACCGTGTGTGTGAGCGCGGGCCGACGCATCTCGGTCAGCGGATGCACCAACATCGCCGACAACATCGAACGCTATGTCCCGCCACCGGCCGCTTATGCGCCGCTGCCCGAGGACGACGCGCCACCTCCGCCGCCGCCCTAAGGGCGGCCGCGACGGGCCCTCCACGCACCCGCCGATCCGCGGCGGCCTCGTCGCTTCGGTATGGCAGGCTATGGGTGCTCATTTCCCATCCGATGTGTTCACGGCCGCGGTGACGCGCCCAACGCGCCCTCCCAGCCCTCAGTGGAGCCGAAAATGCCTGCAAAAGCGCCGCAACCCTCGCGTCATCTCGAGGTCGAGCGCAAGTTCGACGTACTCGAATCCACCGTGTCACCCTCGTTCGAGGGGATCGCCGCGGTCGCCCACGTCGAGAAGTCACCGGCGCAAACCCTGGATGCGACGTACTTCGATACGCCCATACACGATTTGGCGCGCAACAAGATCACCCTGCGCCGCCGCACCGGTGGCTCCGACGCGGGATGGCACCTCAAGCTGCCGTCAGGTCCCGACGCCCGCACCGAGGTCCGCCTACCGCTGGACGCATCGGACGGAAACGACTCCGTGCCCAACGAGTTGACGGACGTGGTGCTGGCGATCGTCCGCGACCGTCCGGTGCAGCCGGTCGCGCGCATCACCACCCGGCGTGAGAGCCAGGTGCTGTACGACGCCGCGGGCACCGCGCTGGCCGAGTTCAGCAACGACCACGTCACCGCGTGGTCGATGCGGGGATCCGAGGACACCGACTCGCCGACCGAACAGGAATGGCGCGAGTGGGAATTGGAGCTCCTCGAAGCGAGTGGGCTCTCCAACGGGACGGCCGGTGTCGAGCTGCTGAACCGGTTGAGCAACCGGCTGCTGGACGCCGGCGCCGCGCCGGGGGGTCATGGCTCCAAGCTGGCGCGGGTGCTCGGCACGCCGCCCAACGGCACTCCGTCGCCCGGCGATCCGCTGCAGCGCGCGATCGCCGAGCAGGTTCGCGAGCTGGTCGTGTGGGATCGCGCGGTACGCGCCGACGCCTACGACGCCATCCACCAGATGCGGGTGACCACCCGCAAGCTGCGCAGCCTGCTGCGGGACTACCAGGAGTCGTTCGGGCTGCCCGAGGAGGGGTGGGTCCTGGACGAGTTGCGTGAGCTCGCCGGAATTCTGGGCGTGGCGCGTGACGCCGAGGTGCTCGCCGAGCGATACGAGCGCGACTTGGACGGGCTCGCACCGGAATTGGTGCGCGGCCCGGTGCGCGAACGTCTGGTCGGGGGCGCCCAGCGGCGCTACCAGACCGGGTTGCGCCGGTCATTGATCGCCATGCGCTCGCAGCGCTACTTCCGCCTGCTGGACTCCCTCGACCTGATAGCAGCCGAAACCCCGGGCGTTGCAACGGCCGAGGAACAGGCGCCGGTGACCATCGAGGTTGCCTACCAGAAGGTCCGCAAGGCCCAGAAGGCTGCCGCCCAGGTCGACCGCGAGCACCCGGACGACCAACACCAACGCGACGAGGCGATCCATCGGATCCGCAAGCGCGCCAAGCGTCTTCGCTACACCGCGTCGGCTACCGGCGCCGCGAAGGTGTCCGAACAGGCCAAGGCGGTCCAGTCGCTGCTGGGTGATCATCAAGACAGCGTCGTCAGCCGCGAGCATCTGCGTCAGGAGGCCGAGATCGCGCACGCCGCCGGCGAGGACACCTTCACCTACGGGCTGTTGTATCAGCGGGAGGCCGACCTGGCGGACCGCTGCCGCGACGAACTCGACGACACCCTGCGCGGCCTCGCCAAGGCGGTCCGCAAAGCGGGGCATTAGAAGGCGGACGAGTTGGCCTGTAAGCCGGATTCTGTTCCCCGCCGCCGCGCATAAGCAACGGCGGCGCGGCGGCGACCATCCATCTGGACACACCGTCACCGGGTGCCTCGAGCGGCCTACCCGCAGGCTCGGGCGAGCAGCCCTCGAACGCCTGCGCGGCCACACCTTAGGTGCGGCCTTCTTGGCCTTGCTTCGGGTGGGGTTTGCCTAGCCACCCCGGTCACCCGGGGTGCTGGTGCGCTCTTACCGCACCGTTTCACCCTTACCACCGCGAGGGTGGCGGTCTGTTTTCTGTGGCACTTTCCCGCGAGTCACCTCGGATTGCCGTTAGCAATCACCCCGCTCTGTGAAGTCCGGACTTTCCTCGAACCGCTTGTGACGGTCCGCGGCCGCCCGGCCAACTCGTCCGCGACGAACCACGGTACTACCTGCGGCATCCTGGGGCCAGCAACTATTGCTCGTGCCGCTCTATCGTGGACCTGATGGACCGATGGAAAAAGCGTGTCGACACCGGCGATTGGAACGCCATCGCCACCGAGGTCGACGAGTACGGCGGTGCGCTGCTGCCGCGGCTGATCACGTCCGATGAAGCGGCCAGGCTGCGCAAGCTCTACGCCGACGACGACCTGTTCCGGTCCACCATCGACATGGCGCCCAAACGCTATGGCGCCGGGGAATACCGCTATTTTCATGCGCCCTACCCCGAACCGATCGAAGCGCTCAAGCAGGCCCTCTATCCGCGGCTGCTGCCGATAGCGCGCGATTGGTGGGACAAGCTCGGCCGGGAGGCGCCCTGGCCGGACCGCCTCGACGATTGGCTGGCGGCCTGTCACGCCGCCGGTCAGCGCAGGTCGACCGCCCTGATGCTGAAATACGGTGCGGGCGACTGGAATGCGTTGCACCGGGATCTGTACGGCGACTTGGTTTTCCCGCTCCAGGTCGTCATCAACCTGAGCAACCCCGAGACCGACTACACCGGCGGCGAATTCCTGCTCGTCGAACAGCGTCTGCGGGCCCAATCCCGCGGCCTGGCAACGCAACTGCCGCAGGGACACGGGTATGTCTTCACCACCCGGGAACGGCCGGTGCCCTCGGCCCGGGGGTGGTCCGCGGCGCCGGTGCGCCACGGCGTCTCGGTCGTTCGCTCCGGCGAGCGCTACGCGATGGGGCTGATCTTCCACGACGCGGCGTAGGCGGGGCTATCCCGTTCGCCGCAAGACCATGATGTTGTCGGCCATCGTTCCGGATTCCCCGTTCGGGCCGACCATTTCCCGGTCGACGGCCTCGGTCCGCAGCCGCGTCCACCGCGGCGCCTCCAGGCGCAGCGACCCGAGGACCTCCTCGATACCGGCGAAGTGGTGATCGTGATGCTCCGCCCACGGCGGAGGCGCCCCGTGGTCGACGATCAGCAGCACCCCACCACGATCCACCCGCTCGGCCGCCCGCTGCAGCACCCCGTCGCGTTCCAGTCGCGCCGGGGAGTGCAGATACTGCGCGGAGACCAGGTCGAAGCTCCCTTCGGGGAAGCTCTCGTTGAGGTCGTGTCGCTGAAAGTCGATGTATGCGAGCAAGTTCCGCGCGGACGCGGCCTCGGCGGCTCGCTGCAGCGCGGTGGCCGAGATGTCGACGGCCACCACCTGCCAGCCGCGCTCGGCCAGCCAGAGCGCGTCGGCCCCCTCACCGCAGCCCAGGTCGAGGGCCCGCCCCGCCGGCAGGCCGGCGGCCACCTCGGCCAGGCGGGGATTGGCCCGTCCGCTCCACGCTCGCTCCACCGAGCGGTAGCGCTCCTCCCAGAAACGCTGGGCGTCATCAGGTTTGCACGAATTGTCCACACCGCGAGCTTGCCTACCCGGTACGAATTTGCCAAGCTGAATTGCCATGCAGGCAAAAACGGCCCCCGACATCGACCTCCTGGTGCGCCGGCGGCTGCGCGAACTGCGGGTGCAGCGCGGCTTGACGCTGCAGGAGGTCGGCGAGCACGCCGGCATCGACGTCTCGACCCTCAGCCGCCTCGAGTCGGGGAAACGCCGGCTGGCGCTGGATCACCTGCCCCGGCTGGCCCGGGCCCTGTCGGTCAGCACCGACGAGCTGCTGCAGACGCCGCCCACCCCCGACCCGCGGGTGCGCGGCACCGCGCACACCCACCACGGCGTCACCTATTGGCCGCTGACCCGCCAGGGCCCCGCCGGCGGCCTGCACGCGTTCAAGGTCCGGGTCAGCGCGCGTCGCCGCACCCCGCCGGCCGACCTGCCGGTGCACGAGGGCCAGGACTGGATGTATGTGCTTTCCGGCCGGATGCGGCTCATCCTGGGCGAGCGCGACTTCACCATCGACCCCGGCCAGGCCGTCGAGTTCTCGACGTGGACGCCGCACTGGTTCGGCGTGGTGGACGGGCCGGTGGAGGCCATCGTGATCTTCGGAGCGCACGGCGAGCGGCTTCACCTGCATAGTTGATCCGCGCTACACCATTGCCCAACAGGCACGCCGGTGCCAGGCTGACCGCATGACAGAAGCCGAAAGTTTCGTCGACCAGACGGTCATGGGGCTCGCGGAGCCGCAGCCGATGTACAAGGCGCTGCGCGAAACCGCCCCCGTGTTCCGGTCGCCGCAGGCGGTCGTTCTCAGCCGCCTGGCCGACATCGAAATGGCGCTCAAACACACCGAGCTGTTCTCGTCGAACATGGATGCGGTCGACCTGGGTAACGTGCGGCCGCTGATCCCGCTGCAGATCGACCCACCCGAGCACGCGAAGTACCGGCGCATCCTCGATCCGCTGTTCACCCCGCGGGAGATGGCCCGCCGCGAACCACGCGTCACCGAGCTGGTCAACGAGATGATCGACCGCTTCGCCGGCCGGGGCGAGTGCGACTTCCACACAGAGTTCGCGGTGCCGCTGCCCTGCACCGTCTTTCTGCAGCTGCTCGGCCTGCCGCTGGACGACCTCGACCAATTCCTGGTGTGGAAGGACGGCGTCATCCGCCCCGAGGGCGACTCGGGCTACGAGCGCCGCCACGAGAGCTCCGCAGGCGTGGCCCGACAGATCTACGAGTACTTCGACCGCGCGATCGACGACCACATCGCCAGCCCGCGCGACGACGTGCTGTCCGCGATGATCGCGGCGAACTTCAAAGACGATGCCGGCCAACCACTGTCGCGCGAAGAGCTGCTCGACATCTGCTTCCTGTTCCTCATCGCCGGCCTGGACACGGTCACCGACTCGCTCGACTGTTTCTTCGTGTACCTGGCGCGTCACCCCGATCACCGTCATCAACTCGTCGACCAGCCCGACGTGCTGCCCAGCGCGGTCGAGGAGTTGTTGCGTTGGGAGACACCGGTGCCCGGCGTCGCGCGGGTGGCCATCCAGGACGTCGAGGTGGGCGGGTGTCCGATCAGCAAGGGCGAGCGGGTCAGCCCGTTACTGGGCGCGGCCAACACGGACCCGGCCGAGTTCCCCGATCCGGAGCTGGTGGACTTCACCCGCAACCCCAACCGGCACCGGGCTTTCGGCGGCGGGCCGCACCGTTGCCTCGGCTCGCACCTGGCCCGCATGGAGCTGCGGGTGGCGTTGCGCGAATTCCACCGTCGCATACCGGATTACCAGATCAAGCCCGGCACCGAGCTGACCTACACCGCTGCGCTGCGATCGGTGGAGTCGCTGCCGCTGGTCTTTCCGGTGTCATGACCCGCATAGCCGGCGACGATGCAGAGCGAAGCGATGAGAAGGAGCGGCGCAGATGGCCCACGTAGCCGTCGACCCCGACCGGTGCACCGGGCACGGGCGTTGCTACACCCTGGCGCCCGACGTCTTCGACGCCGACGAGGTCGGCCACTGCGTGGTGCTCGTCGACGAGGTGTCCGGCGAGCTCGGAACGCAGGCCGTGACCGCCGAGCGCAATTGCCCGGAAAGCGCCATCACGCTTTCACGCTGACGACATACATCGGCCGTCGATTCGCGCTAGAACACGCCGTCCCGGGGTAACCCCGGGGTATGGCCATGAACGTCGCTCACAAGCTGATCAGCTCGCACCTGGAGTCCGGGGAGATGTCCCCGGGAGAAGAGATCGCGCTCCGCATCGATCAGACGCTGACCCAGGATGCGACCGGCACGCTGGTGATGCAGGAACTCGAGGCGCTCGGGCTCGATCACGCCCGCACCGAGGTCAGCGTGCAGTACGTCGACCACAACCTGCTGCAGGGCGACGAGAAGAACGCCGAAGATCACGAGTACCTGCGCACCGCGGCGCAACGCTTCGGCCTGTGGTTCTCCAAACCGGGCAACGGTGTCTCGCACCCAACCCACATGCAGCGCTTCGGCATCCCCGGCAAGACGATGGTGGGCTCCGACTCCCACACTCCGGCAGCCGGATCGCTGGGCATGCTCGCGATCGGCGTCGGTGGTCTCGAGGTGGCCCTCGCGATAACGGGGCGGCCACTGCACATCCGCATGCCCGAGGTATGGGGGGTGCGGCTCGACGGTGAGCTGCCCGAGTGGTGTTCGGCCAAAGACGTGATCCTGGAGATGTTGCGCCGCCACGACGTCAAGGGCGGGGTGAACCGGATCATCGAGTATCACGGTCCCGGCGTGACGACGCTGACGGCGATGGACCGCCACGTCATCGCCAACATGGGCGCCGAACTCGGCGCCACGACGACGGTGTTTCCCAGCGACGAAGCCGTTCGCGAATTCCTGCGCGCCGAGGACCGCGAGGACGACTGGATGGAATTGCTCGCCGACGACGACGCGGCGTACGACGTCGAGGACACCATCGACTTGTCGCAGATCGAGCCGCTGATCGCCAAACCGTCGTCGCCCGGCAACGTGGTACCCGTTCGCGAGGTGACGGGCGAGGAGATCGCCCAGGCGGTGATCGGTTCCAGCGCCAACCCCGGGCTGCGCGATTTCGCGATCGCGGCCGCGATGGTGGCGGGGCGTCAGACGGCCCCGCAGGTCAGCTTTGACATCAACCCGACGTCGCGCGAGATCCTGGCCGACCTGACCAAGATGGGCGCGACACTGGATCTGGTGGTGGCCGGGGCGCGCATCCACCAGGCGGGCTGCATGGGATGCATCGGCATGGGCCAGGCTCCCGCGGTCGGTCGCAACTCGCTGCGCACGATGCCGCGCAACTTCCCCGGCCGGTCCGGCACCAAGGAGGACGCGGTCTGGCTGTGCTCGCCCGAGACCGCCGCGGCATCGGCACTGACGGGGGTGATCACGGATCCGCGCGACTGGGCCAAAGATGAGCAGATGGAGTATCCGAAACTCGATCTGCCCGAGCGCAATTCCGTCAACACCGCAATGCTGGTGCCTCCGCTCGACGCCGAGGAGGCACAACGCGTCGAACCCGTGAAGGGCCCCAACATCTCCAGCCTGCCCGAGTTGTCACCGCTACCAGACGAAATCGAGGCGCCGGTGCTGCTCAAGGTCGGCGACAACATCTCCACCGACGAAATCTCACCGGCCGGCGTGCAGGCCCTTCCGCTTCGGTCCAACATCCCGAAGCTCGCGATGTTCACCTTCACCCGGGTCGACGACTCCTACCCCGAGCGGGCTCAAAAGGCCGGCGACGGCGGGCACATCATTGTCGCCGGGGACAACTACGGCCAAGGCTCCTCGCGTGAGCACGCCGCGATCGCACCGCGCTACCTCGGGTTGCGCGTGGTCATCGCCAAGTCCTTCGCACGCATCCACTGGCAAAACCTGGCCAACTACGGAATTCTGGCGCTCGAGTTCGAAAATCCCGACGACTACGACTCGATCGACCAAGACGACACCCTCCGAATCCGAAATCTGCGCGCACTCGACAAAGACGATGTCCTGCAGGTCGAGAACGCCAGCAAGGAATCGTCATTCGCGGTGCGGCATCGACTCTCGCCACGACAAGTCAAGGATGTGTTGGCCGGCGGCCTGATCCCACGACTCAACCAGGAGCAGGAGTGACGTTTATAGATACGCCGTCTGGTTGACCAAGCGCACCGAAGACGCTCCGTCGGAATAGAATTCGGCGATGCTCAGTGATGCCAGGTCCAGGTGCAGGCGGTACAGGATGCCGGGCCCGGCGTCCAGCGCCTCTCGCAGCAGCATCTTGATGGGTGTCACGTGCGACACCAACAGCACCGTGGTTCCCTGGTGGGCGGCGACGAGTCGGTCACGAACCCTCGACACCCGCTCGGCCACCGCGTCGAAGCTCTCCCCGCCCGGCGGGGCGGTGCTGGTGTCGCGCAGCCAGCGGCCGTGCAGCTCGGGATCGTGCTCGGCGGCCTCGGCGAACGTCAGCCCCTCCCAGGAGCCGAAGTCGGTCTCGATCAAGTCGTCGTCGACGGTGACGTCCAGGCCCAGCGCCTTGGCGGCGGCCGCCGCGGTGTCGTAAGCCCGTTGCAGCGGGGAGGCGAACACCGCCGAAATCCCGCCGCGCTGCGCCAGATAGCGCGCCGCCGCGTCGGCCTGCCGCCGCCCCACCTCGGTGAGCGCCGGGTTGCCGCGGCCCGAATAGCGGCGGTGCACCGACAACTCGGTCTGGCCGTGGCGCAGCAACAGCAGCCGGGTCGGGGTGCCGCGTGCGCCGGTCCAGCCCGGCGCCGACGGGGCCGGGGACGGCGTGGGCTTTTCTACCGGGGCGGATTGTTGCGCCGGTTCGGGCTTTTCGGTCACACCGTTGGCCTCGGCGGCGGCGTCCATCGCCTCGTTGGCCAACCGATCGGCGTGGGTGTTGCGCTCGCGCGGAATCCACGAGTAACTGATGCGCTCGAACCGTCGTGCCCGGTCGCGGGCTTCGGCGTGCAGTTCGATCAGGTCGGGGTGCTTGACCTTCCACCGCCCGGACATCTGCTCCACCAGCAGCTTGGAATCCAGGTACACCGCCGCCTCGGTGGCGCCCAGGTTCAGGGCGTCGTCCAAACCGGCTATCAGACCCCGGTATTCGGCAACGTTGTTGGTAGCCCGGCCGATGGCCTGCTTGGCCTCAGCCAGCACGGTCGCGCGGTCCTCGGTCCACACCACCGCGCCGTACCCGGCCGGGCCGGGGTTGCCCCGCGACCCGCCGTCGGCCTCGATGACGACTTTCACTGATCGAACCCCTTGACCCGCAACAGAATCGCGCCGCATTCCGGGCAGCGCAGCACATCGTCTTCGGCGGCCGCCGAGATGCGGGACAGCTCGCCGCGGTCGATCTCGAGCCGGCAGGCCCCGCACCGGCGTCCCAGCAGCTGCGCGGCACCCGCGCCTCCCCCGGCGCGCTGGCGTTCGTAGAGGGCCGACAGTGCCGGGTCCAGTGCGGCGCTCAGCGAGTCACGCCGCGAGGACTGCAGCTCGCGGGCCTGGCTGATCTCGGCGACCGCGGCGTCGAGCGCCTCACGCGCGGCGGTCATCTCGGTCTCCAGCGACGTGAGGGTCTGCTGCTCGCCGTCCAGCTGGGATTGCAGCTCCTCACGACGCTCCATCACCTCGAGCAGCGAGTCCTCCAGGCTGGTCTGACGACGCTGCAGGGTCTCCAGCTCGTGTTGAAGATCCGATAGTTGCTTGGCGTCGGTCGCCCCCGACTGCAGCAGCGAGCGGTCGCGGTCCTCGCGCTGGCGCACCGCCTCGATCTCCGCCTCGAGCCGCGCCACCTGGGCGTCGATGTCCTCCAGCGCGATGCGCACCGTGGCCAGCCGATCACCGGCGGCCTCGAATTCCACCTGCAACCGCGCACAGGCCTCTTGTTCTGGCAGGTGCGTGGCCCGGTGCGTGATGCGGGACAACTCGGCATCCAACTTCGACAATTCGAGCAGCGAACGCTGCTGTGCCACTTCGGCTTTCATGCCCTGTTACCCCCGGACTCGTTGCCAACCTGCTCGACATTCCAAGGGTCGGTGCGTATCGAGCTCACCCGCACCGGGAGCTCCGCACCGAAACGCGACCGTAGCAAGCCGGCGGCCTGCTCACACCAAGGGAATTCACTTGCCCAATGTGCCACATCAATCAGAGCCACATCGGAGGCACGGCGATGTTCGTCGGCCGGGTGGTGGCGCAGGTCCGCTGTGACGTAGGCCTGCACGCCGGCGCCGGCCGCGGCGGCCAGCAGCGAATCCCCGGCGCCGCCGCACACGGCGACCCGCGACACCGGCATGTCTGGGTTGCCCGCCGCCCGCACTCCCCAGGACGTGCGCGGCAATGCCGCGTTGACGCGGGAGACGAAGTCGCGCAACGGTTCCGGGCGTGCCAGCGTCGCGACGCGGCCCAATCCGGCGTCGGCGGGCGGGGGCACCATCGCGAAGATGTCGAACGCGGGCTCCTCGTAGGGATGGGCGGCTCGCATCGCCGCCAGCACCGCGGCCCGGGAACGCGCGGGCGCGACGACCTCGAACCGGTCTTCGGCCACCCGCTCGACATTCCCGACGCTGCCCACGGCGGGCGAGGCGCCTTCGTGCGGCAGGAACTGCCCGATGCCGCTGACGGTCCAGCTGCAGTGCGAATAGTCCCCGATGTGGCCGGCCCCGGCCGCGAACACCGCCGCCTGCACCGCTTCGGCGTTCTCGGCGGGCACGTAGACGACCCACTTGTCGATGTCGGCTGCGTCCGACGCCGGTTCGAGCACGGCCTCGACGCTGAGGCCCAGCGCCTCGGCCAGCGCATCGGAGACACCCGGGCGGGCCGAGTCGGCATTGGTGTGCGCGGTGAACAGCGAGCGCCCGCTCTGGATCAACCGGTGCACCAGCGCACCCTTGGGGGTGCTGGCCGCCACGGTGTCCACCCCGCGCAACAGCAGCGGATGATGGGCCAGCAGCAGGCTCGCCCGGGGAACTTCGTCGACGACCGCCGGCGTCGCGTCGACGGCGACGGTCACCGACTCGAGCTCGTCGTCGGGGTCGCCGCACACCAGGCCCACCGAATCCCAGGATTCGGCGAGCCGCGGCGGGTAGGCCTCATCGAGCACCGCGATGACGTCGGCCAGCTGCACGCTCACCGCTGGCCCCCGATGCTCTCCGGCGTGACCGCCTCCGAAATCGCCTGCACCAACTGCGGCCACTCGCGGCGCACCGCGGCCCGCAGATACCGCTCGTCCAAGCCGACGAACGTATCACAGCGGCGAATGGCAATTCCCCTGTCATGCAGAGTCTTTCGTATGTGGGCCGCATGGGGTGTGCGGAACAGCACGAACGGAGCCCGGCCGTCGACCACCTCGGCGCCCACGGATGCCAGGCCGGTCACCATCTCGGCGCGTAGCCGGGCCAATCGCGCCGCCCCGGCCGCCGCGTCGGCGACGGCCTGGCGGCCGCAGCAATCCGCGATGGCGGTCAGTTGCAGCGTCCCCACCGGCCAGTGCGCCCGCTGCGTGGTCAACCGCGCCAGCACCTCCGGGGAACCCAGCGCGTAGCCCACCCGCAACCCGGCCAGCGCCCACGTCTTGGTCAGGCTGCGCAGCACCAGCACGTCGGGCAGCGCGTCACCGGCCAGCGATTGCGGCTCACCGGGGATGGAGTCGGCGAACGCCTCGTCGACCACCAGGATCCGTCCGGGCCGGCGCAACGCCAGCAGTTGTTCGCGGGTGTGCAGCACCGAGGTGGGGTTGGTCGGGTTACCCACCACGACAAGGTCGGCGTCGTCGGGGACGGCCGCACCGGCCAGGCCGAACGGCGGCTTCAGCACGACGTGGTGCA
Organism: Mycobacterium colombiense; assembly: GCF_001665835.1. Lineage (GTDB taxonomy): Bacteria > Actinomycetota > Actinomycetes > Mycobacteriales > Mycobacteriaceae > Mycobacterium > Mycobacterium colombiense_A. Next base: position 19,063 of record NZ_LZSX01000004.1, on the reverse strand, counting down.
CCGGCACCCCGGCCGCGGTCAGCGCGACGGCCGGCTCGGTGAACGCCGGCGCGATGATCGCCGCCCGTCGCGGACGCAGGTTGCCCAGCAGGGCGAACGCCTCGGCCACCCCGGCCAGCGGCAGCACCTCGTCGCGGGTCCGGCCGTGCCGCTCGGCGGCCGCATCCTGCGCCCGGTGGACATCGTCAAGGCTCGGGTAGCGCGCCAGGTCGGGCAGCCGCTCGGCCAGCCGTCGCAGCAGCCACTCCGGCGGTTGGCCGTGCCGGACGTTGACGGCGAAATCCAGCATCCCGGGCGCGACGGCCTGATCACCGTGGTAGCGCGCCGCAGGCGGGCTCAGGTTCAGACTCGCCATCCGTGAAACACTAGTGCGCCGGCCGGACCGGCCGGAGCAGCATCGGCAACACCGTCACACCCGGCTGCAACGCATCGAGGACAATGGTGAGGTGACAGGCACAACGTCAGCCGATCGCCAGGCCCCCGGCGACGCCATGGCCCCGGATGCGGCGCAGCTGGTGATCTTCGATCTCGACGGCACCCTGACCGACTCCGCGGAGGGAATCGTCGCCAGCTTCCTGCACGCGCTCGAGCACATCGGCGCCCCGGTGCCGCCCGGGGACATCGTCGCGCAGATCGTGGGCCCGCCGATGGACGACACCTTCCGGGCCATGGAGCTCGGCGACGACGCCGAGGAGGCGATCGCGGCCTTTCGCGCCGAGTACGGCGCCCGGGGCTGGGCGATGAACGCGCTCTTCGACGGGATCGAGGCGCTGCTGGTGGACCTGCGCGCCGCCGGTGTCCGGCTGGCGGTGGCGACCTCCAAGCTGGAGCCGACGGCGCGGCGCATCCTCGCCCACTTCGGGCTCGACCAGCACTTCGAGGTCATCGCCGGCGCCAGCCCCGATGGTTCGCGCAAGGCCAAGGTCGAGGTGCTGGCCCACGCCCTGTCGCAGCTGGAACCGCTGCCCGACCGGGTGCTGATGGTCGGTGACCGCAGCCACGACGTGCACGGCGCCGCCGCCCACGGCATCGACACCGTGGTGGTCGGCTGGGGCTACGGCAAGGCCGACTTCCCCGACGGCGCCCCCGCATCCGGCGTGACGCACGCCGCGACCATCGACGAATTACGGAGGACGCTAGGTGTCTAGTCGCGAACCGCTGCACGTCACGTTCGTGTGCACCGGCAACATCTGCCGTTCGGTGATGGCCGAGAAGATGTTCGCCGACCAGCTGCGCCGGCGCGGCCTGGCCGACGCGGTGCGGGTGAGCAGTGCCGGCACCGGCAACTGGCATGTCGGTGAGTGCGCCGACGAGCGGGCCGCCGGCGTGCTGCGCGCCCACGGCTACGCATGCGAGCACCGCGCCACCCAGGTCGACGCCGAGCACCTGGGCGCCGACCTGGTGGTGGCCTTGGACCGCAACCACGCCCGCATGCTGCGGCACCTGGGCGCCGACGAGGACCGCGTCCGGATGCTGCGCTCCTTCGATCCGCGCACCGGCGCACACACCCCCGACGTCGACGACCCCTACTACGGCGACACCGGGGACTTCGAGCGCGTGTACACGGTCATCGAGGCCGCGCTGCCGGGCTTGCATGACTGGGTCGACGAGCGGCTCGCGCAGAACGGATCCACCTGATGCGCCGCCTGCCCTTTCTGCTGCGCCCGGGCTGGATCGTGCTGGCCCTGGTGGTCGTCGCCTTCGCCTATCTGTGCTTCACGGTGCTCGCGCCCTGGCAGCTCGGCAAGCACAGCAGGACCTCGCAGGAGAACCGCCAGATCGAATCCTCGCTGAACACCGCGCCCGTCCCGCTGAAAACGCTGCTGCCGCAGCAGAATTCGGCAGCTCCCGGCGCGCAGTGGCGCCAGGTCACCGCCACCGGGCACTATCTGCCCGACGTGCAGGTGCTGGCCCGGCTGCGGGTGATCGATTCGAAGCCGGCGTTCGAGGTGCTGGCGCCGTTCGCCGTCGACGGCGGACCGACCGTCCTGGTCGACCGCGGCTACGTGCGGCCCCTGGAGGGCTCCCATGTCCCGCCGATCCCCCGCCCCCCGGCGGAGACGGTGACCATCACGGCGCGGCTGCGCGACTCCGAGACCGCCGCGGTGAACAAGGATCCCTTCGTGGGCGACGGTGTGCAGCAGGTGTATTCGATCGACACCGAACAGGTGGCGATTCTGACCAAGATCCCGCTGGCCGGGTCCTACCTGCAACTGATCGACGGTCAGCCCGGCGGCCTCGGCGTGGTCGGTGTGCCGCAGCTGGACGCCGGCCCGTTCCTGTCCTACGGCATCCAGTGGATCGCGTTCGGCATCCTCGCCCCGATCGGGTTGGGCTACTTCGCCTACTCGGAGATCCGCGCCCGCCGCCAGGAGAAGCAACAGCGGCCGTCGCCCGAGGCGGCGCCCACGCCCGAGGCGCCCGAGGTACCGCAGTCCGTGGAGGCCAAACTAGCCGATCGCTACGGTCGTCGGCGGTAACCCGACAGCCAAACCACCAGCCCCGCCGACACCGCGGCACCCGCCTGCACCAGCGACGACAGCGCCACCGCGCGCCGCAGGTCGGTCACCGCCGGCGCCCGCCCGTCGCCGAGTGTGGGCCGGATCTGCAGCTCGTGACGGTACTGCGTGGGCCCGCCCAGGCGCACCCCCAGCGCTCCGGCGAAGGCCGCCTCGACGACGCCGGCGTTGGGGCTGGGATGGCGGGCCGCATCGCGGCGCCAGGCCCGCGCCGCACCCGACGGTGATCCGCCGACCAGCGGCGCCAGCAGCACCGCCAGTGACGCGGTCACCCGCGCGGCGGCGTAGTTGGCGACGTCATCCAATCTCGCTGCGGCCCAACCGAATCGGAGATAGCGCGGCGAGCGGTGACCCACCATCGAGTCCAGGGTGTTGACGCCGCGATACACCAGCACCGCGGGCACGCCGCCGACCGCCGCACACAGCAGCGGCGCCACCTGGGCGTCGGAGGTGTTCTCGGCGATCGATTCCAGTGCCGCGCGGGCCAGGCCGGCTTCATCCAGCGACGCCGGATCGCGCCCGCACAGCGACGGCAGCAGCCCACGCGCACCGTCGACGTCGCCGCATTCCAACAGTTCCGACATGTCCAGGCCGGTGCGCACCAACGAGGTTCCGCCCAGCGCGACCCAGGTGGCTACGCCGGTCGCGGCGATCGACCACACCCGGCCGCCGCGCCGCTCCGCGGCCCGTTCCACCGCCAGGCCCAGCAGGCCCAGCGCCCCGATGAGCACGCCGACATGGAACACCCCGGCGACCCGGCTGTCGCGGTAGGCCACATTCTCCAGCGCCCCCGCGGCCCGGCCGAACAACGCGACCGGATGGCCGCGGCGCGGGTCGCCCAACGCGCGGTCGGCCAGATAGCCGATCGCCACGCCCACGATCCGGGTTCGCCTCGCAACCACCTCGGCAGCGTCTCACACCCTCGCGCCCCCGCCGACTGGGCGACCGCCACGATCACAACGACGATGACCAGCACGATGGGCAATTAACGTCGGAATCATTGATCGTGCCGATCCGGCGATGGTCTACTCGAAGGCATGAGGCCAAGCAGGCAAGGTCCGCGGTGAAGCGGCCCGCGACCCGGATCGCCGACCTGCTGAACCCGGCGGCGGTGTTGCTGCCCGCCGCGAACGTCATCATGCAGTTGTCGTTGCCCGGCGTCGGCTATGGCGTGCTGGAAAGCCCGGTGCACAGCGGCAACGTCTACAAGCATCCGTTCAAGCGCGCGCGCACCACCGGCACCTATCTGGCGGCCGCGACCATCGGGACCGAGTACGACCGGGCGTTGATCTGCGCGGCCGTCGACGTCGCCCACCGGCAGGTCCGGTCCACGTCGTCGAGCCCGGTGTCCTACAACGCTTTTGACCCCAAGTTGCAGCTGTGGGTGGCCGCATGCCTGTACCGGTACTTCGTCGACCAGCACGAGTTCCTGCACGGCCCGCTGGATGACGCAACGGCCGACACGGTCTACCGAGACGCCGCCAAGCTGGGCACCACACTGCAAGTGCCCGAGCGGATGTGGCCGCCGGACCGGACCGCGTTCGACGAGTACTGGAAACGCTCCCTCGACGAGCTGCGCATCGACCCTCCGGTCCGCGAGCACCTGCACGGCGTGGCGGCGTTGGCGTTCCTGCCGTGGCCATTGCGCGTGCTGGCGGGGCCGTTCAACCTGTTCGCGACGACGGGGTTTCTGGCTCCCGAGTTCCGGGAGTTGATGCGGCTGGACTGGTCGCCGGGCCGGCAGCGCCGCTTCGACTGGCTGCTGACGGCACTGCGGCTGGCCGACCGGCTGATCCCGCACCGGGCCTGGATCTTCGGATACCGGCTCTACCTGTGGGACATGCGATCCCGCGCGCGCCAGGGCCGGCGGATCGTCTAGATGGCGCAGGATCGTCTCGCGGGCAAAGTCGCCATCATCACCGGCGCGGGCTCCGGCATCGGGTGGGCCGCGGCCCGCCGCTTCGCCGACGAGGGAGCCCGCGTCGTCTGCGCCGACGTCAGCGGGCAGGAGCGCGAGATCGCCGCCCGGCTCGGCGATGTCGCGCTGCCGGTGCACGTCGACGTCACCGACGCCGCCGACGTCCAACGCATGGTCGCCACCGCCGTCGACCGCTTCGGCCAGCTGGATGTGCTGCTGAACAACGCGGGATTCGGTGGGCCACACGCGGCCCTGGCCGACACCGACGAAGAAATGTTCGACAAGATCCTGGCCATCAATCTCAAAGGCGTGTTCCTCGGCATGAAATACGCGATCCCCGCGATGCTCGAGGCAGGTGGCGGCGCGGTCGTCAACACCGCATCGGCGTCCGGGCTGGTCGGCTGGAAAGGCTTGTCCTGCTACGCCGCAGCCAAAGCCGCGGTGGTGCAGATGACAAAGTCCGCTGCGCTGGATTACGCCAAGGCGAACGTGCGCATCAACGCGATCTGCCCCGGCATGACCTACACCGGCCTGGCGGGGGCCAAACCCGACGATGACGTGCCGCCCGGTGGTTACCTGCCGACGCCGATGGCGCGGTGGGGCGAACCCGCCGAATTGGCCGCCGCCGCACTGTTTCTCGCCAGCGACGAGGTATCCTTCATCACCGGCGCCGCGCTGGCCGTGGACGGTGGGTACTCGGCCGGCGGCCCGATGGTCGGCAAACCGCGCCAAGCGGACTAGCGTGGCAAGGCATGACCTTTCCAGCGCTCAACCACGTCGCGGTCACGGTGCGCGACCTCGAAGTCAGCGGGCCGTGGTACCGCAACCTGCTCGGCGCCGACCCGATCCTCGATGAGCACACCGACGCCGGCTTCCACCACCAGGTGTGGATACTCGACGGCGGCACCGTCTTCGGCATTCATCAGCACGACCGAACGGCCCCTGACGAACAGTTCAGCGAACACCGCGTCGGCCTCGACCACGTCGGCTTCGGCTGCGCCGGCCGCGCCGAGCTGGAGAAGTGGGTCACCCGGCTGGGCGAACTGGGCATCGAGCACGGCGGCATCGTGGATGCCCCGTACGGCTCGGGGCTGAGTTTCCGCGATCCCGACGGCATCGCGCTGGAGTTCTTCGCCCCGCCCGGCTGATCGCTCAGCGCACGGTCGCGAAGAACGCGCGCAGGTCCTCGACGAACAGCTCCGGTTGTTCGAACGCCGCGAAATGCCCGCCGCGTGGCATGTCCGTCCAGTGGGTGATGTTGTAGACCGGCTCGCACCAGCTGCGCGGCGCCTTGAGCAGCTCCCCGGGGAAAGCCGCGACGCCCGTGGGCAATTCGACGCGGTCCCCGCCGCTCCACACCGCAAAACTCTCCCAGTACAGGCGCGCCGAGGACGCGGCGGTGTTGGTCACCCAGTAGACCATCACGTTGTCGAGCAGCTCGTCGCGGCTGACCGCATTCTCGGGGTGCCCGTCGCAATCGGCCCAGTCCCAGAACTTTTCGACGATCCACGCCAGCTGCCCCACCGGCGAATCGGCCAGGCCGTAGCCCAGTGTTTGCGGCCGGGTGGACTGTTGCTTGGAATAGCCGGTGCCCCACTTGCGATGGTTGGCCAACCCGGCCAGCGCTCGTTGCTCCTCCTCGGTCGGGTTCGTCAACGAGTCCTTGGTGGGCCGGCCGCCCGGCATGTTCAGGTGGATTGCCACGCAGTGACCGACGTTGCGGCCGATCTGTATCGTGACCGCGGCGCCCCAGTCGCCGCCCTGGGCGCCGTAGCGGTCGTAGCCCAGGCGCAGCATGAGCGTTTCCCATGCCTGCGCGATCTTTTCCACACCCCAGCCGGTGTGGGCGGGCTTGCCCGAGAAGCCGTAGCCGGGCAGCGACGGACACACGACGTGGAAGGCGTCCTCGGCGCGGCCCGAGGCGGGGTTGGTCAACGGCTCAATCACCTTGTGGAACTCCACGATTGAGCCCGGCCAGCCGTGCGTGATCACCAGCGGGAAGGCGTCGGGGTGCGGGGACCGCTGGTGGATGAAATGAATGTCCAGCCCGTCGATTTCGGTGGTGAACTGATCGAAGCGGTTGAGCGCGGCCTCCCGCGATCGCCAGTCGTAGCCGCTGGCCCAGTAGTCGGCCAGTTCCCGGGTGTAGGCCAGCGGCACGCCCTGGCTCCAGTCGTCCACGCATTCGGCCTCGGGCCAACGGGTGCGGGCAAGCCGCGATCGCAGATCGTCGAGAACGTCGTCGGGAACGTCGATGCGGAACGGTTTCACGGGTTCATAGTGCCCCCGAGTGCGATCGGCGCCGCACACGCCCCCGCTGGCGCATGCATGAGCACGAACGGCCCCGCGGGCCGCCGAGCGTGGCCACTCTCTCAGGGTGCAAGCCTGACAAAGCCCGGCGCCATGGGTGGCGCTGGCGGCGCCGGCGGGACGGGTGGTGGTGGCGGGGGCGCCACGGGCGGCGGAGATGCCACGGGCGGTGGGGGTGGCGCCGCTGGAAGATCACCGCCGGTGCTTCCACCGCCGCCATTGCCGGGCGCGGCACCCGGCCGCGGAGCAACCCTGGGAAGAGGCGGCGGCTGTTGTGGTGGCGGCGACACCCGTTGCGGCCGAGGCGGTGCCGCGATCGGCTTGGGTGGTGCCTGGTGCGCCAACGACGGTGGTGGCGCCGGAAGCTGCGGCGGGCTCGGCTGGGTGACATCTCCGGCAGGAACCGCTGCGGCGGACGAGGCGAGCGCCGCGCCATGCACATCGAAGTCCAACCGCTCGCCGGCGCAGCGACCCGTCGCGAGGGCGCCACGGTGCGACACATGCGGCTCCCGCAGGTCATCGCGCGAGTTGACCGCGTTGCGGTTGTTGTCCGCCATCCGATGCGCCGGATCATTCCATCGCGATGCGGGATCAGTGACCAGGAAGGTGATTTTGCTCCGGTTGTATGGACAGTAGGCACCCACCGACGCGGTGATGAACCGTGCTTCGGTGCGCGCGAGACGGCCCGGGGCGTAGAAGCGCTCGGGTGGATCGTTGCTTCCCGCATACTCGACCATCGCGTCCAGTACGCGGTCCGCCGGAATGCCGGCATCCAGTGCGCGACAGACTTTATGAGCGACGTCGACGAGGCTCGGCACGCCTTCGAGGGCGGGGATGCCTTCTTGAGCGAGCAGCGCCAGGAATTGGTCGTCTTCGTTCGAGTCAGCCGTTGCTGCGCCGCCGCGCAGAATTGCGGCGCCGCTTAGCAAAACAAGGGTGGTAACCAGAACGCCGGCATGGCTGGTGACGCCGGTGCACCTGGTCGTGGCGGTGAACATGACAGGATTTCCGTTCTGCGAGAGCCCGTCCCCGCGCGGACTTTGGATATCACTTATGCCGCAGGCGTTATCGCCTGCGCGCCAGCGGGTCTCCCAACGCAGGTTCAAGATGGGGATATCGCCGGTGGAAGTGGAGCGCACGGTCGTTGACGCGCACCACGTGAGACGCCCTGGCGCGGTCGCCGGATCCGTCTGTGTCACCAGACGGTAGGCGTCGTCCGCGCAGACGCCGGTGCTCAGCATTTTGAGCGATTTACCGCGGGCCAAACGGGGACGCCGGGTGAAGTAGACCTCGCCCATCCCGACACATCCCAACAACCGCAGGATGGCATACCCAGCAAACATGTTGCCGTTAGCCAACGGCATGAAAAAATCGTACTTCCGACGCGCTGTTACGTGACATAGACATTACCTGGGCATGTACTGCGGGTTAACTGTTATCCCGTTAGCGAACGCGTATCCAGATTACGAAACACGTGTACAACAAGTTCACCGAGTCCGGCATCAACCCCCGGCGCCCGATCCCTCAGAGTGCTCGTAGGCCACGCAGGGTCCTGCCTATCAGCTCGCGTCGTTGGTCGATCGTCATCGAGTCACCGAGGGGGGCGTGCACCCGCAAATAACCTTGTGTCACCAGTTCGCCGACCAGGAACCGCGTCGCACCGAGCGGCAAGGACAGACGAGCGGCGATCTCTGCGACCGAGGGGCTCTGCACGCAACACGTCAGGATCTGGCCCCGCACATCGTTTTTCGGCCAGCGCGGCGGCTTCGATGTGGTGTCGAGCGCTTCGACCGGAGCCTCGAGTGGCAGTTCGACACCAGAGTCGGTACGGCCCCCCGTCAGCGTGTATGGCCGGACCAGGCTCGCCCCGTTCGCGGTTTCCCGTTCGGCGCCCTCGTCCTCCGACTGCGGATGCGGGTCGGAATGTTTCCCCCCGGCATGCGGCGAACTATGCAGCCCCTTGCGGTGCTGCAAGAACCACAACGTCTGGTCGGCGTGCACGGACGCCCGCAGCTCGCTGGCGACCACCTTGAGTACGGTGCGATCAGTGTCGATGACGAATGTGGTCCGTCTGACCGGCAGCAGCCGGGCCAGCAGGCCACGGCGCCGGGTGTGCCGGCCTCGCCGGGCCGCCTCACGCGCCACGACGGATCTACGCAGCTTGGCGAGCCTGCCCCGGCGCACCCCGAACAGCTCGGACACCACGCCGTCCGCGTCGGAGAGCAGCGGATAGTCGAACGAGCGCTGTTGGGCGAAGTGGGCTTGCCTGTCGACGGTGTCGGTGCTGATGCCCACCCGCTGGGCGCCCACCGTGACGAATTCGTTGCTCAGGTCCCGAAAATGACAGGCCTGGGCCGTGCAGATCGGTGACGATGCCAGTGGGAAGAAGAACAGCACCACCGGCCCGTCGGCAAGGAGCGCGGACAGGGCCCGGGGCCGACCGGTGTGATCGTACAGAGTGAAGTCAGGCGCCTTCTCGCCCGCGATCATCGGCAAAGGGTAACGCCGGGACGCTCCGCGCGAACGCACACTCGGATAATTCGGTCAAGGCCGAACAGCTCACGGGCGTTTGCCCGCCAAACCCGGCTAACTCGTCCTGCGACGCTGAACTGCGTAAACGTTGGTGGGCGCGGACGGTATCGAACCGCCGACCGCTGGTGTGTAAAACCAGAGCTCTACCACTGAGCTACGCGCCCGTGCCCGGGCAGGCTACCCGCCCGAAGGCCAACTTCCCAAAATTCTCAGTCCTCCTCAGGCCCGCAAAGCCGCCAGTGCGTCCGTCCAGAGCCGCTGGTCGCGGGACTCGCCGGGCTGCTTCATCTCGGCGAAGCGAATGATCCCGGACCGATCGATGACGAACGTCCCGCGGTTGGAGTAGCCGGCGTCCTCGTTGAACACGCCGTAGCTCTGGCTGACCGCGCCGTGCGGCCAGAAGTCCGACAGCACCGGAAAGGTGAAGCCGCTGTCCAGCGACCAGACCCGGTGCGTGGGCGGCGGGCCCACCGAGATGGCCAGCGCCGCGCTCTCGTCGTTTTCGAACTCGGGCAGGTGGTCACGCAACAGGTCCAGCTCCCCCTGGCAGATCCCGGTGAAGGCCAGCGGGAAGAACACCAGCAGAACGTTCTTGGCGTCACGATAGGAACTCAGCGTGACGCGCTGTTGGTTCTGGTCGCGCAAAGTGAAATCCGGGGCGGCTGTGCCGACGGGCAGCATCAACGCTTCCCGGCGCGGGATTTGGGCTGCACCAGCCGGCTGGCGCTCCAGTCCCCCAGGTTGACCGACGAGGTCGGCATCAAACCGGCGGTGGGGGCGGCCTCCGCGATTTCGGCCGGCAATACGTGACCCGGCTTGCCGGTCTTGGGCGTCAGCACCCAGATCACGCCATCTTCGGCCAGCGGGCCGATCGCGTCCATCAGGGTGTCCACCAGGTCGCCGTCACCGTCTCGCCACCAGAGCAGGACGACGTCGACCACCTCGTCGGTGTCCTCGTCGAGCAACTCACTGCCGCAGGCTTCCTCGACCGCGGCGCGGATCTCGTCATCGGTGTCTTCGTCCCAGCCCCACTCCTGGACAACTTGGTCCCGTTGGATGCCCAATTTGCGGGCGTAGCTCGGGGCGTCATCCGCCGCGACCACCGTGGAGCCTCCTTAACGTCCGCGCGCTATGCGATTGGGGATTATCGTCGCACAGCCAGAACCTGGTCCATACTTCCGCATCATCACGTTGCCAGGCACAGTTTCACCGCGTTCTTTTTTGTGTCGTTGAGTTGATCGACCCGCTTGTTGAATTCCCCGGTCCCCGCGTGGGTGCCGATGGCGTTTGCCACCGCGCGGGCGGCGTCGATGTAGGCGTTGAAGGCGTCCTTGATCTGCTGCGACATCGCATCGCTGAAGCTGTTGGCCACCGTGGTGGCACTGTCGTTGAGGGCGTCGATGGCCGGGCCTTCGGTCGGGCCGGTGCCGCGGCCGTCGTTGAACGCCTTGACGAAGTCGTTGGTCTTGTCGATCGCGTTCTTGCTGGTGGTGACCAGCGTGGCGCAGGCGGTGCGCACCGCCTTGGTGGTCAGCGACTGCTGCCGCTGAGATTCCCGGACGCTCGAAGTCACCGACGACGCGGACACCGACGCCGACACCGATTGCCGGTAGGCCGGCGCCACTTTGGTGTCCGGCGTTGCGGTGCCGTTGGTGACCGACGTGCACCCGACGATGCCCATCAGCGTCACGGCGACACAGCCGAGGGCCAACGCCCCGCGCCGGGGCAAAGCCTTCACCTGCGTATGAGGGACGGCACCCCACCGGATGAGCACAAGCCTGACGTTACCGGGTGGGTTGCGCACCTGCCCCAAACACGCCGAGTTGGGGTTCGCCAGGTGAAGCTCCGTCGGCTACCCGACGTCGGCTATCCGCGCGAAACACCGGTGCGGCACGATGGTGGTCAGGGTGCGACCCACCCGTTACGGCACACATTCCGCCACACAACAGGAGTAGTGCGTTGACAACTGAGTTCGTGCGCCACGATCTGGCCACAAACCCCACCGGCGCAACCGAACCCGACCGCGTTCGGGTGATCCGCGAGGGGGTGGCCTCCTACCTACCCGACATCGATCCGGACGAGACGTCGGAGTGGCTGGAGTCCTTCGACGAATTGCTGGAGCGCTCCGGCCCGTCGCGGGCGCGCTATCTGATGCTGCGATTGCTGGAACGGGCCGGCGAGCAGCGAGTCGCCATCCCGTCGCTGACGTCAACGGACTACGTCAACACCATTCCGACCGAACTCGAGCCGTGGTTCCCCGGCGACGAGGACGTCGAACGGCGCTACCGGGCGTGGATACGGTGGAACGCCGCGATCATGGTGCACCGCGCCCAGCGCCCGGGAGTCGGTGTGGGCGGCCACATTTCGACCTACGCCTCGTCGGCGGCGCTGTACGAGGTCGGCTTCAACCACTTCTTCCGCGGCAAGGCGCACCCCGGCGGCGGGGACCAGGTGTTCATCCAGGGCCACGCGTCGCCGGGCATCTATGCGCGCGCCTTCCTGGAAGGCCGCCTGACCGCCGACCGGATGGACGGCTTCCGGCAGGAGCACAGCCACGCTGGCGGCGGGCTGCCGTCCTACCCGCACCCGCGGCTGATGCCCGATTTCTGGGAATTCCCCACGGTGTCGATGGGCCTGGGCCCGCTCAACGCCATTTACCAGGCGCGGTTCAACCACTACCTGCACGACCGCGGCATCAAGGACACCTCCGACCAGCATGTGTGGTGCTTCCTGGGTGACGGCGAGATGGACGAGCCGGAGAGCCGCGGCCTGGCGCATGTCGCCGCGCTGGAGGGTCTGGACAACCTGACGTTCGTCGTCAACTGCAACCTGCAGCGACTCGACGGTCCGGTGCGCGGCAACGGCAAGATCATCCAGGAGCTGGAGTCGTACTTCCGGGGCGCCGGCTGGAACGTCATCAAGGTGGTCTGGGGCCGCGAGTGGGACGCGCTGCTGCACGCCGACCGCGACGGCGCGCTGGTGAACCTGATGAACACCACCCCGGACGGGGATTACCAGACGTATAAGGCCAACGACGGCGCGTACGTGCGCGACCACTTCTTCGGCCGCGATCCGCGCACCAAGGCGCTCGTGGAGAACATGAGCGATTCCGAGATCTGGAACCTCAAGCGCGGCGGCCACGACTACCGCAAGGTCTATGCCGCCTACCGGGCCGCCGTCGACCACAAGGGCCAGCCCACGATGATCCTGGCCAAGACCATCAAGGGCTACTCGCTGGGTGCGCATTTCCAGGGCCGCAACGCCACGCATCAGATGAAAAAGCTTGCGCTGCAAGATCTTAAGGACTTCCGCGACGCGATCCGGATTCCGATCAGCGATGCCCAGCTGGAAGAGGACCCCTACCTGCCGCCCTACTATCACCCCGGCTCCGACGCCGAGGAGATCCGCTACATGGTCGACCGGCGGCGCACCCTCGGCGGCTTCCTGCCCGAGCGGCGGACCAAGGCGAAGGCGCTGCGGCTGCCCGGCCGCGACACCTACGCCGCGCTGAAGAAGGGATCGGGCAACCAGGAGGTCGCGACCACCATGGCGACGGTGCGCACCTTCAAGGAAGTGTTGCGGGACAAGGAGGTTGGTCCGCGCATCGTGCCGATCATTCCCGACGAGGCCCGCACCTTCGGCATGGACTCGTGGTTCCCGTCGCTGAAGATCTACAACCGCAACGGTCAGCTGTACACCGCCGTGGACGCCGAGCTGATGCTGGCCTACAAGGAAAGCGAAGCCGGCCACATCCTGCACGAGGGCATCAACGAGGCCGGGTCGGTCGGTTCGTTCATCGCGGCCGGCACGTCGTATGCCACGCACAACGAGCCGATGATCCCGATCTACATCTTCTATTCGATGTTCGGCTTCCAGCGCACCGGTGACGGATTGTGGGCCGCCGCCGACCAGATGGCTCGCGGCTTCTTACTCGGCGCCACCGCGGGGCGCACCACGCTGACCGGCGAGGGCCTGCAGCACGCCGATGGCCACTCGCTGCTGCTGGCCAGCACCAACCCGGCGGTGGTCGCCTACGACCCGGCATTCGCCTACGAGATCGCCTACATCGTGGAGAGCGGGCTGGCGCGGATGTTCGGGGAGAACCCCGAGGACGTCTACTTCTACATCACCATCTACAACGAGCCGTACGTGCAGCCGCCCGAGCCGGAGAACTTCGACCCCGAGGGCGTGCTGCGGGGCCTGTATCGCTACCACGTCGCCACCGAACAGCGGGCCAACAAGGCGCAGATCCTGGCGTCGGGGGTGGCGATGCCGTCGGCGCTCAACGCCGCGCAGATGCTGGCCGCGGAGTGGGACGTCGCCGCCGACGTGTGGTCGGTGACCAGCTGGGGTGAGCTGAACCGCGACGGTGTGGCCGTCGACCGGGCGCGGCTGCGCCATCCGGACCGGCCGGCCGGCGTCCCGTACGTCACCCAGGCCCTGTCGAACGCCACCGGGCCCGTGGTCGCCGTGTCCGACTGGATGCGTGCGGTGCCCGAGCAGATCCGGCCCTGGGTGCCGGGCACCTATGTCACCCTGGGCACCGACGGGTTCGGCTTCTCCGACACCCGGCCCGCGGCGCGCCGGTACTTCAATACCGACGCCGAGTCGCAGGTGGTCGCGGTGCTGGAGGCGCTGGCCCGCGATGGCGAGATCGACCCGTCGGTGCCGACCGCGGCCGCCCGCCAGTACAAGATCGACGACGTGCTGGCCGCCCCGGAGCAGACGTCCGACCCCGGCGTGGCGTGAGCCCCAAGGCGCACCCTCGCGGGACCCTGCGCCCAACGTGACACTCGCGTCACGTTGGGGCGTCGAGCGTGGCGCCGACGTCACGCTCGCGGCCTAAGGCAGCCCGCGGCCGGCTACCTTGAGGCGTTCTTAAGAACGCCACGCGCCTCCTTTGGCGGAAACTTCCAGAAAAGGCGCGTAGGTTTTAGGGGTGAATGACAACCCCTTCGCCGGTCCGTTCGCCAAGCAGCCCCGATCCCCCATGGAGCTGCTGGACACCGTGCCGGAGTCGGTCCTGCGGCGGCTGAAGCAGTACTCCGGCCGGCTGGCCACCGAGGCGGTCTCGGTGATGGGCGATCGGTTGCCGTTCTTCGCCGACCTGGAAGCGTCGCAGCGGGCCAGCATGGCGTTGGTGGTGCAGACGGCCATCAACAACTTCGCCGAGTGGATGCAGGACCCGCACAGCAACGTCAGCCACACCGCGCAGGCCTTCGAGCTGGTGCCCCAGGACCTCGCCCGCCGCATCGCGCTGCGCCACAGCGTCGACATGGCGCGCGTGACCATGGACTTCTTCGAGGAGGTCGTCCCGCTGCTGGCCCGCTCCGAGGACCAGCTGACCGCGCTGACGGTGGGCATCCTCAAGTACAGCCGCGACCTGGCGTTCACCGCCGCGACCGCCTACGCGAACGCGGCCGAGGCCCGCGGGACCTGGGACAGCCGGATGGAGGCCAGCGTCGTCGACGCGGTGGTCCGCGGCGACACCGGCCCCGAGCTGCTGTCCCGCGCCGCGGCGCTGAACTGGGACACCACCGCCCCGGCGACGGTCGTGGTCGGCACCCCGTCCCCCGGGCGCGACGGGTCGACCGGCCCGGACGTCAGCGAGCGCGCGAGCCAGCGCGTCCGCGATATCGCCGCACAGCACGGACGCGCGGCCCTCACCGACGTGCACGGCACCTGGCTGGTCGCGATCGTGTCCGGCCAACTGTCGCCAACCGACAAATTCCTGGGCGATCTGCTGGTCGCGTTCGCCGACGGCCCCGTGGTCGTCGGACCCACCGCGCCCATGCTGACGGCGGCCTATCACAGCGCCAGCGAGGCGATATCCGGCATGAACGCCGTTGGTGGTTGGCGCGGAGCGCCACGTCCGGTGCCGGCCCGCGAACTGCTGCCCGAACGGGCCCTGATGGGCGATGCGTCGGCCATAGTGGCGCTGCACACCGACGTGATGGGCCCGCTGGCGGACGCGGGTCCTACGCTGATCGAGACTCTTGACGCTTACTTAGATTGTGGCGGCGCGATTGAGGCTTGCGCCAGAAAGTTGTTCGTTCATCCAAACACCGTGCGCTACCGACTCAAGCGGATCACCGACTTCACCGGCCGGGATCCCATGCAGCCCCGTGACGCATATGTCCTGCGAGTGGCGGCGACGGTCGGCCAGCTCAACTACCCGACCAGTCCGTCTAGCGCCGCCAACAACGCCATGCCGGCGGTTCCGCTGCCGCTCAAAGGGGCTGTTGCGGGGCTATCCGGGTGATAGTGACCCAGGCAACAGGTCGCGGCACGATATCAAACCAGTAGCTTAAGGAGCCGTTTTGTAGGGTTCGCACAAAAACATAAGATGAGGTTCATAATCTGTTACACCCGCCAAAACCGTTTCCACAGTGTTCTCTTAAACACGTGATTGCTTTGCTTGCGCCCGGACAGGGTTCGCAGACCGAGGGGATGCTCTCGCCATGGCTGGAGCTCGCCGGCGCCGCTGACCAGTTGGCGCTGTGGTCCAAGGCCAGTGGCCTCGATCTCGTGCGCCTGGGCACCACCGCATCGACCGAAGAGATCACCGACACCGCGGTCACCCAGCCGCTGGTGGTGGCCGCCACGCTGCTGGCCCACCAGGAGCTGACCAAGCGCGGCCTGCTGTCGGACGCCGACCTGGTCGTGGCCGGCCACTCCGTCGGCGAGATCGCCGCCTACGCGATCGCCGGCGTGATCGCCGCCGACGACGCCGTCGCGCTGGCCGCCACCCGGGGCGCCGAGATGGCCAAGGCCTGCGCCATCGAGCCGACCGGCATGTCCGCGGTGCTCGGCGGCGACGAGGGCGAGGTCCTGGCCCGTCTCGAGCAGCTCGACCTGTTCCCGGCCAACCGCAACGCCTCCGGACAGATCGTCGCGGCCGGCGCGCTGACCGCGCTGGAGAAGCTGGCCGAGGACCCGCCGGAGAAGGCCCGGGTACGCGCCCTCGGTGTGGCCGGAGCGTTCCACACCAGGTACATGGCGTCGGCGCTCGACGGCTACGCGGCCGCGGCGGCCGCCGTTCAGACGTCCGAGCCCACCGCCAAGCTGCTGTCGAACCGCGACGGCAAGCCGGTCGCCTCGGCGGCCGAGGCGATGGAGGCGCTGGTCGCCCAGCTGACCCAGCCGGTCCGCTGGGACCTGTGCACCGCGACGCTGCGTGACCTGGAAGTCACCGCGGCCGTGGAGTTCCCGCCCGCGGGCACTCTCACCGGCATCGCCAAACGAGAACTTCGGGGGGTGACGGCTCGTGCCGTCAAGTCGCCCGCAGACCTGGACGCTTTGGCCGAGCTCTAAAGCCAGCTCGACCAGTTGCACAACCAGTACAACCGCATATGCAAGTCAATTCGACTAACACGCAACACATTACGAAGGGAAGCACGCTGTGGCCGTCAGCCAGGAAGAAATCATCGCCGGTATCGCCGAGATCATCGAAGAGGTGACCGGTATCGAGCCCTCCGAGGTCACCCCGGAGAAGTCCTTCGTCGACGACCTGGACATCGACTCGCTGTCGATGGTCGAGATCGCCGTTCAGACCGAGGACAAGTACGGCGTCAAGATCCCCGACGAGGACCTCGCTGGTCTGCGTACCGTCGGTGACGTCGTCTCCTACATCCAGAAGCTCGAGGAAGAGAACCCCGAGGCTGCCGAGGCGCTGCGCGCCAAGCTGGAGACCGAGAACCCCGACGCGGTCGCCAACGTCAAGTCGAGGCTGGAAGCGGACAGCAAGTGAGCAAGCCTTCCACTGCTAATGGCGGTTACCCCAACGTTGTGGTAACCGCCGTCACGGCGACGACATCGATCGCGCCGGACATCGAGAGCACGTGGAAGGGCTTGTTGGCCGGCGAAAGCGGCATCCACGTCCTCGAAGACGAGTTCGTCACCAAATGGGATCTGCCCGTCAAGATCGGCGGACACCTCAAGGACCCCATCGACGAAGGCATGAGCAGGCTGGACATGCGGCGCATGTCGTATGTCCAGCGGTTGGCCAAGGTGCTGAGCACTCAGCTGTGGGATACCGCCGGTAGCCCCGAGGTCGACCCCGACCGGTTCTCGGTCGTGGTCGGCACCGGGCTCGGCGGTGCCGAGCGGATCGTTGAGACCTACGACCTGATGAACGAGGGTGGCCCCCGCAAGGTGTCGCCGCTCGCCGTTCAGATGATCATGCCCAACGGCGCCGCGGCGGTGGTGGGCCTGCAGCTCGGCGCCCGCGCCGGGGTCATCACCCCGGTCTCGGCCTGCTCGTCGGGCTCGGAGGCGATCGCCCACGCGTGGCGTCAGATCGTCATGGGCGACGCGGACTTCGCCGTCTGCGGTGGGGTCGAGGGCCCCATCGAAGCGCTGCCCATCGCGGCGTTCTCGATGATGCGGGCCATGTCGACGCGCAACGATGAGCCCGAGCGCGCATCGCGACCGTTCGACAAGGACCGCGACGGCTTCGTGTTCGGTGAAGCCGGTGCGCTGATGATCATTGAGACCGAAGAGCACGCCAAGGCTCGTGGCGCCAAGCCACTGGCCCGGTTAATGGGTGCCGGCATCACCTCGGACGCGTTCCACATGGTGGCACCGGCGGCGGACGGCGTGCGCGCCGGTCGCGCCATGACCCGGTCGCTGGAGCTGGCGGGGTTGTCCCCCAAGGACGTCGACCACGTCAACGCCCACGGGACGGCGACGCCGATCGGTGATACGGCCGAGGCCAACGCCATTCGCGTCGCGGGTTGCCAGGAGGCGGCCGTCTACGCACCGAAGTCGGCTCTGGGGCACTCCATCGGTGCCGTCGGGGCGCTGGAATCTGTTCTCACGGTATTGAGCCTCCGGGACGGCGTGATACCGCCAACACTCAACTACGAAACCCCCGATCCCGAGATCGATTTGGACGTTGTCGCGGGCGAACCCCGCTACGGCGACTTCCGTTATGCGATCAACAACTCGTTCGGGTTCGGTGGCCACAACGTGGCACTCGCCTTCGGGCGTTACTGAGTAAACGGAAGGAACGTTCGCAAGACCCATGACAGAGCTGGTTACCGGGAAAACGCTCCCGAACGTGGTCGTCACTGGCGTCGCCATGACGACCGCGCTGGCAACTGATGCCGAAACCACCTGGAAGCTGTTGCTGGACAGCCAAAGTGGTATCCGCAAACTCGAGGATTCGTTCGTCGAGGAGTTTGACCTGCCGGTTCGCATCGGCGGGCATCTGTTGGAAGAGTTCGACAGTCAGTTGACCCGCGTGGAGCTGCGTCGCACGGGCTACCTGCAGCGGATGTCGACCGTGCTGGGCCGGCGGGTCTGGGAGAACGCCGGCTCCCCCGAGGTCGACAGCAACCGCCTGATGGTGTCCATCGGCACCGGTTTGGGTTCGTCGGAGGAGATGGTCTTCAGCTACGACGACATGCGCGCTCGTGGCATGAAGGCCGTTTCTCCGCTCGGGGTGCAGAAGTACATGCCCAACGGCGCCTCGGCGGCGGTGGGACTGGAGCGGCACGCCAAAGCCGGGGTGATCACGCCGGTCTCGGCGTGCGCGTCGGGTTCTGAAGGGATCGCGCAGGCCTGGCGCAACATCGTCTTCGGTGAGGCCGACATCGCCATCTGCGGGGGCGTGGAAACCAGGATCGAGGCCGTGCCGATCGCGGCGTTCGCCCAGATGCGCATCGTGATGTCGACCAAGAACGACGACCCGGTGGGCGCCTGTTGCCCGTTCGACCGCGACCGCACCGGCTTCGTGTTCGGCGAGGCCGGCGCGTTGCTGGTCATCGAGACCGAGGAACAC
>NZ_LZSX01000003.1 GCF_001665835.1 Mycobacterium colombiense | reverse complement strand
GTGTACCGGCTGCCCAAGCACCTGGACGAGAAGGTGGCGCGCATCCACGTGGAGGCGCTGGGTGGCGAGCTGACCAAGCTCACCAAGGAGCAGGCAGAGTACATCGGCGTCGACGTCGACGGCCCCTACAAGGCCGACCACTACCGCTACTGAGCCGCCCGGCCGCCGAGTGTCGCGCCGGCGCGGCACTCGGCGGCGATAGGCTCGCGCCGTGCTGATCGCGATCGAGGGCATTGACGGCGCCGGCAAGCGGACGCTGACGGACAAGCTTCGCAACCTTTTTCAGGCGGACGGCAAGTCGGTGGCCATGCTGGCCTTCCCGCGGTACGGGCGATCGGTGACGGCCGACATCGCGGCCGAGGCCCTGCACGGCGAGCACGGCGACCTCGCGTCGTCGGTCTACGCGATGGCGACACTCTTCGCGCTGGACCGTGCCGGGGCGGTCGGCGAAATCGAGGCGCTGCGCCGCGAGCACGACGTGGTGATCATGGATCGCTACGTCGCCTCCAACGCGGCCTACACCGCCGCACGTCTGCACCAGGACGCGGCCGGGCCGGCCGTGGAGTGGATACACGCGCTGGAGTACCGGCGGCTCGGGCTGCCCGCGCCCGACTGGCAGGTGCTGCTCGCGGTGCCGGCCGAGCTGGCCGGGCAGCGCGCCCGCAGCCGGGCGGAGGCCGATCCGGGCCGCGCCCGCGACAGCTACGAACGCGACGACGGGCTGCAGCAACGCACCGGCGCGGTCTACGCCGAACTCGCCGCCGCGGGCTGGGGTGGTCCCTGGTTGAGCGTCGACGCGCACGCCGATCCGAGGCGGCTGGCCGCCATGTTGACCGGCGCCGAGGGCGCCGGGGCAGCACGGGACTGACGCGCGGCGGCGGAGAAATAAGCGAAATTAACGGAATTTGCATCCAAAATTGGCCATCGGGCCAAGAAACGCCCGTGTGGCGCCCCAATTTTGTCCCGATCTGGTGACACCATGGACTCCATGAGGCAAAGGATTCTCGTCGTCGATGACGACGCTTCGCTCGCCGAGATGTTGACCATCGTGTTGCGGGGTGAGGGTTTCGACACTGCGGTCATCGGTGACGGCACCCAGGCCCTGACTGCGGTGCGCGAGCTGCGCCCCGATCTGGTGTTGTTGGACCTGATGCTGCCCGGCATGAACGGCATCGACGTGTGCCGGGTGTTGCGCGCCGACTCCGGCGTGCCGATCGTGATGCTGACCGCCAAGACCGACACCGTCGACGTGGTCCTTGGCCTCGAGTCGGGTGCCGACGACTACATCATGAAGCCCTTCAAGCCGAAGGAGCTGGTGGCCCGGGTGCGGGCGCGGCTGCGGCGCAACGACGACGAGCCCGCCGAGATGCTGTCCATCGCCGACGTCGAGATCGACGTGCCGGCGCACAAGGTCACGCGCAACGGTGAGCAGATCTCCCTGACACCGCTGGAGTTCGACTTGCTGGTGGCGTTGGCGCGCAAACCGCGGCAGGTGTTTACTCGTGATGTGCTGCTCGAACAGGTGTGGGGCTATCGTCACCCGGCGGATACTCGCCTGGTGAACGTGCACGTCCAGCGTCTGCGCGCCAAGGTTGAGAAAGACCCTGAAAACCCGACCGTAGTGTTGACCGTTCGAGGAGTGGGTTACAAGGCCGGACCTCCGTGACCGGCGGCGACGTTGTAAAGCGTCGCGTTAGGGAGGAGCACCTGCAGTGATCTGGGGCTCCCGGCGACGCACTCGAAGCCGCTGGGGACGCTCCGGCCCCATGACTCGTGGCATGGGCGCGGTGAGTCGCGCCGTGGCCATTGCCTGGCGGCGCTCGCTGCAGCTGCGGGTGGTGGCGCTGACCCTAGGGCTGTCCTTGGCCGTCATCTTGGCGCTCGGCTTCGTATTGACCAGTCAGGTCACCAACCGCGTGCTCGACGTCAAGGTCAAGGCCGCCATCGAGCAGATCGAGCGGGCCCGCACCACCGTGGGCGGGATCGTCAACGGCGAAGAGGCCCGCTCGTTGGACAGCAGCCTGCAGCTGGCGCGCAACACGCTGACCTCCAAGACCGACCCGGCCTCGGGTGCCGGGATGGCGGGCGCCTTCGACGCGGTGCTGATGGTGCCGGGCGACGGCCCGCGCGCCGCGACCACCGCCGGTCCCGTCGACCAGGTGCCCATTTCCCTGCGCGGCTTCGTCAAGGCGGGGCAGGCGTCCTACCAGTACGCCGCCGTGCACACCGACGGGTTCTCCGGGCCGGCGCTGATCGTCGGCACGCCCGCGTCGTCTCAGGTGGCCAACCTGGAGCTGTACCTGATCTTCCCACTGAAGAACGAGCAGTCCACTATCCAGCTGGTGCGCGGCACCATGATCACCGGCGGCGCGGTGTTGCTGGTGCTGCTGGCCGGGATCGCGCTGCTGGTGTCGCGGCAGGTGGTGGTGCCGGTGCGATCGGCGTCGCGCATCGCCGAGCGGTTCGCCGAAGGGCACCTGTCCGAACGCATGCCGGTGCGCGGCGAGGACGACATGGCGCGGCTGGCCATGTCGTTCAATGACATGGCCGAGAGCCTGTCGCGCCAGATCACCCAGCTGGAGGAGTTCGGTAATCTGCAGCGCCGCTTCACTTCTGACGTGAGCCACGAACTGCGCACCCCGCTGACGACGGTGCGGATGGCCGCCGACCTGATCTATGACCACAGCGCGGACCTGGACCCGACGCTGGCGCGCTCCACTGAGCTGATGGTCAACGAGCTGGACCGGTTCGAGTCGTTGCTCAACGACCTGCTCGAAATCTCCCGGCACGACGCCGGTGTCGCGGAGCTGTCCGTCGAGGCGGTCGACCTGCGCACCACGGTGCAGAGCGCGCTGGGCAACGTGGGACACCTGGCAGAAGACGCCGGCATCGAGCTGAAGGTGGACCTGCCGACCGAAGAGGTGATCGCCGAGGTCGACACCCGCCGGGTGGAGCGCATCCTGCGCAACCTGATCGCCAACGCCATCGACCACGCCGAGCACAAGCCGGTGAAGATCCGGATGGCCGCCGACGAGGACACGGTGGCCGTCACCGTCCGCGACTACGGCGTCGGGCTGCGACCCGGCGAGGAAAAGCTGGTGTTCAGCCGGTTCTGGCGGGCCGACCCGTCGCGCGTTCGCCGCTCCGGCGGCACCGGGCTGGGCCTGGCCATCAGCATCGAGGACGCGCGACTGCACCAGGGCCGGCTGGAGGCGTGGGGCGAACCGGGCGACGGCTCGTGCTTCCGGCTGACACTGCCGCTGGTGCGCGGGCACAAGGTGACCACCAGCCCGCTGCCCATGAAGCCGATTCCGCAACCCGCCACGACCGGCCCGCAGCACGCGAAAGACCGTCCGCGCCAACACGAACACGCCGAGAGGACCCTGTGATGCGGCGGCTGTTGGGTCTGCTGATGTTGGCCATGTTGCTCGCCGGCTGCGCCGGGGTGCCCAGTTCGTCGGCGCCGCAAGCCATCGGCACCGTCGAGCGGCCGGCGCCGTCGAACCTGCCCAAGCCGACGCCGGGCATGGACCCCGACGTACTGCTGCGCGAATTCTTCAAGGCCACAGCCGATCCCGCGAACCGCCACCTGGCCGCCCGGCAGTTCCTCACCCAGTCGGCGTCCAACGCCTGGGACGACGCCGGTAGCGCGTTGCTGATCGACCACGTGGTGTTCGTTGAAACCCGCGCGGCCGAACGTGTTTCGGCGACCATGCGGGCCGACATCCTGGGGTCGTTGTCCGACGTGGGGGTGTTCGAGACCGCCGAGGGGGTGCTGCCCGACCCCGGTCCGATCGAATTGGTCAAGACCTCCGGCGGCTGGCGCATCGACCGGTTACCCAATGGGGTCTTCCTAGACTGGCAGCAGTTCCAGTCCACCTACAAGCGCAACACCCTCTACTTCGCCGACCCGACCGGCAAAACGGTTGTCCCCGACCCGCGTTACGTCGCGGTGCCCGACCACGACCAGTTGGCCACCGAGCTGATCTCCAAGCTGATCGCCGGGCCGCGGCCGGAGATGGCGCACACGGTGCGCAACCTGCTCGCCCCGCCACTGCGGCTGCGCGGGCCGGTGACCCGGGCCGACGGCGGCAAGAGCGGCATCGGGCGCGGATACGGCGGGGCGCGCGTTGACCTGGAGAAGCTGTCCACCACCGATCCGCACAGCCGGCAATTGCTTGCGGCACAGATCATTTGGACGCTGGCCAGGGCCGACATCCGGGGCCCGTACGTGATCAGCGCCGACGGCGCGCCGCTGGACGACCGGTTCCGCGACGGGTGGACCACCTCCGATGTCGCGGCCACCGATCCCGGCGCGGCCGACGGCGCGGGCGCGGGGCTGCACGCTTTGGTCAACGGCTCGCTGGTGTCGCTGGACGGCCAGCACACCGTCACGGTGCCCGGCGCGTTCGGGCGGGTGGGTGACCAGACCGGCGCCGCGCTGTCGCGAACCGGCCGGCAGGTGGCGTCGGTGGTGACGCTGCACCGCGGCGCCCCGGACATGGCGGCGTCCCTGTGGATCGGTGACCTCGGCCAGGAAGCCGTGCAGGCTGCCGACGGGCACAGCCTGTCGCGCCCCACCTGGTCGTTGGACGACGTGGTCTGGGTGGTGGTCGACGGCAACAACGTGTTGCGGGCGATCCAGGAGCCGGCCTCCGGGCAACCCGCGCGCCTTCCGGTGGATTCGGTGGCGGTTGCCACCCGGTTCCCCGGGCCGATCACCGACCTGCAGTTGTCCCGCGACAGCACCCGCGCCGCGATGGTGATCGGCGGCCAGGTGATTCTCGCCAGCGTCGAGCAGACCCAGGCGGGGCAGTACGCCCTGACCTTCCCGCGCCGGCTCGGTTTCGGGTTGGGCAATTCGGTGGTGTCGCTGTCGTGGCGCACCGGTGACGACATCGTGGTGACCCGCACCGACGTCAGCCATCCGGTGTCCTACGTGAACATCGACGGGGTGAACTCCGATGCGCCGCCGCACGGTTTGCAGATGCCGGTCACGACGGTGGTCGCCAACCCGTCGACGGCCTACGTCGCGGGTCCCCAAGGGGTGCTGCAGTATTCGCCGTCGGCCGACGGTCAGCAGGGCTGGTCGGAGGTGCCGGGGCTGACGGTGCCCGGGGCGGCGCCGGTGCTGCCGGGCTAGCGGAGATCGCCAGCGCGGCGGAGCCGGGCGCAGCGGGTCGCCGCCATCGGGCTAGCGGAGATCGCCAGCGCGGCGGCATGTCACACCCGACCGCCACACTGGCGCCATGCTCGACCTGTTCCTGCCCGCCGAATGCGGCGGCTGCGGCGCGCCGTCGACCCGCTGGTGCGACGCGTGCGCCGTCGAGCTGTCCGTGGCCGCCGATCAGCCGCATGTGGTGAACCCGCGCATCGACCCGGGAGTCCCGGTGTTCGCGCTCGGCCGTTACGCCAACGCCCGCCGGCACGCGATCCTGGCGCTCAAGGAGCAGGGCCGCGCCGACCTCGTCGACCCGCTGGCGCGTGCGCTGGCCATCGGCCTGCACCGTCTGTTGTGGTGGGGGATCGTGCCGACCCCGCTGACGGTGGTGCCCGCACCGACCCGGCGCTCGGCAGCGCGGCGGCGCGGCGGTGACCCCGTCGCCCGGTTGGCGCGCGCCGCGGTGGCGCGGCATCCGGATATCACCGTCGCGCCGGTACTGCGGCTCAGGGAACTGACACGCGACTCGGTGGGCCTGGGCACCGCCGCGCGCGAGCGCAACGTCGCCGGCCGGGTGGTGCTGCGCGGCCGGCCGCCGCGCGCCGACGTCATGGTCGTCGACGACATCGTCACCACCGGAGCGACGGCGCGCGAATCGGTGCGGATCCTGCACGCCGCCGGGGTCCGGGTCACCGCGGTGCTGGCGATCGCCGCGGTGTGATGGGCCGCGGCCGCGCCGAACCCATGAACGAGCCAAGGGCATGTGAAGAACTCGCAACAGCTCGACCAAATTAGTGGCATCGGCAGGCGAACAAGAGCTAACGTCGAAAACAACGAAGAACGACTCATCGGTCTGACTCACTGGTCGCAAAATCTCCAGGTGAGACCCATCCGCGGGAAGGGGTGAGTAATCGACACCTTGCTCCGGCGGGCAGCCTGCGGCGGTAGCCAGTCTCGACCGCTCCCACCTCGTCGGCGCATCAAGCAGCCAGGCACGCAGGGCGCGTGTGACGTGAAGAGAGAAACGAGTTGTCACGTATGTCAAGGCTATCCGTGGATTCCGGTCAGATTCTGGACCAACCGCCCGTCACCGATGGGCAAGCCCAACCGACAACCACCGCCGACGTTGTGTTCAAGGGCCGCAACGTAGAGATCCCCGATCATTACCGTCTGTACGTCTCGCAAAAACTCGCCCGCCTCGAGCGGTTCGATCGCTCCATTTATCTTTTCGATGTCGAGCTCAAGCACGCGCCCAACCGGCGTCAGCGCAAATCCTGTCAGCGCGTGGAGATCACCGCCCGTGGCCGCGGCCCGGTGACACGGGCGGAAGCCTGCGCCAACAGTTTCTACGCCGCGTTCGAGTCCGCGGTCGACAAGCTGGAGAACCGGCTGCGTCGGGTCAAGGACCGCCGCAAGGTTCACTACGGGGACAAGACCCCGGTGTCACTGGCGGCCGCGACCGCGGTGCCGCCACCCGTCCCGCCGCAGCCCCAGCCGGCCGAGCATGCGCCGACCGATGGCGTGGAGGCCGACCACGAGCCCGGACGGATCGTGCGGACCAAGGAGCACCCGGCCAGGCCGATGACGGTGGACGAGGCGCTCTACGAGATGGAGCTCGTCGGACACGACTTCTTCTTGTTCCACGACAAGCAGACCGAACGGCCGTGCGTGGTCTACCGACGGCACGCCTACGACTACGGGCTGATCAGGCTCTCCTGAGGGGGTTCCTCGGGCGGCGACCCGCTACGCCCGGCGTTGCCGCGCTTGCGATCGCCGCTTCGGCGGCCATCACCGGACCGTCGCCTACCATGGGAGTCGCTCAATGCAAGACTCCTACCAACAGGGGACATAGCTGTGCTGTCGAAGTTGCTGCGCCTTGGCGAAGGTCGCATGCTCAAGCGTCTCAAGCGGGTGTCTGACTACGTCAACACCTTGTCCGACGAGATCGAGAAGCTCACCGACGCCGAGTTGCGGGCCAAAACCGACGAGTTCAAGAAGCGGCACGCCGACGGCGAAAGCCTCGACGACCTGCTGCCCGAGGCCTTCGCGGTGGCCCGGGAGGCGGCCTGGCGGGTGCTCGACCAGCGCCCGTTCGACGTGCAGCTGATGGGCGGCGCGGCGCTGCACTTCGGCAACGTCGCCGAGATGAAGACCGGTGAGGGCAAGACCCTGACCTCGGTGTTGCCGGCCTACCTCAACGGCATCGGCGGTAAGGGCGTGCACATCG
This sequence comes from Mycobacterium colombiense, assembly GCF_001665835.1. GTDB lineage: Bacteria > Actinomycetota > Actinomycetes > Mycobacteriales > Mycobacteriaceae > Mycobacterium > Mycobacterium colombiense_A. Next base: position 123,088 of record NZ_LZSX01000003.1, on the reverse strand, counting down.
TCACCGTCAACGACTACCTGGCCAAACGTGACAGCGAGTGGATGGGCCGCGTGCACCGCTTCCTCGGCCTGGACGTCGGGGTGATCCTCGCGCAGATGACGCCCGACGAGCGCCGGGTGGCCTACAACGCGGACATCACCTACGGCACCAACAACGAGTTCGGCTTCGACTACCTGCGCGACAACATGGCGCATTCGCTCGACGATCTGGTGCAGCGTGGGCACAACTACGCCATCGTCGACGAGGTCGACTCCATCCTGATCGACGAGGCCCGCACCCCGCTGATCATCTCCGGCCCCGCCGACGGCGCGTCGAACTGGTACAGCGAGTTCGCCCGGCTGGCGCCGCTGATGGAGAAGGACACCCACTACGAGGTGGACCTGCGCAAGCGCACCGTCGGCGTGCACGAGCTGGGCGTGGAATTCGTCGAGGACCAGCTCGGCATCGACAACCTCTACGAGGCCGCCAACTCGCCGCTGGTCAGCTACCTCAACAACGCGCTGAAGGCCAAGGAGCTGTTCAACCGCGACAAGGACTACATCGTGCGCGACGGCGAGGTCCTGATCGTCGACGAGTTCACCGGCCGCGTGCTGTACGGCCGCCGCTACAACGAGGGCATGCACCAGGCCATCGAGGCCAAGGAGCACGTGGAGATCAAGGCCGAGAACCAGACCCTGGCCACCATCACGCTGCAGAACTACTTCCGGCTCTACGAAAAGCTCGCCGGCATGACCGGTACCGCTCAGACCGAGGCGGCAGAGCTGCACGAGATCTACAAGCTGGGCGTGGTGCCCATCCCGACCAACAAGCCGATGATCCGCGCCGACCAGTCCGACCTGATCTACAAGACCGAGGAAGCCAAGTACATCGCCGTGGTCGACGACGTCGTCGAGCGCTACGAGAAGGGTCAGCCGGTGCTGATCGGTACCACCAGCGTCGAGCGCTCGGAGTACCTGTCGCGGCAGTTCCAGAAGCGCCGCGTGCCGCACAACGTGCTGAACGCGAAGTTCCACGAGCAGGAGGCGACCATCGTCGCGGTGGCGGGCCGCCGCGGCGGCATCACCGTGGCCACCAACATGGCCGGCCGCGGCACCGACATCGTGCTGGGCGGCAACCCCGACTTCCTCGCCGACCTGCGGCTGCGTGAGCGCGGCCTCGACCCGGTGGAGACGCCCGACGAGTACGACGCGGCGTGGCACGAGGAGCTGCCCAAGGTCAAGGCGGAGGCCGCCAAAGAGGCCGAAGAGGTGATCGAGGCCGGCGGGCTGTATGTGCTGGGCACCGAACGTCACGAGTCGCGCCGCATCGACAACCAGCTGCGCGGCCGGTCCGGCCGCCAAGGCGACCCGGGCGAGTCGCGGTTCTACCTGTCGCTGGGCGACGAACTCATGCGCCGGTTCAACGGTGCCGCGCTCGAGGCGATGCTCAACCGGCTGAACCTGCCCGACGACGTCCCGATCGAGGCCAAGATGGTCACCCGGGCGATCAAGAGCGCCCAGACCCAGGTGGAGCAGCAGAACTTCGAGGTCCGCAAGAACGTCCTCAAGTACGACGAGGTGATGAACCAGCAGCGCAAGGTGATCTACGCCGAGCGCCGCCGCATCTTGGAGGGCGAGAACCTCAAGGAGCAGGCGCTGGACATGGTCCGCGACGTGGTGACCGCGTACGTCAACGGCGCGACCGTCGAGGGCTACGCCGAGGACTGGGACCTCGAAGCCCTGTGGACGGCGCTGAAGACGCTGTACCCCGTCGGCATCGACCATGCGACGCTGACCCACCCCGATGCGGACTCCGACCGCGACGACCTCACCCGTGAGGAACTGCTTGAAGAACTGCTCAAAGACGCCGAAAATGCCTATGCCACAAGGGAATCCGAGCTCGAGGAGATCGCAGGCGAGGGCGCGATGCGTCAGCTGGAGCGCAACGTGCTGCTCAACGTCATCGACCGCAAATGGCGCGAGCACCTCTACGAGATGGACTATCTGAAGGAGGGCATCGGGCTGCGCGCGATGGCGCAGCGCGATCCGCTGGTGGAGTACCAGCGCGAGGGCTACGACATGTTCATGGCGATGCTCGACGGCATGAAGGAGGAGTCGGTCGGGTTCCTGTTCAATGTCACCGTCGAGGCGGTGCCCAGCCCGCAGGTCGCGCCGGTCGAAGCGCCGGAGGGGCTGGAGGAGTTCGCCACCGCCGCGGCCGGGCAGCAGGGCAGCACCGCGACGGCCGTGCGCGAAGAGGCCCCAACCCAGTTGCGCGCCAAGGGAATTGACAATGAAGCGCCGGCCATGACGTACTCCGGCCCGTCCGAGGACGGCACGGCGGCGGTGCAGCGCAACGGCGGCGACGGCAAAGCGCCGGCCGGGGTGCCCGGTGGCGCCAGCCGGCGCGAGCGGCGCGCCGCCGCGCGGCAACAGGGCCGCGGCGCCAAGCCACCCAAGTCGGTCAAGCGGCGCTAGCCGCTTCTGGCCTGGCCTGGTTTGGCCGCGCTGCGCCGAGTGTGAAGTTATCTTCACGTTCGGCGCCCAGCGTGAAGCTACCTTCACACTCGGCGGGGCGGCGCGCGATTTGAGGCATCCGCCCCATGTGCCGCGGCGGTGATCGCGCGCAGCATTCGTGTATGACCAGTTCGCGCACCCCGCTGGACGCCGCCACCGCCGTCCTGCAACATCCCGCCCTGCCCGCCGGAAGCGACGAGCGATTCGTCGGCTTCGGCGTGATGGGGCTGCCGTTCGCCGGCGGACATTACCTGGCGCTGCGGGAATTTCCGGCCACGTCGTTCTCGCCCGGCTATCGATCGGTGTGGCACCGCGACCCCGACGGCGTCTGGACGTTTTACGCGACGACACCGGGGCCGCAGAGCTGCGCCCGGTTCTTCAGCGCGGCCACCCCGCGCGACGCCGTCCAATGCGACATCGACGTCGCCTGGGTCACCCCGTGGTCGCTGTTCGTCGAGATCCCGAATCTGCTTGCCTGGCAGATCAATATCCGCGCCACCGCGTCGACGCGACTGATGAGCGCGGTCGGCGGACGGTTACCGGCGCGCGCCTGGACCAACCGAGCGGCCCTGGCCGTGCTCGGCCGGGTCGCAGGCCCGACGCTGCGAGCCGGGCGGATCCGGCTTTCCGGAACGGCACCCAACGGCCAGCGGTTCATGATCGCGCCCGCGCGGGTGTGGGCGGTGGCGCATTCGCGTGCGGTGCTGCGCGATGTGGACCTGGGACCGGTGGGACCGCTACCCCGGCAGCCGAGGCTGGCCGGCTTCCGGCCGCCGCAACGTGGCGTGTTCGTGGTGGGCTCCGGCCATTTCGAGACGTTCGACGCGGCGCGGCATGAGGCGGTGCGACGCACTATCCCAATCGGGTGACCAGACGCCGATTAGCTGGGCACAATGAACCTCATGTCGGAGCCCGAATTGCCGACCCGCGCGGAGTTGCTGGCTGCGCTGTCGGTGGCGATCGACCTCGGCCTGGGCCAGCCCGCCGAGCACATGCTCCGGTCCGCACTGATCGCGACCAGGCTGGCCGACCGGCTCGGCCTGGACGCCGACCAGCGAGACTGTGTTTACTACACGACGCTGATCATGTGGATCGGCTGCCACGCGGACTCCCACGAGTACGCACGGTGGTTCGGCGACGACATCGCCGTGCGCCATGACTCGTACCTGGTCGACTGGTCCGGAATTCCCTACCTGCGCTTCCTGGCGAGCAATGTGGGCCGCGGCCAGCCGTTGGCGCACCGGATCAGCGTGATGGCAACGCTGTTCGCCAACGCGCGGGGTCACATCTCCAGCTTGATCCACTCGCACTGCGCGTCCGCGGCGCTGCTGGCCCACCGAATTGGCTTGGGCCCCAACGTGCAGGCCGCGCTCGCGTTCGCGTTCGAGCGCTACGACGGCGGCGGGCTGCCGGCCGGCGCCCGGGGCGACGCCATCCCGATTCAGATGCGCATCGCCCAGCTCGCCGACATGGTCGAGGTGCACCACCGCACCTACGGCGTCGCCGGGGCCGTCGCCATGGTCAGCGCCCGACGCGGCGGGCAGTTCGATCCCCAGGTGGCCGACGCCTTCGTCCGCGACGCGGACGCGATCCTGGGCGGCCCGCCGGCCGGCGACGCGTGGGCGGCCGCGTTGCGCGAGGCGCCCGATCGCCAGCAGCGGCTCGACGATCAGTCCCTGGACGCTCTGCTTGTTGCGCTGGGCGACTTCGTCGACCTGAAATGCCCTTTCACACTTGGACATTCACGCGCGGTGGCCCGGCTCGCCGGCGAGGCCGCGGTGGCCGCCGGTCTCGGCCCCGACGCGGTCGCGCTGACCCGGCGCGCCGGTCATGTCCACGATGTGGGCCGCATCGGGGTGTCGAATCAGATCTGGTCCCGGCAAGGGCCGTTGAGCGCGTCGGAGTTCGAGCGGGTGCGGCTGCATCCGTATCTGACTGTGCGCATCCTCAACCAGGTGCCGGGCCTTGCGCGGCTGGCCGAGGTCGCCGGAAATCACCACGAATGCCTCGACGGGTCGGGATATCCGCGCGGCCTGGCCGGGGCCGCGCTGGGCCTGCCGGACCGCATCCTGGCCGCCGCCGTCTGCTACCAGTCCGCCTGCGAGCCCCGGCCGTATCGCGAACAGATGATGCCCGCCGCGGCCGCGCGCCGGCTGCGCGGGCGAGCGCAGGCCGGCGAGCTCGAATCGGTCGCCGTCGAGGCGGTGCTGCGCGCGGCGGGACAACCCGCGCAACGGCCGGCCCTGCGACCGGACGGTCTGACCCCCCGGGAGATCGAGGTGTTGTGCCTGGTCGCGCGCGGCGCGTCCAACAAGGAGATCGCGGCGGCGCTGGTGATCAGCGAGAAAACCGCCCGCAATCACGTCGAGCGAACGTACGCCAAGATCGGCGTCTCGAACCGCATCGGCGCCAGCATGTATGCCCTGCAGCACGGGCTGGTGCTCGCCGGGCGATGAGGCAATCGCCCCATGTTCTTCGCGGCCGATCAGGCGCACAATCAGCTAATGAAGCGTTACCTGACGGTCGGCTACGGCGCGGCCGCTTATCTGCTCTTTCTTGCCGTATTTCTGTACCTCGTCGCCTTCATCGGCAACTTCTGGGTGCCGCGGACGGTCGACCGCGGGCTGACGGCGCCCATCGGCGAGGCGGTGTTGGTCAACATGCTGCTGCTCGGTCTGTTCGGCCTGCAGCACAGCGTCATGGCGCGCCCCGGGTTCAAGGCGTGGTGGACCCGGGTGGTGCCGTCGTCGATAGAGCGCAGCACCTACGTGATGCTGTCCAACGCCGTGCTGGTGCTGCTCTATTGGCAATGGCGAACGATGCCGGCCGTCATCTGGAAGGTGGAACTACCGGCCGGGCGCCTGGCCTTGTGGACGCTGTTCTGGCTCGGCTGGGTGATCGCCCTGGCGTCGACGTTCATGATCAACCATTTCGACCTGTTCGGGCTCCGGCAGGTGTATCTGGAGTGGCGCGGAAAACCCTACACGCACATAGCTTTTCACGTTCGGATGCTTTATCGGCTGGTCCGCCACCCGCTCATGCTCGGTTTCATCATCGCCTTCTGGGCGGCCCCCACCATGACGGCCGGACACCTGCTCTTCTCGATCGTGATGACGGGTTACATCCTGGTCGCCACCCGGATCGAGGAGCACGACCTGGTGGAGGCGCTGGGCGATGACTATCTCAACTACCGCCGCGAGGTACCGAGGTTGCTGCCGCTGGGACGCCGGGCGCGCGGCGGCCCCAGCCGACCGGCGGACGCCCCGGGCTGAGGCTCTTTGCCTCCATCCGCTTCCGGCAGCCCCCGTCGACCTGTCAGGATTGACGGTATGGATGTCAAGGAGGTGTTGCTCCCCGGGGTCGGTCTTCGCTACGAATTCACCGATCAGAAGGGCGACCGCATCGGCATCATCGCGCGGCGCAGCGGCGATTTCGACGTCGTCGTGTACGCCCGGGAAGATCCGGACGAGGCCCGGCCGCTGCTGCACCTCAACGACCAGGAGGCCGAGGCCGTAGCCCAGATCCTGGGGGCGCCGCGGATCGCCGAGCGATTCACCGAGCTGGCCCGCGAGATCCCCGGGCTCGAGACGGGCCAGGTGCACATCCTGGCCGGCAGCCCCTTCGTGGATCACCCGCTGGGAGACACCCGGGCGCGCACCCGCACCGGCGCGTCCATCGTGGCGATCGTGCGCAACGAGGAAGTGCTCGCCTCACCCGGACCCGCCGAGATGCTGCACGTCCAAGACGTTCTGATCGTGATTGGCACCGAAGACGGCATCGCGGGCGTCGAGAAGATAATCGACAAAGGCTGAGCCGGTGCAGATTTCGGGGACGCTGCTTTTGCAACTCGGCGCCCTCCTGGCCACTCTGGCCGTATTGGGTGCCGCCGCAAGGCGATTCGCACTGTCGCCCATTCCCGTTTACTTGCTGGCGGGCCTGGCCCTGGGCAACGGGGGCATCCTGCCGGTGTCCGCCGGTGGCCAGTTCATCACCACCAGCGCACCCATCGGCGTCGTGTTGCTGCTGCTAACCCTGGGCTGCGAGTTCTCGGTGACCGAATTCTCCAGCAGCATGCGCCACCACCTGCCGTCGGCGGCCGTCGACATCGTCCTCAACGCCGCCCCCGGCGCGATCGCCGGCTGGCTACTGGGATTGGACGGCGTGGCCATCTTGTGTCTGGCCGGTGTCACCTACATCTCCTCCTCGGGCGTCATCGCCCGGCTGCTGGAGGACCTGCAGCGGCTCGGCAACCGGGAGACGCCGGCGGTGCTGTCGGTGCTGGTGCTCGAGGACTTCGCGATGGCCGCCTATCTGCCGCTCTTCGCGGTCCTGGCGTCGGGCGGCGGGTGGCTGCACGCCGTCGGTGGCATGGCCGTGGCGGTGGGCGCTCTGGTGGCGGCGTTCGCCGCGTCGTACCGGTGGGGTCACCACGTGGAGCGGCTCGTGCAACACCCCGACTCCGAGCAGTTGATGCTGCGGGTGATGGGCATCACCCTGATCGTGGCGGCGATGGCGGAGTTCCTGCACGCCTCGGCCGCGGTCGGCGCTTTCCTGGTGGGCCTCACCCTGACCGGCGAGACGGCCGAGCGGGCCCGTCAGGTGCTGAGCCCGCTGCGCGACCTGTTCGCCGCCATCTTCTTCCTGGCGATCGGCTACTCGGTGGACCCGCACGAGTTGGTCCCGATGCTTCCGGCGGCGCTGATCTTGGCCGCTGTGTCGGCGGCGACCAAGGTGGCCACCGGGATCTTCGCCGCGCGGCACGACGGGGTGGCGCGGCGCGGGCAACTGCGCGCGGGCACCGCGCTGATCGCGCGAGGCGAGTTCTCGTTGATCATCATCGGATTGGCCGGCAAGTCGCTGCCCGCGGTCGCGGCGCTCGCGACGTCCTACGTTTTCATCATGGCGATCGCGGGGCCCGTCCTCACCCGCTACACGGGCGGTCCTCGGGCGGCCGGAGCACCGGCGGCCTGACCGGTGGCCGCCGTCACCCGATGTGCAGGGCCACCACCATCCACCGGTTGCCGCCCGCGGCGCTGACCTGTTCGACGCGGCAGGCGATGGCGTGGATCCGGTTCCCGCGGCTGTAGGAACCGAAGACCTCGGCGGCCGAGTCCGGGTCACGGTGACCGGCCGCCTGTAGCCGCATCCGGCGCAACACCGCGGCGCCCCGGTTACGGCCCGCGGCCGAACGGCCAACCGCGGCCACCGAATCCACCAGGCTCGGCGCCAGCAGCGGATTCAACTGGGCCGCGGGCCGGCGACGGTCGATGACCTCCAGCACCCGGCGCAGCGCCGCGTCGGCGAAGATGGCGGCCTGGCGCAGCCGCGGGGACATTGCCGCGCCGGGATCAGGCGCCGGCGCCCTGCTGGGCTGCCCGGTGTAGGACCGCGGCGGCGCGTGGCTGCTACGGCGGCGCAACGCGGGGCGCGAGGATTGCCGGCACTGCGCGACGGTGTGCGGCGCGTCCTGCGTCGGCGGCTCGTAGTCGACGACTGGTATGACGGTGAAAGCGTCAGGTGGATTCGCAGCAGGACTAGTGTTCAACGCGCACTCTCCAACTCTTCGGCCGGACCTTTGAGCCTGCTGGAGAGGGGCAGACGGTGGTTAGTCAGTGGTCATCATGGCACAACTCGACCGCACGCGTACCCACGCTGACTTGTGTACGGCCACACGGTTACCGTGGGCGGGACATCGGGCGCCAGGGCCCCGGGGCCCCGAGCACACGGGCGACGAAATGACCAGGAGGACAGCGCCGCATGGTGAGTCGCTTGTCCCCGTCGGACGCGTCGTTCTATCGGATGGAGAACACCGCGACCCCGATGTACGTCGGATCGCTGTCGATCCTGCGCCGCCCCCGTGCCGGCCTGAGTTACGAAACGCTGCTGGCCACCGTCGAGCAGCGGCTGCCGCAGATTCCGCGCTACCGGCAGAAGGTGCGGGAAGTTCGGGTCGGCACGGCCCGGCCGGTGTGGCTCGACGACAACGACTTCGACATCACCTATCACGTGCGGCGCTCGGCGTTGCCCTCCCCGGGCAGCGACGAGCAGCTGCACGAGCTGATCGCGCGGCTGGCCGCGCGGCCGCTGGACAAGTCCCGCCCGCTCTGGGAGATGTACCTCGTCGAGGGCCTGTCCAAGAACCGGATCGCGCTCTACACCAAGTCGCATCAGGCGCTGATCAACGGCATGTCGGCGCTGGAGATCAACCACGTCATCGCCGACCGGACGAAACGCCCGGCGCCGTTCCCCGAAGACATCTGGATCCCAGAGCGCGATCCCGGCAACACCCGGCTGATGTTGGGCGCGGTCGGTGACTGGTTTGCGGGTCCGGGCGCCCAGCTGCAGGCCGTCGGCTCGATGGTCGGTGGCCTTTTGACCAACCACGTCGAGCTGCTCAACGCCGGACGCCGGGCCGTCGATCTGGTGCGCACCGTGACCCGGGGCACCGCCCCCAGCAGCCCGCTCAACGCCACCGTGTCGCGGCACCGGCGCTTCACGGTCGCGCGGGGCAGCCTCGAGGATTACCGCACCGTGCGCGCGCGGTATGACTGCGACGTCAACGACGTGGTGCTCGCGGTCATCGCCGGCGCGCTGGGTAACTGGCTGATGTCGCGGGGGGTGGCGGTCTCGCCCACCGCGACGGTGCGGGCGATGGCGCCGCTGTCGGTGTACGACGACGGCGACCTCGACACGAGCGGGCCCGGTCAGGCGATCAGCCAGGTGATGCCGTTCCTCGTCGACCTGCCGGTGGGGGAGCCCAACGCTGTGGTGCGGCTGTCGCAGATCGCGCACGCCACCGAATCGAACCCGACGGCCGCCCAATTGGTGGATGCCAGGACCATCGTCACGCTCTCGGGTTTTGCCCCACCGACGCTGCACGCCATGGGCATCCGGGTGGCGACCAGTTTCCCGAGTTTCTCCAAGCGCACCTTCAACCTGCTCATCACCAACGCCCCCGGCGCCCAGTCGCAGATGTACATCGCCGGCACCAAATTGTTGGAGACCTACGCGGTGCCGCCGCTGCTGCACAATCAGGCGCTGGCGATCGGCGTGACGTCGTACAACGGCGAGCTGTACTACGGAATCAACGCCGACCGCGAGGCCATGAGCGATGTCGAGTTGCTGCCTGGACTGCTGAACCAGGCGCTCGAAGAACTCCTCGAGGCATCCCGGTCCTAGTCGGCGGTGAAAACGCCTGCGTAGGGCTATTATTCGTTGCTATGAGCACCGCGAAAAGCGACGGCGCGCCGACCAAGAAGAAGTCGGCGGGGCCGGCTGCGCCCAAGATCTCCAACGAGGTCTACGAAGCCGAATTGTTCCGGCTGCAAACGGAATTGGTGAAGCTGCAGGAGTGGGTGCGGCAGTCTGGGGCGCGGCTGGTGGTGCTGTTCGAGGGCCGTGACGCCGCGGGCAAGGGCGGTGCCATCAAACGGATTACCGAATACCTCAGCCCGCGGATCGCACACATTGCCGCGCTGCCGGTGCCCTCGGATCGTGAACGCGGCCAGTGGTATTACCAGCGCTACATCGCCCACTTGCCCACCAAGGGCGAGATCGTGCTCTTCGACCGGTCCTGGTACAACCGGGCGGGCATCGAGAAAGTCATGGGATTCTGCACGCCGCGCGAGTATGCGCTGTTCATGCGGCAGACGCCGATCTTCGAGCAGATGCTGATCGACGACGGGATACTGCTGCGCAAATACTGGTTCTCGGTTTCCGAGGCCGAACAGCTGCGCCGGTTCAAAGCGCGGCGCAATGACCCGGTCCGGCGATGGAAGCTGTCCCCGATCGACCTGGAATCGGTATACCGGTGGGAGGATTATTCACGCGCCAAAGACGAGATGATGGTGCACACCGATACCCCGGAAAGTCCGTGGTATGTCGTGGAATCGGATATCAAGAGACACGCGCGACTCAACATGATGGCCCATTTGTTGTCCACCGTCCCCTACCGCGACGTCGAGACGCCCGAGGTCAAGCTGCCGGAGCATCCCGTCGTCAGTGATAACTACCGGCGCCCGCCGCGTGAGCTGTCGACGTACGTCGACGACTACGCGGCCACGCTGATCTAGCCGCCCATGACGGTCGTCTATATCCCCGCCACGCTGCCCATGTTGGCGCAGCTCGTCGCCGACGGCTCGTTGCGGCCGGTCAACGGCACCGCGTTCGCACTGACGCCGAGGTTGCGCGAGGCCTACGCCGAGGGCGACGACGACGAGCTCGCCGACGTGGCGTTGCGCGAGGCGGCGCTGGCGTCGCTGCGGCTGCTGGCGGCCCGGGAAACAGGGGAGGCGGAAGGCGGCGAGTCGTCGGAGGTCCCGCCGCCCCGACGCGCGGTGCTGGCCGCCGAGGTGGAGGACGTCACGTACCGTCCGGACCTCGACGACGCCGTGGTCAGACTGTCCGGGCCGGTGCCGATCGACGACGTGATCGCCGCTTACGTCGACAACGCCCGGGCTGAACCGGCGGTGGCGAGGGCCATCGAGGCGGTCGACGCCGCCGACCTGGGCGATGAGGACGCCGACCTGATCGTCGGCGATGCGCAGGACCACGATCTGGCTTGGTACGCCAACCAGGAGCTGCCGTTCCTGCTGGAGCTGATGTGACGCCGAATGTGAGGCAAACCGCGCAGCAGCGCTAGCTACGACACCGTAGGTTACGGTACCGTAGGTTTCGTGAAGCGCACAGAATCGATCACAATGTGAGCGCAAGCCAAACGCCGCATCGTGAGCAGGAGCTTCCCCTGGGCAGACGTAACCCATCGATCACGGGCAACGTCGTCGATACCGCGCGACCCGTGGTCGCCGGCGCAGACCGGCACCCCGGCTGGCATGCGCTGCGCAAGCTCGCTGCGCGCATCACGACGCCGCTGCTGCCCGATGACTATCTGCATCTGGCCAACCCGCTCTGGTCGGCACGCGAACTGCGCGGCCGCATCCTGCAGGTGCGCCGCGAGACGGAAGATTCCGCGACGCTGGTCATCAAGCCGGGCTGGGGCTTCAACTTCGACTACCAGCCCGGCCAGTACATCGGCATCGGACTGCTGATGGACGGGCGCTGGCGCTGGCGGTCGTATTCGCTCACCTCGGCCCCGGCCGGCGGAGGTGCGCGCTCCGACACCGGTTCGGCGCACACCGTGACCATCACCGTGAAGGCGATGCCGGAGGGGTTCCTGTCGTCGCACCTGGTGGCCGGTGTCGAGCCGGGCACCATCGTCCGGCTGGCCGCGCCGCAGGGCAACTTCGTGCTGCCCGATCCGGCGCCCGCGTCGATCCTGTTCCTCACGGCCGGCTCCGGGATCACGCCGGTGATGTCGATGCTGCGAACCCTGGTGCGCCGCAACCAAATCGGCGATATCGCCCATCTGCACTCGGCGCCGACCCAGTCCGACGTCATGTTTCGCGCCGAATTGTCCGCGCTGGCCGCCGAGCACCCCGGCTATCGGATGCGGCTGCGCGAGACGCGCACCCAGGGCCGGCTGGACCTTTCCGTGCTGGACCGGGAGGTGCCGGACTGGCGCGAACGCCAGACCTGGGCCTGCGGTCCGGAAGGCATGCTCGCCGAGGCCGAGCGGGTATGGTCGGCCGCGGGCATCGCTGAGCGCTTGCACCTCGAGCGGTTCGCGGTATCCAAGGCCGCACCCACCGGCGCCGGCGGCACCGTCACCTTCGCCAAAAGCGGACGCACTGTCGACGCCGACGCGGCGACGTCGCTGATGGACGCGGGCGAGGGCGTCGGGGTGCAGATGCCCTTCGGGTGCCGCATGGGGATCTGTCAGTCGTGCGTGGTCGGCTTGGTGGAGGGTCACGTCCGTGATCTGCGCACCGGCCAGGAGCATGATCCGGGCACACGAATTCAGACCTGCATATCGTCCGCCTCGGGCGATTGCGTGCTCGACATCTAAAGGCTACTCACAGGTAACCTACGGCTTCGTAGGTTACGATAGCGTAGGTCTGGAACAGTTTAAGGACCGAAAAACTACCGCAGGGAGATCACGACGATGGCGATCACAGACGTCGACGTATTCGCCCATTTGACGGACGCCGATATCGAAAACCTGGCCGTTGAGCTCGATGCCATCCGCCAGGACGTGGAAGACTCACGCGGCGAGCGGGACGCTCGCTACATCCGCCGCACCATCGCGGCCCAGCGCGCGCTGGAGGTGACCGGCCGACTGCTGCTGGCCGCCAGCTCGCGGCGCTCGGCCTGGTGGGCGGGGACGGCGACCCTGGGCGTGGCCAAGATCGTCGAGAACATGGAGATCGGCCACAACGTCATGCACGGCCAGTGGGACTGGATGAACGACCCCGAGATTCACTCCTCGACGTGGGAGTGGGACATGAGCGGGTCGTCCAAGCACTGGCGCTACACCCACAACTTCGTGCACCACAAGTACACGAACATCCTCGGGATGGACGACGACGTGGGCTACGGCCTGCTGCGCGTCACCCGCGACCAGCGTTGGAAGCGCTTCAACATCTTCAACCTGGTGTACAACACGCTGCTCGCGCTGCTCTTCGAGTGGGGAGTCGGCTTGCAGCACGTGGAGCTCGGCAAGATCGCCAAGAAGCGGATGGATGGCGACGAGGCCCGCCAACGCACCGAAGAGTTCCTGGCCAAGGCCGGCCGGCAGGTGCTCAAGGACTATGTCGCGTTCCCGGCGTTGACCTCGTTGTCGCCCGGCGCGACCTACATGTCGACGTTGAAGGCCAACGCACTTGCCAATGTGATCCGCAACGTGTGGGCCAACGCGGTGATCTTCTGCGGCCATTTCCCCGATGGCGCAGAGAAATTCACCAAGACCGACATGATCGGCGAGACCAAGGGGCAGTGGTATCTGCGCCAGATGCTGGGCAGTGCCAACTTCGAGGCCGGCCCGGCGCTGCGCTTCATGAGCGGCAACCTGTGCCACCAGATCGAGCACCACCTGTACCCGGACCTGCCGAGCAACCGGCTGCACGAGATTTCGGTGCGGGTGCGCGAGGTGTGCGACAAGTACGACTTGCCTTACACCACAGGCTCTTTCCTGCTCCAGTACGCGAAGACGTGGCGCACGCTGGCCAAGCTCTCGCTGCCGAACAAGTACCTGCGCGACGACGCCGACAACGCACCGGAGACCCGCAGCGAGCGGATGTTCGCCGAGCTCGAGCCCGGTTTCCTGGGCACCGATCCCGCCACCGGGCGCCGCCGCGGTCTGAAGTCCGCGATCACCGCCGTGCGGGGCTGGCGGCGCGGGAAGCGGGCCGCCGCGGCCCGCCGTGCCGGCGAAGGTCTGGCCGCCTAACCGCCCGTTGGCTTTTCGCGCCTGCCGTTAGCGGTGAGAATGGTCCATCTTGACCAGCTTGTCGGCTATCTCGGCCACGGGAGTATTCGAGCTCTGGGACAGTCTAACCAATAAATCGAAGGCGCCCGCCGCGTCGAGGTCGAAACGTTCCATCAGCATGCCCTTGGCCTGCCCGATGATGTCGCGGGTTTCCAGGGCACGCCGCAGTTGCTCGATCTCTTGAGCCATGGCGTCGCGGCCCGCGCGGGACTGGGCGGACAGGGCGGCCAGCACATGGAGTTGCGCGGCGGCGTCATATGTCCGGCCGCCCGCGCCGGTGAGCGACAACGCCGACAATGCCTGGTCGAAGGATGTGATCTCGGCGACCTGGTGTAGCACACCGATGTGCCCGTCGCCGTCGTGTATCGCGAGGTTGCGGGCGGTCCACACCTTGGGCAGGAAGACACCGGGATCCCGCGGGTCGCTGATGTCGTAGCGCATGATCGGCATGATGTCGGTCCCGTTGCGGACCAGCGCAGCCTCGACGGACGCCGCAAGCAACTCCAGGCCGCTGGCCTGGGGGTCATCGGAATTTTCCGGGAACACCTCGGCGACGAGGCCACCCAGCATCTCGTTGCGCTTACGTAGCGAAATCGCCTCGTATTGTGCGTTCAGGCCGCGAATGCGCAGGTCGCGATCCAAAAACATCAGGGCGGCTGTGCCGCACCCGGGCGCAAATTTCGCCGCGAGCGCATGGAAACGGTGTTCGTCCAGCACTCGAGAGATTCGCCGGCTCGCTGGCATTCTTATCGCGTACCCATTCTGCGCCCGGGCTATTGGTGAACCTGGCTACAGCTCGTGGATGCCAAACTCATAGAAGTCCGTAGCAACAATCGGGGCGACGCCGAGTTCGCCGGCGACCGCGTCGATCGCCCGCTGCGCGAGGCGCGTGTCCACCCGATAGGTGGGGGTGAAGTACGGGCTGACATAGCGCTCGTAGTGCTGTCGGGCCTCATCAGGCGTGAGCCGGTCGAGGAACCGGTTGATGTATTCGACGGCGCGGCTGGGTTGTTCGACGAGCAGCCGTAGCGTCCGCTGGTGGGCCCGCATCATGGCCTGCAGCGCCGGACTGTCCGGTGGGATGTGGACGGGGTCGACGGCGACGCCCACCGTGGGGATCTGGAAGTGATCACCGACCCAGGCCAGCAGGTGAAACCCCTCTTCGGCGGCGACCTGTTCGGGGGAGAGGGTGCTGCCGACATAGGCGGCATCGATTGAGCCGTCGCGCAGCCGGCGCAGGTCCATCTGGTAGTCGCCCGGATGCCGCACCACGCAGTGCAGGTCGCGGTCGGGGTCCAGCCCGTGCTTACGCAGGACGATCCGGGCGAAGGTGCCCGGCGGGTTATCGGCGGCGTGCACGGCTAGGCGCCGCCCACGAAGATCCGCCATGGACTTCACCTCGGCGTTGCCGAGAAACCAGAATAGCGGGCGATCGGTGTTGACGCTCAATGCCTTCCAGCCGATCCCGTCGTCAAGCCGCGACAGCAGGGCCCTGCCCAGGCCGATCACCGCGACGTGGCGCAGCCGCTGCGCCGCCCAGCCGACCCCGTCGCGGATGGCGACGTGGACGCCTTCGTCCCGGTAATAGCCCTCCTGGTCGGCGACATGGGCGACCAGCTCCTCGTGAATGCCCCGCCCGACGTAAGCGAGATCGATAGTTTGCACGCCGCACCCCTTTCCCGACGACCCGGTGGCCGGATCGGCTGTCAATCCATGGCGAGGCCGCCGTTGACCTCCAGGCAGTGGCCGGTGATGAAACCGGAATCCGCGCTGGCCAGGAACGCCACCGTCTTGGCCACCTCGTCGGGGCTGACGAGTCGCCCCATGGGATTTGCCGCGCCGAGCTGGTGCATTTCCTCGGCCGTCAACAGCGCGTTCGCCGTGGGATCGGCGACCGTGGCGGGCGAGACGAGGTTGGCGGTGATCTGATGCGGAGCCAGCTCGAGCGCGACGTACCGGACAAACTGGTCCATTGCCGCCGTGGCGGTTCCCACCGTTATCATGCCTTGCCGGGGTCGGCGGGACAGCACGGTGGTGAGGTAGACCAGCCGGCCGTAGCCTCGTGAAATCATGTCGGGGACAACGGCTTTAGTTACCAGAAAGGCGGCGCGCAGTTCTCGGTCCAGTTTGCCACCGAGCTGTTCCCAGCTCAGGTCGGCGAACGAGGTCACGTCGTAGGGAATTAACGCGTTGTGCACGAGCACGTCGACGCCGCCCCACTTTTCGTTGGTTTCATCGACCATCGCGGCGACATCGTCGGGTTCAGTGACATCGGCCCGAATCGCGATCGCCTCGCCACCGGCCGCGGTCGCCGCGGCGACCACGTCGTCTGCTTCCCCGGCGCTGGACCGGTAGTTGACGACGACCCGAAATCCCTGCTCCGCCAAGACCAATGCGGTTGACGCACCGATACCCCGGCTGGCTCCGGTGACTACCGCGACACGGCCCATCAGCGTTACCTCCGTTGCGATGGCGAGGTGCGCAAGCAAGGCCGAACGATACTCCGGCGATATACCCGGGTAAAGAGTTGCATTGCATGCGCTTGGACACCCAGTGGCGCAACATTGATGCATCTTCCGGAAGGAGACGGCCATGGGTGATGACGACGTGCGGGACGCCCTGTGGCGCCACTGGGCGGCCTCCGACGCCAACGACTTCGCTGCCGAGCACCAGATCTACCGAGACGATGCGGTTCTTGAATATCCGCAATCGGGCGAGCGTATCCGGGGTCGCGCCAACATCCAGGCGTCCCGTACCGCCCAGCCGAACACCAAACGCTTCACGGTCCGACGCATGCTCGGCGGCGGCGATCTTTGGATCAGTGAACTCGTTCTGACGTATGACGGGCAGCCGTATTGCGTGGTGAGCATCATGGAATTCCAGGACGGCGGAGTCGTCCGCGAGACGCAGTACTTCGGTGATCCGTTCGAGCCCGGGCCCTCGCGGGCTCAGTGGGTCGAACAAATGCAATGAGCGGGCTCAGGGGCCGCCGGTCACCTTGGCGGCCAGCGCCGCCAGCTTCTCGTCGAGTCCCTGTGCGGCGCTGAGCAATTCCGGATTGGGCGCCGGGTCCTTTTCCAAGACCATCAGCGACGACGGTTTGACGTAGGTCAGGCTGCTGCTGCCTGAACCCTCCTCGAGCAACAGCAGCTCGACCGGGGCGAACAATCCGGCCGTCAGGTCGTGGCGCAGCATGGTGATGGCGATCAGCGGGTTGCCGAGGATGACGCGCAACACTTTTCGGTCGATGCCGGCTTTGTTGATCCAGCCGCCATGGTTGAATAGACCGAATAACATGAAACCGCTTGGCCCGACGTGGGATTGAACCTTCTGCTCGTACGAGTCCCAACTATTTGACGTTTTGCCGATGTCGTCGATCGGGATGGGTTGCTCGCCAATGTCGGCAAGCAGTGCGGCGACCAACTCCTCGTAGCTTTTGGCGCTGTCGTAGCGCACTCGCACGCCGTCGAAGTGGATTTCGCTCACGGTCTCAGCCCAACCGCTCGATGATCGTGGCGTTGGCCATGCCGCCGCCCTCGCACATCGTCTGCAGCCCGTAGCGACCGCCGCGCTGTTCGAGCGCGTTGACCAGTGTCGTCATCAGGCGAGCGCCGCTGGCGCCCAACGGGTGCCCGATGGCAATCGCGCCGCCGTTGACATTCGTCTTGGCCAGATCGGCCCCCGTGTCCTTGGCCCAGGCCAGCACGACGGGCGCGAACGCCTCGTTCACCTCGAACAGGTCGATGTCGGCGAGCGTCAGACCCGCCTTGGACAGCACCTTCTCGGTGGCCGGTATGACGCCGGTCAGCATGTACAGCGGGTCGGAGCCCACCACGGTGGCGGTGTGGATCCGCGCCAGCGGGCGCAGCCCCAGCTTCTTGGCGACCTCGCTGCTGGCGATCAGCACCGCGGCGCTGCCGTCGGACAGCGGCGAGGAGTTTCCGGGTGTGATCTCCCAATTGATCTGTGGGAAGCGGGCTTTGGCCGCGTCGCTGTAGAACGCCGGCTGCAACCCGGCCAGCGTCTCTACCGTGGTGCCGGGGCGGATGATCTCGTCGGTGGCCAGCCCGGCGATCGGAATGAGCTCGTTGTCGAACAGCCCCTCCTTGGTGGCGCGGGCGGCCTTCTCGTGGCTGCCGGCGGAGAACTCGTCAAGCTGCGCGCGCGAAAAGCCCCACTTCGCGGCGATCAGTTCGGCGCTGATGCCCTGCGGCACCAGGCCGTCGGGGTAGCGCCGGGTCATGTCCTGGCCCATCGGGTTGCTGCCCGGCGACACCTGGCTGCCCATCGGTACCCGGCTCATCGACTCCACGCCACCGGCGATGACGAGGTCATAGGCGCCGGCGATCACACCCTGGGCGGCGAAGCTGATGGCCTGCTGGCTGCTACCGCACTGACGGTCGATCGTGACACCGGGAACCGACTCCGGGAAACCCGCGCCCAGCAGGGCATTCCGGGCGATGTTGGCCGCCTGGTCGCCGACCTGGGTGACGGCGCCGGCGATGACATCGTCGACTTGCGCCGGATCCACGCCGGTGCGCGCCACCAGCTCGCGCAGGCTGTGTGCCAGCAGATCGGCGGGCAGCACGTCGTGCAGCGCGCCACTGGCCTTGCCCTTGCCGACGGGGGTTCGGACGGCTCCGACGATGACGGCGTCGCGGACCTGGTTCATGACTCCTCCTTGAGTCCAACTCGATCTAGGTATAGATCGCTGTACTTAGATAAACACCTAGGTATGCTTAAAGCAACCCAGCTGCGAAGGTGATTTAGATGACACTGCTGCAAGGTCCGCTGGCCGACCGCGACGCCTGGTCGGCGGTGGGCGAGTGCGCGATCGAGAAGACGATGGCGGTAGTCGGAACCAAATCCGCGATGCTCATCATGCGCGAGGCGTATTACGGCACCACGCGATTCGACGACTTCGCCCGCCGGGTGGGCATCACCAAGGCCGCCACCTCGGCGCGGCTGAGCGAACTGGTCGAGCTGGGGTTGCTACGGCGCCAGCCCTACCGGGAGCCAGGGCAGCGCAGCCGCGACGAGTACGTGCTCACGGATGCCGGCATGGATTTCATGCCGGTGGTGTGGTCGCTGTTCGAGTGGGGGAGGCATCACCTGCCGGGCCGCAACCGGCTGCGGCTGACCCACCTAGGCTGCGGCGCCGAGGCGAGCGTCGAAATCCGTTGCGCGGAAGGCCATCTGGTGCCGCCCGATGAGCTCGGCATGCGGCTGGCTAAGAAGTCTGGTTGAGCGCCGCCAGCAGCCGGCGGGCCGCGGCGACGCGGCGCACGGCGGGCCCGGTCAGGGTGTCCAGCGCGCACTCCGGGTCGGCCGGCGGCCCCATGTGCCCGCAGCCGCGGGGGCAATCCGCGATGGCCTCGGCCAGGTCGGAGAACGCCATCATGACGTCGTCGGGCTGGATGTGGGCGAGCCCGAAGGAGCGGATGCCCGGCGTGTCGATCACCCAACCGGTGGTGCCAAGCGGCTCGGTCAGCGGCAGCGCCACCGACTGCGTCGACGTGTGCCGTCCCCGGCCGATGTCGGTCACGTCGCCGACGGCGCGGTCCGCGTCGGGCACCAGGCGGTTCACCAAGGTGGACTTGCCGACGCCGGAATGCCCGAGCAGCACGGTGATCTTCCCCCCGAGCAGGTCCGCCACGGCCGGCAGGGGATCGTCGCGGCCGGCGGCCACCACGGTCAGGTCCAGGTCGGCGAACTGCTCCGCGAACGGCTGCGGTGGGGCGAGGTCGGTCTTGGTCAGGCACAGGATCGGCGTCAGTCCGCCCGCGTACGCGGCGATCAGCGTCCTGTCCACCAGGCCGGTGCGGGGCGGCGGGTCGGCCAGCGCCACCACGATCAGCAGCTGATCGGCGTTGGCGACCACCACCCGCTCGGTCGGATCGGTGTCATCGGCGGTGCGCCGCAACACCGTTCGCCGCTCCCCGCGACGCACGATGCGGGCCAGCGTGTCCGGGCGCCCGGACAGGTCGCCGACCACGTCCACCTCGTCGCCCACCACTATCGGGGTGCGGCCCAGTTCGCGGGCCCGCATGGCGGTGACCCGGCGGTCGACGTCGCCGCCGAGCACGCATCCCCAGCGGCCGCGGTCGACACTGACCACCATCGCGGCCTCGGCGTCGGCGTGCTCGGGACGGGTCTTGGTCCGCGGGCGCGAGCCCCGGCCGGAGCGGATCTTGACATCGGACTCGTCGTAGTCACCCGGCTTCACATGCCGCGCTCTTCTCCGGGCTCCAGCATGCGGGCCCACAGCCGCGGAAAGTCCGGCAGCGTCTTGCTGGTGGCGCCGATGTCGTCGACCTCGACCCCCTCCACCCGCAGCCCGACGATCGCACCCGCCATCGCCATGCGGTGATCGGCATAGGAGTGCCACACCCCGGACCGCAGCGGCGTCGCGGTGATCTCGAGACCGTCGGGCGTTTCGGTGCAGTCGCCGCCCAAACGGTTGATCTCCTTGCTCAGTGCGGCCAGCCGATCGGTCTCGTGGCCGCGCAGGTGCGCGATGCCGGACAGGCGCGACACCGATCCCGGCGTCGCCAGTGCGGCCAGCGCGGCCACCGACGGCGTCAGCTCGCCGACCGCGCGCAGGTCGACATCGAACCCGCCGTAGTCGCCGGACCCGCGTACTTCCAGGAACGAACCATTCTGTGTGACAACGGCATTGAGCTTGTCCAAGACGTCCAGGATGTTGGCGGCGGGCTGCACGCTGCTGGCCGGCCAGCCGGTGATGCGCACCGCGCCGCCGCTGACCACCGCCGCGGCCAGGAAGGGGACGGCGTTGGTCAGATCCGGCTCGACCTCCCAGTGCCGCGCCGCGACCGGCCCGGGCCGCACCGCCCAGCGGTTGGCGACGGAGTCATCGACGTCGACCCCGGCCTGGCGCAGCATCGTCACGGTCATCGCGATGTGCGGCGCCGACGGCAGCGACGCACCGGTGTGCTGCACGGTCAGGCCCTCGATGAACGAGGCCGCGCACAACAGCAGCCCGGAGACGAACTGCGACGAGGCCGAGGCGTCGATGTCCACGTTGCCGCCGATGACCGAACCGGTGCCCAGCACCCGGAACGGGAGACCGGAGCCGTCGATCCGGACGCCGAGCCCGCGCAGCGCGTCCAGCAGCGGCGCGATGGGCCGTGCCCGAGCCTGCTCGTCGCCATCGAACTCGACCATCGATTCGGCCAGCGCCGCCAACGGCGGGACGAACCGCAGCACCGTCCCGGCCAGCCCGCAATCGACCTGTGCCATCGGTTCCGGCGATACGCGGCCGCTGACCGTCAGCTCAGTCCCGTCGCCGTCGACGCGCAGACCCAGCGTGCGCAGCGCCCCGATCATCAGGTCGGTGTCGCGGCTGCGCAGCGCCCCGCTGACGGTCGGCGTGCCCTGTTCCTGCGCGGCCGCCAGCGCCGCCAGCACCAAGGCCCGGTTGGTCTGGGACTTCGACCCCGGAACGGTCACGGTCGCGTGCACCGGCTGCGATGCCAAGGGGGCCGTCCATGTCGTCACCGGTCCATCATCGCCTGTCACCGGTTTCTGCCCCAATAGGACTTCGTGGCTCTGCCACTATGGGTCTTATGTGTGGACGGTTCGCGGTAACCACCGATCCAGCCCTGCTGGCCGAGAAGATCAAGGCGATTGACGAGGCCACCGGCGCCGACGCGGCCACCAGCGCACCCAACTACAACGTCGCCCCGACCACGTCCATCGCCACCGTCGTCAGCCGGCATTCCGAGCCCGAGGACCAGCCGACGCGGCGGGTACGGCTGATGCGCTGGGGTTTGGTGCCGCCATGGGCAAAGGCCGGTG
Source organism: Mycobacterium colombiense (assembly GCF_001665835.1). Taxonomy (GTDB): domain Bacteria; phylum Actinomycetota; class Actinomycetes; order Mycobacteriales; family Mycobacteriaceae; genus Mycobacterium; species Mycobacterium colombiense_A. The sequence continues at coordinate 101,452 of NZ_LZSX01000003.1, read as the reverse complement.
CCGACGGCGCGCCCGACACCAAGGGACCGATGCTGATCAACGCCCGCGCGGACAAGGTCACCACGTCGCCCGCGTTCCGGACCAGCGCCAAGTCCAAGCGCTGCCTGATCCCGATGGACGGCTACTACGAATGGCGGGTCAACTCGGACGACGCGGCCGGCAAGAAGACCCGCAAGACGCCGTTCTTCATGTACTCCGAAGACGGCGAGCCACTGTTCATGGCGGGCCTGTGGTCGGTCTGGAAACCGGCTAAGGACGCTTCGCCGTTGTTGAGCTGCACGATCATCACCACGGATGCGCCGGGGGAGTTGGCGCAGATTCACGATCGGATGCCGCTGGTGCTGCCCGAGCGCGACTGGGACCGGTGGCTGGACCCGGACGCCGCGATCGACGAGGGCCTGCTGGCCCGCACGCCCGATGTGCGAGCCATCCGGATGCGCGAGGTGTCGACGTTGGTCAACAACGTCCGCAACAACGGCCCGCAGTTGCTCGAGCCGGCCGAGCCGCAGCCCGAACAGATGAAAATCCTGTAGCGCTGCTTCAGCCGCTACGCCGCTGTCCGAATAGCCGATTTGCCTCGGGGCAGGCGCGATTTCGCATCGTCCTCCCCGCTTCCGTAGTTCCTCGCTCGTCGCCAGCAGCGCGACGGTCGGGCTGTCGGATTACGCACAGCTTCTTCGTCGTATGGATAGACAGCCGAGATGCCGGGAAACACGACGAATCAGGAGAACGCAATGAACATCACAAAACTCAACGACAGCGCACGCCAACTCATCGGTTCCGACCCGGCCACGCTTGTCACGATCAATCGCGACGGCAGCCCGCAAGTCAGCCTGGTCTGGGTGACGGTGCAAAGTACAGCCGACGGCGGTGATGAGCTAGTCACCGCTCATCTGCAGGAGCATCAGAAGATCCGCAACATCCGGCGTGATCCCCGCGTGGCGGTGACCATCGCGTCCACCGACCGCAGCGGGCCACAGACACCCTATCTGTCGATCAGGGGCATGGCGCGCGTCGAGGAGGGCGGTGCTCCCGAAGTACTCGACGAGATCGCCACGACTATCTTCGGCCCCGGCACGGGATTCCCGCCGCCTGAAGCACCCCCGGGATACCTGACTCACATCACGATCGAGAAAATCGGTGGCGTGGGCCCATGGGCGGCCTGAACGTCAAGTTCACACAGGTTCGCCCGCTATTCGTGCTCTGTGGGTGGGGCCACGAGCCGAAAGTTCCTGTCCGGGCGTGGTCATGTTAGGACCTCGGTGCAACCTTTCAGATTCCGGAATTAAGACCGTACGAGCTACGCCGCCTCATCGTCGTCTCCATCGCGCAGCAGCTTCTCGGGGTGATGGAAGGTGTTGGTGCGGGGTCGGCCTCGGTCCAGATGCGGAGGCGGGATCCATTCGGTGTCACCCTTGGCGTTTTTGCGGGTGGTCCAGCCGCCCGGTCGCAGGAGGCGGTGTTGGGGTCCGCAGGCGAAGGTCAAATCGTTGACGTCGGTGCTGTGGCAGGTGGCGTAGTCGGTGACGTGATCGACTTCGCAGTAGTAGCCGGGCACGGTGCAGCCCGGGGCCGAACAGCCACGATCCTTGGCGTACAACACTATTCGCTGGCCGGGTGAGGCCAGGCGTTTGGTGTGATACAGCGCCAGGGCCTTGCCGTGATCGAAGATCGCCAAGTAGTGATGCGCGTGGCGCGCCAGGCGGATCACGTCGCTCATCGGCAAGATGGTGCCGCCACCGGTCAACCCACGCCCGGCCGCCGCTTCGAGGTCCTGCAGCGTGGTGGTGACGATGATGGAGGCCGGTAAGCCGTTGTGCTGACCCAGGTCTCCGGAGGCCAACATGGCGCGCAGGGCGGCCAGCAGTCCATCGTGGTTGCGCTGGGCCGCGGATCGAGGGTCGCGATCGATGGCGTCCTGTCTGGGCGCGCCGTCCACGCATGGTGTGTCATCGAACGGGTTGCACATGCCCGGTGCGGCAAGTTTCGCCAGGACGGCTTCCAACGTGGCGCGCAGTTCGGGAGTGAGCCATCCGCGCAGCGCCGACATCCCGTCGGCCTGCTGGTTGCCCAGCGTCAGCCCGCGCTGCCGAGCCCGGCCCTCGTCGGTGAAGGTGCCGTCGGGGTTCAGGCAATCGGCCAGAATGTCGGCCAGCTTGCCGAGTTGCTCGGGCCGATACCGGGTTCCCTCCGTGGCGAGTTTGGCCTCGGCCTGCTCGCGGGTGGGCGCGTCGATCCAGCCGGGCAACTGGTGGCAGAACTTCCGAATGACGGAGACCTGGCCGGCCCCGAGCTCTCCCTCCCGCTGTCTGGCCGCGGTGGCGGCCAGCACTGGCGCGATGGGCTCGCCGGTCAGCCCCTGTCGTGGTCCCAGGTCGGCTGCTTCGCGGATGCGGCGCGCGGCCTCCGCACGGCTGATCAGGACCCGTTCGGCCAGCGCGTGCGACAGCTTGCCGCCGAGCTCTGCTGGGGTGGCTTGTCGGGCAACGTGATTGATCAGCTGATGCTCGGCTACCGGCAGCCGCCGGCGCGCCTTCTCACTGCGTGCCAAGAACGCAAGGCATTCTCGGGGACTCAACACGTCAAAGCTCAGCGCACCCACGCCCTCGAGCGCATCATCGAGTGCATCGAAGGCCGCGCTGATCGCGTCCCGATCGACGATGCCACTCGAACTCATACCCCGAAACTATCCGAGCCCACCGACAAAAATCGCCCGCCAGAGGCACCTGAAACGCAAGTGACACAAGAGATTTCGCTATGCGTTTTCGATATCCGAATTCTTGTCCGAGCGAGGCGGGAGGGCCGATGACGCGCTCAAGGCACCGGACCGTCACGGGCGACGGCCCACCGCGGGCGGGCCTAAATCAGTTGCTGAGCACCAACTTCCAGTTGCCGTTGACGTTACGGTCCGGAACGCACCAGAAGTTGTTCCAGCTGCCTGGCGTCGTCGCCTTCACGCCCGGGCCGGCGTTCTGACACGCCTCCCGCGTCGGGTAATTGCCCTCCGTCTGAATCGTGTCGGCACCGCTGACGCCCACGCCGATCGTCAACAGCCCGGCCATTGCCAGCAGACCCGCTGCGGCAAAACGCTTGATGTCCATCGGTCAACGGTATGCGGAATCGACGGGCTGAGGAGTGGTTTTCGCCGGATGCTCAACTTCGCCGGGCCGCGAGCGCCACCGCGGTGGCCACCGCTTCCAGCAGACGGCCGAGTTGCTCGGCGTCCCCGACGTCGCGGTCGCCGGCGGCCAGCCGGGTGAAGACACCGGCTATGAACGTGGTGACGGCGGTGGTCTGCGCGGCCAACAGCGCCGGGTCGCGGGTATCGGGCTGCAGGTGCGCGATGGCGTCGCGGGCCATGCCGTTGATCCGGGCGACGAACACCTGCGACGTTTCGGCCAGACCGGGATCGCGGGCAGCGCCGAGCAGCAGTTCGTGGCGCGCCCTGTTGAGCATGAGGCCGGACCCGTCGGCCTGAATCATGGTGAGCCGCGCCAGATGCGCGAAGGGGGAGCGCGGATCGACCGGCTCGTCGATCACCGACTGCAGGTTGGTCACATCGATCTCCGCGACGCGCTTGCCGACGCCGCGCAGCAGGGCGGCGCGGGTGCGGTAGTAATACGACGTGGTGCCCTCGGGGACGTCGGCGACGCGGTCGACCTGCCCGTGCGTCAGCCCGCGTGAGCCGTGCTCGGCCAGCACCCGGATCGCCGCATCGCACAGATCGCGACGGCGTGCGTCGCCGTTGCGTTTGCGGGATCTGTCGGTGGTCATGACCGTCCTCAGCGCAGCACCGTGCCGCCGTCGACGTTGACGACCTGACCGTTGATCCATTCGCCCTCGGCGGATAGCAGGAAGGCGACCAGCGCGGCGACGTCGCCGGGATCGCCGACGCGGGGGCCCCGGATGCGCTTGAGCGCGGCGGCCTGAAGGTCCGGCCATTGCGGCACCGAACGGATGGTCTCGGTGGCGGTGAAGCCGGGTGCGACCGCGTTGCACCGGATGTTGTCCTTTCCCCACCGGGACGCGACGTGTCGGGTGAGCGCGCCGATGCCGGCTTTCGCGGTGGCATACGCCGGACGCGCGGGCTCGCCCTGGAACGCCGCCGCCGAGGACATGTTGACGATCGCCCCGCCGCCGCGTTTGAGCATTTCCGGGATGGCGTATTTCATCGCCGCCACATACCCGCGCACGTTCACCGTCATCACCCGGTCCCAGACGTCGAAGTCGATGTCGACCACGTTGGTGTCGGCGCGGATGGTGCTCATGTCGGCGCCCACGTTGAACAGCAGGTCCACCCCGCCGTAAGTCGTTGCGGCGGAATCGATCAGGCCAGCGACCGACGCGGGGTCGGCCAGGTCGAAGGCGACCTGGGTCGCGGTGCCGCCGTCCGCGGCGATCCGTGCCGCCGTCTGCCGCGCGGCGTCGACGGCGACGTCGCCGATGACCACCCGGCAACCCTCGTCGGCCAGCCGCGCGGCGGTCGCCGCACCGATGCCGGTGGCGCCACCGACGACGATGGCAACTTTGTCGGTCAAACCGCGCAGTCCCATGAACACCCTTCCGCCTCGAGACTATTGACTTTACCTCTAGAACTGTAGAGGATCGCCAGTCATGGCAGGGATTCATCGGGAGCGCCCCGGGGCCGACGACCTCTCGGCGGCGACGGACACCCCCGCGCGGCCCCTGGGCGATGGCGTCTGGATGTCGCCGGGCGTCTCAAACTCCTATGCGGTGGCCACCGACGACGGACGGGTGATCGTCAACGGCGGGCTGGTCTTCGAGGGCCCGTTGCACCGCAAGGCTTTTGCCGACGTGGCCGGCCCGACGCGGGCCATCATCGTCACCCAGGGGCACGCCGACCACTGGGGCGGGGTGAACTCGCTGCGCGACGAACAAACCCAAGTGGTGATGCACCGCAACTACCGGTACTGGCGCGACGACAACACCCTGCTCATGGGCTACCGCGTGCCCAAGACGTCGTTCGCCTTCCAGAAGTTCTCCGACGCCGTGCTCGAACACTTCAAGACCATCGACCCCGCGACCATCGACTTCTCGTTCCCCGAGCCGACCACGACGTTCGACCAGCGCATGAGCATCACGGTCGGCGGGCGCGCCTTCGAGCTGGCGTGGACGCCCGGCGGCGAGACCACCGACGCGCTGGTGGTGTGGCTGCCCGAGGATCGGATCCTGTTCACCGGCAACCTGTTCGGACCGCTGTTCGGCCACGTCCCGAACCTGATGACCATCCGCGGCGATCGGTACCGCGACCCGATTCTCTACATCGAATCGTTAAATACCGTGCTGGAATACGGACCGCGGCGGCTGATCACCGGCCACTTCGACCCCATCGAAGGGGCCGACCGCATCGCCGAGGAGGTCACGGCCATGCGCGACGGAATGCAGTCCGTGCACGACCGCACGGCCGAACTGATGAATTCCGGCGCCGACATCCACACCGCGATGCGCGAGGTCAAGGTGCCCGAGCACCTCGACATCGGCGAGGGCTACGGCAAGACCTCCTGGAACGTGCGGGCCATCTGGGAGATGTACACCGGATGGTTCCGGCATCGCTCCACCACCGAACTCTATGGCGTGGCGCCGGATTCGGTTGCCGCCGACGTGGTCAGCGCCGCCGGCGCCGACGCGCTGGTGGACGCCGCACGCGCCCACCTGGCCGTCGGCCGCGCGGTGCAGGCCATCCACCTCACGGACCTGATCCTGGCCGCCCAGCCGATGCATGCCGGTGCCCGGGCGGTGGCCGCCGACGCGCACGAGGCACTGCTGGCCGACACGGAGAACTTCTGGGAAAAGGCCTGGCTCACCAAGTCGATCAACGAATTGAGGACCTTAGAAAGGGAATCGGAATGAACACCGTCAACTTCGATTTCACCGGCGCTCACGTGCTGGTGACCGGCGGCACCAGCGGCATCGGCAACGCGATCGCCGCCGCCTTCGCCGGCGCCGGGGCTGCCGTCACGGTGACCGGCACCCGGGGCTCGGCAGCCGACTACCCCGAGACGGAGTTGGACGCGTTCACCTACCGCCAGTGCCAGATCCAGGATCCCGAATCCGTTGACGCCCTGGCCGATTCGCTGGGCGAACTGGACATCCTGGTCAACAACGCGGGCGGCCCCTATCCCGCCGGCGACGAATACGACCCGGACGGCTACGTCGCGTCGGTGACGCAAAACATGCTCGGCCCGATGCGGCTCACCATGCGCTGCCATGAACGCCTCAAGTCCAGCCAGGCTCCCGGTGGCGCGAGCGTCGTCAGCGTGGTCTCGATGTCCGCGTTCCGTTCGGCGGTCTTCGTCCCGGGCTACGCCTCGTCGAAGATGGGTCTGCTCGCCCTGACCATGAACCTGTCCCGCCGCTGGGCCAATGACGGCATCCGGGTGAACGCCATCGCGCCCGGGCTCATCGACACCCGAATGACGCACCCGGCCATGGGGATTCCCGAGGTGATGGACGTCGAGATCGGCTTCCACACGCCGCTGGGCAGGCCCGGCACACCCCAGGACTGCGCGGGCGCCGCCCTGTTCTTGTGTACCGACGCCGCCTCGTACATCACCGGCAGCACCATCGCCGTCGACGGCGGATACCTGACGGTCTAGAGCCATGAGCGACATGAATGGACTAGCCAATATCGCGACCGTCGACGACGTCTTCAAACTGGCGGCCCAGCGCACCGGCCTCAGCGAAATCGACTCCGACTCATGGCGGGACGGACTGCAGCTCATTCTCGACGAGCTCAACACCTCGCCGGCCTTCACCCCGTTCGGCCGCGAGCGGGTCCTGGACGATGCCACCAACGCGCTGGGGCGGCGCATGCAGGTGCACGGTTACATCCAGGCGCACCCCGACGTGCTGGACGCGCCCGTCGAGCGGCCGCTGATCGTGCTCGGCATGCCCCGCACCGGCACCACCGTCATCAGCTACCTGCTCGACCAGGACCCGGGCCGGCGATCACTGCTGCACTGGCAGTGCGTCGACCCGATCCCGCCCGCCGGTACCGACACGCTGCGCACCGACCCGCGATGCCTGGCCCTGCTGGAAGAGCAACGCAAGATCCTCGAACTGGTGACCCAGGCGAAAATGCCGCTGCCGCACTGGGAAGACGCCGACGGTCCGACCGAGGACATGTTCATTCACAACCAGGATTTCAAGGGCCTGTCCTGGGACTCGTTCCTGCCGACGGATCGCTACGCGCGCTGGCTGTTCGACGAGGCCGACATGAGCAGCACCTACGAGTACCAGAAGCGCTACCTGCAGGTCCTGCAGTCCACCGCGCCGGGCAACTGGAGCCTGAAGATGCCCTCGCACTCGGTGCACATCGAGGCGCTGCTGAAGGTGTTTCCCGACGCCCGACTGATCTGGGCGCACCGCGATCCGTACAAGGCGACCGGCTCGCTCTGCAACCTGTGGCGGCTGCCGCAGAGCCTGGTGATGAACACCGAGCTGCTGGATCAGACGGAGATGGGCCGGCTGGCCATGTGGCAGATGGGCTACCACGTCGACCGGCCGCTGCGCGCCCGCGACCGCATCGGCGACGAACGTTTCTTCCACATGTACTACCACGAGATGATGCGCGACCCGATGGGCGTGATGCGGCGCATCTACGAGTGGGCGGACGAACCGCTGACCGCCGAAACCGAAGCGCGCATGCGCAATTGGCTTGCCGAGCACCCCCAGGATGTGTTCGGCCTCAATTCCTACAGCCTCGACGAATACGGCCTGACCGTCGAACAGCTCGCGCCGACCTTCGCCGAGTACCTCGATACCTTCGACATCGAACTGGAGGCCACGCCATGAAAGCGTCCGTCGTCACCGGCCCGGGCAAGGCGGAGGTGCTCGACATCGAGCGTCCCGACGTCGGCCCGCGCGATGTGCTGGTCCGGATGCGCGCCTGCGGCATCTGCGGTTCGGACTCGTTCTACATCACCATCGGCGGCATCCCGCCGCGCCAGGGGCACACCCCGCTCGGGCACGAGCCGGCCGGGGAGGTCGTCGAGGTCGGGTCGGAGGTGAGAGGACTGTCCGTCGGCGACCACGTCGTCATCAACCCGATGGCTGCGCCCAGCGGCATCATCGGCAACGGCGGCGCCGCCGGGGCACTCGCCGACTACCTACTCATCGAAAACGCGGTCCGCGGAACGAGTCTCGAAGTGATCCCGGACCACATCCCCTGGGAGGTGGCCGCGCTCAACGAACCGATGGCCGTCGCGCGCCATGGCGCCAACCGCTGCCGGCCCAAACCGACGGACAAGGTCCTCGTGTTCGGGGCGGGGCCGATCGGGCTGGGCGCCGTACTGGCCTTCAAATCCCTTGGCGTCAGCCACGTCGTCGTCGCGGACCTGATCCCCAGCCGCCTGGACAAGGCGCTGCAGGTCGGCGCCGACGCCGTCATCAACTCCGCCGACGAGGACGTGCCGGCCCGCCTCATCGAACTGCACGGCGAGGGCGACGCCGGAATTCCCGGGTTACCCGGGCGCGCGGGCACCGACATCTACCTCGACGCCGCCGGTGTACCCGCCGTCATCAACACCGCGCTGGCCGCGGCCAAGAAGGGTGCCACCCTGGGAATCGTTGGTGTGCACAAGGAACCGGTGCCAGTCGAGTTCGTCAACGTGATGAGCAACGAGATCACCATCCTGGGATCGATGGGCTATCCCGACGAGATCTTCGAGGTGACCAGGGATCTCGTCGCGAACTGGGAGAAGTACGCGCTGATCGTCAGCCACACCATCCCGTTCGACGACGTCGGCGAGGCGCTCGAACTGGCGCACACCCCGGGAGCGGCGGACAAGGTCGTCGTCACGTTCTGCTGATGTCGGCGGTGATCGCGCCGGTGAGGCGGATCAGATCCCGCGGCCCCACCGCGACCTCCCAATGCCGTTTGCCCGCGCTGCACAGCATCCGGTCCCAGCGCAACGCCGTGCTGTCCAGCACCGTGCGCAGCCGCCTGCGCTGTCCGAACGGCGAAATGCCGCCCACCACATAGCCGGTCGCCCGCTCGGCGGCCGCCGGCTCGGCCATGCTCACCCTGGGCGCACCCAACGCCGCGGCGATAGAGGCGAACCGACACGTCCCAATCGGCTCCAGCATGAGCGATTACCGTATAGACGACTTGGCACTGGTACAGGGGCGACTGTCGGCAATTTCTTGGGTGCGCCTGAACGAGTTTCGATGTACTCGAACCGGGCTTCAACGCCAAGCGCCGGGGTCAGCGCCGCTGGCACTGCCTACCGCTTCAGGCCGGTTCAAGGTTTGACAGCGGTATCACCCTAGGGCTGCGTGCGGCCGCCTTGATCAGCTCGAGCGAGTCCCACGGCGAGGCATGCGGATAATCGCCACCTTTAACGGCTCTGCCGCATCACCGATCACAGGGAAGGGGAGGAGTGCCGCGCAGGTAACGCAGCTTGGAGCGCCAGGAGTACCCGGCAGCCACGGCGTAGGCGACAACCACGACGCGAATCAAGGCCCACCTGAGCACGTCGTTGCAGTCGAAAATGAACGCGAAGCAGCCCATGAAAGTGAGAGCAATCGCGGCGAGATACAAGTCGGCGGCGCGGGTCTGGTATGGATCTCTTCGTAAGATCAACAACACCGTCGCCGCCTGGCCGAGTAGAAAGACGGTGGCCACGATGTATAGCCATCTGTAGCACATCTGCCATGGCGATGGGTCGAGGAGGAGAAGGTCAGGAACGTAGCGATCGGCACAGCCCCCATAGAAGAAGGTGAAGACAACCCACGGGATGAACACCGTCGCAGGTATTCGGATGCGGCTATTGATGAACCGGTTTAACTGCCGGTCGGTCATGTCTAACCTGGCCGCAGCCATGTACAACAGCGACATCAGGGCGCAGAGGTAGCACAGGTGTCCGATCAGCTCCTCGACGTTCCACCAGCCCGTGACGCTGTGCAACTTCGGGCTGACCCAACGATCCACACGCGGAGCCGTCAGTAGCGCGTTGAGGCCCAGTAGCAGCACGTTGAGCGTGGCTGCGGTTTCCCAAGGCGTACGCCAAGTGTGGCGGCGAATCCACAGGACATAGCCGGCAGGGAGCAGCGCGGCAGCGGTCGCGAGGGGAACCAAGGGCGGTATGGATTCTGCAAACTGCATTACTTACAGTCTGCGATCGGGCCGCGCCTGGAAGTCGCGCAGCCTAATTGGCCGGTTGTAGTCCCTAGAAGCATCCGCTAACGGGCTATCGTCACGATGTCCGGCGAGCAGCTCCTCCCAGGCAACGCCGAGGACGGCGATCACGCGCAACAGCTCGTTGTAGGTGAATGGCACTTTGGCATCCAGCTTGTTCGCCAAGGATGGCCGACTGATGTCGACGGCTTCAGCCATCCGCTTACGAGACAGCTTCTGCGCGCCCATGATCATCCTGATGCGGCGGGCGAGCACTTCAGGCGATACCAAGCCATAGAGATCCATGCGAGCAACATAGGTCCCGATCAGGCGTAACGTCAAAGTAACTTGCAACCTGGCAGATTAATGAGCAGTCTGCTTTTAAATTGACGCACTGAAGGATTACGTGCATAGTCACGGGGCATGCTGCTCACCTTTATCGACCGGCGCTTAAACGCCCTTGAGCAGCGGGCATCGCGCTTTGTGTTCGGCTAGAAGGTCGCCGCTGTGGGCCCGGGGGGATTCCAACGCCGCAACTTGGGCTTGGTCGGTCGCCGAGCCGAGCGCAGCCTCCTGGACGGAGTGCTACAGGCGGTGCGCGGCGGCGAAAGCCGAGTTCTGGTGGTGCACGGTGAAGCGGGGGTTGGCAAGACGGCGCTGATGGATTATGTGGCGACACACGCCTCGGGCTGCCGCGTGGCGCGCGCTGGCGGTGTCGAATCGGAGATGGAGCTTGCATACGCCGCGGTGCACCAGTTGTGCACACCCATGCTGGATGGTCTCGACAATCTGCCCACGCCACAGCGCGATGCGCTGGGCACGGCGTTTGGCCTAAGGGCCGGTCCAGCACCGGAACGGTTTGTGATCGGGCTGGCCGTCCTGACCCTGCTTGCCGATGCCGCCGAGGAGCAGCCCCTCGTCTGCCTGATCGACGACCTACAATGGGTGGACCGCGCATCGGCCGAAATCCTCGCATTTGTGGCCCGGCGGTTGGCGGCTGAACCGGTTGCCCTGATCGTGGCGACGCGCGCTCCCGATCCCGATCTGAGCACCTTCCCGAAGATCGAGGTCAAGGGCCTTGTGGAGCCGGATGCCCGAGTACTTCTGGACGCCGTATTGACCGTTCGGCTCGATGAACAGGTCCGCGACCAGCTTGTTGCCGAGACCCTAGGCAACCCGCTCGCACTACTGGAATTGCCGCGGAGCCTGGATGTGCAGGAGTTGGCTGGAGGGTTCGGACTACCGGCGGCGGCACGTCGGCTGTCGGCGGCGATGGAAGAAAGCTTCCGGAGTAGTGTGGCGGCTTTGCCTAAGCCGACACAGCGGCTGTTGCTAACCGCATCAGCCGAGCCGAACGGCGACCCAGCACTGGTTTGGAGCGCTGCCGCGCTGCTTGAAGTCGGCACCGATGCGGCAGCACCCGCTGTTGAAGACGGATTGATTGACTTCGGCACCCGCGTGCGCTTTCGGCATCCCCTCGTACGTTCAGTGACGTACCGGTCCGCGTCGGTTGAGGAAAGGCAGAGGGTGCATCGAGCACTGGCAGAAGTGACCGATCCACAGGCCGATCCCGACTGCCGCGCATGGCACCGAGCCCAAGGGGCCCCGGGACCCGACGAGGACGTCGCCGAGGAACTTGAGCGTTCGGCTGACCGGGCGTCTGCACGCGGTGGTCTGGCTGCTGCGGCCGCATTTTTGGAGCGCGCGACGATGCTTACGCGCGAGCCTGCGCAGCGGGCTGCCCGGGCGCTGGCCGCAGCGTCAGCCAAGATCGACGCCGGTTCAACTGACGCGGCGATGGAGCTGCTCATTATCGCCGAAAGCGGGCCGCTCACCGATTTCCAGCGCGCGCGCGTGGACCTGATCCGCGCCCGGCTGGCCTTCGTCACGAACCGCGGCAGCGATGCCCCGCCGCTATTATTGAAGGCCGCCGAACGGTTTGAGCCGATCGATCCCACGCTTTCCCGCGCGACCTACCTGGAGGCGCTGTCGGCGGCCATGTTCGCCGGCCGGCTAGCCGTCGGCGGCGGAGTGGTGGATGTGGCACGCGCGGCCCAAGAGTCACCGCCTCCCTCGACTCCGCGCCTACCCGACCTTCTCGTCGACGGCTTGACCGCGCTCTACACCGACGGGTATGCGGCAGGCCTGCCGCTTTTGCGTCGCGCGGTCAGCGCCGCTCACCCCGCAACGTCGTCCGACGAACAACTGCGCTGGCTGTGGCTGGCCGGCGTCGCGGCGTTGCACATCTGGGATGATGAGAGCTGGGCTGCCCTATCGGCACGCCACGTCGAGCTTGCCCGCGCGGCCGGCGCGCTGACTGAGCTGCCGCTGGCTCTCAGTTCCCGCGCGGTGATGCTTGTGTTCGCCGGCGAACTAGACGCCGCCGAATCACTCGTGCAAGAGGCGCAGACGGTGACAGAGGCAACGGGCGAACGCCTCTCTCCGTACGGCGCGTTGGCATTGGCTGCGCTTCGCGCCGACGAAGCTGCGTTGCGGGAACTAACGGCGACCACGACACGGGATGCGATGTCGAGGGGCGAAGGCATTGGGATAACCGTCCTCGAATGGGCCACCGCGGTCCTGAACAACGGCATTGGCAACTACGAGAAGGCGCTGGCCGCGGCCGGGCGCGCCGCCGAGCACCCTACCGACCTAGGCGCATCGCCGTGGTGCTTGATTGAGCTGATCGAAGCGGCGGTGCGCAGCGCCATGATGGATACCGCAACCGATAACCTTTCGCGGCTTGTGGAGATGACTGGTGCCAGTGGAACCGAATGGGCGCTAGGCGTTCAAGCGCGTTCACGGGCGCTGCTCAGCGATGGTATCGAGGCGGAGCGGAGCTACCGCGAGGCGATCGAGCGGCTGGGCCGGACCCGGATGCGAATTGAACTCGGGCGTGCACATCTGCTTTACGGAGAATGGCTGCGCAGGGAACGCCGCCTTACTGACGCGCGGGCGCAGCTACGCACCGCGCACAACATGCTCGATGCGATGGGAGCGGAGGCATTCGCCGAACGGGCCCGGCGGGAGCTTCACGCCACCGGCGAGACCGCCCGCAAGCGCATCAAAAACGGCCCCGAGCTGACAGCACAGGAGGCTCAGGTCGCCCGGTTGGCGCGCGACGGGCTGACCAATCCAGAGATCGGCGCACGGCTGTTCATTAGCGCACGAACCGTCCAGCATCACCTTCGCAAGGTGTTCGTGAAGCTGGGCATCAGTTCACGCAGCCAGCTTGATCGAGTCCTCCCGACAGACCGTCCACCGCAACGTAGCGGCGGCGCGGCTGCGACTAGGTCACTTCGGTCCGACCGGTTCCGTTGAGCACCGTCGCGGTCACCGTGCTACCGACTGCCGGGCTGGCAGATGACAGAAGTGGGCGACCGCAAATCAGGCTTCTGCTCCCTCGGTGGAAGCGCCGCTCCTGCGTGCCCGTCACCAGCCGATCAAAAATAGAAACGCGCCGTGCCACACCAACCCACGGTCTGCTGTTCGGATACTGGCCTTGGCAGGGTCGTACGCGATGGACTCGGACTCCTACGGGCGAGTGGCAATGAATACTTTTGACTCGACGGTTCCTTCTAAGAATTCGTGCGAGTGGGCTCAGCCTTGCTCCGGCGTTGGACTATGGCGGCGAGCGCGATCGGGACCTTAGGCAATTTCTGGTGATTTTCTCGTCGTAATTGGGAGGGATTTGCCAAAAGCGCGTCGCCGCACAGGGAATCGATGGGGCGAGCTTGACTGCTGCTTCGGCGAGCTGTCGGTTATAGGAACCGGCGTGCACCTCCCTACGAACGCCAAAATTCTGATGCCCATTTGGCTTTCCCTCGTGCCCAGGCCGTACTCCCCCAATCAATAAGAGCCTTGTAGCGATGGACCGCGTTCGCATCAGCCGGTGGCTAGTCATCGTGCTGGGTTTCGGGTGACTGTGAGGACTCATTCCGCCGACATGAGTTAGTTTGGGCCGACATGGTGCGTTTGTGATGGGAGTGGGCATGAAATTGGGTCTCGACGGCAAGCTCGCGGTGGTGACCGGTGCCAGTAAAGGCATCGGCTTGGCGGTCACTCAACGTTTCGTTGAGGAAGGCGCCCGGGTGGTCACTGGGTCGCGCTCAGTCAGTGCCGAGCTGGCCGAGCTGGTCGAAGGGGGAGCGGTCGAGGCGGTCGCCGTCGACCTGGCCGAGCCCAGCGGTCCCGCCCGGCTAATAGAAGCTGCCGGCGATCGGCTCGACATTTTAGTCAACAACGTGGGTTTCGCCGCGTCTCGGCTCGACGGCTTTCTCGGGATCACCGACGAGATGTGGGAGCACACGCTCGATCTGGATTTCATGGCCGGCGTGCGGGCGATCCGGGCCGCAATCCCGGCCATGCTTGCCAACGGCCGGGGTGTGATCGTCAATGTCGGATCCGTCAACGCGCGCCTGCCTCTTCCGATGGTCGTGGACTACAGCGCCGCAAAAGCGGCTTTCAATAACCTCGCCAAGGCATTGTCAAAGGAGTTCGGGCCGCAAAACATTCGCGTCAACACGGTCGATCCCGGTCCGGTAGCTACCGACTTCTGGGCTGGCCGTGACGGGGTGGCGGTCAAGCTGGGCGACGCCAGCGGCAAGTCGCCTGAACAGGTCATCGCAGAGTTCGGATCAAACGCGCTAACCGGCCGCTTCACCAGTCCCGGCGAGGTTGCCGACCTGGTCATGATGCTGGCCAGTGATCGGTTCGCCAACATGATGGGAGCCGGCGTGACGATTGACGGGGGCATGGTCCCAACGCTGTGATCGTGTGCACTGCGCGTGGTCGCGGTCGCCGGAGAAAGACTTTGGCATGCCAGGGATCTCGTCGTGTAAACCCTATAGAGCACTCGGCGCTAAAGCCGTATCTCCGACTATTGGATTCGCGCGGCCAAGCTCGATGATCGGTACCGCGCAGCCGTAATGCTATTCCCTGCAACCACTCTCGCGACGCCATTCTATGATGAACCGCCGTGCAGTGGTGTTAGGACGCACCGTTGAAATCGCTAACTCCACGCGAGGTGCTCGATGTGAGAATCTTTCTCGGCGAAGCGGGCTCTGAAGCTCCTGCAACTTCGGCCACCGACGGTTTGATCGGTCCGGCGAGGATCCGGTATAGGCGGCGGTTTGCTGGTGTGGGTTGTCGAGGTGGCGGGCGATCGCTCTGTTGGCGTAGCGGTCCGCGCCGGCAAGACACCAGTAGCGGGGTACTGGGCCGTCGGCGCCAGCGACTTTGGCGCAGGTGGCTTTGGCCCAGCCCGGGCACCGGCGCAGCTGCTTGTGCGCCAAACCTTTTCGAGGATCGTCACTGTAGGGCTGAGCGAGAGTTTGACCGGCAGCGGATCTTTGGCTTGGCAGACAATGGTGAGGTTCACCGAGACGTCGTCCAGACTGGCCGCAGTCAGTATCGAGCTGGATTGCGGCGGGTTGTGTTGGAGGTGCAGTGCCCCTGGGACCGGATAGGCGGCTCCGGGGTGGCGGCGGCTTGGTCTGGGGCAGCGGCAGGGTGTGGGCGAGGAGTCCAATGGGATCCAGTGAGACTGAGAGTCATCCCTCACGCCGACAAAATTCACATCGGCTGACGACCGATATAACGTCGTGCCTGTGTCGAGCCGGTTCGAAAAAAGGAGTGCTGCAACGAGCCTGACGGGCCGTTCTCTGGAATGCCGCGTGCTCGACGGGTTGCTCGCTGCCGTCCTGGGCGGTGAAAGCCGGGCTCTGGTCGTGCATGGGGAGGCAGGAGTCGGCAAGACGGCACTTCTGGATTACCTGGCCGAACGGGCTTCAGGTTTCCGGGTCGAACAGGTGGCGGGATGCCAATCTGAGATGGAGCTTGTATTCGCCGGTTTGCACCAGCTATGCGCACCGATGCTCGACGGAGTCGACCGCCTGCCTGACCCCCAGAGGCATGCACTGCGAACGGCATTCGGCATGAGTTCGGGCCCTGCACCGGATCAGTTCCTGATCGGATTGGCGGCGCTGGGCCTGCTATCGGACGCGGCGGAGGAACAGCCGCTGCTGTGCCTCATCGACGACGTGCAGTGGCTCGATCGCGCCTCGGCGCAGGCCTTGGCGTTCGTCGGTCGTCGGCTCGGGGCGGAGTCGGTCGGCTTGGTATTCGGCGTTCGGGAACTCGACCAGGATCTGGGAGGAATGCCAGACTTGCCTGTCGGCGGTCTCCCGGCCGCCGAGGCGGCGACGCTCCTTGATTCCGCACTGCCCGGGCCATTGGACCCGCGGGTGCGCGATCAAATCGTGGCAGAGACGGGCGGCAATCCGCTGGCGCTGCTAGAAGTGCCACGAAGCCTGACACCAGCCGAACTGGCCGGCGGATACGGACTTCCCGACGTGGCACGCGTATCTGTCGGCATGGAGGAAACCTTCCGCACCCGTGTCGAGGCGCTGCCATATGAGACCCGCCGGTTGTTATTGCTCGCGGCGGCCGATCCGACCGGCGACTCGGCGATGATATGGCAAGCGGCCGCCCGACTAGGGATCCCCCGCGAGGCAGCCAGACCTGCGGCCGACGCGGGTCTGGCGGTGTTCGGTAGCCGCGTGCGATTTCGCCATCCGCTGGTGCGCTCGGCCGCCTACCGGTGGGCGTCGCCGGAAGACAAACGGCTGGCGCACGGCGCCTTGGCGGAGGCCATCGATCCCGACACCGATGCAGAGCGTCGCGCGTGGCACCGCGCTCATGCGGTAGCTGGACCAGACGAGGATGTCGCCGCCGAGCTGGAACGCTCGGCCGATCAGGCGCAGGCCCGAGGTGGGCTGGCCGCCGCAGCGGCATTCCTGGAACGCGCCCACGTGCTGACGGGGGATCCCGCAAAACGGGCGGAGCGAGCCTTAGCCGCCGCGTCGGCAAAGGCACAGGTAGGTGACTTGGCTGCGGCGCAGGAGCTACTGATCGCGACAGAAGCCGGTCCACTCAGTGATTTCCAGCAGGCTCGTGCCGAAATGGTGCGCGCACAAATCGCTTTCGTGGCGAACCGAGGCAGTGATGCCCCGCCACTGCTGCTGAAGGCCGCCAGACGTCTGGCCGGAATTGACCGGGACCTCTCCAGAGCGACCTATCTCGAATCCTTGTCCGCCGCTGTCATTGTCGAAGGCCTAGCGGTCGGCGGCGCCGTCGTGGAAGTCGCGCACGCGATGACAACGGCACCGCCGCCAGCGCATGAGCCGAGACCGCACGACCTCCTGCTCGACGGTATGTCGGCTTGGTATTGCGACGGATATGCGGCAGCTGTACCACTCTTCCGGCGCGCATTGGTCGGCTTCGAGAGCGGCCTCGATAACAACGAGTTCCGGTGGCTGTGGCTCGCCTGCTTGGCCGCGATTGCCGTGTGGGATGACGACAGTTGGGACAGGCTTTCTCAGCGGCATGTCCGACTGTCCCGTAGCTCGGGCGCGCTCAGTGAGATTCCGCTTGCCCTAACCCTGCGGACGCTCATGCTTGTGTTCATCGGCGACTTCGCCGCCGCAGCACCACTGATAGAGGAACTGCAGGCCGCGGTGCAGGCCACCGGGGTTCGTCTCGCTCCCTTCGGCGCCATGGGCCTGACGGCATATCGCGGTGACCCCACGCCAGCATTGGCCCTCATAGAGGCGACCCAAAAGGACTCGGCCCGACGGGGTGAAGGCATCGCCGTCGTCGCCGATTGGGCACAGGCGGCGCTGAACAACGGCATCGGCAATTACCAAGAGGCGATGATCGCGGCCCAACGCTCCGTCTACCAGGATGGCACCCTGGGGTCGCCGCCGTGGGCCCTACTCGAACTCGTCGAAGCTGCCGTGCGCGCCGGAATGCCCGAGACAGCAGCCGATGCCCTGCAGCGGCTGACCGAACAGACCAGTGTCTGCCGCACCGACTGGGCCGTGGCGGTTGAGGCCCGCTCACGCGCGCTGTTGAGTGAGGGCGAGGTCGCCGAGGGCCTCTATCGCCGGGCGATCGACCATTTTGGCCGAACCCGAGTGCGTGCCGGACTCGCCCGCGCCCACCTGCTGTACGGCGAATGGTTACGCCGCGAGCGCCGCCGCACTGATGCGCGCGAGCAGTTGCGCACTGCCCACTCCATGCTCGAGGCGATCGGCATGCAGGCCTTCGCCCAGCGCGCCCGGCGTGAGCTGTTCGCGACTGGCGAGACAGCCCGTAAGCGTAGCGTTATTGTGAGCGATCGCGAGCTCACCGCTCAGGAACTCCAAATCGCACGGATGGCCCGCGACGGGCTGTCGAATCCGGAGATCGGCACCCGGCTGTTCATCAGCGCTAGGACGGTTCAGTATCACCTGCGCAAAGTCTTCGCCAAGCTCGACATCACCTCACGCAGCCAGCTCGACCGTGTCCTGCCTTAGTAGTCGTACCTAAAATTGCATCGGGGCGCGGCATGACGATGGCGAGCACTGACCATCGCGAAACCATCTTAGCGGGAACGACTTAAACGAGTCAGCGACGATGGCGGAGCCATCCAAAGCCCTCGACCTCTTGCAAACCCGATGTGAGGCAACAACTTATCGTGCTGCGGTGTAGCACGGACGGCTATAGTTATCCGGTCAACCGTTGAACGTCTGACGCAAGGCTTCGATGCTCGCGTCACAGCTCACGTGGTCAACATCAATCGGTCAGTGAGGCATGATACCCCCATGGAAGTAGCTGCGCCACAAATAGTTTCGACACACTATGCTCGGAGTCGCGTCCCTGCCTGGCCAGGAGGCAGGGAATTGGGTTCGGCGGGAGCGGGTTTCCCATCATCCAACGCAGCAGATGGCTAAGTGCTAAGTTAGAGTTGGTATTTGACCAATCCCGCACCAGAACCGGCGTCCAGCCCACACCCAACGTGAGCGACGAAGGTCTGACGTGGCACGACCAAAATCTAAGGAGACGCGAAATGCCCCGCATTGCACCCTCGATCGATTTCTCAGGAGCTGCCAAGACTGACCTCGGCCACGGAGATCGCATCAACCTTGAGATAAGTGCGATTCTTTCTCGCCGACCCGAGGTCGCCACGGCTTTCGGCGAGCTACAAGCCAAGCTGCGCACGAGCGGAACCCTGCCGCCGCGTTTGTTGGAGCTCACCCGGTTACGCATCGCCTACCACAACCAGTGCCGCAGCTGCATGTCCATTCGCTACCAAAGCGGGCTCGACGACGGGCTCACCGAGGATGCGGTGTGCTCGCTGGAGCGGCCCGCCGAGGCGCCAGACCTGTCGCCAGCCGAACGTAGTGCCCTCAAGTTCGCGGACCTCTTTGCCACCAACCACTTGGCAATCGACGATTCGGTGTATGACGACCTGCGAACACATTTCACCGAAGATGAACTGGTCGAATTGGGCGTCAACTGCGCGATTAACGTCGGCTTTGGACGAATGGTCGCGTCCTGGGCCGTCGTTGATGACCTGCCTAAGCTCAACGCCCTCGCGGACGGCCGATTTGCGCCATGGAATTCGGATTCTGTCGCGGCCTCTGGTTAGCGGCAGCGTGCCGAACGGATGCCACCTCGTCGGTCCCGCGCGATCAGAACTGCATGCTGTGTCGTGTCGACGACTGGGATTGAACATATTTGGTGCTGAATGTCCGTTGATTTGCGGCCGGTACCGCCGGGCCGTCGGGCGGTTTAGCCGCAGGTCCAGGTGCGCGGGTTCCGTTGGGGTGGCTTGCCGTTCGTCCATGGTCACCCGTTCCAAGGCGCGCCGCGGCGTACGCGCAGCACGTTGCGGAGGATCTTGCCGGTCGGCGACTTGGGGATGGCGTCGATGAATTCGATCTGGCGGATCTTTTTGTAGGGGGCGACTTTGCCGGCCACGAAGTCAGTGACCTGATCTACGGTTAGTGCGGCGTCGGACTGCGCGACGATGAAAGCCTTGGGGATCTCTTCACCCGAATCCTCATCGCTGGCCCCGACAACCGCGGCGTCGGCGATCCCACGATGGGTCAACAGCAACGCCTCGAGCTCAGCAGGTGAAACCTGGTAGCCCTTGTATTTGGTCAGCTCTTTGAGCCGGTCCCCGATGTAGATGCAGCCCGATGCGTCCACGCGTGCCAGATCACCGGTATGCAGAAAGCCATCGGTGTCAATGGTCTGTGCGGTCGCGGCCTCGTTGCCCAGATACCCTGCCATGACATTGGGTCCGCGGAAGCACAGCTCCCCTGCGTCACTTAAACCTTCAGTAGGAAGCGGGATTTCGGTACCGCTGCCGACATCGATGATCTTGCTCTCGGCATTCGGTACCGTCCAGCCACAGGAGCTCAGCGCCGCCGCCATGCCCAAAGTTCCAAGTCCGCCATCAGGCGGAACGACGTAGCTCGCCGGACTGAGGTCCGTCATGCCGTAAACCTGCACGATGCGACAGCCCAGCCGTGTGGCGACGGCGTTGGCGAGTTCCTCATCCAATGGAGCCGCCGCCGAGGTCAGCGTGTGCAACGACGACAGGTCAAATGAATCGACAATCGGGTGTTTGGCCAACGCCACGGCCACCGGCGGAGCGATGTAGGCCTGTGTGCATCGATGGTTTTGGATGTTGGCCAAAAACTGACGCAGGTCGAACGCGGGCATGATGATCAGCCGGGTTCGGCCGCGCAGCGCGCTGCACAGCAGGGCGGTAAAGCCGTAGCTGTGAAAGAAGGGAACGACCGCGATCAGGATCTCACCGGGGCCCAAGCAGGTCAGCGGCTGTAGTTGAGCGACGTTGGCCACCAGATTGCGATGGGTCAGCATCACACCCTTGGGCAGTCCCGTGGTGCCCGAGCTGTACGGAAGTGTCGCAACATGTGTGGCCGGGTCAAACTGGATTTCCGGGCGAGCCCCCGTAGTCGGGATGGCCGTGTCGTCTTCATCCAAGACCAGCACGTTGGACATGCCTGCTGCGGCCGCTGCTTCCTCGGCCTGCGGCCGTAACTGTTCGGCGGTGATCAGAAGTTGTGGCCGAGAATCCCGCAGCTGTCTGGCGATCTCGTCGGCGGTGTACAAAGCGTTAATGGGCGTTCCCGTCGCGCCCGCCGCATGGATTCCATGAAATGCGACAGCGAATGCCGCGCTGTTAGGCGATAGCAACGCCACCACATCGCCGACACCTATATCGCGTTGGGCCAGAGCAGCGGCGAAGCTATCAATCCGCGCGATCAGATCGCCGTAGCTCAGTGCAATGCCGTTGACGCCATCGACAAGAGCCACGTGGCGCTCATCCACCTTGTCGACATCACCAAACAGGTACTCATAAATGCTGACGTTCGGGATGACCACGTCAGGAAACGGACTCCAAAAACTCATAGTTGCTCCGGGTTTGAATAGCGGGATGATCAGTCCCGGCCGACCGCGATCATCCTGTTAATCAGGCCAATTGGGGTGGAGAAGACAACTTCGTGACTTCCGGGCATTTGGGCAGGCGGGAACGGCCCAAGCCGGTCGACATCCGCGATGTCGGCCGCCACTTCCGCGCCCTGGGCGGCCATTGCGCGAGCCTTCGCGCTGTCCGGGTTTCGCGTGATGGCCCGCAGTCGCAGATCCTGCGCACCGGTGGCCCCGATGACCGTGTTGACTTTCGTCCTCACATCCTCTCCACAACCGATTAGATGGTCACAACGCAGGTACCCACGCCACATGCTGGGTTTCAGTAATCAGGTTGAAACCAATCGGGCCTCGGTTGCATCAGCCAGTGGCCAGTCATTGTGCGCGGACACGCCTGCGGTTTGCGGGGCCAATGACCCAGAACCGCAGGTAACCGGCGAGCTTTAGTGAGGTCCTTCCGAGAAAAGATCTCCGTCGATTGGAACGAACGGCCCTCGACCGGCGACAGGGACAGCAGGTGTGCCGGACGAGGGCTTTGGAGTTTCCCTTCACTAGTCGCCGCGCACCCGCCTGGCGCACGGCGGGATCCAAAATGCAACGCCCACTGGATGATTAGGCGTGCTCATTAAAGCGCGAATCGAACCGTCGCCAGCCCAATAGCCAGAGGCTGGCCGTGGTGACTAGCCACTGGCCGATGCAAAGGTAGACCGATTGGTTGCAGCCTCTTATTCATTGAAGGATTGCTCGGGGGTGTTTCGCCCAAAAGCGGGAGCGTTGAGATGGGCGGTATTGACAACGGTGCGGCGGACTGGCCCGGCGCGAAACTGCGAGTCCCTGCTCGACAGAGACAACTGCGATGAGCCCCCGGGATTCCTGCCTTGATGGCAGTTCGCGCGCCGGACACCACCCGAAGCTAGTCGCGGCAACCGTCAACCATCGAGGCGAGGACATCGAGGTCCAGGCCTATGAAGGTGAAGTCTCCGGATGCCAAGACGCCATTGCTGCGGCCCAACGCGAAGCTGACTGCGTTTTTGCGGACCACCTACCATCGGCTCCATCGTTGCCGAATTCGCGACTAGAGGGATCTTTGCCCCTGGACCTCGCAGAGCTACTGGGCCAGGCGCATGCGGAGCCGTCCAATGTTGCGGCGACCGATCACGGTCAGGGGGCACGCATTATTCGGCGCAAGCTGATGGTTCCGGATACTCTGGGCGCGACACCACGTGACCGGCTTGATCGGTTGCTTCGCCAGCAGGTTGACACCCACCGGGTGGTTGCGGTCACGGCGACTGCCGGAGCGGGCAAGTCGGTGGCGGTTGCCCACGCCAGCCGCAAATTTGACAGGCCGGTAGCCTGGCTGAGCCTCGATGGCACTGACGTCATCCCTGGGCGACTGCTGACGTACTTGGAGGAGGCGCTGGCGGCGCAGCTGCCGTGGGTGCGGGGAATAGCCACAGGTGCATTGGCAGCCGGGATCCCCGCCGCGGAGGCGGCGGGCCTGCTCGTGGAAGGGGCTTCGGATGCGCAGGTCGTCTTTGTTCTAGACGATCTGGCGCGTCTACAGGAAGCGGTACAGGCGTGGCAGATCATCGCCGCGATGGTGCGCTACGCCCCGCCGAGCATGCGCCTGGTTTTGATCAGCCGCCGCGCCCTGCCGGCCGCA
Organism: Mycobacterium colombiense; assembly: GCF_001665835.1. GTDB lineage: Bacteria > Actinomycetota > Actinomycetes > Mycobacteriales > Mycobacteriaceae > Mycobacterium > Mycobacterium colombiense_A. The sequence goes on along the minus strand of NZ_LZSX01000003.1, from coordinate 78,365 downwards.
GTGTGGCTTTCAAGCGCGCTTGACGCCGAGATGGCACGGGTGAGCGATGCCGATCTGGCGTTCACCGTGCAGGAAGCCGATGCCGCCCTGCGGGGGTGGGGCCGCTCGGCTGCCGGTGTCACGGCTGCGGTCGCGGCGAGCGGGGGCTGGGTAGCCGGAGTGCTGATTGATGGGTGTCGTTCCCCCGAGCGTTCGGGCCACGGCGGCAGCGCAACCAGCGATGTCGGGGATTACGTCGCCGCGCACATCCTGGGTGAGCTCGGCGTCCAAGATCGCGAGTTCCTCATCAGCACCTCGGTGTTGGAGGAAGTGACGGTGGAGTCGGCGCTGGCACTGGGCATAGACGACGCGGCGGCACGGCTGTCGTCGCTGCAGTCTGCGGCCATCCCGGCGGAATGGTCACTGGAATCGCGCGCGATGCGCTGCCATCCGCAGTTTCGGGAGCATTTGCGCGAGCTGCTGGATCATCGCGGACGCGCGGCGGTCTGCCAGTTGCGCTCCGCTTATGGAAGGTTGTTGGCTGGCAAAGGTTTTCACGAAGAGGCGGTCAACGAATTGCTGGCCGCCGGGGCATTGAGCGACGCGTTAACCTCGGCCAGGCATGCGATTTTCAGGGTCATCGGGCGTCTGGACTTCGCCATTGCGGAGCGTTGGATCGCGGCGCTGTCGGACGTTGTGCCGGTCGACGACGCCGGATTAGCCGACGCCGAGCTGATGCTGGCGGCGACGCGCGACGACGTACGCGTCGGCGCACGCATCGCTGATCAGCTTGCTGAAGGTGGGCGGCGCGAGCAGCTGGCGGCAACTTCTGAACGCGCAGCCGCGCTGATGGGGTGGTGCTATGGGTTCGCCGGACGCCTCGATGAGGCGCGCGAGGTGCTCGATTCGGCACCGGACGGTCATGGCCGGGACGTCGCGCGGTATGCGCTCGCACTTTTCGACGATTCGAGCGCCGCTGCTGCGAGACCTGAGGCCACCGGCGGTCCACTGGACGGGTTGCTTTACAGCGTCGATTACCTTGTCGGTCGGCTACGCGAGCTGGCCGACGATCCGCCCTCGCCCATGACGGCGGTTGCCATGGGTCCCGGCAGGATCGGCGCTCTGCGCGCCACCGGACGCACCGCTGCAGCGCTCCAGGAGTACGAGGCGGCGCGATGTCGCGGTTATTTCGCGACCCTTCTGGAATGTTGCATCGGCCCCGATGTGTTGTTCGATGCTGGAAGAGTAGATGATGCCCGAGCAGCACTAGCCCGGGGCCGCTTATTGGCCCGCGAAAGTGCTTCCCCTGCATGGATTGCGTTGCAGCACATAGCAGCGGCGAAGTTCGCGCTGCGAGCCGACCGCGATACCACGAGCGCTACCGCGACGCTGGACGAGATCGACAGCGATCCGGCCGCCAAGGACTATCCACTGGTGCGTGAGTGGGCTCAGACATGGTTGGGGTTGGCGGCACTTCTCCAGAACCACGATGCCACGGCCCTGTCCTCGCTGCGGGCTGCAGTCGCCGGCATGTGCGCCAGTGGGCGGATCCTGGAATTGCCCACGGCAGCAGTATATCTGGCGGAGGCCGAGTGGCGGGCTGGCAACCAAGACGCCGCCGACCATGCCGCCGACGTCGCCCTGAATGCCGCGGTCCAGCAGGGATCCAACCATGTGTTGTTGCAAGCGTTGACAGACTTTCCGGCGGTGGTGGCGCGCCGTATCGATGCCGAAGCCCACGCTGACTCGCCATGGCACGCTGTTGGGCGCGTGCTGGCAGCCCAGGGCATCTCGGTAGGAACCCGCATCCCCACGGCCATCGAGCTGGTCGAGTTCGGCAGTATCGCGATCATGCTCGACGGCAAGGAGGTGCGCCCGAGGATCGCGAAATGTTATGAATTATTGGGTTTTATGGCCGCACGAAACGGCGCTCCGGTGAGTCGCGACGAACTGCTCAACGCCCTGTTTGATGCACGCGATGATGAATCCGCCCGCGCCTACCTGCGCCAAACTGTCACTGGCGTGCGCCGTCTGCTGCCCGAAAGTGCCCTGACCACTTCTAAAGACGGCCGCATCGGGCTTAGCCCCGACGTTGTGGTGGCTAGCGAATCAGCACGCCTCGAGACGGAACTGGCTGGCGCCCTGCGATTGCAGGGCAGTGAACTGGTCGACGCAGCCGAGCATGCGTTAGGCGTGCTGGCCCGTGGTGACTACCTTCCGGGCGTGGGCTCCGCCTGGGTTGATGAACGCCGCCAACACCTGGCCGAACTGGCCACTAGTGTCCGTTCCGCTGCCGCCGACGCAGCCTATGCCGTCGGCCGCTACCCCGACGCTCAACGCCTGGCCGAAGCCGTCCTGGCCGCCGATCCGTTACGGGAAGCTATGTGGCGCATCAGCATGCGCATTCGTAGCGCTATCGGGGACTACGACGGTGTCATCACCACGTTTGGCCAGTGCGAACGGGCCCTGAGCGCGGCAGGCACCCGCCCCACAGCGAGCACGCGCGCGCTGCTGGATCGGTTGCGCCGCTGAGCGCGAATCGCAGGGGCTTTTGGTGGATTGCCGTCGACTCGGTCCGCCTGATATCCGTAGTCTTGCAAGGAATTCGGAGACGTTGGTAAGTCAAGCCGTGCGGTCACGGGTGAATGACGACGCGGCCCACGGTGTGGTTGGCCACAGCCTGATAAGCTGCGACGCCGTCTTCCAACGAGTAGTTGCCCGTGATCGGCAGTGGCCGAAACGTCCCGGACTCGAAGTGGGGGCTGATCAGCTTCAGAAGGCGAGCGGACTCGACCACGTCGAGTTTGCGGCTATCTGCGCCGAGGATTTGAATCTCGTTATGGTAGAGGTCGATCAGATCAATTTCGACCCGCCGATTCCCGACTGCACTGATTACCACGAGTCTGCCACGGTGTGCCAGCGACGCCAGTGCAGCCGCAGTAGTGACGCCGCCGACGGTGTCATACACAACTTCAGCACCCTTGCCGCCCGTGACTTCCTTGACAGCGGCAGCGGTTTCCGTTGGGGGACCAAGAGGGATGAACGCCTCCATTATTGACGCGGCCGGAGCGTCGGGCAACGGTTGGCGCCGGTCGATACCGATGACACGTGCGCCGATAAGGTGAGCGATTTGCGCCACCGCACCGCCGACACCGCCCGATACCCCGAACACTACGACGGTCTCGCCACCGGTGAGGTGTGCAATCTCTATGGCGCCCAGCCATCCCACGACGAAATTCACTCCCACCACTGAGGCTTCGTCAAACGTGAGTTCGGGCGGCTTGCGCACGAGCGCATCTATTGGAACGGCTAACAATTCGGCGTGGGAGCCGTCGCGCGTGAAGCCGACGTCGCCGCCGGTGCCCCACACTGCGGCACCATCCCACTCGGGTGGTCCACTCACGACCACGCCGGCGAAGTCGCGCCCCGGCACGCGAGGCAAGACAGTGCCTTCCATAGCGCCGGCGACGTTTTTGACATCCGACGGGTTCACTGAAGCCGCCTCCACGCCAACCACGGCCTGTTGCGGCGTCGCACATGGGTCGGACAATTCGGTGAGTTGGAGAACTTCCGGTCCGCCAAAACGGTCGAACCGCATTGCGCGCATGTATGCCTACTCTCAAGTTAGAGCTTCGACCAAAGATGGTCTTTTGACGACGATCGAACGTTGTGCAAGACAGCGAAATTGGCAAATGTAGACCGGGCGCCGCCTTCTTATCCGTAGGCGAGACGACGCCCGGTCACGTACGGTCCAATGCTTGGCTAAGCCTCCGCGTGGAGCCCGAGGAAGTCGGCGCCGTACACCAGCCCAAGGCCGTAGGCACCGGCGTTTTCCGCTGAAACGGTCCGGACCGGGGTGTAGGTCTCTGTCCGTGACCAGTCCCGCTGCAGCTCCAACAGCACCTGCACCCAGGTCACCGGAGAAGCGCCAGCCTGCGTCATGCGCGAAATCGCATGGTCGTGGGCTTCTGCGCTCATGCCGCCGGACGCATCAGCGACGACATACACCTCGTAGCCCTGCGCTAACGCCGACAGGGCCGGAAGCAAAATGCACACCTCGGTCCACAGACCAGCCAACACCAACTTGCGGCGACCGATGGCCTTGACCGCGTCGACCACTGCCACGTCTTCCCACGAATTCATCGACGTGCGGTCTAGCAGCTCCGCGTCGGGGAATTCGGCCTGTACCTGGGGGATCAGGTGACCGCTGAACGTGTTGGCCGCCACTGTGGTCACTATGGTGGGAATGTTGAACACTTTGGCTGTCTTGGCCAAGCCCACCGCCGCGTTGATGATCTTCCCGCGGTCCGTGCCGCCAACACCGAAGAACATCTGCGGTTGGAAATCGACAAACAGGAATGCGCAGTTGTCAGGAGTGAGCAGATCCGCCGAGGGAGTGGGGCCGACTTGCTCGCCATTGGATTTGGACATGATTTTCCTTTCTTAGGGGTTTCCTTGCAGGGTTGCGAGGTATGGGTGAGTGGGATCAGTGCTGGTGAATTTCGAAGGTGTGGCGGGAAGCCACCGATGGCGGTTCGCCATTGCGGCCAGCGGCCCAAAGGGCTTGAGCCCGCGAGTCCAGCGCTGCTTCAACGAGTGCCGCGGCCTGTGCGGCACCACGCCTGCTCGGCGGCGGAGTCGCCTGATAGCCACCGAATCGCGCCACCGGACTCCACGCCGGCGTGATCTCCGGCAATTCACCGTCCAGTCCCTGGAACTCGGCGTCGGCGTATACGACCTTGCCGCCGACCATGGTGAGCACTGCCTCGATATGGGGAATATCGGTTTCCTCGATGGCGAAGTAGTCGTCGCTCAACACCGCCAGGTCGCCGAAATACCCTTCCCGCAGAATGCCCTTGAGGTCCTCTTCCCCACTCAGTTGCGCGCCGGCAACGGTGTAGCGCTCCAGCGCCTGCTCGCGGCTCAGCCGGTTTGAAGGCGGGTAGAGAATGGTGCCGCCAACCGTGCGTCCTGTGACCAGCCAATGCAACGCCACCCACGGGTTATAGGAAGAAACCCGAGTGGCGTCGGTGCCGGCCGCAACTGTCAGACCGGCGGCCAGCATTGCGCGTACCGGCGGCGCTGCCTGTGCGGCAGGCCTGCCGTAACGCGCGATGAACGATTCGCCCTGAAACGACATCCGGTTCTGGACCGATATCGCGCCGCCCAAGGCCGCGATTCGCTCCAGACTATCCCGGGTTACGGTCTCGGCATGGTCGAAGAACCACCGCCCATAACCGGGGAAAAGGCCCTCTGCGGCAAGCTTTTCGAACACCGCGAGGTCGCGCTGGATCGTTTCGTTGTAGGTGGCGTGCAGCCGAAATCCCCAGCCGTTCTCGCAGAGGATCCGCACCGCCTTTTCAAAGTCATGCTCGTAATTCTCGGATAGCTCAGGGCGCGGCTCGGCGAAGTTCTCGAAGTCGGCGGCCGCCCAGGTGAGGTTCTCGCCAGCGCCGTTGAGACGAAGGAACTCGTCGCCATCCCCGGGCGTGACGGTTTGTATCCACCGTTGGATGTCGGCCACCTCCTGACCGAGAACCTGTGGGAACAAGTGATAGGCGATGCGGAGGGTCAGTTCACCGCGTTCCGCGAGTTCGCGCACGACGGCGTAGTCGTCGGGAAAGCTTTGGAACCCACCCGCCGCGTCGATCGCGGAGGTCAATCCGAACCTGTTGAGCTCCCTCAGGTAGTGGCGCGTGGATACCTTCTGGTCCTCGACGGTCAGCTTGGGGGCCTTGCCGAGGGTTTGATACAGCAGCGTTGCGGCCGGTGCCGCCAGCAGCATTCCAGTCGGGGTGCCATCGGGCCCGCGAACGATATGGCCGCCAGCCGGTTCGGGTGTGTCGCGCGTGTAACCGGCGGCGCGCACGGCAGCGCGGTTAAGCAGCGCCGACTGGTAGAGATTCAAAACGAACACCGGAGTGTCGGGCGCTACTTCGTTGAGTTCCTTCAGCGTCGGTAACCGTCGTTCGACGAACTGCTCCTTGGTGAAGCCGCCGACCACGCGTACCCATTGCCCCGCAGGGGTCGCCGCGGCTTGCTCGTGCAGCAACGCCAATGCCAGTGCCACGCTGGGAACTCCGTCCCAGCGCAGCTCCAAAACGTAATTCAGGCCGCCGCGGATCACATGCAGGTGCGAGTCGTTAAGTCCGGGAATGGCCCGTCGCCCTTGGGCGTCGATCACCTGAGTTGCCTGACCCACGTAGGCTGCGATCGCGTCGTCGTCACCGACTTTGGTGATACGCCCGTCGGTGATCGCCACCGCGGAGGCCTGCGGCCGGGCCGGATCGCCAGTGTGGATCTTGGCGTTACGCAGCACAACGTCAGCGGGCGTGACATCGGAACGTGGCATTGGTCGGACACCCGCAACGGGCATGGAAAACATCAGGTACTCCTCAAATCTGCATGTGTACGGCTCACCGCAAACAGTGCCGGAGCGGGCGTAAATACGGCGAAACTGCCCGGCCGGTAAGGACTTCGCATCAGTGTTGCCCTTGCCCGCGATCAACTGTCGCTGGGATGCTGGCCGGCCAATGCCGCGCCCAGCAGCGTCACAAGGTCGTTTCGGGTCACGGTGCGCGGATTCGGGTAAGGGTCGGACGCCGCCAATTCCGCAGCCCTTTGCACGTCGTCTGCCCGGAATCCAAGTTCTTGCAGCGAAGTCGGGCCACCGAGCTGAGCGACCAGGTCACGCAGTCCAACCGCAGCATCGGATACCTGCATGGCGTCGGCGATGCGCTGTATCACCTCGGGAACCGCCGAACGGTTGTAAGACATCACGTAAGGCAAGACGACTGTATGCGTCGGCGCGTGTGGGAGGCCGAAAGTTCCTCCCAGGACGTGGCAAAGCTTATGGTGCAACCCCATACCGACCGATGCCATGCACACCCCGGCGAGCCACGCCGACTGAAGCAGTTCGGCCCGTCCGCCATCGTCCCGTGGGTGGTCGATCACGACTGGGAGCGCTCGGGTGATGCTACGGATCGCTTGCAGCGCCATTCCGTCGATCACAGGGTTCGACTCGGATGAGTACATCGCTTCGACGGCGTGCGCCATCGCGTTGATGGCGCTGGTGAGCGTCATGTCGGGGGGCAGCTCCAGAGTCAAATCCGGGTCGTAGATCACCGTTTCGGGCAGGATGTCCGGGGAGCTGCGCGTCGTCTTAATGTCGCCCTCAGTTTCCCCGAGCACCGGCGTAACCTCTGAGCCTGCATAAGTTGTCGGCACTATCACCTGGAGATAACCGGCGCGCACAGCGAGCGCTTTGGACAGCCCGGTACTCGATCCCCCGCCGACCGACACAACACAGTCGACCCCGTTGGCCTTCGCGACCTCCAGCGCGCGGGCGGTGATGTCCGTGGGTGTGTTCATGGTTGCACGGTCGAATCGGGCGACAAGTAACGATCCGAGCGCAACTGCCACTGCAGCGGACCGCCGTCGCGGGTCAGGTCCGGTGATGAGCAACACCCGACTGGTTCCGAGTCGTAGGACTTCCTGGGCGACCTCAGCGCTCGTGCCGCTTCCGAAGACCACGCGAGTGGGCAGAGCAGTGTAGATGAATCTTTTCATCGTGCAGCTCCTGCTACTGCGCAGATCCCTTGCGCCAGTGCGCATTTGTCGATCCGTCGGCACCTCACAATGCTGAAGCGGGTTTCGGAACCGGGGTAGGATATACGGGCGCTACCACCGGATTGACATCCATGTAGATGCGGTAGTCGTAGACCAATCCGTCGCGAATACGGAACACATTGCAGCAGGGCAGGATTAGCTGATGCCTGTCCAGGCGCGTGTAGTGCACGTCCATCGTGGCTACGACACTCCCTTCGGGGAGCTCCCACATCTCGGTGACTTCGTGCCGGATTGCGCCGATCCCCCGAAGGAATGGATGCATCGTCGCGGCGAAATCGGCTTTGGTGTTGGTGGGATTGTTGTTTCCGAAGCGGAAGTACACATCGTCAGTGACATAGGAATCGAGGGCCTGAAAGTCACGGCTGTCTACCGCGCGAAGCAGACCGCGAACGATGACAACGGGTTGGAGTGTGCGCATGGCTGATTCCGTTCATGAGGTCGTCGGGAGCGACAAATAACTCCTAACCCACATTGCGCAGCCAGATGTAGAAAAGACGAAACCATCGGCCGGAGCGCAATGTCGTGCTGCCAACTGCAGTCGGTCCTCATGCTGCCCTGGCGCTGTCGTCGGGGCGCCAACCTGAAGCAATGGCTACCTCGGGCCCGTTTCGGTTCTTTTACGGGGGTTGCAGACACTTGGTATTTGCGGCGGTTCACAGACAAGTCCTGTTGGTCGCCACTTTCCCCATAAACATGAGCACCGCAGGAGAACACCATGGCGCTTGACCTGACTGTGGAGTCGATCACCGACGCCACCAAGCAGACTTTCGATGACAGTAAAACCGACCGGACCAAAGAGGTCTTCACCGCACTTGTCCAGCATCTCCACGACTTCACACGCGAGGTGCGGCTCACCCATGAGGAGTGGTTCACCGCAGTCGATTTCCTCGAACGTGTCGGCAAGATCTCCAGCCCCACCCGCCAGGAGTATGTCCTGCTGTCCGACATTCTGGGCCTGAGCGTGCTGGTGGATCTGATCAACCACCACACCGGATCGTCGGCAACAGACTCCGATCTCCTTGGCCCGTTCTACGTTGAGGGCCGGCCCATCGCTGCCAACGGCTCCGACATCTCGGGCGGAGTGCCGGGCAAGCCGCTGTTCTTCACCGGCACGGTGGTCGACACTGACGGAAATCCCGTTGTTGGCGCGCAAGTCGATACGTGGCACAGCGACGGTGAAGGCTTCTACGACGTACAGCAGACCGACAAGCTGAACAACAAGTTAGCGATGCGGGCTCTGCTCACCACCGACGAGAACGGCCGGTTCTGGTACCGCTCCATCAACCCGCGTTATTACCCGGTGCCCACCGACGGGCCGTGCGGGGAGATCATGCGTGCCGCCGCACGCTCGCCGATGCGGCCGGCGCACATCCACTTCTGGTTCCGCGCCGAGGGGTATGAGGAGTTGGTCACCCAATTGTTCCGCCCGGACGACCCGTATCTGGACTCCGACGCGGTGTTCGGCGCCAAGCGTGGGCTGATTGCGCACGCAGTCGACCATGACGCGGGTGACACTGCTCCCGACGGAACCACGTTGGACGAGCCCTTCGTGACCGTCGACTGGACCTTCGCGCTCACCCCGAAGCTCGCCGAGTAGAAGGAGACCGAGATGTCACGCATCCCCCCTTTGCCGGCCGAGCGGCTTCCCGCCGAAACACAGGATTTCTTGCAGCGCCGGGGAGCGCTGAACGTGTTCCGGTTGCTCGCGACGGCACCCCGGGTATTTGGTGGTTGGACGAAGATGACTGATGAGCTGCTCAGTAGCCCCACATTCAGTCTGCGCGAGCGCGAAATGGTGACCCTGCGGGTCGCGTACCTTCAGCGATGCCCATACGAGTTGGCCCAACACACCGACATCGCCAAGCGTACCCAGTCGGGTATAAGCGGACAGCAGATTGCCGCTCTTCTGAGCGACGGTCAGCTAACCCAAACTTGTTTCGACGAGGCCGAATTGGACGTCTTGAACTTTGTCAGCGATCTGTGCACCACCCATCATGTGGACATAGAGAGCTTCACCAGAGTCCACGCCCTACTCGGCACCGATGGCATCACCGAATTGCTGATGCTCGTCGGTCTGTATTACGGCCTGGCTCTTGTGCTGAACGCCACCGAACTGGACATCGACGATCACGTGCGCTTGCACGTATGACCTGTGAAGAGGATCGACTATGACACGTATTCCGTACCGAGACATTGGCACCCTGAACGATCATGCGCGCGAGCTCACCGTCGAGCGGGGCAGCCTCAACGTCTATCGAACCCTGGCCAACGCTGAGAACGTCTTCACCGGATGGATGATCGCCGGCCGCGATGCTCTTACCAGCCCGGTACTCAGTCCTCGGCTACGCGAGTTGGTCATTCTGCGCACCGGGCACCTCATGGACTCCCCGTACGAAATTGGCCAACACACCGGCATCGCTGAAAAGGCCGGAATCAGCGCCGAGCAGATCGCCGCACTGGCTCCGACGGGCGGACTCGAGGACGCCGGGTTCGACGACATCGAACTCGCTGTCCTGCTGCTGACGACCGAGTTGCTGGTCACAAAACGGGTCAACGCTGAGCTTTTCGAGGAAGTCCGCCGCGGCCTTGGCGACGAAGCCACCGTCGAGGTCTTGATGGTGATCCATCGCTGGGCCGGGTTAGCCCTGATGCTCAATGCCCTCGACGTCGACCTCGACTCGCAAGCCCGTATCACGATCCCCGAGCCGGCGCCGTAGCGCTATGTAAACCCGGTATGCCCATTGCCGTTTGGCTGTCTGTCCGCCGACCGCGACTTATCGGAAGGGAACGCGATGAAAATCAATGATATGGAACGACTTTCATCGATCTGGCGATAGCGGACCGCAGTTGCAAGCACTTGAGCAGTTAAGGAGAGAGACGATGCCTTTTGTAACCACCGAACCAGAAATCCTGGCAGCCGCGGCGGCCGCGTTGCAGGCCACCGGCTCAACGATGAGCGCTGAAAATGCCGCTGCGGCGGCACCCACCACCGACGTGTTGCCCGCAGCTGCCGACGAGGTGTCGGCGCTGACTGCGGCCCAGTTCGCCGCCCAAGCCCAGATGTATCAGGCGGTCAGCGCCCAAGCGGCGGCGATGCATGCACTGTTCGCGACCACGCTGACGTCGAGCGCCGGGTCTTACGCGGCCACCGAGGTCGCCAACGCGGCTGCGGCAAGCTGAGCGGATGCGTAGCAATGGATTTCGCGGCGCTGCCGCCGGAAATCAACTCAGGCCGGATGTATGCCGGGCCCGGGCCTGGGTCGATGCTGGCCGCTGCGACGGCTTGGGAACGGCTAGCAGCTGAATTATATTCGGCGGCAATGTCTTACCATTCAGCGGTCGCCGGACTAACCAGCGGTCCCTGGTTAGGAACGGCATCAACGTCGATGGCGGCGGCAGCCGCAGCCAATGTGGCATGGATGACGACCACCGCCGCTCAGGCCGAGCAGGCGGCCGCACAAGCGAGTGCGGCCGCAGCGGCGTTTGAGACGGCGTTCGCGATGACGGTTCCGCCGCCAGTGATCGCGGCCAACCGCAGCTTGTTGGCTTTGCTGATCGCGACGAACATTCTGGGACAGAACACGCCGGCGATCACGGCCACCGAGGCCCAGTACATGGAAATGTGGGCCCAAGATGCCTCCGCGATGTACGGCTACGCCAGCGCATCGGCCACCGCGGCGACAATGACACCGTTCACCCCGCCTGCTTCGACCACCAACCCCGGCGGCATGGCGGGCCAAGCCGCCGCCGTTTCCCAAGCCGTCGGCACCTCGGCCGGCAGTGCGCAGTCGACGCTGTCACAGCTAACTTCCGCCGCGCCGGCCGCGCTGCAGGGGCTCGCGTCACCGGCGGGATCCACTTCGGGCACGTCCAGTGGGCTATCGGGAGCGTCCTCGCTGCTATCTATGCTGCAGACGATCGAAGGGCCGCTGCAGATCCTGGCGGTTGGCGGGGGGGATGTCTTGATTCCTCCCGCTGCGAGCCTTGGGTTTACGAGCGGCATACTGTTGAACGCGGCGGCGCCAGCTGGGCTCGCCAACGCGGTGACGTCGGCTACGGCTCCGGCAGCGGCTCTCGTCGGCAAGGTGACGCCATTGGGATCGGCAGGCTTCGGCGGCGCGGTGACGGCGGGTTGGGGCAACGCGGCGTCGATTGGAGCTATGTCCGTGCCGCAAGCCTGGACTTCGCCCATCAGCCCCGCGGCCGCGGCATTGCCGGGCACGGGGATGGGTGGTGCGCCGGCATCGAACGCAGCACAGCCGGCCGGCGTGTTGGGTGGCATGCCTAGGACGGGCGGGTCCATGCGCGCAAAGCGAGGCATTAACTTTGGGGACGGAATTCGCCCCTTCAAGGTGATTCCACTTCGCGACTACACGGGATAGCATTTTCTTGAATCCATGCCTTCTGCCAATGCTTTTCGCACGCCGAGTCGGCGACAAAGTCGGGAATCACCACTGGAGCTTAGCGAAGCCAGATCCGGCCGGCATACTGTCATCTGGTCGGTGATCACATGGTGGTCTGGGTACATAACGCGTTCTGCCGCATAGCTTTATCGCTTGGTTTCCCGCGGGCTGTGTGCGGCGAATCCCCAATGCCCTCCGCCGCGTCGTTTTAGGCCCTATCCGTGAGGCAGGCCAGCTGTCAGGCGCCGGCGCTACTGCTGCGTGTCTATCCGGATTGAACCGCTACTCCGGTTTGGACCGACTGGCCAATCGCGCTAGGCACCAGCGGATGTGACTGTCGCACTAACTGGCTGATGATAGGGACAGTAGGAAGCCAGGAGCGATGATGATCAGGAAACCAAAGACGCTGTATTCCCCTTCCGGTGGGATTGAGCAGACAGCTTCGCCGGCTCACCACGCGACAGCCCACGTCATTTGAACGGCGTGGCAGACCCCCGCCAAATGCATACAGGAAGATCGGAAAATGACATCGACCGCCGCCGAGTTGCATGTGGGCAGCCATTTTCCAGGGAGGGCTCTAGGTCGCACCCGGACCGTCATTGCGAGAGATGGCGTGTCGCTTTCCGTGCGTGACCACGGATCATCTTGCGCACCCAAGCACACCGTGATCCTTTTACATGGCTTCTGCTTAGACCAATCGTCATGGGACATCCAGATCGATCAATTGACACGCGAGTTGGGCAACGACATCCGGATCATCAGCTACGACCACCGCGGCCACGGAGACTCCTCGGCCGCTCCCATGCATGCTTACCGCATCGAGCAGCTAGCCGACGACCTCGCGGCGTTGCTCGTAGCCCTTGGCGTTAGCGGCCCGCTCACCCTCGCAGGACACTCTATGGGGGGCATGACAGCCTTGGCCTACCTAGCCCGTAGCGCCAGTTATCGCCCGGTCGAACCGCAATCGCTTGTACTCATCGCAAGTGCTGCAGGCAAACTCGCCAAGCGCGGTCTCGGTCGGCTCTTGGCGACCCCCACTGTCAACATCCTCTACGCTATGGTGCAACATGCGCCATTGCCGATGACGGACAAGACAATTCGGGCACTCAGTGGACCCGCGTGCGCCGCGCTGACCCGACGTTGTGGGTATGGCCTTAACGGCTGCGATGCACGTGCAGCAGTAGCAGCTGGGACCATTAACGCAACCCCCTTGAGAACCAAGGTGGGGTTCCTGCCGAGCTTGCGAAGCTATGACCAATACCACACCCTTAGTGCTATCTCCGCAGCGACGACTGTCGTGAGCGGTGGAGCCGACGTGTTCACCCCACCCGCGCATGCCCACGATATGGTCGCCGCCATCCCTGGGGCCACGCTGATGCATCAACCCGACGCCGGACACATGCTTCTACAGGAGGCCCCGCAGCTCGTCACCGAGGCAATCAGCCGCGCCGTCGCGCAATCCGATGGTTCAGCAGCGACTTCCAGTCATTCCCCACGAAGCGGAGCTAGGCGTAGTCACCACGGCTCGTCGCAAGGCCGCGGCTCTGTGGGCTTGCCGACAGTCAGCCCAGCTCGCCAGCATCGTGGTTGGTGATGCAATGCGGGCACACGCCGTGATCGGTTACCTACTGGTGCCCAGTCCTAGGGGGGTCCGGCTGGGTAGCACACGATCGAGCTGGCTGCGTGAGCTGATGTTCAGCTTGGTGAACACCTTGCTCAGGTGATACTGCACGGTCTTGGCGCTAATGAATAGTCGTGCCCCGATCTCTGGATTGGTCAGGCCCTCCCTGGCCAACTCCGCGATCTGGGTTTCCTGCGGCGTCAGCTGCGCACGACGCGCCGCTGTGGTGCGCTTGTGTGCGGTCACGCCAGTGGCCACTAGCTCGTGCCGGGTCCGCTCGGCGAACCCGCGCATTCCCATCGCGTCGAACATGTCATGTGCGGTGTGTAGTTGTGTTCGTGCGTCGGTGCGGCGGCCCTCGCGGCGCAGCCATTCCCCGTAGAGCAGACGGGCGCGCGCGAGCTCGGGTCGCATACGGGTCCGTTCGAGACGATCGATCGCCTCGCAATACAAACGTTCAGCCTCGGCGCCGTCGGAAAGCAGTGCACGCGAACGTGCTTCCACACCGAGCGCCCAGTCGCTGGCACTGGCAGTGGTGGTGCTGGTAAGCCGGCGCAGCGCTTCGGTGGCGGTGTGCGTGGCGCCGGTGCGGACGGCGGCTTCGACGAGTTCAGCTGCGACAAAGTCCGATGCCTCTGCGATCGCGGTCTGTTCGCCCGTGAGTTGCGCCGCGGCTACGGCCTCACCGTAGCGGCCCAGGCCGTTGTTAAGCACCGCGATGAACCAGGCTATCCACGTTTGTAAGCCACCTTGGCCACGAGTCGTCGTCTCCGTTGTCGTTGCAACGGTTAACTGAGTTACCGCCGTTTGGTCGCCGCGGAATGCAGCAAGCAACATCACGACGTAATCAACGTATTGCCACAGGCTGGTGCCGATCGCCTCGGTCACCGTCTGCAGCTCCTGTGCAAGGGTCGTCAGCTCAGGAAGCAGCGATTCTGCTGCGGTCAGCTCGCCGACATATACATGTGCGATCGCGCGCACGACCCCGGCGATGGGTATTTCGGCAAGCGCACCTGCCTCGCGCGCGACCTCGAGGTATCGCTGCGAGAGCATCACTGTGCTCTCGTCATCCCAGATGCTTTGCGCGGTGAGGCAGACCTGGTACAGACAGCGCAACTGGTCACTGAGCGACGTCGCGTCGCGAGCCGCTTTAGTCGCGCGCCGCAACGCCGGCAGGGACGCCACGTATCCGTCGGTGACGTGCGCCGCGAAGGCATCGACGGTGAGGTCGATTAGCTGTGGAGTTGACGGGCGCGGCGCCCCCTGGGCGGCGCGGGCCACCTCGAGCACATCGCCCTCCGCGAGGTCGCCGGCGAGAAATCCTGCCGTCAGTGCGTCCAGGTAGGTCGCGCGGGACAGCGCAACGTCAAACGGCTCAAGCGATTTGGCTGCCTTGAGCAGCAGCGGCATCGCGTCGGCGCCGCGGCCGGTGACATAGACGAGCTGGGCCCGGATCAAATCCACTCGGGCCCTGTGGAACTCGCTGAGCGGTCCGCCCTCAACCATCGTCAGCAATTCCAACGCCGCATCGAACGCGCCCGCCCCCACGTGGGCCGCCGCGGCAGCCAACGCCCGCTCGGCTTGCCGATTCGGCTCACGGGTCAACATCGTCGCCCGCTCGAGAAACGCCGCCGCAGCGGCCAAGCCACCGCGTGCCTGGGCCCGGTCCGCGGAGCGCTCCAACTCCGCGGCCACGTCCTCGTCCGGCCCTTCCGTCGCCTGGGCTCGGTGCCAAGCATGTCGATCGGGATCGCTGCCCGGATCTGTCGCCTCTGCCAACGCTTGATGCGCGGCCCGTCTTTCGTGCAGCGGCGCTGAGTGGTAGGCCGCTGAACGCACCAGCGGATGGCGGAACCGCACCCGGACGCCGAATTCGGCCAGCCCGGCATCGATGGCCGGTGCAGCGGCGTCGGCGCCGATGCCCAAATGTGCGGCCGCTCGCCACAACAGCGCCGGATCGCCCAGCGGCTCGGCCGCCGCCAGTAACAACAGGCGGTGGGTCTGCCGAGGCAACCTTTGGATCTCACGCCGGAAGCTTTCCTCCACGGTCGCCGTCAGTCGCGCTGACCCGGGCAAACCGAACCCGCCGGCCAGCTTGTGCATCCCCAGACCACGGGGCAATTCCAGCAGCGCCAGCGGGTTCCCTCCTGTCTCGATGACGATCTGGTCGCGCACCCGCTCGTCGATCGGGGCGGTCCATACTGCATCCAGCAATGCCCGCGCATCGCCCGCGCGTAGGCCTTTGACCTCCAGCGTCGCCAACGTGCTGAGGTAGGGCACCGGCGCACGCGACGCGAAAATTATTGCCACCGATTCGACGACGAGCCGGCGACCGACAAACGCCAAGGCTTGCGCCGAAGCCTGGTCTAGCCACTGCAGATCATCAACCAGGCAGACAAGGGGCTGCTGCTCGGCCACCTCGGAAATTAAGTTCAACGTGGCCAGACCCACCAAAAACCGATCCGGCGCCGGACCGGCCATCAGCCCAAAGGCAGTCCCGAGGGCTTCACGCTGGGGTGCGGGCAGGACGTCAAGGTGATCCAGCATCGGCGCGCACAACTGCTGCAGCGCGGCATAGGCGAGCTCCATCTCCGACTCGATACCGGCGGCACGTGCCAGACGGCAGCCCGTGGCTTGCTCGGCAACGTAATCCATCAACGCCGACTTACCGACGCCAGGATCGCCCTGCAGCACTAGCACTCGACTTTCCCCGCCCCGTACGGTCCGGAGAAGTTCGTCAAGCAGCCTACGTTCCGGGTCGCGATCGATCAGCTGCATGCCGCTAGTTGGCATCTTCACGGGATGAGGCTATACCTTGCTGCCCTAGCCCAGGAAACTAGTTGCGGTTGCCAGGCACCGGTGGATCCGGTGACCACATTCTCGCGCCCCGCTCTGTAGCTAAACGGTAGTGGACACAAGCGCACCCCTGCGGATGGGCGATCGTTTGGAATTGTGAAATGACCAAAATGACGACACCGGCCCGGTTGGGTTGCAACCTTGTGTGTCGTGGGGCGGAGGCATTCCCACAGCAACATGGGGCTGATCGGGGCGCCATGGTTGCTGTGCGCTGGACAGGCGCGTTGCGGCGGCCGGACCAAGCTTCTGCGCAGGCCTTGGCGTTTGTAGGCCGCCGTCGATCGCCTCGATCGTCTTTCGCCCCCGCAGCGGGACGCGCTCGGCACGAATGGAGCCGAGGCTGAGCGTCTTTATCGTGGCGCCATCGAGCGGCTTGGCCGCACCCGCATGCGTGCGGATCTTGCTCGTGCCCAGCTGCTCTACGGAGAGTGGCTGCGCCGCGAGCGTCGCAGAACCGACGCGCGAATACAGCTGCGCATCGCGCACGACATGCTCGACGCGATGGGGATGGAGGCGTTCGCCGAGTGGCTGACTGTGAGCTGCAAGCCACTGGGGAGATCGCCCGCAAACGTACGTTCGGGGAGGCGGAAAGCAACTGACCCGGCAGGGACTCACCTCGCACGGATGGCCTGCGACGGGCTCTCTAATCCGGAGATCGGCGCACGGCTGTTCATCAGCACGCGCACCGTCCGGTACCACCTTCACAATGTGTTCGCCAAACTCGACATCAGCTCACGCAGCCAGCTTGATCGGGTCTTTCCGAGTCCTGTCTAGCGGTGCGCAAGCAGCTAACTAAATACCGCAGGCACCCGCGTCGCACGGCGAGCCACAGTGCTGGCTTCTTCGACTAGCCATAGGCGGATGCGACAAAATGACATTTCACGGCAAGCTCCTAGTAATTGATCGACGACAGCCCCCGGCGGGCGTCGGCCAATGGCGAAAGCGTCGAGACCAGTGGCATCAAGTGCAGCGCTATCCCCATCGGTCATCTTGAAGGCGGAGAGACGGGAGATTGCCTGATGGATCGCGAGGTCCCGGTCGTTCTTCCGTTCGATCGGTTGAGTATCGAAGTATGTCCGGCACCAGATTTCGTACCTTAAGCGACGTAGGAGGGCGGTTTGCGACGCTCGTCAGCCCCGGCCAGGCCCGAGTCGACGTCGTGGGCTTTGTGGTGCTAGGTCAGCTCAGAGCCAAGCGGTTGTAACGCGACTCGACGGTTTGTGAGACCAACGCACTTGTCTGGCTAGTTAAATACCATCTCGTTTAAGGAGATTCAACATGGCTACCCCGACCATGTTGCCCCACAGCATCGACGATCGTTGCGGCCAAGCCGTGGTCTTCCGCGATCCGGCGTCCAACGCCCAACTTGCTGCACGTTTCGAACGCGAGGTCATTCCACTACGAAATCGCCTCTACGCCATGGCACTCCGTGTGACACGCGACCGCCATGACGCCGAGGACCTCGTGCAGGACACCCTTATGAATGCCTATGCAGGATTCCCCACCTTCCGCGAAGGCACAGACTTGGTCGCCTGGCTCTGTCGAATTATGCACAACAGTTGGATTAACAGTTGCCGCAAGAAGCGGCGTTGGCGAACTGAGGTGTCGGCTGGGGGCGTCTCTGATGATCGGTTGGCGTTGTATGCCGCACGTAGCGCGACAGTCGTTCGCTCGGCTGAGCTCACAGCGTTGGAGTCCTTACCGGACAGTGTGATCAAGGCTGCTCTCATGACGCTGACGGAGGAATCGCGATTAGCCATCTACTATGCCGACGTGGAGGGGATGTCCTATAGAGAGATTGCTGACATCACGAATGTCGCTGTCGGCACTGTCAAGTCGCGACTGCACCGAGGTCGCCGACAGTTACGCAAGACTCTTCGTGGTAGCCGCCCGAAGCGGCTTGAAATCGAACATATACGTGAGCCCGGGCCAATGATCGACTCCGTCTCATTGGAGGTAACGTGAATCAAAGACCTCCACCATTCTGTGTCAGCGTCCACCGATCGGTTCTGCCGTGCTGCACAACATCGTTAGCTGCGCCCAACGGGCACAATGAGATACAGGGTTTCAGCGCTTTGGAGGAATGCAAACCGAAGGTATTGTTCGTCGCGGTGCGTATTGGTGTGGTGGCCTTACTGGCGGTCGTGCTCGCCATCATGCCCGACGAAGTGCTCTTGGGATGGTTCACTTTCGGGGCGAGCGCTGCGGGCCTGGTGCTCCTGATCATTGAGGAGTTGCATGAGCGTGTTTTGCGGTTGAAGTGGATGAGGGGGAGGGCGAGCCGAGCACTATGTCACGGTTCAGATCCATGTTGCCTTCTTGCTTATGGCCACGAAACTACCTGAGCCCGCATCGAATGATCAAAAACACATTCGCCGATGAGTCGGCCTAAAAGCAGCATGGGAACCGGAAATATGGCATGACTTGCCGAAACAAGCAAGCACTGTGTTGCCAACACGCCTAACCCGGAACACCGTGGATTGTGTGCTGCATGCTCTCCAGTCTCGCGGGGTCGTCGACCTAGGTAACGCGCGCCGCGTCACTCACCGCATCGACTCTCCTCGTCTTAAACCCTCTTGTCGCGTTCGCTCGTTAGATTGTTGTGCTGTAAGACGTTTAGTCACGCGCCCTGATGGCCGGATGATTTTCGCTGCAAACGAAAATGTTGGACACACCAGATCAACGTTCAGGGAGCAATTAACGATGAGCACACCATCGGAACGCCCCTCTTCGGCAACCGACATCTACCTCGACGCCGCCGGTGTACCCGCGGTCATCAACACCGCGCTGGCCGCGGCCAAGAAGGGTGCCACCCTGGGAATCGTTGGTGTGCACAAGGAACCGGTGCCAGTCGAGTTCGTCAACGTGATGAGCAACGAGATCACCATCCTGGGATCGATGGGCTATCCCGACGAGATCTTCGAGGTGACCAGGGATCTCGTCGCGAACTGGGAGAAGTACGCGCTGATCGTCAGCCACACCATCCCGTTCGACGACGTCGGCGAGGCGCTCGAACTGGCGCACACCCCGGGGCGGCGGACAAGGTCGTCGTCACGTTCTGCTGATGTCGGCGGACGAGCGCGACGTCATGGCGAAATTCGACCCGCCCCCTGTTTTCGCCGCGGGTTTATGCTGCCGGAGCTGGCCGTGCCGAGCCAGGTGGAAAGCGCGAGTTGGGCGGCGTCCAACGGTGCTTAGCTGTTTGGCCCCGGTGAGGATGTCGACGAGTTGCGGTCCGCGGACGAGCGGGATCAGGCTGACTCCGACGGAACGGCGTCAGCGTATGGAGCGTCGCTCTTGGCGTAAGCCCGGCTGCACACCATGTACAGGATGCCGAGGCCGACAACGGCCACGGACATCAGCGCGATGATGTAGTCGTCATACCAGGGCTGGTGGGAGTCACGCGGCCAGGACAGATTGACGATGGCCGCGACTCCGTAGATCAGCGCGCCGATGTTCACGGGCACGCCCCACCGGCCGAGCCGGTACTTGCCCTTCGGCACCCAGCCTTTGATCCGCGCGCGCAGGGCCGCCAGCACCACCATCTGGAACGCGATGTAGACCCCGACCGAACCGAAGCTGACGAGTTTGGTGAGCGCGTCGCTCGAGATGAGCGAACCGATGATCAGGAACGCCGGGATGATGACCGCAATCAGCAGCGAGTACGGCGGCACGTGGCGTTTGTGATCGAAGCGCGCCAACAGCTTTGAGCCGATGATCATGTCGTCACGGCCGTAGGAGTAGATGAGCCGGCTGGCCGCGGCCTGCAGGCTCAGCGCGCACGACACGAACGAGATCAGCACGATGCACAGCACGACCTTGGCGCCGAGCCCGCCGAATGCGGTCTTCAGGATGGTGTCGATCGGATCGGAGTCCTTGCCGCTGATCACCGCGCCGAAGTCGGTGACCGACAGGATCAGGCTCAAGCAGACGAAAGTAGCTGCGGAGCCTCCGATGTAGATGGTGCGGCGCATCGCCTTGGGAATTTGCACGCCGGGGTCGCGGACCTCTTCGGCCACGTCGCCGCAGGCTTCGAAACCGAAGAACTGGTACAGCGCGATCAGGCTGGCGGCCAGAAAGGCGTACATGTAGCTGTGGCTGCCTTGGGCACCGAAGCCGTGGAACAGCACCCCGAGGTTGTGGTGTCGCTGGGTGCACAGCAACCAGACGCCGACCACGATGGCTCCGATCAGCTCGGCGCTGAAGCCGAAGATGGCGAAGTAGCCCAGCATCTTGGTGCCGGTCAGGTTGATGGCGGTGGCAATCGCCAACATGCCGAGCGCACACAGCACCGTGGCGTGCGGGGACGGCGTGAAACCGAACACGTCGGCCACGTACGGGCCCGCACCATAGGCCGCGTCGGCCAGCAGGGCCAGCAGCGTGAACATGTAGACCCACCCGGTCATCCACGCCCATTTGCGGCCCCACAACCGTCGCGCCCAGGGGTAGACGCCACCGGCCACGGGGAACTGCGCGACCACCTCGCTGAACACCAGCGCGACCAACATCTGCCCGGCGCCGGCGATGAGCAGGCTCCAGATCATCGGCGGCCCAGCGGCGGCCAGCGCGAAAGCGAACACCGTGTAGATGCCGACCACCGGTGACAGGTAGGTGAATCCGAGCGAGAAGTTCGCCCACGGGCTCATGTCCCGCTTGAAGTCGGAGTGGAAGCCGAGGGCCTCGAGCTGAGCCTGGTCCTCGTCCTCGAGCGTGGGGATACTGCCGACGCCGGGTTGGGTCTGGGGCTGGGCGTTTTCTTTGAGTGTTCTTGCGGTTCCAGACGTCGTGTTAATGGCCAAAGCTCTTTCCTCACTTCTCAAGTCGAGTGGACGGCAATCGGCTGTCGTTCATCGACATGTCACAATTCACAACCGCGGGCTATTGCGGTTCCTGAGGCTCGATGAGAGCGATCCGCGACAGGGCTGCTATTTGTTCGTCGCCTCCTTGATCAAGTTCGCGGCCGTGCGCTTCAGAACGTCTCGTTGTCGGCGTACGTCGGCGATCGCCTTGCGCAGTTGGTTGAGCTCATCGCGTTCGCCCACGGCGGCGTCGTCGTCCGCATCGGCGGTCGGCTTGACCCATCGGCCGGCGGGGTCGTCGTGCATGCCGGTCTCGCCGGCCAGCCCGGGAACCACCTTGTGGCGGGCGCCTGCCCGGATGCGGCCCTGGTCGCCGCGCGGTGCGTTGACGACGCTGGCCACCGGACCCATCGAGGGCATGCCGCCGTAGAAGCCCGGTGTGGCCGCCCCGGCCTGGGGGACGCCCTCGAGCCCGGCGCTCGGCAGCGCGGCTGCCGTGGCGGCCAGCCGAATCGCCGGGGACGTGCCCCAGGACTGCGGCACCGACAGCTTGCCGACCGACGCCGCCTCGCCCACTCCCGCCGATACCCCGGGGACGCCCGGGCCCGCACCCGAGCCCGAATTCACCAGAGCCGACCCGGAGGTGCCCGCTCCGGCAAGACCCGCCGCCGCGGCCGGTGGCGCGGAAAGCGAATTGACCAACGGGTTCCAGGCCGCGGCGACCGGCGGTGCGAGGGTCAGCAAGGTACCGGAGGCGTCGAAATTCAAACCCTCGGAAAGGATTTGGTAGCCGATGGTGTTCTCGCTGAAGTTGTTGAACAGATCCAGCAGCGAACCCGACCCGGAAGACCCTCCGGACGTCCCGGAGGCCGGGCCCGCCGTAACGTTCTGCAGCAGGTTGGGCACGCTGGACAGCGTCGATTGGGTGCTCTGGCCGGTTGCTGACGCGGCAGCCCTGTTGACCGCCATGCTCTGGTTGGTATTTGCCGTCGAGTTGGTGGTCTGGGGCGGTGAGGTGAACGGCGTCAACCTGGTGGCCGCCGCCGAGGCGCCCGCGTAGCCGTACATGGCTGCGGCGTCTTGAGCCCACATCTCGGAGTACTGCGCCTCGGTGGCCGCGATCGCCGGGGTGTTCTGCCCAAAAGCATTGGTGGACACCAGCGAAGACAACAGCGCGCGGTTGACCTCGATCTGCGCCGGGGGCACCGTGGCGGCGAAGGCCGCCTCATAGGCGGCCACCGCCGACGTGAGCTGGCTGGCCGCCTGCTGGGCCTGCGCGGCGGTGGTGTTCATCCACGCCACATACGGAGCCACCGCCGCCACCATCGCCCCCGACGACGGGCCCACCCACGGGTCAGCCGCAAGTTGCGACGTCACCGTTCGATAGGACGTTGCCGCCGAACTCAATTCGGCTGCCAATTTCTCCCAGGCCGCCGCGGCCGCAACCCACGGCTCCGACCCCGCACCCGCATACATCCGCGCGGAATTGACTTCGGGTGGCAGGCCTCCGAAATCCAAGGGCGCGGTCATAGCATGGCCTCCTTGATCAGGCGGGCCGCCGCATCGCGTTCGGTCGCCACTTCGGCGATCTCCTTGCGCAGCTTTTCGAGCTCGTCGCGCTCGCGTTCGCTCAATGCGCTGGCGACGTGCTTGCGGCTCTTTTGTGGCGCCGGTGCGGGCCGGGTCGCGACACCCTCGTCAGCGCCCTGCTCGCCAGGCATTGCCGGGACGACTCGCTGACCCGATCCGGAGCGGGTGCGCGACTGCTCACCCCTGGGCGCGTTGACCACGCTGCCCACCGGAGGAAGGCCACCGAAGAAGCCGGGACTTGCCGCCTCGGCCGGTGGTACACCGCCGAGTCCGGCGGCCGGCAAGGGCGACGCGCTCGCGGCCAGCCGAACGGCCGGGCCCTCCGCCCACGACTGCGGCACCGACAGCCCGCCGACGGCGGACGACCCGGCCAGGCTCGCCGAGACACCGGCATTGGCCGGGACTCCCGTCCCGCCTGGCGAGCTCACCAGGGTCCCCAGCCCAGCGTCCGCCGGTGACACGTCGCCGGCGACCGCCGCCGCCGTCGGCAATGCCAGCCCGTAGAGCCCGCCCAGCAGGGGAGTGATACCGGAAGCCGTGAACAAGGGGCCACTGATGACCAACGCCCAGTTACCGATGTTCTGCGTGAGCTCGTTGAGGCCCGTGGGGCTGCCGGCTGGTGGGTCGAACAGGCTTCCCAGCGCCGGATCCAAGTTCGATGAAGTGGCGAATGGTGTTGACGAAAGGTTTTGCAGCGTGTTCGGCACGACCGAGAGTGCGGACTGCGTGCTCGGCCCTGCCGAGGACGCGGCGGCCTGGTTGACGGAAGCGGCCTGCATCGCCTTGCCCGACGGGTTGGTGATCTGCGGCGGAGACGTGAATGCGGTCAATCTGGTGGCCGCCGCCGAGGCGCCGGCGTAGCCGTACATGGCCGCGGCGTCTTGGGCCCACATCTCGGCGTACTGCGCCTCGGTGGTCGCGATCGCCGGGGTGTTCTGCCCGAGGACGTTGGTCGCCACGAGTGAGGCCAACAGCGCGCGGTTGACCTCGATCTGCGCCGGGGGCACCGTGGCGGCGAAGGCCGCCTCGTAGGCGGCCACCGCCGACGTGAGCTGGCCGGCTGCCTGTTGGGCCTGCGCGGCGGTGGTGTTCATCCACGCCACATACGGAGCCACCGCCGCCACCATCGCCCCCGACGACGGGCCCACCCACGAGCCGCTCGTCAGCTCCGACAACACCGCCCGATAAGAGGCCGCCGCCGAACTCAACTCGGCAGCCAACGCATCCCAGGCGGCCGTGGCGGCGACCATGGAGCCCACCCCCGCGCCGGCATACATCCGCGCGGAATTGACCTCGGGCGGCAACGCCGCAAAATCCATTTCGCTAACCCCTGTCGAACCAGTCGTCCTAGACATCCCCGGGTCCACCCGCATGCCCTCGTAGATGGCTTGGCGCACGTTTAACAACACCAGCGACGGCTCACGGACCGTGGCCGCAGCACATGCCGAGATCGGCGAACCGACTACAAGAATGGATTACGTCTCTGCGACGGCGCTGATTGATTACTGAAAATCACCTGGCAAACCTTGGCCGACTTCCAGACAGCCGGCGCTCCTTTACCTCGTCGTGTGCTGATTCGGCGCCACAATAATTTCGTTTCCAGCAGCGGCGCTTCTGATAGCGGCGTCGCGGCGGCGCAGGTGCAATCAGGGCTGAGCCGAGCGGTGTCGGAGCTTGCGGCCCGCGCGGAACCCGGTATCTTACAACTCCTTTGTGATAAAGCGCGAAAGCTTTGGTGGCCTTGATGCCGCACCGGGCCAACCCTCCGACAAGGTGAGAACCAAGCGGATCAGCCCCATCTATCGGGACGCCTTTGATACGGCGCAAGGCCCCCAATATCGGCTATATCTCAGAGCACCGAAAATAGCGTAGCTATTTGCACAGTTCCTGTGCAGCAACCCTCGGCTTAACCCTCAAGGGAACGTTTCAAATAGCTGGAAGGATTTTGGCTCAGTCATACCTCGCGCATACAATCCTCTGCCGGCGCGGTGATTTTGGTTCCGCCTGAACAGTGCCGCTCGACAGACATACCCGGCTCTGTCTCGGGGCCGAACCGTCGTCACCGATTGCGGAAGCTTGCCGGCTCAATCGGTCGGCGCCGACGCACCGGTTGGCCCGGTACGCAATCGTTGATGGGATAGTCTTTAGCCCCGCCGTTAGACAGGAACATAAGGTGCGATGGTTCCCGCCATCATGGTCCATGACGGGTACGCGGCTGTGACTCGGGCCGGGCGCCCCCGGCTCAGCGATAAGCGGCGCCACGGGATCACGGCGCGCGATGAAATCCTCGATGCTGCCGGCGAATTGTTCACAACCACGGGCTACGCGGGTACCTCGACGCGCGCCATCGCGGACGCGGTCGGAATACGGCAGGCTTCGCTTTATCACTATTTCAAGACCAAGGACGAAATCCTGCGCGCGCTGTTGAGCCAGACGGTCAACCCGACGTTGTCGTTCGTCGCGCATCTGCTCAGCGCCGAGCCTGCCCTGACCGCCGGTGAGCACTTGCATGCTCTGGCGATGTTCGACGGCAGACAACTGCTGTCGAGTCGGTGGAATCTCGGCGCCCTGTACCTCATGCCAGAGTCCCGCGGTGCCGGTGTCGAGCCGTTTTGGTCCGACCGGGAGCGGCTGCGGCAGCAATACCTGGCAGATGGCCGGGCCATCGTTGCCGACACCGGTATCCACCCGGCGGCGGCCGACCTGCCGTTTCGGCTGGTGGAGTCGCTGGTGAGCGTGTGGTCGACGCCCCCGGGCCCGGAGCGGTCCGACCTACCGGCCCACGTCGCGGATGCCTGCCTGCGAGTGGTCGGGATTCCGGACAGCGCCATCCCGACGTTACGCATGCGCAGCCACGCTGAGCTGCAGCGTTACGAAGCTGACCATTTGGTGACTCCTTAGCCCGGTACAACGCCGACAACGGGTTCGGTAGCCGGCTGTTCCAGCGACCACAAATAGCTCGGCCAGTCTCCGTGACCGGAGATGTCCTCTCCTGCCTGCCAGGCATCGAGGGCGCAGCCGAATCCGACCACCTCGGTCCCGTCGGACAGGGTGACTGCGCCCAACGTCATGGGTGCGGGCAGGCTCGGCAAAAAGTCGCCCAGCATCGCGGTGCCCACCAGCCACAGTTCACCTCGGATTGCTACGCCGGTGCCGGCGCCGACCTTGGCCAGTCCAGGCTTGGGCGGCGAAGTGTTCAGACGCGCGAGCCGGTACAGCGGTGCGGTCATAGCGCGTCCCGTCCATCGGGCGCCACGGTCGGTGAGCTGATGCGCGAGCGGCTGGCCCCGCAGGTGTGCGCCCACGACAAAAAGCGGGGTCGCTGCCAGTCCGGTCCGAGTCGGCCATGGTGCGGGCGGAGCACCGTCCGGCGAAACCCCGAGAGAAACCGCGCCCGGCCTGGCCACGCCCGGTGTGGGCGCGGTGACCGCGCGGGCCAGGTCCAGCGCGACGGCGTCGGCTCCCATTCGCGCGACCACGGTGACGCCGAACTGCGAGCCGTCCGCGGTCCCGGAGGGCACCGCGACCGCGCACAGGTCCATGAGGTTGCAGAAGTTGGTGTAGGTGCCCAGCGCCGAGTTGGCGCCGACTGGGTCGGCTGCGACGTCCGCGATCGTGGGGTGCCCGGTGGTGGTCGGGATCAGCAGCGCATCGCAATCTCCCAGCGCCCCTAGTGCGATCGCGGTGAGCTCGGCCACCCGCACGCGGTCGGCGAGCAGACGGGTTGCCAACACCTGACCCGCGGCCGACACGATTTGTCCCACCGTCGGGTCGACCTCGGCAGGGTGGGCGTCGACGAACGTCCCGACGGCCTCGTGCCGTTCGGCGACCAGGCCGCCGTCGTAGAGCAGACGCGCGGCGTCGAGGAACGGGCCGAGGTCGATCTCTTGTAGTCGGACGCCGGTCGCGGCAAGACGATCACGCGCGTCGCGGAACGCGAACTGCCATGGCTTGGACAGCCCGGGCAGGTCGCGTGGGATCGCCACAGTCGGGTTCGGGGGCGCGGCCAGCGGCGCGTCCGGTGGGAACGGGCGCGCACCTCCAGCCATCACCCCCATCGCGGCGTCGGCCGTGTCGATGTCGCGCGCGAACACCGTTACGCAGTCGTAGGAGCGGCATGCCGGGACGACGCCGTCCGTCGGAACCACGCCGACAGTTGGCTTGATGCCGACGACACCCTGTAGCGCGGCCGGCACGCGGCCCGACCCCGCGGTGTCGGTGCCCACACCGATGTCGACGAGGCCGAGCGCGACCGCGACGGCTGACCCGGAACTGGACCCGCCCGAGATGTAGCCGGGGCGGCGGGCGTCGCGCACCGCGCCGTAGGGGCTGCGAGTTCCGACCAGGCCGGTTGCGAACTGGTCGAGGTTGGTCGCACCGAGTACGACGGCACCCGCCGCCCGCAACCGCGCGACGACGGTGGCATCGGCGGACGCGGGCGCCGTCGCGTAGCCGGGACACGCCGCCGTGGTCGGCAGACCCGCGACATCGATGTTGTTCTTCACCGCGGCGACGAGGCCGGCCAGCTGCAAATCCGCGCCCGCAGCGACCTGGGCGTCGACGGCGGCGGCTTCGGCCAGCGCATCGGCCATGGGCCGCAAGAAGATCCAGATCTCCGGGCGGTCGACCGCTTCGATTGCCGCGTACGCGGCACGCACGCGTTCGACGGCGCTCACGCAGAGGCCTCGGCGAGGTCGAGGTCTGCGGACGGCGGGGACTGGGTCTGTACCACCGCCAACGGCGTGCCGGGTTCGACCTGGTTGCCCGCCTCGACCAGCAGCCGGGTGACGACGCCGTCGGAGGGGGCCGCGATCACGGTCTCCATCTTCATGGCCTCGAGCGCGAGCAGCGGCTGGCCCGCCACTACGTGCTCGCCGACTTCGACGTCGACCTTCCACACGCTGGACGCAAACGGGGCGTCCACCCGCTGTTCGCCGTCGTCGAGCACCAGGTCGGCCGTCACCGCGACAGCCCTGGATTCGGCCCGCTCCGCGCGGTCGAACTCTCCCGCGGCCGCCCATGCCGCGCGTTCTGCCGCGAACGCCGCGCTCTGGGTGGCCCGGAAGTCGGCGATCGAGGCGGCGTTGTCGGCCAGGAACCGTTCGTGGTCGGCAAGCGAGAACGTGCCAGGGGTGATATCCACCGAGCCGCGGCCCGCGGCGAGGTCGGCGCGTAGGTCGAGCAGTTCCTCGCCGGATACCGGATACCAGCTGATACGGTCGAAAAACCTTAGCAGCCAAGGTGTTTCGGGCTCGAATGGTGCCGTGTGGGTGTAGCGGCTCCACACCTGCGTGGTCCGTCCGACGAACTGGTAGCCGCCGGGGCCCTCCATGCCGTAGATGCACAGGTACGCCCCACCGATGCCGACGGAGTTCTCCGCGGTCCACGTGCGCGCCGGGTTGTACTTGGTGGTGACCAGCCGGTGGCGGGGATCCAACGGCGTCGCCACGGGCGCGCCGAGGTAGACGTCGCCGAGCCCCAGGGTCAGGTACTCGGCCGCGAACACAATGTCCCTGACCTCGTCCTGCGACGCCAAACCGTTGACCCGCCTGATGAATTCGATGTTGGACGGGCACCACGGCGCGTCATCGCGCACGCCCGACATGTAGCGCGCGATGGCTTCGCGAGTGGCCGGGTCGTCCCAGCTGAGGGGCAGTCTCACCGACCTGCTGGGCACCACCACGTCCGCGGTCGCGGGCAAGGCGTCCTCGATTTCGTTGAGCAGCCCCAGCAGCCGGTCGATCGACAGCACGTCGGGGTCGACATGCACCTGCAGCGAGCGAATCCCTGGTGTCAGATCCACGATCCCGGATACACGGCCTTCGCGCAGTTCCTCCGCGAGCCGTTGGTGCAGGGCGTGGACGCGCACGCGCAGCGCGAGATCCAAGACGATGTCGCCGTACTCGACCAGGACATTGTCGTCGCCGCTGCGGCGGTAGGTGACCAACGGAACACCGTCACCAATGCGGCGGGCAAGCACGCCGTGGTCGCCGTCGCCACCGGTCCGCGGGACCGACCATGCCGCCCGACGAGCGACGCCCAGTTCGTTGCGCGACGGCACATCGGCGGCGCGCACCGGCACGAAACGCACGGTATCGCCCGGCCGTAGCTGACCCAGTTTCCACCGTTCGGCCGAGGTGACGGTGACGGGACACACGAAGCCGCCCAGGCTCGGGCCATCCGGACCCAGCAGGATCGGGGTGTCGCCCGTAAAGTCAAGCGAGCCAACCGAATACGCATTGTCGTGGATATTGGACGGGTGCAGTCCCGCCTCTCCGCCGTCGGACCGCGCCCACTGCGGCTTCGGGCCTTCCAGCCGCACCCCGGTGCGGGCGGAGTTGAAGTGCACGCGGTAGCGCGCGCTGAACAAGGTGTCGATGTCGGCCTGAGTGAAGAACTCGGGCGCGCCGTGTGGTCCCTCGGTGACGGCGAGTTCCCAATCCGACCGCATCGTGGGCCGTTCCTCGGCCGGTACCGGCGCGGTGGACGCGGGAGCGCCAGAGGCGTTGGCGCGCAAGACATCACCGACCACCAGCTGTCGTCCGCCGTGGCCGCCGAATCGGCCCAGCGTGAAAGTCGACGCGCTGCCCAGATAGGCCGGCACGTCGAGCCCGCCGGCGACGAGCACGTAGGTGCGCAGTCCTGTCGTCTCGGCGGCGCCGACGTCGAGCAGGCCGTCCGCCGGGATCTCGACCGGCTCCCACATCGGAACGGCCACCCCGTTGACCGTGACCGGGCACTCGGCCCCGGTGACGCAGACCGTGGTCGGATGGGTCACGTGCAGCGCCGGACCCGACGAGGTGCACTCGAGCCCGGGAGCCCCGTCGGCATTGCCGAGCGCGCGGTTGCCGAGCCGGAACGACAGGTCGTCCATCGGTCCGCTCGGCGGTACGCCGACATCCCATTTACCCACCCTGCCGGGCAGGTCCTGAACCGTGGTCAGCATGCCGGGGCGTTCGACGGTGATCCGAGGGCGGGGATCCTTGATGTCGGCCAATGTGGCGGTGCTGTGGCGCGCCTCGCGCACGTCGGGGTAATTCAGTGCGGCGCGCGCGGCGCCGATATTGACCTCGATGCCGTGTATGACCGTGGCGTCCAGCGCGAGGCTCAGTCGGTCGAATGCCACGTCCCGGCTCGGCCCTTCGGTGATGACCTTGGCGAGCAGCGGATCGTAGGACGCCGAGATCTCGGTGCCGTCTTGAACCCAAGTGTCGACGCGCACACTGGATCCGTCGTCGAGCCGGTCGGGGAACGTCACGGCGGTCAGCGTTCCCGTGCTCGGTCGGTAGTCCCGCGTGGGATCCTCGGCGTATACGCGCACCTCCACCGCATTGCCCGCAACGGGCACCGCGCCAGTGTTGGCGCCCGGCGCCAGGCGCTCGGCCACCATGTCCCGATCGCCGCACGCCAGCCGAAACATCCAGGCGGCCAGATCGATTCCGGTGATCGCTTCGGTTACCGGGTGTTCGACCTGCAGGCGCGCGTTTACCTCGAGGAACGACGCCTGGTGTCGTTTGGGGTCGTAGACGAATTCGACGGTGCCCGCCGACCGGTAACCCACGGACGCGGCCAAGGCGCGCGACGACGAGTGCAGGCGCTCGCGTAACCCGTCCGGAAGTGCCGGTGCGGGCGCCTCCTCGATCACCTTTTGGTTACGGCGCTGCAGTGAGCAGTCGCGGTCGCCGAGCGACAGCACCCGACCGGTGCCGTCGCCGAAGATCTGCACCTCGAGGTGGCGCGCGTGGTCGATGAACCGTTCGACGAAGACACCCGCCGAGCCGAAGCTGCGCTCGGCCAGCCGAGCCACGCGATCGAACGCGGAGCGCAGCTCCTGAGCGTCCCGGCAGACCTGCATGCCGATCCCGCCGCCACCGCCGGTGGCCTTGAGCATCACCGGATAGCCGATGTCCTCAGCCGCACCGATCGCGGCCGCGGCGCTGTCCAGCAAAGCGGAGCCGGGGGACACGGGCACGCCGGCAGCGATTGCGGCCTCGCGCGCCGTGTGCTTGCTGCCGAACACGCGCAGCTGATGCGGGGTCGGGCCGACGAATGCGATGCCGGCTTGTTCGACAGCAGTGGCGAATTCGGCGTTCTCGGAAAGGAATCCGTAACCCGGATGGATCATGCCGGCGCCGGTCGCCGCTGCCGCCTCCAGGACCGCGTCGACCCTCAGATAGCTTTCGCTCGGCGCGGCCGGGCCCAGGCGTACCGCTTCGTCGGCCAGCCGGACGTGGGGCGCCCCGCGGTCGGCATCGGAGAACACCGCGACCGTGCGGAGGCCGAGCTGCTGCGCAGACCGCAGCAGCCGAACGGCTATCTCCCCGCGATTGGCGACCAGGACCGTGTCGAGCGGGTTCATGCGCCGCCCGCCTGGGCCGGCCGGGTCACGATCATCTGGACCGGGGTGGGGTCGAACCCGTTGCACGGGTTGTTGATCTGCGGACAGTTCGACACCAGGACCAGCGTGTCTACGTCGGCGCGGAGCGCGATTCGCTTGCCCGGCGCGGACAGACCATCGACGATCCCCAACGCGCCGTCGGGGTCGACGGGCACGTTCATGAACCAGTTGATGTTGCTCGACAGGTCCCGCGCGCCGAGGCCATGACGGGCACCTTCGATCAGGAAATTCTCTTTGCATCCGTGCTGGGCCCAGGTGTGCGGGCCGTAGCGCAACGTATTGGATTCCTTGGAGCAGGCTCCGCCCAGCGTGTCGTGCGCGCCGACCTCGTCGTCGACGACGGTCATCAACGCGATCCCGGTGTCGGCGCGCAGCACTGACCCGGTGGTCAGGGTGATACGGCCCTGCCGCCTGATGGTCTCTGGCGCGGAGTAGCGGACCGAGGTGTCCGCCGCCGAGTAGAGCAGACAGTCGACGGCCTGGTTGCCGTAGAGGTCGACGACGGTCAATACGTCTCCGGCGGCGACCACTGAGGACCACGATGCGCGTGCGGCGACGGTCTGGTCGAGGATCACGGCCCCGGGAACTAGGGCGGAGGTGGCGGCGGTAGTCACAGGACTCCTCGGGCTGCGAGGTCGGCGTTGGTATTCGCGATGGCTTGGCGGTGTTCGGGACCCAGCGGTCCGACCAGTTCGCCGGCGGCCAGCAGGTCAAGTTCGCCCGCGGCGGGCCAGGCGTGAATTCGAAAGGGAGAGCATGTGAATTCGGGCCGGGGATCCAGCGGGTGGGCTGTGTTGGCGAGAAGAACGATGCAGTCGATATGCAACAGGAGGTCGATGTGAGTACCCGGGCCTTTGGACCCCTGCCACTGGAAAGTGCCGTCGGACTTCACGCGAACTCCCTGGAAGAAGGAGAGTGAGGGTGGCAGGTCGCGTTGGCCGAGATCGTGCTTGAGTGCCCCCAGCGCAAGAAGTTGGCGTCCGGCCGGGGATGGCGACTCGGGCGTGCCCGCCCCATACTTCTCCACGTTCCCCGCCAGCGTGGTGGTGCCGGTGAGGGCGTCGTGGGCCCCGGAGGTGTCGGCGACGACCGTCGCCAGCACCCGGCCGAAACCGCTCAATAACGGGTGCCCGGTGGTGACATAGGCCTGCCAGGGCACCTTGACCGTGTCAGCGATGTTGAGCCGTTCATGGGTGGCGCCGGCGCGGTGCAGCAACAGACTCGCGCAGGCATTGCCGTCCGGATCGGACAATCGGACGCGTGTGCCGCGAGCCAAAGCGGCGGTCGTGTATCCGCCCGGCGCCACGGTCTCCGACCAGACCAGACGCTCGGCGGGCACGTCATCGGGAGCGGTCGGGCTGCTGGCCGCGGGCACGTGCCGCATGTACTGCGCAGATCGCCCGTGTTGGGCTCGTGCGTGGGCCCGGGCTCCCGCCGTGGTGGCGGTATCTGAGCTGGTCGCTTCAGCGGTCACGAGAACCCCCATTCAATAACTCAGTAGGGCCAATTTCTATCAAACGACAGATTCAACGCGCAAGCTGTCCTCGTCGCGCCTCGGTAACCCGGCCGGCCTCGACGGCCGCCACTCCGCCATCGGCCCGAGAGTGGGCGAGAACCATGGCGCGTCGCGTCCCGTCCGAGCGGACAGATGATCACGTATTTGTCGACGGCGGTGCTGTGTTCGCCTGCCGCGGATGAAACGTCGCCCTGCAGCGCCGTCGGTCCGGGCTCGGGTCAACAGCTCGATTCCGGACACCGAGCCTAAGCGCGCAGATCCGCGGTGATCGCGCCGGTGAGGCGGATCAGATCCCGCGGCGCCACCGCGACCTCCCAACCTCGACGGCCGGCGCTGCAGAACACCCGCTCCCACTTCAGCGCACCGGAATCGACGACCGTCGGCAGCTTCCTGCGCTGACCGAACGGCGACACCGCACCGACGACGTAGCCGGTCGCCCGCTCGGCGACCGGGGCGTCGGCCATGGACGCCTTGGCAACGCCCAGCGCCGCGGCGGCCGCCTTCAGCGAGAGCCGCGCGGTGGCCGGCACGATGGCGACCGCCAATCCGCCGGGCACCGCGATGATCAGCGTCTTGTAGATCTGCCCGGGTTCGATTCCGGCGGCCTCGGTGAGC
Source organism: Mycobacterium colombiense (assembly GCF_001665835.1). Taxonomy (GTDB): domain Bacteria; phylum Actinomycetota; class Actinomycetes; order Mycobacteriales; family Mycobacteriaceae; genus Mycobacterium; species Mycobacterium colombiense_A. The sequence goes on along the minus strand of NZ_LZSX01000003.1, from coordinate 44,959 downwards.
GCCGTGACCGCCTCCGCGCCGAACGATTGCTCCCGCCGGTCGTGATCGAAGGTCAGGACGTCGTGCGGCACACCGGCTTTCACCAACGCCGCAATGCCCGGTGTGGCGGCCACCGTAATGCCTTAGCGCGGTTAGGGACCCGTGTACCCCGGCGGGTTGACGCCGTCCACCCAGAAGTCGACGCCCAGCTTCGAGCCGGGAATGCAGTCGTAGGTCGACAGGTCGGTGACGCCGGAGTCCACCAGCACGTCCTCGCACAGCAGCATGTTGCCGGTGAACTCCTTGGACGGCTTGTTGAGAACTACGTAGGCGGCGTCGGAGTAGATCTCGGGCTTGCGGGCGCGTCCCATCGCCTCCTCACCGCCGAGCAGGTTCTGCACCGCCGCGGTGGCCACCAGCGTGCGCGGCCACAACGTGTTGGATGCGATGCCCTCCTCGCGCATCTCCTGCGCAATGCCCAACGCGCACAACGTCATACCGAACTTGGCCATCATGTACGCCGTCGGCTTCAGCCACTCCTGGCCCAGCAGCACCGGCGGGGACAGCGTCAGGACGTGGGGATTCTCCCGGCCCTTCATGTGCGGCAGACACGCCTGGGACACCGCGTACGTGCCGCGCACCTGAATGCCGTTCATCAGGTCGAACCGCTTCATCGGCACCTCGGAAATGGATCCCAGGTTGATCGCCGACGCGTTGTTGACGCAGATGTCGATGCCCCCGAACTGCTCGACGGTCTTGGCCACGGCCGCCTCCACCGAATCCGGGTCGCGGACGTCCCCGACGATCGGCAGGGCCTGACCACCCGCCTCCTCGAGCTCTTTGGCCGCCGTGAACACCGTGCCCGGCAGCTTCGGGTGCGGTTCGGCGGTCTTGGCGATCAGCGCGACGTTCGCGCCGTCCTGCGCGGCACGCTTGGCGATCGCCAGGCCGATACCGCGGCTGGCGCCGGAGATGAACATGGTCTTGCCTTGGAGAGACTTGGCATGGGACATGGCGTCACACTAACGCCACGCCCGAATCGGCCGGATCGGGGCCCGATCGGCCGGCCGGGGCCGGCATCCGGCCGAATCGCGCTGCGGAAATAGCGCCGTCACCCACGGTGTTGATCCAATCGGTCTCACATGCGGTGGAGTGGACCCGGACGGACGGTGTCGGGGTCAGCCTTTAGATTGGGAGGAGCAGCGTGGTGTCAACGGCGACGAGCCTGTTAGGCGAGGAGCGGTTGGCTGGCTTCCTTGCGAGTCCGGTGGCGCTTTCGATGCTCTCCGGTAATACCGCCGCAGAAGGGACCGGGTTGATCGACATGGCCGACTCCGAAGATGGCCGCGAAGGCGCGACAGGGCCCGAGATTCCCGAGCCCGCAGCGCACGAAGAGACGGACGCGGAATTAACGGCGCGATTCGAACGCGACGCGATTCCCATGCTGGACCAGCTCTACGGCGGCGCGCTGCGCATGACGCGCAATCCCGCCGACGCCGAGGACCTGCTGCAAGAGACCATGGTGAAGGCCTACGCGGGATTCCGTTCGTTTCGGGCCGGCACCAACCTCAAGGCGTGGCTGTACCGGATCCTGACGAACACCTACATCAACAGCTACCGCAAGAAGCAGCGCCAACCCGCGGAGTATCCGACCGAGGAGATCACCGACTGGCAGCTGGCCGCCAACGCCGAGCATTCGTCCACCGGGCTGCGATCGGCCGAGGTGGAGGCCCTGGAGGCGCTGCCGGACTCGGAGATCAAAGAGGCGCTGGCGGCGTTGCCGGAGGAATTCCGGATGGCGGTCTATTACGCCGACGTCGAAGGCTTCCCGTACAAGGAAATCGCCGAGATCATGGATACGCCGATCGGAACGGTAATGTCACGGCTGCACCGCGGCCGACGGCAGCTACGCGGCCTGTTGGCCGACGTTGCCAAGGAGCGCGGCTTCAACCGCGGTCAGCAGACGCACGAGGAGGTGTCGTCATGAGCGAGCTCTCCGGCCAGAGCGGTGCCTCGCCCGACGCCTGCCCCAACGACGAGTCCCACGGCAGCGTCGGCTGCGCGGAGGTCATCCGCCAGGTATGGCTGCTGCTCGACGGCGAATGCGGCCCGGACACCCGCGAGCAGCTGCGCCAGCACCTCGAGGCGTGCCCCGGCTGCTTCAAGCACTACGGGCTCGAAGAGCGGATCAAGGCGTTGATCGCCACCAAATGCAGGGGCGAGAAGGCCCCCGAGGGGTTGCGCGAGCGGCTACGGCTCGAGATCCGGCGCACCACGATCATCCGGGGCACGCAGTAGCGTCCGTCAGGCGTTGGGGCGCTTGCCGTGGTTGGCCTTGCTGTGCTTGCGGTCGCGCTTCTTACGGCCTCGTTTGGCCATGATGTAAAACCTCCGTGATTGCTTGTCGAACGAGGCGCCCGGCGCCCGTCGGCTTGACGGCCATTCTCTCACGAGACGTCCTATGCAGTGTCTTCGCCCTCGTCCGGACCACTCGGGGCACGTGGGCCGCGGCCCCGAGTGGTCCTGTGGTTCGATGTATCCGAGCCTGATGGGCCTGATAGAACCGTGATGACCAGCAGCCAGCCTGCGCGAAGGCCGAGACGAGTGGGGTGAAGATGGCGGAGGATGTGCGTGCCGAGATCGTGGCCAGCGTGCTCGAAGTCGTAGTGAACGAGGGTGACCAGATCGGCAAAGGCGACATCGTGGTGCTGCTGGAGTCGATGAAGATGGAGATCCCCGTCCTGGCCGAAATCGGCGGCACCGTCAGCAAGGTCAGCGTGTCGGTGGGCGACGTCATTCAGGCGGGCGACCTCATCGCGGTGATCAGCTAGCCGTCGGGCCGTCTCGATCAGCCGCCGGGGAACGACCCGGGGAGTAAGCGATGTCAACTCTCGGTGATCTGCTCGCCGAACACACCATGCTGCCGGGCAACGCGGTGGACCACCTGCACGCGGTGGTCGGGGAGTGGCAGCTGCTGGCGGACCTGTCGTTCGCCGACTACCTGATGTGGGTTCGGCGCGACGACGGCGTGCTGGTCTGTGTGGCGCAGTGCCGGCCCAACACAGCGCCCACGGCGCTGCAGACCGACGCGGTCGGCACCGCCGTCGGATCCGACCGGCTGGAGCTCGTCGCCGAGACGTTCGCGTCGGGCACCGCCAAGCGCAATAACGTTGCGGGACCTGAAGATTCGTGGTTGCCCGGCACGCACGTCGAGGCGTCTCCGGTGCGCTACGGCGGCCAGGTGGTGGCGGTGCTCACCCATCATCAGACCGCGTTGGCCGCCGACCGTGCGTCCGGTCAGCTGGAGATCGCCTACCGGGACTGCGCCACCGATCTGGTCCACATGCTCGCCGAGGGGACCTTTCCCGACGTGGGCGACGTGGTCATGTCGCGCTCGACCCCGCGCGCCGGCGATGGCTTCATCCGCCTCGACGTGCACGGCGTCGTCGACTACGCCAGTCCCAATGCGCTGTCGGCCTACCACCGGATGGGCCTGACCACCGAGCTGGAGGGGCACAACCTGATCGAGGTCACCCGCCCGCTGATCTCCGACCCGTTCGAGGCGCAGGAAGTGGCCGAGCACGTGCGCGACCTTATCGCCGGCGGGCGCAGCATGCGCATGGAGGTCGATGCCGGGGGAGCCACCGTGCTGCTGCGCACGCTGCCGCTGATGGTCGACGGCGTCAGCGCTGGTGCGGCGGTGCTGATCCGCGACGTCACCGAGGTCAAGCGCCGTGACCGGGCCCTGATATCCAAGGACGCCACCATCCGGGAGATCCACCACCGGGTGAAGAACAACCTGCAAACCGTGGCGGCGCTGTTGCGCCTGCAGGCCCGCCGGACCGTCAACGCGGAGGGGCGGGAGGCCCTGATCGAGTCCGTACGCCGGGTGTCGTCGATCGCGCTGGTGCACGACGCGCTGTCGATGTCGGTGGACGAGCAGGTCAACCTCGACGAGGTGATCGACCGGATCCTGCCGATCATGAACGACGTGGCGTCGGTGGACCGGCCGATCCGCATCAACCGGGTCGGCGACCTTGGTGTGCTGGACTCCGACCGGGCCACCGCGCTCATCATGGTCATCACCGAACTGGTGCAGAACGCGATCGAACACGCCTTTGACCCGGCGGTCGCCGAAGGTTCGGTGACGATTCGCGCCGAGCGCTCCGCGCGCTGGCTCGACGTGGTGGTGCACGACGACGGTCGCGGGCTGCCGGAAGGATTCAGCCTGGAGACCTCGGACAGCCTCGGTCTGCAGATCGTGCGGACCCTGGTGTCGGCCGAGCTGGACGGCACCCTGGGCATGCGTCAGGCGCCGGTCACCGGCACCGACGTCGTGCTACGGGTACCGATCGGCCGGCGAACCCGATTGCTGTTGTAGGCGCCCGTCGTGCTGAATCCGCGCGCAAAAGTGCGACCCCGACTTTCGTCGAGGCCGCACTGTCTGCGTTATGTGGGTTATACCCCGCTGCGGGCCTTCGTCCGGGCGTTGCGACGCTTCAGTGCACGCCGCTCGTCTTCGCTCATGCCGCCCCAGACGCCCGAGTCCTGGCCCGTGTTCAGGGCCCAACCGAGGCACTCTGTGGTCACCGGGCACCGATTGCAGACCAGTTTCGCGTCAGCGATCTGCGCGAGAGCCGGGCCGCTGTTCCCTACCGGGAAGAACAGCTCCGGGTCTTCGTCACGACAGACCGCCTTGTGGCGCCAATCCATACGTCTTTACTCCTCACTAAGTGCGCAGCAAGGCGCACGGCCATTTTCTTCGGCTGTTTAATGCGTGCAGGAGAAAAGGAGTCCGCACTCCTACGTCAAACTCTGCATGCAACCTTTTGATCGTTTCACAGGCTCAACAGATGTCAATAGTGTGAGTTCGCTCGTGGGCTATCTCACTTTGATCGTCTCGTAGCCAAGCCCTTACTCCGTTGTACTACACTGCACGGGCTCCTCCCGAAATGTTTTCCCGGCACGCGCCCCGCCGCGCATCATTGCCGCAGGTCAGCGCCATTTCTGCTGAGGGGGAGCGACCACGGCCAGCGCATCCGGGACCGCCCGGAACGTCATAGTTTCGCGCACGCCGAGGTAGTCGCCGTCGAACTGGCAGGCGACGGCGCCTCCGGTGGAGGTAATTCGCAGGCAGGGCAGGTCGTCCTCGGTGATGAGGTGCTTGAAGTTGAATGTGGGCCGTTTGGCGAACATCTGCCGCACGATTCGCAGGGTGGGGATCGTCTTCATGGTGGTGGGCGCGAACACCCCGAGGCCCGACTCGAAGCTGCAGCCGGGGTTGGTCCAAACCGGCCGCTCGTTGGCGAACGTCCATGGGCTGGAGTTCGACACGAACGCGAAGCTGACCCCGGTAACGGGTTCGCGGCCGGGCAGTTCGAGTGTCAGCATCGGCTCGCGGCGGGTGTAGGCCCAGACGGCGGGCACCGACGCGCGGATGTAGCGCCACGCCGAAACTTTGCCGCCCTTGTCGCGTTCGGCCTCGACCGCGGCCACCACCTCCGCGTCAACGCCCATGCCGGTGTTGAACACGGCCCAGCGCTCGCCGCAGTCGATCAGCCCGATCCGCCGCCAGCTGCGGCGCCGTTGGTAGTCGTCGAGCAACTGGATGAGCTGGTTGGTGGCCGCGACCGGATCCGCGGAGATGCCCAGGGACCGCGCCAGCACGTTCGCCGAACCGCCGGGCACCACGGCCACCGCCGGAACCGGACCGCTCGGCAGCGGTCCCGGCCGGCCGAGCAGGCCATTGACCACCCCGCTCACCGTGCCGTCGCCGCCGTGCACCACCACCAGATCGATACCGTCGGCGACGGCCTTCTCCGCGAGCTCGGTGCCATGGCCGCGGTGGTTGGTGTGTTCGACAGTGAGGTGCAGGCGGCTTTTGAGCGCGTGGGCCAGCAGGTCGCGACCGGCCGGGGTGGTGGAAGTGGCTGTGGGGTTGACGATCAGCACGGCCCGCATGAGGCACGAGCTTATGCGGGCCGCCTAAGCCCGCGCTGTGGGGGAACCGCCGGGGGGCGGGCGGCCGCCCTGACTACGCTGACGCTGTGACACCGCCAGCCGTCCCGACCGCCGTTCGCCGCGCCGGCCAGATCGTTGTGGTGCAGGGGATTGTGGCGCTGATCGTGGCAGTGGTGTTGGTGGTGCGGGGGATCGCCGGGGCCGACCAGCAGGTGGTCAACGGCCTGGCGACGGCGGGCTGGTTCGTCCTGGTCGGCGCCGGGGTGATCGCCGCGGGCCGCGCGCTGATCCTCGGCAAGCGCTGGGGCCGCGGGCTGGCCGTCATCACCCAGCTGCTGTTGCTGCCGGTGGCCTGGTACCTCGCGGTCGGATCACACCAGCCGGGCTTCGGGATTCCGGCGGGTGCGGTAGCGCTGATCGTGCTCGGATTGCTGTTCAGTCCCGCCGCGGTGCGCTGGGCCGCAGGCGATCAGGGCGATTCCGCCAGTCCCGCCAGCGGCGCGCCGGACAGCCGGTAGGTCGTCCATTCGTTCTGCGGCTCACCGCCGATGCGGTCGTAGAGCGTGATGGCGTCGGCGTTCCAGTTCAGCACCGCCCAGGACAGCCGGGTGTAGCCCCGCTGCAGGCATTCGGATGCCAGCTCGGCCAGCAGCGCCCGGGCCAGCCCGCGCCGGCGGAACTCCGGACACACGAACAGGTCTTCCAGATAGATGCCCGCCACGCCGTCCCAGGTGGAGAAGTTGACGAACCACAGTGCCATCGCCGCGATCTCTCCGTCCACCTCGGCGACGTGCCCGTACACCGTCGGCACGGCACCGAAAAGCGCTGCCGAGATTTCCGTTTCGGTCACCGTGCACTGATCGGCGGCGTGCTCGAATTCGGCCAGCGCGTAGATCATTTCGGTGATCGCCGCGGCGTCTTCCGGCGCGGCGCGACGGATGTGCCGGCTCATTGCTCCACTCCCAGGGCGTTGAGGATCGTGCCGAATTTCGTTGTGGTTTCGGCGACTTCCTCGTCGGGGTCGGACTCGGCGACGATGCCGCCGCCGGCCCGCGCCAGCGCGCCGCGCCGGTCGGCCGACAACTGGGCGCAGCGCAGCGACACCACCCAGCGGCCGTCGCCGCGGGCGTCGCACCAGCCCACCGCCCCGGCGTAGAACCCGCGGTCGCCTTCCAGTTCGGTGATCAGTCCCATCGCGGCCTTGGTCGGTACCCCGCCGACCGCCGGGGTGGGATGCAGCGCCAGCGCCAAATCCATTGCGGTGCTTGATATGTCACGCAGGCGCCCGGTGATCGGCGTGCACAGATGCCAGACGGTCGCGGTGCTGCTCAGCTGCGGTTCGGCGGCGATGGACAGGTCGTCGCAGAGCGGTTCCAGGGCGGCCCTGATGGTCTCGATGACCAGCTGGTGCTCGTGCCGGTTCTTGGCCGAGGCGGCCAAGGCGGCGCCGTTGGCGGCGTCGGTCTGCGGGTCGGCGGCGCGCGGGGCCGAGCCGGCGAACGGCCGGCACTCCACGCGGTCGCCGCTGCGCGCCACCAGAAGTTCGGGGCTGGCGCCCACCAGCGCCGTACCCGCGTACTCGTCGCCGGCGGCGGTCAGGTCGACGAGATAGCCGTAGGCCGCCGGGTCCGCGGCAATGAGCCGGCGCAGGATCACGCGCGCATCCAGGGGGGCGTCGGCGACCAGCCGCAGCGCGCGGGCCAGCACCACCTTGTCCAGCGGGTTATCGGCCGCGGCGAGCTGCTCGCACGCCCGGCGGATCCGGTCCCGGTAGTCCGCCGGCGGCGGCACGGCTTCGGCCACCCGCACCGGCGGCAGCCCGTCGGCCGGCCAGTCCGGCGGCCCATCCGTGGCGTTCACCGCCTCCGGCGTCAGCAACGCGGCTGGCCTGGTGATATCAAAAGGCAACGCGCCCAACACAATCGGCGCCTCCCCGGACCGCAATGCCGCCTGCGCGGCGCCCACGTCGTCGTAGCGCCGCCGCACGCCGTCGGCAATCAGGGTTCCGGTCGGCCCGCACAGCGCGAACGGCGGTTCGCCGCTCACTGACCGGTCAATCCGAGCGCGACCAGCTGCCGCACCCCGTGCTCGAACCCGCAGACCGCGATCGACGCGGTGATCATGCCGAACCGGCTGCCGTCGACCAGCGGCAGCTCGACCCAGCGCGTGATCACCGCGCGGGAGAAGTGGCCGTGGCTGACGAAGACCACGTCGCGCGACTCCATGTGCTGCAGCGCCATCGCGACGGCCGCGTCCGCGCGCCCACTGACCTGGGCGACAGTCTCACCGCCCGGGCAGCCGTGCGTCCACACCAGCCAATCGGGCACCGTCTCCCGGATCTGCGCGGTGGTCAGGCCCTCATAGGAGCCGTAATCCCACTCCGCCAGCAGCTCGGACACCTCGTCCACGGGCAGCCCGGCCAGCTCCGCGGTGGTCAGGGAACGCCGCCGCGGGCTGCTGATCACCAGCGGGTCAACGAGTTTGAGTTCCCCGAGCACCCCGCCGGCCAGCTTGGCCTGCGTTCGGCCGGCCTCGGTCAGCTCGACCTCGGTGCGGCCGGTGTGCTGGCCCGATTTCGACCACTCGGTCTCGCCGTGGCGCAGCAGCACCAGCCGGTGATTGTGCAAGCCCATATCGACTGATTCTGCCGGAAGACTCGCGGCGGTTGCTCAGGCCGAAGCGCACGGCGGGCGAACATGCCAGGATGGCACTGTAAACCGCACGCGACGATGCAGTGGGGAGGCAGCGATGAGGTGGCGGCGCCGGTGAGTAAGACACGGGTATTGGCGGTGGCCAACCAAAAGGGCGGTGTCGCCAAGACGACCACGGTCGCGTCGCTGGGGGCGGCGTTGGTGGACGAGAAAAAACGGGTGCTGCTGGTCGACCTCGACCCGCAGGGCTGCCTGACCTTCTCGCTGGGCCAGGATCCGGACAAGCTACCCGTGTCCGTGCACGAGGTGCTGCTCGGCGAGGTCGAGCCCAACGCTGCCCTGGTCGAGACGGCCGAGGGAATGACGCTGCTGCCGGCCAACATTGACCTGGCCGGCGCGGAGGCGATGCTGCTGATGCGGGCCGGGCGCGAATACGCGCTCAAGCGCGCCCTGGCCAAGCTCGGCGACCAGTTCGACGTGGTGATCATCGACTGCCCCCCGTCGCTGGGCGTGCTCACCCTCAACGGGCTGACGGCGGCGGACGAGGTCATCGTGCCGCTGCAGTGCGAGACGCTCGCGCATCGCGGGGTCGGCCAGTTCCTGCGCACGGTCGCCGATGTCCAGCAGATCACCAACCCCGAGCTGCGCATGCTCGGCGCCCTGCCGACGCTGTACGACTCGCGGACTACCCACACCCGCGACGTCCTGCTCGACGTCGCCGACCGGTACAACCTGTCGGTGCTGGCTCCGCCGATCCCGCGCACCGTGCGATTCGCCGAGGCCAGCGCCTCGGGCTCGTCGGTGATGGCCGGTCGCAAGAACAAGGGCGCGGCGGCCTACGGCGATCTGGCGGCGGCGCTGCTCAAGCACTGGAAGAGCGGCAAGCCGCTGCCGACGTTCGCCGTCGAGGTCTAGTGGCGATCGCAAGCGCGGCGGAGTCGGGCGCAGCGGGTCGCCACCATCAGGTGTAGCTAACCCAGCGCGACCAAGGCGTCGCCGCGCTGCTCGAGGACGTGCGACCCGATCACGGCGGGGAACACCGGTTTGCCGGCGGGCGGGGCGCTCGTCGAGCGGTCCACCGGAATGTAGCGTTCGTTGGCGCCGCTGAGCGGGTCGTAGACCCCGATCGCGCTGGTGACCGGCACCAGCAGCCGGCCCGCCATCATCACCCCGGGCCCCAACGGCGCCGTCCGGTCGCCCGCGGCGATGGTGTAGCGCAGCGCCAGCGTGTTCGCATCGAAGACCATCAGCGAATCGCCCGTCCACCAGGTGATCTGGCTTCCCGGATGGGAGACCACCGCCGAGCGTGACGGCGGCTTGGGCAGCGGGGTGCTCGACACCGTCGCCCCGGTTTGGTCGATGACGTCGACCCGGGGCTGCGGCGCCGGCAGGTACACAGCGGTGGTGTTCTCCGCGACGGTCAGCACCCGGGCGCCCGAATCCGGCGCGATCCCCGGTTCGGCCACGATGTGTTGCTGGGGTTCGTCGTCGTCTTTGCCCGGACGCAGCAGCACCAGCCGCAGGTCGGCCTGGTTCGCGCAGCTCTCCAGCACCGACACCGCCTGCGAGCTGGCCGCGGCCGAGATCAGCTTGCATCCGGAGTGCAGTCCGCGCGTCGACGGCTTCACCCGGGCATCGGTCTCGCCGTAGGCCAGCATCCGGACCATGTCCGAACGCCACAGCTCCAGCCGGGTGTCGCCGACCGACAACACCGTCATGCCGTCGGAGGAGAGCCGCACCCGCGGATCGGCGTAGCCGCTGCGGGCGGGCCCCCGGCGACCGGTGGAGCCGTCCAGGGTGCTCACCTGCCCGCAGCCGCGGTCGTCGCGGTAGACCCCGACGGCGTAGCGGTACAGCCAGGTGACCCCGCACAGGTCGGTGTCGCGGGCGTAGCTCCAGCGGGATTGGCCGGTGTCGGGATCGCGCCCGTCGATCCGGCGGCCCGCCGCGGTGACGACCTCGCCGCCGGCGACCACCGGGGCGGTGGTGGCCGAACTGGCGGCGCTCCACAGCTGCTTCAGTCCGGCCGGCACCTGCTTGGCCGGTGCCGGGTTGGGTGCGGGCACGGCCGCGGGCCGGCTGCTGGTGGCCCGGGCGTCGCTGCTCCACCAGATCAGCGCCGCGACCGAGGCGACGACGACCGCGATGGCCGCCGCGGCGAGCATGTCGCCCTTGGTGCGGCGCTCGGGTCTGACCATGCGGCGGCGCGGGCCGTTAGTTGCTCTGCGTGGCGGCGGCCTGCCCCTCGGCGGGCTTGCGACGCCGGCGGCGGCGCCGGGTGGAGCCGGCGTTGCCCGGGGGTGAGCCGGCCGGGGTTTCCGCGGCGGCCTCGCCGTTGGCGCTTGCGGCGCCGTTGCCCGACGGGTGCGCGGTGACGGGCTGGCCGCCCCGCGTGCGCCGCCGGGTGCCGGAGCGGCGGGCGGGCCTCTCCGACTTCTGCTCCGGCTTCTTGCCGTCGCGGTCGCTGCTGCGGCGCTGGCCTTGCGGCTTGCGGGCCGCGCCCACCGTGCCGGCGACCTCGGCGGGGATGCCGAGCTCGGCGTGGAGATGCGGAGAATTGGAGTAGGTCTCCGCGGGCTCGGGGCAGTCCAGACCGAGCGCCTTGTCGATCAGTGACCAGCGGGGTAGCTCGTCCCAGTCCACCAGGGTGACCGCGATACCGGTCTTACCGGCGCGGCCGGTCCGGCCGATGCGGTGCACGTAGGCCTGCTCGTCCTCGGGGATCTGGTAGTTGATGACGTGGGTGATGTCATCGATGTCGATGCCGCGGGCGGCGACGTCGGTGGCGACCAGCACGTCGATCTCGCCGGTCCGGAAGGCCTTGAGCGCCTTCTCGCGCGCCGCCTGGCCCAGGTCGCCGTGGACCGCGCCCACCGCGAAACCGCGCTCGGCCAGCTCGTCGGCCACCTTCTGGGCGGTGCGCTTGGTGCGGGTGAAGATCATCGTCGCGCCGCGGCCCTCGGCCTGCAGCACCCGGCTGACCAGCTCCACCTTGTCCAGGGCGTGGGCCCGGTAGACGTACTGGACGGTGGTGTCGTGGGTGGCCGCCGAGTGGGGCGCCTCCGCCCGGATGTGGGTGGGCTGGTTCATGAAGGTGCGGGCCAGCGTGATGATCGGGTCCGGCATGGTGGCCGAGAACAGCATGGATTGCCGGTCGGTCGGGATCTGGCGCAGGATGCGCTCGATGTCGGGCAAAAAGCCCAGGTCGAGCATCTCGTCGGCTTCGTCGAGCACCAGCACCGACAGCCCGCCCAGTTGCAGGTGGTTCTGTTGGCTCAGGTCGAGCAGCCGTCCTGGCGTGCCGACCACGACATCGGCGCCGGCGCGCAGCGCCTCGATCTGCGGCTCGTAGGGGCGCCCGCCGTAGATGGGCACCACCGACAGTCGCCGGTGGCCATCGGCGATCAGGTGCTTGGCGGCCAGCGTCAGGTCATCGGTGACCTGCAGGCACAGCTCGCGGGTGGGCACCACGATCAGCGCCCGCGGTGTTCCGTTCAGCGGCCGGGCGGCGGTGCCGGACGTGATGCGCTGCAGCAGCGGCACGCCGAAGGCGAAGGTCTTGCCCATCCCGGTGCGGGCCTGGCCGATCAGATCGTCGCCGGCGAGCGCCATCGGCAGGGTCAGTTCCTGGATGGCAAAAGGGCTTTCGATCCCTTTTTCGGCGAGCGCGCGCACGATTTCGTCGCGGACGCCGAGTTGCGCAAAGGTCAGTTCAGTTGTGCTGGTGAGTGTGGTCATGCGTGGGTAGGTAGCCTCTCGGTGACGTTCGGTTTGTGTCGGTATTTCTCTGTCGCGGTCACGCGCGCACGAGTTCCGACTCCGAATACGTCGCCGAGTCGCCGGCCCTGGCTCAGTCTGGGAGAGCCCAGTCAGGGCGGGCCAGCTGTGCACGCACATTTCGCCGATAGCGGCTTGAAAAAACAGTTACGGCATAGATACAGCCGCCATCTAACAACATGATAGCTGGTCGACAGCTGGCTCCCATTTTGCGCTACGTCAGCCGACTACAGTGTTGCCATGACCCGGCCCTCCTGCGAGCCCTCCGAAGCCGATCTCGCCGCCGACCAAATCGACGATTCACCCGCCCCGCGGCTGTCGGCCGATCACCCGGGCGTCAACGAGTTGTTCGCGGTCCTGGCCTACGGCGAGATCGCCGCGTTCTACCGGCTCACCGACGAGGCGCGGATGGCCCCCGACCTGCGCGGACGGATCTCGATGGCCAGCATGGCCGCCGCCGAGATGCAGCACTACGAGCAGCTGCGCGACGCGCTGGAAAACCGCGGTGTCGATGTGGTGTCGGCGATGTCCAAGTACGTCTCGGCGCTGGAGAATTATCACCGGCTGACGATGCCCAGCACGTGGCTGGAGGCCTTGGTGAAGACCTATGTGGGCGACGCCCTGGCGGCCGATCTGTACCTGGAGATCGCCCACGGCCTGCCCGGCGAGGTTGCCGACGTGGTGCGCGCGGCGCTGTCGGAAACCGGGCACTCGCAGTTCGTCGTCGCCGAGGTGCGCGCCGCGGTGACGTCCAGTGGCAAGCAGCGCAGCCGCCTGGCGCTGTGGTCACGCCGCCTGTTCGGCGAAGCGATCACGCAGGCCCAGTACCTGCTGGCCGACCACGACGAGCTGGTCGACCTGGTGATGTCGGGCGCCGGCGGGCTGGGCCAGCTCAACGCGTTCTTCGACCGGATGCAGCAGACGCACGACCGGCGCATGCACGAACTGGGCCTGAGCTGAGCCTCAGCGGGTCACGGCGATGGGACTGCTCGCCGTGATCGCAAGCGCGGCGCAGCCGGGCGCAGCGGGTCACGGCCATGGACTCAGCGCGCGCAGGTCGCCATGTTCGAGGCGTTGGTCGACGCGATGACTCGCTGACCGGCGGCGTTGAAGATCGAGCAGCTGAGCTGGCCGTAGAAGCTGGTCGCGACGACCGATTCGGTCTGCACGCCGGGGTTCAGCACCACGAGCTTCGACCACGGCAGCGACACGTTGAACTCGGTCTGCGGCACGCCCCGCGCGTCGGTGTAGACGATGTTCACCAGGTCCAGCAGCTGCTTGGTCCCGTTCACGCTGTAGAGCACGGTGCGCGGATTCAGCGCGGCCGTCGGCGGCGCCGCAGCGAGTGGCGGCGCGACGGTGGGCGCGGCTGCCGCCGGCGGTGCGACGGGCGCGGCGCTGGGCGTGGTGACCGTGGTGAAGGTCTCGGCGGGCAGCTGGGAGGGGCCGGGGGCGGCCTTGGGCGGCACCGAGGCCTTGGTCGTCGCGGGCGCCGAGGTCACCGGGTGGGGAGCGGGTGCACCCAGCGTGGCCTTCGTCGACGCGCTGTCGCCGCTGTTGATGATGACGGCGGTGGCGATGGCGCCCAGGGCAACCACCACGCCCACCACCGCCGTGGCGGGACGCCAGCGCGAGTCGGCCGGCCAGCCCGTCCAGTTGTAGTCGGCGTTCAGGTAGGGGTCGGTATCGCAGGCGTCGTCAACGTCGTCGTCGGGGTAGTCCCGGATCCTGTCGTCAAGGTGCGGCAGTGTGGTACCCATGGTGCCGAAGTTAGCCATGTGAAAACACGGATCGGGTATCGCGCGGGTGCGTGAGACAACCTGCAAGCGAATCGTTACCGCGCTGCGACCGCGGTTTCGCTGACCGCGAAGTGGGGGGACGCGGGGAGGTGGGGGTCAGCCGCGTCAACTAGCCTGCTGCTGACAGGGCCGGGACTGGAAACACCTGCGCAAGACTGCAAGACCCATGGAAGGGGTGACCGTGGAGGTCAAGATCGGTATCACGGATAGTCCGCGCGAGCTGGTCCTTGCCAGCACCCAGACGCCCGCTGAGGTCGAAGAACTGGTCAGCGCCGCGCTGAGCGACGGTTCGGGCCTGCTGCGCCTGAGCGACGAGCGGGGCCGCCGCTTCCTGATTCACACCAGCAACATCGCCTACGTCGAGATCGGCGTCGCCGACGCGCGCCGGGTGGGCTTCGGGATCAGCGCCGAATCCGGCAAGCACGCCGGCAAGGGGCGCTAAGAGCGGGTCAGCGGCACGTGTGACAGTCCGCCCCAGGCGAACTGGACGGTGCCGTCGACGGCGTCCGCCTTGGAGATCGGGCGGTCCGAGTCCAGCCAGTACCTGGCGCAGTCGACGCTGATGCCGACCAGTCCGACCGCGATCATCCGGGCCCGGTGCGGGTCCAGCCCGGAATCCTCGCTGATCAAAGCGAAGACCGCGTCGATGCAGGATTCGGTGGCGACGCGCACCTGGGCGGCCACCTCGGGTTCGGTGACGTAGTCGTTCTCGAAGATCAGCCGGTAACCCTGGCTGTCGTGCTCGATGAAATCGAAGAACGCCTGCACCGCGGAGTGCAACCGGCGCCGGTTGTCGGTCGTGGTGCTCAAAGCATTCTGAACACCCGAGACCAGGTTCTCCACGTGCCGCGCCAGCACCGCCAGGTACAGCTCGAGCTTGCTCGAAAAGTGTTGATACAGCACTGGTTTGCTGACCCCGGCGCGGTCGGCGATCTCGTCCATGCCGGCCGCGTGGTAGCCGCGGTCGACGAATACGTCGCTGGCCACGATGAGCAATTGACCGCGCCGCTCGTCGCGGGGCAACCGGTTGCCCCGCCGGTTGGAAACCGCTGATCCGTCCGCCGGCCGACCGCGGTCAGCCGATCTGACGGCGCGGCGCGCCGGCACCTTGGCGAGTTCGCTCATCGAATCCTCATCTGATTATCGGCGGCCGGCCATCGGTAAACCGGGTCAGCCGCTCGCAGCCCGTGGAAAAGACCTTACTACTCGCCCGCTCGTTGCGACCGTCATCGCGGTCGTCGCCGCAGGCAGAAGCGGTGTCAGACGGTGGATTCGGGCGCGCCACGGACGGCGCGGGTACCGGGCTGTGTAATCCTGGGGAAATGACGTCCCCGCGGCCCCCGCGCAGCACAGGTCGCGTGCCGGTGCTGCGCGACGAGTGGCGCGAGCCCCTGCGGGCGCTGCGCGACCCCCTGGCGAGGGAGGCCGGACGGGTCCGGGCCGACCGTGAGCGGCCGCGCCAATGGCGCAAACAGACCTGGCTGGGGCGGTTCGTCTCCACCTACGGGTGGCGCGCGTACGCCCTGCCCGTCCTGGTGGTGCTCACCGCGGTCGTGATGTACCAGACGGTGACCGGCACCGGCGCGCCGAAGCCGACGGCGAGCCAGCCCATCCAGAGTCCGACGGCGATCGGCACGGTGGGCACCACGATCATCGACGCCCCGCCGCGCGGGCTTGCCGCGTTCGACGCCAACCTGCCGGCCGGGACCCTGCCCGACGGCGGACCGTTCACCGAAGCCGGCGACAAGACCTGGCACGTCGTCCCGGGCGCCACACCGCAGACCGGCCAGGGCACCGCAAAGGTGTTCAGGTACACCGTCGAAGTCGAGAACGGCATCGACCCGACCATGTTCGGCGGCGACGACGCCTTCGCCGAGATGGTCGAGCAGACGCTGGGCAATCCGAAGGGCTGGACGCACAACCCGCAGTTCGCGTTCATCCGGATCGACAACGGCAAACCCGACTTTCGGATCTCGCTGGTGTCGCCGGTGACGGTGCGCGAGGGGTGCGGCTACGAGTTCCGGCTCGAGACCTCTTGCTACAACCCGGTGTTCGGCGCCAACCGCGAGGCGCGGGTCTTCCTCAACGAGGCGCGCTGGGTACGGGGAGCCGTGCCGTTCGAGGGCGACATCGGCTCCTACCGGCAGTACGTGATCAACCACGAGGTCGGCCACGCCATCGGATACCTGCATCACGAGCCGTGCGAGCAGCAGGGCGCCCTGGCGCCGGTGATGATGCAGCAGACGTTCTCGACCGCGAACAACGACGCCGCCCAGTTCGATCCCGACGTCGTCAAGGCCGACGGGAAGACCTGTCGGTTCAATCCCTGGCCGTACCCGATCGCCTAACGGACCGCCGCCTCGTTGCCGCGCCCGCAAAGGGCTGCTGTGATGGTTGGTAGACGACGCTTACCGCCAGGCCGACCGAGGAGATGTTTCGCAGTGCCGACGCCGCTGCCGCCTCTGGTGGCACCCGCAGACCACCTCAGTGGCGACGAGGTGGCCCGCTACAGCCGGCACCTGATCATTCCCGGCCTGGGCCCCGACGGGCAGAAGCGGCTCAAGAACGCCCGGGTGCTGGTGATCGGCGCGGGCGGGCTGGGCGCGCCGACGTTGCTCTACCTGGCGGCGGCCGGCGTGGGCACCATCGGCATCATCGATTTCGACGTGGTCGATGAGTCGAACCTGCACCGCCAGATCATCCACGGGGTGGCCGACGTCGGACGATCCAAGGCCCAATCGGCGCGCGACTCCATCGCCGCGATCAACCCGCTGGTCGACGTGCGGCTGCACGAATTCCGCCTGGACTCCACCAACGCCGTCGAGCTGTTCGGCCACTACGACCTGATCGTCGACGGCACCGACAACTTCGCGACCCGATATCTGGTCAACGACGCGGCCGTGCTGGCGAAGAAGCCCTACGTGTGGGGGTCGATCTACCGCTTCGAAGGCCAGGTCTCGGTGTGCTGGGAGGACGCCCCGGACGGACGCGGACTCAACTATCGCGACCTCTACCCTGAGCCGCCGCCGGCCGGCTCCGTCCCCTCCTGCGCCGAGGGCGGCGTGCTGGGCATCGTCTGCGCCTCCATCGCGTCGGTGATGAGCACAGAAGTGATCAAACTCATTACCGGGATCGGCGACTCGCTGCTGGGCCGGCTGATGATCTACGACGCCCTGGAGATGACCTACCGCACCATCGCGATCCGTCGCGATCCGTCGGACGCGTCGAGGCCGAAGATCACCGAGCTCGTCGACTACGAGCAGTTGTGCGGCGCGGTGCCGGCGCCCGCCGCCCACGACGACGCGTCAGCCATCACCCCGCGGGAATTGCGCGACTGGCTGGATTCCGGCAAGAAGTTTGCCCTGATCGACGTGCGTGAGCCGGTGGAGTTCGACATCGTGCACATCGACGGGGCCCAGCTGATTCCGCAGTCGTTGATCAATTCCGGCGAGGGTCTGGCAAAGCTGCCGCAGGACCGCCTGCCGGTGCTGTACTGCAAAACCGGGGTGCGCTCGGCCCAGGCGCTGGCGGTGCTGCGCAAGGCCGGATTCGCCGACGCGGTGCATTTGCAGGGCGGGATCGTGGCATGGGCGCAGCAGATGCAACCCGACATGATCATGTACTGACCCGGAACGCTTGTTGGACTGCGGCGACCCGCCGCTGTTCAGGCTGGCGGCGACCCGCCGCTGTGCTAGCGATCGCCGCCTGTTGGACTCGTTTAGAGTACCGGTGTGACAGTCGAGCCACCGCCGGATCATGTGCTGTCGGCGTTTGGTTTGGCCGGCGTTAAACCCGTCTATCTGGGGGCCAGCTGGGAGGGTGGCTGGCGGTGCGGCGAAGTCGTCCTGTCGCTGGTGGCCGACAACGCACGCGCGGCCTGGTCCGCGCGGGTCCGCGAGACCCTGTTCGTCGACGGCGTCCGGCTGGCCCGGCCGGTCCGTTCCACCGACGGGCGCTACGTCGTTTCCGGTTGGCGGGCGGACACCTTCGTGGCCGGGACGCCGGAGCCCCGCCATGACGAAGTCGTCTCCGCCGCGGTGCGGCTGCACGAGGCGACGGGCAAACTGGACCGGCCCCGCTTCCTGACCCAGGGGCCCACGGCGCCGTGGGGCGACGTCGACATCTTCATCGCCGCCGATCGTGCGGCCTGGGAGGAACGGCCTCTGGCCTCGGTGCCGCCGGGCGCGCGGGTGGCCCCGCCGACAGCGGACGCCGAGCGGTCGGTCGAGCTGCTCCACCAGCTCGCCACCCTGCGTAAGCCGACGAAGAGCCCCAACCAGCTGGTGCACGGGGACCTTTACGGCACAGTGCTTTTCGTCGGCACCGCGGCGCCGGGAATCACCGACATCACCCCGTACTGGCGGCCGGCCTCATGGGCGGCCGGCGTCGTCGTCATCGACGCGCTGTCCTGGGGGGAGGCCGACGACGGCCTGATCGAGCGCTGGAACGCCCTGCCGGAGTGGCCCCAGATGTTGTTGCGGGCGTTGATGTTCCGCCTCGCGGTGCACGCGCTGCACCCGCGGTCCACGGCCGAGGCCTTCCCCGGCCTGGCCCGCACCGCGGCGCTGGTCCGGCTGGTGCTCTAACTAGCCGCGTGTCGACCCGCTGCGCCCGGTTTTCCGCGCTGGCGATCGCCACTAACCCAGCCGGGGAACTCGTAGCGAACCTCGCGCAGCGCGATTCTGCCGTCGGTCGCCAGCACGCCTTCGGCGCGCAACAACTCCAGCTGCCGGGTGCTCAGGTGCCGCGCCGGGCGCCCGGAGGCGGTGATCACTCGGTGCCAGGGCAGGTCGGAGGAGTCGGTCCGCATGATCCAGCCGACGATGCGCGGACTAAAAAGCCCTGCGACAGTGGCGATGTCGCCGTAGGTGGCCACCCGGCCGGACGGGATCGCGGCGACCAGCGCACGCACCCGCTCGACCTGCTCGTCGGTCACCGGCGCCATCCTCAGCGCGCTTCCAGCAGTTCGCGGGTCAACGCGGCGACCTCGTCGGGCTTGGCGTAGGGCACCATGTGGTTGCAGTCGAAATCCAGCAGCCGGAAGTCCGATCCCAGCCGCCGCGCCAAGCCGTCGATGAGCTTGTCGCTGACATAGGGCGGGGTGGTGCGCTTGGCTCGCACCAGGACGGTCGGGGTCTTCGCCGGCGGCAGCACGGTGTCGCGGGCCAACTCGCTCCAGTAGGCCATCATCGCCGGCAGGCTGACCCGCCAGCCGTAGCGCCCGCCCGGCAGCGCGATCAGATGCTCGTCGACCTCGGCGTCCAGCAGGGCGGGCTCGACATCCGACCACGAGCCGTGCACCTTCTCCAGGCGCGCCTCCTCGGCGTCCGGATAGTCGGGCGAGGACAGCATCGCCTCGGCGATCTCGCGCATCCAGTCGCCGTCCAGCCCGACCGCCGGGTCGAGCAGCAGCAGCCCCGCCACCCGGTCGGGGCGGGCCGCGGCCAGGTGCATCGCCAGCCCGCCGCCGAACGAGTGGCCAACGATCACCACCGGAGTGTCGGGCTGCTCGTCGAGCAGCGCGGCCAGCGCCGCGACATTGGCGTCGATGGTCCACGGCGCGGCCCACGAGGACCGGCCGTGGCCGACCAGATCCGGTGCGGCGATGCCGATTCCGGGCAGAAAGCCGGACAGATGCTGCCAACGCTGGCCGTGGCCGGTCAACCCGTGCAGCGCCAGGATCTGCACCGGACCGGACGGGCCGTAGCGGTGCACATGCAACTTCGCGGTCACCCGTCGATGGTGCCAGCCGCCACGATCACGACGTGCGGGCGGTCCTCACCGGTCGTCATCTCGATCGTCCTCGGTGGGGACAATGTAGGCCTGCTCGATCACGTCGGCCTCGTTGGCTTCCCGGTCCCCGGCGGCCACGTAGTCGGTATCCAGGCCGGTCTCGTCGTCGGAATCCACGGCCCGCGATTGTTCCACCGCGTCGCCTTCGGGCGCCTCGTCGACGGGAAAGCCGCGTTCGTCGTCCTGCATGGTCTTGCACCCCTCCTTCCGGTCTGCTCCTCGCTCTGGCCTCCA
The DNA here is from genome assembly GCF_001665835.1 of Mycobacterium colombiense. GTDB lineage: Bacteria > Actinomycetota > Actinomycetes > Mycobacteriales > Mycobacteriaceae > Mycobacterium > Mycobacterium colombiense_A. The sequence goes on along the minus strand of NZ_LZSX01000003.1, from coordinate 24,765 downwards.
GGGTAGGTGCCGGTGCCGCTGCCGGTCGGACGAAACTTGTCACACCCTGGTGATTGCATGCAGCCATGTCACACACCTGGGACACCGACGCGGATGCTCTGCTGGCGCCCGGTTCGCGCGGGGTCGTTCGGGTCCTCGGTGGGCCCGGCACCGGCAAGAGCAGCCTGCTGATCGACGCCGCGGTCGCCCAGATTGACGCTGGGGTCAACCCGGAATCGGTTCTGCTGCTTACCGGTTCCGGCCGGATCGGGATGGCCGAGCGCAGCGCGCTGACGACGGCGTTGCTGCGCTCGCGATCCACCGGCGGAGGCCGGGCCGCCGTGAGCGAGCCCCTGGTGCGGACCGTGCACGGGTACGCGTACGCGCTCTTGCGGCGCGCGGCAGAGCGCGCCGGCGAGGCGCCCCCGCGGCTGGTCACCAGCGCCGAACAGGACGCCATCATCCGGGAGCTGCTGGCCGGAGACATCGAGGACGGACCGCGCGCCGCGACGGCCTGGCCGGCCCAGCTGCGGCCGGCGCTGAGCACCGCCGGCTTCGCCACCGAACTGCGAAACCTGTTGGCCCGCTGCGCCGAACGCGGCGTGGATCCCCAGGAACTGGAGCGGCTGGGCCGTCGCTGCCGACGGCCGGAGTGGACCGCCGCCGGCCAATTCGCGCGCCAGTACGAGCAGGTGATGTTGCTGCGCGCCGCGGTGGGCACGGCCGCGCCGGAGGCCACCACACCCGCGCTGGGCGCCGCCGAATTGGTCGGCGCCGCACTGGAAGCGTTCGCCGTCGACCCCGAATTGCTGTCCGCCGAACGCGGCCGGATCCGCGTCCTGCTGGTTGACGACGCCCAACAACTCGACGCGCAGGCCGCCCGCCTGGTTCGGGTGCTCGCGGCGGGCGCCGAGCTGGCGCTGATCGCCGGGGATCCCAACCAGGCGGTCTTCGGCTTCCGGGGTGGCGAACCCGCCGGGTTGCTCGGCGGCGAAGCGCCCTCGGTGACGCTGACGACGTCGCACCGCTGCGCCCCCGCCGTCGCGCGCGCGGTGAGCGGTATCGCCGGCCGGTTACCGGGCGGCAGCGGCGGCCGGCAGATCGACGGCGCCGGGACCGGGGAGGGGTCGGTGACCGTGCGGCTGGCCGCGTCGGCGCACGCCGAGGCGGCGACCATCGCCGACGCGCTGCGGCGCGCACACCTGGTCGACGGCGTGCCCTGGTCGCAGATGGCGGTCATCGTCCGGTCGGTGCCGCGGGCCGGCGCTCGATTGCCGCGCGCGTTGGCCGCCGCCGGGGTGCCGGTGGCCGCACCGGCCGCCCCCGGGCCGTTGTCCGAGGAGCCGGCCGCGCGCGCCCTGCTCACCGTGCTGCTGGCCACCGCCGACGGGCTCGACGGGCAGCAGGCGCTGGCGCTGCTGACCGGCCCCATCGGCCGTGTCGATCCGGTTTCGCTCCGTCAGCTGCGCCGAACACTGCAGCGCGCCAACCCCGATCGCGCACCGGCGGATTTCGCCGACCTGTTGGTCGAGGCGCTGTCCGGTGACGCGACGCCGCCGGGTCCGCGGTTCGCCCCGCTGCGCAAGGTCCGCGCGGTGCTGGACGCGGCCGCGCGCTCGCACCGTGCCGGTGACGACCCGCGCTACACCCTGTGGGCCGCCTGGCATCGGTCCGGGTTGCAGCGCCGCTGGCTGTCGGTGAGCGAGCGCGGCGGTCCCGCCGCGCCCCAGGCCACCCGTGACCTCGAGTCGGTGACCGCGTTGTTCGACGTCACCGACGACTACGTGTCGCGCACCTCGGGTGCGTCGCTGCGCGGTCTGGTCGAGCACATCGCCGCGCTGGCGCTGCCGAGCGCCACCCCCGAGCCCGTCGCCGCGGCCGAGCAGGTCAGGGTGCTCAGCGCGCACGCCGCGCTGGGGCACGAATGGGATTTCGTGGTCATCGCCGGATTGCAGGACGGCTTGTGGCCCAACACCGTTCCGCGCGGCGGCGTGCTGGCCACCCAGCGGCTCCTGGACGTGCTGGACGGGATCGGCGCGGAGGCATCGGTGCGCGCGCCGCTGCTGGCCGAGGAGCGCAGGCTGCTGGTGGCGGCGATGGGCCGGGCCCGGAGCCGGTTGCTGGTGACGGCCGTCGATAGCGACACCGGCGGTGCCGGTCTACAGGCCGCGCTGCCGTCGGTGTTCTTCGCCGAAATCGCGCAGTGGGCCGACGACGACGCCGATAGCGCCGGCGTGCAACCGGTCTCGGCGCCGCGGGTGTTGTCCGCGGCCGCGCTGGTGGGCCGGCTGCGTGGCGTGGTGTGCGCTCCCCAGGGCGCGGTGGACGAGCTCACCCGCGCTTGCGCGGCAACGCAATTGGCGCGGCTCGCCAAAGCCGGCGTGCCCGGCGCCGACCCGGCCGGGTGGCACGGCCTGACGCCGGTCAGCACCAGCGAACCGCTGCGTGGCAGCGGCGACGTGGTCACCCTGACGCCGTCGAACCTGCAGACCCTCAACGACTGCCCGCTGCGCTGGCTCGCCGAGCGGCACGGCGGTTCCGGCCCGCGCGACGTGCGCTCGGCGATCGGGTCGGTGGTGCACGCCCTGATCGCCGAACCGGACCGGAGCGAATCGGAATTGCTGGCCGAGCTGGACCGCGCCTGGAAACACCTTCCCTTCGCGGCGCAATGGCATTCGGACAACGAGCTGGCCCGGCACCGCGCCATGCTGGAGGCGTTCATCGAGTGGCGCGCGCAGACCCGGGGTGCATTGACCGAGGTCGGCGTCGAGGTCGAGATCGAGGGAACCGTGGCCACCGGCGACGGAGGCGAGGTGCGGCTGCGCGGCCGGGTCGACCGGCTGGAGCGCGATGCCGCCGGCCGGCTCGTGATCGTCGACATCAAAACCGGCAAGTCACCGGTCAGCAAGGACGATGCGCAACAACACGCCCAGCTCGCCATGTATCAGCTGGCGGTGGCAGAGGGATTGGTGGGCAACGGGACCGACAATGTCGAGCCCGGCGGCGCGCGGCTGGTCTACGTCGGCAAGACCGGGGCGTCCGGAGTGGCCGAACGCGAACAGGATCCGCTGACCGCCGCCGCCGGCGACGAATGGCGCGAGGTCATCGGGCGCGCGGCCGGCGCGACGTCGGGCCCGCAGTTCATCGCGCGGCGCAACGACGGCTGCGCCCATTGCCCGATCCGGCCCAACTGCCCGGCCCACGCCGAGGGGGCGCAGCGATGACCCCGCCGCGCTACAGCCCCGCCGAATTGGCCGGCGCGCTAGGGCTTTTTCCGCCGACCGACGAGCAGGCCGCCGTCATCGCCGCGCCGCCGGGGCCGCTGGTGGTGATCGCCGGCGCCGGCGCCGGCAAGACCGAAACCATGGCGGCGCGGGTGGTGTGGCTGATCGCCAACGGCTACGCCGAACCCGGTCAGGTGCTGGGCTTGACGTTCACCCGCAAGGCCGCCGGCCAGCTGCTGCGCCGGGTCCGGTCCCGACTGGCCCGGCTGGCCGGCGTCGGCCTGGGCGCGTCGGGTACGGCCTGCGACTCCGAGGGTGCTCCGACGGTCAGCACCTACCACGCCTTCGCGGGCTCGCTGCTGCGCGACTACGGGCTGCTGTTGCCCGTCGAGCCCGACACCCGGCTGCTCAGCGAAACCGAGTTGTGGCAGCTGGCTTTCGACGTGGTGAACGGCTATCCGGGCGAACTGCGGACCGACAAGACCCCGGCGACCGTCACTTCGATGGTGCTGCGGCTGTGGGGGCAGCTGGCCGAACACCTGGTGGACACCGGCCAGCTGCGCGACACCCACGTCGAGCTGGAGCGGCTGATCCACTGCCTGCCCGCGGGCCCCTACCAACGGGATCGCGGCCCCAGCCAATGGCTGCTGCGGCTGCTGGCCACCCAGACCGAACGCACCGAACTCGTGCCACTGCTCGACGCGCTCAACGGCCGCATGCGTGCCGCGAAGGTGATGGACTTCGGGATGCAGATGGCCTCGGCGGCCAGGCTGGCGGCGACGTTCCCGCAAGTCGGCGAGGACCTGCGCGGCCGCTACCGGGTGGTGCTGCTCGACGAGTACCAGGACACCGGCCACGCCCAACGCATCGCGCTCTCAGCACTATTCGGCGGCGGGGTCGACGACGGGCTGGCGCTCACCGCCGTCGGAGACCCGATTCAGTCGATCTACGGCTGGCGCGGCGCCTCGGCGACTAACCTGCCGCGGTTCACCACCGACTTCCCCCGATCCGACGGCACCCCCGCCCCGATCCTGGAGTTGCGGACCAGCTGGCGCAATCCGCCCCGGACGCTGCGGGTGGCCAACGCGGTGTCGGCGGAGGCGCGGCGGCGATCGGTGGCCGTGCACGCGCTGCGCCCGCGCCCGGACGCCCCGCCCGGCACCGTCCGCTGCGCACTGCTGCCCGATGTGACGGCCGAGCGTGAGTGGATCGCCGATCACCTCGACGCGCGGTACCGGCAGGCCCGCGACGAGGGCGTCGGTCCGCCGACGGCCGCGGTGTTGGTGCGCCGCAACGCGGATGCCGCGCCCATCGCCGACGCGCTGCGCGCCCGCGGCATCCCCGTCGAGGTCGTCGGGCTGGCCGGGCTGCTGGCCATCCCGGAGGTCGCCGAGGTGGTGGCCATGCTGCGGCTGGTCGCCGATCCGACGGCAGGCGCGGCGGCGATGCGGGTGCTCACCGGTTCACGCTGGCGCCTCGGCGCCCGCGACCTCACGGCGCTGTGGCAGCGGGCGCGTGCGCTCGGCGGGGCGGCGCAGCCCGCCGAAGCGTCCTCGCCCGAGTCGATCGCGAGTGCGGCCGGCCCCGACGCGGACACCGTGTGCCTGGCCGACGCGATCGCCGATCCCGGTGCGGCCGGGGCGTATTCGGCTGCGGGATACCAGCGCATTACCGCGCTGGCCGCCGAACTGAGCGCCCTGCGCGCCCACCTGGGCCATCCGCTCCCGGACTTGGTCGCCGAGGTGCGCCGGGTGCTGGGCATCGATTGTGAAGTCCGGGCCGCGGCGTGGGTCGGGGCCGGCTGGGCCGGCACCGAGCACCTGGATGCGTTCGCCGACGTTGTCGCGGGCTACGCCGAACGCACCGGCACCGCGACCGGGCCGGCGGACGGATCGGCAACCACCTCGGTGACCGGCCTGCTGGCTTTTCTGGACGTCGCCGAGTCGGTCGAGAACGGTTTGGCGCCCGCACCATTGGCGGTCGCGCGCGACCGCGTCCAGGTGCTCACCGTGCACTCCGCGAAGGGGCTGGAATGGCAGGTCGTGGCGGTGGCCCACCTGTCCGGCGGTACCTTCCCATCGACGGCGTCGAAGAGCACCTGGCTGACCGACGCCGCCGAGCTGCCGCCGCTCTTGCGCGGCGACCGCGCCGCCGCGGGAGCGCTGGGCATCCCGGTGATGGACACCTCGGACGTCACCAACCGAAAGCAGCTGTCGGACAAGATCTCCGAGCATCGTCGCCAGCTCGAGCAGCGCCGCATCGACGAGGAGCGCCGGTTGCTGTATGTCGCCATCACCCGCGCCGAGGACACGCTGCTGGTGTCCGGGCACCACTGGGCGGCCACCGGCATCAAGCCGCGCGGCCCGTCGGACTTCCTGTGCGAGATCAAGGCCGTGATCGACGATTCGGCCGCGGCCGGCGACCCCTGCGGATCGGTGGAGCACTGGGCCCCGGCGCCCGCCGATGGCGAGCGAAACCCGCTGCGCGACAACGTCGTCGAAGCGGTGTGGCCGCCGGACCCGCTGGCGGCGCGGCGTGATGACGTCGAGCACGGCGCCGCGCTGGTGGCGCAGGCGTTGCGGGCCGATGCGACCGAGGCGTACGTCGATGTGGACGGTTGGGCCGCCGACGTCGACGCACTGCTGGCCGAGCGCGCCCGGCTGGTGCAGCCGCCGGCCGCCGTCCTGCCGGGTCAGTTGTCGGTCAGCTCGCTGGTCGGCCTGGCGCGCGACCCGGCGGGCACCGCGCAGCGGTTGAGGCACCGGCTGCCGTCGCGGCCGGAGCCGCATGCGTTGCTGGGCAATGCCTTTCACGCGTGGGTCCAGAAATTCTACGGCGCCGAGTGTTTGTTCGATCTCGGCGATCTGCCGGGCGCGGCGGACTCCGCCGTCGGCGATACCGCGGAACTGACCGCGTTGCAGGATGCCTTCACCGAATCACCCTGGGCCGCAAGAACTCCCGTGGCCATCGAGGTACCGTTCGAGATGCCGATCGGCGACACGCTGGTGCGCGGACGCATCGACGCGGTCTTCACCGATCCCGACGGCGGCGCCACCGTGGTGGACTGGAAAACCGGCGAACCGCCGCGCGGGCCGGAAGCGATGCGGCAGGCCGCCGTCCAGCTCGCCGTGTACCGCGTGGCCTGGGCGGCGTTGGCCGGCATCCCGGAATCCTCGGTGCGCACCGCCTTCCACTACGTGCGCGCCCGCACCACCGTGATCCCCGAGGAACTGCCGAGCGCCGCCGAGGTCGCGGGGCTGCTGACGGATCCGGCCGGCGACCGTCGCGCCCGGGTGTGACCTGCGCCGCCCGAGTATTGGGGAAGCTGTGGCCGTGGTTACATAAGACGGTGCGTGTCTCGTGCGCAGAAGGTAAGCCGATGACGGACCGCCGTGGGCAACGGTAGGTCCCGAAGGCTGAGCGGTCTGGACGAAACCCTGACGGCTCAGCGCGGTCACCAGCTGATCGGCGTGGTGCGTATCCCCGAGGAGCACGCTAGTCCCATCCGCGTCATCACCCGGCGCCTGGCCATCGCGCTGGTGGTGCTGTTCGCCGCGGCCGTCATCGTCTACCTGGATCGCAGCGGTTACCGCGACGTGCGCAACCAACCGCTGACCTTTTTGGACTGCGTGTATTTCTCCGCGGTGTCCCTCTCGACCACCGGATACGGCGACATCACGCCGTACACCGAAACCGCGCGTCTGGTGCACACCCTGATCTTCACCGCGCTGCGGATCGCGTTCCTGGCCGTGTTGGTCGGCACCACGCTCGAGGTGCTCTCCGAGCGGTCTCGCCAAGGGTGGAAGATTCAGCGTTGGAGGAGCAGAGTGCGCAACCACACCATCGTGATCGGCTATGGCACAAAGGGGAAGACCGCGGTCGCGGCCATCCTCGGTGACGAGACCGTGCAGACCGAGGTCGTCGTCGTCGACACCGATCGCAGCACGCTCGAGCACGCCGAAAGTGCCGGCCTGGTCACCCTGCATGGCGATGCCACCAAGGCCGACGTGCTGCGGCTGGCCGGCGCCCAGCATGCGGCGTCCATCATCGTTGCCACCAGCCGCGACGACACCGCGGTGTTGGTGACGCTGACGGCGCGCGAACTCGCGCCCCACGCCAAGATCGTCGCCTCCATCCGGGAGACCGAGAACCAGCACCTGCTGCAGCAGTCGGGCGCGAACTCGGTGGTGGTGTCCTCGGCCACCGCGGGCCGGCTCCTCGGGCTGGCCACCACCACCCCCAGCGTCGTGGAGATGATCGAGGATCTGCTGACACCCGACGCCGGGTTGGCCATCGCCGAGCGTGAAGTGGAGCAGGCCGAAGTCGGCGGGTCGCCGCGGCACCTGCGCGACACCGTGCTCGGTGTGGTGCGCGACGGCCACCTGCTGCGCATCGGCGCACCGGAAGTGGATGCCATCGAGGCCAATGACCGGCTGCTCTACATCCGGAACGCCGACCACTGATGGCGATCGCGGACTTTCAGCTGCGCAGCGTGCCGTTGCTATCGCGGGTGGGTGCCGACCGCGCCGATCAGCTGCGCACCGACGTCGAGGCGGCCACCGCAGGCTGGGCGGATGCGGCGCTGTTGCGGGTGGATTCGCGCAACCAGGTGCTGGCCGCCAACGGCCGGGTGGTGCTCGGCGCCGCCGCCGAAGTGGGCGACAAGCCGCCGTCGGAGGCGGTGTTTCTGGGGCGCATCGAGGACGGCCGCCACGTCTGGGGCATCCGCGGCGCGCTGCAGGCTCCGGACGACCCCGCCGCGCATGCCGAGGTGGTGAACCTGCGCAGTCTCGGCCCGATCTTCGACGACACCAGCAGCCAGCTGGTGTCCGCGGCCGTCGCGCTGCTGAATTGGCATGAGAAGGCACGCTTCAGCTCCGTGGACGGTTCGCCGACGAGGCCGGCCCGGGCGGGCTGGTCGCGCATCAACCCGGTGACCGGTCACGAGGAGTTCCCGCGTATCGACCCGGCGGTGATCTGCCTGGTCCACGATGGCGGTGACCGCGCGGTGCTGGCCCGTCAGGCGGTATGGCCCGAGCGGATGTTCTCGTTGCTGGCCGGATTCGTCGAGGCCGGTGAGTCTTTCGAGGGGTGCGTCGCCCGGGAGATCCGCGAGGAGATCGGGCTGACCGTCCGCGACGTGCGATACCTGGGCAGTCAGCCGTGGCCGTTCCCGCGTTCGCTGATGGTCGGCTTCCACGCCGTCGCCGACCCGGCCGAGGAATTCGCGTTCAACGACGGCGAGATTGGCGAGGCCGCGTGGTTCACGCGCGACGAGGTGCGCACCGCACTGGCGGCCGGGGACTGGTCCAGCTCGTCGGAGTCGAATCTGCTTCTGCCCGGGTCGATCTCGATCGCCCGCGTGATCATCGAATCCTGGGCCGCGATCGACTGACCGGCGCCTAGTTGCCGGCGTTGGCCAGCTTTGCCTTCACCTCGGCGGCGCTCGGATTGGTCAGCGTCGAGCCGTCGGCGAATTTCACCGTCGGAACCGTCCTGTTGCCGCCGTTGACCGAGCTGACGAAATCAGCGGCCGCCGCGTCGTGCTCGATGTCGACCGCCTCGTACGGGATGCCGTTGGACTTAAGCACGGTCATCAGCCGATGGCAGTAGCCACACCAGGAGGTCGTGTAGACGGTGAGCGGGGCAGAGGTCATGGTTGGTTAACGTAGCCCGGCGACGATGCATTCCGCGAAGCGGGATGCGGAGGAGTGGGCGATCGGGTGTAGCCCGGCGACGATGCATTCCGCGCCGGGGGTAGCGCCCGGCCGCGCCGCGGGATCCGCCGACTCGCCGGGGCGACACGCCAAGCCCGTCGATTAAGGCGTGGCGATGCCGAGGGTTTGTCGGCGACCGCTGCCAAGATGGACGCCATGCCGACGGTCGCCGATCCTTTGACAGCCGGGCTGGACGACGAGCAGCGCGAGGCCGTGCTGGCTCCCCGCGGCCCGGTCTGCGTGCTCGCCGGTGCCGGAACGGGAAAGACCCGCACCATCACGCATCGGATCGCCCAGCTGGTCGCCAGCGGTCACGTCGCGGCCGGTCAGGTGCTGGCCGTCACGTTCACCCAGCGGGCGGCGGGGGAGATGCGCTCGAGATTGCGGATGATCGACTCCGCCGCGGGCGTGGACACCACCGTCGGCGCGGTCTCGGCACTGACGTTCCACGCGGCCGCCCACCGGCAGCTGCGGTATTTCTGGCCGCGGGTGGTCGGCGACACCGGGTGGCAGCTGCTGGACAGCAAGTTCGCCGTCGTCGCCCGGGCGGCCAGCCGCGCCCGGATCAACGCCAGCACCGACGACGTGCGCGACCTGGCCGGCGAGATCGAGTGGGCCAAAGCGTCGCTGATCGGGCCCGAGGAATACCCGGCCGCGGTGGCCGACGCCGCGCGCGACATCCCGTTGGACGCCGCCCGCGTCGCCACCGTCTACGCCGCCTACGAGGCGCTCAAGGCGCGCGGCGACAACGTCACCCTGCTCGACTTCGACGACCTGCTGCTGCACACCGCGGCCGCGATCGAGAACGATCCCGCTGTGGCCGAGGAGTTCCGGGACCGCTACCGCTGCTTCGTCGTCGACGAATACCAGGACGTCACGCCGTTGCAGCAGCGGGTGCTCGCGGCGTGGCTCGGCGATCGCGATGACCTGACCGTGGTGGGCGACGCCAACCAGACCATCTATTCGTTCACCGGGGCCTCGCCGCGGTTCCTGCTCGACTTCTCCCGCCGGTTCCCCGACGCCACCGTGGTGCGCCTCGAGCGCGACTACCGCTCCACCCCGCAGGTGGTGTCGTTGGCCAACCAGGTGATCGCCGCGGCGCGCGGCCGGGTCGCCGGCAGCAAGCTGCACCTGGTGGGTCAGCGGGCGCCGGGCCCGGCGCCGACGTTCCACGAGCATCCCGACGAACTGGCCGAGGCCGCCGCGGTCGCGGCGTCGATCAAGCGGCTCATCGAATCCGGCACCCCGCCGTCGGAGATCGCGGTGCTGTACCGGGTCAACGCGCAATCGGAGATCTACGAGGAAGCGTTGACCGAGGCCGGCATCGCCTATCAGGTTCGCGGCGGCGAGGGCTTCTTCAACCGCCAGGAGATCAAGCAGGCCCTGCTGGCGCTGCATCGGGCCGCCGAGCGCGGTGCCGAAGGGCCGTTACCCGACGCGGTCCGCACGATCCTGGAACCGCTGGGGCTGACGGCCGAGGAACCCGTCGGCACCCGCGCCCGGGAGCGCTGGGAGGCGCTGACCGCGCTGGCCGAGCTGGCCGACGACGAAGTTGCGCAGCGTCCGCAGCTGGAACTCCCGGGACTGGTGGCCGAGCTGCGGACGCGGGCCGACTCGCGGCACCCACCGGTGGTGCAGGGCGTCGCGCTGGCGTCGCTGCACGCCGCCAAGGGACTCGAGTGGGACGCGGTGTTTCTGGTCGGCCTGGCCGACGGCACGCTGCCCATCTCGCACGCGTTGGCGCACGGCGCCGAGAGCGAAGCGGTCGAAGAGGAGCGGCGGCTGCTCTACGTCGGAATCACCAGGGCCCGAATACATCTGGGGCTCAGTTGGGCGCTGGCCCGCAGCCCGGGTGGCCGCCAGGGCCGCAAGCCGTCGCGCTTCCTCAACGGCATCGCGCCCCAGGCGCGTGCCGACGCGGCGCCGAACAAGTCCCGGCGCAACCGGGGCACGGCGACCCGCTGCCGGATCTGCAACAACAACCTGACCACCCCGGCGGCCGTCATGCTGCGCCGCTGCGAGACCTGCGCCGGCGACGTCGACGAGGACCTGTTGCTGCGGCTCAAGGCGTGGCGGCTGGACATCGCCAAGGAGCAGAAGGTGCCCGCCTACGTGGTCTTCACCGACAACACCCTGATCGCCATCGCCGAGCTGCGGCCCGGCGACGAGGCTGCGCTGATCGCGATTCCGGGCATCGGCGCCCGCAAGCTGGAGCAGTACGGCCCCGACGTGCTGGAACTGGTCCGCGGGCGCTGACCGGTAAACCCGCTGGTCAGAAAATCGGTTGTGGTCACGGGCGGTGACCGTTTACCCTCGAAACCGCAACTCGGCACTACGGAGAAGGAGGGTGGCCACGATGCTCAGCGACGCGTTCGGTGTAGGCGTGGTCCGCGCGGCGCTTGCCGCGGGTACCTCCCATGCCGCACACGCCGCCTCGGCGGCCGCGCGTAAGCATCGCGCCGCCGCCGCGACCGACGCGTCCGTAGATGTCGGGGGCCCACCGAAGGCAAGGTAAGCACCAGCCCGGTTTTCTCCCAAATGGCCACGGACCCGAAGTCGCAAGGATCCGTGGCCATAGTTGTAGGGTCGGCACTTCTTCGACCTGGTCCGGATCACTGCCAAGGACAGCAACCAGACCAGGAAGTAGGTGGTAGGACATGTCGGCACCGACAGTCCCCAGACAAGCCCTGCCGTGTCACGTCGGCGATCCCGACCTGTGGTTCGCCGACACCCCGGCCGAGCTGGAGCGGGCTAAGACGCTCTGCACCAGCTGCCCGGTCCGCCGTCAGTGCCTGGCGGCCGCGTTGGAACGCGCCGAACCCTGGGGCGTGTGGGGCGGCGAAATCATCGACCGCGGTTCGGTTTTGAGCTTCAAACGGCCCCGCGGGCGTCCCCGCAAGGACAGCAGGCAAGACGAGGCGGCCGCGTAGGGCGCCGGAGCTAGATGACGGCGTTGTCGGGTTCGGCGAAGCCGGGCACCAGCTCTTCCGACAGCGCCTTGATCGGCACGTGCGCATCCAGCTGGCACAGGATCGCGGCCACCGACATGATGACCCGCATCGGGATGACCAGTTTGGGCGGCAGGTCCATTTGCCGCGCGGTCCGGATCTGCGACACCGACCGATCGATCTCGATGGCCGACATCTTCTGCAGCCACTTACGGGTGTAGTGGAAGACCTCGACCTCGACCGGTTCGACGTACTGGCGCAGCATGTCGTCGATGTCGCGCACCGACACCTGCTGGCCCTTCTGGATGAAGCCGGCCTTCTCCATAGTCGGCAGCAGTAAGTCGTAGTTCTTGTCGCGGGCCAGCCGGATGCTCATACCGAGCTCGATCGGCAAGCCGCCGGGCAGCGCGGCCACGGCGCCGAAGTCGATCACGCCCATACGACCGTCGGGAAGCAGCATGAAGTTGCCCGGGTGGGCGTCGCCGTGCAGCATGCCCAGCCGGCGCGGCGCGTCGAAGGTGAGTTCGAGCAGCCGGGTGCCCATCAGGTCGCGCTGCTCGGCGGTGCCGTGCCGGATGATCTCGGCCATCGGGGTGCCCTGCATCCACTCCTGGATCACCACCTTCGGCGCGCTGGCCACGATGCGCGGCACCGCGAAGTGCGGGTGATCGTGATAGGCCTTGGCGAAGGCGCGCTGATTCTCGGCCTCCAGCCGGTAGTCCAGCTCCATCTCGGTGCGCTCGATCAGTTCGTCGACGACCCCCTCGACGTCGGCGCCCGGCGCGAGCTGCTTGAACACTCCGACCAGCCGCTGCATGGTCTTGAGGTCGGCCCGCAGTGCCTCGTCGGCGCCGGGGTACTGGATCTTGACGGCCACCTCGCGGCCGTCGGACCAGACGCCCTTGTGGACCTGGCCGATGCTCGCCGAGGCCACCGGGATGTCGTCGAAGGAGCTGAACCGTGCGCGCCACTTGGTGCCCAGCTGGGCGTCGAGCACCCGGTGCACCTTGGCGGCGGGCAGCGGCGGGGCGTCCTTTTGCAGCTTGGTCAGCGCTTCGCGGTACGGCTCGCCGAATTCCTCGGGAATGGCGGCTTCGAGCACCGACAGTGCCTGGCCCACCTTCATTGCGCCGCCCTTGAGCTCACCCAAGACGGTGAACAGCTGGTGGGCGGCCTTTTCCAGAAGCTCGGCCTGGACCTCGTCCCTGGACTTTCCGGTCAGCCGTTTACCGAATCCGATCGCCGCCCGGCCGGCGAATCCGACCGGAATGCTGGCCAGCTTCGCGTTCCGCGCAGCACGGCCCCGTTTGATGTCAGACACGTACCCATCATCCATGATGGTCAGCGCGATGTGGAGCGATGTGGACAACGCACGTTGTCACACTAATTAACGGGCTGGTCAACGGGACTCGATCGTGAATGTGGCCTTCACTACAGCTCGTCGAATCGCCCACCGGGTCAGCACGAGCACAGCGGGTGTTTGGCCCACGGCCGCGTGACGATAGCGCTGGAATGCAGGTCGAATTCCAGGGTCGCGTTCAGCGTCTGGGGCGGCGCCGGTCCGGCCCCCGCCTCCTGCCCGTGCACCGCCGCGATCACCCGGTTCACCTGGCTGAGCGCGAGCGCCGCCGTCGCCAGCACGGTGGCGCGATCGGCGACGCCGACGGTCTCGCGCAGCTGCGCGCAGATGGCCGGCCACGCCGCATCGCGGTCCCGGCGGTGCAGGTCCGCGCAGCCCAGGCAGCTGGTCACGCCGGGAATCACCAGGGGGCCCACCAGCCCGATGCCGTCGCGCACCCGCACCAACAGATGCGCGACGCCCTGGTGGTGCAGGTCGCGCACCATGCGCGGGTCGGCGACCAGGAAGTCCGACAACACCACCAGATCAACATCGCTGGCCGATACCGCGGCGTGCGGTTGGCTGCTGTGTGCGATCCGGGCACCCGAGCAGCGCAACGTCTCCAGCATCAGCTCGGACAGCGGCCCGCGGCCGTGGATCCGCACCGAGGCCGCCCGGGCGCGCGGCTGACCGCATTCGGTGGCCACCCCGGCATCGACCAATCGCGCGACCAGGTTTCGCAGGCCGTCGGCGTCGGTCAGGCCGAAATCGAGCGCGCGGTGCTGCAACTCGGCCAGCGGGGTCGGCGACCACATGGTCCGCAACAGCGTGGCCAGCTCGGCGGCGGCCAGGCCGCCGGGAGGGCGGACCAGCACCGCGCGACGGGGGTCCCAGCCCACCTGGACCGCGCCGTCGGGACGGAGCAGCACCGGCAGCGCCGGGTCCAGCGCATAGGTGGAAAGGAGGGCCTGGCACCGCTGAGTCACCGCGCAACTGTGGCACGCCGGCGGCGAGGGCTTCGGTCAGTTATCCACAGAACCGGGGCCGGGGTCCTCAGGGTTTTGACCCTCACGCTCGAGTTTGGCGATGGCCTCGTCGATTCCGCTGGTGTCGCCGCCGATGACGCGGTCGATGAAGCCCGCCGGCTCGTCGAGGTCCTCGGCGTCGGGCAACAGATCGGGGTGTTGCCAGATGCCGTCGCGGGCGTCGACCCCGGCGGCTTCCGTCAGGCGCTCCCAGAACGCGGCGGCCTCACGCATCTTGCGGGGCCGCAGCTCCAGCCCGACCAGTGTGGCGAAGGTCTGCTCGGCGGGGCCGCTGCTGGCCCGGCGCCGGCGCATCGTCTCGCCCAGCGCGGCCGCGCCGGGAATCCGGTCGCCCAGCGCGCCGCCCACCACCACCTGCACCCAGCCCTCGATCAGGGCGAGCAGCGTTTCCAGGCGCTCGAGCGCCTGCATCTGCGCGGGCGTCGCCTTGGGCTCGAAAACGCCCTGCCCGAGCAGGTTTTCGATCGCCGCCGGGTCCGACAGCGACGCCGGGTTGAAGTCCCGCGCCAGCTCCTCGATCCCGGACATGTCGATCTGCATGCCCATCGCGTAGGCCTCGACGGCGCCCAGCAGCTGACTCGACAGCCACGGCACGTGACTGAACAGCCGGTGATGGGCGGCCTCACGCGCGGCCAGGAACGTCATGACCTCGCTGCGCGGCCGCTCCAGGCCGGAGGCGAAAGGTTCGACGGCCTCGGGCATGATCGCCGCAATTCCCTTGGGCCCCAACGGCAAACCGATGTCCGTCGACGTCAGCACCTCGCGGGACAATCGGCCCAGTGCCTGCCCGAGCTGCGAGCCGAACGCCATACCGCCCATCTGCGACATCATCTGCAGCAGCGGACCGGCCATGCTCTTGGCCTCTTCGGGCAACGACGCCGCCCACACCGTCGAAATCTGTTGTGCCATCGGGTCACACAGGCGCTTCCACGTCTCCAGCGTGTTGTCGACCCAGTCGCCGGGAGTCCAGCCCACCGCCTTGGTGGTGCCCGCGGGCAGGGCAGTGGCGCCGTCCAGCCAGGTTTCCGCCAGGTGCACCGCGTCGGCGATCGCCGAGTTGGTGGTGTCCGGAACCGGCGCCACGAAGCCGATCGAATTCGTCGCGACCCGCCGCGCCAGTTCGTAATTGACCGGTCCCGAGGCGGCTCCGCCGGGCCCGACAGTGCCCGCGCTGCTGAACATCTGACCCAGTTGAGTGAAGATCTGCCCCAAATCGCCCATCCCGAATTCACCGCTCATGCCGAAGGCGGCGAACGGGTCGGGCGGGTTCGAGCCCGAATCGGGATCTTTTTTCCCGTGCTTGTCGGGGTCGTCTCCAGACGAGAAGCCGAAAGGCAGGTCAGCCATACCCTCAACGGTACTCACCACAAGGTCAGGCGGCGCGACCTCGGGTCAGCTTGTAGCTGAACCCTCCTAACCGAACGTTGTGGCTGAACACCGCGCCGCGGCCGCCGTCTAGTGTGATCGGCGTGAACAGGCGCATCCTGACCCTGATGGTCGCGCTGGTGCCGATCGTCGTGTTCGGCGTGTTGCTGGCGGTGGTGACGGTGCCGTTCGTGTCGCTGGGGCCCGGCCCGACCTTCGACACGCTCGGCGAGGTCGACGGCAAGCAGGTGGTGGCGATCGAGGGCACCCAGACGCACCCGACGACCGGCCACCTCAACATGACGACGGTGTCCCAGCGCGACGACCTGACGCTGGGCGAGGCGCTGACGCTGTGGCTTTCGGACCAGGAACAGCTGGTGCCGCGCGACCTCATCTATCCGCCCGGTAAGTCGCGGGAGGACGTCGACAAGGCCAACAACGCGGACTTCAAGCAATCTGAGGACAGCGCGGCCTATGCGGCCCTGGGTTACCTCAAGTACCCGGCGGCGGTGACGGTCGCCAAGGTTCCCGAGCCGGGTCCGTCGGTGGGCAAGCTGAAGGTCGGCGACGCCATCGACGCGGTCAACGGCGTCCCGGTGGCCACCGTCGACGAGTTCACCGGATTGCTGAAGAACACCAAGCCGGGCCAGCTGGTGACGGTCGATTATCGCCGCAAGAACGAGCCGGCCGGTGTGGCACAGATCACGCTGGGCGCCAACAAAGACCGCGCCTATGGCTTTCTCGGCGTCGCGGTGCTCGACGCGCCGTGGGCGCCGTTCACCGTGGACTTCAACCTGGCCAACGTGGGCGGGCCGTCCGCCGGGTTGATGTTCAGCCTGGCGGTGGTCGACAAATTGACCACCGGCGACCTGGCCAAGTCGAACTTCATCGCGGGCACCGGGACCATCGCGTCCGACGGCAAGGTCGGCCAGATCGGCGGCATCACCCACAAGATGGTGGCCGCGCACGCGGCCGGCGCCACGGTCTTTCTGGTGCCCGCGAAGAACTGCTACGAGGCCAGCTCGGACAATCCGTCCGGCCTGCGATTGGTCAAGGTCGAGACGCTCGGTCAGGCAGTGGATGCGCTGCATGCGATCGGGTCGGGCGGGCAGCCGCCAAGCTGCTAGCGAACCTTGGCGATCACGGGCAAGGCCATGCGTAGAGTTGTCACCGTCTAGCAATCGATCAGGGAGCGTAGCCAGTGGGGATGCGGCCCACCGCACGGATGCCGAAGCTGACTCGGCGTAGCCGGATTCTGATCCTGATCGCACTGGGTGTGATCGTGCTGCTGCTCGCGGGTCCGCGGCTGATCGACGCCTACGTCGACTGGCTGTGGTTCGGCGAGCTCGGCTACCGCTCGGTGTTCTCCACCGTGCTGGTCACCCGGTTCGTCGTCTTCTTGATCGCCGGGCTGCTGGTGGGCGGCATCGTGTTCGCCGGCCTCGCGGTGGCCTACCGCACCCGCCCGGTGTTCGTGCCGAGCAACGACAACGATCCGGTGGCGCGCTACCGCGCCCTGGTGCTGTCCCGGTTGCGATTGGTGAGCGCCGGGATCCCGGTGGCGGTCGGCCTGCTGGCCGGCATCATCGCCCAAAGCTATTGGGTGCGCATCCAACTGTTCCTGCATGGCGCCGACTTCGGCATCAAGGACCCGCAGTTCGGCAAGGACCTCGGTTTCTACGCCTTCGAGCTGCCGTTCTACCGGCTGCTGCTCAGCTACCTGTTCGTCGCGGTCTTCCTGGCGTTCGTCGCCAACCTGTTGGCCCACTACATCTTTGGCGGGATCCGGCTGTCCGGTCGCACGGGCGCGCTGAGCCGTTCGGCGCGGATACAGCTGGTCACCCTGGTCGGGCTGCTGGTTGTGCTCAAGGCGATTGCGTACTGGCTGGACCGCTATGAGTTGTTGTCGCACACCCGCGGCGGCAAGCCCTTCACCGGGGCGGGCTACACCGACATCAACGCGGTGCTGCCGGCGAAACTGATCCTGATGGCGATCGCGCTCATCTGCGCGGCCGCGGTGTTCTCCGCGGTCGTGCTCAAGGACTTGAGGATTCCGGCGATCGGGCTGGTCCTGTTGCTGCTGTCGTCGCTGATCGTAGGCGCCGGGTGGCCGTTGATCGTCGAGCAGATCAGCGTCAAACCCAATGCCGCGCAAAAGGAAAGCGAATACATCAGCCGCAGCATCGCCGCGACCCGGCAGGCCTATGGCCTGACCTCCGACCAGGTCACCTATCGCAACTACACCGGCGACGCGCAGGCCACCGCCCAGCAGGTCGCCGACGACCGCGCGACCACGTCGAACATCCGACTGCTCGACCCGACCATCGTCAGCCCGGCGTTCACCCAGTTCCAGCAGGGCAAGAACTTCTACTACTTCCCGGACCAGCTGTCCATCGACCGGTACCAGGACCGCAACGGGGCGTTGCGTGACTACGTGGTGGCAGCGCGTGAACTCAACCCGGACCGGCTGATCGACAACCAGCGCGACTGGATCAACCGGCACACCGTCTACACCCACGGCAACGGCTTCATCGCGTCGCCGGCCAACACGGTCCGCGGAATCGCCAACGACCCCAACCAGAACGGCGGCTACCCCGAGTTCCTTGTCAATGTGGTAGGCGCCAACGGCGGCGTGGTGTCCGACGGTCCGGCGCCACTCGACCAGCCGCGCGTCTACTACGGGCCGGTCATCTCCAACACGTCGGCCGACTACGCGATCGTCGGGCGCAACGGCACCGATCGCGAATACGACTACGAGACCAGCAACGAGACGAAGAACTACACCTACACCGGCCTGGGTGGCGTCCCGCTCGGTGACTGGTTGTCGCGCAGCGTGTTCGCCGCGAAATTCGCCGAGCGAAACTTCTTGTTCTCCAACGTGATCGGCTCGAACAGCAAGATCCTGTTCAACCGTGACCCGGCGCGGCGGGTGGAGGCGGTGGCGCCGTGGCTGACCACCGACAGCTCGGTGTACCCGGCGATCGTCAACAAGCGACTGGTGTGGATCATCGACGGCTACACCACGCTGGACAACTACCCGTATTCCGAACTCACGTCGCTGGAATCGGCGACCGCGGACTCCAACGAGGTGGCGTTCAACAAGCTGGCGCCCGACAAGCGGGTCTCCTACATCCGCAACTCGGTGAAGGCGACCGTCGACGCCTACGACGGCACCGTCACGCTGTACCAGCAGGACGAGCAGGACCCGGTGCTCAGGGCCTGGATGCAGGTCTTCCCGGGCACCGTGAAGCCCAAGAGCGACATCAGCCCGGAGCTGGCCGAGCACCTGCGCTATCCCGAGGACCTGTTCAAGGTGCAGCGGATGCTGCTGGCGAAATACCACGTCAACGATCCGGTGACGTTCTTCTCCACCTCGGATTTCTGGGACGTGCCGCTGGATCCCAACCCGACGGCCAGCAGCTACCAGCCGCCGTACTACATCGTCGCGAAAAACATTGCGAAGAACGACAATACGGCGTCGTATCAGCTGACCAGCGCGATGAACCGGTTCAAGCGTGACTATCTGGCCGCCTACATCAGCGCCAGCTCCGACCCTGCGACGTACGGCAGGATCACCGTGCTGACCATCCCGGGTCAGGTCAACGGACCGAAGCTGGCCAACAACGCGATCACCACCGACCCGGCGGTGTCGCAGGACCTCGGCGTGATCGGGCGCGACAACCAGAACCGGATCCGGTGGGGCAACCTGCTCACCCTGCCGGTGGGGCAGGGCGGGCTGCTCTACGTCGAACCCGTGTATGCCTCGCCGGGGGCCAGCGATGCGGCGTCGTCCTACCCGCGGCTGATCCGGGTGGCGATGATGTACAACGACAAGATCGGCTACGGCCCCACCGTGCGTGACGCGCTGACCGGGCTGTTCGGGCCGGGCGCGGGCGCAGCGGCCACGAGCATCCAGCCCACCGATTCCGGGACACCCGCGGCGAGTCCGCCGGCCAGCGCGCCGGCGCCCGCCGTGACGCCCGGATCGGCGCCGCCGGCCGCCGCACCGCCGGTGGCCGACGGGTCCGTGACGCTGTCACCCGCCAAATCCGCTGCCCTCCAAGAGATTCAGGCGGCACTCGGCGCGGCGAAAGACGCGCAGAAGAAGGGCGATTTCGCCGGCTACGGTGCCGCGTTGCAGCGCCTGGACGACGCGATCACCAAGTACAACAGCACGAAATAGCTTTCAGGCGTAGGCCGTTCGGAACCTGTCCCGATAGGCCTTCGGGCTGATGCCCAGGTGATTGACGAATACCCGTCGCAGCGTTTCGATGCTGCCGAAGCCGGCCATGCCCGCGGTCTCGGTGACCGACCGGCCGGATTCCAGCGCATTGCGGGCGAAATCGATTCGAACCAGTTCGACGTAGCGCGCCGGGGTCATCCCGAGCTCGGATTGAAACAGCCGGGTCAGCTGGCGGGTGCTCAAAGATGCCAGGGCCGCAAGCCTTTTCACGCTGTAGTCGGCGCCGGGGTCGGCCGCGATCGCATCGGTGACCGGGCGCAGCGGCGACTGTGGCGGGGGATCGGCCTCGAGCAGCACCGAGAATTGCGATTGGCCGCCCGCGCGTTTGAGGTAGACGACCAGCCACCGGGCCACGTCGCGGACCAGTTCGGTCCCGTGATCCATTTCGACCAACGCCAGCGCCAGGTCGATGCCCGACGAGATGCCCGCGGAGGTGAAGATGTCGCCGTCGCGGACGAAGATCGCGTCCGGCTCGACGGTGATATCGGGGAACGCCCGGCCCAGCAACCGGGTGTCGTGCCAGTGCGTGGTGGCGCGCCGGCCGCTGAGCACGCCGGCCTGCGCGAGGATGAACGACCCCGTGCAGATGGACGCCAGACGACGGGTCCGTGTTGACATCGATCGGACGGCCTCGACCAGGGCGGGGTCGATGGGTCGCCCCGGCAGGTCGTCGCTGCCGGCGATCATGACCGTATCGGCGGACTCGATGGCCGAAATGCTGTCGGTCACGCCCAATCGGGCCCCGATCGAGCTGGTCACGTCAGACCCGTCCAACGACGCGATTTTGAGTTGGTAGTCGGCACCGAAGCGGTTGGCCTCGGCGAACACTTCGCCCGCCCCCGCGACGTCCAACAACGTCACCCCGTCGAAAACGACGATCACCACCACCCGCGAACGCGCTCCGGCTGCAGCCACGCAACCCATTCTGTCGCTTTCTGAGGACTTGACGGCCCGAACGGCCAGGGTCGATTCGTCCGCGCCGGCGCACACTCATACCAACAGTCACTTGGAGGGAGACGAGAACATGACCACCAGCTCAATCGACACCGTCGCCGGCATCGATGTGCCCGACACCGCCCTGGCGCGCGAGGCGACCGAGTTCATCCGCGACACCGAGGACGAATTGCTCTTCAACCACTCCCGGCGGGTGTTCTTCTTCGGTGCGCTGCAGGGCATGCGCCGCGGGCTGAAGCCGGATGCGGAGCTGCTCTACGTGGGTGCGATGTTCCACGACCTCGGCCTGACCGAGCGCTATCGCGGCTCCGCCGTCCGTTTCGAGGTCGACGGCGCCGACGCCGCCAGGGACTTCTTGACGGCTCATGGCGTCGACAAAGCCGAAGCCGACAAGGTGTGGCTGGGCATCGCCTTGCACACCACCCCCGGCGTGCCCGAGTTCATGGCTCCCGAAGTGGCGCTGCTGCAGGCCGGTGTGGAAGTCGACGTGGTCGGCGTCGGGCGCGATCAGTTGGCTCCCGAGGCGCTGGCCGCGGTGACCGCCGCCCACCCGCGCCCACAGTTCAAGCAGCGCATCCTGGCGGCGTTCAACGACGGAATGAAGCACCGGCCGCGGACCACCGACGGCACCATGAACGCCGATGTGCTGGCGCACTTCGATCCCACTTTCGAGCGCGTCGACTTCGTCGACCACATCCTCAACAACAGCTGGCCCGAGTAGCGGAAGGGAGCAGAACAATGGACATTTACGAAGGCCTTTACACCACCAGGATGATGCGGCGGTTGCGGCCGGACCCGATTCCGCTGGACACACAGGCCCGCATCCTCGATGCGGCGGTTCGCGCCCCCAACGGGGGCAACACCCAGCGCTGGCACTTCGTGGCCGTTGACGATCCAAAACTCATCCGCGAGTTCGGCAAGCTGTTCCGGCAGGCCCGGGCGCTGGAATACGAGAAGTTCAGTTCTGGGACGGGACCGATGGTCGTGCCGGCGCCCGGCGCGGATCCGGCCGCTCACGCCGAAACGATGCGCCGAATGAAAGGCTCGGGGGATTACCTGGCGGACCATTTCGAAGAAATTCCCTTGTTGCTCTTCGTGTTCGCCATCGACGACCTCGGCGGCGCCAACATCTACCCGGCGATCTGGAGCGTGTTGCTCGCCGCCCGTGCCGAGGGCGTCGGCGGCGTGATGACGATGGTGCTTCGCAATTTCGAGGACGAGGTGAACGAGTTACTGGGCGTACCGGTCGAGGAAGGCTGGAAGATGTCGGCCATGCTGACCCTGGGTTACCCATTGGGCAGGTGGGGCGTCGCGGCGAATCGCCATCCAGTACACGAGGTTTCGTCCCGGAACGGCTGGGACAAGCCGTTCGGCGTCGAAGTGCCGCAGCCACTGTGGCCGCCGCACGACGAGCTGACGCCGGGGCTGGCCGCGGCGGGCTGATTAAACCTTGCGGCGCAACGGATTTGCGAGGAAGGTATGTCACATGAGTGGTCCAGACCCAATCGGCGTCACGGTGGTGCAGCCGGGGGAGGGCGACGTCGTCGCCCTCCCGGGCTTCGGAGCCGTGTTGAAACTGTCGGGCAAAACCAACGGCGGTGAGGTGTCCATCGTCGAGCATCCGTTCGCGGTCGGCCTGCTCACCGCGGCGCACCGGCACACCCGCGAGGACGAGCATTCGATCGTGCTGGCCGGCGAGATCGGCTTCCGCTCCGACGACAGCGAGGTGGTCCTGGGTCCCGGCGGCTACATCACCAAGCCGCGCGGGCAGATGCACGCGATGTGGAATGCCGGCAGCGAGCCGGGCCGCATCGTCGAGATCATTACCCCGGGCGGATTCGAGAACTATTTCCGGGAACTCGGCGAGCTGCTCGTCGAGCACGCCGACGACCCGTCGGGCAAGCCGCTGCACGAGCTGCCCGAGTTCGGCGAGCTCGCCGAGAAGTACGGGCTGACGTATGGGTCGCCGGAGTGGATGGACGACATCGCACAGCGATACGGGCTGAACCCGCCATCGCACTGAGGCGGGCACTGACCCGGATCTCAGCCTTGATGGCCGCTGACCGCGCGATTTGGTCGCCGAGAGGCCGGTTCGGTAACCTGGCATTCACCAACGCGGGGTGGAGCAGCTCGGTAGCTCGCTGGGCTCATAACCCAGAGGTCGCAGGTTCGAATCCTGTCCCCGCTACCAGGTAAAACGGCCCCCGGAGAATCTTCGGGGGCCGTTTTCATGCCTAGCGGGGCAGCACGTCCTCGATGGCGCTGATGACCTCGGGGGCGTCGGGCTCGGTGCGGGGCCGGAACCGCTGGACAACCTCACCGCCGGGGCCGAGCAGGAACTTTTCGAAGTTCCACTGGATGTCTCCGGCCTGGCCGTCGGCGTCGGGGGTTTTGGTCAGCTCGGCGTACAGCGGGTGACGGTCGTCGCCGTTGACGTCGGTCTTCGCCAACAGCGGGAACGTCACCCCGTAGGTCGTCGAGCAGAACTCCTGGATCTCGTCGGCCGTGCCCGGCTCCTGGCCCATGAACTGGTTGCAGGGAACGCCGACGACGGTCAGGCCGCGGTCGCCGTAATCCTTGGCCAGCTTCTCCAGCGCGGTGTATTGCGGAGTCAGCCCGCATTTGGACGCTACGTTGACGACCAGCGTTGCGCCGTCGGACAATTCGGCCAGCGTGGTCGGCCGGCCGTCGAGGGTGGTCAGGGCGATGTTGTTGAGGGTCACGCCCACGACGCTAACGCAACTCAGAGCCAGCCGGTGCGGGCGGCGGCAACCGGCTCCGCGGGGGCCGGAGCCAATTCGCCGTTGCGCACGCCGTCGAGCAACCGCTTCACCGCGGCGACGATCTCCGGGGCCGCCGCCGCGAGTCCGGTGGTGTCGGCTTTGCTGACCTCGTCGGCGTCGACGCCCGCGCGGGCCAGGATGGCGGCCGGGTCGGCCAGCTGTTCGGTCAGCCAGGCCAGTGGGTCGGCGGACAGCTCGGGGACGAAGTGCCGGCTACTGGGTTCCCAACCGTTGAACCGCGGATGGTGGTGGGCCCGGTCCAGCGTCCCGGGCGGGCTCTCCGTGGACCCGAAAAGATCCACCCGCCACACAGGGCGGGTGAAGGCGATCGGGACGCCGGCGTAGATCGAGCCCCGGGGCTGGGCCCGGTCGACGAGGCGCAGTTCCAGCCGGACTCCCCGCTCCGGGGTCTCCTGACCCTCGAGCGGGAACGGGTCGATGAAGTACATGTCCCCGACCACCACACCCAGGGATTCGAATCCGAATGCTGCGAGCATCGCGCACCTTTCCTCGTACTTCACGAGGGTAGACCCGCACCGGAATAGGGGATCGTCATCACGGATGCGTCGACGACTTCCGGCTTGGGATTGTGAGTTGCCTCTCTCCAGGCGAGGCGCCCGTCCATTTTGTGAACGGCGGTTCGCACAAGCGCGCCCGTCACGGTACATTTCACTGGTCTTGTGTACGGAACCCCCTGGCGGAGACAGGGGGATGATCTGCCGCTGCGGCGCGAGGCGCCGACGCGGACGTGAGGGGCAGCGACGGTATGTCGACACATCCAAGTGCCGGCTCACCTGTGCAGATCAACTCGCAACGAACCCCGCCGTACAAGTGGATCGCCGTCGCCGTGCTAGTTGTGTGCGCGCTGATTTTGGCGTTGATATACGGGCAATTCCGGGGGGCCTTCACCGACAAGACGCAGCTGACCATGTTGGCGTCGCGGGCCGGGTTGGTGATGGATCCGGGTTCGAAGGTGACCTATAACGGGGTGGAGATCGGCCGGGTGGGGTCGATCGCGGAGACGGTGCGTGATGGCAAGCCGGCGGCGAAGTTCACGTTGGAGGTGTATCCGCGGTATTTGGCGTTGATCCCGTCGAATGTGAATGCTGATATCAAGGCGACGACGGTGTTCGGCGGTAAGTATGTGTCGTTGACGACGCCGGCCAA
>NZ_LZSX01000002.1 GCF_001665835.1 Mycobacterium colombiense | reverse complement strand
TCTGGATCGCCGATGCGGGCGACGGCATGTCGCATATCGAAGGCACCCTGGTGAGTCCGGACGCGCATGCGTTGGATAGACGATTGGATGCGTTGGCGGTCACGGTGTGTGCGCGCGATCCGCGCACCCGGGAGCAGCGCCGCGCTGATGCGTTGGGGGGGTTGGCGGCCGGCGCGGACCGGTTGGGGTGCCGGTGCGGGCGATCGGATTGCGCCGCGGGGAAACGGCGCGCGGCCGGCCCGGTGGTAATCCATGTGATCGCAGAGCATTCCACGCTGGGTGACGGCCTGGCGCCGGGCGTCGAGGTGGGTGCTGAGGGGTTGATCCCGCCGGAACTGATCGCCGAACTAGCCGCCTCGGCGAAGCTGGTGCCGCTGGTACATCCCGGTGATGCGCCACCGGAGCCCGGTTATGTGCCCTCCAAGGCGCTGGCCGATTTCGTGCGCTGTCGAGATTTGACCTGTCGTTGGCCCGGGTGCGACTGTCCGGCCACCGACTGCGATGTGGACCATACGATTCCCTACAGCGACGGCGGGCCCACCCATGCGTCAAACCTCAAGTGCTGCTGCCGCACTCACTCCCTCTTGAAACTTTCGGCGACCCCCTAGCTGATAGCGGGAAGCACGCCCATCTGCGTCAGCACCGTAGCCATATCGAAAGAGACCTTCTCGCATAAGAGTCGATCGCCATCGAACTCGAAGATTCCAACCAGCGGAAAATTGAGGCGATTACCACTTGGCGGGATGCCCGCCCACTCGCCATCATGGGTTCCAATGATGAACCCTTCGACAAGTACGCCGTCGTCCATATGGCGCAGCCTGACGGTCTTGGCATGGAAATCAGACATGCTGTGCATCAAGCCCTGCAGCAACTCTCCAACGGCTGCCTTACCTTCGCTCGGGACGCCGTTCAGCTCGTAACGTGGATGGTGGAAGGTCGCGATTGCGGCCTCGACGTCGTGTCTGTTTTCCGCCTCGACGTGCTGATTGACGATTGCCTCGCGGCGCTGCCGAATGCTGGTGGTGCTATCTACGACTGTCATTACGGGGCCTCCTCGACGACTCCCCAATAGGGCGTCACTCTAGAACACCTGCGAGATAGGTGGACGAGCTTTGCTCATAGACGAGTCACTACGCCGCTAAGGGTGTTCTTCGCGCAGTCGCTGCCAGCACCACTTGAGGACAGCGTGGCGCCTTGAGCCCGACGGTCTAAACGATCAGGCGCGGCCCCTAGCGTGCTCGCCGACTGAACGGATGCGCTCGCCACATGCGCGCTACGAGCAGCAGCGCAACCAGTGGGTAGAACGCGTTCACGGCCACACTCATTAGCGCGTTGGGTGCTTTGTAGTCGAACCCAGAACCAGGTCCGCATGCCAACGCAAACAGGGGCGCATCGCCCAGGACCCCGACGGCCAAGTACAGACCCGTACCCATGACGACCATGCCGGCAAAGAAAATGGCCGGAAGCCGGATCCACTCACCGCCCCGCGCGAATGCATAGACGAGCACGAGGTAGAACACGCCGAAGGCTAGTGCCGATACGAACCCGACGATGAGTTGCACAGCGCGCGGGTTGGCGATCAGGACAGGATCGATGCCGACCATGTGGTCGTAGACGAACCGCGCCATCGGGTTGCTTGAGTGCGGGCCTGGTCGGCCAACCATGTTCGCGGTGTCGATCAGGAACGAAGTTGACGCAAATATCGCGAATACCACGACGAAAAACCAGTCGCGTCGGCGCTCGCGTAGTGGAATCGAAACGCGGGAGTATGTGGCCTGGCGGATGTCGTCGGGCAGCGCATCAGCGGTCATCGACATAACCGAATCGTATGTCGGTGTGATACGCCTTGAGGCGCGTTTGTTTGGTCCCGACAGATGTTGAGCCCTTGGTCGCAACGCCGCGTTGTGAGGGCAGAGTGTTCTTTAGCCAGTCGCTACCATCACCTGGTCAAAACTTTCTGGGGGTGGCGCGACCAGCAACTGCCCGATGGGTCGCTGATCCTGACCTCCCCGGGCGGGCTCACCTATGTCAACACGCCGGGCAGCGCACTGCTGTTTCCGAGTCTGTGCCGGGCCACCGGCGCGATACCGGCCCTCGAAGCCGACCCCGTCCCGGACTACTGCGGTGAGCCCACCGCCATGATGCCCACCCGCCGGCGCACGCGTGCCCAGGACCGCGCCCATCGCGTCGCCGCCGAACGCCGGCAAAACCACCATGCCCGGCAAGTGAAACGCCGAGAACGCGAGGCCGCCTACTTCGGTCCCGCACCACCCGGCGACGACGAGCCACCGCCACTCTGACTGAACATGACCCGCAGGGTTTTCGGACTTACGGCCAAGCGTTCGACACGTGCAAGGCCCGCCCGAACCTCCTCGTTCCGTGGCATGTCCGGGATCGATGGCGTGGTGGTACTCGCCTGTTCCCCACATAGCAACCACGGCGGCTTTGCTTTGCTCAAGCGTCCATCTAACGGATGTGTCGCGGCGAACAGCGCAAATTCCCGTTCATCGCGTAGCGCGTCTCCGGGAACATTGCGGAAGTCTGGTTCTCGGCGAGCCGCTCAGCAGACGTTTCCGCTGTTTAAGAGGGTTCCGTTGACGTGTTCAAAAGCGATTCGCCGCCTTCAGCTGATGATGACGGGGCCGGTCTCGATGGCCTTCGCGCAGAATTTGGCTCTGAGCTGGTCGTCCCCTAGACTCTAGGGGTTGCCTTGGGCAGACCTCGGCCGGTGCGAATCGGCCCCGCGTGCCCTTCGGTGACAAAGACCGCGCACGTCAGGTTTTTGGTGGGTCATGCCCGCCGAATGCCCACCCCGGTGGGTTCTCCTGCCGTGCACACGCAACCCAGGTCAGGAGATCGAGTGATTCAGCAGGAATCGCGACTGAAGGTCGCCGACAACACCGGCGCCAAGGAGATCTTGTGCATCCGTGTGCTCGGCGGTTCGTCGCGACGCTACGCCGGCATCGGTGATGTCATCGTCGCCACCGTCAAGGACGCCATCCCCGGCGGCAACGTCAAGCGTGGCGACGTCGTCAAGGCCGTCGTGGTGCGCACGGTCAAGGAGCGCCGCCGTCCCGACGGCAGCTACATCAAGTTCGACGAGAACGCCGCCGTGATCATCAAGCCCGACAACGACCCGCGCGGGACGCGCATCTTCGGGCCGGTGGGCCGCGAACTGCGCGAGAAGCGGTTCATGAAGATCATCTCGCTGGCCCCGGAGGTTTTGTAAATGAAGGTCAAGAAGGACGACACCGTCCTGGTGATCGCCGGTAAGGACAAGGGCGCCAAAGGCAAGGTGCTCAAGGTTTACCCGGAGCGCGACCGCGTGCTGGTCGAGGGCGTCAACGCGATCAAGAAGCACACCGCGGTTTCGACCAACCAGCGCGGCGCGCAGTCGGGCGGGATCGTCACCCAGGAAGCGCCGATCCACATCTCGAACGTGATGGTGGTCGACTCGGACGGTAAGCCCACCCGCGTCGGTTACCGGGTCGACGAGGAGACCGGCAAGCGGGTCCGTATCTCCAAGCGCAACGGCAAGGACATCTGATGAGTACTGCAGAAAAGGTTCAGCCGCGCCTGAAAGAGCGCTACCGCAGCGAGATTCGCGATTCGCTGCAGCAGCAGTTCGGCTACGCCAACGTCATGCAGATCCCGACGGTTACCAAGGTCGTCGTCAACATGGGTGTCGGCGATGCGGCGCGGGACGCGAAACTGATCAACGGCGCGGTCAACGACCTGGGCCTGATCACCGGGCAGCGCCCCGAGATCCGTCGCGCGCGCAAGTCCATCGCGCAGTTCAAGCTGCGTGAGGGCATGCCGATCGGTGCGCGGGTCACCCTGCGCGGCGACCGGATGTGGGAGTTCCTGGACAGGCTCACCTCGATCGCGCTGCCCCGTATCCGCGACTTCCGCGGGCTTTCGCCCAAGCAGTTCGACGGTGTCGGCAACTACACCTTCGGGCTCGCCGAGCAGTCGGTGTTCCACGAGATCGACGTAGACAAGATTGACCGGGTCCGCGGCATGGACATCAACGTCGTCACCTCGGCGACGAATGACGACGAAGGACGAGCGCTGTTGCGGGCCCTCGGCTTTCCCTTCAAGGACGAACCTCAAAGAGGAGCTTGAGCGATGGCAAAGAAGGCACTGGTCAACAAGGCCGCACGCAAGCCTAAGTTCGCGGTGCGCGGCTACACCCGTTGCAACAGGTGCGGCCGTCCCCGCGCGGTCTTCCGCAAATTCGGCCTGTGCCGGATCTGCCTGCGCGAGATGGCGCACGCGGGCGAGCTGCCCGGCGTGCAGAAGAGCAGCTGGTAACAGCCCTAACCCACAAGACCAACCCAGAAAAGGTACGCGACAGGCCCGGACCGGGAACCATCGCGAGGAAGGTACCAACGCTGTCATGACGATGACGGACCCGATCGCAGACTTCTTGACACGTCTGCGCAACGCCAATTCGGCGTATCACGACGAGGTGACGTTGCCGCACTCGAAGCTGAAGGCAAACATCGCCCAGATCCTCAAGAGCGAGGGCTACATCACCGACTTCCGGACCGAGGATGCTCGGGTCGGCAAGTCGCTGATCGTTCAGCTCAAGTACGGGCCGAGCCGGGAGCGAAGCATCGCCGGCCTGCGCCGCGTGTCCAAGCCCGGTCTGCGGGTGTACGCGAAATCCACCAATCTGCCGCGCGTGCTCGGTGGCCTGGGTGTGGCGATCATCTCCACGTCCTCCGGCCTGCTCACCGACCGCCAGGCAGCCCGACAGGGCGTGGGCGGCGAAGTCCTCGCGTACGTGTGGTAAGGGCGGGGAGGTAACGAAAGACTATGTCTCGCATTGGTAAGCAGCCGGTTCCGGTCCCGTCCGGAGTCGACGTGACGATCGATGGCCAGAAGGTGTCGGTGAAGGGGCCCAAGGGCGCCCTGGATCTGACGGTGGCCGAGCCGATCACCGTGTCGCGCAGCGAGGATGGCGCGATCGTGGTCGCCCGTCCCAACGACGAGCGGCGCAACCGCTCGCTGCACGGACTGTCGCGCACCCTGGTGTCCAACCTGGTCACCGGCGTGACGCAGGGCTACACGGTCAAGATGGAGATCTTCGGCGTCGGTTACCGGGTGCAGCTCAAAGGCTCCAACCTCGAGTTCGCGCTGGGCTACAGCCACCCCGTGGTGATCGAGGCTCCGGACGGCATCACGTTCGCCGTCCAGTCGCCGACGAAGTTCTCCATCACCGGGATCGACAAGCAGAAGGTCGGCCAGATCTCGGCGAACATCCGCCGTCTGCGCCGCCCCGACCCGTACAAGGGCAAGGGCGTGCGCTACGAGGGTGAGCAGATCCGCCGCAAGGTCGGAAAGACAGGTAAGTAATCATGGCGCAAACAAAAGCTGGCACCGCCACGCGAAAGCCGCTGGGGCAGAGCGTTTCCGCGACTCGGCGCGTCTCTCGGCTGCGTAGGCACGCACGTCTGCGCAAGAAGATCGCCGGCACCCCGCAACGTCCGCGGCTGGTGATCAACCGGTCCGCGCGACACATTCACGTGCAGCTGGTCAACGACGAGAACGGGACCACGGTGGCCGCCGCGTCGTCGATCGAGGACGACGTGCGCAGCCTGCAGGGCGACAAGAAAGCCCGCAGCGTGCGGGTGGGCCAGCTGATCGCCGAGCGCGCCAAGGCCGCCGGCATCGACAGCGTGGTCTTCGACCGCGGCGGATACACCTACGGCGGACGGATCGCGGCGCTGGCCGATGCCGCACGCGAGAACGGATTGCAATTCTGATGAACAAGAGCTTGAACACGACTGGAAGGACCGCATAATGGCGGAGCAGCCGGCCGGCGGACAAGGCGCCGGCGACAGCCGTGACTCGCGCGGTGACCGCGACAGCCGCGGTCGTCGTGGCGACGGCGGCCGTGGAGGCCGCGACCGCGACGGCGACAAGAGCAACTACCTGGAGCGGGTTGTCGCGATCAACCGTGTCTCCAAGGTGGTCAAGGGTGGTCGGCGATTCAGCTTCACCGCGTTGGTGATCGTCGGCGACGGCAACGGCATGGTCGGTGTCGGCTACGGCAAGGCCAAGGAAGTTCCCGCGGCCATCGCCAAGGGCGTCGAGGAGGCCCGCAAGGGCTTCTTCCGGGTGCCGCTGATCCGCGGGACCATCACCCACCCGGTGCAGGGTGAGGCGGCGGCCGGCGTGGTGCTGCTGCGCCCGGCCAGTCCCGGTACCGGTGTGATCGCCGGTGGCGCCGCCCGTGCGGTGCTGGAATGCGCCGGCGTGCACGACATCCTGGCCAAGTCGCTGGGTAGCGACAACGCGATCAACGTGGTGCACGCGACCGTCGCCGCGCTCAAGCTGCTGCAGCGCCCCGAGGAGGTGGCCGCTCGCCGCGGCCTGCCCATCGAGGACGTTGCGCCGGCCGGAATGCTCAAGGCGCGCCGCGAAAGTGACGCGATGGCCAGTGCGGCGGCACGAGAGGCAACGGCACAACCATGAGTAGTCAACTGAAGATCACCCAGGTGCGCAGCACCATCGGGACCCGCTGGAAGCAGCGCGAGTCCCTGCGCACCCTGGGCCTGCGAAAGATTCGCCAGTCGGTGGTCCGCGAGGACAACCCACAGACTCGCGGGCTGATCGCGGTGGTCAGCCACCTCGTCGAGGTGGAGCCGGCCGAGGCGACGGCCACGGGCACCGGAGGTAGCAAGAAATGACGATCAAGCTGCACGATCTCAAGCCGGCACGCGGGTCGAAGACCGCCCGCACCCGGGTCGGTCGCGGCGAGGGCTCCAAGGGTAAGACCGCCGGTCGCGGTACCAAGGGGACCAAGGCACGCAAGAACGTGCCGGCGACCTTCGAGGGCGGCCAGATGCCGATCCACATGCGACTGCCCAAGCTCAAGGGATTCAAGAACCGGTTCCGCACCGAGTACGAGATCGTCAACGTCGGCGACCTCAATCGGCTTTTCCCGCAGGGCGGTTCGATCGGCGTCGACGAGCTGGTGGCCAAGGGCGCGGTTCGGCGCAACTCGCTGGTCAAGGTCCTCGGCGACGGCAAGCTGACGGTCAAGGTCGAGGTGACCGCGCACAAGTTCAGCGGCAGCGCACGCGAGAAGATCACCGCCGCAGGCGGTTCGGCGACCGAGCTGTCCTAGCTAGCTCAGCTGCGGAATCACTTCTGCGGCAAGGCGTTCCATCTGCTCGCGGTTTTCGGCGGCGTCGGTGCCGACGGGGTTCAACAGCACCATCTGCGCTCCGGCGTCGATGACCTCACGTAACCCGCGCGCCACGTCGTCGGGTGTGCCGGACACCGGAACGTCCTGCACGCCGGGCATCTTTCCGTAGATGCGGTCCAGCCCCGCGAGCACACGCTCCCGGGCCCTGGCCGCGTCGTCGTCGACCATCAGGTACACCCGTTTGCCGATGGTGAAGTTCGTGGGGTCCTTCTGTTGCTCGTCGAGCTCGCGGCGCACGACGGTGACGGCCCCAGCGAACGCCTCAGTGGTCGACGAACCGGCACCGAGGAACGAGTCGCCGTGCCGCACCGCGCGGGCCAGCGCCTTGGGCGCGAGGCCCCCGAACCAGATCGGCGGATGCGGCCGCTGCACCGGCTTGGGCTGGATCGGCAGGTCGTCGACGTCGCGGAACCGACCGTGAAACGTCACCCGCGGCTCGTCGGACCACGCCGCCTTCATCAGCTGCAGGCCCTCGGTGAAGTACGAGATGAAGGTGTCCTTGTCGACGCCGAAAGCCGCGAATTGCCGCCTGCCGCCGCCCGGCGCGACGCCGATGTCCAGCCGGCCGTGGCTGAGCCGGTCGACGGCGGTGGCGGCCGAGGCCAACTGCAGCGGGTCGTGCAACGACGTCACCAGGACCGCGACGCCCAGGCGCAGCCGCTCGGTGCAGGCCGCGCAGTACGCCAGCAGCTCCAGCGGCGCCAGCAGCGGTGCGGGCCCGATGGTCTGTTCGAGCAGCCAGCCGCCCTCGAACCCGAGCTCTTCGGCGCGCGCCAGAAATGCGCGCAACCCGGCTCCGTCGAAGCCGTCGTAGTCGAACTGCGGGATCGCGATCGAGAACCTCACCCCGACCACCGTACGGGCGTGCATCGGTAGTCTGCAGACATGTTCGCTTTCCTGCCTTCGATCCCCGGCGCCGGCGAGGTTCGGGCCCTCGCCGGCCGGGTCGACACTGCCCGCCATCACGGCGTGCCCAACGGCTGCGTGCTCGAATTGGACCTGCGCTCGATGCCACCGGAGACGTCGGGCTTCGATCCGCTGGCGATCATCACGGGGGGCAGCCGGCCGGTCGCGCTGCGCGACATGGTCGCCGCCATCTACCGGGCGGCCGAGGACCCGCGGGTGGCCGGGCTGATCGCCCGGGTCCAACTCGGCGCGTCGCCGTCGGCCGCGGTGCAGGAGCTGCGCGAGGCCATCGTCGCGTTCACCGCCGTCAAGCCGTCACTGGCCTGGGCCGAGACCTACCCGGGCACGCTGTCCTACTATCTGGCTTCGGCGTTCGGTGAGGTCTGGATGCAGCCCGCCGGAAGCGTCGGGCTGATCGGCTTCGCCAGCAATGCCACCTTCCTGCGTGACGCGTTCGACAAGGCCGGCATCGAAGCCCAATTCGTCGCGCGCGGCGAATACAAGTCGGCCGCAAACCGTTTCACCGAGCACGGCTTCACCGAGGCTCACCGCGAGGCCGTCACCCGGATGCTGGAAAGCCTGCAGGAGCAGGTGTGGGAAGCGGTGGCGCACTCGCGCAAGCTGGACGCCGGTGTGCTCGACGCGCTGGCCGACCGCGCCCCGCTGTTGCGCGAGGAGGCTGTGTCGTCGGGGCTGGTCGACCGGATCGGATTCCGCGACGAAGCCTATGACCACATCGCGGAACTGGTTGGCGTGCAAGATGTTTCCGAGGAGAACACGCCACCGCGGCTGTACCTGTCCCGCTACGCCGGCGCGGCCCGGTCCCGGCTGACCCCGCCGGTGCCCTCGGTCCCCGGACGCCGCCCCAGGCCGAAGGTGGCCGTCATCAACATCGACGGCACGATTGTCGACGGGCGTGGGGGACCGCAGTTTTTGCCGTTCGGCGCCTCCACCGTCGGAAGCGACACCATCGCCCCGGCGTTGCGGGAAGCTGCCGCCGACGAAGAGGTGTCCGCGATCGTGCTGCGGGTGAACAGCCCCGGGGGCTCGGTGACCGCATCGGAAACCCTTTGGCGCGAGGTGAAAAGGGCTCGCAAACGCGGCAAGCCGGTGGTGGCGTCGATGGGTGCGGTCGCCGCGTCCGGTGGCTACTACATCGCGGTGGCCGCCGACGCGATCGTGGCCAGCCCCGCGACCATCACCGGTTCGATCGGCGTGATCACCGGCAAGCTGGTGATTCGCGATCTGCTGGAGCGCCTCGGCATCGGGCTGGATAGCGTGCGCACCAACGCCAATGCCGATGCCTGGTCGATCGAGACGCCCTTCACCCCGGAGCAGCGCGCCCACCGCGAGGCCGAGGCCGACCTGGTGTACGCCGACTTCCTGGAGCGGGTCGCCGACGGCCGCAACCTGACCACCGAGGCCGTCGATCGCGTCGCCCGGGGCCGGGTGTGGACCGGCGCCGACGCGCGCGAGCGGGGCCTGGTCGACGAACTGGGCGGCTTCCGCACCGCGCTGCGCCGCGCGAAAATCCTTGCCGGACTTGACGAGGACACCGACGTGCGCGTCGTGACCTACCCCGGTGGCTCGGTGCTGGATATGCTGCGGCCACGGGCCTCCTCGCAACCGGCCGCCGCGTCGGTGCCCGACGCGCTGGGCGCGCTGCTGGGCCGCACCATCGGCGGCATCCTCGACAGCGTGGAACGGTCCTACACCGGGGCCAGCGCGTTGTGGCCCGGCCCCTGGCGGCTCTAGTCGCTCTGACCCGCCAGCTTGGCGCTGATGAAGATGATCTCGCCGAGCGGGTCGTCGTTCTCCGGGGCGGGCGCCTGGATGCCGTTGCGCTCGAACAGTTCAGTTCGAGTGATGCCCTCGGGTCGCCATCCGATGCTGGACAGGTAGTCGACGACGTGGTTGCGTTCGCCGGCGTAGACCAGCGACGCCATGTCGATGTCGACGCCGTGCTCCCGGAATGACCCGGACATCTCGCGCACCCGTTCCGCGTCGAAATCCACGATGCCGGGCACGAATTCGGTGGCGATGGTGCTGCCCGGCGCGCTGAGCGCGGTGATGTTGTCGAACAGTCGGTCCTGTGCCTCCGGAGGCAGGTAGATCAGCAGGCCCTCGGCCAGCCAGGCCGTGGGCGCCGTCGTGTCGAATCCCGCCGCTTTCAGCGCGGCGGGCCAGTCCGCGCGCAGATCGATGGGGACGGTGCGCCGCGACGCGGTGGGCTCGGCGCCGACATCGGCCAGGTTGCTGGTCTTGAACTCGATCACGCGCGGCTGGTCGATCTCGTAGACCACCGTGCCGGCCGGCCAGGGCAGCCGGAAGGCGCGCGAGTCCAGCCCGGAGGCCAGGATCACCACCTGACGCACCCCGCCGCCGGTGGAGTCGATGAAGTAGTCGTCAAAGTACTTGGTGCGCACGGCCATTCCGTCGACCATCGACTGGATGCGCACCGGCGAGGCATTCTCGATCGCGTCCACGTCGAGGTCGCCGTCCATCATCTTGGTGAAGAAGTCCACCCCGACCGCGCGCACCAGCGGCTCGGCGAATGGATCGTTGATCAAACCGCGTGGATCCTTGGTCGCCATCGCACGCCCGGCCGCGACCATGGTCGCGGTCGCGCCGACGCTGGACGCCAGATCCCACTCATCGTCGTGAGTGCGTGACATAGCCAGAACCCTAACCGAGCGTCACTTGAGCGTGGCGGCGACGTAGCTCATCTCACCGAAGGTGGCCGCCATCTCGTCCTCGGGAAATTTGAAGCCGTTGCGGGCGTACAACTCCCGGGCGGGAGACGGCGTGACCTGCCAGCCGGTGCGGGTCAGGTAGTCGACCACGACGTTGCGCTCACCCCGGTAGAAGAGGTCGGCGGCGTTGAGGTTGAACCCGAGGCGCTGCCAGCGTTCGGAGATGCGCGCCATACGCTCGTCGGAGAACGCGTCGGGGTCGGGCACGTGTTCGGTCGCCAGCCGGCTGCCCGGGGCGCTGAGCGCGGTGATGTTGTCGAACAGCCGGTCCTGGGCCTCGGGCGGCAGGTAGGGCAGCAGCCCTTCGGCGCTCCAGGCGGTCGGCTGGGAGACGTCAAATCCGCCCGCGCGCAGGGCCGCCGGCCAGTCGTCGCGTAGGTCGATGCTGATGGTGCGGCGCTCGGCGGTGGGGGCGGCGCCGAGCCCGGCGAGCGTGTCGGTCTTGAAGGCGATGACCTCCGGCTGGTCGATCTCGTAGACCACGGTGCCCGCAGGCCACGGCAACCGGTAGGCCCTGGTGTCCAGTCCGGAAGCCAGGATCACGGCCTGCCGCACACCGTCTTTGGTGGCGCCGATGAAGAAGTCGTCGAAAAACCTGGTGCGCACCGTGATCTGCTCGGCGCGCGACTTGCGGTTGAACAGCGGGTCGTCCTCGAAGTCGATCTCGCCGTCGACGATGCGGATGAACGGGTCCAGCCCGACCGCACGCACCAGCGGGTCTGCGAGCGGATCGTCAAGCAGGGCATCGGGTCCCTGCGACGCCACGGCGCGGGAGGCGGCGACCATGGTGGCCGTCGCTCCCACGCTGCGTGCCGGTCCCCAGCTGTCGCCGTCGGTGCGTCCCGCGTCGGTGGTCATCCTCCTGGCTCCTATTTCTCGCCGAGCGTGCCGCTGGTGTACAGCATCTCGCCCATGCGCATGTCGTCGTCGGTGAGGGGGTCAAGTCCGTTGGCCGCGAACAGTTCTCCGATGCTGGCGCTGTTCAGCCGCCAGCCACGGTCGGCCAGGTAGGGCGCCGCCTCGTTACGGTCGCCGAAGTAGACCAGGCCGGCCATGTCCAGCTCGAAACCGTGCGCGCGCCAGCGCTCGGAGATCGTCTGCATGCGCTCCTTCATCTTCTCCTCGGCGCCGGGCTCGGGGTTGGGCGCGCTTTCGGTGGCCAGCCGGCTGCCCGGCGCGCTGAGCTCGGTGATGGTGTCCAGCAGGCGATCCTGCGCCTCGGGCGGCAGGTAGCCGAGCAGACCCTCGGCGCTCCAGGCGGTCGGCTGGGCCGGGTCGAACCCGGCGTTGCGCAGCGCGGAGGGCCAGTCGTCGCGCAGATCGACGGCCACCACCCGCCGCTCGGCGGTGGGGGCGGCACCCAGGTCGGCCAGCGCGCGGGTCTTGAATTCGATGACCTGCGGCTGGTCCACCTCGTAGACCACCGTGCCGGCCGGCCACGCCAATCGGTACGGGCGGGCGTCCAGCCCGGAAGCCAGGATCACCGCCTGCTTGATGCCCGCGTTCGTGGCGTCCAGGAAGAACTCGTCGAAGAATTTGGTGCGCACCGCCATGTTGTCGGCCATCCGCGACATCGCCCCGGCCGACCCCGCGGCGCCGTCGTGAACGTCGTTCAGCTCGGCGGGATCCAGCTCGCCGCTGGCCAGCCGGGAGAGCAGGTCCACGCCGACCAGCTTGACCAGCGGCTCGGCGAAGGGGTCGTTGATCAGCGGTTTGTCGGCGCGGGTGGCCATGGCGCGGGCCGCCGCGACCATGGTCGCGGTCACGCCGACGCTGGACGCCAGGTCCCAGGTGTCGCCTTCATACCTGGTGGAAGTCATTCGTGTGCCCCTATCGGAGATAGTCAATCTAATATTTAGCCGATATAACAAGCTTCTCCCACTGTACGCTTCCCGCGATTCGCGGCAACCTTTACTGATGGCGTACGTGGTGGGCGACCGCGGCGCTGTGAAGGTCGTCTTCGACCAGCGTTAGGCGGGGCGTGTGGCGCGGTAGTAGGCGAGCCGTCCCACGATGCGTTGCCGGTGCGTGGCGACCTCGGTGCAGTCGAACCCCGCCGCGCCCAACAGTCGAGGAATGGCGTCGCCCAGGTTGCCGGCCGCGTGGTGGTTGTGCAGCATGAACCGCGCCGACAGGCCATCGCGGTCGGTCATGTCGCCGCCGATGTCGACCAGATGCAGTCTGCCTCCGGGGCGCAGCACTCGGAAGACCTCCGCCGCTGCGGCGGTTTTGGCGTCGCTTTCGAGGTGGTGCAGCATCATCGACGACAGCACTCGGTCGAATTCCCCGTCGGCGTAGGGCAGCCGCTGGGCGTAGCCATGCTGGAAACGAATCCCGGTCAGCTTGCCCGCCTTTCGCTGCGCCCGGGCGAGTGCGCGCGGGTCGGGGTCGGATCCGGTCACGTCCACCGCGGGATGGGTGCGTTTGACCCGGATGGTGAGATTGCCGGTGCCGCAGCCGATTTCCAGAACGCGGTGGCCGTCGGCGAGCTCGGCCTGCGCGATGAGCGCGGCATAGACTTTTTTCATGCCCACTAGGCGGCTGAACACGTCGTAGCAGGGGAGCAGCGCGTCGCGACCGGCGGCGGGCAAGTAGTCATGTGGATGATGTTTTGTCACAGAATCCAGGGTGAACCGAACAAATGCCTCAGAATTGGGTGATCCTTGGCAAAAGTAGGACTATCTTTCGCGGTATGACGCCGCTGGCTCGGATGGTGCGCCACCGCGCGGGGGTGTCGGTCTATCAATATCGGACCGGTCCGGACACGCCCCCGGTATCGGTGCTGCGGCCCGGTCCCGACGATCTGGTCGAACGTGGGCGCCACATTCACGAGTTTCCGGCGCTCTGGTACGTTCCCGCAGCCGGCTTGGTCCACGTGGTGGCCGCCGGCGAGGTACTGGATCCGGGACGGCTGGACCAGTCGGACGCGGGCGTTGCGGTGTTCTTCGACCCGGCCGCGCTGGGCGAGGACGGGCGATCGCCGTGGCCGGCGTGGCGGGCGCATCCGCTGCTGTTCCCGTTCCTGCACGGACATGCCGGCGGGTTGTTGCGGCTGGAAGTGCCCGCGACCCGGCGGTCGGCGTGGGACGCCGCGATCCGTTCGATCGAAACGGAGTTGGACGCGCGGCAGGACGGTTACCGCCAGGCGGTTCTGGCGCACCTGACTTTGTTGTTGATCGACCTTGCGCGGCTGGCCGGCTCCGTCGTGGCCGAGCTGCAGCGCGGCGGCGAACCGCTGCTGGCCGAGGTGTTCGCGGTGATCGACCGGCGTCTCGCCGAGCCGTTGTCCCTGCGCGACGTGGCTGTCGAACTCGGCGTGACGCCGGGGCACCTGACCACCGTGGTGCGCCGCCGCACTGGACGTCCGGTCGGAGAGTGGATCGGCGAACGCCGCATGGCCGTTGCTCGCGGATTGCTCGCCGAGACCGACCTGCCGGTCCGAGAGGTGGCCAGGCGGGTCGGTGTGCGAGATCCGGGTTATTTCAGCCGGCTATTCAGCCGGGCGCACGGCACGTCGCCCCGCGATTGGCGCAGGTCGACCGGCATGACCACCCGCTCGTGAGAGTGAACTGAGCGACCCGGATACGCCGTGTCGCGCCCCGCAGTTCACCGGCGGCATCTTCCAGAGTCGGTGTTAGGCAAAGGGATTCGATGTCCAACCAGCGGTCGACGTCAAACCGAGGTTCCAGTACCCGCGCGACCAAACCGCGTCCAGCTCATCTAGGTTGGATTGCCGCGCAGGTAGCCGTAGACCGCCGCGAAGTTGCGGTTGACGTCCTCTGGGATCGGTACCGGACCGCCGAGAGCGCGTGCGCCCCAGACGATCTGGGCCGTCCGCTCGACCAGCGCGGTGATGTGCAGCACCTTGTCGGGCCGCGGCCCGACCGCCACTAGGCCATGGTTGGCGATCAGGGCGGCGCCGCGTCCCTCGAGCGCGGCGACCGCGTTGCTGCCGACCTCCGGCGTGCCGGACGCCGCGTACTCGGTGCAGCGGACGTCGCCGCCGCAGTACACCGCGAACTCGTCGATGCAGGCCGGGATCGATTCGTGGGCGATGGCGAACATGGTCGCCCACACCGGATGGCTGTGGATGACGCTGCCGACGTCGTCGAAGGCCCGATAGCAGGCCAGGTGCAGCTGCATCTCCGACGACGGTGAGCGGCCGTCGGCCGCCTGCAGCACCGAACCGTCCGCGTCGACGAGCACCAGATCGTCGAGCTGCATGTCGCGGTAGTCCACCGACGACGGGGTGATGACGACGCTGCCGTCGGCGCGCCGCGCCGAGATGTTGCCGGCCGTCCCCTCCACCAGGCCGCGGCGCAGCATGTCCTTGGC
This sequence comes from Mycobacterium colombiense, assembly GCF_001665835.1. Classification (GTDB taxonomy): domain Bacteria; phylum Actinomycetota; class Actinomycetes; order Mycobacteriales; family Mycobacteriaceae; genus Mycobacterium; species Mycobacterium colombiense_A. Next base: position 14,361 of record NZ_LZSX01000002.1, on the reverse strand, counting down.
GGCGTCCAGTATCGCGGTCTCCGGGTCGTCGACGAACTTCATGGCCCCAGCACCTCCGGGTTGACGATGTGAGCGGGCGCGTTGCCGGCCAGCAGCGCTTCCAGGTCGTCGGCCACCATCTGCGCCTGCCGCGCCTCGGTGTCGAAGGTGGCACCCCCGATGTGCGGCGTCAGCACGACGTTTCGCATCCGCACCAGAGGGTGATCGGCAGGCAGCCGTTCGCCGGCGAAGTGGTCCAGGCCCGCGGCGCCCACCTTGCCTGCGACCAGGGCGTCGACCAGGGCGCCGGTGTCGTGCAGCTGGGCGCGTGCGGTGTTGAGGAAGACCACGCCGTCGCGCATGGCCGCGAACTCCCGCGCGCCGATCATGCCGGCCGTGTCGTCGGTGACCGGGGCGTGCAGCGAGACCACGTCCGCCTCGCTCAGCAGCTCGTCGAGGCTGTGTCGCGCGTCGGGGTTGTAGGGGTCGTGCGCGATGACCCGCAGGCCCAGCCCGGACAACCGCCACTGCGTGGCGCGGCCGACGGCGCCGAGGCCCACCAGCCCGGCGGTGAGCCCCGCGATCTCGGCGGCGCGGAACCGCTGATACGGGATGCTGCCGTCGCGAAAGATGTTGCCGCTGCGCACATCCGCGTCCGCGGTCAGCACGTGACGGGTGGCGCAGAGCAGCAGGGCCACCGTCATCTCGGCGACCGCATCGGCATTGCGGGCCGGGGTGTTCAGGACCGGGATGCCGGCCGCGGTGGCCCCGGCGATGTCGACGTTGTTGGGGTCGCCGCGGGTGGACGCGATCACCCGCACGCCCTGCTCGAACACCGGGCCGCGCACCGAATCGCTTTCCACCACCACGATTTCGGCGGCTTCGCCGGCGATCCGCTCGGCCAGCTGCTCGGGGCTGTAGATGCGCAGCGGGGTCTGCTCGATCCAGGGGTCGTACACCACGTCGGCCAGCTCTCGCAGCTTGGCGAAGCCCGGCCCCCGCATCGGGGCGGTCACCAACGCGCGTGGTTTGGACGTCACGAGTGCCAATGCTGGCGTACGGTGACGCCCGTGTCACGCAAAGACGTCACAATCGGCATCGACGTCGGCAGCACCGCGGTCAAGGCGATATCCGCCGACGCCGAGGGCAACGTGACGGCCCGCGTGCGCATCCCGCATGAGTTGCGGGTACCGGCGCCCGACCGGCTGGAGCACGACGCCGAGGCGGCGTGGCGGCGTGGGCCGTCGGCGGCCCTGAACGAACTGGTCCAGCAACCCGGCATCGCCGCGGCGGCCGTCTCGGCGATGGTGCCCTCGATGACCGCCGTCGACCACACCGGCGCGCCCATCACTCCGGGACTGCTCTACGGCGACGGCCGGGGGCGCACGCCCGGCGGGGACGCGCAGCCGCTGCCCGCGCTCGGCGAGGCCGCCGAATTCTTGCGCTGGACGGCCGAACAGGCGCCGGGCGCCGCCGGCTACTGGCCCGCGCCGGCGGTGGCCAACCACGCGCTGTCGGGGCAGGCGGCGATCGACATCGCCACCGCCGCCACCGCGTTCCCCTTGTTCGACGGGACCGGCTGGAGTCCCGAGGCCTGCGCCGAGCGCGGCGCGGCCGTCGAGCAGATGCCGCGGGTGGAGAGCATGGGAGCCGTCGTCGGGCAGCTGCGCGGCAGCGACGCCGCGCTGGCCACCGGCGCCATCGACGCGCTGTGCGAACAGATAGTGGCCGGCGCCGACCGCGACGGCGACGTGCTGGTGATGTGCGGCACCACGCTGATCGTGTGGACCACCATCGCCGACGCCCGCCAGATGCCCGGCCTGTGGACCATTCCGCACACCGCGCCCGGCAAGAGCCAGATCGGCGGGGCCAGCAACGCGGGCGGGCTGTTCCTGGGCTGGGTGGATCGCGTTGTGGCACCGGCAGACCCGACCACCGTCGAACCCGGCCGCGTCCCGGTGTGGGCGCCCTATCTGCGCGGCGAACGCACGCCGTTCCACGATCGGGACCGCCGGGGCGTGCTCGAGGCGCTGGATCTGACCCACGACGCCGCCGCGCTGCGCCGCGCCGCCTACGAGGCGTCCGGCTTCGTGGTCCGCCGGCTCATCGAACTCAGCGGGACGCCGGTGTCGCGCATCGTGGCCACCGGCGGCGGCACCCGGGTGGGGCCGTGGCTGCAGGCCATCGCCGACGCTACTGGGCGGCCGGTCGAGGTGTCCGGGGTGGCGGAAGGGGCCGCGCTCGGGGCGGCCTTCCTGGCGCGCATGGCGGTCGGCCTCGAGACGACGATCGCCGACGCCGCCCGATGGGCGCGCACCGCGCGCATCGTCGAGCCCGACCCGGTCTGGGCGAGCGCGGTCGAGGATCGCTACCAGCGCTTCTGTGAGCTGGGAAACCGCAGATGTAGCGCGGTGGCCCCACCGGCGTTCTAGGCTGGTGCAATGACCGACCAGGACCGCAAAGCCGCCCGCCGCGAAATCGCCGACGCTCTGTTGAAAGCCCTCGAACGACGGCACGAAGTGCTCGACCTGATCGTGGAGGCCGACAACAAATCGGAGGCGGTCAATGCCATCGCCGGTTTGCTCGGCACGTCGCACACGGGTGCCGAAGCGGTGTTTGGCTTGTCCTTCGACCGACTCACCAAGGACTCGCGCAAGACGATCCAGGCCGAACTCGAAGACCTGAACAAGCAGCTGAGCTTCACGCTGGGCGAGCGTCCGGCGAGCTCGGGGGACACCCTTGAACTCCGGCCGTTCTCCGCGAGCGAGGACCGCGACATCTTCGCCGTGCGCACCGAGGACATCGGCTTTGCCGGCGACGGCTCCGGTGGGCCGGCCGGCAGCGTGGACGACGAGATCAGCGCCGCGCTGGGCCGGGTCGACGACGAAGAGGCCGCGTGGTTCGTGGCCATCGACGGCGGCGAGAAGGTCGGCATGGTGTTCGGCGAGCTCGTCCGTGGCGAGGTCGACGTCCGGATCTGGATTCACCCCGATCACCGCAAGCGGGGTTACGGCACCGCCGCGCTGCGCAAGTCACGCTCGGAGATGGCGTGGTGTTTCCCGGCGGTGCCGATGGTGGTGCGCGCACCGGCGGCCAATCCCGGCCGTTAGCGCAGAACGGCGGTGACGTATCGGATGTCGCCGAAGGCGGCCATCGACGGCTGCTCGGGGAAATCAAAACCGTTGGCCGCGTAGAGTTCCGGGGTGCTGTGCACCGACGAACGCCACCCCCGCTCGGACAGGTAGGCCACCACGTCGTTGCGTTCGCCGGGGTAGACCAGATCGGCCCAGGTCAGGTCCAGCCCCATGCGCCGCCAGCGCTCGCTGATCTCGCGGCCGCGCTTTTCGATGCGGCCGCGGATGTCGGGCACGTAGCCGGTGCCGATCCTGCTCCCATCGGCGGACAGCGCGGTGATGTGGTCGAACAGGCGGTCCTGGGCATCCGGCGGCAGATAACCGAGCAGCCCTTCGGCGCTCCACGCCGCGGGTGCGCCCGCGTCGAATCCGCTGTCGGCCAATGCGGTTGGCCAGTCGTCGCGCAGGTCGATGCCCACCGCCCGCCGATCGGCGGGCGGTGTGGCGCCCAGGTCCGCCAGGGTGCGCGTCTTGAACTCGATCACCCGGGGCTGGTCGATCTCGTAGACCACCGTCCCGGGCGGCCAGGCCAGCCGGTAGGCGCGGGTGTCCAGCCCCGAGGCCAGGATGACGGCCTGGCGGATACCGGAGTTGGCGGCGTCGAGGAAGAACGAATCGAAGAACCGGGTGCGGACCGCCATGCCCTCACCGAGGCGGCGCGGGGTGAACGCCGGATCGTCCTCGGGTGTCTCGATGTCCCCGTTCATCATCCGGATGAAGGCGTCGACGCCGACGGCGCGCACCAATGGCTCGGCGAAGGGATCGTCGATCAGCGGGTCGGGGCCCTTGGAGGCCAGCGCGCGCCGGGCGGCCACCGCGGTGGCGGTGGCGCCGACGCTGGACGCCAGATCCCAACTGTCGCCGTCTGATCGCTTGCTGTCGGTCTCCGGCACTGTGGCCTCCTAACTTGATGGTCGCGGCCCGCTGCGCCCGGCTTCGCCGCGCTTGCGACCGCTCCTAACTAACGCAGGGTGGCGGTGACGGCGACGATGTTGCGGAACTGCGCCATCGCCTCGTCGTCGTGGAATTGCAGGCCGTAGTCGCCGAACAGTTCGCGGCGCGGCCGCGCGGCCACCTCCCAGCCCTTACCGGTGAGATAGTCGACGACGTTGCTGCGCTCGCCGTCGAAGAACAGTCCCGACAGGTCGATGTCGCAGCCGACCTTGGCCCAGCGGTCGTTGAACTCCTGGGCGCGTTGCGACATCGTCGTGCCGGCGGTTTCGGGGTGATATTCGGTGGCCAGCTTGCTGCCGGGCGCGCTGAGCTCGGTGATGTTGTCGAAGAGCCGGTCCTGGGAGTCGGGCGGCAGGTACATCAGCAGGCCCTCCGCGCTCCACGACGTCGGCTGCGTCAGGTCAAAGCCGCTGGCGCGCAACGCGGCCGGCCAGTCCTCGCGCAGGTCGATGCTGACGGTGCGCCGCTCGGCGGCCGGGGCGGCACTCAGGCTGGACATGGTGGTGCTCTTGAACTCGACGACGGCGGGCTGATCGACCTCGTAGACCACGCTTCCCGGCGGCCAGCTCAGTCGGTAGGCGCGCGCGTCCAGGCCGGCCGCCAGGATCACCGCCTGGCGGACCCCGTCGCGGGCGGCGTTGAGGAAGAAGTCGTCGAAGAAGCGGGTGCGCACGGCGATGGAGTCGGTCTCCAGCCCCAGATCCTTGCCGCTGCCCTCGTAGCCCTCGGAGTCGGCGACCTCACCGTCGACCAGGCGCCGGAAGAAATCCAGGCCGACGGCGCGCACCAGGGGCGCGGCGAACGGGTCGTTGATGATGGGCTCGGGGGCCTTGCTGGCCAGTGCGCGGGCCGCGGCGACCATCGTGGCCGTGGCACCGACGCTCGAGGCCAGGTCCCAGCTGTCTTGGTCAGTTCGTGTCATGCTGCTCCCAAGTTATTTAGCAAATGCAACGAGTCAGGGGAACTCTACGCCTCACGGCTTACGGCTTCCTGTGTTCATTCGGGCGCGTTGCGGCGGCCGCGCAAACACCCGGTGAACGGCGCCGCGAGGGGTCGCAGGAAAGGCCCTGACCAGACCTGCCCGTACCAGCTGTTAGTCTCGTACACGGTTTGACGCGCTATAGAGAAGTCGGCCGTACGTCCTGGCCTGCGGGTGTTGGGCGCGTGATGCAGGAAACCCCCGGCTGCGCAGGAGGAAGAGTTGCTTTCCGCTTTCATCTCATCGCTGCGGACAGTTGACCTGAGACGGAAGATCCTCTTCACGCTTGGCATCGTCGTCTTGTATCGGGTCGGCGCCGCGCTCCCGTCCCCTGGCGTCAACTATCCGAACGTCCAGCAGTGCATCAAAGAGGCCAGCGGCGGCGCGGCCGGACAGATCTACTCGCTGATCAACCTGTTCTCGGGTGGTGCGCTGCTCAAACTCACCGTGTTCGCGGTGGGGGTGATGCCCTACATCACCGCGAGCATCATCGTGCAGCTGCTCACGGTGGTCATCCCGCGGTTCGAGGAGCTGCGCAAGGAAGGCCAATCGGGCCAGGCCAAGATGACGCAGTACACGCGTTATCTGGCTATCGCCCTGGCCGTCCTGCAGGCCACCAGCATCGTGGCCCTGGCGGCTAACGGCGGGCTGTTGCAGGGCTGCTCGCTGGACATCATCGCCGACCAGAGCATCTTCACGCTGGTCGTCATCGTGCTGGTGATGACCAGCGGCGCGGCGCTGGTGATGTGGATGGGTGAGCTGATCACCGAGCGCGGCATCGGTAACGGCATGTCCCTGCTGATCTTCGTCGGCATCGCGGCGCGCATCCCCGCCGAGGGCAAGACGATCCTGGACAGCCGCGGCGGGATGATCTTCGCCGCCGTCCTGATCGCCGCGCTGGTCATCATCGTCGGCGTGGTCTTCGTCGAGCAGGGCCAGCGCCGGATCCCCGTCCAGTACGCCAAGCGCATGGTCGGCCGTCGCATGTACGGCGGAACGTCGACGTATCTGCCGCTCAAGGTCAACCAGGCCGGCGTTATCCCGGTGATCTTCGCGTCCTCGCTGATCTACATCCCGCACCTGATCACCCAGTTGATCCGTAGCGGCAGCGGCGGCGTGGGCAACAGCTGGTGGGACAAGTTCGTCGGCACGTACCTGTCCGACCCGAGCGACCCGATCTACATCGGCATCTACTTCGGCCTGATCATCTTCTTCACGTACTTCTACGTGTCGATCACGTTCAATCCCGACGAGCGTGCCGACGAGATGAAGAAGTTCGGCGGCTTCATTCCCGGCATCCGGCCGGGCAAGCCGACCGCCGACTACCTGCGTTTCGTGCTGAGCCGGATCACCCTGCCGGGTTCGATCTACCTCGGCGCAATTTCGGTGCTGCCCAACTTGTTCTTGCAGATCGGCAACAGCGGAGCGGTTCAGAATCTGCCGTTCGGCGGTACCGCGGTGTTGATCATGATCGGCGTGGGCTTGGATACGGTCAAGCAGATCGAGAGTCAGCTCATGCAGCGCAACTATGAAGGGTTCCTCAAGTGAGAGTCGTTTTGCTGGGCCCGCCGGGGGCGGGCAAGGGAACGCAGGCCCAGAAGCTCTCGGAAAAGCTGGGGATCCCGCAAATCTCCACCGGTGAGCTGTTCCGTAGCAACATCGAGAACGGGACCAAACTCGGCCTGGAGGCCAAGCGCTACCTGGACGCCGGCGACCTGGTGCCCTCGGAGCTGACCAACCAGCTCGTCGACGACCGGCTGAATCAGCCCGACGCCGCCAACGGGTTCATCCTGGACGGGTACCCGCGCTCGATCGAGCAGGCCAAGGCGCTGCACGAGATGCTGGGACGCCGGGACACCGACATCGATGCGGTCCTGGAATTCCGGGTCTCGGAGGACGAGCTGCTGCAGCGGCTGAAGGGCCGCGGCCGCGCCGACGACACCGAGGAAGTCATCCTGAACCGGATGAAGATCTACCGCGACGAGACGGCGCCGCTGCTGGACTACTACAGCCACCAACTCAAGACGGTCGACGCCATCGGCACCATGGACGAAGTCTTCGCCCGCGCGCTGCAGGCGCTGGGCAAGTAGGGATGAACCCGCTGGCGCGGCTGCGGAGTCGCAAGGTGGTGCCGCAGCGCAGTGCCGGCGAACTCGACGCCATGGCCGCGGCGGGCGCGGTGGTCGCGGCCGCGTTGCACGCGGTCCGCGCGGCCGCGGTTTCCGGGGTGTCGACGCTGAGTCTGGACGAAATCGCCGAATCGGTGATCCGCGACGCCGGCGCGGTGCCGTCCTTCCTGGGCTACCACGGTTATCCCGCGTCGATCTGCGCGTCGGTCAACGAGCGGGTGGTGCACGGCATCCCGTCGGCCGCCGAGATCCTGGCGCCCGGTGACCTGGTGTCGATCGACTGCGGCGCGGTGCTGGACGGCTGGCACGGCGACGCCGCGATCACCTTCGGGGTCGGGGCGCTGGACGCGGCCGACGAAGCGCTGTCGCAGGCGACCAGGGAATCGCTGGAGGCCGGGATCGCGGCGATGGTGCCCGGTAGCCGGCTGACCGACGTGTCGCACGCCATCGAGATGGGCACGCGCGACGCCGCGGCACGCCATTCGCGGGCCTTCGGGATCGTCGAGGGCTACGGCGGCCACGGCATCGGCCGGCAGATGCACATGGACCCGTTCCTGCCCAACGAGGGCTCGCCCGGGCGCGGCCCCCTGCTGGCCGCCGGCTCGGTGCTGGCTATCGAACCCATGCTGACGCTGGGAACCGGCAAGACCGTGGTGCTCGACGACCAGTGGACGGTCGCCACCACCGACGGGTCGCGCGCGGCACACTGGGAGCACACCGTCGCGGTCACCGACGCCGGTCCGCGCATTCTGACTTTGGCCTCCTAGCAGGGCTAGCCTTGGACTTGCCGCGATCGCAAGCGCGGCGAAGCCGGGCGCAGCGGGCCGGGGCTATTGAACCAAGCCCCGGCTCCGCTCGTTTCCCTGGCAGGAGGTGATCGAGTGGCTCGTGTGGCTGGCACATGGAGGGCTTCCGGGGCTGCCGAGGCCGCTCTGATGAAGGCGCTCTACGACGAGCACGCCGCCGTGCTGTGGCGCTACGCGCTGCGGCTGACGGGGGACGCGAGCCAGTCCGAGGACGTGGTCCAGGAGACGTTGTTGCGGGCGTGGCAACACCCCGAAGTCGTCGGCGACACCGAGCGTTCGGCGCGGGCGTGGTTGTTCACCGTGGCCCGCAACATGATCATCGACGACCGGCGCAGCGCGCGGTATCGCAACGTCGTCGGATCCACAGACGTCTCGGGGGCGCCCGAACAGTCCACGCCGGACGAGGTCAATGCGGCGCTGGACCGGTTGCTGATAGCGGACGCGATGGCCCAGTTGTCCGCGGAGCACCGAGCAGTGATCGAACGCTCCTACTACCGAGGATGGACCACCACGCAGATTGCTGCCGATCTCGAGATCGCGGAAGGAACAGTGAAGTCGCGACTACACTATGCAGTACGGGCATTGCGACTCACTCTGCAGGAACTTGGAGTCACCCGATGATGGCAGGGCTTCTTTGGGGGGACCATTCGGGACCCCATCCGGCTGGAAATCGGCTCCGAATACTTGAAGGGTGACAGGAGATGGACGAAATGAGGACGCCGCTACGGGGTATCGGCCCTCCCGGTGACAATGGGGTGTTCGACCCGATGACGGGTGACAGCCACCGCTACGCGACATGGGATGCCGCGTACGTGTTGGGTTCGCTGTCTGCCTCCGACCGCCGCCAGTTCGAGGCGCATATGGCCAACTGCCCGGCCTGCCGGGAGGCCGTCGCCGACCTGAGTGGCGTGCCGGCCCTGCTTTCTCAGCTTGACCGTGAAGAAGTGGCCGCGACCGGCCTGTCCGGCCATCCCGTATCCGCGGAACCGCAGATGTCGCCGGAGTTGTTGCCGTCGCTGCTGGCAACGGTGCGCTGGCGTCGACGGCGGACGCGGGTGGTGACCTGGGTGGCGTCGGCGGCCGCGGCCGCGGTGCTGGGCATCGGGGTGCTCGTGGGGGTTCAGAGCTATAACTCGACACCCGCGCAGCAGGTGACCGCGTCCTCGCAGTCGATGGCACAGATCAGCACCAACCTGCTGACCTCGACGGTGCAGCTCAACAGCGAGCACTGGGGGACGTCGATCAACCTGAAGTGCGTGTGCCTGGCTCCGCTGAACGCGCACCACGACACGCTGGCGATGGTGGTGGTGGGTCGCGACGGTAGTCAAACCCGGCTGGCAACGTGGGTAGCCGAACCCGGCCACACCGCGACGCCCGCGGGCAGCATCTCGACGCCGGTAGACCAGATTGCCGCCGTACAGGTGGTTGCCGCGGATAGCGGCCAGGTTCTGCTGCAGCGATCGCTGTAAAACCCGACGCGGTGAACTGAAGGTACTCGCCTGTCGTGTTATAGCCATGCCAGACACGTATCAGGCGGTAGACCACACTCCCGACGTCGTCGTGATCGGTGCGGGGCCCGCGGGTCTGGCTGTCGCTCGGGAGCTCGATTATCGGCATGGCGTCAAAGCGCTTGTTGTGGACCGCGCAGCGGCCCCGGCGATTTCCTGGCGCACGCGGTATGACAACTTCCGCCTCAACACGACGGGGTCCCTGTCACACCTTCCCGGACAACGGATTCCGTTGCACGCCGGTCGTTGGCCGACCAAGGAGGACATGGTCCGCTACTTCGATCGCTACGTTGTGCGGCAGAACATCACGCTGCTGCTCGGATGCGATGTGCGCGGCGTCATCCGTGCCGGGGGAGTATGGCAACTTGACACGTCATCGGGTGAAATACGAACCCCGGCAATAGTTCTCGCCACCGGCAACTACAGCGTACCCACCATCCCGCCCTGGCCCGGGCTCCACGGCTTCAACGGCGCGATCGTTCACTCCGGCGACTTCACCAACGCCTGGCCCTACCGTGGCCGCGATGTACTGGTTGTCGGCGCGGGCAACTCGGCCGCCGACATCGCCGTCCAGCTCGCCAACGACGGCGCGGCCCGCATCTGGCTGGCGGTGCGCACACCGCCGCATTTGGTGCGGCGGGCCATCGGACCGTTTCCCTCCGACATCTTCCTCGAGCTGTTCTCCAGGGTCCCCGCGCGGCTGGTCGATCCGGTGATCGCACGCGTGAACCGCCTGATGTTCGGTGACCTGTCGGGCTACGGGTTCAACCGGCCGCCGCTGGGGCTCAAGGCGATGGTGGAAACGCGAGGTCGCATACCGACGCTGGCTGACGCGCTCGTCGACGCCGTGCGGGCCGGGCGCGTCGAGGTCGTCAGCGCCGTCGAGGCGCTCGAATCCGACCGCGTGGTTCTCGCCGACGGCACGTCGGTGGCGCCTCAGGTGATTGTCGCCGCCACCGGATTCCGGACGAATCTCGACGGTTTGGTCGGGCACCTCGGGGTCCTCGACGAGCGGGGCAACCCGCGCGGCGGCTTCGCCTCCCACGTCGGCGACGGGATGTTCGCGATCGGATACGGCATTCCGCCCAATGGCCCGCTGCGGGCAATCCGGCGGGCCGCCACGCCGCTGGCCGCAGAAGTCGCGGCCCACCTGAAACGGCCCCAGGGCAGTCATGCCGGCCACTTGACGGCGGTATCTCATTAGCGCCAAGACAGGTGATGCGCCAAACCCGAGGGATTGCAATGGAATTACTTTCCCCTGAAAAGACGTTCTTCCGCGGCGCGCCGGGATACGAAGCGGCCCGTCGCGACACGGTATGGAATGGCCTTGTGCCAGAACGTTTCCCCGACGTTATCGTGCAAGCACACGACACCGGCGACGTGGTCGCGGCGCTGCGTTACGCGCGTGCCGACGGGCATCGCGTCGGCGTACGTTCGGGCGGGCACAGCTGGGCGGCCAGTCACCTGCGCGACGGTGGCCTGCTGCTCGACGTCAGCCGCCTGGATCATTGCACCGTCGAACCGGATCGGATGACCGCGGACGTCGGCCCGGGCACGGTCGCCAGCGTGTTCGCGTCCGACCTGGACGCGCAGGGCCTGTTCTTTCCCGCGGGGCATTGCGAGGGCATCTGCCTCGGCGGCTACCTTCTGCAGGGCGGCTACGGCTGGAACAGTTCGGTGCTCGGGCCGGCATGTGAGAGCGTGCTCGGACTGGAGGTCGTCACCGCCGACGGTGAACAGATCTACTGCGATGCCGAGAACCATTCCGACCTTTATTGGGCGGCCCGCGGGTCGGGGCCGGGCTTCTTCGGTGTGGTGACCTCGTTCAAACTGCGGATCTACCCCCGGCCGCCGGTATGGGGCACCTGTCTGTACATGTACCCGATCGAAGTCGCCGACGAGGTGTTCGCCTGGGGGCGCGCGATCAGTTCTGAGATCGACGACCGCGTCGAACTGCAGATCCATACCGCGCGCAGCTTTCCCGGTGCCGGGCTCAACCAGCCTGGCATCACCATTGCCTCGCCAGTCTTCGCCGATTCAGAAGACGAGGCAATCAAAGCCCTTGCCCCACTGAGCAGCTGCCCGGTTCTCGACAAGGCGATCGTCAACCTCGCTTATGCGCCGACGACCCTTGCCAATTGGTACACCGCGGTGATGACCAGTTATCCGAAGGGCCACCGCTATATCGCCGACAGCATGTTCACGTCGGCTTCCGCCGAAGAACTGCTTCCGGGCATCCGCAAAATCATCGAGACCATGCCGCCGCACCCCTCGCACTTCATTTTCACGGGCTGGAAGACGTCCCCGGAGCGCGCCGAGCTGGTGTACGGCTTGGAAGACGAGGTCTATATGGCGCTCTACACCATCTGGCAAGATCCGGCCGACGACGAACGGTACCGCGACTGGGCCGCGTGCAACATGGCGGCGATGTCGCACTTGGCGACCGGAATCTCGCTCGCCGACGAGAACCTGTGCCGGCGTCCGGCGCGATTCATCACCGAGTCGAACATGGCACGCCTGGACAAGGTGCGGTCGGTCTACGACCCGGATGGTCGATTCCACAGCTGGATGGGCCGCGTTTGAGGGGCCCGCGGATACGTGCCGCCGACGCCATCAGCCCGTGTTGATCAAATCACCATTGGGCAAGCATTTTTCGTGGCAACGGCCAGGTGCTCCCGGAGCGTTTCACGTCAAATTTCGCATGTTGTTGAACTGAAGTCACCCACACCTCGTGTTCCTGGCATCGTCACAAGTTAGGTGGGCGGATGTCCAGGCAACACCGGGTGGTCGACCATATCGTCGAGCACCTCGCGAGAACAGATAGCGATTACATATTCGGTGTCGACGGCGCCAACGTCGAAGACCTTTACGATGCGGCGCACTTCTGTTCGGGCATCACCGCGGTGTTGGCCAAGCACGAGTTCTCCGCGGCCACGATGGCCGACGGGTACAGTCGCAGCGGCGCCGGGTTGGGGGTGGTAGCCGCGACCGCCGGCGGGGGTGCGCTGAATCTCATTCCCGGCCTTGGAGAATCACTGGCCAGCCGGGTGCCCGTGTTGGCGTTGGTCGGTCAGCCCGCGACCACAATGGATGGACGAGGAAGTTTTCAGGACACCAGTGGCCGCAATGGTTCGCTGAATGCCGAGGCGCTGTTCTCTGCGGTGTCGGTCTTCTGCCGACGCGTGTTGAAGCCCTCTGACATCCTTACGGCGCTGCCCGATGCCATCGCGGCGGCCCTTGCCGGAGGGCCCGCGGTTTTATTGTTGCCCAAGGATATTCAGCAGATGGTTGTCACGGTCAACGGATACGACGGACATGCGCAAAGGGCCATCAGGTCGTCGGCACCCGGGATCGGCGCCTTACATCCCATAGTGCGCGCGCTGCGCGCCGCCAAAGGACCGGTCACGATAATCGCCGGTGAGCAGGTGGCCCGAGACGATGCCCGAGCCGAGCTGGAGAATTTCCGGGCCATGCTGCGCGCACGAGTGGCATGTGTGCCCGACGCCAAAGATGTTGCCGGCACACCTGGTTCGGGTGCGTCGTCGGCGCTGGGCGTGACGGGTGTGATGGGCCACCCCGGTGTGGCTGAGGCGGTCGGGGGCAGCACGTTGTGCTTGGTGATCGGTACGCGCCTGTCGGTGACCGCCCGCACCGGCCTCGACAACGCGCTCGCCGCGGTGCGCACGATCTCGATCGGTTCCGCGCCGCCGTATTTCGCATGCACCCACGTGCACACCGACGACCTGCGGACGTCGTTGCGAATGCTCACCACGGAGCTGTCCGGGCGGGGGCGGCCAAAGGGCTTGCGGGTGCCCGACTTCGTGGCAGACACCGAACTCAGTCCACCGGCCTTCCACGGTCCGGGCGTGCGCTACCGCAATGCGATGGCGGTGCTCGATCGGGTGCTGCCCGCCGGTGTCGACATCGTCGTCGACGCCGGCAACACCGGTGCAGCGGCCATCCACCACCTGCCTGTCCGGCGTGGCGGGCGGTTCGCTGTCGCGCTCGGCATGGGTGGCATGGGTTACAGCTTCGGTGCAGGAATCGGGATGGCCTTCGGCCGGGCGCTCGGTAAGGGGCCCAGCAGCCGCACCGTGGTCATCGCCGGAGACGGCGCGTTCTTCATGCACGGCATGGAGGTGCACACCGCGGTGCAGTATCGGCTGCCAGTGACGTTCGTCTTGTTCAACAACAATGCCCACGCCATGTGTGTGACCCGCGAGCAGCTGTTCTACGACGACCTGTACAGCTACAACCGGTTTGGCCCCAGCAAGCTGGGGGCCGGGCTGGCAGTGATGTTTCCCGGGCTTTCGTCGCTCGACATCGCCGACATCGACACGTTGCCGGCCGCACTGGAATGGGCGATGGCGACAGACGGTCCGTCGGTGGTCAGCATCGAGTGCTCCGCCGACGAAATCCCGCCGTTCGCAGCCTTTCTGAACCGACAGCCCGCCAATCACGCTGCTCAGCACAGCACAACAACCCACGAGGGGAAGAAAACCGATGTCACTGCCAGCGCTTGACGACATTCACGTTCACACCGGCACCACCGAGCCGATCGAGGGAGTGGTCCGTATCGAGACCTCGCCCCTGGAGCAGACCGCCCCGATGTTCATGGCGAAGATGCGGTCGGTGTATCCGCACGACGAGGTCTTCGGCCAGTACTGCACGGTCAACGATTACGTCGACTGTCCGCCCGACGAGCTGTTCGAATACCTCTCCGATACCCGCAGTCTCGAGGAGTGGACCTATACCCTGCGTGACTTCGCACCCACCGATGAGCCCGGGCTCTGGCTGGCGGCCAGGTCGTCGGATCCGGCGAACTGCGCGTAGTAGTCCGCGCCAATGGGTTCTCCGGGCAGGTAGGTGGAG
>NZ_LZSX01000001.1 GCF_001665835.1 Mycobacterium colombiense | reverse complement strand
TCGGTGAGCCAGATTTGCAGGGCGGAAATCACCAGCGAGGCAACAACTGCCGGACGCAATGCGCTAATCTCTCCGGCGTCGATAGCCGCCTCCGCTGCGTGGCTGATCATCTCCATGCCGGTGCGCCAAGCCTCGCGCTGTCCGCCGCGGCCGGCATCGATCAAGGCCGACGCGGTACCCCAGCTCAGTGCTTCGTGAAGATGCAGTGCCAAGAAGTGAGGATGGGCGGCAAAGAACTCGACCTCAGCGCGCGCACCCATGAGAATCTTCTCCAGCGGTGAGTCGATGGTCGCGGTGCGGGTCAGGACGGCGTCGACGAACTCGGTCATTCGAAGGGCATTGAGCGCATCCCACAGTTGGTCCTTGCCCGTGAAGTGCTTGTAGACCGTTGCCAACGAAACCCCCGCCGTCTTCGCGATGGCGCTCACCTTTGCTTCGTTGAACCCGGTTCGCGCGAACTCATACTCGGCGGAAGCGAGGATCTGTTCGTGGTACATCGCGCGTCGTGCATCGTCGAGGCGGGCGATGGGTGCACCAGGTAGCGGCCGGTCCATGGGGCCTGCCTCCTTTCGTTGCGGGTGCTTGTCGTGTCTGGACACGCCATGTTAGCGTGCCCGGGTAACGACGATTATCGTTAGAGAAACGCGAGTTACTCAACCCGAGGGGGTCCGCCCGTGACTACTACGTCCGAGGTCACACGACAGTCGATTGCGGAACCAATTACCGCCAAGCTTCCGCCGTCCCGCACGCTGCGAGTGCTGTGGGTCGTAGCGTTCGGTTCGTTGG